>NZ_JBXAWP010000002.1:0-1315492 GCF_057291955.1 Achromobacter sp. 1L-A-4-B-C2
GTGTCATAGGTGCGATAGGCACTTTCGCAGAACCAGTCCTTCATGTAGCGCTTCGTGAACAGGTACAGATAGCCTCTGCGCATCGTGCGTACGGCGTAGCGCGCGTGCTTGCCCTGTAGCGGCGGAAAATTGGCGGCAAGGTGGGGCGGTAGCGCAGGCGCCAAGGTATCCAGGCCCGGGCCGGCGTCGGTCACAACGGCATAGCGCAGGGGCAAGATGGCGACTTCGCTCTTGCACGCGACCACGGCGCTGGGGGCCGCGTCGCAGCGCGTTTGATCAGCGATGCGGAGAATTTCCGGCACCAGGGATTCCAGACTGGGTTCGGTCGTCATGGTCGAAGCGGAAACACCCGCTACAGGAAGGCGTAAAACCCACCATGTTCCCTTGCTTGCAGGCGTGTATCTATAGGAGGGTTACGAAATCGTGGCCAATCAGTGCTACGCGGCCCCTTCGCGATTTTTCCAGCCTCCCCATCGCCCGATTCGCCCGATTCGCCCTTGCAACCTACTTGCACCGTTCGCGGCGAGGCCACGTACTCGCCCTAAAAAAATGCCGCCCTTCATCAAGGACGGCATTTCATGTCAGACGCGCACCGACGCCAGTCACGCTGATGAAGAGGCGCCTCAGTGCAATATCTGGCTCAGGAACAGCTGTGTCCGCTCGTTCCGCGGGCTATCGAAGAACGCATCCGGGTTGTTCTGCTCGATGATTTCGCCGCGGTCCATGAAGATCACGCGGTTGGCGACCTTGCGCGCAAAGCCCATTTCGTGCGTCACGCAGATCATCGTCATGCCGCTTTCCTGGGCCAGCGTCACCATCACGTCCAGCACTTCCTTGACCATTTCGGGGTCCAGCGCCGAGGTGGGCTCGTCGAACAGCATGACCTTCGGGTTCATGCACAAGGACCGCGCAATCGCCACGCGCTGCTGCTGGCCGCCCGACAACTGGCCTGGAAACTTCTTGGCCTGATCCGGGATGCGCACGCGTTCCAGGTACTTCATCGCCGTGGCCTCGGCCTGCGCGCGCGGCTGTTTCAGCACCCACATGGGTCCCAGCGTCAGGTTCTCCAGCACCGTCAGGTGCGGGAACAGGTTGAAGTGCTGGAACACCATGCCCACTTCGCGGCGGATGGTCTCGATGTGCTTGAGGTCGTTGGTCAGCTCGGTGCCGTCAACAATGATCTGCCCTTGCTGGTGTTCTTCCAGCCGGTTGATGCAGCGGATCATGGTGGACTTGCCCGAGCCCGACGGGCCGCACACCACGATGCGTTCACCGGGCGCGACGTCCAGGTTGATGTTGCGCAGCACGTGGAACTGGCCGTACCACTTGTTCACGCCCTGCAATCGAATAATGGAATCCGACATGCTTGGTCTCCGTAAAGTTTACCGGGGGCTACGCGGCGCAATCAGCGCGCGTGCCCGGTGGCCAGGCGCTTTTCCAGCGCTTGACTGTATTTGGACATGGAATAGCAAAAGGCGAAGTAGATCAGCGAGATAAAGAGATAAGCCTCTACCCCGAAACCTCGCCACGCCGCGTCGGACAGGGCCGCCTTGGCCGCCAGCGTCAAATCGAAAATGCCGATGATGACAACCAGCGACGTGTCCTTGAACAGGCTGATGAAAATACCGACGAGCGGCGGAATCACGATCTTCAGCGCTTGCGGCAGGATGATCTTGCGCATCTGCTGCCAGTAATTCAGGCCCAGCGAATCGGCGCCTTCATACTGCCCCTTCGGAATGGCCTGCAAGCCGCCGCGCACCGTTTCCGCGATGTAGGCGGCGGCGAACATGATGATGGCGATCTGCGCGCGCAGCAGCTTGTCGATGGTGAAGCCTTCGGGCAAGAACAAGGGCAGCATCACCGACGACATGAACAGCAGGCTGATCAGCGGCACGCCGCGTATCAGTTCGATGTACACGACGCACAGCGCCTTGATGGCGGGCATTTTCGAACGCCGGCCCAGGGCCAGCATCACGCCGATAGGAAAGGCGAACGCAATGCCGAACGTGGCCAGGATCAGCGTCAACGGCAGGCCGCCCCAGCGCGAGTTCTCGACATAGGTCAGGCCGAACACGCCGCCCCACATTAACAGCGCCACGGCCGTCAGGCCGGCCGTCCAGATCAGCGCCAGCTTGCCGTTCCAGAAGCGGCGCATGCCGCTGCACGCGATCACGCCAACCAGGATCAGCGTCGCGATCAGCGGCCGCCATTGCTCGTCGAACGGATAGGTGCCGAACAGAATCAGCCGATGCTTTTCAACGATGAACGCCCAGCAGGCGCCGCCGACGGACGCGCGGCATTCCATGGCATTGGTGGCGGTGAAATTGGCCTTCAGGAAAGCCCATTCCACCAGCGCCGGCAGCGACATCAACAAAAACCAGGCCAGCAGTACCGTGATCAGGATATTCAGCGGCGACGAAAACAGGCGTGACCGTACCCAGGCCCACGCGCCCACCTGGGTGCTGGGCGGGGGCAGGGCGTCGGTGAAGGAATGCGTAGTGCTGCTCATATCAACGCTCCACCAGCGCGATGCGCTTGTTGTACCAATTCATGAATATCGAGATCGACAGGCTGACCGTCAGGTAGGCGCCCATGATGATGAGGATGCCTTCGATGGCCTGGCCGGTCTGGTTCAGCGTGGTGTTCACGACCGACACGATGTCCGGATAGCCGATGGCAACCGCCAGCGAACTGTTCTTGAGCAGGTTCAGGTATTGGCTGGTCATCGGCGGGATGATCACGCGCAAGGCCTGCGGCAGCACCACCAGCCGCAGCACTTTCGCGCGTGGCAGGCCCAACGAACCGGCCGCTTCCCACTGGCCGTTGTTGACTGCCTGGATGCCCGAGCGCACCACTTCGGCGATGAACGCCGAGGTGTAGACGGTAAGACCCAGGAACAGGGCGACGAACTCCGGCGACAGGGTCAGCCCGCCG
This sequence comes from Achromobacter sp. 1L-A-4-B-C2, assembly GCF_057291955.1. Lineage (NCBI taxonomy): Bacteria > Pseudomonadati > Pseudomonadota > Betaproteobacteria > Burkholderiales > Alcaligenaceae > Achromobacter > Achromobacter sp. 1L-A-4-B-C2. The sequence goes on from NZ_JBXAWP010000002.1 coordinate 2,935, forward strand.
ACGAAGTTGAAGCCCTTTAACGCTGGCATGTCCAACGTCAGCGATGCACCGCCCGCCAGCCAGCCCACGATGGGCAAGCCGATCAGCAAGCCGATGGCGGCGCGGCCCAACGGAAACGCGCGCCCGGTGGCTTCCTGGCGCTTGGTGCCCCAGTGGCCCAGGAACAGAATCGCCACGATGGCAAGCGCCAGGCCGCCCAGCACCCAGTCCAGCGACGCGCCTTCCAGCCCGGGCACTTTCAGGCCCCGGTTGGAAATGAACACGCCGGGCAAGGGGTTGTGCGCCTGGCGCGGGCCGGGCATGTTTTCGGTGATCAGCGCATACCAGAAGAACAGTTGCAGCAAGAGCGGCACGTTGCGCATCACCTCGACGTACACCGAGGTGATTTTCTTGACGAGCCAGTTCTTCGACAGGCGGCCGACGCCGATGAAAACGCCCAGTATCGTCGCGGCGACCAGCGCCAGCACGCCCACGCGCAGCGTGTTCAGCACGCCCACGAAGATCGCGCGGCCATAGGTGTCCGCCGGGCCGTAGGCGATGACGGATTCGCCAATCGCAAAGCCTGCCTCGCGGTCCAGGAAGCCGAACCCCATGGCGATGTTGCGCATCGACAGGTTGTGCAGCGTGTTGTGCACCAGGAACCAGACACCGGCCCCGACCAGCGTCAGGGCCAGCACCTGGTAGACCAGCGCGCGCGTGGCCGGGTCGTTCCAGGAAACCCGGTGCGCGGGCCGCGGCACCGGGGATAGCGCGGTGTGCTTGGCCACGACTTAGTCCGCCATCAAGACTTTGACGGCCGCTTCCAGGCGGTCCATGCCTTGTTCGATGACTTCGGTGGACGTCGCGAACGAGAACCGCACGTAGGGCGACAAGCCGTACGAGCCGCCGTCGATCACGGCAACGCCGGCTTCGCGCAGGAAGAACAGGCTGACGTCCAGGTCCGTCTTCAGTTCGCCGGCCGGGCCGGTGCGGCCGATCAGGCCTTGCACGTTGGCGTACACGTAGAAGGCGCCGTCGGGCATCGCGCACGAGATGCCGGGAATGGCGTTCAGGCGGCGCACGATCAGGTCGCGGCGCGCCTTGAAGATGTCGACCATCTGCGTCACGCTGGACTGGTCGCCTTCCAGAGCGGCCTGCGCCGCCACTTGCGAGATCGCGCTGGGGCACGAGGTGCTTTGCGACATGACCGTGCTCATGGCCTTGATCAGCTCGGCCGGGCCCGCGCCGTAGCCCACGCGCCAGCCCGTCATGGCGTAGGACTTGGACATGCCGTTGACGATCAGCGTGCGGCCGATCAGTTGCGGCTCGACCTGCACGGGCGAGGCATGCGCCTGGCCGCTATAGCAGAAGGGCGCGTAGATTTCGTCGCTAAGAATCCAGACGTGCGGATGGCGCACCAGCACGTCGGTCAACGCGCGCAGTTCGGCGGCGCTGTAGACGGCGCCGCTGGGGTTGCTGGGCGAATTCAGGATCAACCAGCGCGTGCGCGGCGTGATGGCGGCTTCCAGCGTGGCGGCGTCCAGCTTGAACCCTTGCGATTCCGGGCCGGTCACAACCACGGGCTTGCCTTCGTTCAGCAGCACCATGTCGGGGTAAGACACCCAGTACGGCGCGCACACGATCACTTCGTCGCCCGGTTCCAGGCTGGCCGTCAACGCGGCCCCGATGATCTGCTTGGCGCCCGCGCCCACGGTGATCTGGTCCATGCCGTAGGACACGCCCAGGCCTAGTTGCAGGCTGTTGGCGATGGCGCGGCGCAGGCCCACGGTGCCGTTCGGGCTGGTGTAGCGGATGTCGCCGCTGGCGATGGCGTCCTGGCCGGCGCGCGCGATGTGGGCGGGCGTCGGCATGTCGGGCTCGCCCAACGTGAAGTCGGCGATCTCGCGGCCCTGGCGGCGCAGTTCGTCGACGACGATCTTGGCGGCCATGCTGGGCGAGGGTTTGATCTGTTTCAGGCGGGCATTGACGATGCTGTTCATGATTACAACGTAAAAAGGGCAAACCAGGCCGTGCGATGGCCGGGCTTGCGGGTAAAGAGAAAAGCGGCTTTGCACCAGGGCGAAGTCGCGCAAGGGCGGGATGCCGCGACGGCGGGTATTGCCAGAGTGCGGTTGCGCCGTCGCTAAGGCAGAGCAGGTGGGGCTTAACGCACCGGCCAGCCGTACATCAGGCCGCCTTGCGTCCACTGCTTGTTCAGGCCGCGTTCCAGCTTCAGCGGGCTGTCCTTGCCCATGGCGCGGTCATAGCTTTCGCCGTAGTTGCCCACCTGCTTGATGATGTTGTAGGCCCACTTGTCGTCCAGCCCCAGGTTCTTGCCCATGCCCGGCGTCACGCCCAGGATGCGCTGCACGTTCGGGTTGGTGCTCTTGAGCATGTCGTCCACGTTCTTGGACGTGATGCCGTATTCCTCGGCTTCCAGCATCGCGTTCAGCGACCAGCGCACCACGTTGAACCATTGCTCGTCGCCCTGACGAACCATCGGGCCCAAGGGTTCCTTGGACAGATTTTCGGGCAGGATTTCCCAGTCTTCCGGCTTGGCCAGGCGCGTGCGCATGTTGGCGGCGGTGTTGGACTTGTCGTTGGTATAGGCATCGCAACGGCCCGATTCCAGGAGGCGGAAGTTCTCGTCGTAGTTCTCGACCAGCACGGGCTTGAACGTCAGGCCGCGGCTACGGAAGTAGTCGGCCAGGTTCAGCTCGGTGGTGGTGCCGGGCTGCACGCAGATCGTCGCGCCGTCCAGTTCCTTCACGGTTTTCACGTTCATCGACTTCTTGACGATCAGGCCCTGTGCGTCATAGAAGTTCACGCCCACGCCGATCAGGCCCAGCGTGGTGTCGCGGGTCAGCGTCTGCGTGGTGTTGCGCGACAGCATGTCGATCTCGCCGGACTGCAAGGCGGTGAACTTGGCTTGCGCGGTCAACACATTGCCCTTGACCTTGGAAGCGTCGCCGAACATGGCGGCCGCGACGGCGCGGCACATGTCCACGTCCAGCCCCGTCCATTCGCCCTTGCTGTCCAACACCGAGAAGCCGGGAATGCCGGCAAAGCCGCACTGCAAGAAACCCTTTTTCTTGACGGCATCGAACGTCACGCCGGCTTGCGCGCCAGAGGCGGCGCACAGCAAAGTCGCCGCAACGGCGGTGGTCAGAAACTTACGCATGAAGAATGCTCCTGGGGAGGGGTCGAAAACGCTTGGAATAAGCGAAAGGGAAAGCGGGGTCCGTCGCGCAGGCGCAGCCGATCGCCGGCCGGGGCCGGGCGGGTAGGGCACGCGAAGGCGCGAAGGAAAGGGAAGCGGGCCCGGAAGGGGCGCGGTTGACCGGCTCAGGCGCTCAGGTCAGGGGGTATGCCGATGGATACGCGTCGTGTAGCGCTGGAACGTCGTGCGTAGAGATAGGATCGGACTCATCGGCGGTACTTGTACAACGAGGGTCATAACGAAAGTCATGCTTGGACGGCGCTTGGTCGGGCTTGGGCCGGCAAAACCGGCATGCGCTCAATCCGTCAAGTCATGAGACGTATGATGGCAGCTGTCATACAAGCCAGCAAGTAAGGGGATTCCCGTAATTTCCGTGCCGGGCAGTGACAACGCCGGCACGGTTTCCCCTGGCGGGCGTTCTATTGCGCGGGCGCCTGCGACAGCAACTTGCGGTATCGGGCGATGCTGTCGCCCAGGTGGCGGGCCATGGCGGCGCGCGCGGCGCCCGGGTCGCGGCGCATGATGGCGGTCAGGATGGCTTCGTGTTCGCGCACGTTGCGGGTTTCGTAGGTTTCGAGCTCTTCGGGGGTCTTGCCGCCGTGCTTGATGTTCAAGTCCAGCATGACGTCGCGCACCGCCGCGCGCAGCAGCGCGGGAAAGTGCGGGTTGTTGGACGCCTTGGCAATGGACAGGTGGAACTCGTAGTCGGCCTTGACGGCGGCTTCCATGTCGCGCGTGGCGCGGTTGAACGCGTCGAACGCTTCCACGATGCCGCTCAGGTCCGAGGCGCTGCGGCGCTCGGCCGCCAGGCCACAGGCTTCGACCTCAAGCCCGGCGCGCAACTCCATGATGTGCAGCGCCCAGCGCGGGTCGGTAGCGGGTTCGATGACAAAGTCGATGGGCTTTTCGCGGTCTTCGGTGACGAATACGCCGATGCCGGGCTTGCTGACCAACCGGCCGCTCAGGCGCATCGACGCAACCGCTTCGCGGATGACCGTGCGGCTGACGTTGAATTCATCGCACAGCGCATGTTCCGACGGCAGCTTGTCGCCGGCGCGATAGGTGCGGGCGTCCAGGCGCTTGTTCAGTTCCTGGATGACCACGTCTGTCAGGCGCGAACGCTGGCGGGGCCGGGCGGGAGTTTCCATCGTCTCTCTTATAGGGTGGGGCAGTTACAGCGGGCGTTAGGCCCGCGTCCGGAGCCGCAAGTGTACGCTTTCCGGGCATCGCGGCCGCTTGTACGAAGGGGCGATCGAGGCCGCGATGAAGGCCAGGACAAGGCGCGGACCAGGGGCTTTCACGCCGACACGGCAACGGTAAGGTCGTTCAGAACATCAACCTGTATGACAACATACAGGCTGAGTATTCGGCAATGGCTCGTTGCGCGGGATGCGTAAGCAAAAAAAACGCCCTCAAACCAGAGGGCGTTCTTTCTCAGCCGAGCGGCGGGTACGTGGCCGCTTACTGCGGGCCAAGCTTCTTGATCAGGGCGTTAAGCATTTCCAGCTCTTCGCCGGTCAGGTCGGTCAGCGGCGCGCGCACCGGGCCGGCATCGTGGCCGACCAGCTTGGCGCCGGCCTTGACGATGCTGACGGCGTAGCCGGCCTTGCGGTTGCGGATTTCCAGGTACGGCAGGAAGAAATCATCCAGCAAGCGGTTGGTGGTGTCGGAATCGCCGGCGGCAATGGCGCGGTAGAAGTCCATGGCGGTCTTGGGCACGAAGTTGAAGACGGCCGACGAATACACCGGCACGCCCAGCGCGCGGTAGGCGGCGGCATAGACTTCAGCCGTGGGCAGGCCGCCCAGGTACGAAAAGCGGTCGCCCATCTTGCGGCGGATGCGCACCATGGCTTCGATGTCGCCAATGCCGTCCTTGAAACCGACCAGGTTCGGGCAGCGTTCGGCCAGGCGTTCCAGGCTGTCGGCCGACAGGCGGGACTGGGCGCGGTTGTAGACGATGACGCCGATCTTGATGGACTTGCAGACTTCTTCCACGTGCGCGGCGATGCCGTCTTGCGAGGCTTCGGTCAGGTAGTGCGGCAGCAGCAGGATGCCCTTGGCGCCCTGGCGCTCGGCTTCTTGTGCGTAGGCGATGGCGGTGCGGGTGGGGCCGCCTGCACCGGCCAGGATCGGCACCTTGCCGGCGCAGGTCTGCACGGCGGTGCGGATGACGTCGGAATATTCCTGGGGCGCCAGGGAGAAGAACTCGCCAGTGCCGCCCGCAGCGAACAGCGCGGTGGCGCCATACGGGGCCAGCCATTCCAGGCGCGCGGCGTAGGTCTTGGCGTTGAAATCGCCGTTCTGGTCAAAGTCCGTCACGGGGAAGGACAGCAAACCTTCCGATACGATTTCTTTGAGTTCCTGGGGAGTCGTCATGCCTGTCATCCAATAAAAAAGGAGGGGGTAGAACCATGGGACGGCCTGGAAAAATCCTTGGGCCTGGAGTAGATGTATGTCATCGTACAACATACAACCCGTTCGATGCAATGGCAGCGAAAATCCCATGTCGTCCCTATGAGACACCGCCTATAGAGGCACCCCGAATTCGGAATTACCCTAGATTGAAACGCAGTCCGCCAACGAAGTATTCTCCTTTTTCCATAAGTCATACGACAACGTACAAGACTAGAAGAACCCCCTAGGAGACAAGCTTGAAGGCATTCCCCCTGCTGCGCCGCACGTTCGCCGCTTTGGCCCTGACCACCCTGGCCGCCGCCTCGGCCCATGCCGCCGACGACTGGCCGCGCGCCAAGCCCATCACCTTGGTGGTGCCATTTGCAGCGGGTGGCACCTCGGACATTCTTGGGCGCCTCATCGCACAGGAACTCGGCGCCAGCCTGAGCCAGACCGTGCTGGTGGAAAACAAGGGCGGCGCGGGCGGAGTGCTGGGCGCCGACGCCGTCGCGCGCGCCAAGCCGGACGGCTACACGCTGCTGCTGGGCACCATCGCCACGCACGCCATCAACCCGTCGCTGTTGCCTGGCATCAACTACAACGCCGCCCGCGATTTTGCGCCGGTGATCTTGCTGGGCAGCATTTCGAACGTGCTGCTCGTCGGCGCGAACCAGCCGTACAAAACCGTGCAGGACGTGGTGGCGGCCGGCAAGGCCAACCCCGACACCATCGCTTTCGGCTCGGCCGGGCAAGGCACGTCGCAGCATCTTTCCGGCGAGGTGTTCAAGCAATTGACCGGGGCGCATCTGACGCATGTGCCGTATCGGGGCAGCGCGCCGGCCATCCAGGATTTGATCGGCGGCCAGATTCCCAGTTCGTTCGAAACCGCGCTGGTTGCCTTGCCTTACGTTCAAAGTGGCAAGGTGCGCGCGCTGGCGGTCACGTCCGCCAAGCGCACCGACGTCATGCCCGACGTGCCGACCATGCAGGAGGCCGGTGTCGCGGGCTTTGACGTCAGTAGCTGGCAGGCCATCTACGCGCCTGCGAACACGCCGCCCGCCGTTGTCGACCGATTGAACCAGACCATTGCGGCCATCATCGCCAAGCCCGACGTCAACGCCAAGATGAAGGCGCTGGGCCTGGCCTACACGCCGAATACGCCCGCGCAATTCACGGCGTTCCAGACCGGTGAGCAGGCCAAATGGGCCAAGATCATCGCGGACGGCAAGCTGCGGGTTCAGTAAGGCAATCCAGCGGCAAAGCGGTGGCGCGGGGCGTAGTCGCGGCCCGCGTTTCGCCGCGCGGGCAGGGTGGATGGTTTCAGCTCTGTTCCACATGTTGAGACGCGTTCAAAACAGGTATAGTCCAGCGCTTAAGGCCGTTAGCCACGACCGCGCCTCGTTCATGTTCCGGGGCCGCCGCGTCGTCGGGCAGCGGCACTCGCCCCTACCTTGAACCGCCACCGATACCATGCCGAAATCGTCGTCGCAGCCTGCCAACCGTTCTGCCTTTCCTCGGACTTTGTTGGTCGGATTCCTGACGGCCGCGCTAGCCACTTTGGTGATCGCCTTCGTCAATGTGCGGTCTACCGACAGCCGCACCGAAGCCGTCAAGGCAATGGACCGCAGCACGGAAACGTTGCGCCAGCTCAGCCTGTTCAATTCGGCCGTCAAGGATGCCGAGATCGGCCAGCGCGGGTACCTGCTTACGGGCGAACTGCCTTACCTGCAACCGTATTTGCGCGCGCTGCCGCTGATTGAACAGCGGCTGGCCATCATCAAGGCCGCCACGTCCGACGACCCTTCGCAGCGCCGCATCGTCAACGACATCGAAGGCATCACCCGCCAGAAGCTCGAAGAGCTGCGCGAAACCATCGACATGCAAAAGGCCGGCAACGCGGAAGGCGCCATAGCCATGGTGCGTACCGACGCGGGCAAGGACGCGATGGATCGCCTGCGCGAGCTGGTCAGCGACCTTTATGCGCGGCAGATGGAAGAGCTGGCCGCTGGGCGCGACGCCTGGGCGTCGGCGGCCATCACGTCGGCCTATTACTCGTGGGGCGGCTCGATCCTGTTGCTGGCGCTGATTGCGCTGTCGGCCGGCATGACCGTGCGTGAATACCAGGCCAAGGCGCGGCAGTCGTGGGTTACCACCGGTTTGTCGGGTCTCAGCATGCGTTTGCAGGGCGACTTGCGCCTGGATGAAATCGGCAAGCGTTCGCTGGATTATCTGGCCGAGTACCTGGGCGCCGAGGTGGGCGCGGGCTACGTGGTGGATCGCGCCACCGGCGAACTTGAACTGTTCGGCGGGTTCGCCTTGCCCCCCGAGCGACTGGCACGCAAAATCTTGCCGGCTGAAGGGCTGACCGGCCAGGCCGTCACGTCGCGCCGCCTGCTGCATGTGCGCGACGTGCCGGCGAGCCATCTGGAATTGGCGTCCGCCGTGGGCCGTTCCAACCCGGCCGAACTGGTGCTGGCGCCGGCCATGATGAACGGCCGCGTCTACGCCGTAATCGAACTGGGCTTTAACCATCCGGTGGGTGAAGTGGAACGCGGCCTGCTGGAAGGCGCCTCGGAAATGCTGGCCTCGGCCATCCGCTCCGGCCAGGACCGTACCCGCCTGGAAGCGCTGCTGGAAGAAACCCAGCGTCAGGCCGAAGAGTTGCAAACCCAGCAGGAAGAACTGCGCGTCAGCAACGAAGAGCTTGAGCAGCAAAGCCGCATCCTGCAGGAATCGCAGGCGCGCATGGAATTGCAGCAGACCGAGCTTGAGCAGACCAATACCAACCTGGAAGCGCAAGCCGAACAACTGCTGCGGGTGCAGGGCGCGCTGACCGAGAAGGCCCGCCAACTGACGCAGGCCAGCCAGTTCAAGAGCGAGTTCCTGGCCAACATGAGCCACGAGCTGCGCACGCCGCTTAATTCCACGCTGATCCTGGCCAAGCTGCTGTCGGACAACAAGCCCGGCAACCTCAGCACCGAACAGGTCAAGTACGCGCAAACCATCTACGCCGCCGGCAGCGACCTGCTGACGCTGATCAACGACATCCTGGACCTGGCCAAGATCGAGGCCGGGCAGGCCACGATGGAAGTCGAGCAGGTGACCATCGCCTCGACCCTGCAACGCCTGCTGGAACCCCTGCGGCCGATGGCGCTGGAAAAGGGCCTGGCGCTGGAATTGGATATCGACTCCGCCGTCCCGCCGGCTATGCACACCGACCCCAAGCGCCTGGGCCAGGTGCTGAAGAACCTGTTGTCGAACGCGCTGAAATTCACCGAGCGCGGCACGGTGGCGCTGCGCGTTTCGCGCGCGGGCCGCGACCGCCTGCTTTTTGCGGTGCACGACACCGGCATCGGCGTGCCGGCCGAGCAGCAAGAGCTGATCTTCGAAGCGTTCCGGCAGGCAGACGGCAGCACGCATCGCAAGTACGGCGGCACGGGGCTGGGGCTGTCGATCTCGCGCGATCTGGCCGAACTGCTGGGCGGCAAGCTGACCGTGGCCAGCACACCGGGGCAGGGCAGCGTTTTCACGCTGGAAGTGCCGGTGCGCCTGGAAAACGCGCCGCCGCCCGCGCAAACGCGTAGCAGCGTGGCGCCGTTTCCCCGCATCGCCAAGCCGGTGTATGCCGCGGTCGAAACGCGGCAGTCGCCGGCGGCCGCCAAGGTGCCCGATACCCCCGCGCCCGCCGGCGACAGTGACAGCGCCCAGCCGGAACGCAGCATTCTCGTCATCGAGGACGACGAGCGCTTTGCCGGCATTCTTGCCGACCTGGCCCGCGAAATGGGCTTTGGCTGCCTGACGGCGCACACCGCCACCGACGGCCTGGAGCTTGCGACGCAAAAGCGCCCCAACGCCATCGTGCTGGACGTGAACTTGCCTGATTTTTCCGGGCTAGGCGTCCTGGATCAACTGAAACGCAACCCGCAAACGCGCCACATCCCCGTGCACGTGGTGTCGGTAGCGGACTACGCGCAGGAAGCCATGGGCCGGGGCGCCGTCGGCTACGCCCTCAAGCCCGTCAAGCGCGAAGAGCTGGTGGAAGCCTTGCGGCGCCTGGAAGCCAAGTTCACCCAACACGTGCGACGCGTGCTGGTGGTGGAAGACGACGACCGCCAACGCGAAAGCGTGCGCCAGCTGCTGGCGCGTAACGATGTCGAAATCGTGCCCGCCGCCACTGCTGCCGCGGCGCTGGAACTGCTGCGCGGCACCACGTTCGATTGCGTGGTGATGGACTTGAACCTGCCCGACATCAGCGGCTATGAATTGCTAGAGCAGATGGCCGAGCAGGAAAGCGTGTCGTTTCCGCCGGTCATCGTGTACACGGGCCGCGCGCTGTCGCGCGATGAAGAGCAGCACCTGCGCCGTTTCTCGAAGTCCATCATCATCAAGGACGCGCGTTCGCCCGAACGCCTGCTGGACGAAGTGACGCTGTTCCTGCACCAGGTTGAAGCCGAACTGCCGCCCGAGCATCGCCAGATGCTGGAGCTGGCCCGCAGCCGCGATTCCACGCTGGAAGGCCGTACGGTGCTGGTGGTGGAAGACGACGTGCGCAACGTGTTCGCGCTGTCCAGCATTCTTGAACCCACCGGCCTGCGCGTGGAAATTGCGCGCAACGGCCGCGAGGCGCTGGATGCGCTGGAGCGCGCCGGTTCGGACGGCATGGCCGCGATCGACCTGGTTCTGATGGACATCATGATGCCGGAGATGGATGGCTACACGGCGATGCGTCACATCCGCAACCGGCCGGAATGGCGGCGCCTGCCGATCATTGCGCTGACCGCCAAGGCCATGAAGGACGACCAGGAGAAATGCCTGGCGGCCGGCGCCAACGACTACATCGCCAAGCCCCTTGATGTTGAACGCTTGCTGTCCCTGGTGCGCGTCTGGATGCGCAGCTAACGCCGCGTCCGCGCTTTTTTACGCTGAACACCACCATGCCTGCCTCTGCCAAAGCGCGTATTGCCGACATCGAGCAGCGTCTGCTGCTTGATGCCATCTACCACCACTACCACTACGATTTTCGGGAGTACGCGCAGGCGTCCCTGAAGCGGCGGCTGCAAACCGCGCTGACCCAGTTCGGCTGCAAGACGCTATCGCAGTTGCAAGACCGCGTGCTGCATGAACCGGCGGTGTTCACCGCGCTGTTGCAGTTCCTGACCGTGCAGGTCAGCGACATGTTTCGCGACCCCGGCTACTTTCAGGCGCTGCGCACCGAGGTCATTCCCATCCTGCGCACCTACCCGTCGATCAAAGTGTGGGTGGCCGGATGCAGCGCCGGCGAAGAGGTCTATTCGCTGGCCATCCTGTTGGCCGAAGAGGGCTTGCTGGACCGCGCGCTGATCTACGCCACCGACATCAACCCGCATGCGCTGCGCGCCGCCGAGCAAGGCGTGTTCGACCTGGACCGCGTAGCCGCGTTTTCCAGCAACCACGCGCGCTCGGGCGGGTTGAGCTCGCTGTCTGACTACTACACGGCCCGATACGGACGGGTGGTGTTCGACAAGCGGCTGCGCGAACACATGGTATTTTCCGATCACAGCCTGGCCACCGACAGCGTGTTCGCCGAAGTGCACTTGATATCGTGCCGCAACGTGCTTATCTACTTCGAGCGCGACTTGCAAAACCGCGCGCTGGGCTTGTTCCATGACGCACTGGTGCACCGCGGCTTTCTTGGCCTGGGCTCGCGCGAATCCCTGCGGTTCACGGGGCAGGCCGACAACTTTGACGACTTTGTGCTTGAAGAACGCATCTACCGCAAAAAGGCGGGGCTGTGAGCTCGGGCGCGCCGACCCTTCCGGCAAGCGCGGCGGCAAGCACGGCGACAAGGACGCCGTCGGGCCCGTGGGACGCCATCGTCATCGGCGGCTCGTCGGGCGCGCTTGACGCGCTGAACGTGCTGATTCCCGCCTTGCCGGCGCGCCTGTGCGCGGCCGTGATCATCGTGCTGCATTTGCCGCGCGACCGACGCAGCCTGCTGGTGGATATTTTTCGTGAACGCTGCGCCTTGCCCGTGCTGGAGGCGGAAGATCAGCTTTGGATACAGCCGGGTCATCTGTACTTCGCGCCGCCGGATTACCACCTGTTGGTGGACCAGGGGCCGCGATTGGCGTTGTCGGTCGGCGCGCCCGTGTATTTTTCACGGCCGTCGATTGACGTCTTGTTTGATTCGGCTGCCGACTGCTATGGCGACCGGCTGATGGGCATCCTGCTTTCCGGCGCGAACGAGGACGGCGCGCAAGGCCTGGCTGCCATTCATGCCGCCGGCGGTCGCACCGTGGTGCAGTCGCCGTCGTCCGCCTCAATGCCCACCATGCCGCAAGCGGCGTTGGCCCGGCACGCGGTTGATGACCAACTGGCCCCCGACGAGATCGCCGCGATGCTTGCCCGCTTGCCGACGCAGCCCGTGCTGTAACCCTAAACCGCTTTGACACCATGTTCCTGACATCTGCCAAACCGCAAGAAGAAAGAATCAAATGCCTGCTCGTCGACGACATTCCCGAAAACCTGATCGCGCTGGAAGCGCTGCTGCAAAATGAAAAGATCCAGGTGCTCAAGGCCCAATCCGGCCCCGAAGCGCTTGAACTGCTGTTGAACCACGGCGACGTCGCGCTGGCGCTGTTGGACGTGCAGATGCCCGACATGAACGGTTTCGAGCTGGCCGAACTGATCCGGGGCAGCGAGCGTACGCGCCACATTCCGCTGATCTTCATCACCGCCGGTTCGCGCGAACACAACTGGCAGTTTCGCGGCTATGAAAGCGGCGCCGTGGACTTTCTGTACAAGCCCATCGACCCGCACATGCTGCGCATGAAGGCAAACGTCTTTTTCGAACTGCATGAGCGCAAGCGCGCGCTGGCGCAGCAGCTGGAAGAGCGCACCGAAGCCTTGCGCATCAACGAGATGTTCATGGCCGTGTTAAGTCATGACCTGCGCACGCCCTTGCAATCGATCGTGATGGGCGCGTCCCTGTTGCAGCGGCAGACGGACCCCGGCCGCGTGGCGGGCCTGGCCCAGCGCATGTTGCAAAGCAGCGAGCGCATGGCGCGGTTGATCGAAGACCTGCTGGACGTTACGCGTATCCGGCAGGCGGGCGGCTTGACGCTGGCCTCGGCCCAGCAGCGCATGGATGCACTGGTGCGCCGCACCGTGGACGAAGCGCAGACGGGCCGGCCCGACCGGCAGATCGAATGCGAATTCGTGGGCGACATGGCGGGCGTCTGGGACGGCGACCGCCTGTGCCAGGTGTTTGCCAACCTGATCGGCAACGCCCTGCATCATGGCGACCGCGACATCCCGGTGCATGTGCACGCCGACGGCACAGTGGCCGACCGCGTCACGGTCACGGTCAGCAATGGCGGCACGATTCCACCGGCTTTGCTGCCGCACCTGTTCAATCCCTTTCGCAGCGGCGAGCGTCGGGCTGACAGCCACAACGGGCTGGGGCTGGGCTTGTTCATCGCGCAGCAGATCGTGCTGAGCCATCACGGCCGCATCGGCGCCGAATCGCGCAACGGCGTGACGCGCTTCCGGGTGGACCTGCCGCGCGACAGCCAGCGCGGCGCGCCGGCGTAGATCGAAGCCGGTGCAGATCGAACTCGGTGCAGATCGAAGCCGGCGCAGATCTCACCCGGTGTAGATCGAACCCGGCGCGGACCAGACCCCGGCGTGGGTCAGAACTCGGCCGAGACCGACAGCAGCACCGTGCGCGGTGCGCCGACGGTCAAGCCTTCCCGCGCGGCCGACTGCCAGTAGTTCTTGTTGAACACGTTTTCCACCGTCGCCCGTACCACCATCGGCGTGCCGCTGGCGTTGAACGCGTAGCGCGCGCCCAGATCAAAGCGCGTCCAGCCGGGGATCGTCTGCGTGTTGCCCACGTCGACATACTGCTGGCTGGTGCGCACCATGCGCGCCGTGACGGTCAGGCCGGGCAGAAAGGGCGTGTCCCATTCCGCTGCCGCGTTGAACTGAAAGCGCGGCACGGCCGGCGCCCAGTTGCCATCATTGGCACCGCCTTCGGTGCGCGTCAGGCGCGCGTCGGTATAGGCCACGCCGCCCAGCAATCGCACGCCGGGCGCGGCGTCGCCTTGCACCAACAATTCCAGGCCGCGATTGCGCTGCTGTCCGTTGGATACGTAGCGGCGGGTGTCGGGATCCAGAAAGCTGCTGGGTTTTTCGATCTGGAACGCGCTTAACGTCGTGGAGAATTCGCCAAAGTCGTATTTGCCGCCCACTTCGATCTGCTTGGCAATTTCTGGCGCGAACATTTCCCCCGCATTGACCGAGCCTTCGGGCGCGGTGCCGCCCTGGCTCAAGCCTTCGATGTAGTTGCCGTACAGGGACAGGCGCTGGGTGGGGCGCACGGTCAATGCGAAGGCGGGCGTGACGGCCGACTTGGCATATTCCGACGTGCTGCGCCCGGTGGCGGCGTCAAAGTTGGTGGACTCGATGCGCTGGTGCCGAAAGCCCGCAATGACCTGCACGCGGTCATCCAGAAACGAGATCTTGTCGGCCAGCGCCACGCTGTACAGGCGCGACTCGCTGGTCTTGGGCAGGTCGCCCGGTCGCGCGATGTCCGGCTTGGGCAGGTCGGCCGGGTCGTACAGGTTTGAGAACACGGTGCGCGAACGGATGCGGGCCGACGAATAATCGATGTCCAGCGCGCTGGCGCTGATGGATGGCTCATGCTTGACGGCGCCGGTGTTAAAGCGCCCGCGCAGGCCGATTTCGCCCGTCTTGCTCAACAGGTTCTCGTTCAGCCGGGCCGGCACGGCGCCGATGTCGCCGTTGCCGTCCAGCATCAGCCAGCTGGTTTGCAGGCTTTCAAAGTCGTGCTTGCGCGCGCCGATGGCGCCGTACACCGTCCAGTCGGGCGTCAGGTCGTATTCGGCGCGCAGGGCGCCCGACCATTCCTTGGTCTTCCAATAGGTCCATGACGGAAAGAAGTTGCGGCGCGCGTCGGGCGCCGCGCCGATGTCCACGCCCGCCGGCGGCGGAAACAGCAAGCCGCTGCGCGCATCGGTGGTGCGGTTCTGATAGTTGATGTCGCCGTCCAGCCGGAAACGTTCGGCCTGGTAATCCAGGCCCAGGGCCACGGCGCCCAGGTTCTCCTTGGAGCCGTCTTGCGGCAGGTCGCCACCGCTGCCGGCCACGTTCAGGCGCACGCCGAACTGTTGGGTGTCGCCATAGCGGCGCGCCAGGTCGGCGTGCACGCCAAACTGCGAGTCGCCAATGTAGTTGATGGTGTAGCGGTTCAGCGGCTCGGCGCCGGCGCGCTTGGGCACCAGGTTGATCGCGCCGCCCACCGAACCGTACGGTGCCATGCCGTTGAGCAAGGCGTTGGGGCCGCGCAGCACTTCCACGCGTTCGACGCCGATCAGCGAACTGGCGTTGCGCGGCGACACGCCGTACAGGCCGTTGAACGACACGTCGTAGTTGAACAGGGTGAAGCCGCGGATGTTGAATTCATCGCGTCCCGCGCCGCGTGAATACGTGTTGCGCACCGACGGGTCGTTGACCAGTACGTCGCCGATGTTCTGCGCCTGCTGGTCCTCGATCAGCTTGGACGTGTATTGCGTGGCGCTGAAGGGGGTGTCCATGTCGCTCATGTTGCCCAGCAGGCCGATGCGACCGCCGCTGGCCACCTGGCCGCCTGCGTAGACGGGGGGCAGGCCGGTGTCCACGGCGCTGCCCGTGACGGTGACGGCTTCCAGCGTGGTGGCGCCAGCGGCGGGCAGGGCGGACAGCCGGAACTGGTTGGGCGCCTCGCGCGTGGCGCGTAGGCCGGTGCCGGTCAATGCCTGGGTCAACGCATCGGCGCGTGTATAGCGGCCCCGCACGCCGCCGCTCAGGCGGCCGGCCAGCAGCTCGGGCGGCGCGGCCAGCAAGATGCCGGTTTCATTGGCCAGCCGGGTCAGCACCTCGCCCACCGACGCGGCAGGGATGTCAAACGACAGCAGGTCGGCGGCGGGCGCGGACTGCGCATGCAAGGTCGGCGCCCAGGGGGCGAAGACGGCGGCGATGGCCAGCGCCAGCGCTGGCGCGGAGGGAAAGCGGTGAGACATGACGGAAACCTATGCGCTCGTGCGAGGGATCAATGAAGGAAGCGGGTGGAGAGGCAACGAAGCCGGCCAACGAAGCGGGCCAACGAAGCGGGCTAACGAAGCGGGCTAACGAAGCGGGCTAACGAAGCGGCCAACGAAGCGGCCGACGAAGCGGGCTAACGAAGCCAGACAACGAAACGGACGTTGCTAGAACTCTTGCTTCCTAAATCGAACGACGCATCGAAATGCGGAACCGCATGCGTGAATATTTTTCAGGCGTCGCGTGCTTCGATGCTGATCCACCAAGGCAAGGGGCGTTGCAGGCGGATGGGCAGCACCGAGGCCAACATGGCCAGCGCGCGGTCCACATCGGTAAGCGGATAGCTGCCGAAGACGGGCAGGCGCCCCAGCTCGGGCGACAAGCCCAGGTGCCCCGGGTGGTAGCGGCGCAGTTCGGCCACCACGTCGGACAGCGGCGTGCCATTGGCCAGCAGCAAGCCCCGGCGCCAGCTTTCACGGGCGGGGTCGGCAGGCATCAAGGGCTGCAAAGCGTCAGCGGTAAAGCGCGCCTGCTGGCCCGCGTTCACGACCTCGCTGGCGTCCGAGCGCAACAGGTTTACGCGCACCGCGCCGTCATACACCGCGACCAGCGTGCGCGCATCGCCCTGACTGACCGAAAAGCGCGTGCCCAAGGCTTGCACGCGGCCTTGGCCTGTTTCCACGAAGAACGGCCGCAGCGGGTCCTTGGCGGTATCGATCAGGATTTCGCCCGCCGCCAGTTGCAGGCGGCGTTCGGTGTTGCGGTACGCCACGTTGAACGCGCTTAGCGCGTTGATCCAGACCGTCGTGCCGTCGGCCAGTGTCACCTGCCGGGTTTCGCCCACGCCGGCCTGGTATTCGTTGCCCCATAGCGTGGCCAACGCGGACAAGGGCGTCTGGCGCCATGCGGTCCAGCCGATCCACGACAGCCCCAGCGCGCCGGCCAGACCCAGCACCACCTGACGGCGACGACGGGGCGCATCGCTGCGCGCCTGGCGAAATGCCGTCACGGCGGCGTGACGGTCAGGGCTGGATTGCAAGGGGGTGAAACGCCGGTCGATACGTTCAACGTAGCTCCACGCTTGCCGCTGTTCGGCGCCCCGGTCCATCCATTGCCGCCATTGCTGCTGCTCGGCGGCGGACGCTTGCCCGGTGCGCAGACGCGCGTACCACTCGGCGGCTTCTTCCATGACGCGGTGCGACGGTTCGACAGCGGTCACGGCCGTCATGGCGATACGGGCGATACGGGCGATACGGGCGATGCCGACAATGCAGGCAGTGCAGGCTTTGCAGGCAGTGCAGGCGTTGCGTGCGTTGCGGGCAGCGCGGGCAGTGCGGCGGCGGGAGCCGCAACGCGTTCATCCGGTAGCCCGGCGGCCAGTCGCGCTTCCAGCTTCATGCAGCACAGCATGGCGCGCGCCACGTACTTGCGCACCATGCGCGCCGACACGTTCAGCGTGGCCGCGACTTCGTTATCGGTCATTTCGCACGCCACCGCCATGACGAATGCGTGCGCGACCTTGGGCGGCAGTTCGCGCAGCATCGTGTCGATTTCGCCCAGCGCTTCCAGCACCATCGCCTGGTCTTCGGCGGACGACACGGTGGGTTCGGGTTGGGTGGCCAGCGCGTCCAGCCAGGCTTGTTCCAGGCTGCGGCGGCGCCAAAGATCCACGCACATGCCGTTGGCCATCTTGCGCAGATAGCTGCGTGCTTGTTGGGGGCTGTCGAAATGGCAGGGGCGGGTCAACAGGCGCACGAAGGCGTCGTGGGCCAGGTCGGCCGCATCCGCCGCGTTGCCCAGGCGCCAGTTCACCCAGGCCAGCAACCAGTGATGATGGTTGCCGTACAGGTGCTCGAAGTCCGTGGACAAAGGGGGTGCAGCGCTCAAGGGTCCGCCCGCTCACGACAGGTGTTGGCATTAATGCTAATGCGAACACTTATCAATTATTTACCGAGGGCAGATTATTGCGCGGCGCCGGGCGGCTTGGCAACCCGGGCAAAAACCAGTGTGGCGCGGGGGCGTCACGGCCCGAGGATGGAACACGGACCGGCGGCCCGAACCACCGGCCCGAACCACCGGTCCGGACCACCGGCAACCCGCGTCCCGCATTGCGCGGACGCGGGTTGCCGTTCTTCGCTAGCTCAAGCTGGCGTCAGCACGCCGTCGACCATGCGGGCGATCGACAGGGGGTTGGCGCGCTTGACGCCGTCGGGCAGCAGCGCGTCGGGCAGGTCCTGATAGCAGACCGGACGCAGGAAGCGGCGGATCGCCGTGGCGCCCACCGACGTCGAGGCCGGATTGGACGTGGCCGGGAACGGGCCGCCGTGCACCATGGCGTGGCTGACTTCGACGCCGGTCGGGTAGCCGTTGGCCAGGATGCGGCCGGCCTTGCGCTCCAGCACGGGCAACAAGGTCTTGGCCTGGGCCACGTCGGCATCGTCCACGAACAGGGTGGCGGTCAACTGACCTTCCAGGTGCTCGGCCACGGCCGTCATCTGGGCCACGTCGCGGCAGCCCACCACCAGCGAGGCCGGGCCGAACACTTCGGCTTCCAGTTCGCGCGATGCCAGGAAGCGGTCGGCTTCGGTGCCGAACACCACCGCGCCCGCCGCGTTGGCGGCCGGCTTGGACGCTTCGCCACGGCCCAGGGTGGCCACGCTGGCGTGCTTGGCCAGCGCATCGGCGCCTTCCTGGTAGGCCGCGAAGATGCCCGGGGTCAGCATGGTGGCCGCGCCCTTGGCGGTGACCGCCTCGGCGGCGGCTTTACGGAAGCGGTCCAGCGCCGGGCCTTCAACGCCCACGACCAGGCCGGGGTTGGTGCAGAACTGGCCCACGCCCATGGCCAGCGAATCCACGAAGCCCTTGGCGATGGCTTCGGCGCGCGCTTCCAAAGCGGCCGGCATCAGGAACACGGGGTTGATGCTGGACATTTCGGCGTACACGGGAATCGGCACGGGGCGGGCGTTGGCGGCGGCAACCAGCGCCAGGCCGCCACGGCGCGAACCCGTGAAGCCCACGGCGGCAATGGCCGGGTGCGACACCAGCGCGGTGCCGATTTCGCTGCCGGCGCCAAACAGCAACGAGAACGTGCCTTCGGGCAAACCGTGCTTGGCGACAGCGGCCTGGATCACGCGGCCAACCATTTCCGAGGCGCCGGGATGCGCGTTGTGTGCCTTGACGATGACGGGGCAGCCGGCGGCCAGCGCCGACGCGGTGTCGCCGCCGGCCACCGAGAAGGCCAGCGGGAAGTTGCTGGCGCCGAACACGGCAACGGGACCCAAGGCCACGTTGGCCAGGCGCAGGTCGGCGCGCGGCAGCGGCTGGCGTTCGGGTTGTGCCGGGTCGATCGTGGCGTCCAGGAAGTAGCCGTCGCGCACGACCCGCGCAAACAGGCGCAGCTGGCCCACGGTGCGGCCGCGTTCGCCTTGCAGGCGGGCGACGGGCAGGCCGGTTTCCAGGTGCGTGCGTTCAATCAGTGCGTCGCCCAGCGCCAGGATGCCTTCGGCGATGCTTTCCAGGAACTGCGCGCGGGTTTCCAGCGGGGCGGCACGGTACGTGTCGAAGGCGGCGCGGGCCAGTTCGGCGGCGCGCGCAACGTCGTCGGACGAGCCGGCGGGGAAGGCCGGCTCCAGGCGTTCGCCCGTGGCCGGGTTGATGGCGTATTGCGCGGCGCCCGCGCCCAGGAGGGCGGTCGAGCCGATCAGCATTTGGCCGGTCAGTGTCATGATGAATTCTCCGAAAAAAACGCCCCCGAGTCCGGGGGCTGATTGCAGTTCAGTCGGGCCGCTTACTGCGGGCCAAGCTTCTTGATCAGGGCGTTAAGCATTTCCATTTCTTCGCCGATCAGGTCAGTCAGCGGCGCGCGCACCGGGCCGGCGTCGTGGCCGACCAGCTTGGCGCCGGCCTTGACGATGCTGACGGCGTAACCGGCCTTGCGGTTGCGGATTTCCAGGTACGGCAGAAAGAAATCATCCAGCAAGCGGTTGGTGGTGTCCGAGTCCCCGGCAGCAATGGCGCGGTAGAAATCCATGGCGGTCTTGGGCACGAAGTTGAAGACGGCCGACGAATACACCGGCACGCCCAGCGCGCGGTAGGCGGCGGCATAGACTTCAGCCGTGGGCAGGCCACCCAGGTACGAAAAGCGGTCGCCCATCTTGCGGCGGATGCGCACCATGGCTTCGATGTCGCCAATGCCGTCCTTGAAACCGACCAGGTTCGGGCAGCGTTCGGCCAGGCGTTCCAGGCTGTCGGCCGACAGGCGGGACTGTGCGCGGTTGTAGACGATGACGCCGATCTTGACCGACTTGCACACCTGTTCCACGTGCGCGGCGATGCCGTCTTGCGAGGCTTCGGTCAGGTAGTGGGGCAGCAGCAGGATGCCCTTGGCGCCCTGGCGCTCGGCTTCTTGTGCGTAGGCGATGGCGGTGCGGGTGGGGCCACCGGCGCCGGCCAGGATCGGCACCTTGCCGGCGCAGGTTTGCACGGCGGTGCGGATGACGTCGGAGTATTCCTGGGGCGCCAGGGAGAAGAACTCGCCAGTGCCGCCCGCGGCGAACAGCGCGGTGGCGCCATACGGGGCCAGCCATTCCAGGCGCGCGGCGTAGGTCTTGGCGTTGAAATCGCCGTTCTGGTCAAAGTCCGTCACGGGGAAGGACAGCAAACCTTCCGAAACAATTTCCTTGAGTTCCTGCGGGGTGGTCATAGCGCGATCGTCCGGTGTGGTCGCGGCCAGCCTGCTTGAGGGGGCTTGGCGCGAGGGGGCGGTGGTGAAAAGGTAAGTCATCGTACAACACGTTTTCGGCCGTTTCAAGGGCGTCCGCTCTATGGTTTCACTTGTAGACAAGGGGAAACCCGAAATTTATTTTTGACCGCGTTCAAGGATATTCTCACGGTTGTACGATAACGTTTTGGATGCCGGATTTGCCTGCATCCCTATGCAAAAGGACTTTTCATGCAGGTTGCGCAACCCCAGGCGCCCGTGCTCATCAAGATACACGCGGATGACAACGTGGCCATCGTCGCCAATGAAGGCGGCTTGCCCGCCGGTACGGTGTTGCCCGATGGATTGCAGTTGGTGGACGCCGTGCCGCAAGGCCACAAGGTCGCGTTGCGCGATCTGGCCGAAGGCGATGCCGTGGTCCGCTACAACGTGGTGGTCGGTTACGCGGCCAAGGCCTTGCCGCGCGGCAGCTGGGTGAACGAACGCGTGACCACCATGCCGTCCGCGCGCACCTTGGAAGACCTGCCGGTGGGCACGCGCGTGACGCCGTTGCCGCCGCTGGAAGGCTATACGTTCGAAGGCTATCGCAATGCCGACGGCACCGTGGGCACGCGCAACATCCTGGCCATCAGCACCACCGTGCAATGCGTGCAGGGCGTGGTCGAACACGCCGTGGCGCGGATCCGCCAGGAACTGCTGCCGCGCTATCCCAACGTGGACGACGTGGTGGGCATCGAACACACCTACGGTTGCGGCGTGGCCATTGACGCGCCGGGCGCCGCCATCCCCATCCGCACGCTGCACAACATTGCGCGCAACCCGAACTTTGGCGGCACGTCCATGGTGGTCAGCCTGGGGTGCGAAAAGCTGCAACCCGAACGCTTGCTGGCCCCCAACGCCATTCCGATCCGCGCGGGCGAGGGCATGGGCAAAAGCGGTGATGACGTCGAAGGCGTCGACACCATCGTCTTGCAAGACGAAGAGAACGTGGGCTTTCAGTCGATGATCGACCTGATCATGCGCACCGCCGAACGCCATCTGCAAAAGCTGAACGCGCGGCGCCGCGAAACCTGCCCCGTGTCGGACCTGACGGTGGGCGTGCAGTGCGGTGGCAGCGACGCATTTTCGGGCGTCACGGCCAACCCCGCCGTGGGGTTCGCCACTGACCTGCTGGTGCGGGCGGGCGGCACCGTGATGTTTTCCGAGAACACCGAAGTGCGCGACGGCATTGACCAGCTGACCGCGCGCGCCGCCACGCCGGAAGTGGCCGACGCGCTGGTGCGCGAGATGGCCTGGTACGACGACTACCTGCAACGCGGCATGGCGGACCGCAGCGCCAACACCAGCCCGGGCAACAAGAAGGGCGGCTTATCGAACATCGTGGAAAAAGCGATGGGGTCGATCGTGAAGTCGGGCTCCTCGCCGATCCACGGCGTGTTGTCGCCCGGCAACCGGCTGACGCAAAAGGGCCTGATCTTTGCCGCCACGCCCGCCAGCGATTTCATTTGCGGCACGCTGCAACTGGCCGCGGGCATGAACCTGCACATCTTCACCACCGGGCGCGGCACGCCTTACGGCCTGGCGCAAGTGCCGGTGATCAAGGTGGCCACGCGCGACAGCCTGGCGCGGCGCTGGCACGACCTGATGGACGTGAACGCGGGGCGCATCGCCACCGGTCAGGCATCGATCGAAGACGTGGGCTGGGAACTGTTTCGCCTGATGCTGGACGTGGCCAGCGGCCGTCAGCAGACCTGTGCCGAAAAACTCAAGCTGCACAACGCCCTGGCGTTGTTCAACCCTGGGCCGGTGACTTGACGCGGCGCTGACCCGCGTCCAAGCCGGACCCTACGCTGACCGCATTGCCATCGCACTACACCGACAAGAGGAGACACCGATGGAGCATGCCCCCTTGGCCCAACCCGGCCGCCGTCGACTGCTGGGCGCCGCATTGGCGTTGGGACCGGCCGCGCTGGCCCAGGCGCAGTCGTTCAACTTCACGCCGCAGCAGCGCTACCCCGACCCGTCGGTGCGCATCCTGGACCCGGAGTTTTCCAAATACCGCATCTACAGCAGCAGCGTCGAGCAACTGGCCAGCGGCTTCCGTTGGCTGGAAGGCCCCGTCTGGGTGGGCGATGGCCGCTATCTGCTGGTGTCCGACATTCCCAATGACCGCATTCTGCGCTGGGACGAAACCACGGGTGCGATCAGCGTGTTTCGCCAACCGGCCAATTTCAGCAACGGGCTGGCGCGTGACCGCCAGGGGCGTCTGCTGGCCTGCGAACACCTGACGCGCCGGGTCACGCGCACCGACTACGACGGGTCCATCACCGTGCTGGCCGACGGCTATGACGGCAAGCGCCTGAATTCCCCTAACGACATCGTCTGCCAGCGCAACGGCGCCATCTGGTTCACCGACCCGCCGTTCGGTATCGGCGGGCATTGGGAAGGCGACAAGGCAAAGCCCGAACTGCCGCATGGCGTTTACCGCATCGACCCGGCCGACGGCCGTGTGACGCGCGCGCTGGAGGATCTGGCCGGCCCCAATGGCCTGTGCTTTTCACCGGACGAAAAAATCCTTTATGTGGTCGAGTCGCGCCATCAACCGAACCGCGTGGTGTGGGCGTATGACGTGGGCGCGGACGGCGCCTTGTCGGGCAAGCGCGTGCATATCGACGCGCAAGGCCCCGGCGCCATCGACGGCATCAAGTGCGACGAAGACGGCAACCTGTGGTGCGGCTGGGGCAGCAATGGCGCGCCCAATGCCAAGTCGGAAGAGTTGGACGGCGTGATGGTGTTCAACCCCGCCGGCAAGCCTATCGGCCACATCCGGCTGCCGGAACGCTGCGCCAACCTGTGCTTTGGCGGCGCCAAGCGCAACCGCCTGTTCATGGCCAGCAGCCATTCGTTGTACGCGCTTTACGTGGAAACGCGCGGGGCGGCCTGAGTGCAGATGGGCTGAACGCAGGCCACTGAACGCAGGCCACTGAACGAAGGCCACTGAACGAAGGCCACTTTGTTTTTCGTGCGCGGCGACGCAGGCGGGGCGCCGCGCCGGTTTTACCCCAGAACACCTCAAACAGTGTGGAGACAGCATGGACGTAAGCAAGAGACATTTCCTGGGCGGCGCCGCGGCGCTATGCCTGTCGCCGCTGGTGCCGGCATGGGCGCAGCAAGCCGGCGCATCCGCCGGTGGCAATGCGGCGAACTGGCCCACGCGGCCGGTGCGCATCATCGTGCCTTACCCGCCCGGGGGCTCGTCGGACATCATCGCGCGCATCCTGGCGCCGCGCCTGTCCGACGCGCTCAAGCAGACGGTGGTCGTGGAAAACAAGCCTGGCGCCAACGGCAACCTGGGCGCGGGCCTGGTGGTGCAATCGGCGGCCGAAGGCCATACCGTGTTGCTGTGTGATGTGGGCGCGCTGGCGATCAGCCCGTCCGTATACACGAAGCTGTCGTTTGACCCGTCCAAGGACCTGCGCGCCGTCAGCATGCTGGCGTATTCGCCGCACGTGCTGGCCGTGCATCCCGACGTGCCGGCCAAGACGGTTCAAGAACTGGTGGACCTGTCGAAGAAGCAGCGGCTGAATTTTGCCGTGACGGCGATTGGCAGCGCGCCGCACCTGGCGGCCGTGGCCGTGCAGCAGGCCACCGGCGCGCAGTGGGAATACGTGCCGTACAAGGGCGGCTCGCAGGCGGTCACCGACACCATCGGCGGCCAGACGCAGATCATCATGAACGGCCTGCTGGCCACGTTGCCGCACATCAAGGCCGGCAAGCTGCGCCCCATCGCCATTTCCAAGGGCGAACGCATGCAGCTGGTGCCCGATATCCCGACCATTTCCGAACAGGGCGTCAAGGGCTTTGAATCGGGCACGTGGCAAGGCGTGATGGCGCCGGTCACCACCACGGACCCGGTAGCCGAGCGCCTGGCCGTGCTGCTGACCCAGATCGTCAACCAGCCCGACGTGAAGGCGCAATTGAACGAGCAGGGCGCCGAAATCGTGACGCGCAACCCGGCCGAGCTGACGCAGTTCTTCAACAGCGAACGCGCGCGTTGGGCCAAGGTCGTGAAAAGCGCGGACATCCGGCTGGATTGATCCGCGCGGGCGCGGGTGCTGGCCGGGTTGCTGGCTGCGGGCTGGCTGTGGGCTGGCTGCGGGCTGGCTGTGGGCTGGCGCGGGCGGTGCGAACTGCGCGCACCGCACGGACTGCACCGATCCCACGGGTTGCGAAGGCGGGGCGGATGGGCGCACACTCGTGCCAGGCTTGCCCCGCATTCGTCATCCTCTGGAGCCACGATGAAAGCCCTGATCCTGGCCGCGTCCCTGGCGCTGGCGGCCGGCCCCGCGCCGGCGCGGGACGGCGTGCCCAGCGTCCCACAACCCCCCGCGTCCGCGCGCACCTTGCCTGACACGTGCCTGGGCAAATCTTGCCCCAAGACCGTTGACCCGAACCGCAGCGGGCAACCCTGCCTGGGCACCTCTTGTGGCGGCACCGGCTACCCGCCACCCGGCTCCCGCACCACGCCCGCCAACCCGCCGTGGAGTGGTCCGGCACAACCGAAACTGCCGCCGATGCCCTCGCGCTCGGGGCCGCCCGTTGGGCCATTGACGCCCGGCCCAGTGTTACCGCGTTAGTGTCGGCGACGCCCGCCGTGACACCATGTTGAAAAAATGCGTGACGATACTTGTTGCAGGGCAACACGGCCTGTTATCTTCCCGCCGATAACAAGATTGTTGCGTTTCTTTGCACCGGTCGCGACCCTGGGGAACCCATCCATGCCTGCCCGACTACGCCTTATGTCCGAGCCCGCCCCAGGGCCTGAACCCTTCCTGCTGGCTGCTGCCGCGCCCAAGCCCGCGCCGTCCACCGACGCCCTGGGATGTTCGGCCAGCAAGCTGGTCATCAACCAGCATTTCGAAGGCGGCGGGCTGACGTTTTATCGCAAGCGCACCGACAACGAACGCTTCGGCACCGTGGAGACGCCTGCGTCCGACCGGGGTTTTCTGGTGGGCGTGGCGATGCAGGGGGGCCACCGCCGCCGCATCCTGCAAGGCCAGCATGCAACGGCCCACGATTTTGATATCGGGTCCGTCTACATCCGCGACTTCAACGATGATTACCGCGCCGATCTGACCGGCGGTTTTGACTTTGTGCTGATTGAATTGCCGCGCGCCTTCATCGAACGCGTCAACGATGAAAAAGGCGGGTCCCGGGTCAGCAGCCTGCTGCCGCGCACGGGCAAGGGCGACCCCGTGCTGGCAAATTTATCGCAAGTATTGACGACGGTGCTGGCGCAGCCCGCGCCGGCCAACAGCTTGTTTGTGGAACACCTGAGCCTGACGATCGGTGCGCACCTGCTGGCGCATTACGGCGCCGGCGCCACGACCGGCTGGGAGCCCGCGGGCGGCACGCGCGTGCTGTCGCGCAAGCTGGAAGCGCGCGCCAAGGACATGTTGCTGTCGACCCTGCGCGAAGATTTGTCGATGACGGATATTGCCGAAGCCTGCAACCTGTCGCGCAGCTATTTCATCAAGGCCTTCCGCCAGACGGTAGGCACCACGCCACACCGATGGCTGCTTGAGCAGCGCGTGCAAAAGGCACAGGAATTGCTGCGGGTGCCGGGACAGTCGATTACCGACATCGCGCTGCTGTGCGGTTTTGCGGACCAGGCCCATTTGACACGCGTGTTCACCAGCGTGGTGGGCGTATCGCCGGGCGCTTGGCGCAAGGTGCACGCCTAGGGCGCCTGCCCGTTGTGCGATCATTGCTCTTTCGTACAAAGCAACACCCAAGTACGCAAGACCCACCGGCAGCCCGAAGCTATCTTGATAGCGTATCTTGCCGCTTTCTTCGGACTACCCGGACGTGAATCTCATGAATCGCCCAGCCATCGACCTTGCCTGCCGTCCGCCGGACTTGCCGGCCTTGCATGCGCAGGCGTTTCCCATGCTGACCGCCGCCCAGATCGCGCGGGCCACGCCTTACGGTGAACCCATGCTGGCGCCGGCCGGCAGCGTGCTGCTGCAAAGCGGCGGCCAGGAGGCCGCCTTTCACATCCTGCTGCAAGGCACGGTTGAAGTGCTGGAATGCGAGGCCGACGGGGCCATGCAAAGCCTGCTGGTGCATCGCGATGGCGAATTTACCGGTAGCCTGGACTTGTTCACCGACCGCCCTAATGCCGTCACGGCCCGCGCCGCGTCGGACAGCCGGCTGCTGCGGCTGTCGCGCGAGGCCCTGGCGCGGCTGTTGCTGGCCGAACCCACGCTGGCGGACATCGTGCTGCGGGCGTTCATGCTGCGCCGGATCAGCTATTTGCGCCAGCGCCCGTATGGCGGCGCGATCCTGCGGTCGGCCATGGGGGTAGGGCGGGTGGACCCGGTGTTGGATCTGGCGGTTATCGGCGGCGGTCCGGCCGGGTTGGCGGCCGCCGCCTATGCCGCGTCCGAGGGGCTGCACACCTTGCTGGTGGGCGGTTCGCTATGCGGGGCGCAAGCGCCGGGCGCCTACGCCTTGCCGGCCTTTCCGGGCACCCTCACGGGCTTGTGCGATGGCGGACTGCTGCGCCGCGCCGAAACGCAAAGCCGCCATTTTGGATCGCACGTCATGCCGCAACGGCTGGCGACCGCGTTCGACAGCGCCAGCTATCCCTACCAGGTGTGGCTGGATGATGGTCAGGTGATCGAGGCACGTAGCCTGATCGTGGCGACCGGCCTGGCCGAAGACGGATCGGGCCAGGGCAATACCGACTGGCTGGAGGGCTGCCTGGACACCGATGACCGGGGCCGCATCCACACCGGTCGCGCCGCCGCCGGGTCCATGCAGGCACGCGCCTATGAAAGCTCGCAGCCCGGCGTGTTCGCGGCCGGCTCGGTGCGCGCCGGCTGCGTGCCGCAAGTGCTGGCGGGCATCGCCGAAGGCGCGGCGGCGGTGCGCGTCGTGCACCGCTTCCTGGACGCCTCGGCGCACTAAGCCGGCGGCTCGGTCACTAAGCCGGCGGTTCCGCCACTAAGCCGGCGGCTTGGTCATCCAGCCGGCGGCCCGCCCCTCACACCGGCGGGTCTCCCGACCGTGGCCTTCAACCGGCCTGGCTGCCCCCGGCCTCCGATGTAGCCCCAGGCTTCCCCTGCCGCAAGTCCAGCGCCAGGAAATGATGCACCACCGGCTTTTCCGGCCCGATATGAAAGCGCTGGGCTTCGCCCTGCAAGTCGGCATCGGCCTGCGAGACGCGTTGATGCTGGCGCAAATGTTCCGCCCACGATTCCACCAGGAACCATTCCTGCACGCGCTCGGGTTCGCCGGTGTGCTCGGCCACGCCCCAGGCATAGGCGCCATCGCGCCGCCGTTCTTCGGCCACTGACTTGAGCGCGGCCAGGAACGCGGGGCGGTCCTGCACGCGGATGCGGTATTCGATCTGCACCATGACCGGTCCGCGATCGTGTTCCACCGGTGTGTCCAGCAGCGGTTCGGGCCAATGGTTGGACGGGTCCAGATTCGCTTCGCCCTGCGGCAAGCGCATGCGGTGCAGCAGCACCCCCGCCACCAGCAGGCCCGCCGCGCCGGCCAGCAAGGTGGCCGGCACGCCGATCTCTTGCGCCAGCAGGCCCCAACCCAGGCTGCCCGCCGCCATGGCGCCGTTGAAAACCATCAGGTAGATGGCCAACCCACGGCCGCGCACCCAGTTCGGCAGTATGGCCTGCGCGACGCCGTTGAACGTTGTCAGCGCCACGATCCAGCCCATGCCCAGCAGCAACAGCAGCAGCACGGCGGCCCATTGCGGCGGCGCGAACGACAGCGCGGCCATCACGGCGGCGGCCACGACGGCGGCGGCCAGCACCAGGCCATCGGTGTTCAGGCGTGCGCGCAGACGCGGCAACACCACCGCGCCCAGGATCGCGCCCACGCCCACCGCGCCCAGCAGCACGCCATAGAAGCCGGCGCTGCCGCCCAACATGCGGCGCGCCACCAGCGGCAGCAACGCCCAGACCGAGCTGGCAAAGATGAAGAACACGGCCGCGCGCAGCAACACCACGTGCAGCTCGCGGCTGGCGCGCGCAAAGCGCACGCCCGCGCGGAAGGCGCCGAAGAACTGTTCCGACAAGCCGTCGTCCACTTTCTTGGGCCGCTTCCACCAGATCAGCGCGCCGATCACGAACACGTAGCTGATCACGTCCGCGCCATAGGCGGCGGCCGCGCCGAACGCGGCCAGCAGCAATCCGCCCACGGCCGGGCCCAACGCGCGGGCGATGTTGATGCCCAGCGAGTTCAAGCCCACGGCGGTTTTCAGTTCGGCCTTGGGCACCAGTTCGGGCACGATGGCCTGCCAGGTGGGGCCCATCAGCGCCGTGCCCACGCCGCCCAGGAAGGTCAGGGCGATCAAGGTTTCGACGGTCAGCGTGTTGGTCTTGGCCATCATCAGCAGGGTGAAGCTGACGCAGGCCAGCAGCACCTGGATGATGATCAGAAAGCGCCGCCGGTCCAGGATGTCGGACAGCACGCCGGCCGGAATAGCAAGCAGGAACACCGGCAAGGTGGCCGCCGTCTGCATCATGGCGACGGCGGCGGGGTTGGTGGACAGGTCGGTAACCAGCCACGCGCTGGCCACGTCGCGCATGAAACTGCCGATGTTGCCCAGGATGGTGGCGCCCCACAGCACGGCGAACAGCGTGTGCTTCAAGGGCGCCATGCCGCTCACGGCGGCGGCGGGCGGGGGGGTGCGATCAGGTCCGGCCATGCAGGCGCTCCGTCAGGTCATGCCAGGCGACCAGGACGAATGCCCCGGCCAGCCCCAAGTGTTCATAGAACGCGTTCATTGTCATGAAGCGCGCGTCGGCGGGCGCTTGCCAGTAGCGGTTCGCCATCAGCGCCGCCACGGCGGTGAACAGCGCCAACGCCAGCGCGCCCAGCCAGCGCAGCCGCCCGGACAGGATCAGGGCGCTGGCGCCCAGTTCCAGCACGATGACGGCGACGGCGGCCGGCGCGGCGGGTTGCAGGCCAAAATGCGCCATCTCGGCCTGCGCGCCCGCGAAGTCCAGCAGCTTGACCAGCCCGCCCTGGATATAGGCGCCGCAAAGCGCCAGCAGGGCCAGCCAGCGCACCGCCTTCGAGGTCAGCGGACGGGGCACGGTCATACCGCCCAGCACGCGCAACCCAGCGCGCCCCAAAAGCCTTTCAGGTCCGACACCGGCAGCTTGCTGGCCCAGGCGCCCGCATGCTGGTGGCCGTGCACATTGCAGTCGTTCGCGCAGGCGCAGCCGGCGGCCGCTTCGCGCAGCGAGGTCTGCAAGGGCTTGCCTTCGGTGTCTGCCCAGGCGCCGTAGCCGCCGAACAGGCGCGTGGGCGACCAGTCGGGCATGGCGGGCGGGGGGGGCGCGTCGTCATGGGCCGAGAATTCGCCCGCGCCCCACACCACCTTGCCGCCCACCACGGTGAGCAGGCTGCTGGTGTCGGCGATATCGGATTCCGGGCACGCGAAGAAGTCGCGATCGGGTACCACCAGGTCAGCCAATTGGCCCACGGCGATGCGGCCTTTCTTGCCTTGTTCGTTCGAGAACCAGGTGACGTTCTCCGTCCACATGCGCAGCGCGGCGTCGCGGTCCAGGCAGTTGCGTTGCGGCGTCAGGCGCATGCCGCCCACGGTCTTGCCGGTGATCAGCCAGGACAGCGACACCCACGGGTTGTAGGACGCGACGCGCGTGGCGTCGGTGCCGGCCGACACGTTGACGCCTTTCTCCAGCATGCGCTTGACGGGCGGGGTGGCCTCGGCCGCGCCGGCGCCGTAGCGTTCAACAAAATACTCGCCCTGGTAGGCCATGCGATGCTGCACGGCCACGCCGCCCCCCAGCGCCGCGATGCGGTCGATGGACTTTTCGGAAATGGTCTCGGCGTGGTCAAAGAACCAGTTCAGCCCGGCCAGCGGCACGTCGCGGTTGACGCGTTCAAACACATCCAGCGATCGGCTGATGGTTTCGTCATAGGTGGCGTGCATGCGCCATGGCCAGCGGTTCTGGGCCAGGATGCGCACCACTTCTTCCAGTTCGCCTTCCATCTCGGGCCCCATCTCGGGGCGCGGCTGGCGGAAGTCTTCGAAGTCGGCGGCCGAGAACACCAGCATTTCACCCGCGCCGTTGTGGCGGAAGTAGTCGGTGCCTTGCTTGTATTGCGACGTGGCCGTCCAGTTCAGGAAGTCTTCTTTTTCCTGCTTGGGCTTTTGCGTGAACAGGTTGTAGGCCAGGCGGATCGTCAGCTGGTTGGCGTCGGCCAATTGCTGAATCACCTGGTAGTCCTCGGGGTAATTCTGAAAACCGCCGCCCGCGTCGATGGCGCCGGTGACGCCCAGGCGGTTCAGTTCGCGCATGAAGTGGCGCGTGGAGTTGACCTGGTATTCCAGCGGCAGCTTGGGGCCCTTGGCCAAGGTGGCGTACAGGATCGACGCGTTGGGCTTGGCCAGCAGCAGGCCGGTGGGGTTGCCGACGGCATCGCGCACGATTTCGCCGCCCGGCGGGGCGGGCGTGGTCTTGTCGTAGCCCACCGCGCGCAAGGCGGCTGCGTTCAGCAGCGCGCGGTCGTACAGGTGCAGGATGAACACGGGCGTATCGGGCGCCACGGCGTTTAGTTCCTCGATGGTGGGCAGGCGTTTTTCGGCAAACTGGTGCTCGGTGAAGCCTCCCACCACGCGCACCCACTGCGGGGCGGGGGTAATGGCGACCTGACGGCGCAACATGGCCATGGCGTCGGACAGGCTGCGCACGCCGTCCCAACGCAATTCCATGTTGTAGTTCAGTCCACCGCGGATGATGTGCAGGTGGTTGTCGATCAGGCCCGGCAGCACGCCGCGCCCGTTCAGCGCGATGACCTTCGTCGCGGGACCGGCCAGCGGCAGGATGTCGGCGGCGGCGCCCACGCGCGTGAAGCGGCCTTCGCGGATGGCGACGGCGTCGGCCACGGGGTTGGCCGGGTCCAGCGTGGTGAAGCGGCCCTGGTGCAGGATCAAATCGGGGGCTTGGGTGTCAACCATGGCGCTTGTCTCCACATGCATCGGCGGTTGTTTCAGAGGGGGCGGACGCCTTGGGGCAACTGGGCAGCTCGCCGAACATATGCGGCTTGACCTGCTCGTGCAGCCAGGACGTGCGCGTGGCCGGTTCAGCCATCATGCGCTTGACCAGCGGGGGAATCTGTTCGCCGGCCAGGATGCCCAGAAGGCCTACCAATGCAATGACCGGTGGCGCGGGCGAGCGCACGTTGAACAGCGCATAGATCACGCCGACCAACAGGCCAAGCGCCAGCGAAACAAGGTAGACCTTCATGGGCAGCTCCTATCAGGCTTCGTGCGCGTTGAACATGGACTTGGCGTAGATGATGCCCAGGCCATAGGCGCCGCCAAACTTCTTGGCGATGCCGGTGGTCATTTCGTAGCTGTCGGTGCGCGCCCAGTCACGCTGCATTTCCAAGAGGTATTGCAGCGCGGTGATCGGCTGGCCGCCGGCTTGCACGATGCGTTCGATAGCGCGGTTGTGCGCTTCCACGGACACGTCGCCGCAAGCGTCGGTGATGACATAGACTTCAAAGCCCTGGTCCAGCGCCGACAGGGCCGGGCCGACGATGCACACGCTGGTCCACAAGCCGGCCAGCACGATGCGCTTCTTGCCGATTTCGTTGACCTGCTTGATGACGGCGGCGTCTTCCCAGGTGTTCATGGACGTGCGGTCCAGCAGGGCCTGGCCGGGGAAGGGCGCGGTGACTTCGTCGAACATCGGGCCCGAAAAGCTTTTTTCGGCAACGGTGGTCAGGATGGTGGACGCCTTGAAACCGGCGGCGGCGTGCGCGACCAGCGCGGCGTTGTTGCGCAGCGTGATGGCGTCGATGGAATGGGTGGCGAACGCCATCTGCGACTGGAAGTCGATCATGATCAGCGTGTGGTCCTGCGGGGACAACAGCTTGGCGCCGGGTTTGGCGAAGGCGGTAACGGACATGGTGTGGCTCCTTGGGATGCCGTTTGGAAACCCCCGCAATGTGCCTGCGTTACGTAGCGATGTATTGAACGATTGTCCGGCGCTTTGAAGATTGTGGCTGCCCACGGCCCTGCGGTGCGGCGTTCCGGCGTTCCGGCGTCCCGGCGTCCCGGCGTCCCGGCGTTCCGACTTCCCGACTTCCCGACTTCCCGCGCCCCGGTGCGAGAGCCCTGTTGTGCGCGGAACAATTTTGCAATGGCTTGTAAAAAAGTCGCGCGGCGGCTTTGCGGCCATCGCACCGGTTTGGTGCCTGGCGCCGGATATCGGGCATGGCCGCGCGTCAAAGCGTGCGCCGGCGCCGCGCGCGGGGGTGGGTTTCAAGGGCGTCGGGGCGCTGCGCGGGCGCGCGGAACGGGGCTTTCCCGCTGGCACACATGTTGCTTGGTCATTGCATGGTTATGGCTTTTTCATTGTTTTTGCATTGCTTTTTCATCGCACGCACAGGGCATGCGCATGACCTGTTCAACGCTTGCGTATTGCTGATTTATTTCATTGGCTTGTTGCTACTATCGACCGTCGTGCCCCGCCGGTAAATAGCGAACGGGCAGGGTGCGCCGCCCAGACGTGACCAGCGTGACCGCAGTGTGGAGATTTTCATGAAGCATCTCATCAAGCACGTGACCCGCTACCGCTATGCCGCCCCGGTCAACTACACCATCCAGACGCTGCGGCTGACGCCCCGGCGCGACGACCATCAACATGCCTTGCGATGGCAGATCCAGACCCCGGGCGAAATTCAGCCCCAGGTGGACGCGTATGGCAACGTCACGCACACCCTGACGCTGCACCGCACCCATAGCGAAATCGAGATCCATGCGGTGGGGCAGGTCGACATCCATCCGCTGGCGCAGGGCCGCGTGGGCGATGAAGACGAACGCCTGCCCGTCTACATCTATGGCGTGCCTACCGCGCTGACCCAATGCGACGATTCCATCCGCGCGTTCTGCCGGCGTGTGGTGCCGCGCGGCGTGCACAGCGCGGACGACGTGCTGATGCTTAGCGCCGCCATCCGCGAACACGTGGCGGTTCAACCTGGGCTGGGCGGCCCCGCCATGACCGCCCCGCAAGTGCTGGCCGCGCGGCGCGGCGGCAGCCAGGACCAGACCCATCTGCTGTTGGCGTGCGTGCGTGCCCTGGGCACGCCGGGCCGCTTTGTCAGCGGCTATTGGCACGAAGCCGGCGACGACGCCGCCAGCCACGGGTGGGCCGATGTCTGGCTGGCCGGGCACGGCTGGGTCAGCGTGGACGTGAGCCACGCCGCGTTTGCTTCCGACGGCCATTGCCGCCTGGCCGTTGGCCGCGACTACGAATCTGCCTCGCCCGTGCGCTGGCTGCACGGCGCGGCGGCCACGCTGTCGATGGACGTATCGGTACAAGTGCAGGTGCAATCAAGCCACTGATTCCTTTGATCTTCCCTTTGCGCCCCCGCGTTTGCTCCCCGCGCCCCCATAATCCAAGACGGCCACCGCCGACCCGGAGAAGGCTTTGACGATCCACGTAGCGCTCAAGCACGTCACGCAATACAACTATGACCGTCTGGTCAGCCTTTCCGCCCAGGTGCTGCGCCTGCGGCCCGCGCCGCACAGCCGCACACCCATCCTCTCGTACTCGCTGACGGTGGAGCCGGCCGAGCACTTCCTGAACTGGCAGCAGGACCCGTTCGCCAACTACCTGGCGCGGCTGAATTTTCCGAACAAAACGCGCGAATTCAAGATCACCGTGGACCTGGTCGCCGAAATGGCGGTCTACAACCCCTTTGACTTCTTTCTGGAACCCGACGCCGAGGAATTCCCCTTTACCTACGACGACGGGCTGGCGCGCGAACTGGCGCCATACCTGATCCGCGACGAGGCCACGCCCCGGTTCGCGGAATTCTTGTCGCGCGTGGACAAGCGGCCGCAGCGCACCGTGGATTTCCTGGTGGGGTTGAACCAGCAGGTGCACAAAGAAATCAGCTACCTGATCCGCATGGAGCCCGGCGTGCAGACGCCGGAAGAAACGCTGGCGCGGGCGGCGGGATCGTGCCGCGATTCGGGTTGGCTGCTGGTGCAGGCGCTGCGCCACCTGGGGTTGGCGGCGCGTTTCGTGTCGGGCTACCTGATCCAGCTCAAGCCCGACGTGCGCGCGCTGGACGGCCCCAGCGGCGCGCAAACCGACTTTACGGATCTGCACGCGTGGTGCGAAGTCTATCTGCCGGGCGCCGGCTGGATCGGGCTGGACCCCACGTCCGGCCTGCTGGCGGGCGAAGGCCATATTCCGCTGGCCGCCACGCCCGAACCCGGCAGCGCCGCGCCGGTGACGGGCGCGGTCGACGAGGCCGAGGTGGAATTCACGCACACCATGTCGGTCACGCGGGTGTTCGAATCGCCGCGCGTCACCAAGCCGTATAGCGACGAGCAGTGGCGCGCCATCCTGGACCTGGGCGACAAGATCGATGACCGGCTGGACCACATGGACGTGCGCCTGACGATGGGGGGCGAGCCCACCTTCGTTTCGGTGTCCGACCGCGAAGGCGCGGAATGGAATACCGCCGCGCTGGGCCCCACCAAGCGCGGCTATGCGCTGGAACTCTTGAACCGCCTGCGCACGCGCTACGGCGGCAACGGCTTTGTGCACCTGGGGCAGGGCAAGTGGTATCCGGGCGAACAATTGCCGCGCTGGGCGCTATCGATCTATTGGCGCGCCGATGGCCAGCCATGCTGGGATGACCCCACGCTGTTCGCCGACGAACGCCAACGCAGCGCGTACACGGTGGCGGACGCCAAGCGCTTCGTCATGCGGCTGTGCGAGCGGCTTGAGGTGGACGCGCGCCACGTCGTGCCGGGGTATGAAGACGTCTTCTATTACCTGTGGCGCGAACGCCGGCTGCCGGCCAACGTGGACCCGTTCGATTCCCGGCTGGACGATGAAATGGAACGCGCGCGCCTGCGCCGCGTGTTCGAGCAGAAGCTGGACAGCATCGTCGGCTATGCGTTGCCGATCCAGGCGGGCGAGGGCGGGCCATGGGTGTCCGGCCCCTGGTTCTTGCGCGACGAACGCATGTACCTGTTTCCCGGCGATTCGCCGATGGGCCTGCGCCTGCCGCTGGATTCGCTGCCCTGGGCGGCCGAGGCCGATGCGCCGGTGCTGACCGAGCGCGACCCCTTCGATGCGCGTCGTTCGCTGCCCGGGCCGTCGCAGCTGCTGGCGCAGAGCCGGCGTATGGGGGCATCCACTACGCCGGACGTCCACCCGCCCGCCAAGTTCGAATCCGCCGCCAACCTGACCCGCACCGCAATGTGCGTGGAAACGCGCAACGGCATCCTGTATGTGTTCATGCCGCCCTTGCCGCGCCTGGAAGATTACCTGGCGCTGGTGGCGCAGGTGGAAGGCACGGCGCGCGATCTGGGCGTGAAGATTGTGCTGGAAGGCTACCCGCCGCCGCGCGATCCCCGCCTGAAGGTGCTGGCGGTGACGCCCGACCCCGGCGTCATCGAAGTCAACATCCACCCGGCCGCCAATTGGGCCGAACTGGTAGACCATACGGAATTCCTGTACGAAACCGCCTTCGAGACCCGGCTGTCCACCGAAAAATTCATGGCCGACGGCCGCCACACCGGCACCGGCGGCGGCAACCACTTCGTGCTGGGCGGCGCCACGCCGGCCGATAGCCCCTTTCTGCGCCGCCCCGACGTGCTGGCCAGCCTGTTGGCGTACTGGGTCAACCATCCGTCTTTGTCGTACTTGTTTTCCGGGCTGTTCATCGGCCCCACCAGCCAGGCGCCGCGCATCGACGAGGCGCGCAACGACCAGGTTTACGAGCTGGAGCTGGCGTTTCAGGAAATCCACCGGCGCTGCGCCGAACAGGGCGAGCAGGTGCCGCCCTGGATGATCGACCGCGCGCTGCGCAATATCCTGGTCGACGTGACCGGCAATACCCACCGATCGGAATTCTGCATCGACAAGCTGTATTCGCCCGACAGCGCCACCGGCCGCCTGGGCCTGCTGGAACTGCGCGCCTTTGAAATGCCGCCGCATGCGCGCATGAGCCTGGCCCAGCAGCTGCTGCTGCGCGGCCTGGTGGCGCATTTCTGGAAAACGCCCTATACCGCGCGCCTGACGCGCTGGGGCACCGAGCTGCATGACCGCTTCCTGCTGCCCACCTTTGTGAAGATGGATTTCGAGGACGTGCTGGCGGATCTTAACGAGGCGGGGTACGGCTTTGACCCTGCCTGGTTCGCGCCGCATTTCGAGTTCCGCTTCCCGCTGTTCGGGGACGTGGCGGCGCGCGGCATCCATCTGGAACTGCGCGGCGCGCTGGAACCCTGGCACGTAATGGGCGAAGAGGGCTCGTCCGCGGGCACGGTGCGTTACGTGGATTCGTCGTTGGAACGGGTGGAAATCCGGGTATCGGGCTTGAACGACAACCGCTATGTTGTCACGGTCAATGGCCGCGCGCTGCCCTTGCAGCCGACCGGCCGGGTAGGCGAGTACGTGGCGGGGGTGCGCTACAAGGCCTGGTCGCCGCCGTCGGCGCTGCACCCGACGATACCGGTGCATGTGCCCTTGACGGTGGACATTGTCGACACCTGGAATCAACGCTCATTGGGGGGCTGCAAATATCATGTCGCGCATCCGGGCGGGCTGAATCCGGAATCGTTCCCGGTCAATTCCTACGAGGCCGAGAGCCGGCGCCTGGCCCGGTTCGAGAAAATCGGGCACACGCCGGGCCGCATGGACGTGGCGCCGGCGCAAGTGGGCCGTGAATTTCCGTTCTCGCTGGATTTAAGGCACGATTGACCCCTTGTTGGAATTTGAACCCCGGCGCCCCCGTCGCCTCTTGAAGCCCCATGCCGCAATTTCTTTTTCAGACCGATCCGTCGCAGGATGTCGCATCCCTGGCGGTTCATGCGGCGCTGCCCGCGCGGCCTGGGCACTATGACGAACTGCGCGCGCCGCCCGATGCGTCGGGCGCGACGCAGCTGCGCGACCCGTGGCCCCAATTCTTCGAGCTCCTGGGCACCAGCGGCTTTGCCGACCTGGACCGGCGCGTGGACGGGGTGGCGCGGCAAATCCGCGAAAACGGCATCACCTACAACATCTACGCCGAAGCCAACGGGTCGGCGCGGCCATGGTCGCTGGACCTGCTGCCCTTTGTCATCAACGACACCGACTGGGCGGCCATCGAACAGGGGGTGTGCCAGCGCGCCAGCCTGTTGAACCGCGTGCTGGCCGATGTCTACGGCCCGCAAACCCTGCTGGCCGACAAGCTGATTCCGCCCGCGCTGGTGTTCGGCCATCCCGGTTATCTGCGGCCCTTGCGCGGCTACCAGCCGCCGGGCGGCACGTATCTGCACATTGCCGCGTTCGACCTGGCGCGCGCCAGCGATGGCGGCTGGTGGGTGGTGTCGCAACGTACACAAGCGCCATCCGGGCTGGGCTATCTGCTGGAAAACCGGCTGACCATTTCGGGCATGTTTCCCGAGGCGTTCAAGCAGTTGCGCGTGCAGCATCTGGCCACCAGCTACCGGCGGCTGATGGACATGCTGTACAAGCTGAGCCCCGGCGGGCTGCCCGCGCACACGCCGCCGCGCATCGTGCTGCTGACCCCGGGGCCGTACAACGAAACTTATTTCGAACAGACCTACCTGGCGCGCTATCTGGGCGTGACGCTGGTCGAAGGCGGCGACCTTGTCGTGCGCGACAAGATGCTTTACTTGAAAACGCTGCACGGGCTGGAACGCGTGCACGCGGTGCTGCGCCGCCTGGACGACGATTTTTGCGACCCGCTTGAGCTGCGTTCCGATTCCACGCTGGGCGTGCCGGGGCTGTTGCAGGTGATGCGCGCCGGCAACGTGCTGGTGGCCAATTCGCTGGGCGCGAGCTTCCTGGAGTCGCCCGCGATCAACGGCTTTTTGCCCGCCATCAGCCGCCGCCTGTTCGATGCCGATCTGCTGTTGCCGTCGCTGCCTTCGTGGTGGTGCGGCGAGGCCGCCGCGCGCGAACAGGCGTTGGCGAACCTGCCGGGCATGGTCATCAAATCCACCTACCCCAGCAATATGCGGGGCGGTTTCGAGCCGGTCATCGGGCGCGCCGTGCCGCCGTCCGACACCGCCGCGCTGCATGCGCGCATCGCCGACAACCCCGACGCCTACACCGTCCAGGAATATCTGCCCCTGTCGCAGGCGCCCAGCTGGAGTTCGGGCCACATCGTGCCGCGCGCGGCGATGCTGCGCGTCTTCGTCATCGCCGATGGCGAGGGCGGCTGGAACGTCCTGCCGGGCGGCCTGACGCGCATCGCCAGCCGCGAACAGCAGATTGTGTCGATGCAGCGCGGCGGCAGCAGCATGGACACGTGGGTGACCACGCGCGGCGCGGTGGACACGTTTTCAATGCTGCCCGTGCAGCTGCGGCTGGAAGACATCGCCCCCGCGCATCGTCCCGTGTCCAGCCGCGCCGCCGAAAACCTGTTCTGGATGGGGCGCTACACCGAACGCGCGGAAAACGATGTACGCCTGGCCACGGTGGCGCTGACCTGGCTGAACAGCGATGAAGACAATGCCGGCGAACTGTTTGCTGCCGTCGACACGCTGTGCCGGC
Source organism: Achromobacter sp. 1L-A-4-B-C2 (assembly GCF_057291955.1). Classification (NCBI taxonomy): domain Bacteria; kingdom Pseudomonadati; phylum Pseudomonadota; class Betaproteobacteria; order Burkholderiales; family Alcaligenaceae; genus Achromobacter; species Achromobacter sp. 1L-A-4-B-C2. Next base: position 41,918 of record NZ_JBXAWP010000002.1, read on the forward strand.
GCAGCGGGCTGGTGCCTGCCGCGCCCACCTTGTCGGCACGCATGTTCGAGTCGACGCTGGTGGCCCAACTGGTCAGCGACGAGGCGCAAGGCGGGGTGGCGCGCAACCTGGGCGCGCTGGCGTTTGCCGCCGGCCAGATCCGTGACCGCCTGTCGCCCGAGCATTGGCGGCTGGTGGTGACGGCGCATGAATGGTTCATGCGCATGGCGTCGGCGGGCAGGGGGCGCGATACCGCCGCGCCGCTTTCTGCCGCCGTTTCTGCCCCCGTTTCTGCGTCCGTTTCTGCCCCCGTTTCTCCGTCCATCTCTGCGTCCATTTCCGCGTCCATTTCCGCGCCGGACGTCCTGCGCGGCCTGCGCAGCCTGGGCATGCAGCTGTCGGCCATCACCGGCTCGCAAACCGACCGCATGACGCGCGACGACGGCTGGCGCCTGTTGACCATCGGCCGGCAGATCGAACGTCTGGCCGCCATGGCCGGTCTGCTGGGCGAGCTGTTCCGCCGCAACGCGGTGCTGGGCGATAGCGGCTTCAACATGCTGCTGGACCTGTTTGACAGCAAGATCACGTATCGCGCCTATTACCCGGGGCGCCAGGAAGTGCCCGCGCTGCTGAACCTGCTGGTGCAAGAGCCCGCCAACCCGCGTTCACTGGCCTGTGTGCTGAGCGTGCTGCGCAAAGAGCTGGCGCGGCTGCCCGATACCGTCGCGGGGCCGGGCAAGGACCTGGTGAACCTGCTGCCGTCGGAAGGGGTGGGCGTATCGTTGGCGGACCTTTGCCTACAGACCCAGGGCCTGTACGCGGGCGTGCTGACGTTGTGCACGCAGCTGGAACTGGCCGCCAGCAGCTTGTCCAACGAGATCAGCCTGCGATATTTCAGCCATGCGGCCGGCCATGACCAAACGCTTACCGCGTAACTTCCGAGGCATGCCGACATGAATGGGGTGACGCTGATCGTCGATCACGAAACCGCGTATCGCTACGATTCGCCGGTGGAACTGGCCCACCATCTGGGTTATCTGCGCCCGTTACACGACGCGTGGCAGGTGCTTGAGGCCTACGCGCTGGAGGTGACTCCCGTGCCGCCCGGCATCACCGAGGCCGTGGACGGCTTTGGCAACACGCGCTGCACCTTTGCGCTGTACGCGCCGCACGAGGCACTGACGGTGCGCGCCACCAGCCGCGTCACCGTCCATCCGCGCTTTGATGCGCTGGACGAAACACAGGGTTTGCCGTGGGAAGCCGCGGCGCAGCGCCTGCGCTACGACCCGGCCTTGCCCTACGCGCCCGAAGTCGAATTCACCTTCGCTTCTCCCTATGTTCCGCTGCATGCCGAGCTTCGGGCATACGGCTTGCTGTCGTTCACCCCGGGTCGCCCCGTGGCCGAGGCGGCGATGGAGCTAATGCACCGTATCCACGCGGATTTCACCTACCGGCCCGCGCACACCCAGGTGTCCACGCCGGTACTTGACGCGTTCCAGGAACGTATCGGCGTCTGCCAGGATTTTGCGCACGTGATGATCGGCTGCCTGCGCGCCCTGGCCTTGCCGGCGCGCTACGTCAGTGGCTACCTGATGTCGCAACCGCCGCCCGGCAAACCGCGCCTGATCGGCGCCGACGCCTCGCACGCCTGGGTGTCGGTGCACTGCGCGGGGGTGGACATCAATGGGGGTTGGATCGATCTGGATCCCACCAACGACGTGGTGCCGGGCACGGCGCATGTGGCGCTGGCGTATGGCCGCGACTATGGCGACGTTACGCCGTTGCGCGGCGTGATCCGGGGCGGCGGCCATGAATTGAATGTGCGCGTAACCGTCGCGCCCATAGACGAGTTTCCGACAGGGACTGATGCATGAGCTATTTCTTCGACGCGATCAACCGCCAACTGCGCGCCCCGAAACGCCAGCGCGTGCGGCATGCGCGCGCGAAGGCTTTTCAGTGCGTGTGCGGACAGCCCGTTTTCTTCAGCAATACCGAATGCCTGAACTGCCACCGGCAATTGGGTTTTGACCCGAAGCGCGGCCACGTGATCGCGCTGGACGATGCCCCCGGCGGCATCCTGCGCGAATCGGGCAAGGTGCGCGGCAAGACGTACAAGCGCTGCGGCAACTTCAGCCTGCCGGCGCTGTGCAACTGGCTGGTGCCCGCGCAGTCGCCAGACACGCTGTGCCTGGCCTGTAACCTGAACCGCACCATCCCCGATCTTTCCGTACCGGAGAACGGCCCGCTGTGGTTCAAGGTGGAAGCCGCCAAGCGCCAGATGATCGCCCAGGTGATGACGCTGGGTTTGCCCATCCGGCGCTCTGTGGCGCCTGACGACGGCGGCCTGGCGTTCGACCTGCTGGCGCCCGTCGATGACGGCACGCCCTTGCTGACGGGCCACGCGCAGGGGCTCATCACCATCAACATCCGCGAGGCCGACGACGCCTACCGGGTGAAGGTGCGTGAAGACATGCACGAGCCGTACCGCACGCTGCTGGGCCATTTTCGCCACGAGATCGGCCATTACTACTGGGACCAGCTGATTGCACCCGGCCCCTGGCTGGAACCGTTCCGGCAGGTTTTCGGCGACGAACGCGCCGACTACGGCGAGGCCCTGCAACGCAACTACGAACAAGGCCCGCCCGCCGATTGGGAACTGCACTACATCAGCACCTACGCGTCGTGCCACCCATGGGAAGACTGGGCCGAAACCTGGGCGCATTACCTGCACATGATGGACACGCTGGATACCGCCATCAGCTTCGGCGTTACGCGCACCGCCGTCGAACAATCCTACGAACCCTTCACCAAAGAAGCCCTGTACGACCCGGAAGACCCCGACGGCCAAGCGTTCCTGGACCTGGTCAACGCCTGGGTCGCCCTGACCGGCGTCCTGAACGAGCTGGCCCGCAGCATGGGCCAACGCGACTTCTACCCCTTCGTCCTGCCCGCCGACGTGATCGGCAAGCTTCAGTTCGTGCACCGGGTGGTGAAAGGCGCTTCGGCGGGGTGAGAAGGCGGGGGGCGCGGAAAATAAGCGGCAAATCAACACACAAATGAAGCGGCAACTCAACCGGCAAAAAACATGGCCCCCCTGCTGGCTCTGGACTCAATGAAAGCCAAGATCAGCGCGGTCGTGCAGGTGGAAACCTCGCATGGCCGTTTGCGGAAAGGTGCCGCCTTGCCGATCTTGCTGCCCGCCCTGTATGGCGGGGTGGATGACGCCCCGTGACCGGACTGCACCAAGCGCTACGCCTGCCCGACTGGGTGTGCATGGCGTCCATGCCCGTTGCCCAGGCGGCGGAGCACCTGCTTGCCGCCGTGGGCGATGAAGCCTTGGCGTGGCGCCAGGCAACCGGGGCGATGAGCCCCGGGCGGCGCGCCGAGTTCGTGGCGGGTCGGGTGTGTGCGTGGCGGGCATTACTAGAGGCGAGGGCGAAGGAGGCGAGAGCGAAGGAGGCGGGGGAGAAGGAAGCGGGGGCGAAGGACGCGGGGGCGAAGGACACAGCGGCGACGGTTCGCGGGCCGGTGTTGCCCGTGCACGAGCGGTTGCCGGTGTGGCCGGCGGGGTGGTTGGGCAGCATCAGCCATAGCGGGGCGTGGGCGGTTGCGGCGGTCGCTTCGGAAGCGCGGTGCCAGGCGCTGGGGCTGGACTTGCAGGATCTGATCGCCCCGCAAACCGTGGCTGACGTGCAGCCGCTGGTGGCGACCGAGCGCGAACTTGCCCGCATGGCGGCGCAGTGGGATCGCCCCCATGCGCTGACCTTATTGTTTTCCGCCAAGGAAGCGCTGTACAAGGCGCTGTATCCGCGCCTGCGCAGGTTCCAGGATTTCGATGCCGCCGAATTGACGGCAATCAGCGCAATCAGGGCCGAAGTGACGCTGACCCTGACCCGCGATTGGGATGACGTCGCTTGGCGGGCCGGGCAGGCGGTAAGCGTGCGCTACGCGTGGGTGGCCGAAGGGGTGCTGACGGCCTGCTGTGTGGCGACGGGTGGGGCGGCGGGTGGGGCCGGCGGGGGCGTCTGAGCGCCCGCGGCTCCATTCGGCCGGCCCCGCCACGCCAGTCACACCGTCAGGCTGATCCAGGTCGTCTTCAAGTCCGAATATTTGTCGAGCGCGTGCAGGGACTTATCCCGGCCCGACCCCGATTGCTTGACGCCGCCGAACGGCACCGTGATGTCGCCATCGGCGTAGCAGTTGACCCAGACCAGACCCGCGCGCAGGCGGCGCGACAGGCGATGCGCGCGCGACAGGTTGGCCGTCCACAGGCCCGCGCCCAGTCCGTAGACCGAGTCGTTGGCCAGCGCAATGGCTTCGTCTTCGGAGCCGAAACGTTGCGCGGCCAGCACCGGGCCAAAGATTTCTTCGCGGACCAAGGCGGAATCCTGGTGCGCGCAATCGAAAATGGTGGGTTCGATGTAGTAGCCGCCCGTGTCGCTGCGCGCCTGCTTGCCGCCGATGCGCAACGTTGCGCCTTCGGACTGGCCGGCGGCAATGCGGTCCAGCACGCCCTGCATCTGGCGTTCGTCCACCATCGCGCCCATGGCGGTGGCCGGGTCCAGCGGGTCGCCCGGCTGCAACGTGGCCGCCACCGCCGCGACTTTTTCCATGAAGGCGTCGTAAATGCCGTCCTGCACGTACAGGCGCGACCCGGCGATGCACACTTCGCCCTGGTTCGAGAAGATGGCCAGCGCGGCGGCTTGCGCGGCGCGGTCCAGGTCGGGGCAGTCGTCAAACACGATGTGGGGCGACTTGCCGCCACATTCGAGCCACACCCGCTTCAAGTTCGATTCGCCCGCATAGCTCATGAAGCGCTTGCCCGTGGCGGTGGACCCGGTGAACGCTACGCAGTCCACGTCGGGGTGGCGGCCCAGCGCCTGCCCGGCCACCGCGCCAAGGCCCGGCACCACGTTGAAGACGCCGGCGGGAATGCCGGCTTGTTCCGCCAACGCCGCCAGCCGGATGGCCGACAGCGAGGCCTGCTCGGCCGGCTTCAGGATGACGCTGTTGCCCGCCGCCAGCGCGGGCGCCACTTTCCAGGCGGCCATCATCAGCGGGTAGTTCCACGGCACCACGGCGGCGACCACGCCCAGCGCTTCGCGCGTGATGGTGGCCAGCGCGTCCGGGCCGGTCGGGGCGATCTCGTCGTAGATCTTGTCGATGGCTTCGGCGTACCAGGCGTAGCAGCGCGCGGTCTCCGGCACATCGAAAGCCAGCGCGTCGCGGATGGGCTTGCCCATGTCCAGCGTTTCCAGCAGCGCCAGTTCTTCGGTGTGTTCGTCGATCAGGCGGGCCAGGCGCAGCAGGCGTTCCTTGCGTTGGCGCGGGGCCAGCTGGCTCCAGACGCCGGCTTCGAACGCGCGGCGCGCGGCGGCCACGGCGCGGTCTACATCGGCCTGGCCGCAAGCGGCTACGTCGGCCAGCCGGCGGCCGTCGATGGGGCTGGAGGCGGCGAACGTAGCGCCGTCGGCGGCGTCGCAGTAGGCGCCGTCGATGTAGGCGCGGCCGTCGATGCGCAGCGTGGCGGCGCGGTCATGCCAATAGGCGCGGTCGTGTTGGCTCATGCGGGTTCTCCGGAATGAAGGCGGGATGGGGGGGGGAGGCGGCGGGCGTATCGCTGTGCGCGTTGGCGCGCGCAACCATCGCGTCCAGCAGCACGTTGCAGCCCGCTTCCAGGTCGGCGGGCTTGGCGTCTTCGATCTCGTTGTGGCTCACGCCATCCTTGCAGGGCACGAAGATCATGGCGGTGGGCGTGACGCTGGCCATGTAGACGGCGTCGTGGCCGGCGCCCGTCACGATGTCCATGGCGGCCAGGCCACGGCGCGTGGCGCCGTCGCGCACCTTTGCCACCAGGTCCGGGTCGAACGGGGTGGGCGGGAAGTACTGCACCTGCTTGACGTCAACGGTGACGCCGTGGCGTTCGGCTACGTCGGTGCACGCGGCCAGCCAGCGCGCGTCCATCTGCGTCAGCGTGGCTTCGTCTTCATGGCGCAGGTCCACGGTGAAGCGGACCTGACCGGGGATGACATTGCGCGAGCCCGGATGCGCATGGATTTCGCCCACCGTGCCGCGCCCATGCGGTTGGTTGTCGTTGGCGATGCCGATCACCGCCTGCAACAGGAACGTGGCGGCGTACAGCGCGTCGCGGCGGATGGGCATGGGGGTCGGGCCGGCATGCATCTCCATGCCGGTGATCACCACGTCGTACCAGCGCACGCCCAGCGACCCGGTCACCACGCCGACCACTTTGTCTTCATGTTCCAGGATGGGGCCTTGTTCGATGTGCGCCTCGAAGTACGCGCCCACCGGCCGCCCGCCCACGGGGTCCGCGCCCGCGTAGCCGATGGCGGCCAGTTCGTCGGCCACCGACTTGCCGTCGTGGTCGCGCGCGGCCAGCGCCACTTCCAGCGGGAATTTGCCGGCGAATACGCCGGAGCCCATCATCACGGGCAAAAAGCGCGAGCCTTCTTCGTTGGTCCAGATGGCCACTTCCAGCGGCGCCTCGGTGACGACGCCGTGGTCGTTCAGGCTGCGCATGACTTCCAGCCCGGCCAGCACGCCGTAGCAGCCGTCGAACTTGCCACCGGTGGGCTGCGTGTCGATGTGGCTGCCGGTCATGACGGGCGGCAGGTCGTTGTTGCGGCCGGCGCGGCGGGCAAATATGTTGCCCACCTGGTCCACGCGCAGCGTCATGCCGGCCTCGCGCATCCAGCCGGTGACCAGGTCCCGGCCCTGGCCGTCCAGCGCGGTCAGCGCCAGCCGGCAGTTGCCGCCCTTGGGGGTGGCGCCGATCCGCGCCAGGTCCATCAGCGACTGCCACAGCCGCTGTCCGTTGATCGAAATCGTGCTTGTCATGGGTTCACGTCCTGTCAATGGCCATTGTTGGCGGAGTTCGGGTTGCCGTTGCCGCGCGCGATGCGGGCTTGCGCGGCTTGGCGGATGCCCATCAGCGTTTCGCCCGGGGCGATGCCGTTGGCGTCGTAGCGGATTTCCAGCAGCGCGGGCAGGCTTTCCTTATCGGCAAAGGCCAGCGCGCGTTCAAACGCGGGTCCGAAATCTTCCGTGGTTTCCACGGCTTCACCATAACCGCCGTAGCCCCGGATGATCTGCGTAAAGTCGGGGTTTTCAAAGCCCAGCGCAATCGTGCGGGCGGGGAACTCGCGTTCCTGGTGGGCGCGGATGGTGCCCCAGATACTGTTGTTGAACACCAGCACGACCACGCCCAGCTTGTACTGCAAGGCCACGCCCAGTTCCTGCATGTTCATCTGAAAGCAGCCGTCGCCCGCGTAGCACACCACGGTGCGGGCACGGTCTTGCAGCTTGGCCGAAATGGCGGCGGGCAGGCCGTAGCCCATCGACCCGACGGTGGGCGTCAGGCTGGTGCCCGGGCCGGTGTAGCGGCGATAGCGGTGCGGATACAGCGCGTAGTTGCCCGCGCCCACGGTGATGCAGGCGTTGGGCGGCACGTGCGCGTCCACGTAGGCGGCCGCCGCGTCCAGGCTCATCGGGCCGGGCGCGGGCAGCGGGGTCAGGCTGTCCACCAGTTGCTGATGCGCGATACGCACGGCCTCGCCACGCGGCGTGGCATGGCCGGGCGCCAGGTCCGCCACGCTGGCGGCAAAGCTGGCCACGTCGGCCACGATGGCCTGCGTGGGTGAAAACACGCGACCCAGCTCGGCGGCGTCCGGGTAGACGTGGATCAGCTTCTGGCGCGGCAGCGGGCTTTCGATGACGGTATAGCCTTCGGTCGTGGCTTCGCCCAGGCGCGTGCCCACGGCCAGCACCAGGTCGGCGTCCTTGACGCGCTGGCGCAGTTCCGGCGTCATCGCCCAGCCGACGTGGCCGGCGGCGTTGGGATGGCGCTGGTCAAAACATTCCAGGCGGCGCCACGCGGTGCCCACGGGCAGCTCGAAGCGTTCGGCAAAACCGGCAACCTGGTCGATGGCGGTCTGGTGCCAGCCATTGCCGCCCAGCAGCAGGAAGGGGCGTTCGGCGGCGTTCAGCAATTCGGTCATGCGCGTCAGATCGGCGGCGCCCGGGTGGCTGTGCACGCGCGGGTAGCGCGGCAGGTCCGCCACGCGGGCCGTGCCCCACAACGTGTCTTCTGGCAGCGCCAGCACCACGGGGCCGGGCCGGCCGCTGGTGGCGACGGCGAAGGCGCGCGAAATGAACTCGGGGATGCGGTCGGTGCGATCGATCTGCGCCACCCACTTGGCCATTTGCCCGAACATGCGGCGGTAATCGATTTCCTGGAAGGCTTCGCGTTCCATGAAGTCGTTGCCGACCTGGCCCACGAACAGGATCATCGGCGTGGAGTCCTGGTAGGCGGTGTGCACGCCGATGCTGGCGTTGGTGGCGCCCGGGCCGCGCGTGACGAAGCAGATGCCGGGTTCGCCCGTCAGCTTGCCATAGGCCTCGGCCATGTAGGCCGCGCCGCTTTCCTGGCGGCAGACCACGGGTTCGATGGCGTCGGTGTGTTCGTTCAGCGCGTCGATGCACGGCAGGTAGCTTTCGCCGGGAATCATGAACACGCGGCGCGCGCCATGGATGCGCAACTGCTGCATCAGGATCTGGCCGCCGTTGCGTTCGGGAAGTGCGGATGACGTCATGCAAGGTCTCCTTGTTGTGGCACGGCCTGCGCGCGGCGCTCGGCGGCCCATCGTTCGAATTGGTCGTGGCGCGCCAACAGGCGGCGCGCGGTGTTGTAGGTGGGCGGGTCGATGCGTTCGGCGTCGTGGCGGCCGGCGCGTTGCGCCTCGAAGCGCGCCACGCAGTCGCGCGCGGTGTCCACATCTGGCGGGGCCGGAGTGAACACCTGGTGGATCAGGGGCACCTGTTCGGCCACCGTGGCGCATTTGGATTTCAGGCCCAGGCGGCGGGCCCAACGCAGGTCCGCTTCCAGGGCGGGCAGGTCGCGGTAATTGAACGGGCAGTCGATCGGCACGCAGCCGGCGGCGGTGCAGTCCACCAGAAAGCGGGCGCGCACGGCGTGCAGTTCAATGCCGTCCTTGCCGCGCTCGGCGCCCAGGCTGGCCGTCAGGTCTTCGGCGGCCAGCAGGCACGCGGACACGCGCGGGCTGGCGGTCAGGATGTCGTAGGCCCGCACCAGCCCCAGCGCCGATTCCAGCGTGGGCACGATCTCGGTACTGCCGGCGGGCAAGCCCAGTTCGGCTTCCAGCGCCGTGATGGCCTGATCCAGCGCAACGATCTGCGCGGCGCTTTCGGCGTGCGGCAGGAACACCGCATCGGGTGCGCCCGGCATCACGCCGCGCAGGTCGGCCAGCCCGTCGTCTTCCAGCTTGTTGATGCGCACGGCCGCCACGACGCCCTGCGCGCGGCACGTGGCAAACAAGGCCGCAATGCGTGGCCGGGCGGCGGGCCGTTCCACCGCCGCGGTGAATTCTTCCAGGTCGGCCACCAGCGCGTCCGTGCCGCTGGCCAGGCCCGCGGCCTGCGCGGCGGCGTCCATGCCGGGTACGAACATCCAGCTGCGGCGCAGCGCGGCGGGGCGGCGTAGATAGGAGTGGGTGGTCATTGCACGTGCCTCGGCAGGAACAGCACCAGTTCAGGAACAAACGTCAGCAGCAACATCACGCTGGTCATGGCCAGCATCATCCAGGACAGCGGGCGCAGCGTTTGCATCATGTTGATGCCGCCGATCTTGCAGGCGGCCATCAGGTCTACCCCGACCGGGGGCGTGTTGGCGCCGATGGCCATGTTGATGGACAGCAGAATGCCGAAATGCACCGGGTCGATGTTGTAGTGTGCCAGCACCGGCATCACCACGGGGGCCACGATGATGATGACGGGGATGGCCTCCATGAAGGTGCCCAGCAGCAGCAATACCACCGTCAGCACCAGCAGCACGGCCGTCTTGCTGTCGGTCCATTCCACCAGCAGGGTGGATAAGGCTTGCGGCACCTGTTCGGCCACCAGCACCCAGGCAAACAGGCCGGACGCGCCGATGATAAGCAGGATGGACGCGCTGCTTTCGCCGGTGGACTTCAGGTTGTCCCACAAGGATTTCAGGCTAAGCGTGCGGTACCAGAAAAAGCCGATCAACAGGGCGTAGACAATCGCGCTGGAGGCGGCTTCGGTGGCGGTGAAGATGCCGAAGCGGATGCCGCCGATGATCAGCACCGGCACCATCAGCGCGGGCAGCGCATCGATGGCCGCGGCGCGCAGTTCGCCCCAGGAAAACGGCTGGCCGCCCGCCCAGTTGTGCTTGCGCGACTGCCAGATGGCCACGCCGATCAAGGACAGGCCCAGCAGGATGCCCGGGATGATGCCGGCCACGAACAGCTTGCCCACCGACGTATCGGTGATGGTGCCGTAGACGATCAGCACGATGCTGGGCGGGATGATGGTGGACGTGGCGCCCGCGCTGCCCACCAGCGCGCAGGAAAAGCCCTTGTCGTAACCGCTGCGCGCCATGGCGGGCAACAACAGGCTGCCGATGGCGACCACGTCGGCCACGCCCGAGCCGGACAGCGCGCCGAACATCAGGCAGGCCAGCACGGCCACGACCGCCAGGCCGCCCTTGATGTCGCCGACGATGGCGGCGCACAGGCGCACGATGCGCTGCGTCAGGCCGGCGCCGTTCATCAGCTGCGCGGCCAGGATGAACAGCGGAATCGCCAGCAGGGTGAAGCTGTCCAGCCCCACCACGTACTGCTGCGCCGCCACCATCATGGGCGCCGAGTCATACACGGCCAGATAGGCCAGGCACGACAGCACCAGGCCGAATGCAATAGGCATGTCGATCAACACGGTGATCGTAAACACGCCCATCAGGAAGAGAGCACCCGAAGACATCTTGTTATTCCTTTGCCGTGGCGGGGGTGGGCGCGAACAGCTGCGCCAGATGGACGACGATGGTGACCGCGCACGCAAACGGCAACGCCAGGTAGACCGTGCCGGCGGACACGTCCAGCGCGGGCAGCGTCTGGTCGCCCGTGAGTTCGGCCAGTTGCCAGCCCGCGTAGCCCAGCGCCGCCAGGCCCACGATGACCAGCAGCTGGTTCAGCCGCTCGAAGGCATTGAGCACGCGCGGGCTGCGCACCACGAAAGGCAGCAGGCCGGCCATCAGGTGAGAGCGTTCGTAGCTGCACGCCACGCCGCCGATGAAGGCCGACCACACCAGCACCAGGCGCGGCAATTCCTCGGCCCAGTGCGGCGTGGTGTGCGTGACAAAGCGCGAGAACACCACGTAAGAGATCAGGATCGCCAGCAAGGCCACCGCCAGGGCGGCAAAGGCCTTGCTGATGCCCGACAGGATGGCGGACAGTCGGTTGAGCATTACTGGGCCTCGCGGTACTTCTGCACAATCGCCATCAGTTCGGGGCCGTAGGTGACCGAGTAGGTCTTCCACACGGGCTGCACGGCGGCGGCAAAGGTGGCCTTGTCGACCTCGTTGACCTGCATGCCTTTTTCTTTGAGCTGGGCCACGAACTGCTGGTCGCCGTCGGTGATCATCTTGCGCTGGGCGTCGCGCCACTTGTCGGCGGCGGCCTGCACCACCTTCTTGTCATCGGCGGAAATGCGGTTCCAGACCGGCTTGGAAATGATCAGGTTGGCCGGGCCCCACACGTGACCCGTCAGCGACAGGTACTTCTGCACTTCGAAGAACGACGACGTGTAGATGATGGACAAGGGGTTCTCTTGCGCGTCGAACACCTTTTGCTGCAACGCCGAGTACAGCTCGCCAAAGGCCAGCGGGGCCGGGTTGGCGCCCAGCGCGGTAAAGGTGTCCAGGCGCATCTTGTCGGGCGTGACGCGGGTTTTCAGGCCGGTCAGGTCGGCGGGCTTGTTCACGGGGCCGCGATTGTTGGTCACGTGGCGAAAGCCGTTTTCCCACCACGAGATGATGGTCAGGTTCTTCTTGTCGGCCAGCTTGGCCAGCGCCTCGCCAAGCTCGCCGTCGTAGGCCTTGTAGGCTTGCTGCGACGACGACCACGTGTACGGCAGTTCCACCACGCCGAACTTCGGTTCAATCGGTTGCAACGAACCCGAGCCGATGATGGCGGCGCCCTGGCTACCGATCTGCAAGCCTTCCAGCATGGTCTTTTCGTTGCCCAGCTGGCCGCTGGGGAACAGCACGAAGTTGACGCGGCCGGCGGTCTTTTCCTTGACCTCGGCGGCAAAACCCTCGGCCGCCTTGTTCCAGCTGTGGCTGGGAGCCAGCACGTGGCCCAGCTTGATGTCCAGGGCATGGGCGGACAGCGGCGCAAAGCCGGCCACGGCAAGCAGAGCGCCGCCGATCAGGGCGCGAAACGTTTGGGGAGCGTGGGTCATGAAGTAACTCCAGATGCAAGAGAGAAGTAGGGGTGGTGGGTTCAACAGGCGGCGGGGTGCGGCCCCGCTCAGTAGGATTGCGCCCGCATGGATGCGGGGTGGCCGGGCAGGGGGATACACGTACCGGTATCGGTCAGGCCGTTGTCTCCCACGGCCAGCACCTGCAAGGTTGCGTCCAGAAAATTGCCGACATACAGGTAGCGGCTGTCGGGGCTGAAGGCGATGCCTTCGGGCAAGGCGCCGACATCGATGGCGGCCGCGCGGGTGACGCGCAGGCCGTCGATGTGCAACAGCACGATCTGGCCGTGCGGGTGGTGGAACCAGTCGGACGACGGGTTGTTGGAGCCTTGCACAATGGCCACGGCGGCGTGGCGGCCATCGGGGCTGATGGCGATGCCTTCGGGGCCGTCTTCCACCATGACGCGGTCGACGACGCGTGGCGGATCGCTTTGCAAATCCACCACGCTGATGGAATCGGCATGGCCGTCGGACGCCGTGGGGCTGCCCATGTCCACCACCAAGGCCAGCGCGCCATCGGGCGACACGACCAGGTTGAACGGCACCAGCCCGGTGGTCAGGTCTTCGGACGGATCGTGCGTGACGCGGGGCGTGGGGCCGGTGTCGTCGACGTGCAGCACGGCCAGCCGGTGCGTATCGGTCTTCACGACGTAGGCGCGGCGGCCATCGGCCGAGAACGACACGGCGACCACGGGCGTGCCCAGGTCGATTTCCCCGCAGACGGTCACGCGGCCATCACGGATGGTCAGCACGGATACCGAGCAGCCGGCCTTGTTGGCGACGAGGGCCATCGTGCCCGCGCGGTTGATCGACAGGCCGGACGGTTGCAAGCCCACTTGCAGTGTCTGCACGATGGCCGGCGGCGTGGCGGTCAGGTCCACCACATACAGGGCACGGCCCGGGGTGGGCTGCCAGCCCTTGCTGTCGGCGCGTTCGGGCCACGCCATGGAATCGGCGATCAAGGCCAGGCGCTGGTCCGGCGTGACGGCCAGATTGACGGGCGGACCGAACAGCGAATTGGGTAGCGGCAGGGTGGCCACCAAGGCGGGCGCGGCGGGGTTGGCGGCGGCGTCGAAGATGCTGAGCGAGTCGCGGCCGGGCGCCAGGAAGCGGATCCGGCCGTCGTCCCAGGTGACTTTCTCGTCGTTGCCGACCAGCAGGTAATGCGGGGCGGGGGCAGGCGGTTGCGCGGCTGGCATCGGCGCGCTGCCGGGTGTGGCGGCCAGGGGCGTTGTCGCGGGGCTGGTCACGACAGGGCTGGTCGTCACCTGGCTGGTCGTCACTGCGGTCGCGTGTGCGTTCATGCCGCCAGCTCCCGCGCTTCGGGCACGGCCAGCGTCGCGCCGATCAGTTGCCGGGTGTACGGGTGCTTGGGTGCAAAGTAAACCTGGTCCGCCGCGCCGCGCTCGACCACGCGGCCGCCTTGCAGCACGACGATCTCATCCGCAATGTGCTGCACCACCGCCAGGTTGTGGCTGATGAACAGATAGCCCAGGCCGCGTTCGCGTTGCAGTTCCATCAGCAGGTTCAGGATCTGCGCCTGCACGGAAACGTCCAGCGCGGAAGTGGGCTCATCGCAAATCAGCAGCTGGGGTTCCAGCATCAGCGCGCGGGCAATCGCCACGCGCTGGCGCTGGCCGCCCGACAGTTCACGCGGGTAGCGGCCGGCAAACGCGGGCACCAGCCCCACGGCGTCCATCATGCGGCGCACGGCCGCCGTCTGCGACGCGGCGTTGCCGATGCCATGCACGCGCAACGGCGCGGTCAGGATTTCGTTGATGGTGCGGCGCGGGTTCAGCGACGAATAGGGGTCCTGGAACACCATCTGGATGCGGCGTGCGCGAGCGCGGGCGGGCATGGCGGTCAGCGGCTTTCCGTCCAGCAACGCCTGCCCTTGGGTGGGCGCCAACAGGCCCAGCATCAGTTTGGCGATGGTGGACTTGCCGCTACCGGATTCACCGACCAGGCCGATGGTCTGGCCGGCGGGCACATGCAGGTCGATGTCATGCAGGATGCGCGGCGCGGGGCGGCGCGAGAACAGGCTGGCGCGGCCGTATTGGAACGACAGCGCGTCCAGGCGGATGCTGCCGGGCGCGGTGCTTGGCGGGGCGGTGGGCGCGCTGGTGGGCGGGGTGGCCGACGGCATGGCGGTGGCCTTGTTCATGGAAGTATTCATGCCAGGGCTCCTGCGCGCAGCGCGCCGGGTTTGACGCACAGGCAGCGGTGTTCGCCCTGCACGCGCGGGGCGATCGGCTGCGCGCAACGCGGTTCGGCCACCGGGCAACGATCCCGAAACGCGCAGCCCCGGATGGCGGTGTCCAGCGACGGCACGGCCCCGGCGATGGTCGGCAAGTCGGTATGCGGCGCGGTGCGGCCGGGTTGAGGGATGCAGTTCAACAGCATGGTGGTGTAGGGATGGCGCGGGTCCGCCAGCACCTCGGCCACGCTGCCGCCTTCGACGATGTCGCCCGCGTACATGACGATGACGTGGTCGGCGATGCGCGCCACCAGCCCCATGTCATGCGAGATGAACACCATGCCCAGGCCGAACTCGGCCTGGATGTCGCGCAGCAGGTCCAGCAATTCGGCCTGCACGGTGACGTCCAGCGCGGTGGTGGGCTCGTCGGCAATCAGCAATTCCGGGCCGCACATCAGCGCCATGGCGATCATCACGCGCTGGCGCAGCCCGCCCGACAGCTCAAACGGATACTGGCGCATGCGTTCTTCGGGGTTGGTGATGCCGACCCGGCGCAGCAGGTATTGCGCGCGCTCGGCGGCCTGGCGGCGGCTGACGCGCTTGTGCCGGCGCATCACGTCGATCAGCTGCGTGCCAATCTGAAACACCGGGTTCAGCGACGTCATCGGATCCTGAAAGATCATGGCGATGCGCGCGCCGCGCAGTTCGGCCAGCTGGCGCGGCGTCAGCGTGGACAGGTCTTGCCCGGCGAACTCCAAGCGCGTCATGCGGCGGCGCGCGGCGGCGGGCAGCAGGTCCAGCAGCGCCAACGCCGTCAACGATTTGCCGCAGCCCGATTCGCCGACGATGCACAGCGTCTTGCCGCGTTCCAGCGTGAAGTCCACCGCGCGTACGACGTGCTTGGTGTGCGTGGCGGTGTGGATGTCGATATGCAGGTTTTCAACCCGCAGCAGGGGGTGGGACGTCGCGGTCATGGCCTCAGCCCTTTTTCATCTGGATGGCGCGCAGCGTTTCGCCCGCGCGGTTCACGCACAGCACCAGCACGAACAGCACGATGCTGGGGATGACCACCAGCGACGGCTGGAACAACATGTTTTCCTTGCCCTCGGCAATCATCAGGCCCAGCGACGGCATCGGCGCGGGCACGCCCAGCCCCAGGAATGACAACGACGCTTCCAGCGTGATGGCCATGGCCGCATCCACCGTGCCGATGATGAGCAGGTTGCCCACCAGGTTCGGCAGAATGTCGCGCCAGATGATTTGTAGAGGCGTGCAACCTTGCAGCCGCGACGCGGTGACGAATTCGGCGTTGCGCAGGCCGGCGGCCATGGTGCGCGCCACCAGGGCGTAGCGTTCCCACAGCAGCAGGCCCAGCACCAGCACCACCACGGTCAGCGATGCGCCCACCACCGACACCACGGCCAGCGCCACCAGGATGATGGGCAGCGCCAGGCGGGCGGTAATCAGGAAGGACACGGCGCGGTCCACGGCGCCGCCGAAGTAGCCGGCGACCACCCCAAGGGTGGTGCCGATCAGCCCGCCCATCAGCGCGACCGACATGCCGATCAGCGCCGACACCCGCACGCCGTACAGCGCGCGCGCCAACACGTCGCGGCCCAGCTGGTCGGTGCCCAGGATGTGGTTCCAGTCACCGCCTTCAGCCCACACGGGCTCTTGCAGACGCGCCAGCAGGTCTTGCGAATAGGGGTCGTGCGGGATCAGGTACGGGCCGATCAGGCCGGCCAGCACCAGCAGGGCCAGCACGGCCAGGCCAAGCAGTCGGCCGGCGCGCGCCAGACGGTCGCCGCGCGTGGCGGCGGGCAGGGAAGTCGCGGTAGCGGTCATAGCGGTAGTCATCAGGCGGCTCGCACGCGGGGGTCCAGCCAACCGTTGACCAGGTCGGCAAGCAGGGTCAGCACGATGTAGATCAGCGCAAAGATCAGGATCAGTGCCTGCATCGTGGGGAAGTCGCCACGCAGGATGGACGTCCAGGCCAGCAGCCCGGCGCCATTGATGGCGAACACGGTTTCGATGACGACGGAGCCGGCCAGCAAAGTGCCCATCTGCGCCGCCGCCAGGGACACCAGCGGCCGCAGCGCGTTGCGCAGCGCGTACTTCAACACCACGCTGGCGCCGCCCAGGCCCATCGCACGCGCGGTGCGGATGTAGTCGGTGGCCAGCACGGTTTCCATTTCGGACTTCATCAGCCGCAGCATCGCGGGCATGGCGAACAGGCCCAGCGCCACCACCGGCATCACGTAGTGCTTCCACGTGTCAAAGCCCGAGGCGGGCAGCCATTGGTTGCGCACGCTGAATACGATGATGAGCAAAAACGCCAGGCAGAACGGCGGCATGGCCTGTGCGCAGGCGGATAGCAGCATGGTGGCGCGGTCCACCAGCGAGCCTTTGCGCAAGCCGGCCAGCACGCCCAGCGGTATCGCCAGCAGCAAGGCAAAGGCCATCGCGGCCAGGCCCAGTTTGGCGGTGGCGGGGAAATGCTGGCCCAGCAATTCGGCCACGGGGCGGCTGAAGTACAGGCTGTCGCCAAAATCGCCGCGCACCACGCCCGCCAGCCAGCGGCCGTATTGCACCAGGATGGGATCGCCAAAGCCGTGCTGTTGCGACAGGCGGGCGGCGTCGGCCGCGCTGCCTTCACCGGCCAGGCGCGCGGCCGGATTGCCGGACGCAAACACCAGCGAAAAGCTGATCAGCGATACGAACACCACCAGCAGGGCGGCGACCAGCAAGCGGCGAAACAGGAATGCAATCATGGGTCAACCTATAGAGCTAGCGTCGGCTGGCGGCGGCGCATCGGCAAGCA
The DNA here is from genome assembly GCF_057291955.1 of Achromobacter sp. 1L-A-4-B-C2. Classification (NCBI taxonomy): domain Bacteria; kingdom Pseudomonadati; phylum Pseudomonadota; class Betaproteobacteria; order Burkholderiales; family Alcaligenaceae; genus Achromobacter; species Achromobacter sp. 1L-A-4-B-C2. The sequence continues at coordinate 59,230 of NZ_JBXAWP010000002.1, forward strand.
TCGACATGCCGCGGCTTGCGTCGGCGCGCGCCGTTCCGCCCAGGCGCATCAAGCGCCTGGATCGGACGGGCACAACGGTTGGAACAACGCCTGGGCGCGATGGCCGCCGGATCAGTTCCAGGTGGCCTTGTAGAAACGCGGAAACTCGTCGCCATCCACCGAGAAGTTCAGGTCCTTGGCCTGCACGGCGTTCAGCGAGTGGTTCCACAGCGGCACCCAGTACGCCTGGTCGGCCACGATCTTCTGCGCGGCGGCGTAGTTCTTCGCGCGCAGGTCCCGATCGACCGACGTGTCGGCGGCTTCCAGATACTTGATGACGTCGGGGTTGCGCGCCTGGTCGTCCGGGCCGCCACGGAAAAAGTTGCTGGTGGACAGCGCCGCGTCGGCAATGCCGTACGAGCCCCAGTTGGACGCCAGCATGGCGATCTTGCCGTCGCGCCAGTTGGTCATGGCGGCGCCGTATTGCTGTTCCACCAGGTTCACCTTGATGCCGGCCTGCGCCATTTGCGCGGCGGCCGCATCCAGGATGCTGCGCGGCGGGGCCGAGATCACCAGGTCCAGCGTGATGCCGTTGGGGTAGCCGGCCTGGGCCAGCAGCTGCTTGGCACGGGCGGGGTCGAACTTGTAGGTCTGCACATCGGCCGAACAACCGAACTGCGCCGGGTTGCAGGCGGCGTTGATGACCTTGGACGCGCCGCCGACCAGTGCCTTGCGGATGGCTTCGCGGTCGATGGCGTGGTTGATGGCCTGGCGCACTTCCTGCTTGGCCAGCGGCGACTTGCCGTCGTCAAAGCGCGGGTTCAGCGAGATATAGCTGATGCGCATGATGCTGCTGCTTTTCACGGCAACCGACGGCGTTTTCTCCATGCGCTTGGCCACGTCGGGCGGCACGCGCCAGATCCAGTCCAGGCCGCCGGACAGCAGCTCGGCGTACTGCGTGTTGGCGTCCGGCAGCACGCGCACCACCAGTTTCTGCACGGCGGGCTTGGCGCCGAAGTAATCGTCAAAGCGTTCGTACACGTAGCGGCTGCCGGGCTGGCTGTCGGTCAGGCGGTAGGGGCCGGTGCCGATGGGCTTGGCGCCCATGTCGGACTGGTTGGCCTCGTAGTACTTGCGCGGATAGATCGGCAGGTTTTCCGACAGCATTTCCAGCGCCAGCGGGTAGGGCGTCTTCATCTTGATGCGCACGGTGTCGTCGCCGACTTTTTCGGCGCGGGCAATCCAGGCCACCTGGTTCTGAAAGCGCGCCTTGTAGGTGTCGGACGACACCAGGTTCAGCGTGTACAGCACGTCGTCGATGGTCAACAGCGAACCGTCGTGAAATTTCACGTCGCGGCGAATCGGCAGGTCGATCGTGGTGTCGTCCACGAACTTGTAGCCGGTGGCGATGGAGGGGCCGAATTCACCCGTGTCCTGGTTTTTTTGCAGCAGACCCGAGAACACCATGCGCGCCAGCGCCAGGCCGGGGCGGTCTGATTCCTTGTAGGCGTCCAGCGTGGCGGGCGCCGCGTCGAACGCGATGTTGAGGGAATTGTCGGCCTTGTTGGCCTGGGCGGCATGAGCGCCTAGCGCCAATAGCGCCGCGCTTATTACCTTCACGGTACGGGTCAGCTGCATGTTTTTCACCTTGAACTGTTTTTATGTGTGTGGACGACGGGTGCTGCGGGGACTGCGAATTCACGTTTCAACGGACAAGCCGATCCCCTTGCCGCGGGCGGCGCTATCTGCGCCGGCGGTGCTTGCACGGTCGGTAAGGGGAGAAGCCCGGGCGTCAGGCCATGGCGGGTTAGCGCGTTATGAGGTCATGGGCTCATCGAATCCCAACGTTGCCGAAATCTTCCCGCAGGCGCGCCAGGATGCCGACCAGGTGGTCATGCATGGCGTGGCGCGCGCGGATGGGATCGCGGTCGACGATGGCCGCGAGGATGCGTTCGTGTTCTTTCTGCGCTTCGATCCACACCTTGGTGGTCACGAAGTGTTCTTCCAGACGGTGGAACACCGGGCTCAGGGTGCTCAGGTGCCAGATGTGCGAAATGGCGGCGGCCAGCGCGGCGTTGCCGCACGCCGCGCCGATGGCGCTATGGAAGGCGCGGTCGTGCACGCTGGGCGATTCGGTCAGCGACATGCCGTCGTGCGCGGCGCGGATGGCGGCAATCTGTGCGGGCGACGCTTTCTGTGCAGCCAGCGCCGCGCATTCCGGCTCGATCAGCAGGCGGGTTTCCAACAGGTCGAAGGGACCGATGTCGGTGGCTTCAGCGCTGCCCGCCGCGCTATCGGCGGCCGCCGCCGGTGGCGTGGCCGCGTCACGCGCGTCGTGATATTGGCCGTCTTCGCGCGGGGCGCAGACGAACACGCCCGTGCCCACGCGCACATCCACATAGCCCTCGATTTCCAGGGCGATCAGCGCCTCGCGCACCGACGCCCGGCTCACTTGCAGCTGCTCGGCCAATTCCCGCTCGGCCGGCAGGCGGCCGCCAACGGGAAAGTGACCCGCCTTGATGCGCGCGGCGATCTGGTCGGCAATCATGCGGTAAAGGCGGGTGGGGGCAACGGCCTGAAGGGAATGCATCGTGGCGTGAAAGTGGGTTCCGGGGGGTAGAGCGTAATAGGTCTGGGGCGGATGTGTCTTGGATAACGTTTTGACGGGCTGCGGCTTCGGGGTGGTCTGCGGCTTCGGCTTCGGCTTCGGCTTCGGTTTCAGCTTCAGGGGCCGCGTGGAATGCGCTGGCCTCTGTTCGGCTACCTGATGGTCCGGTGGTCAGGCCACTGGACGAAATGTACCGGAGCCAGACGCGCTTGGGAATGCGGGTGACCGCCTATTTGCCCGTTTTCAGGGAAAACCACTAGCGGGCTCATCGTTTATGCTTCGCGAAAATCTCCTTGAACTGCAGACCCTTACCCCTTCCATGACTGACTCCCGCTATCCCTCGCTTGCGCACTGGGGCGCGTTCACCGCCGTAGTGAAAGACGGGCGAGTCGTCGGCTGCGAGCCCTTTCATGCCGATGCCGCGCCGTCGCCCATGCTGGACTCCATCGCCGAAATGCAGCATTCGCCGTTGCGCGTGCAGCGGCCCGCGGTGCGCCGGGGCTGGCTGGCGGGCAACCGCCAGCGCGAAGGCGACGACTACGTGGAAGTGGAATGGGACCACGCGCTGGACCTGGTGGCGGGGGAGCTGGCTCGCGTCCGCGCGGAGCACGGACCCGGCGGTATCTTTGGCGGCTCGTATGGCTGGTCGTCGGCCGGTCGCGTCCACCACGCGCGCAGCTTGATCCGCCGGTTCCTGTTTCTAGGCGGCGGTTGCGTCGATCAGGTCGGCAACTACAGCTGGGGCGCGGCGCAATTCCTGTTGCCGCACGTCATCGGCACCTTCAGCCCGGTCAGCGGCGACGTTACCGACTGGGACAGCGTGCTGGCCAACACGCGCGTCATCGTGGCCTTTGGCGGCATCCCCACCAAGAACAGCCAGGTGACATCGGGCGGCGCGGGGCTGCACAACTTGCCGGCGTGGTTGGCCCGCGCGCAGGCGGCCGGCATCCGCTTGGTGGTGGTCAGCCCCACGCGCGCCGATGTGCCGGACGGCATCGCCGCCGAGTGGATCCCGATTAGGCCCAACACCGACACCGCGCTGATGCTGGCCATGGCGCACACCTTGCTGGCCGAAGGGCGGCACGACGCGTCGTTTCTGGCCAGCCACTGTGTGGGCGCCGATACCTGGGCCGACTACCTGACGGGCGCGGCCGACGGCCAGCCCAAGGACGCGCAATGGGCGGCCGGCATCTGCGGTGTGCCGGCGCCCACCATCACCGCACTGGCGCGCGCCATCGTGGCGCAACGCAGCCTGTTGACGGCGGCGTGGTCGTTGCAACGCGCGCAACATGGGGAACAGCCTTACTGGGCCTTGATCGGGCTGGCCGCGTTGGCCGGTCAGATTGGTTTGCCGGGCGGGGGCTTTGCGTTCGGCCACGCGTCCTTGAACGGCATAGGGGAGCCGCGCCGGCGGGTGCCCGGCCCCGAAGTCCCGGTGCCGAAGAACCCGGCACAGTTGGCCATCCCCGCCGCGCGCATCGCCGACATGCTGCTGTCGCCCGGCCAGCCATATGACTTCAACGGCGCGCGCCACATGTATCCGGACATCAAGCTGATCTATTGGGCGGGCGGCAACCCGTTCCATCACCATCAGGACCAGAACCGCTTGCGGCAGGCGTGGACCAAGCCCGATACCGTGATCGTGCATGAATCCTGGTGGACACCCTTGGCGCGCCGCGCCGACATCGTGCTGCCCGCCACGACATCACTGGAACGCTGCGACGTGGGCGGCTCCTCGCGCGACCCCTACGTGTTCGCCATGCACCGCGCGGTGGCGCCGCAAGGGCAGGCGCGTAACGACTTCGACATCTTCGCGGACCTGGCGCGGCGCGCGGGCTTTCACGAGGCCTACACGGCCGGGCGCGACGAGATGGGCTGGTGCCGCCACGTGTACGACGGCATGCGCGGGGGCTGCGCCGAGCGCGGCGTGTCGCTGCCGCCCTTCGATGAATTCTGGGCGCGCGGCTACGCCGAGGTGCCCGCGCCCGACTCGCCGTACGTACTGTTCGAGGACTTTCGCCGCGACGCGCAAGCGCATCCGCTGCGCACGCCCAGCGGCAAGATCGAACTGGCCTCCGAGGTGGTGGCGGGCTTTGGCTACGCCGATTGCCCGGGGCATCCGGTGTGGCTGGCGCCATCGGAATGGCTGGGCGCGCCCGTTGCCGACAAGTGGCCGCTGCATCTGCTGACTAACCAGCCGCGCCATCGCCTGCACAGCCAGCTCGACCCGGCCGCGTTGTCGCGGTCAAGCAAGATTCAGGGCTGCGAGCCCATCTCGATGCACCCGGAGGACGCCGCCGCGCGGGGCATCGCCGACGGCGACCGCGTGCGTGTCTTCAATGCGCGGGGCGCCTGCCTGGCCGGCGTGCGGCTGGATGCCGGCATGCTGCCGGGCGTGGTGCAGATGTCCACCGGCGCGTGGTCCGACCCGGACGGCGATCTGGACCGGCACGGCAATCCGAATACGCTGACGGCCGACATCGGCACGTCGCGACTGACGCAGGGGTCCAGCGCGCAGACGGCGCTGGTGCAGGTTGAGGCTGCTCCGAACCTGGACCAGAACCTGGACCCGAACCCGAACCCAACCCTTGACGTGGCCGCGCCGCATCGCGCGTGGGAATTGCCCCGCATTTCGCCGGCGGCAGCATAGAAGCGTGCGCTGACGAACCCGATGATTTTGCGACCTTGATGACGTCTTGATCCTTATGACTTGAAGCGGCAGTCACCACCGCGTCAAGGATTTCCCAGGCATATCATTACAACGGCACGTTCTGATTTCTAGCGGCAAACTCCGGATTCCTAATTTACCGACCTGCGACATCGTGCCCCGCACTCGCATGTCTTTCTGATCCGGAGTGCACAATGAGCCGTCACCGCTACCAGGGCTTGGCCCTGGCCCTGTCAGCGTCCGTGTTGTCAGCGTCCGTGCTGTCGGCGGCCCAGGCGGCCGACATCACGTTGGCGCTGGGCACGGAACCGTCGACGCTGGACCCGCAGACCGCGCAGGACGGTTCCGAGCGCGCCGTGTCGCGCAACATCTTCGAAACCCTGATCACTCGCACCGCCAAGGGCGAATTGGTGCCGCAACTGGCCACCGAGCTGCCGCGCCAGACCGGCGCGGACACCTGGGAAGTGACCCTGCGCCCCCAGCTCACATTCAGCGACGGCCAGCCGCTGGACGCGGCCGCCGTGGCCGCCAGCATCAACCGCATCGTCGACCCCAAGACCGCGTCGCGTCAGCGGCCGTTCTTTCTGGGCATCAAACGCGCCGAGGCGGTCGATGCCGTCACGGTGCGCGTGTTCACCAACGGCGCCGATCCCGCCTTGCCCGCGCGCCTGTCGTGGCTGACCATCGTGTCGCCCGCGGCCGCCGCCGACGGCAGCCTGGGCCAGAAGCCGGTGGGCAGCGGCCCGTACGTGTTGACGGAATGGGCCAAGGGCAACCGCATCGTGCTGTCCCGCAACCCGAACTACTGGAATCCGCAAGCGGTAGGCAACGTCGACCGCGCCACCTATCGGTTCGTGGCCGAGCCGGGCACGCGCCTGTCCGGCCTGCGCGCCGGCGACTTCGACTTCATCACCAACGTGTTGCCCGAGGACGCCAAGCGCGTCGCCCGCGCCGTCACCCTGCAAGGCACCGACCTGCCGTTCGTGTCGCTGAACGCCTTGAAGGGGCTGACCCGCGATGTGCGCGTACGCCAGGCCTTGAACTACGCGGTGGACAAAGAGGCGCTGGCCAAGGACCTGTACGGCGGCTATGCGGCCGTCTCGCGCGGGCAGCTGCTGGCACCCGGCTGGTTCGGCTACGACGCCAGCATCCAGCCGTATCCCTATGACCCCGCGCGCGCCACCGAGCTGCTCAAGGCGGCGGGCGCCTATGGCAAGTCCATTGACCTGTACGCGCCGTCCGGCCGCTGGCTGAAAGACAAGGAACTGGCCGAGACCATCGCCGCCTACTGGGAGGCGGCCGGCCTGAAGGTGAATTTCCGCGTGCTGGCCTGGGCCGAATACCTGGAAGCCATCAACAAGAACCGCGTGCCCACCGAAGCGCAGATCAGCAGCAGCCATTCGAACCAGTTGCTGGACGCCGACCGCACCCTTAGCGCCTACTACGCCGACGGCGGCGTGGCCGCCGCCAACGACAACGCCGAGCTCAAGGGCCTGATCGACGCCGCCCGCCAGGAGGCTGACCCGGTCAAGCGCCAGGCGCTGTATACGCGCGCGCTGAAGATTGGCCGCGACGAAGCCTATCTGGTATTTCTTTTGGAAGGGGGCGAGATCTTCGGCTTGTCCAAGCGCATTGATTTTGCGCCGCGCGTTGATGGCCTGATTCCGCTGAAGGACATCCGTGTCACCCAGTAATCACAGCGGGCGCGGCTTGCCGCGCTTCTTGTTGGGCCGCTTCACGCAAGGCTTGCTGGTGGTGTTTGGCGTAACCACGATCGTGTTCATCGTGACGCGGTTGGTGGGCGACCCCGTCCAGGCCATGTTGCCGGTGGACGCGTCCGCCGCCGACCGTGCCGTGCTGGCGCGCGCGCTGGGCATGGACGGGCCCATCTGGGCGCAGTATCTGCACTACCTGCGCGACATCGCCTCGTTCGACTTCGGCAATTCCATCTGGCAGCAGCGGCCCGCCATGGACATCGTGCTGGAACGCCTGCCCAACACGCTGACGCTGTGCCTGGGCGCGCTGAGCCTGGCCATTGTGGTCGGCGTGCCGCTGGGCATCGTGGCCGCGCTGCGCCCCGGGCAGTGGGCCGACCGCATTTCCGTGGTGTTGAGTCTGGGCGGCCTGTCATTGCCGCAGTTCTGGCTGGGCCTGTTGCTGATCCTGCTGTTTGCAGTGACCTTGAACTGGTTGCCGTCATCGGGCGCCGAGGCGCCGGGCAGCGCCATCCTGCCCATGCTGACGCTGGCCTTGCCCGCGCTGGGCCGCATCGCCATGATGCTGCGTTCCGCCCTGATCGACGAATTGAATTCCCTGTACGTGCGTACCGCCCGCGCCAAGGGGTTGCGGTCCGGCCGCATCGTACTGGTGCACGCGCTTCGCAATGCCGCCGTGCCCACCGTGGCGCTGCTGGGATGGGAATTTGCCGGCATGCTGGCGGGCCACACCGTCGTCGTTGAAACCGTTTTTGCGTGGCCCGGCCTGGGCCAGACCGCCATCCAGGCCATCGAGCGCCAGGACCTGGTCCTGTTGCAGGCGGTGGTCTTCTTCATTGCGTTCCTGATCGTGCTTATCAATTTCTGCCTGGACATTGCGTACCGGCTGCTAGACCCCAGGATCGCGGTATGAGCAGCGTTCCGGCCTGGATGGGGAATGTGGCGCCCGCGCCCGACGCGCCGCGTGCACGCGGCTGGCAGGCGCTGTCTGATCGGCAGCGCGGCTGGGTGCTGGCGGCGGCGCTGCTGCTACTGCTGGCGGTGGTGGCCATCGTGCTGCCCTGGCTGGCGCCATATGACCCGGCGGCCATCAAGCTGTCGGCGCGCCTGCGGCCCCCGGTCTGGGAAGCGCGCGGCACGGTCGCCAATCTGTTGGGCACCGACAACCTGGGCCGCGACGTCCTCAGCCGGATCCTGCACGGCGCGCGGCTGTCGATCCTGATCGGCGCGGCCGTGGTAGCCGTATCGGCAAGCTTTGGCGTGCTGGTCGGCCTGATTGCCGGGTTTGCCGGGGGGCGTGTGGACGCCGCCTTGATGCGCTGGGTTGATGTGCACGTGGCGTTTCCGGGCCTGCTGTTGTCGCTGGTGATCCTGGTGATCCTCGGCCCCGGGCCGGGCACAGTGATACTGGCACTGGCCTTGAACGGCTGGATGGTCTACGCGCGCCAGATCCGCAGCGTGGTGCTGTCCGTGCGCCAGCTGCCCTATATCGAAAGCGCCGAGATGATCGGCGCGCGCGCGGGCCGCATCCTGCTGCGCCACATCCTGCCCAACCTGGCAGCGCCGCTGATCACCTTGATGGTGCTGGAGTTTGCGCGCGTGGTGCTGGCGGAAGCAGCGCTGTCGTTCCTGGGCGTCGGGGTGCAGCCGCCCGCGGTGTCGTGGGGCCTGGACGTGGCCAACGGCCGCAATTACCTGACCAGCGCGTGGTGGCTGGCTACATTTCCGGGCTTGTCGATCGCGCTGACGGTGTTGATCGTCAACCTGGCCGCGAGCCGCTTGCGTCTGGCGCTGGACCCCCGCGAACGAGAAAAAGACTTTGCCCGCCGTCTGATTGCGAAGGTGCGTCGATGAGCGCGCGGCCCTTGCTACGCGTGCGCGACCTGCACGTGCAATTCCTGACCCGGCATGGCACCGTGAACGCCGTGGACGGCGTGTCGTTCGACCTGCATGCCGGGGAAACCTTGGCGCTGGTCGGAGAAAGCGGTTCCGGTAAAAGCGCCTGTGCGCTGGCCTTGATGGGCTTGACCACCTTGCCGGGCCGCGTGGCCGGCGGGCAGGTGTGGTTCGACGACATCGACCTGCTGGCTGCGCCGCCCCGGGTGCTGCAAGACCTGCGCGGCAATCGCATCGCCATGGTGTTTCAGGACCCCATGAGCGCGCTGAACCCGCTGTTGACCATCGGTATGCAGATCGACGAAGTGCTGCGGCGTCACACCAAGCTGGATGCCAGCCGCCGCCGCGCGCGCATCGTCGAGCTGCTGGCGCAGGTGGGCATACCCAAGCCGTCCGAGCGCCTGGGGCGGCTGCCGCACGAGTTCTCAGGCGGCCAGCGCCAGCGCATCCTGATTGCCATGGCGCTGGCCTGCGAGCCCCGGATTTTGATCGCGGACGAGCCCACGACGGCGCTGGACGTCACCATCCAGGCGCAGATCCTGGAACTGCTTGCCACGCTCAAGCAGCGGCTGGGGCTGGCCTTGTTGCTGGTCACGCATGACCTGGGCGTGGTGGCCAAGGTGGCCGACCGCGTCGCCGTCATGTACGCCGGCCGCCTGGTGGAACTGGCGGACGCCGACGCGCTGTACGCGGCGCCTGCGCACCCCTACACCGCGGGGCTGTTGCGCGCCACGCCGCGTCTGGACGACACGCGCCACCGCATGATCGCCATCGAAGGCGTGCCGCCGGATCTGCGCCAGCGTGCCCAGCACTGCGACTTTGCGCCACGTTGCCCGGCGGCGGATGCCGCGTGCGCGCGCCGCCCGCCGCTGCAAGACGTCGGCCAGGGGCGCTTGGCCGCTTGCGTGCGTCCGTATACGCCAGCTTGGACAAACGTGTGATGAATACCGCCTGATGAGTTTCACCTGACGAGTATCACCTGATGAGTACCGCCTGATGAGCACCGCCTGATGAGCACCGCCCGATGAATACCCCCCCAATGAATTCCGCTCGATGACCGACGCCAACGTATTGCTACAGGCGCGCGACCTGCGCGTGCATTTTCCGGTGCGATCGGCCGCCTGGTTCGGCAAGCCCGTGCTGGCGCGGGCGGTCGATGGCGTGTCGCTGGACCTGGCGCGCGGTGAAACGCTAGGTCTGGTCGGCGAGTCCGGTTCCGGCAAGACCACCCTGGGGCGGGCCGTGCTGCGGCGCGCGCCGCTGGCCTCGGGCTCATTGCATTTCCGGGGCGAAGATATCACGCGCGCCGGCAACACGCAGCTGCGCCAGTTGCGGCGGCACATGCAGCTGGTGTTCCAGGACCCGTCCACCAGCCTGAACCCGCGCCACACCGTATTCGACGCCATTGCCGAACCGCTGATCGTGCACGGTTGGAGCGCGGGCCGGGACGCCTTGCGGCGGCGCGTCGCCCAGCTGATTGACCAGGTCGGCCTGCCCGCCGACGCCGCGCAGCGGTATCCGCACGCGTTCTCGGGCGGCCAGCGACAGCGCGTGGGTATCGCGCGTGCCCTGGCCGTGCAGCCCGACTTGATCGTGGCGGACGAACCCGTGTCCGCGTTGGACGTATCGGTGCGCGCCCAGATCATCAACCTGTTCCAGGACCTGCAACAGGAACTGGGCCTGTCGTTCCTGCTGATCGCGCATGACCTGGCGGTGGTGCGGCACGTGTCGCATCGCATCGCCATCATGTATGCGGGGCAGATTGTCGAGACGGGCCCGCGTGATGACATCTATCAACGCCCCAGGCATCCGTATACCCGCGCGCTGCTGGCCGCCGTGCCGGAGCCGCGACGTGGGGCGGACGCGCAGCGCGAGCCCTATCGGGTCGCCCCAGGCGAGCCGCCCAGCCCGATGTCGCCACCTTCGGGCTGCCGCTATCACCCGCGCTGTCCGCTGGCCACGGAACGCTGCCGGCAGGAGGCCCCGCCGTTGTTGACGGGGGCGTCCGGCCCGCCTGCAAAGCCGGCCATCCCGGTCACCCCGACCGCGCTGGCCACGCCCCGTTCATCCGCCACGCCCCATTCATCCGTCGCGCGCGCCCATGCCGTGGCGTGCTGGTTCGCCGACCAGATTCCTGCTACACCCTGATTCATTACTTTATTGGAGCGATATTCATGTCCGTGCAAGCCCTGGCCCCCGTTGACGCCGCCGATGCCGCCGCCGTGCGCGCCTGGTTCAAGGAACTGTCCGACCACGTGCAAGCGGTGGACTACGCTGCCGCCCGCCACCTGTTCGCCGAAGACTTCGTCGCCTTCGGCACCTACACCAACTTCGTCACCGGCCGCGACCACGCCGAAAAGACGCAGTGGCGCAACGTCTGGTTCACAATCGACGACTTCATCTGGCGCCTGGACGACGTGCAAACGCTCGTGTCGCCCGACCGCCTGTTCGCCGTCGGCATGGCCGTATGGGATTCCACCGGTTACCACCCCGACGGCAAACCCTTCGACCGCGTCGGCCGCGCAACCGTGTCGTTTGCGCGCGTAGCCATCGGCGACCCGTGGGTTGCCACCCACACGCATATGTCCTTGTTCCGCGACACCCCCAGCGTCTCGCACGGCAACAAGCCGGCACGCAGCTGAGGCAAGGATGCGGCGCGGGCCTGCGCCTGCGCATCCGGTGTTTTACCGCGACGGCGGATCGTCGGGCGGCGGATCGTCGTCCGGCGGCGTCCAGGGCCGGCCGTCTTCGTCAGTGCTAAGAAATTCATCCAGCGCCTTTTGATCGGCAGCGGCTTTTTCCGGATTGCCCTGGTCAAAAGCGGAAGGCGGCTTGGGCGCGACGGCCATGTAGCGCAATCGAACCGACGCCACGATCGCGTCCCACAACTTGCCGGCTTCTTTGTCGCTTAAGGTGGCATCCACGCGGGGCGGGGAAGGCGGCCGCTTCCAAAGGGGAATCTCGTGCTTGTTCGGTACGAAGCGGGGCAGGGACCAGCGGACGAGGTCCGGATGGTCATCCGGAGCGGCCGGCGGGGTAAGGGTGCCACCGCCGCTCATCCGCATGTGAATAGACGGTTGAGTGAATGCGCGCTTGTCGCGATAGGTTTCGGCCAGGAATAGAAACGCGTGGTGATTGGTTTCGGTGAAGCCGAAGGCAAATTGTTCTGCTTGCATAGAGGCAAGAGTCAGCTTTCCCGCCCGCAAGGTGTTGTAGGCCATACCAGCCATCTGTTGTTTTGCGCGTGCCTGAAGGCCGGTCGATGGACTGGGCTGCAAGGCCGTAATGCGCGTTTCCAAGCTGACATTGGACCCGTCGATGAAAAATTCGATCACTCCGACTTCTTGATCGTGGTGCTCGCGGATGATGATGGGCCCAAGGCCAAAGCCAGGACCGGCGCTGAGTGGGTCGGAGATTTTGGTGATGGTTTTGGCCAGCGCCTGGATGCGGGCTTCTACGGGGGCCATGACGTTTTGGTAGGAGTGGGCTTTGATCAGGACGTAGACGTCGCCGACCAAGAGATGCAGTTCATGGGTGTGGTAGTTTTTCTGCTGTCGGTTTCGAAAAAAGCGCAGCAAAGTTGCTGTCGGGTCTACGTCGATTTTGGCAAGCAGCATTGATCCGCCCGAATCATGTGCAACTTGCTGAATCTGTAAAGATCTGTCGTTTATCGCTTCGATGTAGCGACCCGGCGAAACGTCAATACCCAGCACACGAACTTCGACGGTATTGAAATCCGTACCCAACCCGTAGTACAGCTTGACAAAGCTGCCGGTGCCGTAAAGCCAGTCCGAGGGCAAGTCGATGAGATGGCGCCCGAACATCCAAGTGCGTTTGCTGGAAGAGAATGTGGTCACTGTCGAGTCCTTGTCCTGAAACAGCAAGAGGCTGCCACCTATAAGGCTGGCGATCGCAATCGCGGCGATGGTAATGGTCCTTTTCATGATGGCTTTCTCGCTTGTGCGGCTATTTTTAGAATCCATTGAAGCGTGATCAATTGAACTTGCTCGTTCCGAAATGGCCCTTCATGGTCGAACCCGCACATTTTGAGTTGTTCTTGAACCTGGCCGTGTTCGGCTTGGTCGATGGGTGCGCGACCAGAGCTTGTAGGTACTGTGCCGTCTCCCACGCCGTCCTGCATTTCGCAGTGCAGCTCCCAGTCGCTGTACGGCGATTTCTCAGACGCCGAGCTGCCGTCGGTGTACTTCACGGAGGGATGACTCATGCCGCTGTGGCCGCGTACATAGAGGGGCGTCCTGCCACCTTGGTGCACGTCCGAATTCCGCGCTTGGAAAAGAGATTCGATGGGTACCGGCGGGATCGTGTAACCCGCTGGCCGCAAACCCGGACGTATCCTCCATCGGATGGATTCGAAGCTTGCAAACTTGGTATCCGAACCGTAGAAAACGTAGGTCTTGGGGTGGAAATATGTGTTTAATGCGCTATGGAAATCACGGGCGTTTCCAATAGCATGCTGGTAGTCCTTCCACTCAATCGCCGTCCCACCTTTGGGCACCAGCCATTCTTCCTTTACCAAGCCCCACCACCGATACCTCTCAAGATAAATCGCGTCATACGGGCATTGATCGAGCGCGGGCATCGCGGACAGGGTGCGAGATTGGCTTTCGCGCAGCAGTTTCAGCCATCCCGGTGAGTATCGCGTGGTCGGCAGAAGTTGTAGCGCGCCGGGTGATTGGGCAAAAACCGCAGTCACTTCCTGGCCGGTGCCGCCAATAACCAGCGAGGCGCCGAAGCTCTCGTCCCGCATACCGACCTTGCATCGTCGGTAGGCCACCGGTGCGCCATTAGTCGGCATGACGCCGTGCACGATGCCGCAAATGGCGGCTTCCATTCCAGGCAGTTTCGCGCACATGCGGGCTATCAGACCGCCCATCGAATGGGTTACAAGAACCACTTGTTGGCAGCGCTTTCCATACTGCTCGCGGATCGCTTCTATCCTGAGCTTTAGTTTCTCGGCTGACTCCGCGTTCGTCTCCAACCAGTTATACCCAAACGCATGCACCGGCATATTGAATCGAACCCCGGCCAGCAGATCGTCTGTCGTCAACGGCTTGACGCCTTCAGTTTCGTCATCGATACGATCCATTCCGTTCAAGCCCGGCATAAAAACATCCACGCCAGGTTTCAATCGTCGATATGCGGCTTGCGGGTCTTCCCAGTGCTGGTCGTTCAGCTCCAGCGCATAGTTTTGATGGCGAGGAACAGTGGGGGAGTTCAGCACATGTTCCAGCCAGATCAAGAAGCGTTCGTAGCTGGTCTGTCCGACCTCGCCCCAGCCCCGCTCGCGATATCGCTTCATCAGGGCGGCCTTGCGTTCAGCGGGCAGCATTTGCTGGTTCTCTTGCACCATCCCCCACGGCACATTGGGAACGCCGCCCTGGTCATCGACCTCTACGCGGTCGGGGTGCAAGGTGGTCTGTCGGAAGCCGGCGTCTTTGGCTACCCATTGGGAGGCCAAGGGAGTCCGTAGCCCCGCGAATCCATAATCAAGGGTCCAGACCTGTCGGGAATCCTGTCCGATGCGTTCGGGCACCGACTTCAAATTACTGCCCATCACCCCGGGAATAAAAATCACCGGCAGGATCAGATCCGGGCCGATACGCAGTTGCACGGGGTCGGTAATGTCGCAGTCGGTCAAAGTCCAGGTGAAGCACTGCTGTCCCCTGGCGTTGTAATGAAACGGCGCCACGCGTTCCTCTGGTGGACCGGTGGCGGGTTGGTTGTCGGTCACTTTTTTTCTCCATTCGATTGGCCTTTCTTTGACCGCGGGCCTTTACGCGGTCGATTTAAGACGCTGACCACGCGAGAGGATTACCGCGCGGGCACGTCGTCGTCGGTAGGCGGTGTCCAGGGCCGGCCGTCTTCGTCGGTGCTAAGAAATTCATCCAGCGCTTTTTGATCGGCAGCGGCCTTTTCCGGGTTGCCCTGGTCAAAAGCGGAAGGCGGCTTGGGGGCAACGGCCAGGTAGCGCAGCCGCACCGACGCCACGATCGCGTCCCACAACTTGCCGGCTTCTTTGTCGCTTAAGGTGGCATCCACGCGGGGCGGGGAAGGCGGCCGCTTCCAAAGGGGAATCTCGTGCTTGTCCGGTACGAAGCGGGGCAGGGACCAACGGACGAGGTCGGGTTGATAGTCAGGGCTTTGGACCTTCATGATGGTGCCGCCTCCCCGCAATCGCATGTTGATGGACGGCCAGGCAAACCCGGGATTGTCGCGATAGCTTTGCACGACAAACAGAAAAGCGTGGTGATCCCCGTTCCGGTAGCTGAAGCCGCTTTGCTCGGACTCCATGCCGGCAAAGGTCGGCGCGCCGGAACGCAAGGAGTTGTAGCGGATGCCAGCAAGCGTTTGCTTTTCCTGTTCCTTCATGTTGATTCTTTCTTGCTCCTGGATCGCGCTTGTCGCGGCGTCGAGTCTGAGGTTTGTCCCGGGCGCGCGAAACTTCAACATCCCGATTTCCTGATCGTGGTGGTCGCGGATGATGACGGGCCCCAGCCCGAAGCCGGGGCCGGCGGTTTGTGGGTCGGAGATTTTGGTGATTGTTTTTGCTAGCGCCTGGATGCGGGCCTCTACGGGGGCCATGACGTTTTTAAAGGAGTCGGCCTTGATCAGGACATAGACGTCGCCGACCAGAAGGTGAAGCTCATGGGTGTGGTAATTCTTCAGTTCGGGACTGTGAAAGAAACGTAGCAATGTTTGCGTTTCACTCAACTTGATTTGAGCGAGCATCATCGATCCGCCCGCATCATGGTCTACGTTTCCGATCTGCGTTGATCTGTCCTCTACTGCATTCTTGAAGCGTTCAGCGGAAACTTCGGTGCCCAACACCCTGACTTCAACGGTTTTGAAATCGGTATGCAATCCGTAATACAGCGTGACGTAACTACCCGTGCTGTATATCCAGTCCGAAGGAAGGTCAATCAAATGCCTGCCGAACGCCCAGGTTCGAGTATCTGCGGGATGTGGAGCCAATGGTGTGTCCTTACCAAACAACGAAAGGTTGCTGCCTGCGATCAGCCCAATGATCAAAAGCCCGGCAGCCAAGAAGCGCGGGTTCATGACGGCTTCTTGGCCTGGGCCGCGATTTTCAAGATCCATTGAAGCGTGACGAGTTGAACCTGTTCCATCCGGAACGGACCTTCATGATCAAAGCCTTGCATTTTTAGCTGCTCCCGAACTTCGCCGCGTTCCGCCTGGTCAATCGGCGCACGGCCCGAACTTGTCGGTACCGTCCCGTCTCCCACTCCGTCCTGCATTGCACAGTGAATTTCCCAGTTGCTATATGTCGGCTTTCCGGGCGTTGACGTGCCGTCAACGTAGCCTGGCGAGGCGTTATTGAGGGCGCTACGACTGCGCACGTGGATGATGGTGCGACCGTCGTGCTGAACATCCGTGTGCCGCGCGTTGAAAATGGCTTCGATCGGGGCGGCTGCCTCTGCGGTACCGGCCGCCCGCAAACCCGGGCGTATGTTCCACCGGATGGTTTCGAAGCTTGGATATTTCGCATCTGAACCATAGAAGACGTAGGTATTGGGATGGAAGTAGGTATCCAGCTCTGCGTGAAATTCGCGGGCAAATTTAATAGCTCGCTCGTAGAGGGTCCACTCAATCGCCGTCCCACCTTTGGGCGCCAGCCATTCTTCCTTTACCAAGCCCCACCACCGATACCTTTCAAGATAAATCGCGTCATACGGGCATTGATCGAGCGCGGGCATCGCGGACAGGGTGCGAGATTGGTTCTCGCGCAGCAGTTTCAACCATCCCGGTGCGTATCGCGTGGTCGGCAGTAACTGCAACGCTCCGGGCGACTGGGCAAAAACCGCTGTTACTTCCTGACCGTTGCTGCCAATAACCAGCGAGGTACCGAAGCTCTCGTCCCGCATACCGACCTTGCATCGGCGGTACGCCACCGGGGCTCCGTTTGTCGGCATGACGCCGTGGACGATGCCGCAAATCGCGGACTCCATGCCTGGCAGAGTTGCGCACATCCTGGCAATCAAACCGCCCATTGAATGCGTCACCAGCAAGACCTGTTTGCAGCGGGATCCATACTGTTCCAGTAAGGTTTCAATGCGCTGCTTGAGTTTCTTGGCCGAATCGGCGTTCGACGCCAACCAGTTATATCCAAACGCATGCACCGGCATATTGAATCGAACCCCGGCCAGCAGATCGTCCGTTGTCAAGGGCTTGGTGCCGTCGTCTTCGTCGCCGTTGCGATCCGCCCCGTTCAATCGCGGCATAAACACATCCATGCCGGCTTTAAGCCGTCGATATGCGGCTGTCGGGTCTTCCCAGTGCCTGTCCTCGAGTTCGAGCGCATAGTTCAGGTGGCGGGGAACCGTCGGGGAATTCAGCGCATGTTCCAACCAAATCAGAAAGCGTTCGTAGCTGGTCTGTCCGACTTCGCCCCAGCCCCGCTCGCGATATCGCCTCATCAGGGCGGCCTTGCGCTGAGCGGGTAGCAGCTGTTGGTCATCCTGCACCATCCCCCACGGCACGTTGGGTACACCGCCCTCGTCATCCACTTGCACTCGGTCGGGATGCAGAAGGCTCTGCCGTATCCCTGCCTTCTGGCCGGCCCATTGGCCCAGCAACGGAGTGGGAACGCCCGCAAAACCATAATCCAGCCGCCATACCGATTCCGTTTCGTCGCTGCCCGGTTCGGGCACCGACTTCAAATTACTGCCCATCACCCCGGGAATAAAAATCACCGGCAGGATCAGATCCGGGCCGATACGCAGTTGCACAGGGTCGGTAATGTCGCAGTCGGTCAAAGTCCAGGTGAAGCACTGCTGCCCCCTGGCGTTGTAATGAAACGGCGCCACGCGTTCCTCTGGCGGGTCGGTGGCGGGTCTGGTCTCGGTCATTCTTCGGCCTTTGTCCATTCGATACGGACGCCGTCGCGGCGCATGTCGCGTTGCAGCGTCAGGTAGCCTTCGCTGTCCGTGCGGCCGGTGATGCGCGAGCCGTCGTTGCGGATCAGGGTGTAGGCAAGGTTGCAAGCGCGGGAACCGTCTTGCAGCGTGGCTTGAAAGCGGTCGTTAAAGGGGGTTGCGTCCCAGGTGTTGAACGTCATCGAGGCGCTGCTTGGCCCGGTGAAGTTGTGCCCGGCGGCCTTTACCGTCAGCTTGCCGGGCATGGAGAACTCGATATTCCCGTCGGCGATCTTGATGGCCGCGCCGCCACACAGCAACGTGATGTGCTTGTCGGCGGCGACCAGCACGTGTTGTTGGCTGGACGTGATTTCCGCGCTTTGATCGGCCTGGATGCGGATGGCGTTGTGCTGCGCCTGTAGCAGCATCGGGCCTTGGTGGGCGATGAGTCGCACGGCGCCGCCTTGCGAGAACAAGCCCAGGTCGCCGCCCGCGTTCAGCACGATCTTGTCGCCCGCGCTGACCTGCTGATGCTGCTGCGCGACGCTGTCCACATTGCCACCGGCCGACAATACGATGCTTGCCGGCGTGGCGGCGGCGATGCCGGCTGGGGCGCTTAGGCCGATGGCCCCGGCGTCGCCTTGGCCCGGGCCGTCCGGCTGGTCGTTAGCGCTGTGGCCCAGGTCGCGCACAGCGTCCGATAGGGATTGCTGCGGCTGGGCGTCGTGGGCGACGCCTTCGTGTTGCGCTGCGTAGTCGCCCAGGTTGCGGGCTAGATCCAGCGCGGCCTGCAATGCCGCGACGATATCGGACCGGTCCAGCTGCCCGCCCTTGGCCCGCAGTTGGGCGTCGGCCGTTAGCAACAATCCCTTGGCCGCGCGCAAGGCACCGTGATCGTCCGTGCGCAGTTCGAACCCTTCGCCGCGAGCTTGCCCACCGCTTGGACGCGGATGGGTCAGATAGCCCAGATGCAGCTGCGTGTCGCCGTGTTCGCTCATCAACGCCGCGCTGATCTGCGCGGACGTGTCATCCAAGCGCAATTCGTTGGCGCGATTGCCCCTGAATTCCTTGCTCTTGATCGTGTTCAGGACGTTGTGGCGCGGCAGTTCATAGGGCGGCAGATTGGTCGCCCGGAAAGTTCTGCCGATTATCAGCGGCTGGTCCGGGTCGCCGTTTGCGAATTGCACGATGACCTCTTGTCCGATGCGAGGTATCGCCATGTGGCCCCACTGCGCACCGGCCCAGTTCTGCGATACGCGAATCCAGCACGAGCTATGTTCGTTGTGCTCGCCTACGCGATCCCACGGGAATTGGACTTTGACGCGGCCCCATTCGTCGCAATAGATTTCTTCATTGGGCGGGCCGACCACCGTCGCCATCTGGTGGCCGTCGATACGGGGTTTGGGTAAGGGCTCGGGCTTCCAATCGACCTTGTCGGGCACCAGTTCAGCGGTGTAGCGGTATTGCGTGCCGTGCTCCGGGCGATATTCCGAGCGGTGCATCAGGCCTTCACCCAGTCCGCCTTGCTGACCGTATTCGGCTCCGAACCCGTCTTCTTCCTGGCTGGCAGGCTGCACGCCCCGATGTTGCATCCGCACGGGTCGCCAACCGTGGTTCCAATCTTCGCGAGGATGACCGACAAGATCGAACGCCACGCCAGGAACCAGGCGCGCGTCATCCCCTTCGACCAGTGCCACGCGCGCATCGCGGCGGTGTCCCAGCAAACGGGCCAGGGTAAACGGCTGACCCGCGTCGTCGCATTGATAGCGGCCGGGGTAGTCGTAGCGTTCGTAGCGGGCATCCTGATGAGAAAGATCTGATGCAACCGGCGAATGTTCCTGGCTGTAGCGCGGATGCGTGTAGGTGTAGTCGCGCTGCGTCTGCACGGCGGTGCGCACGCGCTCGGCATAAGAAAACCGATGCAACGCGGGTTCAGCCTGATCACCGCCCGGCATCGGGTTGTAAACCACCGGCCCGCCCGCGATCTCGCCGTGGATATAAATCCGGTCGCCATGAATCAAACGGTGCCCATGCTCCGAATGCGCATAGCGATAGAAATAGCCTTCTTCTGCCGCCAGCCTGTCCAGAAACGCCAAGTCCGTGTCGCCTGCCTGCACGCAATATTCGCGCGGCAGGTGTTCCTGCGTCGTCACCTGTTCGTAATCGGTAATCCCCTGCCGTTTGATGACGTCGGCCAGGATCTCGGGCACGGACAGTTGCTGATAGATGCGCCAATCGGAACACAGCGCGGCGCGCGCCAGTGACGGTTCGAGCACCGCGCGATAGCGCGTGCGCCGAAAGCCCGTGTCGCCCTGGACCAATTCAGTGATGATGCCGTGCACATAGCGCACTGGCAGCGCACCGCGCCATATCGTGAACAGCGCGGGCTGATCCAGCAAGGCGCCGAAATCGACGGCAGGATCAAAACTGGACAAGTCCACGCATAGCCGATAGGGCTCGGACAGGGCCTCGTCCAGCGTGAATTCAATAACGTCGAACGCCGCGCCGCTGGCGGTCGTGAACGTGAATCTGAATGTGGATGTGGACGTGGATGTGAGGGTTGGGCGCGGGTCGGACAGCCGTGGCACGGCGGTGCTCCTTTTCTGTCAGGCAAGATCGAATCCAGCATCTTGCCCAGCCACGAAAGGCGCTGTCCATGAGACGACTACGAAACTTAAGCTAACGCTCTGCTAGGCGGCCAAGTTGCGTTTGAGCGCGTGGACCAGGTCCGCGCGCGCTTCTTGCGCCTGGGCAAGCAGGCGCGTCATGCCGATAAAGCTGTGGGGCACGCCGGAATAGACCACCAGCATGGGCGCGGCGCCACTGGCGAACAGCTTGTTGGCCAGGTCCAGCGTGTCGTCCAGCAGGGGGTCCAGCGCGGCGGCTTGCAGGATCAACGGCGGCAGTCCGGCAACGTCGGCATGCAGCGGGGCCACGCCGGGGTCCGTCAATTGGGCGGCGTCGGCAACGTATTGGTCCCAGAACCAATCCAGCTTTTCCGTGGACAGCCCAAAGCGTCCGTCGCCAAACGATTCCTGCGACGGCGTATCGCGGCGGGCCGACAGCATGCCGTAGATGACCACGCCGGTCTTGATGAAGGCATCGCCCTCATCGCGCAGGCGTTGCAGCGCGGCCAGCGTCAGGTTGCCGCCCGCCGATTCACCGCCCACGGCCAGGCGCTGCGCGTCCAGGCCCAGTGCCGGGGCTTCGTCGCGCAACCAGCGCAAGGCGCCCAGCACCTGTTCCAGTGCAACGGGGTAGCGGGCTTCGGGGGACAAGGCGTAGGACAGGCCGGCCGTGACGATGCCCGCGTCGGCCGCGATTTCGCGCTTCCAGCGGTCCAGCGTGTCCAGGTCGCCTTGCGCGAAGCCGCCACCGTGCAGGTGCAGGTACAAGGGCAGGGGCTTGTCGCTGGCGCCTTCGGGGTAGTACAGGCGCAGCGTGGCCGGCACCGGCAGATGGTCCAGCCGATGTTCCTCCACGCGGCCGACCGGCGGCGCGGGCTGGCTTAACCAGTGTTGATAGGCGCGGCTTTTTTCGCGGCATTCGGCGATGGGCGTTGTCAGCACGTTCGGCGTGCCGACGCCGTGTTGCTTGGCCAGGGCTTGCGCCGCCAGCACGTCGGGCGCCAGGGTGGGGATGGGGGATGAGCTCATGCAGTTACCAGTCGTGGGTGGGGCGGTGTCGCTTACCCGTGAAGGATACCAATGCCCGGAACCCGCGAGTATGACGCGGTTTGGCGGCCAACGGGGGCCGAAGCTGGGGCGGGCGGCGCGACGTGGGCGGCCGTCGCGGCGGGCAGGGCAGGCGCGGCGGGCACGGCGGCCAATAGCGTGCGCGTGTAGGGGTGCGCCGGCTGGCGCCAGATGGTCTCGGGCGTTCCGTGTTCCACGATGCGGCCCTGGTTCATGACCATGACCCGGTCGCACAGATAACGCACCACGGCCAGATCGTGGGAGATGAACAGGTAGGACAGGCCCAGCTCGTTCTTCAAGTCGACCAACAGATTCAGTATCTGCGCCTGCACCGACACGTCCAGCGCCGACACGGGTTCGTCCAGCACTACCAGGGACGGGCGCGTGATCAGCGCGCGGGCGATGCCGATGCGTTGGCGCTGCCCGCCGGAGAACTCGTTGGGATAGCGCCTGGCCGCATCGGCGGGCAAGCCGACGTTGTCAAGCATCCGAGCCACGTGCCGGCCTCGTTCGGCGCGGTCGCGCACGCCGTGCACCTTCAGTACGGCGGCCAGGATGTCCTGCACGGTATGGCGCGGGTTCAATGAGGCGTAGGGGTCCTGGAACACCATCTGTATATGCCGCCGCGATGCTTTTAGCGCGCGTTGGGACAGGGCCAGCAGATCGGTGCCACGCAGCAGCGCCTGACCGGTATGCGCGGGCGTCAGGCGCAGCAGCGTGCGCGACAGGCTGGATTTGCCGCTACCTGATTCGCCCACCAAACCCAGCGTTTCGCCGTGAGCGATATCGAAGGACACGTCATCGACCGCCAGCACGTCGACGCCCCGGCGTCCCGCATAGCGCGTGGTCAGGCCGCGCACGCTGAGCAGCGGCGCGGCGCTGTGCGGCCCGGTCGCACCGTGCGCTTGGCCAGCGCCCGTGGACGTGCGCAATGTGAAATGCGGTGCGCCATCGCCATGTCGATGACTGACCACGATCTCCGGCAGCCGTGCCTGACGGTAGTGCAGCCCGTCGCGCGCGTGTAGCGATGCGCCCAGCAGCCCCTGCGTATAGGGGTGCGACGGCGCGGCGAACAGTTGGGCGGCCGGCGCTTCTTCCAGTTTTTTGCCACCGTGCATGACGAGGACACGATCGGCCCATTGCCGCACCACGCCGAGATCATGCGTGATCAGCAGCACGCTCATGCCCAGGTCGCGCCGCAGCTCGTCCAGCAATTGCAGGATCTGCGCCTGGATGGTGACGTCGAGCGCGGTGGTGGGCTCGTCGGCAATCAGCAGTTTCGGCCGGCAGGCGATGGCCATGGCGATCATTACACGCTGGCGTTGGCCGCCCGACAACTGCATCGGGTAGTCGTCGATGCGGCGTTCGGGGTCGGGGATGCGAACGCGCGCCAGCAGCTCCAGCGTGCGGTGGCGCAACGCGGTACGCCCGATGTCCTCGTGGCAACGGATGGCTTCGGCGATTTGCCGGCCGATGGTCAGCACCGGGTTCAGTGAGGTCATGGGCTCCTGGAAGATCATGGCGATGTCGCGGCCGCGCACCTGGCGCAGCTGCCGGTCCGGCAGAGCGGCCAGGTCCACGTCGTTGAACAGGATGCGGCCCTGCACCCGGCTGCCGGGCGCAAGCAGGCGCAGCACGGCCAGTGCGGTAGTCGACTTGCCGCAGCCGGATTCACCGACCAGCGCCAGCGTTTCGCCCGCCGCTACGTCAAAGCTCAAACCGTCGACGGCGCGGCGCTGCCCGTCGTCGGCGCGAAACGACACGGTCAGGTCTTGCACGCTTAAGAGCGCACGGGTGTCGGGGGGGTGGGACGTGCGCGTCATGCGGACAGCCTCGGGTTAAAGGCATCGTTCAAGGCGTCGCCCAGCAGGTTCAGCGACAACACGGTCAGCACGATGGACAGGCCGGGCAGGGCGGCCAGGTACCACGCGGTGCGCAGCATCTCGCGCGCGTCGCCGATCATGCTGCCCCAGGACACGGCGTTCGGATCGCCCATGTGCATGAACGACAGGGCGGATTCCATGAGGATGGCGTTGGCCACCAGCACCGAGGTCGTCACGATGACGGGCGGCAGCGCGTTGGGCAAAATTTCCAGCAGGGCGATGCGTGCGTGGCCAAAGCCGTTGCTGCGCGCGGCCAGCACGAATTCGGTTTCGCGCAGGGTCCGAAATTCAGCGCGAACCAGCCGCGCCACCACGGGCCACGAGGCCGCGCCGATCGATAGCGCGATGACGCCGACCGACGGGCGCCCGATGGCCACGATCACCACCACCAGCAAGAACGAAGGAATTGTTTGCAGCAGTTCGGTGACGCGCATCAGCACCACGTCCACCCAGCCGCCGAAGTAGCCGGCCGACGCGCCTACGGCAATGCCGATCGCCAAACTGAGCAGCGCGGCCGTCACGCCGACCGTCAACGACACGCGGGCGCCGTGCGCCAGGCCGGCCGCGATGTCGCGGCCCATCGTGTCGGTGCCCAGCCAGAACTCCGGGTCCTGACCGGGCCACTGGATCGGCGGACCGACCATGTCGAGCGGGTCGTGCGGAAACACCCAGGGCGCGGTAATGGCGGCGCACAGGATCAACAGCAACAGCACGCCGCCGACCACCGCGCCAGGGTTGGCCAGCAGCCGGCGCAGCGTGCGCGCACGGCGTGGGGCGCTCATGGCCAGGACCAGCGGCGCGGGCGGTGGCAAAGACGGGGACGAGAAATCAGGCGGCATGAAATGAAGTGAAGGAAAGAGGGAACAAGAACGTGGGCGAAGGACCAAGGACCAAATACGAAGGACCCACGGGCAAGGACCCAAGGGCAAAGACCCAAGGCCAAAGACCCAAGGCCAAGGACCCAAGGCCAAGGACCCAAGGCCAAGCAATGCATAGCGGCCAGACGGCCAGGCGGCCAAACGCCAGAACGCCAGAACCCCAGAACGTCATCCGCCGACGCGAATGCGCGGATCCAGCAGCGTCTGCAACAGATCGACCAGAATATTGGCCACGATCACCAGCAGCGAAGACAGCACCAGGATGCCCAGCAGCACGACATAGTCGCGCGCCATGACCGACTCGTAGGCCAGGCGGCCCAGCCCGGGCCAGCTAAAGACCGTCTCGACTACCACCGCGCCGCCTAGCAGCGTGCCGAAGTTCAAGCCGGCAACGGTGGTAACCGGAATCAGCGCATTGCGCAGCACGTGCCGCAACGCCACGGCCGTGGGCGCGACGCCCTTGGCGTGCGCGGTGCGCACGAAGTCCTGCCGGCTGACCTCCAGCATGGCCGCGCGCGTCAGCCGCGCGAAGATGGCCACGTAGAAGCCCGCCAAGGCCAAGGTCGGCAGTACCAGGTGGCGCGCCACGTCCAGCGCGTGGGCCATCCCGGTGGCGGGCGCGCCGATCGTCGACACCCCGCCCGGCGGCAGCCAACCCAGCTGCACGGAAAGCAGGATGATGGCCATCAGCCCCAGCCAGAAGCCCGGAGTGGAATACAGCAGCAACGCCGCCAGCGACAGCACGCGGTCCGGCCAGCGGCCCACAAAGGTGGCCATGACCGCGCCCAGCGTGATACCGGCGGCCAGCGCGCATCCCAACGCGCTGAACATCAGCAGCACCGTGTTGCCCAAGCGGCTGAAGATCAGGTCGGACACCGGCAGGTTGTAGCGCGGCGATATCCCCAGGTTCAGGCTGGCCAGATTGCCCAGGTAGGCGCCAAGTTGCTGCAACACCGGGCGGTCCAGCCCGAACTGGCTGCGCATGGCCGCCATGCCGGCTTCGGTGGCCGATCCGGACTCGGCCGCGATCACGTCGGCAGCATCGCCCGGCACGGCTTGCAGCAGGAAAAAACTCAGCAGGATGACCCCGATGACGGTCGGGATCGCCTGGACCAGGGACAAGCCCAGCGTGCGGGCGGCGCGTCGCGGGTTCATTGCAGGTAGACGTCCGCCAGGTTGGATTCCACGCCGTCGGCCGTCAGCGAATGGTCGTGCACACGCTGGTTGGCGATGGTGATGAATTCGGGCTGATACAGGTTCAGGTCGGGCACCTCGCGCGCGACGATCTGCTGAAAGTCCTTGAACAGCTGGACGCGCCGGGCGGGGTCGTTTTCAACGGCGGCGGCTTCCAGCAAGGCATCGACCTGCGGGTTCTGGTAATGCGTGCCGTTGGAAAAAGGCACGCCCCGGATGAAGTTCCTGGACCAGTACAGCCGCTGCACGCCGACCGTGGGGTCGAACAGATTGCTGGCGCCATTGGTGGTGAAGGCGAAGTCGCGATCGGTATAGACGCGCTTGATGAAGGCCGAGGCGTCTTGCGAGCGCACCGTCACGGCGATGCCGGTGCGCGCCAGCGTCGTGCGCAGATAATCGGCCAGCCGTGCGCCGTCAGAGCCGATCGGGTTGTAGTCCAGCGGCACCCGAAAGCGCACGCCGTCCGGCCCCTTGGGGTAACCGGCTTCGTCCAGCAGCGCGTTGGCGCGCTTCAGGTCGAAGGCGTAAGGCGACGGCGTGGGGTCGTTATAGGCTTTCAGGCCGGGCGCGATCGGCGAATACGCCACCTGGCCCACGCCATAGTTCACGACTTTCAGGATGACGTTGCGGTCGATGGCGTGGGCCACCGCCTGCCGCACTTTCTCGTTCTTGAAATGCGGCTCGTCCAGGTTGAATTCCAGCCGCGTCACGTTGTACGAATAGCTGTTGCCGCGCGTTTCGAACCGCAGTGACGGCACGGCTTTCAGGCGCGCCAGGTCGGCCAGTGGCACGGGCGTGCGGTAGCCCAGGTCCACGGTGCCGGTTTCAAACGCGATGGCGGCGGCGGCGGGGTCGGCCACCACGCGCACGATCAGGCGGTCGATATAGGGCTTGGGCTTGTCCCAGTAGTCCGGGTTGCGTTCATACACGATGTGGCTGCCGCGCACCCATTCCTTGAACTTGTACGGGCCGGTGCCGATGGGTGCGGAGATCGCCGGGTTGGTCAACGGGTCGGGGCCATCAAAGATGTGCTTGGGGATGATGGGCGTCTCGGTGGCGACGAAGGCGCGGATGAGGTAGGGCGCCGGCTTGGCCAGGCGCAGCACCACGGTGTGGTCGTCCGGAGTTTCGATGGCGGTGACGTTGGCGAACGTGTTGCGCCCGCGCGGGTGGATCTTCTTGAGCAGCCCGATCGAAAACGCGACGTCGGCGGCGGTGAACGGCTTGCCGTCATGCCATTTCACGCCTTGGCGTAGCGTGAAGGTGTAGACAGTGCCGTCGGGGCTGACCTGCCAGGCGGTGGCTAGTTGCGGCTGGGGATTCAAGTCGTAGTCGTACTTGAGCAGGCCTTCGGTGACCTTGGCGCTGACGCTGAGAATGGGCGTGGCGACGTTGCCCACCGTCACCAGCGCGGTCGGTTCGGAAGGCAATAGCAGGGTCAGCGTACCGCCCCGGGTGGGCTCGGCGTGCAGGGCGGGCGCAAAGGCAAGCAAGGCGCCGGCCAGCAGCAGGCCGAGACGGGCGCGTCGAGCCATGGTGGCGATGCGGCGGGTGATGTGGGTCGCGATCCGGGTCGCGATCCGGGGGGAGTTTGGGGTCAACGTTGGGGTCAAGATCGGGCTCGGGGTCTGGTTCAAGGTCAGGTGCAGGGTCGGGGTCGGGATCGGGATCGGTTTCCGGATCGGTTGCGGCGTCGGTGTCACGCTTGCGGCTCCCGGTAGGCCGTGCGCGCCTGGTCGGCGCTGACCAGGCCGTCGCGCACATCGCGATCAATGCGCTCGGCGTCGCGGCCGGCGGGGTCGCCCAGTCCGCCGCCGCCGGGTGTTTGCACGACCAGCCTTTCGCCGGGGGGAACCAGCTGTCGCCCCTTGGCGCGCAGTGTGGCGCCGCCGGCCAGGCCCAGTTGGCCGCCCGCGCCGGCGTGGCCGCCCAGCGCGCCGCGCGCCGGATGCACGACGCGGTCGAACGCGGCGGCAATGATCATGGCGGCTTGTGGGTCGGCGTGGCGCACCACGATGGTTTGGCCCAGCCCCCCGCGCTGCGTGCCGGGGCCGCCCGAGTCCGGCCGGTATTCCTTTTGTTCGAAGACCAGCGGGTTGGCGCTTTCCAGGATCTCCAGCGATACATTGCGCACGCCGCTGGGGTAGGACGTGACGGACAATCCGTCCTTGCCGGGCCGCGCACCCGTGCCGCCGGTGGAAAAGCTGACGGCGTTAAAGCGCGGGCCGGCCAGCAGCGCTTCCTGCTGTTCGGGCGTGGCGCCCGCCAGGGGCTCGCCGCCGACCAGATGCAGGTTCCACAGCGACGACGCGCCCTCGGCGGGAACCTGATCCGCGCGGGCCTGGCGCAGCGCGCCAAAGACCACGTCGGGCAACATCTGTCCAATGATGTGGCGCGCCGTGACGGCGGCGGGAAAACGCGCATTCAGAATCGAGCCGTCGGGCGCCGCGACTTCGACGCACGACAGGGACCCCGCGTTGTTGGGCACGTCGGCGCCGATCAGGCAGCGCACGCCAAACGAGGTATAGGCGTCGGTGTAGGCCTTCACCACGTTGATGCCGCGCGCCACGCTGGGCGAGGTGCCGGCGAAGTCGATTCGGATCTTGTCGCGCGCGATGCTCACGCTGGCTTGCAAGGTGATCGGCGCGTCGTAGCCGTCGATCACAAGCGTGTTATGCCAGGTGCCTTGTGGCCATTGGGCGATGGCCTGGCGCATGGCGTTTTCGGACTGCTCGATGATGTAGCCGCCCAGGGCGTCCAGTCCGCCCAGCTCAAACTCCGTCAACAACGATTTCAGGCGGCGCCCGCCGATCGCGTTGCAGGCCACCAACGCGTACAGGTCGCCTTCCACCTGTTCGGGCTCGCGCACGTTGGCGCGAATAATGGCCAGCACGCCCGGGTCCACTTCGTGTTGATGGAAGAAGCGCAGGATGGGCAGGAACAGGCCTTCGTGATAGACCTCCAGACCATCGGCACTGCTGCCGATGCCGCCGATATCGATCACGTGCAAGGTGGAGGCAAACAGCGCCACCAGCGCGCCATCGTGAAACACCGGCGTCACCAAGGTCATGTCGAACAGGTGGCCGGTGCCTTTCCAGGGGTCGTTGGTCAGCAGCACGTCGCCATCCTTTAGCGATTCGGGCGGGAAGACGCGCAGAAAGTGTTTAACGGATTCGGCCATGGCGTTGACGTGCCCGGGCGTGCCGGTGACGGCTTGCGCGATCATGCGGCCATCGGGCAGGAACACGCCGGCGGACAGGTCGCCGGCTTCCCGCGTAGCGGTGCCGAAGGCGGATCGGATCAATACCTGTGCCTGCTCTTCCACGACGGACAGCAGGCGGTTCCATGCCAGTTGGAAACGGATGCGCTCTTGTGCCAGGGGCGCGGCGGCGGTGGCCGGGTGCAAGCGGTCGGCTTGGGTGCTCATGATGTGTAGTCCTTGTCGGCGGCGTCGGCCTGGCGACGCTGGGCCGCACGGGTATCGTCCAGCACCAGCGAGCCCAGGCGGCTGCGGCGCGCGACGAAGCCGGGCGGCACGAAGGTGGTGGTTTCGTCTTCCACGACCAGCGCGGGGCCGGTCAGCGTCTGTTCGGGGTCCAGCGATTGGCGTTCGTAGACGGGGATGTCGATGCGGCGGCCCTGGGCGGCGTCGTACACCGGGCGCGTGCCTGCGACGCGCGCCGCCGTGCCCTGGCCGGCGGCAATGGGGTCGTGCGGCCGTGCGCGGCGCTGGCCGGCTTGCGCGGCTACGGACCAGCTCACGGCTTCGGGCGCCACGTGCGGCAGGCTGCGTCCATACAGTTCGGCGTAGCGCTGGGCGAAGGCCGCGGCTAGCCGGGCGCTGGCCGCCTCGTCGAACGGCCCGTCCGGCAGGTCGACCGCAATTTCGTGCCCCTGGCCGCTGTAGCGCATGAATACCACCCGTTTGTGCGTCAAGGGGGTGTCCGGGGCGGCCCGGCGCACCACGGCGTCAACGCCGGCTGTCAGTTCGTCAAGCAGGCGCTGCACGGCGGCGTGGTCGATGCCATCGACGCGCTGGTGAAAGCTGCGAACGGCCTGATAGGCGATGGGCGCCCACAGGAAACCCACCGCCGATCCCACGCCGGCCGATTCCGGAATGATGACGCGCTCGATGCCCAGCTTGCGCGCCAGCGCCGCCGCATGCAGCGGCGCCGCGCCGCCAAAGGCGATAAGGGTATGTTCTTCGGCCGTCTTGCCCAGCTCCGAGGCATGGACGCGCGCGGCGTTGGCCATGTTCTCGGTGACGACATCGATGATGGCCTGCGCGGCCTGCGGCGCATCCAGCTCGGCGGGCGCGGCCAGGTGCGCCTGAACGGCACGCTGCGCCAACTCGGGTTGCAGTTTGACCTTGCCCACCGCGAAACGCTCGGGCGTTACGTTGCCGATCACGGCATGCGCATCGGTCACCGTGGGCAGTTCACCGCCGTTGCCGTAGGCGGCGGGGCCGGGCGCGGAACCCGCGCTGTCGGGGCCCACCTGCACCACGCCCAGGTGGTTGACGCGAGCGATGGACCCGCCACCGGCGCCGATTTCCACCATCTCGATGACGGGTATGCGGATAGGCAGGCCGGAGCCTTTCAGGTGCCGGTGCACGCGGCCGAATTCAAAGCTGCGGCTGACCTGAGGTTCGAAGTCGTCGATGTAGCAGATCTTCGCGGTGGTGCCACCCATGTCGAACGATAGCGCGCGCGCGGAGCCGGTCTGCTCGGCGATGTGCTGCGCCAGGATGGCGCCACCCGCCGGGCCGGATTCGACCAGGCGCACCGGTTCTTCCACCCCGGTTTGCAGCGTGGCGATGGCGCCGCCCGAGGTCATCAGAAACGGTTCGTCGCGCAAGCCGCGTTCGCGGGCCGCGTCGTTCAGCCGGCGTAGATAGCCCGATACCTGCGGCTGCACATAGGCGTTGGCGCTGACGGTTGACAGGCGCGGATATTCGCGGATCTCGGCGCAGATGTCGGATGACAGCGACACCCACAGGCCGGGCGCGTGGGCCTGCAACAGCTCGCGGATGCGGCGTTCGTGGGCGGGGTAGGCGTAGCTGTGCAGCAGGCAGACCGCCACGCTTTCAATACGCGCGGCGATCAGTTCATGCGCCAGCGCGATGACCTGCGACTCGTCCAGCGGCGTCAGCACCTGCCCGCGCGCGTCGACCCGTTCGGTGACGCCATGGCGCCAGGGGCGGGGCACCAGCGGCTGGGGCTTGTCCAGGAAAATGTCGTATTGCGCGAAGCGGTCTTCCAGGCCGATCTCGACCAGATCCCGAAAGCCGGCCGTGGTCAGCAGGGCGGTGCGCGCGCCCTTGCGTTCAATCAGCGCATTGGTGGCCAGCGTGGTGCCCAGGATCAGCAAGCTGACGTCGGGCCAGCGCAGGCCCGCTACGCCCAGCAGTTCTTCAATGCCTTGCAGCACGGCCGTCTCCGGGGTGGCGGGCGTGGTCAGCAGCTTGGCGGACCAGCGGCGGTCGTCGCGTTCCAGAACGATGTCGGTAAACGTGCCGCCCACGTCGACGGCGACGCGCACGGGTGGGGCCTGGGGCTCCCGAAGGGAAATATCTGGCATGGGGTGATAGCAGGGCGCACGGTGCGCCATCGGCGTTGGAAGAACCCCAGATCCTAAGCAGTCACCGCGCGCACATGAACGATGATTTTCGAGTTTCGATATGCGGTTTACGCGACCCGGATGCGTCTGGCGGCCGGCTTGGCGCTATGATCGTTGCGTCTCTGGCCGGCTCCGGCGCCTTCTCGGCAATGCAACGCACGCAGGAAACTCACCGCATGAATGATCGTCTACACCAGACGCTGCTTCGGTTTGACCAGTACAACGGCACCGACCCCAATCTGTTCGCCTGGCAGGGCGAGACCTGTCCGCAGGAGCTATTCCTGGCGCAAAAGCTGCATGAATGGGTGATGAAGCTGGCGCCGGATGCGTCGGAACCGCTGGTGCTGGCCTCGCGCTGCCAGCACATCGGGCGCTGGGAAATCACGCGCAAGAGCTATCCCGACGGGCGCGTGGGTTATCTGACGTGGCGCAAGGCGCTGGCGCGGCATCATGCCGCCATCGCGGAAGGCATACTGCGCGACGCGGGCTACGCCGACGACGTGATCGACCGCGTGAGAACCATCGTGATGAAGCAGGGCATCAAGCAGGACGCCGACGTGCAGACCATGGAAAACGCCTTGTGCCTGGTGTTTTTGCAATACCAGTACGAAGCGTTCCATCCCGCGCATGGGGAGAAGATCGTGGAGATCTTGAGGAAGTCGTTGCAGAAAATGGACGCGGCGGGTCACCAGTGGGCGCTGACGCTGCCGTACAGCCCGACAGGGATGCGGTATCTGGAGCAGGCGCTGGCGGCCTGAGGCAAGGACGCATGCAAAAGCCCGGCCCGCGATGGATTGTTGCGGGCCGGGCTTTTTGCCGTCATCGGGCGATGTAGCCCGATGACGGTATGACTCAGGACTGCGCGGGCTTGTCGGCGGACGAATCCGTGGACGAATCCGTGGACGAATCCGTGGCCGGCGAAGTCGGCTCGGCGGACGGTGCATCAGCCGCCGGGGTCGACGCATCGCTGGATGCATCCGGCGTGGCGGCGGGCGTTGCGGAGGCCGCGTTTTCAGCCGGAGTTGCAGCCGGAGTTGCAGCCGTCTCGGCCGGCGCTTGCGGGGCCGATTGCACCGGTGCGGCAACATCCGCCGTCACGGGCGCCGTCACGGGCGCCGGCACGGCGGCGTCACCGGTAGCGGCGTCACCGGTACCGGCGGCGGCCGCGGCTTCGGCTTTCTTGGCCTTGTTGCGCGCGGCGGCGTTCTTGGATGCGCTGCGCGAGGCCATGCGCTTGGCATGCTTGGCTTCGTTGGCCGTTACGACGCCCGAGGGTTCGCCGTTCAGGTCCACACGCGGCGCGTCCTCGACCATGCTGGCCCAATAGCGGCGGCCATCACACCAGGTCTTGACCGCTTCCTTGATCTGCGCTTCGTCCAGTTGCAGCGTCTGGGCATGTTGCACCAGGTCCGCCAGCACGCCCAGCTTCAGCGGAAGCTTCGGCGCGGGATTCTTGGGGAAGGCCTTGGGAAACTGGCGTTGCAAGCGCGAAATTGCGACCACGACCGGGTCCACGGGCGATTCGCGCCGGTCGGCGCGTTGCGGCCGCTGGCCCTTGTCGCCGCCCTGGGAACGGGCGTTCTTGTCACCGCCTTGCGGGCGCGGGCCCTTATCGCCTTGCGGACGCGGGCCTTTGCCGCCGCCGGGTGGGCGGGGGCCTTTGCCTGCGCCTTGCGGACGCGATTCTTTCTTGGGGGTCGGCTCTTCAGGCGCCTGCTTGGTGATCAAGGCCCGGATCGCGGCTAACTGTTCTAGTCCCATGTGCTACACAAAAAAAAGGTTGAGGCCGTGAGCATCAGCGCTCGGGCGGCTATCCCGACAGCACGACAAGCAGTGCCAGGAATAAAAGAATGCCGAACGCGGCCAGGGCAAACGGCAGTAGTAGAACATACACGCTGCGTTCTTGCCCTTGTCCGTGGGCCAAACCCGCCGCAATTGACATCCTGACGGGTGAAAAAAACCCCATCGACGTGCCTGAAACGTGTAACAGCGCTGCCGCTGCCGGCACATTCAGACCCGCGTGCAGGGCTAATGATAGCTGGGACGGCATGAACAGGCTGTTCGGCGCGTTGCCGCTGTTGGCCAGAATGCCGAAGGCGCCGGCAAGCAGCGGCGTGATCAGGATGGTCCAGTCTTGCAAGGCGGCGAACAGGCCGTCCGCGTAGGCTTGCGAGATGCCGGCGCCGGCCAGCACCTCGGCCATCATGGCAAACAGAAAGACGGACATGACGGCATGCCGGCCGGTGCGCCAGGCCGCGCGCGCCTGCACGGCCAGCGCGCCCGGCTGGCGCCGCCACACCGCCATGGCCAGCGCGCCGGCAACGAGCCAACTGCCGGCATGCAGAAACGGCATCCAGGCGGGCAGGTCGGCAAACGGCCGGATATCGGCCCAGGCGCCCAACGCGCGATTCAGCGTAGGAATGAGCCGCGTGGCCACCAGGCACGCAATCACCAGGATGTAGGGCAACGCGCGGCGGGCGGCCGCAAGCGCCTGGGTGCGATCGGGCCTGCGATCCAGCACGAAGCGCAGCACGATCAAGGGGCCGTAGGCGGCCAGTAGCGCCGTCTCGGGGCCCAACAGGGCTGTGGCGGCGCAAAGCGATGCCAGGCTGGTGACGATCCAGCCGGCTTCCCTGACGTGCTCGGCGGTGCCGACTTTAATGCCCGCAATGCGCGCCGTGCGCCAGAACAGCGTCATCCACACGGCCATCAACAAGGCCACCGCCACCATGCTGTACAACGCCAACTGCGGGGCTGGAACGCGTGCGTAGGCGGACGCCAGCAAGGTGCCGCTGCCCATCGCGCCCCACGGGATCAGCGTCTGGCTCAACAGCGCGAAGATCATGATGTCGCGGGGCTTCAGGCCAAGCGGGCGGATAAGCAGCACGGTGCCCAGCATGCCCACGCCAAAACCCGTAGCGGATTCCGCAAAAGGGCCGATCAGGAAACAGGCAAAGAACAAGCGCCGCCGACGCGCCAGCGGGTCGTTCAGTTCCGGAGGATGAACGCCGGGGGAATCACCACCGGCCGCGGCCGGCTGCGTGGGCGAGGCCATCTGCCAGAACAACAAGCCGCCCAGGATGTAGGGCGTGATGATCCACCCGATCCACCCGCCGCGTTCCAGGGTCACCGCCAGCTGTGCGCCGGTGAAAGCGCCGGGCGCGGTACTCAGCGCTACCGCAATGGCGGCGAACAGTCCCAGCACCGCCGCCATCGTTGTGTTGACTCGCCCGCTGGCGATGGCAACGATCACGGTCAGCGCGGGCAGGGACCACAGCAAGTAGGTCATGGGAACGTGGGTGGGCGTAGGCAGCCTACGGCGCGGCCACTCGGGCCGGTGCGCGCAGCACGATCTGCGTGATTTCGGAAGGGCGGCCCAGGCGGATCGGAAAGCCCGGCCACAGCCCGGTGCCATTACTGACATATAACTGCATGCCGTTCACCTGATATAGGCCGGACACATAGCCCTCGTTGGCCAGTTGCGTCAGCAGGTGCGGTCCCAGGATCTGGCCACCATGCGTATGGCCGGACAGTTGCAGCCCGGCCCCGGCCTGGGCGTTCAGCGCCGCGCCTGGGGGGCGATGGCTCAGCAAAATGACCGGGTCGGTCTTGGGCACGCCCTGCAATGCCCGCGCCACGTCCGGCACGGGCTGGTCGTAGGCGGCCGCCATCTTGTCGGTAACGCCCGCCAGCACCAGGCGCTGTCCATTGGGCGTCAGCGTGACGTGGTCATTGAGCAGCAGGCGCAGGCCCAGCTTTTCGAAGGCGGGCAGCCAGCGCTGGTACTCGGCGTAGTACTCGTGGTTGCCGGGGATGGCGTACACGCCTTGTGGCGCGCGCAGGGCTTGCAGCGGCAGCACATCGGCCGCGCGCGCATCGGTCGTGCCGTCGACCAGATCCCCCGTGATGACGATCAGGTCCGGGTTCAGCGCATTGGTTTTCTTGACCACCGCGTCCATCCACGGCGCTTCCAGAAGGCGGCTGGCGTGCAGGTCGGTGAGTTGCACCAGGCGAAAGCCGTCCAGTTCGGGCGGCAGCTTGGGCAGGGCGATTTCCAGCGTTTTGACATCGGGCACGCGCACGGCCTGCCACACGCCAATGACTGACAGCAGCGCAGCCGCCACCGCCGCACCCTGCGCCCAACCGCGCGCAGCCAGCAGCCCGCGACCCCGCACGCGCGAGAACACGTAGACCACCACGCCCACCACATCGCGCAGCAATAGCAGCATGGCCAGCAGCAGCAGGGCGCCAAAGGCCCAGCCCAGCGCCATCAGCAAGGTGGCGGGCACCTCGGGCGAGGCCATGGAGCCAAAGAAATTGCGCGTCACCAGATGGTGCTCGGCCACACCCACCAGCAACAGGGACAACACCCCCTTGGCAGGGCGGGATAGGGACAGGGGCAGGACGAAACGCCAGATGACGTAAAGACTGATCAGTCCGGTAAAGACATGGAACACGAAGGGATTCCTACGGAAAGCGACTGGAATAAGGGCCGAAGCCAGCGACATTATGCCGATGCGCCGGGTGCCGTGTTGGGTATGCCCACGGCGCGTAGGGACATATTTGCGTCGTGGATTTATGTGGCCATCCCCCGTGGCCATCACCCGTTGCCATCTCCCG
Organism: Achromobacter sp. 1L-A-4-B-C2; assembly: GCF_057291955.1. Lineage (NCBI taxonomy): Bacteria > Pseudomonadati > Pseudomonadota > Betaproteobacteria > Burkholderiales > Alcaligenaceae > Achromobacter > Achromobacter sp. 1L-A-4-B-C2. The sequence goes on from NZ_JBXAWP010000002.1 coordinate 94,879, forward strand.
TCGTAAATTCACAACAGCAAACGTATATGCGAATCAGTCGCATTACACTCCTTTCCCACAACGCAACCCGAAGTGGGAAAGGAAAGCAGCATGCAAGATCAAAGGCCGCTGGGCGGCAGCCCCCGTATTCATTCTTCCGATCGTCTTGCGTGGCGGCTGCGCCGCACGTCGGCGCTGGTGTTGATGGCGCTGGCGTCCAGCGGCGCGGCGGCCCAGGCGCAGGACGGCGCCGTGGCCACCTTGCCCAGCGTGCAGGTGGTGGGCGACGGTGACCCCACCACCACGGAAGGGACGGGGTCCTACACGCCGCGCGCCACGGCGGCCGGCACGGGCATGGCCTTGACGGTGCGCGAGACACCGCAGTCGGTCACGGTGGTGACACGTCAGCGCATGGAAGACGAAGACATGCGGTCGCTGGCCGACGTCATGGCCAATACCCCCGGTATCGCGGTGCAGAACTACGACAGCGAGCGCTATTCGTTCAGCTCGCGCGGGTTCGCCATCAGCAATTACCTGTACGACGGCGTGCCCACGGGCTTTGATAGCGGCTATGCGGCGGGCGAGTCGTCAATGGACACCATCATCTATGACCGCGTGGAAGTCGTGCGCGGCGCCACCGGCCTGCTGACCGGCGCCGGCAATCCGTCGGCGTCCATCAACCTGGTGCGCAAGCACGCCATCAGCCGCGAATTCAAGGCCGACATCAGCGTCAGCGCGGGCTCGTGGGACACCTATCGCGGCACGCTGGACCTGTCCACGCCGCTGAACAAGGACGGCAGCGTGCGCGGTCGCATCGTGTCCGCCTACCAGGACAACCACTCTTATCTGGACGACTACAAAAGCCAGAAGAAAGTGTTCTACGGCGTGGTCGACGCGGACATTACGTCGCGCACCACCTTCAGCGCCGGCTTCAATTACCAGGACAACAGCCCCAAGGGCAGCAGCTGGGGCGGCTTTCCGCTGTGGTACGCCGACGGCGGGCGCACCGACTGGAAGCGGTCGCTGAACACCGGGGCCGACTGGAGCTCCTGGGCCAGCACCACGACGGGCGGCTTCGCCAGCCTGGAGCATCGCTTTGACAATGATTGGCGGGTGCAGGCGGTGGCCTCGCATTCCAAGCACGAAATGGATGGCAAGCTGCTCTATCTGTACGGCTGGCCCGACCGCCAGACCGGCCTGGGCGTGAACGGGTCGCCCTCGTGGTACCTGGGCGACCGCAAGCAGAACAGCCTGGACATCAAGGCCACCGGCCCGTTCACCGCCTTTGGCCGCCGCCACGAAGCCGTGGTGGGCGCCAGCTTCACCCGCCAGTACGCCGACTTTGATTACCGCGCGGGCTTGAACGCCGCGCCGGTGGGCAACTTCTTTGACTGGGACGGCTCGTATCCGGAACCCGACTGGAGCGACACGGCGGTGACCGCCAGCCGCTACACCACCAAGCAGACGGGCTGGTACGGCGCGCTGCGCCTGAACCTGGCCGACCCGCTAAAGCTGATCGTCGGCGGCCGTTACAGCACCTGGAAAACGGATTCCGTGGGCTTTGGTGGTGGTGACCACACCGCGTTCGACAAGAACGCGTTCACGCCGTACGCGGGGCTGCTGTACGACATCAACGACAACTACACCGCCTACGTCAGCTACACGGGCATCTTCAACCCGCAAAGCTACCAGGACCGCAACGGCGGCTGGCTGGACCCGCTGGAAGGCAAATCCTACGAGGCCGGCGTCAAGGGCGAATTCCTGGAAGGCCGCTTGAACGCCAGCGCGGCGGTGTTCCAGGTGGAACAGGACAACGTGGCGCAGACCGACCCGGGTTACCTGGTGCCGGGTTCGATCAACCAGGCTTATCGGGCCGCACAAGGAACGCGCAGCCGGGGCTTTGACCTGGAAGTGTCCGGAGAAGTGACGCCGGGTTGGAACCTGGCGGCGGGCTGGTCGCACTGGACCGCGCGTGATGGCGACGGGGCGGCCATCCAGACCGACCAGCCGCGCACGCTGGTGCGCGTCTTCACCACGTATCAGCTGCCGGGCGACTGGAACCGGCTGACGGTGGGCGGCGGCGTGAACTGGCAAAGCGGCGTCTACACCATCGCCAGCGGCCCAAATGGCGACGAACGCGTGGGGCAGGGCAGCTACGCCATCACCAACCTGATGGCCCGCTACCGCTTCAACCGCAACCTGTCGGCGCAGCTGAACGTGAACAACCTGTTCGACCGCAAGTACTACAGCCAGGTCGGCTTCTACAGCCAGGGCGCGTGGGGCGCCGGCCGCAGCGCGATGGTGACGATGCGATACCAGTACTGAGCGCGATCGGTACTTGGCGGGAGCAGTACTTAGCGCGAGCAGCAGTAAACGGCAGCAGAAGTAAACGGCAGCAGCAGTAAACGGCAGCCGTACCAAGCGTGACCGGGCCGGGCGCAGCGCGGCGGCTCCGTGGGGAGTCGCCTCCCCACTCGCCGCCGCACTCGCCGCCGCGCTTGCCTTCCCGCTACTCCGTCCTTCCGCTACTCCGTCGCCAACAGCGCCACCGGCCCGTCTCGCAACAGTTGGTCCAGCGCAAGTTCGCCGGCCCCGTTCACGCTGGGACGGCGGCCGGAAAGCACGTCGCGCAAGGCGTCCATGTCCGCGTCCACGTCTGCCGGCAGCGCCACGCGGGTGCCCTCCCAGTAGGCCGCTGCCTGCGCCGGTTTGCCCTGGGCGTAGCCGGCCAGCGCCATGGCGCACAGCCTGGGCGCCACCACGAGCACACAGCGCCCGTCATGGCGGCGCAGGTACGCAATGACGTTCGCGGCGCGCGGGCCGTGCGCCGCAAGCGGCGTGTAGTCGCCCAGGCGGAAAACGTCGGGGTGACGCGCCCGCAGCCCCAGCGCGCGCTGGATCAGTGACTGCTTGATGGCGCCACTGCGCCATGTCTGCGCGTCGGTGGCGATGGGCGTGTCAACGTGCCCTGCCAGGACGTCCGGGCGCGCGTCTTCCTGCAAGGGCGCGGTGGCATCCGTTGCATCGCCTTCCAAGGTGCCGGACGGATTCGATTCGGCCAGCAGCGCCGCCCGCTCCGCGTAGTCCACCGGGCGGCGGTTGTCGGGGTCGACCAGGCTGAAGTCCCACAGGTCCGCGCCCTGGTAAAGATCGGGCACGCCGGGCACCGTGTTGCGCAGCACCGTCTGGGTCAGGCTGTTCACGAGCCCGGCGGGCGCGATTTTCAGCGCCCAGGTGCCGATGTCTCGCAGCAGGGCCTGCCCGTCGCCGGGCTGTTGCAAGGCCTCGATGCATCGTCGGGCGGCGCCCTCGTAGTCGGCGTTCGGGTCCGTCCAACTGGTGTGCAGCTTGGCTTCGCGCAGGGCTTTTTCCTGCCACTGCGCGATGCGGCCAAGAAAGTCCGCAACGGCCTGGGGCTGTTCGCTTAGCCGGTCGGGTGACAACGACAGCGGCCACGCGCCCACCAGGCTTTGCAAAAGCAGGTAGCGGTCGGCGGGGGTGGGGGGGCCGGGCGGCGCCAGCCGGGCAATCCAGCCGTCCGCGGTGCGGCGCCACTCGTCGGGGATTTCAGACAGCACGGCCAGCCGGGCGCGCGTGTCTTCGCCGCGCTTGTGGTCGTGCGTGGCGGTGGCCAGCATGGCATGCGGGTGCGTGCCCGCACGCGCGGCGCACAGTGCATGGAACTCTTCAAGCGGCAGCGTAAACCGCGTCGGGCTGGAGCCCACTTCGTTGCGGGACAACAGCGGGCCGCGTCGGTAGAACAGCGTATCTTCCAGGGCTTTGGCGGCCAGGGGCGGCGTCAGCTGCTGGAACCGGCGCAAGGCCAGCGTGCGCGCCTCGGCCTGCTGGGAATCGGGGGCGTCCGCCGAGTCGGCGCCGGGGATTGCAGCCGCAGCCGCAGCCGGTGCGGGCGTGGCAGACGTTGCAGGCGTTGCAGGCGTTGCGGACGTTGTAGACGTCGCAGACGTTGCAGCCGTTGCGGATTCGGACGGCGGCGTGCCCCCGCCCAGCCAGTGGTCCAACTGGTCCAGCAAGCGCAGGTCGGCCGACGCGTCGCCCAGCGCCGCGCGCGCCTGGTCCAGCGCGATGCGGCACCAGTGTGTATCGGCGGGGCTGCGGCCGCCGTCCTCTGCATAGGTGCGGTACACCGGGAATGCCGCCAGCAGCGCCGTCAGCACTCGGTCGATGGCGGGCTGGGTCCAATCGCGCGTTCGCGCATCCATGTGCGCGATGCGCGCCAGCGCCGTCACCAGCGCGAGCCTTTCGCTAGGGAAGTGGCGTGCCAGCATGCGGTGGCGGGCGTCGCGCAGTTGGGCCGGGGCATCGCGCGCGTCGCGGCTCAGGCTGGCCCAGAACTGTTCCAGCGGCGCCTGTGCCTGGGGGGCATGCAGCAGCGCGGCCACCTGGTCCATGAAGTCGTAGCCCGTGGTGCCGTGGGTGGGCCAATGCGGTTCCAGCGCTTCGTCGTCCGCCAGGATCTTCTCAATGACCAGATAGCCTTCGCCGGGCAGGCCGGCCTGGCTGCGGGCGTCGTCCGCCTCGCGCATGGCGCGGCGCAAGCGGCGCAGATAGGCACCGGGGCTGGCCAGGCCATCGATATGGTCGATGCGCAGGCCGTCCAGCACGCCTTCGCGGTACAAGCGCAACACCAGCGCATGCACGGCGTTGAACACGGCCTCGTCCTCCACGCGCACGCCCACCAGTTCGCTGATTTCAAAGAAGCGGCGCCAGTTGATGAGGTCGGGCGCGGTGCGCCACCAGGCCAGGCGGTAATGTTGGCGTTCCAGCAAGGCGTGCAGCCGCGCCTGGCCGGCCGCGCTGCCGGGGTCGCAGGCGGCGCACAAGGTGGCCGGGTCCCCGGTGGCCGAGCCGGGCGTTAGCGGCAACTGCTGGCCGCCGGCTTCGATATAGCTGGTGCCCGACTGCGCATCGTGCACCAGCCGGATGCCACCCGCTGCCAGGGTTTCGCTATACGGGTCGGGCAGCACGGGCAGCAACACCTTGCCGCGCAGCAGGGGGTCGGGCGCGTCCCAGTTGATGTCGAAGGTGCCGGCTTGCGCGCTTTGCCGGCCCAGCCGCAATACGTCGGCCCACCAGGCGTTGGACGCATGCGCGGCCATGTGATTGGGCACGATGTCGGCAATCAGGCCCATGCCGTGGGCGCGTGCCGCGTCTGCCAGCTTGCGCAGCGCGCTTTCGCCGCCCAGATCGTCACTGACGCGCTGGTGGTCGATAACGTCATAACCGTGCGTGGAGCCCGCCTTGGCCTGGGTGATGGGCGACAGGTACAAGTGGCTGACCCCCAACGCGGCGTAGTAGGGAAGCTGCCGGCGTGCGTCGTCCAGCGTGAAGTCGGCATGCAATTGCAGGCGCGCCGTGGCGCGGGGAATGCTGGGGGCGATGGGCGGGGCGACGGGCTTCATGAGCGGCCCCGCATGGCGCGCACGGGACGCAGGCGCGCCTGGCTGGCGGGCGCGGTCAGGCAGTCGTCCACCGACAACGGCGCCCGTTGGCGCCAGTTGGGGTGTTCGTCGATGGTGCCGGGCAGGTTGGGCTGATCCAGCTGACCCGTCAGGTCTTCCAGCGTGACCAGCATCAGCGGGCAGGGCGTGGCGGCCACAAAGCCCAGCAGTTCCGCGCTGGGCGTCTGGCGGGGCAAGGGCCGGGTCGAGGCCGTGGGCGAGGACGCCTGTACCGAACGCCACAGCGTGGCGCGTTCTTCCAGGCGGCCGGATCGTTGGGCGGGTTCTTCCTGGCCGGGGCCCAGCAGGTTCAAGCGGGAGCGCCACAGAATATCCTGGGCGTGCCACCAGCCTTCCAAAGTCGGCAAATCGTGAGTCGTGGTCATGGCAACAGCGTGTTTGGGCCATTCCGAAGGGGGCAGGAAGGCGGGGGGGGCGGATGGGGCGTCGGGTGTGTCGGACGGGTCGGAATTGCCGGATGTGTCGGATGTGTCGGATGTGTCGGATGTGTCGGAACTGTCGGAACTGTCGGAACTGTCGAAGCTGTCGGAACTGTCGGGCGTGGCAGGGGCGCGCATGAACCACAGTACGTCCATGCCCAGCACGCCGTGTTCTTCCAGCAGCGCGTCAAAGCCTTCCGGCACCGTGCCCAGGTTTTCACCCACGATCAGCGCGCGATGCAGCCACGCTTCCAGGGCAGTCAGGCGCAGCAATTCGCGCAGCGGATAGCGCACATAGCCGCCGTCTTGGGGACCGGCGCCATCAGGGATCAGCCACATCCGGGCCATGCCCAGGATGTGGTCGATACGCAGGCCGCCCGCGTGGGCCAGGCAGGCTCGCAGCATGGCCAGAAACGCCGAATAGCCCGACTTCTGCAAGGCCGCGGGCGACAGCGCGGTCAGCCCCCAGCCCTGGCCCAGCGGGTTGTAGATATCCGGCGGCGCGCCCACGCTGGCGCGCTTGACCAGGTCGGCCTGGCGGCTCCATGCGTGGCTGCCCAGCGGGCTTGCGCCCACCGCCAGGTCCGCCACGATGCCCACGCGCATGCCGGCGTCGCGGCCGGCACGCTGCGCCTGCTTCAGGCTGGCCGAGGCCAACCACTGGGCAAACGCATGCGCGTCCACCTCTTGGGCATGCTGCGCGGCGAACTGCTGCGCGGCGGATGAGCGTGGGTCGCGCAGATCGGCCGGCCATTGCGTCCACGGCACGGGCGTGCCCGCCTCCAGGCTGTGCGCCGCGTGCAGCGCTTCAAACAGCGCGTGGTCACGCAGGTCTTGCCCGCCCGCGTTGCGGAAGGCGTCGTAGGCGCGGCGCTGTTCATCGCCCGCGGCCGTGGTGAAACGTTCATGCAGACGCCGCAGCAGCTGGTGCCGGAACCCGGCGGCCGCGGGCCAATCGATCAACGGCTGGGCATCCAGCGAGCGCAAGCGCGTGTGCGTCATCCCTGCCAGGGCATCGCGCACGGCGTCGGCGCCCAGGACGGCGGCGGGATCGGCGTACAAGGTGTTCAAGAACAGCCGGCTGGACGGCGAATACGGGCTGCACTGCGCCGCGTCGGCGGCAAACATGGCGTGCACGGGGCTGATCGCCAGCGCGTCCGCGCCTGCATTGCCGGCTGCCTCGGCCAAGTCGCGCAGAGCCCCAAAGTCGCCAAAGCCATGCGTGGCCTGCGTGGGATCGGGGTGGGGCCGGCGCAGGCTGTAGACCTGCACGGCCAGGCCCCAGGCGCGCGCGTCCCGCTCTTGCAGCAGCTCGTCCACGGAAGGCGCGCGGGCGGGCGCAACGGCAAGCGTCGTCACGCCGCCGGCCGTGTGCAGCGTGTAGTAGCCCGGCGTGGACGGGGCGCGCAACATTGGCGCGGTGCCGCCCGCCTGCGTGGGTCGGCCGGTACGTTGGTCTGTGCGCAGATCTCTGCCTTGGCCTGTGTGTTGGCCTGCACCTTGGCCTGCGCCTTGTCGTCCGCCTTGGCCGGCAGGCTGGTCCTCGGGCCGGTCAATGTTCTGATCCGTCGTTTGGCCGGTGATGGCAGGCCCGGCCGGCGGTTCGATGCGATAAGCGCCGGCGCAGTTGCGTGGCAGAAACACGGCTTCACCGGTGACGGCTACCAGCATCGCGGGCAGGTGCGACTGCGATTGCATGTCGGCCAGCCTTTGTCGGCTGTCGCGAATATCCGCCTCGGACCCGGCGGGCAGGTCCATCGCGGCGAGCAGGGCGCGCAGCGTGTCGGGTGATACGCGTTGCGGGCGCTTGTCCGCGTCCGTCCAGTGTTCCGCGATACCGGCGTCGGCCGCCAACTCCGATAGCCCGGCGGGGGCGTCGGCGCTCATGCGGGTTCCTCCAGCAGCCATACCGTGCTTTCCGAGCACAGGTTGCCCTGGCACAACGCGTCGAACGCACCGGCGCGCGACTCAAACAGCAGCGCCGAGAACAAGGGCGCAGCCGACGCTTGTTGACGCGGCAGGGCCTCCGGCACGGGGCCCAGGTTGACGTACGCGGACAGCAGCGCGCCGTCCGCCAAACGCCACCTGGCATGCACGCTGTGTGCACCGACGGCACGCGCGAACACGGTCTTGGCGCCGTCCAGCCGCGGGGCGATGACGCGCTGGCGCATGTCCAGCAGCGCGCGGTAAAGGTCGCGCCACTGCTGCGCGTCGGGGCTGGCCTCGGGCGTCCAGGGGTTGCTCTGGTCCCAGGTGGTTTCGGCGTTGGGGTCGGGTACGGCCTCGCTGTTTGCGCCCGAAAACTCGGGGAAGGCGGCGAATTCGCGCTGACGACCCTCGCGTACCGCCGTGGCCAAGGCCGGGTCGGTATGGCTGGTGAAGTACAGGAACGGCGCGCGGCTGCCGGCTTCTTCGCCCATGAACACCAACGGAATCTGCGGGGCCAGCAGTTGCAGCACGACGCCGGCGCGCAGCCGTTCCGTGGTTTCGGCCAGCAGGGTCAGCCGTTCGCCGCGCGCGCGGTTGCCGGTCTGATCATGATTTTGCAGGAACAGCACAAACGACGTGGGCGACAGGTGCGCGCTGGGCTCGCCACGGGCGGCGCCCTGGCGGTAGGGCGACGGCTGGCCTTGGTAGACCCAGCCTTCGCCCAGGCAGCGCGCCAGGGCCTGGGCGGGGCGGTCTGCGTAGTCGGCGTAATAGCCGCGCGATTCCCCCGTCAACAGGTGGTGCAGCACGTGGTGCGCGTCGTCGTTCCATTGGGCGTCGTAGCCATCGGTCAGCAGGCTGGCGCGGTTGTCATCGTTTTCCAGTACCAGATGGATGTGGCGCTGCGCCGGAATCTGCCCGCGCACAAATTGCGCCAGCTCTACCAACCATTCCGGGTCAGGGATGGCGTGCACCGCATCCAGCCGCAGGCCGTCAAAGCGGTATTCCGTGAGCCAGTACAACGCGTTCTCTTCGAGGTAGCGGCGCACGGGGGGCTGGCGAAAATCGATGGCCGACCCCCACGGCGTGGCCACGTCATCCCGAAAGAACGGGGCCGCGTACTGCGACAGGTAGTTGCCGTCCGGGCCAAAGTGGTTGTAGACCACGTCCAGCATCACGCACAGGCCCAGCCCGTGCGCCGTGTCGATCAGGTTTTTCAGATCATCGGGCGTGCCATAAGCCGTGTCCGGCGCATAGGGCAGCACGCCGTCATAGCCCCAGTTGCGCGGTCCGGGAAAGTCGGCAATCGGCATCAGCTCAATCACCGTAAAGCCCATGTCGGCCAGCTCGGGCAGCTTTTGCGTCAGGCCCGCAAAGCCGCCCGCCAGGCCGGCGTGCGCTTCGTAGATGACCGCTTCGCGCCACGGCCGGCCCATCCAGGACGGGTGCCGCCACGGATAGCTGTCCGCGCCCACCACCACGCTGGCGTCGTGCACGTCGCCGTCTTGCAGGCGCGAGGCCGGGTCGGGTGCCAGCAGGCCTGCGCCCAGGCGGTATTGATAACGCGTGCCCGCCGTGCAATCGACGTCCACCTGCACAAAGCCATCGGCCTCGGGATGCAGGGGGATGGGATCACGGCCGGGAATAACCAGCGCAAGGTCGGGCGGAGCGGAGGGAGCCCACAGGCGAAAACGCGTGCGGCCATCGGGCAGCGGCAGCGCGCCGTGGGTATACGGTTCGGGCAACACGGTCATGATCCATTTCCGGAGATGCAGGTAGCAGACAGCAGGACAAGGCTGTGCGCCTGTACGGTGATTTCGTTTTCGGTGACGGGCGCGGCGGGCACTTGCGTGGCCGAGTCCAGCTCTCGCAGCCAGGCTTGGCCGGGCTCGGGCAGGGCGAAGGTGGCGGGTTCGGCGCCCGGGTTCATCAGCAGCAAAGTGATGTCCGCGCTGCCGTCCTCGCGCAGCGCCGCGCGCCGCAGCGCCATCGTGCGTTGTTGCGCGTCATCCCACGCGCCCTGGTCGATGGGGCCGCCGTGCGTGTCGAACCAGCCGATCGCGCTGACGCCGGGGCACACCTCCTGCGCCGCGTCGCCAAAGCGGGCGGCGCGCAGGCTGGGGTGGTCGCGCCGCAGCGCCACCGCACGGGCGACAAACGTGCTCAGTGCGCGGCCTTCGTCGCTTTGCGCCTGCGTCCAGTCCAGCCACGACACGGGGCCGTCCTGGCAATAGGCGTTGTTGTTGCCGTCCTGGCTGTTGCCGAATTCATCGCCCGCCAACATCATCGGCGTGCCGTCCGACATGAACAGGGTTGCCAGCAGCGCCCGCTGCACGCGGCCGCGCGTTTCCAGAATGGCGGCGTCGTCGGTCGGGCCTTCGACGCCCCAGTTGTGGCTGTAGTTTTCCGAATGACCGTCGTTGCCGCCTTCGCCGTTGGCTTCGTTGTGGCTGCCGTCGTAGCTGACCACGTCCTGCGTGGTGAAGCCGTCGTGCGACGCGATGAAGTTGACGCTGGCCCAGGGGCGGCGGTGGCGGCGGTCGAAAACATCGCGCGACCCGCACAGCCGGGCCGCCATGTCGCCGCGCATGCCTTCGTCGCCGCGCCAGTAGCGGCGCACCGTGTCGCGGTAGCGGTCGTTCCATTCCGCCATGCCGGGCGGGTGGCTACCCAGTTGGTAGCCGTCCGGGCCGATGTCCCAGGGTTCCGAAATGAGCTTCACGCCGGCCAGCACCGGGTCCTGCAACAAGGCGTCGAAAAACCCGGAGCCCGGGTCAAAGCCCGTGCCCTCGCGGCCCAGCGTCACGCCCAGGTCGAAGCGAAAGCCGTCCACGCCATACGACTGCGTCCAGTAGCGCAGTGAATCCGTCACCATCTGAAGCACGCGCGGGTGCGACAGGTTGACGGTGTTGCCGCAACCAGTGTCGTTGATGTAGTAGCGTTCTTCGCCCGGCATCAAGCGGTAGTAGCTGGCGTTGTCCAGGCCGCGCCACGACAGGGTGGGGCCCAGTTCGCTGCCTTCGCAGGTGTGGTTGTAGACCACGTCCAGTATCACTTCCAGCCCGGCGGCGTGCAGGCGGCGCACGGCCTGGCGCAGGTCGTTTGGGCCGCGTTGCAGATAGGTCGGTTCCGGCGCGAAGAACGACAGCGTGTTGTAGCCCCAGTAGTTGCGCAGCCCGCGTTCCAACAGGAAGCGGTCTTGCAGGAAGGCGTGCACGGGCAGTAGTTCGACGGCGGTGACGCCCAGGCGATGCAGATGTTCGATAAAGCGCGGGTCCGCCAGCGCGGCGCAGGTGCCGCGCAGCGGCGGGCGCAGGTCTTCGCGCTGCATCGACACGCCGCGCAGGTGCACTTCGTAGATCGTGGTGTCCGTCCACGGCGTGTCGGGCGCCTTGCTGTTGCCCCAGTTAAAGGGCACGTCTTCGGTCACCACCGCCTTGGCCATGGCCGGCGCGCTGTCGCGGCGGTCCATCGACAAATCGCCGCGCGCATGGTTCAGGCGGTACCCGAACAGCGCATCGCTCCAGCTGACCGGGCCGGTCAGCTGGCGAGCGTAGGGGTCCAGCAGCAGCTTGTGCGGGTTGAAGCGGTGGCCGTTGCGCGGGTCGTAAGGCCCATGGGCGCGATAGCCGTAGATCAAACCGGGCTGGGCATCGGGCAGGTAGCCGTGCCAGATTTCGTCGGTACATTCCGGCAGGTCGAAGCGTCGTAGTTCTTTGCGGCCGCGCGCATCGAACACGCACAGTTCGATCCGGGTGGCGTTCGCCGAGAACACGGCGAAATTCACGCCCAAGCCGTCACTGACGGCGCCCAGCGGATACGGCTTGCCGGAGGTAAGGCGGGTGAACTGAGTGGGGTCCATGGATTCAGCCTTCGTGCGTGAAGAACAAGGTGGCAAGAGGAGGTAGCGTCAGCGACAAGGATTGCGCGTGGCCGTGAGCGGGTTGGTCGGCGGACTGCGCCGCGCCCTGGTTGCCTTGGCCCGAGCCGCCGTACCAACCGGCGTCGGTGTTCAGCGTTTCGGCCCAGCGCCCCGCCAGCGGCACGCCGACGCGGTAGCCGTGGCGGGTAACGGGGGTGAAATTGCAGATGGCCAACATGGTCGATGCGCCGCTGCGGCGCAGGAACGCGGCCACGCTGTTGTCGGCGTCGTCCATGACCAGCCACGCGAAGCCTTCGGGCTGGGCGTCCATTTCGTGCAGGGCGGGCGAATCGCGATACACGCGGTTCAGGTCCGCGACCAGGCGCTGCACGCCTTTGTGGCCGGCGTCGTCCAGCAGGCTCCAGTTGATGGTGGCGTCGTGATTCCATTCGGCCGGCTGCGCCAGCTCGCCGCCCATGAACAGCAGCTTCTTGCCGGGATGCGCCCACATGAAGCCCAGGTAGGCGCGCAGGTTCGCCAGCTTGGTGCCATGGTCGCCCGGCATCTTGTTCAGCAGCGAGCCCTTGCCGTGCACCACTTCGTCATGCGATAGCGGCAGGATGAAGCGTTCGGAATAGGCGTAGGCCATGCCGAAGGTGATGTCGTGATGGTGATACTTGCGATACACGGGGTCTTCCTCCATGTAGCGCAGCGTGTCGTGCATCCACCCCATGTTCCATTTGTAGTGAAAGCCCAGGCCGCCCTCGGACACCGGCGCCGTCACGCCCGGCCATGCGGTGGATTCTTCGGCCACCACGATGGCGTCCGGCGCTTCGTGGCGTACGGTGCTGTTCAGGTCGCGCAGGAACGCCACGGCTTCCAGGTTCTCGCGGCCGCCGTACACGTTGGGAATCCACTCGCCGGCCTTGCGGCTGTAGTCGCGATAAAGCATCGAGGCCACCGCGTCCACGCGCAGGCCGTCGATATGGAATTGGCGCAGCCAGTGCACCGCGCTGGCGATCATGAACGCCTTGACTTCGGTGCGGCCCAGGTTGTAGACCAGCGTGTTCCAGTCGGGGTGATAGCCTTCGCGCGGATCGGCGTATTCATACAACGGCGTGCCGTCAAAGCGCGCCAGCCCATGCGCGTCGTTCGGAAAGTGCGCGGGCACCCAGTCCAGGATCACGCCCACGCCCATGGCGTGGCAGCGGTCCACGAAGCGGGCGAATGCCGCCGGCGGGCCAAAGCGCGCCGACGGGGCAAACATGCCCAGCGGCTGGTAGCCCCAGGACCCGCCGAACGGGTATTCCATGATGGGCATCAACTCCACATGGGTGAAGCCCATGGCCTGCGCATAGGCCGGCAGCTTGTCGGCCAGCTGGTCCCAGACGCAGCGTTCGTTGTCGGCGGCCACCCACGAGCCGGCCTGCACTTCGTAAATCGAAATGGGCGCGTCAGGCTGTTGGCGCGCGCCGCGCGATTGCATCCAGTCTTCGTCCGTCCAGACGTGGGGCGTGGGGTCGTCCACTACCGACGCGGTCGCGGGTGCGGCCTGCGCACGTCGTGCCATGGGGTCGGCCTTGAACACGATGGCGCCCGCGCTATCGGTGATGGCGAACTTGTAGCAATCGCCGGCGCATACGCCGGGGATGAACAATTCCCACACGCCGGCGGCGTGGCGCAGGCGCATGGGGTGCCGGCGGCTGTCCCAGCTGTTGAAGTCGCCCACCACCGCGACGCGGCGCGCATTGGGCGCCCAGACCGCGCACCGCAGCCCGGACACGCCGTTCATTTCCACCAGGCGCGCGCCCAGCAAGTCCAGCGCGGCGCGCCAGTCCCCGCTGGACAAGGCGCCCAGGTCCGCGTCCGACAACACCGGCCCGAAGGCATACGGGTCCGCCGTCACCTGTTCCGTGCCGGGCCATTGGATAGCCAATTGATAAGAGGCCGGGTCGCCGGGGCGGGCGCCGGGTGCGGCGCCGGTGTACAGGCCGTGTGCTTGTTCATGCAGTGGCGTCCGGGTGCCATCCGCGCTGATCACCGCCACCGCGTTGGCGCCGGGCAGCAGCGCGCGAACGGCGCCGTCATGCGGTCCCAGCACGGCGAAGGGGTCGGCGTGCTGGCCCCCGGCCAGGGCTTGCAGCGTGGCCGCGTCAACCTGGCCGGCGGGGGTGGAGGACGGCGGCAAGCCACCGTTGTCAGGAAGGCTCATCGTGTTTTTTCCTCGGCGCTGATCGCCGCATCTTGCAAGAGTTCTCGTGCCAGTCCGGTCAGGGCGCACAGCGGGATAGAGATCCAGTCCGGCCGGTGCGCGGCTTCGTAGCTAACTTCGTAAGCGGCTTTTTCCAGTTGGGCCAGCTTGAGCAGGGTGTCTTCCTGCGCGCCCGGCAGCGCAATAGCCGTGGAAGCCGCTTCCTGGTAGCCCTGCAAGAAGGCCTCGACCGCGCGCGACCCGAAGCGCGCCAGCAGCGTGTCACGCAGATCCTGCGGCACGCCCGGCGCGGCGGCCGAGTCGGCGGCCCCCGCGTTGGCGTCGGTGGGCGCACCGCCCATCGGGTCCGATCGCGCCACCGACGCGGCGGCGTAATCGAACGAGCGCAGCATGCCCGCCACGTCCTTGTACGGCGTGGTGATGTTGCGCCGGGCCTCCAGCGTCTGAATCGGTTCGCCTTCGAAGTCGATCAGGTATGCGTCGGTCTGCGCCACCAGCACCTGGCCCAGGTGGAAGTCGCCATGCACGCGAATCAGCGGCGCGCCCACCAACGCCTGCGCCATCGTGTCCACCTGCTTGCGCAGCCGGTCGCGATGTTCAAACAGCCACTGCGCGCAAGCGTGCGACGGTGCTTCCAGGCGGTCCATCACCGCGCGCAGGTCCTCGTCGGCGCGGTCCAGTTGCCCGGCGATGCGCGTGGCGTGCGCCTGGGCATCCTCGGCGGTGGCCGTCTGCACCGGAAAGGCCGGGTCGTCCGTGGCTTGCGCCAGCGCGTTGTGCAGCTCGGCCAGACGGCGGCCGATGGTGCCGGCCATCACCGTGTAGCCTTCCAGGCTGGCCTCGAATTCCTCGGGGCTGTTGCCGCCCAGCAGGGCCGCGCCCAGCGTGCGTTTCAGGTAGTCCAGGGTCCACGTCCACGCATCGCCTTCGTTGCTGACGAAGGCGTGCATAACCGCCAGCGTGTGCGGCACCCCTTCGGCGTCCACGCGCACCACCTCGCCCAGCAGCGCGGGAATGTTGGCGTAGCCGGCGCGCGTCAGATGGCGCGACACCTCGACTTCCGGCGACACGCCGGGCTTCACATTGCGGATCAGCTTCAGGATGGCCTGGTTGGCCACGATCACCGAGCTATTCGATTGTTCGGCCCGAATCCACTGCAATTCGGGTTCCGTGCCAAAGTCCACGTCGGCCAGGCCGGGTTCGGGCAGGTAGCGGATGACGCCGGGTTTGTCGCCCGGCTTGCCGCCGTCGCGCCCGTCCAGTTCCTGCTTGGCGCGCAGCGCGTCGATCACGCCCAGCACAAAGCCGGGTTGCAGGAAGGCGTCGGCCAGCGTGCCCACTTCCGGGCCGCGCCGCACCCGCGCGATGGGGTATTGCACCTGCGCGGTTTCGTCCCACACCAACACGAACGGGGCTTGCACGCGCAGGCCGTCGTCTATGCCGTCTTCGGGTTCGACTTCGGCCCAGTAGAACTCGCCACCGGCGCTGCGGCCGCCGCCCATGCCCGCGCTGCTGGCGGCAAAGGGCGTGGCGTAGGCCAGGCGCGCGCGAGACGGCGCCTTCGACCCCGGGAACCAGCGCTGGCGCGCCAGGTACTCGGGCAGCACTTCGTTTTCCAGCACGTTGCGCGACGAGTCCGTCAGCGCGGCGCCACCGCGCGACTTCAACACCAGCGTCGTCAGCTCGGGCATCTGAGCGGGGCCGCTGGCATGCCATCCCGGCGGCGCGGCGTCCATGCTCAGGTCCATCCAGTAAAAGCCGTAGGGCGGCAAGGTCAGCAAGTAGGGCAGTTCACCGATGGCCGGAAACGGCGTGCCGCCCAGCATTTCCACCGGCACGCGGCCGTTGAATTCCTGCAAGGGCAGTTCCACCGGCTGCGCCGCGTTCGACAGGTTGGCCACGCACAGGATGGTGGTGTCGTTCCACTGCCGCAAGTAAGCCAGGATCTTGCGGTTGCCGGCCTGGATGAAGCGCAGCGTGCCCCGGCCAAACGCATGCGTCTGGCGGCGCTGCGCCAACATGCGGCGCGTCCAGTTCAGCAGCGAATGCGGGTCGCGTTGCTGGGCTTCGACGTTGACCGCCTCGTAGCCGTACAACGGCCCCATCAATACCGGCAGCGGCAGGCGCTCGGGGTCAGCGCGCGAAAACCCGCCGTTGCGGTCCGGCGACCACTGCATCGGCGTGCGCACGCCGTCGCGGTCGCCCAGATGCACGTTGTCGCCCATGCCCAGTTCGTCGCCGTAGTACAGCACTGGCGTGCCGGGCATGGACAAGAGCAGGCTGTTCATCAGTTCGACGCGGCGGCGGTCGCGCTCCAGCAAGGGCGCCAGACGGCGGCGGATACCCAGGTTGATGCGCGCGCGCGGATCGGCGGCGTAGACGCTCCACAGGTAATCGCGTTCGCGGCTGGTCACCATTTCCAGCGTCAGCTCGTCGTGGTTGCGCAGGAAAATAGCCCACTGGCAGGTGTCCGGAATATCCGGCGTCTGGCGGATGATGTCGGTAATCGGAAAGCGGTCTTCCTGCGCGATGGCCATGTACATGCGCGGCATCAGCGGAAAGTGGAACGACATATGGCATTCGTGGCCCGCGCCGAAATACTCCTGCGCATCCTCGGGCCACTGGTTCGCTTCGGCCAACAACAGCCGGCCCGGGTATTCCTGGTCGATCACCGCGCGGATCTGCTTGAGCACCTGGTGCGTTTCGGGCAGGTTTTCGTTGTTGGTGCCTTCGCGTTCCACCAGGTACGGCACGGCGTCCAGCCGCAGCCCGTCCACGCCCATGTCCAGCCAATAGCGCATGACGGACAGCACTTCCTTGAGCACCTGCGGGTTGTCGTAGTTCAGGTCGGGCTGATGGGAATAGAAGCGATGCCAGAAGTAGGCATTAGCTTCGGGGTCCCACGTCCAGTTGGACTTTTCCGTGTCGCAAAAGATGATGCGCGTGCCGGCGTAGGCCTTGTCGTTGTCGGACCACACGTAGAAGTTGCGCGCCGCCGATCCCGGGCGCGAGGTGCGCGCCCGCTGAAACCAGCGGTGCTGGTCCGACGTGTGGTTGACCACCAGTTCGGTAATGACGCGCAGCCCGCGGGCGTGGGCTTCGCGGATCAGCTTGCGCACGTCGGCCACCGTGCCGTAGTCGGGATGCACCCCGCGATAGTCCGCGATGTCGTAGCCATCGTCGCGCCGGGGCGACGGGTAGAACGGCAGCAGCCAGATCGTGTTCACGCCCAGGCTGGCGATGTAGTCCAACTTCATGATCAGGCCGGGCACGTCTCCCACCCCGTCGTCGTTCGAGTCGAAGAACGACTTCACATGCAGCTGATAGATAACGGCGTCCTTGTACCAAAGGCCGTCATCCTTGATGGGACTGGTTTCACTGATCATCGTGGGCTCCGGGCGTCAACCATGCAGGGACAGACGCCAGACGCGATAGGGTTGGTCGGGGGACAGCGTCACGGTGCGCGTCGCGTCGCGCCAGGTCTCGTGGCTGTCCGTCAACAGGTCTTCGACTTCAAGATGAGCGGGCCTGGCGTCGCCGAACAACCAGAACGGCACCTCCAGATATGCGGTTTGCGGTTGGAAGGGGTCCAGGCTGACGACGGTAAGCACCACGTTGCCCAGACCCGGCGTGGCTTTGACAAAGGCGAGGACGCGGTCGTTGCCACTGCGCAGCGCGGTCAGCCCGCGATGCGTCTGCAAGGCCGGGTTGGCGCGGCGGATCTGGTTCAGCCGCGCAATCTCGGCGCGGATGTTGCCGGGCTGGCGCCAGTCGCGCGGGCGCAGTTCGTACTTTTCGGAATCCAGATATTCCTCTTTGCCCGGCACCGGCGCGGACTCGCACAGCTCGAAGCCGCTGTACACGCCCCACAGGCCCGAGCCCATGGCGGCCAGCGCGGCGCGGATCAAGAATCCCGGCCGCCCCGACGTCTGCAAGAACACCGGGTTGATATCCGGCGTGTTCACAAAGAAGTGCGGGCGGAAAAAATCGGCCGGCGGCGGGTTGGAGATTTCCTCCAGATACGCCTGCAACTCGGCCCGCTCGTTGCGCCACGTGAAGTACGTGTACGACTGCGTGAAACCCACCTTGGCCAGGCGGTACATCATCTTGGGCCGGGTAAAGGCTTCAGACAGGAACAGCACATCGGGGTGCTGCCCGTGCACCTCGGCAATCAGCCATTGCCAGAAGGGCAGCGGCTTGGTGTGCGGGTTGTCCACGCGAAAGATCCGCACGCCCTTGTCCACCCAGAACAGCACCACGTCGCGCAGCGCGCGCCACAGCGCCAGCTTGCGCGCGCGGCGGGGCGGCGAGCCGTAGAACGACACGTTGACGATGTCCTGGTACTTCTTGGGCGGGTTCTCGGCGTAGCGGATGGAACCGTCGGGGCGCCATGAGAACCAATCGGGATGCGACTTCAACCAGGGATGGTCGGGCGAACACTGGATGGCAAAGTCCAGCGCCATTTCCATGCCGTGCTCGCGCGCGGCGCTGACCAGTCGCAGAAAATCATCCAGCGATCCCAGCTTGGGCTCGATGGCGTCATGGCCGCCGTCGGCCGACCCGATAGCGTACGGGCTGCCCACGTCGTCCGGCCCGGCGATCAGGCTGTTGTTCGGCCCCTTGCGATTGCGCAGGCCGATGGGGTGTATCGGCGGCAGGTACAGCACGTCAAAGCCCATTTCCTGAATATCGGGCAGGCGCGCGATGACGTCGTCAAACGTGCCATGGCGGCCGGGCTCGCGGGCTTGCGACCGAGGAAACAATTCATACCAGGCGCTGTGGCACGCTTGCGGGCGGTCGACCCAGACGGGATACGGGTCGGGCGTGACGGTTTCAAACGGGCGCGCGTCCAGTTCCCGCATCGCCTGCGCCAGCTCGGCGCCCAGCAGCAGCGCAATGTGCGCGTCGGTGGGTGCGATGTCGGCTTTGGCGCCGGGCAGGGCTTTCAACGCGGCCTTCACCACGGCCACGCTGTTGGCCGGATACGCGTGCTGGCTGGCGCGCTTGTCGGCTTCGCGCAGCAGCAAGATGCCTTCGGACACTTCCAGGTGCACGTCCACTCCGGCCGCGTGCTTGACCTCAAGGTCATGGCGGTAGGTTTCCCAGACGTCGAACCACGCCGCCACCTGGAACTCGTGCGGCCCGATGCGGCGCGGTCGGAAGCTGGCTTGCCAGCGGTCGTTGGACAGCAGCTTGAGCGGCGTGCGCCGCCAGTTAGCTTCATCGGCGGCGCGCCAGCGGACTTCGCCCGCGATGCGGTCGTGGCCGTCCATCAGCAAGTCGGCCTGGACGGTGATGCGTTCGTGCACCGTGCACTTGATGGGGTGTGCGCCGTCGTCAACGGCGGGCGATACGCTTTCGATGGCGATGCGCAGGCCCGCGCCGCCTTCCGTGCGCGGCCCGGGATGGCGCGAGGCTTCGCGCACGGGCGGCATCGGCGTCACGGCCATCAGGGCGCAACCGCCCGCGGGCAGGGTGTCACCCGCCAGCAGGGGCGCGTCGGTCATGCGTTGGGGCAGGATGTCGCCGGGCGGCAGGCTGGACGCCACGGCGTCCCAATCGATGCGCGCCGGGGCGGCTTCGTTCGGGTTCAATGCCAGCACCGCCGTGGCGCCGTCGGGCTCATCGCGCAGCACCAGCGTGGCGCGGCCGTCGCGGCCGCCCAGCACACGCGGCGGGCCGGCAGGCGCGTCACGCAGGCTGAGCCACTGGTTGATGTCCTGCAATTGGGGCGACGCGTCGATGTCGGCTTCCGCCGCCATCCACCCGTTGGCGGTAAAGGCAGCGGCCCACGCCAGCCGCGCATCGGCATGCGGCTTGTTCGGGGCGTCGCCGTGCAGCGGCGTCGTGCTGGCCAGCACCGGGGCCACGCGTTGCAGGCGCGAGGCTTCTTCGGCCAGCCAGGCGGATTTGTAATCCCACCACGGCAGGGAAGAAAACACGCCGTCGAAACCGGCGTCGCGCAGCGTGTCCACCTGATGCGCCGTGAGCCCCGGCGTCCAGGCCAGGCAATGCGGGGCGGTGGCGAGTTGGCGCAGCGGGTCCAGCACGCCGCGCCAGCTGGTGGCGGGCAGGCGCTGGGGGGCTTCGAATACAAAGCCGGCCACGCCGGCTTGCATCCAGCGCGCCAGCCGCGCCGACCAGGCCTGCGCGAACTCCGGCGGCGGCTCGCCGGCCAGGGCCATGACGCCCCACGTGCTTACAGGCAGGCGGGGGTCGCGCGCCGGGTCGTCGGGCGGCGGCAGATACCAGCCGGGCGGCGCGGTGGCGGGCGTGGCGTCCACCGAGACGCGGTCCAGCACCACGTGCAGCATCAAGGTCAGCCCTTGCGCGGCGGTAGCGCGCGACAGGCGGGCGAGCCGTTCGGTGATGGGTTCGGTGCCGTCGCCGGTCGGGCTGGCGTCGGCGTCGATGGGCGCCAGGGTGTGCGCGTCGGCCGACCGGACCCAGGGCGGCGGAATCAACACGGCGTTGAATCCGGCGCGCTGGATACGGGCCAGCCGGGCATCCAGCGCGGCGTCGGCCGTTGCCGCCGGGGCGCCGTCCGGCAAACCCTGTGGCGCGTGGCAGATGCGCAACGCGGTGGGCGGGGAGGGGACGGGCTTGGGGGCAGCGGCCATGCGTGTGCGCCTTGTGATCAGATGGGCATCGGCATGGAGCCACGGGCTTGCCGGGTCCGCCGTTGGCGAGTGTCGGCCGACCGGGCCGGCGCGGGTTCCGCAACCGCTTGCTCTTGAACTTGCGGACGGCCGGTCAGGGATTGCAGCAATTCTTCGTACGCACCCACGGCACGCTGCCAGCTGAAGTCGGTGCTCATGGCATTGCGCTGCATGGCGCGCCACAGCATCGGGTGCTGGCGCAAGTGCATCGCGCGCGCCAGCGCAGCGGCCATGGCGTCGGGGTGGTCGCCGTCGAACAGCAGGCCGTTGGCGAACGCCATCGCCGTCAGGGGCGAATCCGAGCCGGGGTCTTCAATGGTGTCGGCCATCCCGCCCACGCGCGAGCCGATCGGCACGGTGCCGTAACGCATGGCGTACAGCGGCGTCAGGCCGAAGGGTTCGAAACGGCTGCCGTGCAGCAGGACGTCGCCACCGGCGTGCAGGCGATGCGCGCCCGCTTCGTTGTAGCCAATGCGCGTGGCGCAACGTTGGGGGTAGCGGTCGGCCAGCGCCTTCAAGGCGGTTTCCAGGCGACGGTCGCCTTGACCCAGGATGGCCACCTGCATTTCGGGGTGGGCATCCAGGGCGCGCGGCAAGGCTTCGGCCGCGACGTCGGCCATCTTCTGGTCGGTCAGGCGGCTGCCCATGACGACCAGCGTGGCTTGCGCATCCGGCGTCAGCCCGAATTCGCGTTGCAGCACCGTCTTGCACAGGCGCTTGTTGGCCAGATCGCCCGCGGTGTAGCGCAACGGGCCCAGATGCGGGTCGCGCGACGGGTCCCACAGGGCGGTGTCGATGCCGTTCGGAATGGCGATCAGGTCGCTCGCGCGTTCACGCAGCAGGCCGTCCAGGCCGCAGCCGAATGCCGGCGTCAGGATTTCACGCGCGTAGGTGTGGCTGACGGTGGTAACGCGATCGGCATGGGCGATGCCGGCCTTCATGAAGTTCAGCTTGTTCCAGGCAACGGCGGCGTGCTCGCCACGGTAGGCGGGCGGGATTCCATAGGCGGCGGCATCCTCTAGCGGGAACTGGCCTTGGAAAGCCATGTTGTGGATGGTCAAGACGGTTTTTACGTCCTGGATGCCGGCCTCGCGCATCAGCATCGGTGTCAAGGCCGCGTGCCAATCGTGCGCGTGCACCACATCGGGGCGCGCCAGGCCCGGCAGGCCGCGCGCAATACGCACGGCGGCGTGCGACAAGGCGGCGTAGCGCAGGCCGTTGTCAGGATGCTCCTGCCCGTCCTCATCCACATACAGGCCGGCGCGGTCGTACAGCGCATCGTTCTCAAGCAGCAGGAAAGACAGCTCGGACGTGGGGCACACGCCGGCCAGCAGGCGCGCGTCGCCGCCCGGCAGGTCTTCCAGCCGCGCCACTTCGCGCAAGCCGTCCAACTGCTTGGCCGCGCCTCGGTAGGCGGGCAGCAGGACGGTGGCGGGGATGCCTCGCTGGATCATCGCCCGCGTCATGCCGGTGATTGCATCGCCCAAGCCGCCCGTCTTTGCGAGCGGGAATGCTTCGGCAGCCACTATGAGAATTGTCGTCGCCATGCTTGTTGCTCCGGGGAAAGTCGGAGGGCCGCTGAAAAAGTGGGCCCGGTTCCGTAAGGCCGTCATATGCGCAAGTGGCGTGCCCAAGGGTGGGCCGCATAGGGAAAAGGCGGGCTTACCCTGGGGTGCGAGTCGTTGTTGCTGACGTTTGTAAATTTGGGAGCGGCGCAACAAACGCCGTCTTTACAGTCGCGGGGAACGGCGGTCGGGGCCGGAGCCAGCGGCCCAGCCAGGCATGGCGATTGCGGCGCGCGCAGGTTCTGGTTTTTGCTGAACCGATTGAAGCGATTGAAGCAATAGAACCGACTGAACCGACCATAAGGAGCGTCAACTTGAAAACCGTTTCCGATTTTGTCCTCGCCCGCCTGGGCGAATGGGGCGTACAGCGCGTGTTCGGATATCCCGGCGATGGGATCAACGGCCTGATTGGCGCGTTTGGAAGAAACAGCGAACTGGAATTCATCCAGGCGCGCCACGAGGAAGGGGCCGCGTTCATGGCCTGCGCCCATGCCAAGTTCACCGGGCAGGTGGGGGTGTGCATGGCCACCTCGGGCCCTGGCGCCATCCACCTGCTTAACGGCCTGTACGACGCCAAGATGGACCACCAGCCGGTGGTGGCCATCGTTGGCCAGCAAGCCCGCAGCTCGTTGGGTGGCGATTACCAACAAGAGGTGGATCTGGTCAGCCTGTACAAGGACGTGGCGCACGACTTCGTGCACATGGTGACCTCGCCCGTGCAGGCGCGGCACATGATCGACCGCGCCATGCGTATCGCCATGGAGCGGCGCGGCGTGACCTGCCTGATCTTTCCCAATGATGTGCAAGACCTGGAAGCCGTGGAAACGCCGCCGCGCGAGCACGGCACCGTGCATACCGGCATTGGCCTGACCGCGCACGCCGCCGTGGCGCCCGAGGCCGCGCTGGATAACGCCGCGTCCATCCTGAACAGCGGCGAACGCGTGGCGATGCTGGTGGGCGCCGGCGCGCTGGACGCGGGCGACGAGGTGCGCGCCGTGGCCGAGCGGCTGGGCGCGGGCGTGGCCAAGGCGTTGCTGGGCAAGGCGGTGGTGCCCGACGAGCTGCCGTACGTGACGGGCGCCATCGGCCTGCTGGGCACGCAGCCCAGCTGGGAAATGATGAACGAATGCGACACCCTGTTGATGGTGGGCACGTCGTTTCCCTATGCCGAATTCCTGCCCAAGGAAGGGCAGGCGCGCGCGGTGCAGATCGACCTGGACGGGCGCAAGCTCAGCCTGCGGTATCCGGTGGAAGTGGGGCTGGTGGGCGATGCCCGCCTGACCTTGCAGGCGCTGTTGCCCAAGTTGCAACCCAAGACGTCGGACCGGTGGACCAAGAGCATTGAAAAGAAGGTGGCGCGGTGGCGCGAAACGGTGGTGTCGCGCGCCATGGTCGACGCCAAGGGCGTGAATCCGCAGCGCCCGTTCCTGGAGCTGTCCAGCCGGCTGCCGCCGCGTTGCATCGTCACCTGCGATTCCGGTTCGGCGGCCAACTGGTACGCGCGTGACGTGCACCTGCGCGAAGGCATGATGGGTTCGGTGTCGGGCGGGCTGGCCAGCATGGGTTGCGGCGTGCCTTACGCGGTGGCCGCCAAGCTGGCCCACCCCGGCCGGCCGGTGGTGGCGCTGGTGGGCGACGGCGCGATGCAGATGCTCGGCATCAATGAACTGATCACCATCGCGCACCGCTGGAAGGACTGGTCCGACCCGACGCTGGTCGTGCTGGTGCTGAACAACGGCGACCTGAACCTGGTGACGTGGGAACAACGCGTCATGGGCGCCGACCCGCGCTTTGGCGATTCGCAATGGCTGCCGCACTTTTCCTATGCGGATTACGGCCGCATGCTGGGGCTGGAGGGCATACGCGTGACGGACCCGGAGGAAGTCGGCCCCGCCTGGGACCGCGCGCTGTCGGCCGGCCGCCCGACGGTGCTGGAGGTGGTGACCGACCCCGAGGTGCCGCCGATGCCGCCGCACATTTCGGCCAAGCAGTTCAAGGCGTACATGACGGCGCTGCGCAAGGAAGACGCCGCCACGGGCGCCGCCGCGCTGCGCGCCACGATCAAGCAGTGGTGGGCGAGCTGAACGCGGCGTCGCGTATCGAGCATCGCGCAATGGATGTCGTCGCCGTGTCCGGGCAGCTGGGCACGGCGCTTGCGGAGTTGCCTGTCCCTACCACCAGTACGCAGGGCGCAAGCCCCGCAAAGGAGATAGAAGATGGAACAACATCAAACCAATATCGTCGGCGGCCCCAAGAGCAGCCCTGGCGGCCCCGGCCCCGAAGTCATGGCCGCCGGCACGCTGGAAGGCAATGACGTCTACAACTCGGCCGGCGAAGAGCTGGGGTCCATCAAGGACATCATGATTGACGTGCCGCGTGGTCGGGTCGCTTACGCGGTGCTGTCGCGAGGTGGCGTGCTGGGCATCGGCGACAAGCTGTTTGCCATTCCCTGGGCGGCCTTGACGCTGGATACCGACCGCAAGTGCTTCGTGCTGGACATCGACGAAGAAACCTTGAAGAACGCCCCGGGCTTTGACAAGGACAACTGGCCCAGCATGGCCGACGAAACGTGGGCGCGCAATCTGCATACGTACTACAAGCAGGACATCTACTGGTAAGGCGTCTGGCCGGGCCTGGGTGCCCGGCCGTCGTGCATCACGGCACCGGCCGCGGATCTCCCATCCGCGCGCCGGTGACCATTTCAGTAACCCAGTTCACCAGGATTGCCGTGTAGGCACGTTGCGCGGATTTTTCCGTCAGCGCGTGGTCGGCGCCGTCAATGATGCGATGCGTCAGCGAATGCGAGCGCCGGAACGCCGACCGGTAACTCATGATGGTGGAGTGGGGGATGAAGGTGTCGTGTTCGGCTTCGACGATCAGCACGTCGCCGGCAAATTCGGTGCAGGCCTTCAGCGCCCGGTTCGATTCGGGCGCGACATAGCTATTGCGATAGGCGCGCAGCGTTTCCCGGTTCAACTGGTTTTTCGGCAGCAGCCATTCTTCGTCGCGATACAGCGCCGGCACGTGCAGCGCCAGCCAGCGCACGCGGCGCAGGCCGCTGAGCAGCGCCGCCAGGTAGCCGCCATAGCTGCTGCCCACCACCGCCACCGACCCCGAATCCAGAGACGGGTGCGACGCCAGCCGATCGTAGGCCGCCATGACGTCGCGCAGATTATCCTCGCGCGTCACTTGCAGCTGCTGTTCACGCGTGGCGGCATGGCCGCGCAGGTCGAACGTCAGGCAGACGCAGCCCAACGCGGCGATGCCCTTGGCGCGCGCCAGGTCAAACTGCTGGCTGCCGCCCCAACCGTGGATGAACAACACGCCCGGCACCTTGTCTTCCGGTGTCAGAAACGTGCCGTCCAGTTGCTGCCCGTCGACCGACAAGGCGATGGGATCACTATGCGCCGCCATCGGCGTCCTCCTCCAACACGCCCGCCCACTTGCTGATGTGGCCCACGGCCGAATCCACGCCGTGATACACCAGGTGCTGCGGGATGGGGCGAGGTTCTTGTTCGCCATAACGCTCGCGGGTGGCGGCGCGCACCGACATCAGCGACGGCGACAACGCAAACGCCTGCATGGCCGCCAGTTCGGCCAGGCTGGCGCCACCCGCGCGCCAGGATTGTTCCAGCACGCCCGCGCGTGGCTGCCCGGACGGGCTTTGCCCAAACGCCACGTCGTAGTTGCGACGCGACGCCAGCAATTGCGGGTAGGCGGTAGACACGGCGGTGTCGTACTGGCAGGCCAGGGCCACGGCTTGGCGCTCGTGTTCGTTCAGGTCCAGCGCGCGCAGGTCGTCGAACCCGCCGCGCGCCACGCGCAGCACCGAGCCGCCGTAGACCTGTATGCCCTGGTTGTCGGGCGTGAGCGACTGCGTGCCCACGTACGAAATTTCCATCTTGCCCACGCGCGCCCAGCCCACGCTGTAGGTGGACACGTCTTGCAGGTCTTCTTCCAGCACCAGCCCCAGCCGGCGCATGACAAGCGGCTCTTGCTCGGCCAGCGCCGCGCGCAGTTCGTCGGCGTTACGCACGACCACCTGGCCGCGCCCCGCCGTGGCATCGACGGGTTTAAGGCGTAGCGGCCCCTGGCGCAGCAGCTGCAAGCCCGCGGCTTCGGCATCGGCCACGGTGAACGCGGTGTAGCCGTTCAACACCACGTCGCGCAGGGCGTCGCCCAGCTCGTGCGCCCAGGCTTTGGGGGCACGGGCCTGGGCGGTGACCAGGCCGTGGGTGATGGCCTTGCCCGCCACGAACGAATGCGGAGCCACGCCGCCGTACAGGTCGGCAGGGCGCGTGATGCCCAGGCGCGCCGCCCGAATCGCGCCGATGATGGTGCGGTCGGGCACGTAGTACGGAGGCGGCTCATCGCGGTGCCGGGTGGGCCGGAAGTGGGGGTCGAAACGCCTGCCCAGCAACGCCGCCAGGCGGGCGGCCATGGCCTCTTGTGAAGCAATCTCGTGTTCGGACGCAGTGGCGCGGCGCGGGTACGCCACCACCAGATCGGACGCTATCAGGGGCGGATTTTTCTTCATGGCCGGGGGTGCAGCAAGTCTTGTTCCCGCCCGGCCGGCGCGTGCTTCTTGCGCCACGCGATGCGCGCTTCGAACAAGGGAAAGGCGGCCAGCGCCAGGCACATCGGCGCCAGTGCGTAGCAGGCGCGGTAAGCCAGCGCCGCGCCCAGCACTTCGGAATACGGCAGCCCGGGCGCCAGCACCGCCACGAAGATGGCTTCGGTGGTGCCCAGCCCACCCGGCACCCGGGTCAGCACCGCGGCGAAACTGGAACACAGCAAGATGCCCAGCACCACGGGGTAGGGCGCCTTGCCCTGCAACAGCACATAGGCGACGGCGCCCATGAACATCCATGACAGGCCGGCGAACACGCATTGCATGATCGCCATGCGCGCGCGTGGCAGCGTCACGCGCTGGCCCATCCACGTGGCCGACCGGCGCCGCGCGCGGGCGCATGCCCACACGTAGGCGGCCGCGCCCACCAGCATCACCGCGCCCAGCAGGCGCAGCACGCCGCTGCCCACGTCCCACCCTTGGGGCACCGGCAAGGCGCCGCTGACGAACACCGCGCCGGCCACCCAGGCATACCCGATCCAGTTCGATGCAGCCGAGAACACCGCCACGCGCGTGGCTACCGCCTTGCGGCAGCCCAGCCGCGCGTACAGGCGCAGGCGCGCGCCCAGGCCGCCCACCAGCACGCCCAGGCTGAGGTTCAGCGCGTAGCTGACCATGGCCACGCCCAGCACCGTGGGCCAGCCTAGTTTGTGACCGGTGTAGCGCTTGCCCAGCAGGTCCAGCGCGGCGTAGCTCAGATAGCCCAGCACGACCAGGCCGCTGGCCATCAGGATGGCGTCGCGCGGTATGCGGCGCATGGCCTGCCACACCTGCGGCCAGTCCACCGATCGGCCGAAATAAAACAGCAGCGCGGCGACCACCGCCAGGATCAGCCATGGCAGCACTTTCTTGATGCGCGGCCAGCGGTGGCGCAAGGTGCGCATGAATGTCGTTCGATATACCCTCATGCGGTCTCACCTTCGTCGGGGGTGGGCGGCTTGATGGTTTGCAGGCGCGGCTTGTGGGCCGGCAGCGAACCCGCCCACGCCGGAAAGCGCCGCAAGAAGTGAAACACCACCACGCCCACCCAGAAGCGGCGCAGCGCCCGGGTGGACTTGGGGCCGCTGGGCACGGGCTTGCAGTCCTGGGCGATCAGGCGGTCCAGGCTTTCGCGCAGCGCGGCGTTCAGCGAGCGGTCGCGCACCACGACATTGGCTTCCAGATTCAAGGCCAGGCTTAGCGGGTCCAGGTTGCTGGAGCCCACGGTGGACCAGTCGTCGTCCACGCAGGCCACCTTGCCATGCAGCGGGCGCTTGCAATATTCGTAGATTTCAACGCCCGCGTTCTTCAGGTAGTCGTACAGCATGGTCGCCGCCAGCCGCGCCACCAGCATGTCGGGTTCGCCTTGCAGCAGCAGGCGCACGCGCACGCCACGGCGCGCGGCTTTGGTCAGGTCGCGCAGCAGGTGGTAGCCAGGAAAGAAGTAGGCGTTGGCAATCAGCACGTCGCGCTTGGCGGCGCGCAGGCCGGCGCGGTAGTAGCGTTCGATGTCGGTGGTGTGGCCGTCGTTGTCGCGCACGACCAGGCGGCCGCCGCCGTCGCCCTCGGGCACCGACGCCGCGGCCGCGCGGCGCCAGCGGCGCGGCCGCTTGCGGTTCAGCGCCGAGCGGGCGTAATCGGCAATGTCCGCCGCCAGGGGCCCGTCGATGCGCACGGCATAGTCCTGCTTGGCCTCGGGGCCGAAGTCGGCCAGGTGGTCGGCCGAAAAATTAATGCCTCCGATCATCGCGCACACGCCGTCGATCGCCACGATCTTGCGGTGCATGCGACGGAACACGTTGGTGCGGATGCCCAGCAGGCGAGGGCGCGGGTCGAAGATATGCAGGCGCACCCCGGCTTCGGTCATTTCGCCGATGAATTCGGGCGTCAGCACATCGGAGCCATAGCCGTCCACCAGCAGGTCCACGCTGACGCCGCGCTTGGCAGCCGCGATCAGGGTCTGCTGCAATTGCCGCCCCACCTTGTCTTCAAACAAGATGAAGGTTTCGACCAGGACTTCGCGCTGGGCGGCGTCGATGGCCTCGAACGCAGCCGGAAAATAAGCCTCGCCGTTCTCAAGCAAGGTGTAGCGGTTGCCTTCCCGCCATCCCAGTTCACCGGCACTCATAACGCAATCTCCGCGGATAGGGGTACGTGGTCGGACAGGCGCGACCACACGCGCGAGGCTAGCGGCATCGGCCGCCAGTCGCGCACATTTCGAACATAGATGCGGTCAAGCCGCAGCAGCGGCCAACGCGCGGGAAAGGTGCGGGCCGGGCGGCCCAGGCGGCTGGTGAACACTTCCTGCGTGCCGCAGCCGGCCATCTGGCGGTTCGCCTTGCCGCGCCAATCGTTGAAGTCACCGGCGATCAACAGCGGTTCGCCTTCGGGCACGTCGCGCGCCACCAGCTCGCACAGGCGGTTCATTTGCTGGCCGCGATGCTTTTCCAGCAGGCCCAGGTGTACGCAGATGGCGTGCACCGGCGCATCGCCCGGCACGCGCAGCACGCAGTGCAGCAGGCCACGGCCTTCATGGCCGTCCACGCTGACGTCATGATTCTCGTAGCGCTCGATGGGGTAGCGCGACAGGATCGCGTTGCCATGGTGGCCGGCCGGGTAGACGGCGTTGCGGCCGTAGGCGTAGTCCGACCACAGCGTGTCGGCCAGGAATTCGTACTGGGACAACGCCGGCCAGGCCTCTTGGTGCCGCTCGGCGTGCACCTGGTGTTCGCCCAGGACTTCCTGCAAGAACACCACATCAGGCGCGGCCAGGCGTAAGGCCTCGCGCAGGTCGTGCAGCATGAAACGCCGGTTGAAACTGGTGAATCCTTTATGGGTATTGACGGTCAGGACCGTCAGGCTCCGGCGGGATTCGTCGGTCGGGGCGGGCATGGACTCTCCGGAGGTGGTAGATCCGCACCCTGCGCAAGTTTCGTGCCTGAGCCCCTGCGCGGGCGGATTTTCATAGGGAAATCCGGTCCGGCGGGGCTCCCTCCTGGTAGCTTGCCGGACACGGAATTGCCCGCGCCGGTCAAAATTCCCCTGGCCCGCAGGGAGTGAACCGGGGCGGAAAAGCGGGGCCAGAGCCTGGCCGGGCAGGCATAAAAAGCGGATTCAGAATCTGTAAAAACAGGGTTGTGCACCGTTTTGGCCGGCGTCACAATCGACAACCTCAACCTGTATATCCGCCCAGTCGGCGCAAGGAGACCCCGCACTATGACGATTGCCCCTCAGCCCTTGGACGCGCGCGTCGTCACGGCCCTGTCGCGCATCACGACGGCCACGCTGACTACCGTGCTGTTGAAGAAAGGCCTGCGCAACGTATGGGTGCGCGGTGCGCGGCCGCTGGCGCCAGGCGCCACCCGTATCGTGGGACGCGCCTTCACGCTGCGCTTTGTGCCCGCGCGCGAAGACCTGGCGACCCCGGCGTCGTGGGCCTCGCCCATTTCGACGCGCGCCGCCATTGAAGATATGCCCGAAGGTTGCATCGCCGTGGTCGATGCCATGGGGGTCACGGGCGCCGGCATTTTTGGCGATATCCTGTGCGCCCGCATGCACAAGCGCGGCGTGGCGGCCTTGGTGACGGACGGCGTGGTGCGCGACCTGGAAGGCGTTGAAGGCACCGGGCTGCCGGTCTGGTGCGCCGGCGCGGCGGCGCCGCCTTCGGTGGCAGGGCTGACGTTTGTCGGCTGGCAGGAACCGGTGGGCTGCGGCGGCGTGGCGGTGTTTCCCAACGACGTCATCGTGCTGGACCGCGACGGCGCGGTGCTGATCCCGGCCGCGTTGCTGGACGAGGTGGTCGACATCGCCATCGAGCAGGAACGGCTGGAAGGCTGGATCATGCAGCAGGTCGAGGCGGGCGAAAAGTTGCCCGGCCTGTATCCGCCCAATCAGGAAAACCAGGCGAAGTACCAGGCCTGGCGGGAGCAGCAGGGCGGGAAGTAGGCGGCAGCGGAGTGCTACGGCGCTTCACGTTCCGGGGAGCGCCCGGCGAGGTTCAAGCCGGCTTTGGTTGAACCTCAGTCCAGCTTCGGGCGACTTCAGCCTGAGCAAAAAAGTCCGGAACGCGGCGGCTCTCGCCGTGCGTTCCGGGCCTGACCTGATGGTGTGCAAGCAGTGGCGGCGTACTAATTGCTGCCGCGGATGTTGCCCGCGACGCCACCGGCTATGCCGCCGATGGCGGCCCCGGTCCAGGCGCTGCCGCCCGCGATGGCGGCAATACCCGCGCCCGCCGCCGCGCCTATCGCCGCGCCGGACATGGTCCCTTGCTGCTTGGACGACATATTCGTGCAGGCCGCCAGCGCGCTGATCGCGACGCACACAAGAATCGATCGGATGACTTTCATGACGGCTCCTTCAAGGCTTGCGCTTGGCGCCAGGAATGACGATCTCAAACCACAGGGTTTCGATCACCGGCCGGTCCAGCCGCGACGGGTTCGCGGCGTACCAGCTGTCCAGCCCCTCGCGCACGGAATCCAGCGTGTGCGTTTGCAGCCCCTTGGCAAAACGGGGCACCAGCGTTTGGTTGTCGGGTGGCGCACGGCGTTCCTGGTACGCGCGTTCCACTTGCAGCAGGTTGGCGATCCCCAATAGGTAGGCCTTCTTGATGTTGGGGTCGGACTCCGACCAGTGCTTGCCGGTGACCATCGGGGCGGGGTCGGCGGATTGCGCCATGCTGGGCGCGGTGCACAGCGTAGACAGCGCGAAGGCTGCCGGACCTAACAGGTGTTTCACTTTCATCGCATCGCTCCTCGCGGGCTTAAAAGATCAAAAACAACCTTTGGACGCCGTCCGCAAGACAGAGCCGCAGCGGGCCTTGAGCGGAAATCGGCAACATCGAATTTATGCCCGAAGCCGGGCGGCGGCAAGCAACGTTTGCAGGCGGGCCGGCGGGGCGGGTGTCGCGCAATTCCATGACGGCGCGTAAAATTCCGCCAAGACGCCGGCGCCCGCCGGCGTTGTGGATTGGACGCATGCGCACCGGATCGCCCCGTCGTTTACCCCATTACCCGCGTTTTGCCACGGCTGCCGATTTCGGGCGGCTGTTGCTGCTGCTGTTGCTGGTGGCGCGGGCATGGGTGCCGACCGGGTACATGCCCGACGCGCAGGCGCTGCGCCAAGGCCGTCTGACCTTGGGCTTTTGCACGGCGGGCGGCAACGCGCTGGCGGCGTTGCAGGCGATGTCGTTACGGCAGGCGTCCACCGGTGGCCATCACGAGATGCACGGCCATCACGATCACCACGGTTCAGGGCAGGGCGATGATCGCGGCGCGGGCCAGGAATGTCCGTTTGGCCTGAGCGCGCATCAAATCCTGAACCTGCCGCCCTTGGCGGCCTTGGCGCCGGTGCTGCTGCACTGGCTGGCGCAGCCGGCTCTGAACGTGGACGGCCCGCGCCCGCCCATGCCCGCCACGGGCCCCCCGCTGGGCCCCCGGGCACCACCCTCGATAGACGGTTGACCCTGCACGCATGCGCCTTGCGCGCATGACCGTGGCCGCACTTTCGCTTGGTCGTTATCGGCCGGTGTTTATCGGCTCGCCTTTGTCGGCTTCCCTTTATCGGCTGGCCTTTTGCTCGATTTTTGGGGACCGATTTTTGCGGCCCGACCTTTGCGGCTAGTCTTGGCCCCCCGCCTGGGGCGGCCCGTTTCCTATTCGAGAGTTCCCATGTCCACACAAACCCTGGATACCGCCGCCGCGCCCGCGCGCACGCGAACCGCGGCCCCCAGCGCTTTTCTGGCGCTGATCACGCGCCTGCATTTCTATATCGGCCTGTTCGTCGGCCCCTTCATCCTGGTGGCGGCTGTTACCGGCACGTTGTTCGTGCTAACCCCGCAGATCGAAAACCTGCTGTACGCGGACCAGCTGCGCACCGCCTCCACCGGCCCGGCGCAACCCTTGGCCAAACAGGTTGAAGCGGCGCAGGCCCACCTGGGTGCGGGCGGCCCTCGCTTGTTCGCCGTGCGCCCCGCGCCCACGCCGGGGGAAACCACGCGCGTCATGTTCACGCAGGCCGGCATGGGCGATTCGGAAAGCCGGGCGGTGTTCGTCGACCCCGTCACGTTGGCCATCAAGGGCGACATGATGGTCTACGGCACCAGCGGCACACTGCCGTTTCGCACCACGTTGGATTATCTGCACCGCAATCTGATGCTGGGCGAACTGGGGCGCAACTACAGCGAACTGGCCGCGTCCTGGATGTGGCTGGCCACGCTGGGCGGGCTGGTGCTGTGGTGGACGGGGCGCCGCCGCGCGGCGGCGACCCGCGCGCGCAGCCCGCGTCTGCGGGCGCGCCGTTGGCACACCTTGCTGGGCTTGTGGCTGGCGCTGGGGCTGATATTTTTGTCCGCCACGGGCTTGACGTGGTCGAACTGGGCGGGCGGCCGCGTGGATCAGCTGCGCGCGCAATTGGGATGGATCACGCCGGCGATTTCGCTGAAGCTGCCGACGGCAGGGCAGGGAGCCGGGACGGGGGCAGAGGCCGCCTCCGGGCAGGCGTCCGGCGGGGATGAACACGCGCATCATCATGGCGGCATGCAGATGGCAGGGGCGATGTCGCCTACCGGTGCGTCCACCGAGGCGGCCGCGCCGATGAGTGCGCCGATGAGTGCATCCACGCATGCGCCCATGAATGCCCCCTCAGACGTCGTCACGCAATTCGACCGCATCCTGCAAACGGCCCGGCAGGGTGGCATCGACAGCACGCAGCTGGAGATTCGTCCACCGCGTGGCGCCGGCCAGGCGTGGATGGTGCGTGAAGTCGACCGGTCCTGGCCCACCCAAGTCGACACCATCGCCATCGACCCCAACAGCTACGCCATCACCAGCCGTGCCGATTTCGACACCTTTCCGCTGATCGCCAAGCTGATCCGCTGGGGCGTGGACATGCACATGGGCATCCTGTTCGGCTGGCCCAACCAGTTGTTGATGGGCGCCATCGGCCTGGCGCTATCGACCATGATCGTGCTGGGTTATCGCATGTGGTGGCTGCGCCGGCCGGCAGCGGGCGCGAATGGCCAAACGCTGACGCAGGCGTGGGCCGCATTGGGCTGGCCGGCGCGGCTGGGCGCGCTGGCGGCGGCCGCCGTGCTGGGGTGGTGCCTGCCGGTAATGGGCGTCAGCCTGCTGGTGTTCCTGGTGATTGACGCGCTACGGTCGTGGCGCTTTCAATTGGCCACGCGGCGCGCGTAACTGGCCAGGACGATGCGCTCGGACTGCGCCAGGTAGTCCTTCAGCGCATCGGCCGCCTTGCCAAAATCTCCCGCTTCGACGCGTTGCAGAATCTGCTCGTTCATGTCGGCATACGGGGCGTGCAGGAATTCCGGGTCTTGCAGCAGGCCGAATACCAAGCGCAATTCGGCCAGCAGCAAGGCGAACATCGCGTTCAGGCGTTCGCTGTCGGCAAGTTCGACGATGGCCATGTGAAAGGCCATGTTGGCCGTGCCCACGCCCGCCCAATCCTGCCGCTCGCGACACGCCAGCGCGTCGTCCACCGCCTGCCGCATGCGTTGGCGGGCGGGGTGGTGCGGGTAGGCCTGGGCCAGCGCCTGGCATTCAATCATGCGCCGCACCCGGTAGATGTCGATAATGGACGCCATGCTGGGCACCGCCACCGCCACGCCACGGTTGGGCGCATAAGTCAGCAAGCCTTCCTTGGTCAGATTGCGAAAGGCCTCGCGCAAAGTGTTGCGCGACACATCCAGCGATTGCGTCAGGGTTGCTTCCGATAGCCGCTGGCCCGGCATGAATTCACCATTGATCAAGCGGCGGCGAATCTGTTCGGTGACCTTATCGGTCAGGGTCTGGTGCGCGTCGGAGGTGGTCATAGGCGGTTGGGGCAATTACCGATAGCCGCTTGGGCAAGTTTGATCTACCATACTAACCAATTTGTAGAACAATTGTGTAACTATCGTTCCACACTACAAGCGGGGCACCGTGCGGAAATCCGCCTGCCCGGCGTCCGTGGACTAAGGATAAGACATGGCTGGGATCGATTTGAACAGCGACCTGGGCGAAAGCCTGGGCGCATGGCGCATGGGCGACGACGCCGCGATGTTGGCGGTGGTGTCCAGCGCAAACGTGGCGTGCGGTTTCCATGCGGGCGACCCCGCGGGCATTCTGGCCACCCTGAAGTCCGCGCGCGATAACGGCGTGACGGTTGGGGCGCACGTGTCCTATCCCGATCTGTCCGGCTTCGGCCGCCGCAATATGGACGTGGCCAGCGCCGACCTGATCGCCGATGTCATCTACCAGATCGGCGCCTTGAAGGGGCTGGCCGCCGCCGCCGGCACCGACGTGCGCTACGTCAAGCCGCATGGTGCGCTTTACAACACCATCGCGCACGATGCGCGCCAGGGTGACGACGTAATTGCCGCCATTCTGGAAATCGACCCCACGTTGGTCCTGGTGGGTCTGGCCGGCTCGCCCCTGCTGACGCGCGCCCGTGAACGCGGGTTGCGCGTGGTGGCCGAAGCCTTTGCCGACCGCGCCTACACGCCCAAGGGCGAGCTGGTATCGCGCCGCGAAAAAGGCGCCGTGCTGCATGACCCGCAAGCCGTGGCCGCGCGCATGCTGCGCCTGGTGCAAGAGGGCGTCATCGAAGCCATCGACGGCAGCCTGACGCGCGTGCAAGCCGATTCCATTTGCGTGCATGGCGACAGCCCCGGCGCGGTCGATATGGCGCGCGAACTGCGGCGCCAGCTTGAACAGTCGGGTGTCGCCATCCGGTCTTTCATCGACGCTGCCCCGGCACAATCCGCCTAGGAGGCCGTGTGCGTTTTCTGCCTGTAAACACCGACGCGCTACTGGTCGAACTGGACGATCTTGACCAGACGCTGGCGCTGTTCGCCGCGCTGCAAAACCAGCCCATCGCCGGCGTCACCGAAATGGTTCCCGCCGCGCGCACGGTGCTGGTCATCTTTCAACCCAGTCTGGTGTCGCGCGATGCGCTGATTGCCGACATTGGCTCCCGCGACACCACGGCCCACGTGGCGCGCGATGGCAAGCTCATCGAAATCCCCGTCCATTACAACGGCGAAGACCTGGACGAAGTCGCGCAGTTGCTGGGCATCACGCCGGACGAAGTCGTGCGCCGTCACACCGGCGGCACGTACAGCGTGGCCTTCACCGGCTTCGCACCCGGCTTCGCGTATCTCAGCGGCGGCGACCCCACGTTGGACGTGCCGCGCCGCAAGACCCCGCGCACCCGCATCCCCGCGGGCGCCGTCGCATTGGCCGGCACATTCAGCGGCGTCTACCCGCAAGCCAGCCCCGGCGGCTGGCAGATCCTGGGCGTGACCCCGGTCCCCATGTGGGACTTATCGCGCGAGACGCCGGCGTTGCTGCAACCAGGATATCGGGTGCGTTTCATTGATGCCGGGGCTTCGACCGGGACTTCAGCCGGAACTTCAACCGGGACTTCGACCGGGACTTCGACCGGGACTTCGACCGGCACTTCGACCGGAACCTCCGCCCAGGCTTCGACCTCGACTTCCGCCAACGCGGCCGCCGCCGATTCCCGCGCCACACCCGCGCTGGAAGTCGTATCGCCCGGATTACAGGCCGTGTTTGAAGACTTGGGCCGGGCAGGGCAGGCGCGTCAGGGCGTGGCCGCGTCCGGCGCCATGGACCGGGGCGCACTGCGCGCCGCCAACCGCCTCGTGGGCAACGCGCCCGGCGAAGCCGCCATTGAAATCGTCTACGGCGGATTCCAGGTGCGGGCGCAGGGCCCCAGCGTCGTAGCCGTGACCGGCGCGCTTGGCGACGTCACGCTGCGCAATGCCGCCGGCATCACGTGGACGGCGAACACGTACCAGGCCATTGCGCTGGATGACGGCGACACGCTGACCCTGGGCCAGCCGTCCGCCGGCATTCGTTATTACCTGGCCGCGCGCGGCGGCTTCGACGTGCAACCGGTGCTGGGCAGCTGCTCAACCGACACCTTGGCCCACGTCGGCCCTGAGGCCTTGGCGGCGGGCGACCGCATCGGCATCCGGCCAGCCGGGCAGGGCGCCATCGTCGGTGCGCCCGAAATTGCCCCGGCGGATCTGCCCACGACCAACGTCGAGGTGGTGCTGGACGTGGTGTTGGGGCCGCGTACGGATTGGTGCGATGCCGAGGCGGTTGCGCTCTTGTCGCGCCAGGCCTGGACGGTGACGCCGCAGTCCAACCGCGTCGGCATCCGCCTGAACGGCGACGCGCCGCTGCAACGCGCCAACCACGCCGAATTGCCCAGCGAAGGCACCCGCAAAGGCTCTATCCAGGTGCCCGCCAGCGGCCAGCCGGTTCTGTTCCTGGCCGACCACCCCTTGACCGGCGGCTACCCCGTCATTGGCTCGGTGGCGCCGTGGCATCTGGACCGCGCCGCGCAAATTCCCATCGGCGCTCGCGTGCGCTTCAATCCCATTTCCGACTTCGTTCCGGTTGATGTTCCGGCCGTGTCCGTCAACCCGACCTAACTGAACCTGCCTGCCATGAAGAAAGTCCTGATTGCCAACCGTGGCGAGATCGCCGTCCGCATCATCCGCGCCTGCGCCGACTACGGCGTCAAATCCGTTGCGGTCTACGCCGACGCCGATTTCGACGCGCTGCACGCGCGCATGGCCGACGAGGCGTACGGGCTGGACGGCGACCGTCCCGCCGATTCTTATCTGAACATCGACAAGCTGCTGGACGTCGCGCGGCGCAGTGGCGCCGACGCCGTGCATCCCGGCTACGGCTTCCTGTCCGAAAGCCCCACCTTCGCGCGGGCTGTCATCGACGCCGGCTTGACGTGGATCGGCCCGTCGCCGGAAACCATCGAACGGCTGGGCGACAAGGTCCAGGCCCGCAAGATCGCGTTGGCGGTCGGCGCCCCGCTGGTCGCGGGCACGGCAGACCCGGTCAACGGCGCCGAAGACGTGCTGGCCTTCGCCAACGAACACGGCCTGCCGATTGCCGTCAAAGCGGCGTTTGGCGGGGGAGGCCGGGGCCTGAAAGTCGTGTGGCGCATGGAAGACGTGGCCGACCTGTACGAATCCGCCGTGCGCGAAGCGGTCACCGCGTTCGGTCGCGGCGAATGCTATGTGGAACAGTTCCTGGACCGGCCGCGCCACGTCGAAGCGCAAGTGGTGGCCGACAAGCACGGCAACGTCGTCGTTCTGGGCACACGCGATTGCTCGTTGCAACGGCGCAATCAGAAGCTGGTGGAAGAAGCGCCCGCGCCGTTCCTGACGGACGACCAGCGCCAACGCATCCACGCGTCCGCCCGCGACATCTGCGCCCACGTCGGCTATGTCGGCGCCGGCACCGTCGAATTCCTGCTGAGCGCATCGGGCGCGATTTCGTTCCTGGAGGTCAACACGCGCCTGCAAGTCGAACATCCGGTCACCGAGGAAACCTGCGGGCTGGATCTGGTTGTTGAGCAATTGCGCATCGCGGACGGTTTGCCGCTGTCGTTCACCACCGCGCCCGCGCCGCGCTGCCACGCCATCGAATTCCGTATCAACGCCGAAGACGTGGGCCGAGGCTTCTTGCCGTCGCCGGGCCGCATCGAGCAGTTTGCGCCGCCGTCCGGACCGGGCGTGCGCGTGGACAGCGGCGTGGAGTCGGGTTCGACCATACCGGGCACGTTCGATTCGCTGTTGGCCAAGCTGATCGTCACCGGCGCCACCCGCGAACAGGCCATTGCGCGCGCCCGCCGCGCGCTGGCCGAATTCCGCATTGAAGGGGTGGCCACGGTCCTGCCGTTCCATCGCGCGGTGCTGGCGCATGACGACTTCCTGGGCGACGACACCGGCTTCAAGGTCCACACGCGCTGGATCGAAACCGACTTTGCCAATGACCTGGAGGCGGCAGTGCGCCCAACGCCGCTGGGCACGGTGACACTGCACCGGACCGCCGTCGAAATCGACGGCCGCCGCGTGTCCCTGGGCCTGCCGGCCGAACTGCTCCGAGGCCTGCAATCCGCCGGCGCGGCCGCAACGGCGGACGCAGGGCAGCCTCCCGGCAATGTCGCCGGCGCCGACAGCGTGCCGGCACCCATCGCGGGCACCATCCAAGCCTGGAAGGTGGAAGACGGCGCCACCGTCAAACAAGGCGAACTGATCGCCACGATGGAAGCCATGAAGATGGAAATGCAGGTGCTGGCGCATCGGGACGGCGTGCTCACACAGGAAGCAGCGCCGGGTAAGTCGGTGGCGGCCGGTGCGACGATTGGGCGGATTGAGTAACAATTACTTGCGGATTTGCCGGCGCGATTCTGTCGCGCCACACCGGCCGCCCGCTTTTGACAAGTCGAATCGCGGTTTAGAAGGCGATTTATCTGAATGAATGGTGCTGTATGTAATAGCAGAAGTTAATTTGTTAAAAATATTACTAAATTTATGTTAAATTTGTTGTCATCCTTCTTCTGGCCCCTAATTTTAGGGGCCATATTTTTGATGTGGTGGCCACGGCATGTCCGGAGTAAAGCTTCGTAGCGAAAGAATCGATCAGTACGACGCATTAGGCGAGCGTGGCCAGCCGGTTTATATGGCCGCGTCGCAAATTCTCTCTACGCTCAAGCGACGGCGGGGGGACCTGGCAGAACATTTTGCGATTCCCCAGGCCAGCGCGGATGGCAGTCTGGTTGATTGGTATGCGCCTAGCGCCGGTCCGGTCGTGCCCTGGACCGCAGCCACCGAAGACGAAAAATCCATCGCTTCCACGCAGCTTGCGACCGTCCGTCAGGAGGTCGAAGCGTTGCGCGCCGACTTGACGGCCAACTCCGAATCGCTGTTCGGCTCGTTGCTGAAATGGGTCCTTCACCATCCAGATCCCAGCCATGTGTATCTGGTCAACGGCAAACCTGTCATCACATTTTGGGGCTTCTTGAATGCCGGGGCAGACCGTTCGGTAGCTCCTTTGCATTCGTTGCTTTCGCCTGCACCGTACCGAACGGCTTTGCCCCCCGCTGTCGCGGCGCCAGTGGCGCCCGTGAGCGCGCCGCCGACCGCAGCCGCGCCGTGGTGGCGCAGCCGGTGGTGGTGGCTGCTATTGCCGCTGTTGTTGGCGGCGCTGTTGCTCTTCACCCTTCGCGCTTGCGCGCCTTCAGTGCCTGTCCTGGCAGGGCTGCCACTGATCGGCGCAGCGCAGATATCCGCGCCTCCGTTTGACGATCGCTCGGCGTCCCTCGTACAGACGCCGCCGGTCGATCGGACGCGGGCGGACATGCCCCATGCGGAATCGTCCATCGCAGGCCTTGCGCCGACCGCAGCGCTTGTTGGCTCGCAGACAGCTTCCGCCGGCGGCACGAACGGAATACAGGCGGCAGCGGAAGGCACGGCCGCGAACGACGTCCAGGCGCTCAAGCCCGATGTTTCCCATGGAATTGGCGACGGCGGCGTGGCGACGGGAGACGCGCGCGCCCAGACTGCACCGCCTATGGGCGATGCCAGCGCGCCAGTGGCGGGCCGAGGCCCCGATGGCAA
The DNA here is from genome assembly GCF_057291955.1 of Achromobacter sp. 1L-A-4-B-C2. Taxonomy (NCBI): domain Bacteria; kingdom Pseudomonadati; phylum Pseudomonadota; class Betaproteobacteria; order Burkholderiales; family Alcaligenaceae; genus Achromobacter; species Achromobacter sp. 1L-A-4-B-C2. The sequence goes on from NZ_JBXAWP010000002.1 coordinate 135,043, forward strand.
TCCATTGGTATTGCCTCCCGCACTGGCGGACGGCACCGCGGCTTTTCTGAATGGGGACTGGCGCGTGCGGGCTGGAATTCAGGACCGCAATACCGGCGAGCCCCTCCGCCTGCAATATCAGTTCGAAAAAGGCAAGGGCCATGTCACGCTGGACAGGCGGAATGGCTCGAAATGCCAAGCGCCGGTAAGCGCGGTGGTAGCCAGTGGTGCATTGCTGATCAGCACCGGCGCGCAGGCCTCATGTAACGACGGCTCGACCTATGAAATGCCCGCTATCCGTTGCGAACCGAACGCCTCCCATGTTGCCGCCTGCTCGGGCAACTACGGCTCCGAACAATTCCCGCTGACCATGCGCCAGCCGTAGTCCTGAAGCGACTCATACCGTCATGCTGCCTAAAGTCGACACCTATACCGAAATCCAAACGGTCGATCTCTTTGGAGACACCGGCATCCAGTTTCTCGATCTTGCGGTAACGCTCGACCTGCGCCGCGAGCCGGCGGGTCAGTTTGCCTTGTTGGGCAATGGCCTGCTGGCGCGTCTTTTCGAGGCCAACGACGGCACACTGTGTTTTGAATCCGAAGCCGAGAAAATGGACCGGGGGCACCCCGCTCCGGGTCTGGATGATGTGAGCATGAAAGAAAGCCTGGATATCCTTGACGGGCTTTGGCTGCCGGTGCCATTTTTTCGATACCTCTCGCCGACCCGTTTTGACCAGGGGCCAAACAACTGGAGCCGTTTACGTATCGTCAGGCTCGCCACGCCTGATGAACACGGTCATACCCATCGGCTGACGCTCGCGTTCGATACCCGCATCATGCCCAAACGCGAGGGCGTGGCCTACCTCGCGCCCAACGACGAAGATCTGCGCAACGGGCAGGCATTTCGCTTGGCAGTGCATCTTAGCGAGATGCGCTGGTTCCTGGACCTGATCTGGGTGAAAGAGTGGTTGGCCGAGGTCTTCAAGGACAAATGTGTGGCCGCCAAGCGCGAGCTTGAGGACATTCAGAGCGAGTTGGCCCAAAAGCGCCACATCGCGCATTACCTGAACCTGCTGAGCCTATTGCGGGGACCTGCGCCCACCACCTATCCCAATAGAGAAGCGCAGGTGGCGGTTCCGACGGTGAAGGTAAAACTGCGCAACGCGGTCGGTGCGGGTAAACCCATCGCCGTGGACCTGGTTCTGGACGTGGGTAATTCCCGTACTTGCGGCATTTTGGTCGAAGATCCTGAGCAGAATAATCGCGGATTGCATGGCAACACTCACCTGGTGCTGCGTGACATGAGCGCGCCTGAGCAGATCTACGACCATCCGTTTGAATCGCGCGTGGAATTCGCGAAGATCAATCTGGGCTTGGATCAGTGGTCAATGCAAAGCGGGCGGCACGATGCGTTCGCGTGGGGCAGCATGACGCGAGTGGGGACAGAGGCATCAAAACTGGCCGCGTTGCGCGAAGGTACGGAAGGGTCCACGGGCCTGTCCAGCCCAAAGCGCTATTTATGGGATTCTCGCCCCTACGACCAAGTTTGGCGTTTGAATACAAGCAGCTTGAAAGGGCAACAGGAGCCCATGGCCACCCTGAAGCCATTAGCCGACCTGATTGATGACGAAGGGCGGGCGCTGTATGTGACTAAAGGCGTGGAATCCGTTTTTGAGACCAAGTATTCGCGGTCTTCATTAATGACGCTCATGCTCAACGAGGTGTTTACCCAAGCGGTAGCCCAGATCAATAGCATTCTGTATCGCAAAGATAAAGAAAATGCGGCGACCTCGCGCTGGTTGCGAACCGTCATCCTGACGGTACCGCCCAGCACGCCGCAAGTTGAGCGCACCAAGTTCCGCAATCGTGTACGCGACGCGCTCGGCCTGCTTTGGAAGAGCATGGGCTGGCATGCCGCCGACTATAACGACGACCCGCATGACGATGCCGGCGACGAGAACCGCCTGCATGTTCCCTTGCCCAAGGTGGTGGTGAAGTGGGACGAGGCGACGTGCGCGCAGCTGGTCTACCTGTATACCGAGATCGGCGAGAACTTCGGCGGACATCCGGAGGAGTTCTTCGAGACTATTGCAAGACCCGGAAAACAAGATCATGAATCGATCACCGTCGCCTCTATCGACATCGGCGGGGGCACGACGGACCTTGTTATCAATGAATATGTAATGCAGCGCGACGCGGCGGGCAGCGGCAGCAACGCGCCGATCACGCCCGTACAGCGGTTCCGTGACGGCTTCAAGGTTGCCGGTGACGACATCGTTCTGGACGTCATACGGCATTTCATTTTGCCCTCGTTTGAAGCGGCGCTGAAAGAGAAGGGCGCCCAACATCCGGGCGACCTTGCGGATCGGATTTGCGGCGCTCGCAGCCTTGGCGCTGGCGACATGGTGCTGCGTCAACAACTGACGTTGCAGGCGTTCTATCCGCTGGCACTGGCCCTATTGGCTGAATACGAACGCTTCGACCTGGAACAAGGCAGCCGCAAGCGGACAGCAACATGGGCGCATTGGCTCGGAACAGACAACCGCATCAGCGCGCCGGTACGCGATTTCGTGTCCAAAAACCTCAGCAGTGATCTGGGCGTGCCGACCATTCTTGATCTGGGCGGGATCGAGTTGACGTTCGATCCGGCGGTCCTGCACAAGCATTTCCTGACGGACGGCCTGAACATCTGCAAGACGCTGACCTCGCTCAGCGAAGTCGTTGCGCATTACGACTGCGATGTACTGTTGTTGACCGGGCGCCCGTCGTGCCTGCCCGGCGTGCAGACGCTGATCCGCCAGCTTGCCGCGTTGCCCTCTGGCCGCGTGCTGCCAATGCAGAACTACCGCAGCGGCACCTGGTTCCCGTTTCACAAGGGCGGTCTGATCGGCGATCCCAAGACGACGGCGGCGGTCGGTGCCATGGTGTGCTGGCTTACTGAAAATCGCCGCCTGGCAAATTTCTACTTCAGTCCTTCCAGGATTCGACCCTTGCCCCTGATCCGCTACTTTGGCCGGATCGACGGCAATAACCTGATCAAGCAGGCGGACGTCCTTTATTCGGACATCAAGACTCGCACGCCCGACGGCTTGCCTCCGGAAGATGGCTGCATTGAGCTGCCCCGGGATGGTTCCGGCGATGCAAAACCGTATTTGCTGAACGCGGACACACGCCTGGGGTATCGGCAATTGGCTTGCGAACGTTGGCCCGCCGCGCCGATTTACCTGTTGGGATTTCAGCCTGCCTGGCAGAAGAAATTCCGCGAAAGCCAGGAGCGCGACGCTAGCGTGCCTGACGCCCGGGCTCACGTGTACTTCACCGTGCAGCAGCCTTCGGAGCGCGATCGCCGGCAAGGCCTGATCAGTGATGAATTGGGCATCGAACGGGTAGAGGGAGCGGACGCCGTCCAGATTCAAAAGAGCCATATCCGCTTTGAGATGAATACGCTTCTGCACGCCGGCTTGGGGCAGGACTCGTATTGGCTCGATAGCGGCAGCGTGAAGATCTGACACCATGACACAACAGCAAAACGAACTCGCCCGCCAGTGGAACGCCCTTTTGGAGGGAGCCGGCGCCGCCATCGATTGGGTCGACCTGGTACGTGGCAACTCCAAGCAGTTGAACAGCGAGGCGGATAGCCTGGTCCATCAGTTGCGCCAATTACGCAATAAAAGCCGCGACCTTATGCGCGCGGCGCAGTCGCCCATGACCATCGGATTTTTCGGTGAGTCCCAGGCGGGAAAGTCGTACTTGATATCTGCGCTTGGTGCCGATCAGCGTGGTCAATTCGAAGCCGACTACGGCGGCCAACTGGTCAACTTCATCACGCACATCAATCCCCCCGGAACGGGCAAGGAGGCGACGGGCTTGGTGACGCGCTTTACCCGCAATGCGCAGCCTTCGGAAGATGATGCGTATCCGGTTGAAGTGCGCCTGTTTCGCGAGATTGACCTTGCCAAGATCCTGAGCAATTCCTGGTTCAACGATTTCGACCAGCACCGCGTGGAATATCGGCTCGATGAAGCCCGTATAGAACAGATGCTGGCCCGGTTCCACGGAAGGGACGGCGGGGCGATACAACGCGGCGTCAATGCCGACGACGTGGTGTCGCTATGGGATTACGCACGCGCGTCCTTCGCAAAGCCGCTGCGGCTATTGGAGAATGGGTACTGGCAGCACGCAATGAAGCTGGCGCCGCATCTCTCACCGGACGAGCGCGCTCAATTGTTTTCCGTGTTGTGGGGAGAACTGCCTGAATTCACGCAGATGTATGCGGCCGTCGCGGCCAGCTTGGGAAAACTGAAAAATGCAGAGACGGCCTACTTGCCGCTGTCGGCGCTGGCAACTCGGGAAGGAGACGAGCTGCAGTATGGCCGCGACAGCATCATGTCGGTGGACGTCTTGTTGCGGCAAGGCTCGGAACGGGACAAAAACCTCGCTGTCCGTCCCGTCGTAGATGGAAAGCTGGGCGCCCCGACAGAACTCCTGATTTCGCATCTGGCCGTATTGACCGTGGAGCTTATTTTCCCGCTGGTCGAAACGGAGTCCGAGCCACGAGTGTCATCGGTCGACCTATTGGACTTTCCGGGTTACCGCGGGCGATACAAGGCGCGCGAATTATCGGAGATCTCCTCTGAAGGCAACCCTGTCGGCCAAATGCTGCTGCGCGGGAAGGTTGCCTATTTGTTTGAGAACTACACCATCACGCAGGCCATGAACGGCCTCGTGGTTTGCTCGTACAAGCAGGGCGAGGTCAGCGAAACCGCGCAAGTACTTGAGCGCTGGGTGGAATGTACCCAAGGCGAGACCGCGCAATCGCGAAGCGAACGGGCCTGCGGCCTGTTCTGGGCCCTGACCATGTTCGACATGCGCCTCCAGGCGATGCTGACCCACGAAGGGGGTTCCCAGATTGACGAGGGGTGGGCGGGCATGCTGCGCGGCGCAATGGAAGAGCGCTTTGGCAATCTGCCGTTCATGAAGGATTGGTCCGGTGGCGTGCAGTTCAATAACGTCTACCTCGTGCGCAAGCCCGGCATGGACAGCTCCTTTGTCAAAAAGCTGGGCAAGGGAAAAGAGCAGATCGATCCGGATAAGCGCCAGGCCTTGGAACGACTGGGCGAGAGCTTTTGCGATCACCCGGACATTCGACGCCGTATCGCAGACCCCAGGCTGGCCTGGGACGCGGTCATGACGGAGAACGACGGCGGCATGAACCGGCTGGCGGCGGGGATCAAAGGGATCGCCGATCTGGAATTCAAATTGGGGCGCTTGCGCCAGCAATTGCATGATGAACTTGAGGGCAGGGGCAGCGCCTTGGCGCGGCTGGCCAGCTATCACCAGGACATCGACGGGGACGACGTCGAAAAGAAGCGGAAACTAGGTCAGCAATTGGCGCAGGCGCTCTACGCCAGCCGTCGATGGATCCCGATTCTGATGCAAGCCATGGAACTATCGCAGGAAGACCTGCGTGAACTCTATTTGAACGGTTTGCACGCGCAAGCGCCCAAGCCGACGGCGCAAGATTCGCAGGCGTGTGACGACGCGGAAGAAGTCAACCCATTTGCATTCGAAGATACCGCCGAGCACAACCCATTTGCGAAGCCAGACACCGTTACGCAAGCGGAGTCGGGGGCCAACTCTTCTATCAAATTGACGCTGAGGACGGCCGATCATTTGTACGCCGAGGCGGTTTTTCAACGCTGGGTGGCGCACCTGCGTGATCTGCCTGAGCGAAAACGCCTGCTTGACGCCATGGGCGTCAAACGGGAAGTGGCGCAGATCTTGGTGGATGAATTGATTACCACCGCCAACCGCGTCAATTTGCAAGCAATGATCGAAGGGCGCCTGACCGCGCGTCAGGACAGCAGCTCCAAGCGCGAGCACTTGGTGATGCGGCAAGTGCTGCGCGCGCAGCTGGGTCTTAACGACTTTGTTGCCTGGTTGGGATTTTTGAATGTCGAGTTCGAGAAAAGACCTGTCAGCATCGTCAACAAGCACAAGCTCTTCGCCCGCACTACGAGCCTAGACTCAGCCGGCCTGCCGGACTTGCACGAAGTACCGCTCGATACCAACGCGGATTACGTTGGTTATTGGTTAACCGGTCTGCAAGACGTTGTGCTGCATAACGCAGGCCATACGGCGGGTAGCGAAATCAATCTTGAACAGAACCAGGCGTTGGCACGCATTCTTGCCAACGTCCGACAGGCGTAGTGCAATTCCATGACAATTATTCTTCTGAAGGCGGTATCGCCCGGGCGCGCTGAACTGCATGTCACTCCTTGGGAGCAGGGCGCCGAGCATGTCGAACTGTCGGTACGACGCAGCGAAGGGGCGGCGCACCTTGACGTCGTCAATCGGCAATGGGTCGGCGACGAGCAGTGGATCCGCTTGCAAGGTGCGAGCCTGCGTGCGCAGACGCTGGTCATGCCAGTGGGACCCGAATTCGTCGACCCGTTGCTGGCGGGCACCCAAGGGCCGCGTTGCCGCGGGTTCCTGCGTGTGGCAGGTGGGGCGGCCGTTCAGTACGCATTTCGAATTGAACCGGATGTACTGCCTGGCGCCGCCGCCGGGGCGGCGCCCACCGTGGGCAGCAGCAGCCAGCTGGCCGCTGCCGCTGTTCAGGAACCCGTCGAACCGCAAGCCGCCATCGAGCAGGAGCCGAAGCCGGAGCCAGCCCCGGAAATCAATTCCAGGCATGCGTCCGGGCAGGGACGTCGCACATTGGCGCTTGCACTGGGTCTGGCCGGATTGCTGGTGGCTGCAGGTATCGCCGCCTACTATTTCCTTTGGAAGGACAGGTCCGTTGACGCCGATCCGCAACCGTCATCGGCATCCGCTCCTGCGGCCTTGCCGCCTGCGGGTTGTACCGTTGCGTCGCTGGCCGATGCAAGCGCGGACAAGATGGGTTTTGTGCAGGCGTGCGTGCGCGACGTCAAGGATTCCGAAGCGTTGCTTAAGGTAATTCGGGCAGCGCGCGATTCGGGACAGTGCGAGATTGCGCAACGGCTGTATGCGAATCGCGCGAACGCTGGCGATATCACCATCGCGCTGGCGTACGCCGCCGAATATGACCCGGCATCATCCAAGAACACTTGTTTCAAGGCCGAAGCGGCCACTGCGCGTTATTGGTATGAAGCCGTATTGGAGCGCGATCCGAAACAAGCCGGGGCGCTCGCCAGCCTGCAATCCTTGCCCAACTGATACGTGTTCCGTATGACGAGTCGCCAGATGCCTACGCTGCCCACCCCTGTTAAACAACTATTCGCTGCCTTGTCGCTAGGATGCGCACTACTGGGCGCCACGTCCGTCGCGATGGCGGCCGCACCCTTGCTACAAGAAGGGAAAAAGACGTTGTATCAGCGCGTCCTTACGACGCCGGGCTGTCAATTGCGTGCAAGCCCTGGGGCGGCATCGGGCAATTTACAGCCTGCGTTCACCCGTTTCTATGTCTACGCCGTGCAGGACGTTGCCAACGTCAAATGGCTCAACGTTGGGCCGGACTCGTACGGCAAGACCGCTGGGTGGGTTGAAAAGTCGTGCACCGTGGATTGGAACATGCAGCTGTCATTGGCCTTCACCAATCCGGCAGGGCGTGAGCGTACGCTGTTTTTCAAAGATCGGAGCGGCCTGGACGCTGTCCTGAACGCGATTGACCCTGTCGACAAGATTGCACCGGCAAGGCACCAGTTGAAGCTCAACGGCAAGGCGGACGGCATCGTGGCACAGGAGCCAGAGCTGTTCGTGGATATGCAAAAGAACTTCTATCTTTTGCCAATTCTGAGCGGCGAAGAGGTTATGACGGAGCAGGGCTTCCGCACCCGGGTCCTGAATGTTGCCTCGGTCAGCATGGCCGCGCCCGCCGCCGCCTCGGTTGCAGGGGAGGCTTCGACTGCCGAGCAGCGAGTGAATCAAATCAAGGAGTTTTCCGCGGCGGTGGTCTTTGTCGTGGATTCCAGCATTTCGATGAACCCCTACATTGATCGGACGCGGGAAGCCGTAAAGCGAGTCTACGCACAGATCGATCATGAAAAGCTGGGCGATCGCGTCAAATTTGGCTTGGTGGCCTTTCGATCGAACGTGAAGGCCGTCCCGGGGCTTGAGTACGTCAGCAAAGTCTATGCGGACCCCAACAAGGTCCAAAGCGGTGCGGACTTTCTGAACAAGGTATCAGGGCTGACACAAGCCAAGGTGTCCAGCAGCCTGTTTGATGAAGACGCGTACGCGGGCGTCATGGACGCCATCAACAGCGTAGATTGGCGAAATTTTGGTGCGCGATATGTCGTCCTGATAACGGACGCCGGAGCGATCGAAGCCGACAACAAGCTGTCCTCCACCGGCCTGGATGCCAGTCAGGTTCGACTTGAAGCCTCCAAGCCAGGCGTGGCGATCTACACGTTGCACCTGAAAACGCCGGCAGGCGTAAAGAACCATGCGCACGCAGAGGCGCAATACCGCAACCTGTCTACATACGGCGGCACGAGCGTCTCGCTCTATTACCCCGTGAACGCTGGCGATGTGGACGAGTTCGGCAAGAAGGTAGACATGCTGGCCAGCGCCATCACGATGCAGGTCAAGTCAGCCTATATGGGTGAAGACGCAGTGGGCAGCGCCGCCAACGCCAGCGATCCGGGCCGTAAGCCGGTGAACGCAGACGAGAAAATGAAAGACGAGGCAGAGCTCGTCGGCAACGCGATGAAATTGGCTTATCTTGGCGAGAAAATCGGGGCCCGCGTTCCACCGGTATTCCAGGCGTGGATCAGCGACCGCGATCTGATTAAACAAAACGTCCCAACGACCGACGTTCGGGTCTTGCTGACGAAAGGCCAGTTAAGCGACTTGAACGACGTCATGCGTAAGATTGTGGACGCCGCCAATCAAGGTCTGATATCGCCCGCTGATATGTTCAATCAGTTGCGGGCGGTTGCGGCCACCATGGGGGCCGACCCCAATCAGCTCAAGCAGTCGGATAAGAAACTGTCCGAAATGGGCTTCGTCGCGGAATACCTCGAAGGCCTGCCGTACCAAAGTGAAGTGCTTAACCTGGATGAGGAAACCTGGAAGAGCATGGATGGTCTGGCGCAAGAGAAGTTCATCCGCAACTTGAACGTCAAGTTAAAGCACTATCAGTTGTACAACGCGGATGTGGATCGCTGGGTGGCGTTGGCCAAAGACAGCGACCAACGGGATCATGTGTATCCCGTGCCATTGGAAATGATGCCTTGAGCCTGTTGTGATGCTTCACATCGAGGATCTGCGGCTGATTCGAGGTATTGGTCCGAACGCGTATCGAGTCGACATGCCCGCCTTACGCTTGAATGCGGGAGACGTTCTTGCCGTCGTTGGAAACAGCGGTTGCGGAAAGAGCACCTTGCTCGAGGGCATTGGCCTGCTGCTGTCGCCCGCGCATATCGGCCGATATGTGTTGGGCGCGGACATCGATGTCACGCCGCTGCTGCAACGAAGACACGATCGGGAACTGGCCGCTGTGCGATCGGTGCGATTGGGCTTTGTCCTCCAATCGGGTGGCCTGCTGCCTTATCTGACCGCCTTCGAGAACATTATGTTGCCCCGCCGTTTGTTGGGTTTGCCGGGGATGGACGATGAACTTGGCTTCGCGATCGATACATTGAGCCTGGCGCATCTGCTCGGGAAGAAGCCCGCCGCCTTGTCCATTGGAGAGCGACAGCGGGTAGCAGTCGTCCGCGCGCTAGCGCATCGTCCGCGACTATTGCTGGCCGATGAGCCCACCTCCGCGCTGGATCCCGACAATGCCCGCCGCCTTTTCGGTCTGCTTATCGAGCTCGCGCGCAGTGCGGGGATGGCAACCGTCATCGTCTCGCACGACTGGAGCCTGGTGCGCGAGTTCGGCTTGCCCAGCATGCGGCCCGTACTCGAGCCTGGCAGAAGCGAATTCGTGCTGGACGAGGGCCGGCAATGAAGCTTCGCCACATTGCCGGCCTGTCTTGCGCCGACCTGAAGCACGACTGGCTGGTTTCGCTATGCATGGTGACGTCCCTGGTGGCGGTTATTGCTCCGCTGCTGCTGTTGTTCGGGCTAAAGCACGGCGTCGTAAGCGCGCTTCAAGCCCAACTCCTGAGCGACCCCCGCAATCTGGAGGTACGCATGTTGAGCAGCGGAAGCTATGACGACGCATGGCTGGAAACGTTGGCACGGCGGCCCGAGGCCGGCTTTGTCGTTGGCCTTACCAGGTCACTGAATACGCAAGCGGATTTATATGTCAGCGGCTCGCAGTTCGTGGATGGAGCGGAAATTGTGCCCACCGGGCAAGGCGACCCGATACTGGCCGGTATGGACGTCTCGGGGCTGGAGGGCAGGGCGGTGGTGCTAAGTGCCCAGGCGGCGAAAAAGCTCCAGGTCGGACCCGGGGACGCCGTTCGCATGAAGGTCGCGCGCCGGCTGGACGGGCAGGACCAGCACGGGATTCTTGTCGTGACCGTGTACGCGGTGCTGGCAGCCGAAGCCTATCCCCGGCCCGCGGGGTTCGTGCGATTGGCGTTGCTTCAGGACATGGAGTGGTACCGGGACGGCTATGCCGTTCCGGGGCTGGCCAAAGACGAAGCGGACGGGCAGCCAATTACCGGCGCCAAACGTCGTTATGCAAAGGCGCGCGTGTACGCGCGGGACATTGATTCTGTCCAGGCCTTGGAGGCGGTGCTTAATGGTCAACGCATAGAAACGGCAAGCCGCCTGGCGGACATACGCAACGTGAAGGCGATCGATCACTTGCTGTCCACCGTGTTCGGCGTGATCGCCGGCACCTCGATATTCGGTTGTCTGATGTCGCTGGTTGGCGCGTTCCTGGCCAATGTCCGTCGTAAACGCCGTGAAATTGCGACGTTGCGGCTGATCGGCATGAACGGCGCGGCGATCACCACATACATCGTTATTCAGGCGTTGGCGTTGACCGCCATCGCATTTCTGATAGGCATCGGCGTCTATGCCGCCGTCAGCCGGGTTTTTAACCAGTTGCTGGGTTCAAGCGTGGACACCGGTGGCTTTGCCGCGCAAGTAACCCCGGCCCATGTCATGGCGGCATTTTCCTTGACGCTTGCGGTCGCGATCCTGGCCTCCCTTTGGGGCGCGATGAGCGCGCGGCGCATTCAACCCGCGGAGAGTTTGCGTGAAATCTAATTGGATTGTCTTCGTTGCACTGTTTGCGTTTTCGTTTGCGGGGACGGCGCAGTCCGCATCCCAGTGGGAAGAGCGCTACTACAACCCGAAGCCGCAGGAAGGCGACATTGTCCTACCGCTGCCGTGCGATGGCGCAATCGTATTTCGCAAGGTCATCGTGCCGGCAGCCGGGCCATTGGACGACCTGCCTATTTCCGTGGGGCAGGAAACCGAGACATTTGCCTTCGTGGAGCAACGCCGGTTGGCGCACATCGCCGGCAGCTTCACTGATACGAAAGCGAAGAACGCTGCGCGCTATTACCTGATCGCCAAATACGAGTTGAGCACGCAGCAATACGGCGCGTTGCTGACGCTTGTCGGCGGGACTGACAAGGCCTGTGCCGCGCCCGCGAGAGCCGGAATGATCCCCGTGACCCATATCAGTTGGTTCGATGCGGTGCACGCGGCCCACTTGTACAACCTCTGGCTGCGCACCGAGAAAAAGGACGCGTTGCCCAAAGAGGACCACATTAGTGGATTCGTTCGCTTACCTACCGAAGTCGAGTGGGAATTCGCGGCTCGGGGTGGCGTGAACGTGGACCCCGCCGCTTATGTCGAAACCCGCTATCCGATGCCGGACGGCCTGGGCGGTTATGAATGGTATGCGGGCGCGCAATCGTCCAATGGAAAGCTCCAGCAGATCGGATTGTTGAAGCCCAATCCTCTCGGCCTACACGACATGCTGGGCAATGCCGCGGAAATGACCCAGGACCCGTTCCGGCTGAACAAGCTGGACCGGCAGCACGGCGGCACAGGCGCATTCGTTGTTCGCGGCGGTGACTTCCGCAAGGCTGAAGAGGGCATCCGCTCCGCCGCACGGCGCGAGGGGCGCTATTACAGCGAAGAAGGCGAGCAGAAAGACAACACATTAGGCGTGCGTTGGGTTATCGCCGCGCCGGAACTGACGTCCAGAGAAAGGATTCAGCAGCTTGAGGACGGGTGGAAGTCCCTGGGTAGCGGCAATGTTTCCGCCGACGCTACGGGTAAAGGCAAAAGCGCCGTGCAGGAGCTTGGAGACCTTGCCGGCAAAGTCGAGGACCGCAAACTCAAAGAGCAGCTTAAGGATCTTGAAGGAAAGCTGAGGGCCAGCAACCTCAAACAGGAAGAGGCCCGCGATCAGGCAATCCGCGCAAGCTTGAATCTGGGCGCGTTTCTATGTACCAAATTGCGGGACGACGGCCGCTATGTCAATTACGTCCAGAAGACGTACGACGATCTTTGCCAAGCGTCGCCTGACGCGGCGGAGTGCACAACCTACAAAGCCAACATCGACAAGCGGCGTTATGAGCTTGCGCAGACAAATCAGTACTACGCAAGCAGTTTGGTTGACGCCGCGACGCTGTATGGCAAGGAAAACATCGCCAAGCAAGTGCCAGTGGTGAAAAAGATGCTTGAGCAAAACGAGAAACTTAAAGGTCTGGAGCCGTTCCTGAACGTGTACTGGACGCATCAGCAGGTTTATTTGAAGTCTTGGAAAGTAGACAAGGAAAACTGGTTGCCGACTTGCATCGCAGCCATCAAAAACTAAGAAAAGGAGAAGTTCATGCGGGCATTTGGGAAGGGTTTGCGTCGCGCATCTATCGCGTGGTTGGTCGTTGCCACGCTGGCAATCAGCGGTTGTGCAAGCACGGGGAGCTCTATGTTGAGCGGTGCGCAGTTGGATCCCCGGCTGACGGAAGGTAACGACGCCGAGTTTTTTAGTCGCTCGGGCTTTGGCGCGTGCGCGGGCGCGGCGGCAGTCGGTGTGACGGCGTGCCTGCTCGCCGCGCCTGCCAACAAGAAGGCAATGTGCGCGGTGATCGCGGGCATCGGCGCTTGCGGTATTGCCATGGGCACGAACTACTACTTGGATTACCGCCGCAGTCAGTACAAATCCACAGGCGCAATGCTTGACGCCATCACGCAAGATGTGGAGAAGGACACCGCCAAGCTTCAGCAACGGTCTCAGACGCTTCAGGCCGTGATTGAAACGGACACGCAAAAGATTGAACAGTTGCGGCTTGACGTCGCACAGGGGACGATCGACCAAACGGTCGCGCGCAAGAAATTGCGTGATATCGACGCCGACATTGCGCGCATCAAGCAAGAACAGGAGAACATCGATAACAAGATTGGCAGTTATCGAGAAGCCTCGGTATCCACGAAAGCGGGGTCACAGGTGGATATCAAAAAGCTCGATGCCCAGATTGAAAAGCTGCAAGTCGAGGCGGACAAGCTGCACGGCGCCATGGGTACCTTGACGACGCAGCGTGATTCCCTTGACTGGGGCAAAACGGTATGAACCTGCGTTTGCTTTTCCCATTGATGCTAATGGGGCTCGCCGGCTGCGCGGCCTTGCCGCCCGGCGCCTGCGATCCCAATGACCGTGACGTGAGCATCATTCAAAAGATGCAATGCGACGGATCGGGCGGATACCGGAAAACGGTGGACGACAAGGAAGCACGGCTGACTTCCGCGCAGGCGGAAAATGCGATGTTCCGCGATTCTCTGAGCGCATTGGAGGCTCAGCGCGCATCGATCGGACAGTCCGTTAAAGAGCAGGAGAGGGCGCGTGACAACGTCGTGGCGACCACCCGCAAACTGCTTGACCGGGTTCGACAACAAAGCGGCTCGAATGCTCGGCTAAACGTGCAACTGCAATTGGCGGAGAAAGATCTCGCGGCGTTGCAGGCCCAACCCATCGCGCATGATGACAGCAGCCAAGAGATCGCGGCGCGTCAACGCAAGGTTCAAGAACTGGAACAGATGGTAAAGCGCGTGCGCACCAGCGTTCTGCAAGCCCCCTAGGGCGGGAGCCGATGAGCGAGACATCGCCTCATCGGCCGAATCTATTATCAGACCAAAACTGTGCAGCGATTTAAGCGGGATATAAATCCCAGTGGTTCAACTTCAGAGCACCTCGTACGCGGCTTCGACGAGCGCGTGGCAATCATCGAGCGGCATTTTCCGCCTAGTGTGGCCCAGGTCTATGCCATTCCCAAACCGGGTCGCGACGGGGCCATTGAGTGGTGGACGACACAGCAGGGGCAAGTGACGCCGTTCGCGCAGCTATCGGAGCAAGAGCAGAGCGCTCTGTTGCAACGGCATGCACAACACCTAACCCAGCTTGGCAGCCTGGCCCATACGCTGGAGTCTCGTGGCATGCAACCGCAGGCCGAATTGCTGCGCGGATTGCTGACGCCCGCCGAGCCGGCGACGATGTATAGCGTTGAAGGTCGGCTGTTGATGACGTGGTGGCCAAACAAAACGCCTGTGGCCGCCGAACCCGCGTCAAGCCCGCCGACAAACCCGATGCGGCGATGGGTGTGGCTCGGGTTGATCGCACTGCTGGCACTGGTGCTATTGCTGGCATTGCTTTGGTGGTGGTTCATGATTCGAGCAAGGGTTCCCGTGGTTCCGGTAGCCAAGCCAGTGGCTATGGAGGTAGCGAAGCCCGAGCCAGAGCCGGAGCCGACACCCGAACCCCCGCAACAATGGCCGACGCAGGTCGCCTTTGTGCTGGATACGTCCGCCGCCATGACGCGCCGGACCGGTTTGAGTTCGACCCCGCGCAAGGAACTCGCCAAGCGGGAAATCGAGCGAATCATCGGTGTGCTGCCACCGGCGACCGAAACACGTCTTGTGCGGTACGCCGGCAAAAAATGTGTAGCGGACGCGGGCCATGGAGCATTTGAAGCCAGCAGGCGCGGCGAGTTGCTGGCACTCGTACGGCAAGCCAGGAACGAGGGCAACGCTCCCTTGGGCGCCAGTCTGCGAGCGGCTGCGGCGGAAATGGATGGCAAGGAACGAGATGGATTGATTTTTGTGTTCGCGGGTGGCGATGATTCTTGCGGAGAGGACGTGTGTGCCACGGCGAAAGAAATACACCGCGAGAAGCCGCGGCTACGGATCAACCTGGTGGACTTGACCGGGTTGGAAAAGCTGGACGTCTGCATGGCGTTGTCCACGGGCGGTAGCGCATATAGCTGGGGCGAACAAAAAAGCGAGGGGGGCGGCGTCGACTTGTCTAAAGAGGCTGAACGGATGTTGAAACCTTGATCTAAGACGGCAGGTCTCGCCGAACCCTGCCGCCTTGGTGTATTACGCATAATGTGTATTATGTAAAGTAAGAAATTCACCCGGTTTTGAGTTCCGCCCCGCAAACGCACACCGCCACCCTCCACATTCCGATACTTCAACAATTGTTGTAGTATCCGCGAATGGATAAAACCACCGCCGTCACTGTCTTCGAATCGCTGGCCTCCGGTGTCCGGCTGGACATCTTTCGCCTGTTGGTGCGCGCGGCGCCCGACGGCTGCGTGGCTGGCCAGATCGCGGCGGAACTTGACTTGCCCCCGACCAACCTGTCTTTTCACCTGAAGGCGCTGACGCAATCGCGTTTGCTGACCGTCGAACAGGAAGGACGCTACTTGCGCTATCGCGCCAACACCACCCTGATGTTCGGACTGGTTGATTACCTGACCGCCGAATGTTGCAGTGGCGTGGCGTGCGCCAAGTCGCACGACTTAACCGAACCTCACACGACACCATGAGCCCCGTCACCATCTATCACAACCCCAAGTGCGGCACCTCGCGCAACACCCTGGCGCTGATTCGCAACGCCGGCATCGAGCCGCAAGTCATCGAATATTTGAAGACGCCGCCGGATCGCGCAACGCTGGTCGATCTGATTTCCCGCGCCGGGCTGTCGGTACGAGACGCGATCCGCCAGAAGGAATCGGCGTACCAAGCGCTGGGCCTGAATGACGAATCGCTGTCCGACGCGGCGCTGATCGATGCCATGCTTGAAAACCCCATCCTCATCAACCGGCCCTTTGTCGTCACCGCTGCGGGCGTGCGGCTGTGCCGGCCATCGGAACTGGTGCTGGACATTCTTGACCAGCCGCAGCGCGCCGCGTTCACCAAGGAAGACGGCGAAGTCGTGGTCGACGACAGCCGACGCCGCGTGCGCTAGACCGTCGCCAGGCCGTCGCGGCTGCGCGCCTTCCACCTGCCCTTCCCCATCCCGTTCAAACGGAGCTCTACCCTCGATGGACGACCGCTTGCCCGCTTCAAACGAAGCCAATTACGCGTTGGACGACGCCCTGCCCGCGTTGGACGAAGCCCTGCTGGACGTGCCCAGCCACGACAAGCTCTCCCTGGCCCATGGCGCGTCCCATCCGCCGCGCATCCTGTTGCTGTACGGCTCGCTGCGCGAGCGTTCTTACAGCAGGCTGCTGGTCGAAGAAGCCGCTCGCATCCTGAACCGATTGGGCGCCGAGACGCGCATTTTCGATCCGCGCGGCTTGCCGTTGCCGGACGGCGCGCCTGCCGATCATCCCAAGGTGGCCGAGCTGCGTGCGCTGTCGCTGTGGTCCGAAGGCCAGGTGTGGTGCAGCCCCGAACGCCACGGCACGTTGACCGGTGTCTTCAAGAGCCAGATCGACTGGCTGCCGCTGGAGAGCGGCAGCGTGCGCCCCACGCAAGGCCGCACGCTGGCGGTCATGCAGGTGTCGGGCGGGTCGCAGTCTTTCAACGCGGTGAACGCGCTGCGCGTGCTGGGCCGCTGGATGCGGATGGTCACCATCCCCAACCAATCATCGGTGGCCAAGGCGTTCCAGGAATTTGACGATGCCGGGCGCATGAAGCCGTCCGCCTACTACGACCGCGTGGTCGACGTCATGGAAGAACTGGTCAAGTTCACCTTGCTGGTGCGCGACCGCAGCGACTACCTGACGGACCGGTACAGCGAACGCAAAGGCGTGGCCCAAGAGGTCGCGCGCTTGGCGCGCGAAGCAATGGCTCCCTGAAAACCTTGATCTTTGTCCAAGACTTTCGCCGGGTGCAGGACTATATTCATCGAACAATTCGGTGACAGAGAGGGTCGCGGTATCCCGTCACCGCAGAGGCATCTTGATGGCCGGTTCCATCAACCACGTCGACAGCGCTTGCCCGGACCCATGCGCGCTGAACCCGGAGGAGCAAGATGCGCGCGATCAAGCTGACACTGGTTTTTTCCCTGCTGCTGGTCGCGCTGTTGTGGGCGCTGGCCGATTCCCGGTTGTGGGGCGCATCAAGTCCTTATACGGTGCGCGCCGCGCTGATCCAGTTGTCCGGCTTGCTTGCCCTTGCCTGTATGAGCCTGGCGCTGGTGCTGGCGGCGCGCCCGCGCTGGCCCGAGCGACCGCTCGGCGGCCTGGACAAGATGTACCGGCTGCACAAATGGTTGGGCATCGGCGCCCTATTCTTCTCGCTGCTGCACTGGTTGTTCAAGAACGGCTTTCGGCCCGCGATCCAGTGGGGCTGGATCGAGCCCGGCGCCCGGCCGCCGCGCCAGCCCCCGGTTGATGTCGTCGACACGTTTCTGCATCGGTGGCGGCACGACGCGGAAGCGCTGGGCGAATGGGCGTTTTACGGTGTCGTGGTGTTGGTGGTGCTGGCGCTGCTGCGCTTTTTTCCCTATCGGCTGTTCTACAAGACGCATCGGATTATCGCGGCCCTATTCCTGGTGCTGGTCGCGCATGCCGTGGTTCTGCTGGACTACGGCTACTGGACGCAGCCGGTGGGGTGGCTTGCCGCCGCATTGATGGCGGCCGGCAGCGTGGCCGCCGTGCTTTTGCTGCTTCGGGCCACCAACAGCGGGCGACAAGTGTGGGCGAAGGTGGTCGGCTTGACGCATTTTCCGGGGGTGGAATCGCTGGAAATCGAGTTGGAAACCAGCCCGGGGTGGCCGGGCCATCGTCCCGGCCAGTTCGTCTTTGCCATGTCGAATGCGTCGGAAGGCCCGCACCCTTATACGATTGCTTCCGCCTGGAAACCCCACGCGGCCCGCATCACCATCATCGCCAAGGCGCTGGGCGACCATACCCGCCGCTTGCCGCAAACCCTGAAACCGGGCCAGGCGGTACGCATCGAGGGCCCCTACGGCGACTTCACGTTTGACGACGGCATGCCCAGCCAGATCTGGGTGGCGGGCGGTATCGGCATCACGCCCTTCCTGGCCCGCATGGACGCGCTGGCCGATGCCAAGGCGAATGTCGATGCGAATGCCAACGGCAACGGCAACTCCCACCCTGCCACGCCGCCAGCAATCGACCTGATTCACGTGACCACCGAAGTCGATGACGCCGCGCTTGCCCGGCTACGGGCGCGCGCCGAGGCGGCCGGTGTGCAGCTGCACCTATTGATTCGCGCGCGCGACGGCAGGCTCGATGGTGAAAGGCTGCGTGCGCTGGTGCCCGCATGGCGCGAGTCCAGCCTCTGGTTCTGTGGCCCCTCCGCATTGGGCGAGGCGCTACGCAAGGATCTGGCCGCCCACGGCTTCCCGGTCGCGCGTCATTTCCATTTCGAGCTGTATAGGATGCGTTAGCGCATTCGTCCGGGCGCCACCGAGGCCGGTGCCCGGTTATCAAAGGAAGCGCGTGACCGTGTGCCTCCGATCACGCCTCCTTTCCCGCCGCAGTCAATCGATCGCGGCGCCCGCGGTTTTCACCACTTTGCCCAGCCGCGTGTATTCCTCGGCGCCAAAGTCCGCCAGCGACTGGCGCGATGTGGGCGACGGGATGGCGCCGCGCGATTCCAGGGCCTTCTTGACCTCGGGCTGTTGCAGCGTGCGCTTGACCGCAGCGTTCAGCTTGTCCAGCACGGCGGGTGGCGTGCCTTTCGGCGCGTACAAGCCGTCCCAGGCGAAGAATTCATAACCCTTCACGCCCGCCTCGTTCATGGTTGGAATGCTCGGGTTGGACGCGACCCGTTCAGGCGTGGTGACGGCCAGCGCGCGCAATTTGCCGGCGGCAATCTGGCCCGACACGTTCGGCATGACGTCGATCAGGAACGAGATGCGTCCGCCCAGCAGGTCCGTCATGGCCGCGCCGCCGCCCTTGTAGGGGATGTGCATGACCTTGATGCCGGCCATCTGGTTCAGCAGTTCACAGGCCAGGTGCGACGACGTGCCGTTGCCGGCCGACCCACAGGTCAAGTCACCGGGGTGCGACTTGGCGTAGGCCAGCAACTGCTCCAGTGTCTTGAAACGGTCATCCGTGCCGTTTACGACCAGCGCGGCCGCAATGACGGTAAAGCGCGAGATCGGTTCGAAGTCGCTCGGCGTGTAGCCGGGAGATTTGTACAGCCAATGGTTGGTGGCCTGCGTGCCGTTGGTGCCGTACGACAGGGTGTAGCCATCCGGGTTGGCCCGCGCCGCGATGGAGGTGCCGATATTGCCGCCCGCGCCGGGGCGATTTTCCACGATGATGGACTGGCCAAGTTCACGCGATAGCGGTTCGGCCACCAGCCGCGCCAGCGTATCGCCGCCGCCGCCGGCCGCAAACGGCACGACCAATGTGATGGCGTGCGTGGGCCAGGCGGCCTGTTGGGCTACGGACTGAGTGAACGGTGCCGCTGCACAGGCGGCGGCCACCATGAAAATCAAGGGCTTAGAGGGTTTCACTGCTTGTCTCCTGTGGGGATATCGAACGCGCCTGCGCTTGGGGTTTAGGGATATCGGGCGCGCTGTTGTGATGCCGGTGTCAAACAAAGCGACAGCTGACCGAACCAAGTGGGCCGTAGTCCACATGGAACGTGTCGCCGGCGTCGGCAAAAACGGGCCGGGTGAACGAACCGCTAAGAATGATCTGGCCGGGTTCCAGCGACACGCCGTGTTCGCCCAGCTTGTTGGCCAGCCAAACCACGCCGTTGGCGGGATGGTTGAGCACGCCCGCGGCCAGGCCCGTTTCTTCAATCACGGCGTTGCGCGACATCATTGCGCCGACCCAGCGTAGGTCCATGTCGCCCACGCGCACCGGGCGGCCCCCCATTACCACGCCCGCATTGGCGGCGTTGTCGGCAATGGTGTCGAAGACCTTGCGGGGCCGCTTGGAATCGGGGTCGATCTGGTGCGACCGCGCATCAATGATCTCCAGCGCCGGAATCACGTAGCGCACCGCGTCCAACACGTCGAACAGGGTCACACCGGGGCCTTG
The DNA here is from genome assembly GCF_057291955.1 of Achromobacter sp. 1L-A-4-B-C2. NCBI lineage: Bacteria > Pseudomonadati > Pseudomonadota > Betaproteobacteria > Burkholderiales > Alcaligenaceae > Achromobacter > Achromobacter sp. 1L-A-4-B-C2. The sequence continues at coordinate 155,169 of NZ_JBXAWP010000002.1, forward strand.
CAGGGCGCGGTCAAGAATGAACGCGAGCTCGACTTCCACACGCGGCACGATGAAGCGGCCGCGCGGAATCTCGGCGCCGTCGGCGAACAACATGTCGTCAAGCAGTGCGCCGTAATCGGGCTCGTCGATCTGCGATGACAGCTGCATCGCACGCGAGGTCAACCCGATTTTGTGGCCGACCAGACGGCGGCCCGACGCAAGCTTGTGCGCGACCCATTCGCGCTGAATCGCGTAAGCGTCTGCAATGGTGATGTCGGGATGGTCCAGCGATAGCTGGCGCACCTGACGGCGGCTTTGCTCGGCTTCGTGCAGCCGTAGCGCCAGTGTTCTTATGGTTGTGGCATCCATTCATGTCTCCTTGGGGGCTGAATTTGTTTTTTCGTGCGTGGGAGGGTCGCCGGCTTACTCCGGTGGCAGATGGCGGCGGCTGCTCTTGTCGGCCAGGCGCCAGCCCTCTTTTGTTGCCACAAGCACGTCCTGGCACTCACGGATGGACACCAGTCTCGGTGCCCCGCCCTGCTCTTGCGGCACGCTTTCGTAGGCGGTCAGGAAGTAGCCCACCGTGGCGTGCGTGCGGTCCGTCGATACCAGCCGAAGGTTAGTGATGACATGGCAGGTGCTGCGCTCGGGCGCGCGGGCCTCCAGCGCCGCCAGGACTTCGTGCGGGCCACTAAGCTTGCGCCCCTGGCGCATCCAGACGCCGTCTTCGGCCATCAACGCGGCGGCGGCGTCATGGCGGCGGGTGTCCAGCGCATGAAAAAAACTCAGAACGACCGCTTCGCAGGCGGCTTTGATCGGCATGACTTCTGAAAGCGGTTCCATCTGGCTTCGGCTCCGTTAGCGGATTTCGGCATTGGCCAGCGGCACGTCGGGCCGCTGCAACAATGCGGGGTTCACAAGCGCACGTTGGGCGATCCACTTGCGTAGCTGCCGCAGATCGCGCGGCGCGTTCACGGTGACGGCTGCCACTACCCGACCGCCGCCGTCCAGCGCCACCGACACCAAGGCTCCCGCGTCCGTTTGCGGGCGCAGCACTTCGCTTGCGGCAAGCGCGGGAAAGCCCACGATTTGCACCATGGCGTCGTATTGTTCGGACCAGACTGCGCCGGTGGGCAGATACGGCGCGGGTTCGCCGAGCGCGGACAGGGCCGCCGCCGTGCCTTGGTCTTGCGCGTTTTGCCAGGACTCCAGGCGCATCGTTCCCCCGGCTTCAGCATGCGTGGACACCGCCACGTCGCCCGCCGCGTACACGTCTGGCGCAGAGGTGCGGCAGTATTGGTCGACCAGCACACCGCGCTGGCAGGCGATGCCGGCCTCGCGCGCCAAGGCATCATTGGCTTGCAGGCCCACGCCCAGCACCACGGCGTCGGCGACAAGGCGTTGCCCATCGGTCAGTTCGGCCAGGGGGTGGGAGCCAGTCAGCTCGGCTACGGACCGGGACTGGGACTGCGATTGGGACGGCCGCCCCGCTTGCGATTCACCTGGTTCGCGCAGCACCGCGCGCAGCCCCACGCCCAAACGAACGTCGACGCCCTGCGCGGCGTGCATCGCGGCCAAATGCGCGGACACGGCGGGAAACACGCTGCGGGCGCATAGCCGATCGGCTTGTTCCAGTACGGTGACGCGGGTGCCGGCCTGGCGTGCCGTGGCGGCGACCTCCAGCCCGATCCATCCGCCACCCACGATCACGATGTGCTTGCCCGGCCCCAAGCAGGCGCGCAGGCGCAGCGCGTCGTCTCGGGTCCGCAGCACGTGGACGCCATGGGCGTCCGTAAAGGCCGCTGCGCCCTCGCCCCATGCCACGCCGGGCAGCGGCGGCACGATGGGCCGGCCGCCCATGCACAGGATCAGCTTGTCGTAGGCGATTGCGCCACCGTCGGACGTATCCACCTGCTTGTCCGCCAGCCGCAATCGCGTGGCAGCGATGCCCGGGCGAAAGGAAATATCCAGGGCGGCCAGGCGTTCGGCGGAGAACAATTCGGTGCTTTCGGGCGGCACACTGCCGCTCAGTACCGCCTTGCTCAAGGGTGGGCGCTCGTAAGGCGCGTGCGCTTCGTCACCTAACAAGATGATGCGGCCTATGTAGCCCCGTTCGCGCAAGGTGGTGGCGGCCCAACCGCCCGCCTGCCCCGCGCCGACGATGACGATCGTGCCGGCGTTCACGGCGTTTGCGCCTTCAAATAAACCGTATCCGCCTCGACGCGGACCTCGTAGCGGCGCAGATCCGTGGTGACCGGCGGGCATTGCGGCTTGCCGGTGCGGATGTCGAACACGCCCTGATGCAGCGGGCATTCAATCGTGCCGTCCTCCAGGTAGCCGTCGGCCAGGCTGGCGTTACCATGCGGACATCGGTCCTGCGTGGCGCAGATTTCGTCGGGCAGCTTGTACAGGCAGACCGCGTCGCCCTCGTGCATCACGCGCAATGTGCCGGTGTCGGGCGAAATGTCCGCAATCCGTGCAACGGGTTTCCAGGTATCCATATCAAAGCCCCATCGCCTTGCGGTAATAGTCATAGAACGACCGGATCAGCACTTCGGTCACCATGTAGTCGGCCGGCTCGGTATCGCGCCCGCCCATCTCGACAATGCCGCGCGCCTCGGGGTATCCCGTGACGCCGATCTGCACCTGGTTCAGCATTTCGCTGTCGTCCATGGACACGAAGCCGGCCGGGCCCAGCAGATTGGCGTGCTTCAAGCGCAGCCGGGTCATTTCCTCGTCGTCATCCTCGTAGCCGTAATAGGTAAAGACCAACTCGTGCTCGGTTGGACTGCGGGGGATCACATGGCGCGTCTTGAGCGAATTGGCCTGGATGCCGAACTGCGCGGCGGGAAATACCCAGGCACCCCCTACGCGGCCTCGGTTGAATTCAGCTCGCGGGGTCACGGTCTCCAGGTCCAGCAGTTCCAGGTCGTCCCGAAAACGGCTCATTTCGGTCGTGGCTTCTGTCTTCTTCTTGCCTTCGTTGTGCGACACCATGACGCTATGCGCGCCGCCGCCCGTGGGGATGCACTCGGACTTGGAATCCGCGCGCCACAGGCCGAACGTGATGTAGAACGTGTGCAGCAAGGTGGCGTGGTACGGGTCTTTCAGGTTTTCCAGGTACATCTTCCAGTTGCTGGGAATCAACTGGCGGCTGTATCCCAGCAGCTTTAGCGGCTTGCCCGGCAGCATGTGGTCGATTTCGGCCAGCACTTCGGGGCCGCAATAGTCTTCAAAGCTGGGCGCTTCTTCGGAGAACGTGGCCCAGATGGACCCGCCCCGATTTACGCTGCGCAGCTTGCGGATGCCGTTCTGCTTGGGGTCGAAATCGCGCGGCATGCCGCCCTTGCCCATGGCGCCACGTCGGAACGGCACGCCTTGCAGGTTGCCGTGCAGATCGTAATTCCATTGGTGATACGGGCAGGTGAAGTCGGTGACGCGGCCGGTGTTCTGCCAGCAGATCTGCGCGCCGCGATGGGCGCAGCGGTTTTCCAGCACATTCACATCACCGGTTTCGGTACGCACCATGATGACCGGGCGGTTGCCGATCCAGTTGCGCTTGTAGCTGCCGGTCTCGGGCACTTCGCATTCCAGGCCCACGTAGTTCCAGGTCTGGCCCGCGAAGAACACGTCCATTTCTTTTTGAAAGATCGCGGGGTCGGTGTAGACCCAATTGGGAATACGCGTGTAGCCCTCTTTGGGCCAGCGGCGTTCCAGGTGAATGGGGGCCGTGGCAGCGGTGTCCAGCACGGCGGAATCGGAACAGGTCATGGCTTTTCCTTAGCAGATTCAGATGGGCACGATCAGCGACGTGCGCACGCGATAGTTGTCGTACACGCAGTCGCGGCGGCTGATCGCCAGGCCGTCGGGGGTGACGCGCAGCACGTCCAGATAGCGCCCCACCATGTTCAAGGAGGGTTCGCGGTCGGACAGCGACTCCATCACGGCGAAGTTCGCTTGCGACACGATGTGGTCGCCCTGTAATTCCATGACGCGCACGCCACTGATGAAATGGCGCAGCGAACGCGGTTCGAACATGGTGGTTTCGCGCAGCGCGGTCACTCGGTCGCGCACCATGTTCTTGTTCATGCAATAGATCAGGCCCAGCGGCAGGCCGGCGTCGTGGTTCTCGCGAGACAACACGCGGTAATGGCAGTCTTCGGTGAAGAAGTCGGGCCACTCTTCAAGCCGGCCTTCGTCCAGGCAGAAGGCATAGTCGTCGTAGAAGTCCCGCAGTTGGGCGCGCAAGGCCGGCGCGTCGGACAGGTCAGTCAGAGTCATGGTGGATCCGGATGGCGTTGGATGAAAAGGCGCGGAGATGGCCGGGGTGTGGCGGTGCCCGGCAGTGTTTGACGACGACTGTCAGGACGCCGCGGCCAGCTGCGCGCGGTTGCTTTCAAAGCCGCTCTGGCTGCCCAGCGCCAGGATGGGTTCCTGCATGCGCTCCTGCCAGATCAGCGATTCCATGGCGATCTGCAGCGGGTGGTCCTGTACCGTCAGCGCGGACGTGGTCTCGGTACCGGAATGGTGCGAATGCATCGCCCAGCCGGGCGCCGACAGGATCAGGTCGCCCGCCTTCCAGTCCAGCCGCACGCCGTTGACCTTGCTGTAGCCGTTGCCGCGCAGGTAGTAGTTGATGGCCGACGAGCTGTGCCGATGCGGCACGTGGTGGTTGTCCGGCGGTGATGACGAGATGGTGGCGAAGAAACTGTGCGTGGTGCCGATGCGCCGCTCGGTTGCCGGGTTGTACAGCACGAACAGGCGGCGGCCGTTGTAGCCGCGTGCCATGTCTTCCACCGTCGGCAGATAGCGCGACACCGCCTGCCACGGCCAATGCAGCGCCTTGGATTCCAGCACGTCGATATCGATCAGCCATTCGTATCCCATCAGCCAGGCGCCCTCGGGCGTGATCTGTTCGCGCAGCGCCAGATCGCGCGAGCGAGCCGCGTCAGGGGCGCGGGGCGGCACGGGGCGGGTGTTGGCGTCCGCGGGCGGCACGTCGCCGTCAAACTCCTCGACGTAATGGATTTCCAGCTTTTCCAGTAACGGCGCGTTCGAATACGACAGCCGCACCCAAGGGGTCTTGCCCTCGTTGCGGTAAGCGTGCACCTGCATCGCGGGCGTGTTCCAGACGTCCCAGTGCCCCACGCGGATATCGCGCCCGGCCACCGTCGCGATGCCCTCGCCGCTGATACAGATTTCCAGCATGTTGGAGTTCTTGCGCAGGTTGTAGGTGCGTTCACCGGGGTTGACGACGTTGATGGTCACATCGGTACCTGGCGCCAGGCCCAGGCCGGGTGCGGTGGCCTGTGGGTGCGTAATGAGCGAGGCGCGGCGGCCGTTGTCGGGCCGGGGTGCGACAATCAACCGCGCGATTTCCAGATCGATGTCCTCTTTCGGGATCACGATCGACGGCCACTTATTTTGTTCGCGGGGGCTGGCCCCACTGACGTCGACGAACATGTTTGTTTCCTCTGTTTTGTTGATGGATCGGGATCAGGGCTGCGCCAGCAGCAGGTTTTCGCGGGTCTGCGGGGGCAGCGCCACGCCCAGGCCGTTTTCGCGGGCGTGCTCATAGACCACGCGCGCCATCGCCAGGTCGGACAGGCCCATCCCCATGCCCTTGAATATCGTCAGCCTCGCGTCCCTGGGTCGTGCCTTGCCGTCCGCCAGCCACTGGCCCAGCACCGACACGCTGTCCCACGGCGCGGCATCGGATCCAAAGCGATCGCGCAGTTCGCGCGAGCCCTTGCGGGCGTTTTCAAGGTCGTCGACCACTACCTCGTCGGCCAGCTCGAACACGTCCTGGGCAAACTCGGCCTTGGCGGGCAGGATGGCGCCCACGGCGTTCAGGTGCCGGCAATCGGCCAACATGGCGGCATTGACGAACGGCTCGACGGCGCGGGTGATCAACGTGACGATGTCGCCGCCCTCCAGCGCGTGCTCAAGGCTTGGCGACTCCTGGACGTCGAACCCATACTTGCCCGCCATGCTGGCCACGAAGGCGCGGCGCTTGTCGGGGGTGGGGCTGTAGACGCGGACTCGTCGTAATGGACGCACCGCCGCCAGCGCAGCCAATTGCGTGACGGCCTGCGGGCCGGTGCCGATCAACGCGGCCCGCGTAGCGTCGGCCGGGGCCAGCGCCCGTGTGGCAACGCCGCTGATTGCCGCGGTGCGCAACATGCCCAGTGCCCGCGCTTCGATCACGGCGCGCAAGGTGCCGGTGTGCGCGTCGAACAGACTGAACAGCGACCCGCCGCCCGCCTTCGTGTGCACCCAGGTCTTGAAACCGGCGTAGCCGCCCTGCCCCGTCTGCACGGAACCCAATGCATGCATTGAGCTGCCGTCGCCCCAGGTGGCCAGTGTTTTGGGCAGGTTGCGGGCTTGCTCACGGGCCTGCGCCACCAGCATCCTGTGCAGCGCGTCGATGGCGCGGGGGATGTTCAACGCCGAGACGACGTCCCGCTCTGTCAGATACAGCAGCGCATCATTCATGCGCGTCTCCCGATGCATGGGCCGGTTCGTCGGCCACGGTGTTGACCAGCGTGCCCACGCCGGGAATGTCCACTTCCAAGGTGTCGCCCGCGGCCATGAATCGCGGCGGCTTGCGGCTGGAACCCACCCCTTCGGGCGTGCCGGTGGCGATGATGTCGCCCGGCGATAAAGGGGTGAATGCGCTGATGTAGGCGATCAATTCTGGAATGGGGAAGATCAGGTCCGACAAGTCGCCCTGTTGCATCAGTTCGCCGTTCAACCGGGACCGCACCTGCAACCGGATCGGGTTGCCCACTTCGTCCGCCGTGACCAGCCACGGTCCGACGGCGCCGCTGCGTTCGAAGTTCTTGCCAGGCGTGACCTGCGCGTTGTGCTTTTGGAAGTCGCGCACCGAGTTTTCGGCCATGCAGGTGTAGCCGGCCACATGCGCCAGCGCGTCTGCGGCTGCAATGTGACGTCCACCGCGCCCGATTACCACGGCCAGTTCGCCCTCGTAGTCGAAGCGGTCGGAGGCGCGCGGCTTCCACACCGCCTGCCCATGGCCCACCACGCTATCCGCAAAGCGGACAAACAAGGACGGGTGCGCGGGAAGTTCGCGGCCGGCTTCGGCCACGTGGCGTCCGTAGTTCAGCCCGACGCACAAGATTTTGCGAGGGGCCGGCACGGGCGGCAGCCATTGCAGATCAGCCAAAGACCGGCGCGGCATGCCGTCGGCCTGTGCAGCGCCCGCGATCTGCTCCACGCCGGCTTCCAACGCCGCGATGACGTCGGGCCATACGTGAGTCAACACCACGACGTCGGGTCCCTGTACCACGCCCCAGGCTTGGCGCCCGGCATCCAGGAAGCTGATCAGCTTCATTTTGTCTCCTGTACGTTTGGCGGCTAAGGCATGCAGCGGAATATCCCGTTGCATGCATTGGGCGGGTTATTTGCCCGCCTTCCGTTGTTTTTCCGAATTATTGCATGCAATTTCGAGGATTCGCAATACGCAATCTGTTTTTATCGGTCCGATTGCATGCAATTTTCTGGGTACACTTGAGCCCTTCCGACACTCTTCAGCCTTTGCCACCGCTCTATGGCCGCTCAGATCGATAAAGTCATTTCAGAACTTCGGGACATGGTGCTTTCGGGCGCGTTGCAGCCCGGCGAGCGTGTCGTGGAATTGCAGTTCTCGGCGCGTCTGGGCGTTTCGCGCACCCCGCTGCGCATTGCCCTGACCGAACTTGAAAAAGAGGGCCTGCTTGAACGCCTGCCTTCGCGCGGTTTTCGCGTGCGGGCCTTTACCGTGGACGAGATCGGCGACGCCGTAGACGTGCGCGGCGTGCTGGAAGGGATGGCGGCGCGGCTGTTGGCTGAGCGCGGGGCTTCGCAAGAGGTGTTGGATCAACTGACGCAGGCGGTGGATGAAGGCCGCGCGCTGTTGGCCCCGGCGCGCCGCGACCCCAACACCACGGTCGACGCCCGCGCCTGGGGGCAAATCAACCGCCGGTTCCACGAAATCTTGTGCGCCGCCGCAGGCAATCGCGCCTTGTTATCGGCGCTCGAACACAACAACAAGACGCCGTTGGCAGGCCCCGCCGCGCTGACATTGCCGTCGACCCCTTCGCTGTTGGAAACGCCGTTTGTGCTGCGTGCGCAAGCCGATCACGAAGATCTGTTGCGCGCCATCTCGCGCCGCGAAGCGGTCCGCGCTGAAAATCTGATGCGCGAACACGCCTATCGAAGCCGGGAGAACAAACGCGTATTGCTGGAATCCCTGCGCGGCGCGTTGCCTGCGCAACCCCTGCTGGCCGACAGCAGCGCGTAGGCGGCCGGCGGCTATGCGCGCGCAGTCGAGCCCGGATCTGCGCGCGTATTTGAGACCGTATTTGAACTCGTATCTCAGGGGCCACACGGCCCCACAGGCACAACATTTGCTGCTTCCTCGACATCGCCGCCCCAGCGCGGCTTACGTGTTGTCGCCACGATGTCGGATATTGCTGAAATTTTTGCGCTTCAGGCCGGGTTCGCGGAAATGATTGTCCGCGGCACCACCATGTATTGGGTGTTGTACGCGTTGCTGCGCATATCGGGCCGCCGGGACATAGGATCGTTGGGCGTGGCGGACATGCTCGTGTTGGTGCTGGTGGCCGACGCGGCGGGTAATGCCATGTCGGGCGATTCTTATTCCATGGGCGACGGCATCATCGTCGTTACGACGATTGTCGGGTGGAGCTTTTTTCTGGACCGTCTGTGCTATTACGTCCCGCCCTTGCAGCGCTTTCTGGAACCGCAGCGTATCTGCCTGATCCGCGATGGCCGCATCCTTGTGGCGGGTTTGAAGCGCGAACACATCAGCCGGGGCGAATTGATGGAACAACTGCGCCTGAAAGGCGTGGGCGACATCAGCCGCGTCCAGCGCGCGTACCTGGAACCCACCGGCGAATTCAGCGTGATCAACCAGACCGAACATCCCGAGCCGGAGAATTCCACGCTTGAGGAATCCGAGAACAAGCCATGACGCCGGGAACGCGGTTTGCTGGATAGCACAAGGGTAGTTCTTATCAACGGCGCGCCGCGCCACCCCCTTGGGAGACGTACATGAAAACTCGCACCCTTACCGCCGCCCTGCTTTCGGTTGCCGCGCTAGGTGTCGGCACCGCTGCTGTTGCGCAGCAGACTTCGCCCGCCGCGCCCGCCACGCCGATGGCCGCCGATTCCAAGCTGGACAGCAAAGACCGCGATTTTCTGGAAAATGCCGCACAGTCGGGTCATATGGAAGTGGAAGGCAGCAAGCTTGCCCTGCAGAAGTCGCAGAACGCTGAAATCAAGAGCTTTGCGCAGAAGATGATCGACGACCACGGCAAGGCCGGACAAAAGCTGGCCAGCCTGGCGAAGAGCAAGGGCTATGACGCGCCGACCGAGCCGTCGCTGATGCAGCAAGCCAAGTTGAAGACGCTGGGCATGCGCGACGACGGGTTTGACAAGGCCTATGCCGAAGGCGTGGGCGTGTCGGCGCATGAAGATGCGGTCAAGCTGTTTGAAGACGCATCCAAGAATGCCAAGGACCCGGAGGTCAAGCAGTTCGCGACCGAAACCCTGCCCACCTTGCAGCAGCATCTGCAAATGGCGAAGACGCTGGAACAAGGCGTGAAAAAGTAGCCTTGACGCCAGGCCGCTAGCCGCAGGCGGCAACCAGGAAAACCGGCACGGTCTGCCAAACGACCGCCAACGCCGACAACACGCACAACGCCCCGGTCAGCCAAGCGCGAAAGCGCGCGCCGTCCGGGGCGTTTTCACGTCTGGACCGGCGGGCCGCGTGGCGCGCGGCCGCCGCCATTGCCATCCACGCGGCGACGCTGGCGGCAATAATTACCCAGGACGACACTGGCAGGCCACCCGCCTGCATCGCGAACGCGGAATCGGGCCGCGCGCATGCCAATGCGTTGACGATGTAGATACCTAGAAAGTGCACCATCCAGATGAGGGGGCCGGCAATCAGCAACAACAGGTCGCGGCCGAATGGCGAGGTCAGGCGCGGGGTCAGGGGCAGCTTCATCGCCCTACCCCACCAGCCGGGGAAAGGCGTGCATCAGCCCCAACCCCAACAGACCCTGTGCCACGGTGTAGTGCCACATCATCATCGTTGCGTGATAGCAGGCGCGCCGTGTGTAAGACAGCCTGCCCGCAACCGAGCGTGCCACCGTGAACGCGCCCATCGTCATGGCGATCAATGCAAAAAATGCCTGCAAGCCAGACACCGCGTACACGGCCGCCGCATAGGCAGAGGCCTGCGGCCGCAGCCCATGTGCCCAGTGTCCATGGAGCTCAAGCCCGGAGGCCACGCCCAGCAACACCGCGCCCGTCACCATGCCGGCCCTGAACAGGCCATGCTGTTTCTCGTGCAGCCAATGCCCGCAGCGCGCCACCAGCGCGGAGCCGCCCAACAGCAGGCAGGCCGATAGCACGGGGCGCCCCACGCCGGCCAGTTCCGCGACGTCCGGCCAGGCGCCGGGCGCCGTGGTCCACAGGAATAGATACGCAAAGCACAACGATCCGAAAATGCTGGCGCAGACGATCACCAGCAGCGTCATGGCCCAGCCGTAATGGGATGCCGCGCCCGAGCACATCATCGGCACACGCTCGCCCGCCCCGATGTCTACGGGCGCGTAGTCCGGCCCGGTGTCGGCGTCCCACAACCAACGCCACAACGATGCCACTGCCAGCACGCCGCAGGCCGCTGCTAACGCATGCATCTTGAAGGTAAGCAGCAAGAAGAATCCTGCCGTGCCCAGGGCGGCCAACAGCGGCAACCATCCCGGGCCGGGCAGCGGCAACACGTAATCGGGCTGCGCGTCCACGGCGCTGGTCACCAGCGTTGAGCGCGTTCCCGAGGGTGCGGAAGGCAAGAAATAGCGGCCAGCGGCCACATCGCGTGCCAGGCCAGGCTGGTCCCATAGAGGTTCGCGCGAGGTCACGCGTGGAATGCTGCGCACGCCATAGATTTCGCTGGGTAGCCATTCCAGCGTGCCCGCGTTCCAGACGTTGCCGGCGTTACGGCCGATGGCCGGGCGGAAGTTGCGCGCCAGGTCCCAGATGAACACCAGCACGCCGGCCGCGATCAGGTAGGCGCCCACGGTGGACACCATGTTCAGCAGGCCCCAGCCTTGGCTCTCGGCGTAGGTATAGACGCGGCGCGGCATGCCGGCCAGGCCCGTGAAATGCATGGGAAAAAACGTGACGTTAAAGCCCACGAACATCAGCCAGAATGCCCAGCGCCCCAGGCGTTCGGACAAGGCGCGCCTGCTGACCAGCGGCGTCCAGAAATAGAACGCCGCGAACAGCGGGAACACCATCCCGCCGAACAGCACATAGTGCAAATGCGCGACGACGAAATACGAGTCGTGCGCTTGCAGGTCGAACGGAATCACGGCCACCATCACGCCGGTCAGTCCGCCCAGCACAAAGATGAAGAAGAACCCCAGAATAAACAGCATCGGCGTCTTCAAAGGCCGCAAGCGCAGCGCCGCCGCTATCGTCGCGATCCAGGCGAATACCTGGATGGCCGTGGGCACCGACACGGCCATGCTTGCCGCCGACGCAAAGCTTAGCGACAGCGCCGGGATGCCGGTGGCGAACATGTGGTGCACCCACAGGCCGAAGCTGATAAACCCGGTGCCCACCACCGCCATGACCACCCAGCGGTAGCCCACCAGCGGCACGCCCGTCATGGCGGGCACCATCATCGACACCATGCCGGCGGCGGGCAGGAAGATGATGTAGACCTCGGGGTGGCCAAAGAACCAGAACAAGTGCTGCCACAGCAAGGGGTCGCCGCCGCGTTGCGTGATGAAGAACGGCATGTCGAAGGCGCGTTCCAGTTCCAGCAGCGCCGTGGCCACGATGACCGCGGGAAACGCAATGATGACCATGCCGCAAAACACCAGCATCACCCACGCAAAGATCGGCATCTTGTCCAGGCTCATGCCCGGCGCACGCGTGCGCAGAATACCCACGGCCAGTTCGATGGCCCCCGCGATGGCCGATATTTCGATGAAGCCGATGCCCAGCAGCCACAAGTCCGCGTTCATGGCGGGCGAATATTGCGAGCCGGTCAGCGGGGGGTACATGAACCAGCCGCCGTCGGGCGCCAGGCCAAAGAAGATGCTGCAAAAAAACACCAGCCCGCCCACCGCATAGGCCCAGTAGGCATAGGCCGACAGCCGGGGAAACGGCAGGTCGCGCGCGCCCAGCATGTTGGGCAACAACAATACGGCGATGGCTTCCACGGCGGGCACGGCGAACAGGAACATCATCACGGTGCCGTGCATGGTGAACAGCTGGTTGTACAGCGCGTGCCCGATCAGGTGGCTATCGGGTGCGGCCAATTGCGTGCGCATCAATAGCGCCAGTACGCCGGCCAACAGAAAGAACAGAAAGGCCGTGGCGATATAAAGCAAGCCGATCGACGCGTTGTCGACCACGGTAACCAGGCGCCAGCCACTGGGCCGCCACCACGCCCGCAACAGCGCGCCCTCTTCGTCCTTCGGGCGCGGCGAAGGATTGGGCAGCTTGGGCGTCAACAAGGCGCCTACGGGTGGCGCTTGTGGGGTGGCGGTCGCGGGGGGCTGGGCGGTTTCGCTCACTTCAGGCTTTCCAGGTAGCGGGCCACGGCGCGCAGATCTTCGCCTGGCAGTTGGTTGAAGGACGGCATGGGGTTGCCCGGTTTGATGTGTTGGCTGTCGGCGATCCACCCGGCCAGCGCGCCTACGTTGTTAGGCAGCACACCGGCTGCCAGCGACAGGCGGCTGCCTACGTGGGTCAGGTCTGGGCCCAGCGTGCCCCGGGCCGCCGTGCCGCGCACGGTGTGGCATTGCGCGCACGCTTGCTGGAAGACTTGCGCGCCCTGATGCAGCGTGGGCGCGGACGCCTGGGCTGGCGGCGCCTCAGCCGGCCGCACCTCAGCCGGCCGAACCTCAGCCGGCCGCACCTGAGCCGGCCGCACCTCAGCCGGCCGCACCTGTGCGTCTTGCCATGCTTGGTACGCGTCGGGTTCCAATGCCACCACGTTGAACTTCATGTTGGCGTGTTGCGCGCCGCAATATTCGGCGCATTGCCCGGTAAACGTGCCTGCCGCCTGCGCGCGTACCCGCAGGCGGTTCACGCGGCCGGGAATCATGTCCAGCTTGCCCGCCAGTTCGGGCACCCAGAAGCTGTGGATGACGTTGTCGGAACTCAGCTCGAACTCAACCCATGCGCCAACGGGTATGCGAATGTCGTTGGCGGTGTCGAACAAGACGGCGCCCGACGCGTCGTGGTAGCGCACCCGCCACCACCAGAGTTCGCCCTTGACGGCGATGCGCACCGCAGGCTTGGCGCCGTCGCCGGCCATGGAAGGCCCCGTGCTCAACACGTAGACCAGCAACGCGGTCAGCGCGACCACGGGAAACGCAATGCCCGCGCCAACGATCAGTGCAGGGCTGGACAGACGCCGACGCGCGGCGGCCGAGCCAAACAGCGCCACGGCCACCAACGCGAACACCACCACAAAAATCGCCGTGGCGCCGATGAACAGGACTTGGCTGATGTCGGCAATGACATGCGCGCCGTCGCCCGCCGGCCCGCGCGAAATTGCAGCGGGCAAGCGCGTCCCGGCGGAATCCGCCTGCGCGGTGGCAAGCACGTAGGAAAGGATGGCGGCCATGCCGCGCGTCAGCACGTGGCATACCTGGGCAGCCTGTGGCATACCCCGGGGCCTTGCAACGCGTTGTATTTTCACGCTGCCGAACGCGGTGAGCGCGCGAGGTCAGCGTCGGGCGGCACGACACTTGCTGGCGCTCGGCAGGTATCTCAGCCGCTGGACGTCAGACCCTCTTGCGCCTTACCGCTCGCCCTCCCCTCATCCTGCTTGGCGCCGCCGCGCTGTCGTTGCTGGCGGCGTGCGGGGACGAGCGTCCGCCATTGGCGCAGAACCTGTCCGCTGACGCCCTGCCCAGCACTGCCAACGCGGCGCGCGGGCGGCAGCTGGTGTCCAACCACGGTTGCCTGGCCTGCCACGCCGTGCCGACGGTGCGCGGTCCGGCATCCGCCGTGGGGCCGCCCCTGGACAATCTGGGGCGGCAGGCCTACTTGACTGGGCTCCTGCCCAATACGCCGGCCAATCTGGTCCGCTGGTTGATGGACCCACCCGCCATCAATCCGCGCACCGCCATGCCGAACGTCGGCTTGAGCCAGGCCGAGGCCCAAGACATTGCGGCGTTCTTGCTGAGCTTGCCCAAGGGACAGGAGGCGCAATGAGACGCTGGCCACGTATCGCTGCCTGGTGTGTCGCCGCGTTGGCGGTTGCGGGCGCGGCGGTCGGCAGCGCGGTTGTCTACTTCGGCTGGTATGACGTCAGCGCCACCGGCCCGCACACCATGCCCGTCTATGCCCTGCTGGACGTGGCGTCCACGCGGTCGGTGAAGTTGCGGTCGGCGGATATCAAGGTCCCGGACCTGGACAGCCCGCAGCGCATACGGCGCGGCGATGCGCTGTACCGCGCGCATTGCGCGCAGTGCCACGGTGGGCCGGGCCAGGCGCCCGAACCCTATGCGCTGGGGCTGAATCCCCCGCCCCCGCCGCTGGTGACCAGCGCTCGGGAGCGTCCGGCGGCCGAGGTCTTCTGGATCATTCGCCAGGGCATCAAGATGACCGGCATGCCCGCCTGGCAGTACCGCATGACGGACGAGCAGATTTGGGACGTGGTGGCATACCTGCGGGTGTTGCCGACGCTATCGGCGCAGCAATATCGCGACGCTGCGCCGTCCGGTGACCCGGCTTCGGGCGCGGCGTCCTCCGCGTCGATTGCGCCTACAGAGGCGCGGCCAAGCGGCGTGCGCGCAGGCGACAGGCGCGTGGGCGAAATGGGCGCAGGCGAAATGGGCGTAGGCAACATGCCCGCGGGCGACATGCGCGCAGGCGACGTGCGCGCAGGCGACAGGCGCCTGGGCGACGCCAAGGCCGGGCGCGATGCGTTGCAGCAGTATCTGTGCGTGACCTGCCACGCCATCCCCGGCGTGCCGGGTGCGCGCCACTATGTTGGCCCGTCGCTGGATGGCATGGCGGACCGTTCGCGCATCGCCGGCGTTGTGCCGAATTCGCCTGACTCCATGCAGCAGTGGTTGATGGACCCGCAACGTATCAAGCCGGGCACTGCCATGCCGGCCCTGGGCCTGCGCGAACAGGACGCGCGCGACATCGCGGCGTTTTTACAGACCCTGTCCAATGTTGAATAGCGTTGAATAGCGGGCACGCGGCGGCTTAGACTTGCAACGCTTCCGCCCCCACCTGCAACAACTTTCGGTCGGCCACGCGCAGCGCCGTCAGCACGCCTCCCGTCACGCAGCCGGTGTCCAGGCAGGTGACGTCACGTCGTACCAATAACCCTAGCGTGGCCCAATGGCCGAACAGGATGGGGGTGTCGACGCAGGCCCGCCCGGGCACGTCGAACCACGGCAAGGTGCCTTGCGGCCAATGGCCCGGGGTGGCTTTGGCGCCCAGCGCCATGGCCCCATCGCGCGAGCACAGCCGCATGCGCGTGAACGCGCCTACGATGAACCGCAGCCGCGAGTCGCCATGCAGTTTTGGCGACCAGGCGCGCGGCGAGCCGCCGTGCAATGCGTGCATGACGGCCCGCCAGCGATCTCCGCGTAGCGGCGCCTGCGCTTCATCCGCCAGCGCCTGGGCGGTGCGCACGTCCCAGCTGGGGTAGATGCCGGCGTGCACCAGCACGTGGCCGGCTTCCACGTGCATCAGGGGCCGCTGACGCAGCCAGTGCAGCAGCTCGTGCGCGTCGGGTGAGGCGAACAGCTCATCCAATGTGTCGCGCCGCCCGGGGCGGATGCAGCCGGCAGCAATCCCCAGCGCGCGCAGGTCATGATTGCCCAGTACCACTGTGGCCCGTTCGCCCAGCGCCATGACGCGCCGCAATGTGGCGGCGGAATCCGGACCCCGGTTGATCAAGTCGCCCACGAACCACAGGCGGCAATGCGGGTCATCGGCGATCTCGGGGCGTGCCAGCAAGGCGTCCAGTGAATCCACGCAGCCGTGCACGTCGCCGATCACCCAGATCGACGGCGCGTTCGGTGGTGCCTGGATGTCCATGTTTGCCCGCCGTCGCCGCGAGTCCGTCAGGCGAAATCGCCCTCGCCCAACTGGATGGGGCCGTCGGCGGGCACCCCCTTTGCGCGTTGGGCGGCGTCTTGCAGCGCCTGGGCGGCGTTTTCGAACGCGTGCAGCAGTTCGGTGGCGGTGTCGTCCGCCGCGCCGAAGCGGCGCCGCAAGACGTCGCCCGAGATCTCGAATTGCCGCGTGACGCCGGCCGTTTCCATGTTGAACAGGACAGCGTCGCCTTGCGTGTGCGCACCGGTGGCTTTGGTGAATTTCATGGGATCGATCCTCCTTGATCGTTAGGGCTAGGCAGATGGGTTGTTACTTGTCGCGGGTGGCTTGTGGCGGGTTGCTTGTCGCTGATAGTTTGGCGCCGGTAGTGTGGCGATGGTGGCTTGGCGCTGATTGCTTGGCGCGTATGGCTTGTGCCGGCCGCTGCGCTACCCGCCTTCGTCGGCCAGCCGCTTGGCGCGCGCCAGCGCCTTGACGATCGCCTGGTAGGCGGCGTCCCGGCTGTCGTGGCTGGGGCTGCGCAGCGCAAATGACGGATGGTAGGTGGCCAGCACCCGGCTGTTGCCGCGCGTCATCACGTGACCCATCGCGTCCTTCAACGTGCGCTTGGCGTCCTGCATGACGGCGCCCAGGGCCGTTGCGCCCAGCGCCACGATGACGCTGGGCCGGATGTCGTCCAGCTCTTGATCCAGCCAGTACGAACAGGCGCGAATCTCGACCTGCGCGGGCGACTTGTGCATGCGGCGCTTGCCGCGCAGCTGCCATTTGAAGTGCTTCACGGCGTTGGTCACATAGACGGCCTGGCGCTCTACCCCGGCTTCGGCCAAGGCCTTGTCCAGCAAGGCGCCGGCCGGGCCAACGAAAGGTAGCCCGGCCAGGTCTTCTTTGTCGCCGGGTTGTTCGCCGACCAGCATGATGCTTGCGCGGCGTCCGCCTTCGCCCCCCACCGCCTGCGTGGCGTTGCGCCACAGCCCGCAGCGCCGGCAGTCGTCCAGCGCGCGGGGCTGCTGATCGGGGTCGATGTCCCCGTCAGCGCCGTGGGTGGGGGTGGGCTCGGCGTTCATGGCGTGGCGCCGTTATTCCCGGCCGCCGCCAATGGCGGTGTCGCCGGTGGCGGTTGATTCCCCGGCGCCGCCCTTGCCCGCGATGCGGATGCGGTTGTCGACGTCTTGCACGCCCGCGCACGCGTCGGTGCAGTCTTCAATGCGGTGCTTGGTGCGGCGGTCCGGCGCGGTGCCTTCCAACGTGACGCGGCCATCGGTCACGCTGACCGACACGTCGCTGACGTCCAGACCGCTGTGCGCCAGGTATTCGCAGACGTTTTCGCGCACGCGCTCGTCGGACCGGGTGTAGCCCTTGGGGTCGGTGCGAAACGAGCCCCGGTCGCGCCAGGCGGTGGGCCCCCGGTTGTAGCCGCCGCGTTCAGCGGTTTCGAAGGACACGCCGGTCTCGTCGCCCCAACGCGGGCGGTCGCCGTAGTAGCCGCCTTCTTCATCGCCATACGACGTGGGGCCGGAGTAGGACGGGTTGCGCGAGCCATAGACCTGTTCACGCTGGTAGGACGGGTCTTCGTTGCGAAACCCGCCGTAGCTGCTTTGGCCGGGGTCGGCGCTGCGGCTGCGCAGGCCGCCGCGCGACTCGCGTGCACCGGGCGCGGGCCGATTGCCCTCGCCCTGGTAGCCGTACGAGGGCGCGGGGTCGTGCCAGGGTTCTTGGTCGCCCGCGCCCCGGTTGCCCCGCCCTTGGCCTTGCGAGCCGGGATTGCGATAGGGGTCACGATTGGGATCACGATATGGGTCGCCCTGCGAGCGCCCGCGCTGGTGGGCCTGCCGGTACGGATCACCCCGCCCGGCGTCGGCGCCCGGATCGCGTTCGAAGTCATCGTCATACCGGGGCGTGTACCTGGGGTCACGGTTCATTGTGAGTCTCCTGTGAAGGTGGGTCCTGCCTCGCACGAACCGGGGTGTGGCCCGTGCGGGCGCCTGCCGGGTACGCAGCAAGTGGTGTGCCGCGCAGCGGGGCAACATGCGTTGCGGGGGGCACCGGGTCCGTTTCGGCTGCCGAGGCCGGCCGGTTTTTGGCGCGGCTACCCTGCCCTGCACTTCTTACAACGGCGGTAATAAGTGCCGGGTCGGCCGGGGGGATACGCGACGGCACGACGCGACGGGGCTCCGCGAGTGGGCTCCGCGAGTGGGCTCCGCGAGTGGGCCACGCGACTGGACTACACCACTGGACTACGCGCGTGGTGGCGTCCAGCCTATCGGCACCACGCTGCCGTGGACGCAGGCGGCCAATTGCTGTCCGCCTTGCCCCGTCCGCCCCGTCTGCCCCGCTTGCACGGACACGGCGTGGCCCCCTGTGAAATCCGAGAACGCCGGCAGCACGGTGACACCCGCTTGCAGCCAGAATGCGGGCCAATGGCGGGGCACGCCGGGCAATCGGGTTTTGGGATGCACGTGGCCCGCGATCACATGACGGCCTTGCGCGTCGGGCTTGGGCAAGTGCCGGAACAGAAACGGGCCGTCGGCCTGCTCGTCGCCCAGTTGTCGCATGCCCAGCGCATCGCCCTCCAGGGCGCGGTCGTGATTGCCGATCAGCACCGCCACGTCCAGCCCCGCGTGGGCGCGCCGCCATTGCGCCCAGTCCACACGCCAATCGGCCTGCGACATCTGCCCATGCAGCACATCCCCCACAATCCACAACTGCTCCGCGCCTGTGTCGTGGACCAGGCGCGTCAGCCGGTCCAGGTCGGCCTGCGTGGCACCGCGCGGCACGGCGATACCGGCCTGCCGAAACACGTGGCCCTTGCCCAGATGCAGGTCGGCGATGACCAGCCGCGCGCGCGCCGGCCAATACAACGCGCGCTCGCCCAGCAGCAGCACCGGCTCGCCGGCCAGCGTCGTGGGCAAGGCGTGCGCCGACGGGTCATCCTGCAATTCGGGCATAGCGTTTCTCTAGTTGGGCGGCGGCGCGCTTGACCCGGGCCTGCCAGGTTTCGGTACTGAGCTGCCCGCGCAGGCTTTCGGTCCACAGCGGAAACGACAGTGGCGTCAGCGCGCGGGGCGTGCAGAGGTCCAGCGCGCGCGTCTGGCAATCTTGCAACGCCGCCATCAGCCGGGGCGCTTCCAGCTGGTTGTCGAACACCTCGCGTTCGGCCTGCGCCAGCAAAAGATGGTCGGGATCGTAGCGGCGCAGCACGTCGTACAGCAGGCCGCTGGACGCCTGCACCTGGCGCAACGAACGGGCGGCCCTGCCCGGCAGCGACGGCGTCAGCAATCCGGCCACGCGCGCAATCTCGCGGAACTGTCGCCGCGCCAGTTCGCCCAAGTTCACGCCGTCGCGCAAATCAGCGGCCATGTGTTCGGGGCTGAGCAATTGGCGCAGCAAGGCGTCGTCCAGCAGCGCGGGCTCGGCCAGCGTCAGCATCAGCCCGTAGTCATTGACCGTATAGGAAAAGGTATTGGGATGGCGCCGGCCCCAGCGCAGCGCCATCATGGCAGCCATGCCTTCGTGCACGGCGCGGCCCGCGAACGGGAACAGGAACAGATGCATGCCGCGCCGCGTGGCAATCTGTTCGGCCAGCAGGCGGCCCGGTGCCGGCAGCGCACTGGCCTGGCGCTGGATGCGCAGCAGCGGCTCAACGGCGCGCATTTCGGGGTGATCGCCGGGATCGGCATACAGGCTTTGCACTTCGCGCGCCAGCTGGGTGGACAGCGGCATGCGCCCGCCCTGCCACGTGGCCACCGGCCCGTCGCCGCCCTTGGCACGCCGCACGTAGGCCGTCATGCCTTCCAGCCGCGCAAGCTCCAGCGTGCGGCCGGCGAACTGGAAGCGGTCGCCGGGGCGCAGCCGGGCCAGAAAGCCCTCTTCCACCGACCCCAGGCTGCCGCCGCGCAGGTACTTCACCGACACCGCGCCGTCGGCCGTGATGGTGCCGATGGACAGCCGATGGCGCAGCGCGATGCGGCGGTCGTGCACGCGGTAGCAGCCGTCGTCGTCCTTTTCCACGCGGCGAAATTCCGGGTAGTTCGATAAGGCGCGGCCGCCCTGCACGATGAAGTCCAGCACAGCCTGCCAAGTGGGCGCGTCCAGGGCGGCATAGGCGTGCGTGCCGCGCACCTCTTCGTACAGTGCGTCCGCCTGGAAACCGCCGCCCAATGCCAGCGTGACGGCGTGCTGGGCCAGCACGTCAAGACTGCCACGCGGCGGGGGTCGCGACTCGATATCGCCGCGCGCGATGGCCTGGCGGGCGGCAGCGTATTCGACCAGTTCCAGCGCCTGCGCCGGCACGCACACCACATGGCCGGATTCGCCGGGCCGGTGCTTGGCGCGGCCGGCCCGTTGCAGCAGCCGGGCCACGCCTTTGGGGCTGCCCACCTGCAAGACCTGATCCACCGCCGGAAAATCCACGCCCAAGTCCAGGCTGGACGTGGCCACCACGCAGCGGATGCTGCCGTCGCGCAGGCCCTGTTCCGCGCGGGTGCGCAGCTTGGGGTCCAGCGAGCCGTGGTGCAGCGCCAGCGTGGCCGGGTCTTCGGGCCAGATCGATTCCAGCGCACGATGCCATAGCTCGGCCTGCGCGCGGGTGTTGGTGAACAGCAGGCTGGCGCGCACGTCGAACAGGCGCTTGTACACGCGCGCCAGTTGCGACAGGCCCAGATGCCCGGCCCACGGCAACGCGCCGCTGCGCTCGGGCAGCAAGGTGGACAGCGTCACCTTGCGCGGCCGTGCGCCGGACACCACCGCGCTGTTCGGCTGATGCGGCAACAACACGTCGCGGGCTTCGTTCAGATTGCCCAGCGTGGCGGACAGGCCCCACATGCGCACGTCGGGCGACAGGCGCCGCAGGCGCGCCAAACACAGCTGCAACAACACGCCGCGCTTGTTGCCCAGCAGCTCGTGCCATTCATCCACCACGATGCACCGCAGCGCCCGAAAGCGCGACGACGCGTCCGCGTACGACAACAGCAGCGCCAGGGATTCGGGGGTGATGACCAGCACATCGGCCTTGCCCTGGCGCGCCAGCCGTTTGTCGCGGGCGCTGGCGTCGCCGGTACGCAAGGCCACCGTCCAGCCCAGGTTCAGGTCCGCCACCGTGTCGGCCAGGGCGCGCGCCGTGTCGGTGGCCAGCGCCCGCAGCGGCGTCACCCACAGCACGCGCGGCCCCGCGCCGGCCGTGGGTGTGGCACCGGCCCGATCGGCCAGCGCTTGCAGCATCGGCCCGCCAAACGCCGCCAGCGTCTTGCCGCTGCCGGTGGGGGTATGCAACAGGCCGGATTCCCCTGCCAGGTAACGCTTCCAGGTCTCTTTCTGAAAAGCCGCCGGGCGCCAGCCGCGCGCTTTGAACCAGGCCGACAGCGGCGCGTCCCAGCCGCGCGGGGGTGCCGTCATCGCGCCAGCGCCTTCAGCGTGTCCAGCTGGTCGGCCTGATCCGCGGGCTTATCGCGCCGCCATCGGAGGATGCGCGGAAAGCGCACCGCCACGCCCGATTTATGGCGCTTGGACAAGTTGACGCCTTCAAACCCCAGTTCAAATACCTGCACCGGGTCCACCGAGCGCACGGGGCCAAAGCGTTCGCGCGTGTGCGCGCGCAGCCAGCGGTCCAGCTCCAGGATTTCCTTGTCGTCCAGGCCCGAGTAGGCCTTGGCGATGGGCACCAGCGCATCGCCCTGCCACAGGCCGAAGGTGTAGTCGGTGTACAGCGTGCTGCGGCGGCCATGGCCCGATTGGGCGTACAGCAGGACGGCGTCGATGGTCAGCGGGTCAATCTTCCACTTCCACCAGTCGCCGCGCCGGCGCCCGCTTTGGTACGGGGCCGACGCCCGTTTCAGCATGAAGCCTTCCACATCGCGTTCGCGCGATTCCCTGCGCAAGGCGGCGGCCGCCTCCCAACTGGCGGGCGACACCGCCGGCGATAAGGACAGGCGCGGGTCGGGGTGTTGCCGCAGCAGCGTTTCCAGCATGGCGCGGCGTTCCGACTGGGGCCGCTCGCGCAGGTCGGCGCCGTCCAGCTCCAGCAGGTCATAAGCCAGCATGCGCACGGGCGCTTCCGCCAGCCACTTGGGGCCGGGCTTAAGCCGCTGGATGCGGGTTTGCAATGCGGAAAACGGCATCGGGCCGGCGGCGTCTTCCTGCCAGGCCAGCAGTTCGCCGTCCAGCACGCAGTCCACACGCAAGGCGTGCGCGGCGGCCTCCACTTCGGGGAACCTTCCGTCCAGCCGCTCTTCCCCGCGCGACCACAGCGCCACTTCGCCATGGCGGCGAATGAGCTGGGCGCGGATGCCGTCCCACTTCCATTCGATCAACCAGTCGTCGATGGTGCCGAGCGTGGCCGGGTCCGATTCCAGGGGCGAGGCCAGGAAGAACGGGTACGGCTGCTGGCGGTCGCCGGGCAGCGCCTCGGCGCTGAGCAGATCGCGCAGGAACGCCGGGCTGGGCGTCCATGTGCCCAGCATGCGCTGCGCGATCCGGGCGATGGGCACCCCCGACATTTCGGCCAGCGCCTGCTGCACCATGCGTTGCGACACGCCGACCCGTAGCGCGCCGGTCAGCATCTTGTTGAACACCAGCCTTTCCGACAACCCCATGCCGCGCCAGGCGGCCACGATGATGTCGCGGCGTTCGGACTCGTCGCGGTTGGCGATGGGCAGCAGCACTTCTTCGATCCAGTCGGCCAGGCCGCGCTCGGGGTCGGCATGGGCGGGGTCCGGGTCGGGCATCAACAAGGCCAGCGTTTCCGCCAGATCACCGACCTGGTCGTAGCTAGCGTCCACCAGCCACGCCGGGGTATCCGAGGCGGCAGAGATCCACGCGCGCAATTCGGCCGACCCCGCGATCTTGCGTCGCGCGCTGGTGATCTTGCCGCCCGCCAGCAGGTACAGCGCCCATACGGCGTCGCGCGGCGGTGCGTCGCGAAAATACGTGACCAGCGCCGCCCGCTTGTCCAAGGTGGCGGTACTACGGTCCAGTTCCTGATACAGCGCTGCAAATCGCTTCATGCCGGGGTTGGCCTCCTGGGGGTGGGCTTCGCCGTGTTAGTCATCTTCGCCGTACTGGGTGGCCAGGGTTTCGGCCGCCGTACCGGTTTCGTTCAGGATGCGAACCAGTGCGTCCGTGTCGCCATGGGTGGCAATGACGCGGCGCGCGCCGGTCTCGCGGATGGTACGCAGCAAGGCCGGCCAGTCGGCGTGGTCCGACACGACAAAGCCCCGGTCCATGTTGCGCCGCCGACGGTTGCCGCGCAGCCGCATCCAGCCGGACGCAAACCCATGCTGCGCCTTGCGAAAGCGCCGCAGCCAGCTGCTGCCAGCGGCGGACGGCGGCGCCAGGATCAGTTCACCGGCAAAGCCGGATCTGGCGACGTCGGCCACGTCGGTGATTGCGTCAGCGTCGGCTGCCGCAGCGTCGGCTGCCGCAGCATCGGCTGCCGCGACCCCCGCCTGCGCGGGTGCGGCGCGCGTACCGCTTGCGTCAATCACCAGGCGCGTGTCTGCCATGGCGATGCCGGCTTGGCGGTACACGTCGACCCCGGCCGCGATGGCGCCGTGCAGGTAGACGGGCCGGTCGATCCATGGGGCCAGCTCCGCCAACACGCGCTGCGCCTTGCCCAGCGCGTAGCAATACAGGATGGCGGCCTCGCCACGGGCCGCGCAATGGTCGCGCCATTGGACGATGTCGCGCGCCACGTCGGACGTATCGGGCCACCGGTAGATAGGCAGGCCGAAGGTGGCTTCGGTGATGAACGTGTCGCAGGGCACGACTTCGAATGGCGCGCACGTGGGGTCGGGCTGGCGCTTGTAGTCGCCCGACACCACCCACACCTGGCCGTCGACTTCGATGCGCACCTGGGCCGAGCCCAGCACGTGCCCCGCCGAATGCAAGGACACGCGGGCGTTGCCCAGCGTGAAGGTTTCGCCGTATTCATGCACGCGGTAATCCTGCTGCCCCAACCGCCATTGCAGAATCGGTAAACCCTGCGCGCTGGTGTGATAGCAGCCCATGCCCGCGCGGGCGTGGTCGCCGTGGCCGTGCGTCAACACGGCGGTGTCCACCGGCCGCCAGGGGTCGATATAAAACCGGCCAGCCGGACAGTACAGGCCTTCAGGCCGTAGTTGCACGACGTCTTGCATCGAACGCCTCCGGGCATGAGTTGTGCTGATAACGGGGTTGTCTGTCTTTGTCACGATACTTCAAGAGGTCTTATGCGCACGAAGCACATCCTGCTGTTCCTGGTACTGGTTGTCGTTCTGTCCGTGGCGATGTCGATGGCGCCATGGTGACGTGAGCGGCGATGCGGGTGCGTGGCGCTAGCCGGTGCTGTCGCCCGCGCCCCAGCCGCCGCGCAGCGCACTGGCAAAGCCGCCGTCCACACGCGAGTGCGGGCGTGCACTGGTCATGACGCGAGGCAGGTTTGACCAGGCGATGCGCGCCCCACCCTGCTGCAATCGGTCTACCAAGGCCTGGTCTTCGCTGCACGGCAGCGCATCAAAGCCCCCAATGCGTCGGTACGCCCGCGCGGCCACGCCCAGGTTGGCGCCGTGCACATGGCGGTGGCCATCCTTATCCTGATAAGCCCTTTCAAATGCGTGTCGCGCGCGCTGCGCATGCTCGCCGTGTTCGCTCCAGCCGGACACGCCGACCGTGCCGCAAACCACCTCTGCATTCAATGACAACTGATCCACCAGCCAGCGTGGCGACACGCGGGTATCCGCGTCGGTAAACGCCAGCCACCGCGCGCCCGCGCGCAGCAGGTGGCGGGCGCCCCGGGCACGCGCCACGCCAACGTTACGCGCGTCAATTGCCAGGCAATGCACGGGATGGTGGCGCAGCCGGTCGGCCGTGCCGTCTACGCAGTGGTCCAGCACCACAACGATGCGCACCGCCTCGGCACGCAGTTCAGGGTGCTGCGCCGCGCGCAGCACGGCCTGCACACAGGCGTCGATGTGCTGCTCTTCGTTATGCGCCGGAATACAGATACCGATCATGCGTCATCCTTTTGCTGTCGTTGCCAGCCGTTCATCAGGAAAACGTCTTCCCGGTGTTCGAACAGCGGGCTCATGCCGGGCAACGCGCCCAGCGCCTGGTGCAAGGCGTCGGTGCCCTGCTGGCGGTCGTCGAAGTCAAGCCGCAAATGGCAGGCGACCAGTTCCCCGCCGGGGGCGAGGCAACCGTCGATGCCTTGCAAGAACGCCGCCAGGGCGGAGTCGTCAAGGTAGTACCCCAGTTCGGACACGATGATGAGGTCGAAGCCGCCTTCAGGCACGGGTGGCCATTGGCGGGGCAGTTCCAGCGCCAGCGCCTCGACGTGGGCCATACCCTGCTCCTGGATGCGTGCACGGCATCGTTCGATGGCGGTGCCGGCAAAATCCACGGCGCATACCTGCCCGCACCGGCCAGCCAGCGGCAGGGTCAGGTCACCGTTGCCACAGCCCGGCTCGAAGGCATGCGCGTATTGCTCGCGGCCCAGCGAGGCCAGCAGCAATGCGCGCTTGCGCCGTTCGTACCAGGCGCTGGCAATGCGCCAGGGGTCGGGATGCTGCCGGTACAGGGCCTCGAAATGGTCCACGCCTACAACTGCCATGGTGTCTGCTCCGTGCGCACGATTTGGCCCAGCGCGGCCTGGTCGCGTTCGGCGTGGCTTTGCCGGATGAACACCGGCAGGTCCGCCATCACCTGGGCAAAGCCGGCATCGCGGCACAACGGCCCGGCGCCCAAGGCCCGCCCTGCCCGGGTGATGACCTCGGTGGCGGCGGCTTCCACCGCCAGCCGCGCGCGGCCACAGGCCAGCGAGCACGCGTCATGGGGGTTCGCATCGATGGCGGCGGCGGTCTCGCGCAGGACGGCACGCGCCTGGTCCAGCGCGACGTCGATCGCGCCTAGATGCGCCAAGCGGTGCGGGTCGACGGACTGCGCCGGCGTTGCCGCCTGGACGGCGGCGGCAATCCGCGTCAGCGCGCCATACCAGCACGCCGCCACACCCGCGCCACCGTGCTGGAAGCCGGGTCTGTCCACGTACGCGCCGGGCGCGCCCACCGGCACACAGACGGCGTTGTTGAACACCACGTTCACGCTGGCCGATGCGCGCATGCCCACGGCTTGCCAGCCTTCTTCGGTGACGGTAACGCCAGGCTGATCCATCGACACGGCGGCCAGGCAGGGCCGGCCGGCCTCGTCCCACGCGCTGACCAGGGCGTGGCTGACCGTGGCCGCGCCGGAACACCAGGCTTTCACGCCGCGCAGGCACGCGGTGGTGTAGGGGTCGAGGGTGTGGGGGTTCCCGCCCTCAGCCCCACCATGCAGGCTGACACGGAAGTCCGGCGGTTCGGCGCACCACACGCCCCAGATACTGTCCGGCGCGGCGAGGTCCGCTGCGTTCAATTCGGCCAGAATCGCCAACGCATCAGTGTGACCTTCAACCAATTTGACCAGGCTCAGGTCGACGGCGGCCACCGCGGCCAAGGCCTGCCAGCGGGCCAGCGTTGCGCCGCCACCCGGCAGCGGCAGCGGGTCATATCCCGCCTGTACCAGCAGGCGCAATGCCGGCCCGGGGTCGACCGGAGCGGTCAGTTCTCCAAGCAGTCGGGTGATTTGCGACGGCAATCTTGCGGCGCTCGTCATGAGGCCCCACGCTTGAAACCCAGCGCGTCCATGGCCTGCCCCACGGATTGCGGCGCATAGTCGTCCCACGGCGCATTGGCGGCATCCAGCCGTTCGTGAATGTTGCTGATGGTCCAGTGCGCGCCGCTGGAAAGCTTGTCCAGTTCGTCCCATGCCACGGGCACCGACACGCCCAGGCCGGGCCGGGCGCGCGCCGACCAGGCCGACACGGTAGTGGCGCCAAAGCCGTTGCGCAAGTAGTCGACAAAGATCTTGCCCACGCGATTCTTCGGCCCGCTCTTGGACACGAATATCTGCGGCAGCGTACGGGCCAGATGCACCACGATGGCTTGCGCGAATGACTTGATGGTGTCCCAGTCGTATTGGCGGCGTAGCGGCACGACGACGTGCAGGCCCTTGCCGCCGCTGGTTTTCAGCCAGCTTTGCAGGCCCAGTTCGTCCAGCATGGTGTGCACCAGCCGGGCGGCCTGCTGCATCGTCGCCCACTTCACCCCTTCGCCCGGGTCCAGGTCGAACAGGACACGGTCGGGCTTGTCGATGGCCGTTTTCACGGCATTCCAGGTATGGAATTCCACCACGTTCATTTGCACGGCCGACATGATGGCTTCAGGCGTGGGCACCTCCAGCAACGGCGGATGATCCGGGTCCAGCCGCTGGGGCAAGGGCTTGACGCCCGGCATCGCGGCTTCCAGGTGCTTTTGAAAGAACAGCTGCCCGTCGATGCCGGCGGGCGCGCGCAGGAAAGACACGGGGCGGCCCTTCAGATGTTCCAGCATCAGCGGGGCCACCAGCCCGTAGTAGCGCGCCAGATCCAGCTTGGTAAGTTTGGTGGACGGGTCGATCACGCGGTCCGGGTTGGTCAGCCGCGCGGGCTTGGCGCGCGTGGGCGCCGCCGCCGTTGTCCGGGCCGGCGCGGGAGCGGCAGTTGTCTTTGTGTTTGTCTGTCCTTTTGCTTTTGTCTTTGCCTCTGTCTTTGCCTGGCGCGCGGTCTTTTTGCCCGATGCGGACGCCGGCTCCTCCTTGGGCGGGGGCGACGGCCGCTCGCGTGTGATCTGGCGGGCGGGTTTATCCTGCCGCAGCCCTCGGAAGACGGAATGGCGGATATGCCCGCCGCTGGTCCATTCGCTGAACGAGACCTCGGCCACCAGCTCAGGCTTGACCCACTGCACGCCGCTGGCCTGCGCGCCACTGACCGTTTTTTTGTCGGTCTGGAGGGCGGCAAGCTGTTTGTGCAAGGCAAGCAGGCCCTGGGTATCAAAACCGGTGCCGACCTTGCCCGCATAGCGCAGCGAGCCATCGTCTTCATGCACCGCCAGCAACAGCGCACCCAGCCCTTCCCGGGAGCCCTGCGGCGCGGTGTACCCAACGATGACGAACTCCTGCCGCTGCGCGCACTTGATCTTCAGCCAGCTGTCCGTGCGCCGCGACACATAGGGCGCCGACGGCCGCTTGGCCATGATGCCTTCCAGCCCCATCTTGCAGGCCGAGGCCACCAGGTTCGACGGCGCTTCCTTGAAGGCCGCGCTAAAGCGCAGGTGGTCATCGTCAGCGGTTTCCATCAACTGCGCGAGCAGGTCGCGACGCACGGTCAGCGGTTCGTCGCGCAGGTCTCGCAAGCCGATATAGGGCAAGTCGAAGGCGTAAAAGACGATGTCGCCAGTGCGGTCGTTGTCGAACGCGTTTTGCAGCGCCTGGAAGCTGGGCACGCCTTGCTCATTCAGCACCACCACTTCGCCATCCACCCATGCCCATTTGGCGGGAAGCTTGGCAAAGGCCTGGACGATGTGCGGCAGCTTGGCGCTCCAGTCGTGGCCGTTGCGGGTGTATAGCCTGACCGAATCGCCCTCGATGCGCACCAGCAGCCGGTAGCCGTCGAACTTCAATTCGTACAGCCATTCTTCGGGGTTGGGCGGCATCCCCTCGACCAGCGTGGCCAATTGGGGCTTGAACGTGTCTGGCAGGTCGGACGGGCGGCCTGGCAGCCGGGCGTCGGCGGCGGAATCCGTGTCGGAGCCGGGCTGCTGCGCGTCGGGCGCGGGCAGGCGAGCGGCGGGCTGGGTGGTGGCGGCGTTGTCACGCAGCGGCACCACGCTGTCCGGCATTTCGTCGACCACGCTGAATTCGCGTTCCGGGCGGGCATAGGCGTCGCGGTCTTTGATCAGCAGCCACGGCGGCTGTTTGTCGCTTTCCTTGCCCTTCATGCGCACCAGTGCCCAGCGCCCCTGCATCTTTTTGCCTTGCAGGTCGAACTTCAGGTGGCCCTCGCGATACCCCTTGCGGGCGTCGCCCACGGGGGCCCACACGCCCTCGTCCCAGATGATGACTTTGCCGGCGCCGTACTGCCCTTCGGGTATCTGGCCTTCAAACTGGTTATAGGCAATGGGGTGGTCTTCGACCTGCACCGCCATGCGCTTGACCGACGGATCAAAGCACGGCCCCTTGGGCACCGCCCAGCTTTTCATGGCGCCATCCAGCTCCAGCCGAAAGTCGTAATGCAGCCGGCTGGCCCAGTGCTTCTGGATCACAAACGCGCGCGCCTCCTCATTGGCCTGCCCGCCCTCCATTGGCTCGGAGGTCACCTGGAAATTGCGCTTTTGACGATAGGTTTTCAGGCTGTCGGCCATATCACGCCGCCTTGCGCGACCGGGTCGAGGTCTTCGCGCTCTTGGTGGTCTTCTTTGAGGCCGACTTGGTGGCCGACTTTGTGGCGGTCTTGGCGGAGGCTTTGGTGGCGGTCTTCGCGGAGGTCTTCGATGGCGTCTTGCCCGACGCCGATTTCTTCGCGGCGGGCTTTTCCTTGCTGCCGTCCCTGGTCGTGTCGCCGGACTTCTTTGCCCCACCCTTCAGGCTGCGTTGCAGCAGCTCCGTCAGGTCGATGACGTTATCCGCGTACGCGGGCGCTTCCTCTTGCGGCTCGATCACCGTTTCGGTCTTGCCGGCCTTCACCTTCTTGTCCACCAGCTCCATGACGGCGGCCTTGAACTCGTCCTTGTATTGCTCGGGGTCCCATTTTCCCGCCATATCCTCGACCAGCATCTGCGCCATTTTCAATTCGCTGGCGCTTGGCGACATGGCCTTGGAGCCCGCCTTGGGCAGGTCCAGGTCGTCCATGGATTTGACCTCGTCGCCCCACCGCATCAGGTTCAGCACCAGCGCGTCGCCAGACGGGATCAGCGCGGCCAGATGCTGCTTGGTCTGGATCACCACCTTGGCGATGCCGATCTTGCCGGTCTTGGTCAGCGTGTCGCGCAGCAAGGCGTACACCTTCTGCCCTTTGTTGATGGGGGCGATGTAATAGGGGCGCTCCAGGTAGACGAACGGCACGTCGCCGGCATCCACAAATTGCTGGATCTCGATGGTTTGCGTGGTGCGCGGATAGGCGTCGTTGATTTCGTCAGGCGACAGGATGACGTACTGGCCGTCTTCGTATTCCACGCCCTTGACGATGTTGTCCCTGTCGATTTCCTTGCCGGTCCGCTTATTGATGCGCTTGTAGCCCACCGGGTCCATCGAGCGCTTGTCCAGCCAATCGAAGTCCACGCCGGAGTCCGTGGTCGCGGTGTGCAGGCCAACCGGGATATGGACGAGGCCAAACGAAATTGCCCCTTTCCAGATGGTTCTAGTTGCCATGATCAGCTCCTCTTTTTTACGCCCCTCTCAGCAAGTGGCGTGCCTGCGCCCGCGCGTAAACCAAAGAAAAAGCAGAACGATTGTCGGGCCAAGCAGCCATGTACAGGCCAGGTACAACCCTAGAAATTACTTTAACTATTTCACTTCAACAACTTCATTTATTTACGGTGAATCAAAGGGTTATGCCTGGATTGTCAGGTGATTTCTACGCACCGGAATTCAACTATCGCCGCCCCAGCCCCCTCCGCAAGGGAAAACCCGCAGAAACTTTTTCTGCCACCGTCCAGTCGCAATTTATTCTTGTTCAGGCAATTGTCAGGCGGGTTCAACGAGCCCGCTTCCGCCCCTTTTCCTAGAGGTTTCCATGACCCTGCCCTGCCCGCGTGTTGTGACGCCGCGTTCGCCCACATCCAGCGACGCGTGGGAGGTCAGGCAATGACCGGCGCCGCCAAGACCATCGACGGCGTGACGCCCGCCGGCTTGTCCGTCATGGACGCCACCGTCGTGCTGATTGGCGTGGTCGTGGGCATCGGCATCTTCGGCTTTCCGCCCCTGGTGGCCCAGCACGCCACCTCTGAAGCGATGTATATCGCGCTGTGGTGCGCGGGCGGGCTGGTGATGCTGGTGGGCGCGCTGTGCTATGCGGAACTGGGGTCCGCCTACCCCGGCGCGGGCGGCGAATACCTGTACCTGACCCGGGCCTGGGGCGCGCGCGTGGGGCTGATGTTCGCCTGGGCGCGGTGCACGGTGATCCAGACCGGCGCCATCGCGGTCGTGGCCTACATCTATGGCGACTACGCCCAACGCTTGATGCCGCTAGGCGCGCACGGGCCCGGCTTGCACGCGGCAATGTCCGTGGTGGCGCTGACCGCGCTGAACGTGGTGGGCACCCGCTATTCCAAACGGCTGCAATGGGTATTTACGGTGTTGACGCTGCTGGCGCTAAGCGCGGTGCTGGTGGCCAGTTTGTCGGCATCGGACGGCGACACGGCGCCCTTGGCCGCCCCAACGGCGTTGGTGGGCAACCCGGCCGGGCTGATGGGCATGGGCATGGTGTTTGTGTTGCTGACTTACGGCGGCTGGAACGAAGCCGCTTATCTCAGCGGCGAACTGCGCGATCCGGGACGCAACATGAGCCGGGTACTGCTGATCGGCACCGCCGTGGTGACGGGCGCCTACGTGCTGACAAACCTGGCATTGCTGGAGATCTTCGGCTTGCAGGGCTTGCGTGATACCCCTGCGCTGGCCGCCGACGTCATGCAACTGGCCGCCGGCCCCTACGCCGCCGCGCTGCTCAGCCTGACGATCTGCGCCACGGCCTTGAGCACCATCAACGGCACCATCATTACCGGGGCACGGGTGTATTACGCGCTGGGCCGCGACGTGCCCAAGCTGCACGCGCTATCCGGCTGGAGCGCGCGCAATGAAACGCCGGTGGCCGCGCTGCTGGTACAGGGCGCGATCACGCTGGCGCTGGTGGGCTTGGGCGCGTTCAGCCAGAACAGCGTGCAGACGCTGGTGGCTTATACGGCGCCCGTGTTCTGGCTGTTCATGCTGCTGGTGGCGGCGTCCGTGTGGCGGTTGCGCCAGCGCGACCCGCAGCGCGCCCGGCCGTTCCGCGTGCCGCTATACCCCCTTCCCCCTTTGCTGCTGGGCCTGACCTGCGCCGGCCTGGTGGTGTCCAGCGCCGTGTACGCCGGCGCAGGCGCGCTGATCGGCCTGGCGGTGCTGGCGGCAGGTGTGCCGTTGCTGCATCTGCTCAAGCCGGCCCGCTTGCCGGGTTGATTGATGACTTACGCCCTCTGACCGCTGACCTTTCGCCATCCGATCCACAAGGAGCCATCATGCAAGCCTCACCCCGCTCAGCCGTTTCCGTTCGCCGCTCGCCCGCCGCCGATGCCCAGGCCCAGTCACGATTGCGGCTGATTGCCACCGCCACCGCCATGGCGCTGTCCATTGCCTTCGCGGCGTCGGCACTGGCGCAGCCCGCTGCCAAGCCCGCAGGCCAGAACGCGTCGCAAGGCGCGTCCAAGGATGACTATGTGCCGGACGTGGGCCAGGACGGCAAGGACGTCATCTGGGTGCCCACGCCGCAGTCGCTGGTGGACAAGATGCTGGACATGGCCAAGGTGACGCCGCAGGACCGCTTGATGGACCTGGGTTCGGGCGATGGCCGCACCGTCATCACGGCCGCGCAGCGCGGGCTGACCGCGCAAGGTATTG
Organism: Achromobacter sp. 1L-A-4-B-C2; assembly: GCF_057291955.1. Taxonomy (NCBI): domain Bacteria; kingdom Pseudomonadati; phylum Pseudomonadota; class Betaproteobacteria; order Burkholderiales; family Alcaligenaceae; genus Achromobacter; species Achromobacter sp. 1L-A-4-B-C2. Next base: position 187,752 of record NZ_JBXAWP010000002.1, read on the forward strand.
AGTACAACCCCGACCTGGTGGAACTGTCGCGCCGCAATGCGCAACGCGCCGGCGTGGCCGACCGGGCCACGTTTGTCGCGGCCGACCTGTTCCAGACGGACCTGTCCAAAGCCGATGTCATCACCATGTTCCTGCTGTCCACCATCAATGAAAAGCTGCGCCCGACGCTGTTGCAGTTAAAGCCGGGCACGCGGGTGGTGTCCAACACGTTCCGCATGGGCGACTGGGAGCCGGACGCGTCCGAGACGGTCACCAAAGAATGCTCGACCTACTGCACGGCGCTGCTGTGGATCGTGCCGGCCAAGGTAGAGGGTAAATGGGAGGTCGACGGGCAGACGCTGCGCCTGACCCAGCGCTACCAGATGCTGTCCGGCAAGCTGGGTTCAAACGACATTTCGGACGCGCGTATGGATGGCAACGCCATCTCGTTCACCGTCAACGGGGTGCGCTACAGCGGCCAGGTCAACGGCAAAACGATGAGCGGGACCGCTGACGGCAAGGGCGCATGGACGGCCAGGCGGGCATGATGGCAGCGCGGGTTTGACCCCGCGGCTTCTCATGCAATAGCATCCGTTGCATGAGAAGAGACAGCAAACTATCCGGCGTGCTTCACGTCCTGCTTCATATGGCCGAGGCGCCCGGCCCGATGACGTCCGAAGACCTGGGCCGGGTGATGCAGACCAACCCGGTCGTCATCCGCCGCATCATGGCGGGGCTGCGCGACCAGCGGTTGGTCAGCTCTGAAAAAGGCCACGGCGGCGGCTGGACGCTGTCATGCGACTTCAACGCCGTGACCCTGCGTGACATCTATGAAGCGTTGGGCGCGCCGGAGATTTTCGCCATGGGCAACCGCAGCGAATCGCCGGGCTGCCTGGTGGAAGCCGCCGTGAACAAGGCACTGGACGGCGCATTTGAAGAAGCCGAAGCCTTGCTGATGGCGCGTTTTGGTGGCGTCACGCTGGCGGCGCTAAGCCGGGATTTTCACGAGGGCATGCTTAAGGATGGGCGGCAGGTGGATTGGCATGGGCCAACGGCGGGCTGACACTTACCGCCCGGCGCGCCACGCCGCCAAGGTGGATTCGACCAGCGCGATCTCCGTCGGCGCCATGCCGGCGGCTTCGTAATAGCGGTGGCGCTCGGCCACCACGCTGCGCACCGCGTCCACGATGGACTGCGCGGCGGCCTCGGACCGCAGGCCAAAGCGGCGGTACTGCGTCAGGCAGTTGCCAAAGGTGCTGTCGCGCCCGTGCTCGCCGATATGCAGGTAGTGGCGCGCCGAGCCTTCCTGCGTCACCACGTCAAAAAGCGGCGATAGCCGATAGGTGTGCGCGTTCTTGTCCTTCAGGAAACCGACGTTTTTCAGATGGTCGTCGGTGTTGTGCACGGCCACGTTCAGCACCATGCGCGCGTATAGCTCTTTCAGGTCCTGCACGGGGTTGGACGAAATGCGGCGCGTCACGTCCGCCAGCCGCGCATAGGAATACGTTGCCCTGCCCTCCGGGCCATCCAGATCGCGTTTGCCGATGCGCACGGGCGGGCTGATTAACGATGCGCCGCTAAGAAAATGGCGGCGGGCCACGACCGGCGCAGCGCCTGGCGCCGGCGGCAGCAGCTCGCGGTCAAAGCGGTGCGTCAGCAGCACCGCGCCCAGATGCGTTTCGGTCAGCCGGATGTCCGGCACGGTCAGGCCGATGGCGCGAGCCATTTGAAGGTTGGCGAATTCGATACGCTGGCGGTCATAGGAATCGCCCCGGCGCGGAAACTTCGCGATCCACATTTCGCCGGCTTCGTCGCGCACGATGGTCTTGGGCCGGGCCCCGCCGATATCCCACGAACTGCCCAGGATGTCGCGGTACAGGCCCTTGGGCTTGACGCCCTGGTCGATGTCGGTCAGCAGGTCGGCCAGGGATTCCAATTGGCTGACTTCGGGCAAGCGGTAGGTTTTGCGCATGTTGGGCGTCAACAGGCGCGCGCTGAAGAATAACGCCCCGACGCCCATGCCCCGGCCCCGCAGCAGCACCTCGTCTTCCGTGACGCGGGCGCCGGCCTTGTCCACCCGCATCACATTGCGGCCCCAGGCGTCGGGCGCGGCGTCGAAAATGGCGCCCAGCGTTTCATAGCGGCTCTCGGTGCGAAACGTGGTCTTGGCGTCGATCAGCGGCAGGTTCAAGGGGTCCAGCGCGAAGGCGCGGGCGTCGTTCACATACGACTGCACGTAGGTGAATTCGGCAAAGAAAAGCGATTCTGATGAGTCGTCCAGCGTCAGTACGCCAGCCAGCACCGCTTCGCCGCGTATGTCGACGTAGACAAAGAGCTCGCTTTCTACCGATTTGAGTTTGCGGGCGCGTGCCATCCCGGGTGCGTCCTAAAGCTTGGACGGATCGGCGCGATGCGCGTGCAGCGCGCCGCCGCTGCCCCGGCTTGGCCGCCGCAGCGCGTCCAGGCGCTTGCCCACGCCATCCTGCTCGGGGTCGCCCAACGCGAATACCTGCTCGCTGTAGCCGTATTGCAGCAGCGCTTCAATGGCCAGGGCCAGTGACACGCCGCCATCGCCGCGTTCCAGCCGCGCGACGGTGGCGCGCGACACGCCAAGCCGATCGGCCAACGCGCTTTCGGATTCCGCTCGGCGCAGGCGGGCGGTTCGGATGTTGGCGCCCAGGCGTGCCAGCGCCTCGGCGGCGTCGAAACTGGGGGCTAGCTTCTTTTTCATGACGCAATAATAGAACCGTGCGGGGGAAAATGCACGATTAATAAGGCATTCAATCGAAAAGTTTGAATCATTAATAGCGCAAAAAGTCGACTTCTGCGCTATTAACGATGCAATGCGTAAGGACGAAACCCAGCCCTTACACCACCACCGCCTGGTCCAGCCGCAATGCCCCCCGCGCGGTGTCCAACGTCACCTGTGCACCTAGGGGAAGGGTCAGATTGGGGTCGCCATGGCCGCTGGGCCATGCGCCAAGGATCGGTATGTTGCGCGCCCGAAACTGCTCAAGGATCAGCGGGTACAGCAGGCCTTGCGCCTGATCGTCGTCCATGCGCACGCCTAGCCGCGTGAAATTGCCGACCAGCAAGCCCTTCACGCCATCAAACTTGCCCGCCGCCGCCAATTGCGCCAGCAGGCGGTCCACGCGCGGAATGGCTTCGTTGACGTCTTCGATGAACAGGATAGCGTCGCGCGTGTCGATGTCGTTGCGGGTGCCGGTAAGCGCGGCGATCAGCGCCAGGTTGCCGCCCACCAGCCTGCCGCTTGCCACGCCCGGCACCAGCTCGGTAGGCAGCGCGTCTTGCGGGGGCGCGATCCACGAGCCTGGTCCCATCTGCCCGCTGACCATCGCCCACAAATTGGATTCCGTGGGCTCGCGTTTGCCGGCCAAAAGGTCCTGCGCCAGCATCGGCCCGTGAAACGTCACAAAGCCAGCATGGCGCTGGATGGCCAGGTGCAGCGCGGTGATGTCGCTATAGCCGATGAAGGGCTTGGCGTGTCGACGCAGCAGCCCGTAATCCAGATGATTCAGCAGGCGCCAGGAGCCAAAGCCGCCTTGCAGGCACCAAACGGCGCCCACGCCGGGGTCGGCAAAGGCCGTGTGCAGGTCGGCCAGGCGGTCGGCATCGCTGCCGGCCAGATATTCGTAGGGAGGGTCCAGGCGGGTACGGCTGGCGGGCATGACCTGGGCGACAAAACCCCGGGCTTCCAGCCATTCGGCCGCATCGTCACTGGCATTGGTGGCGGCCGAGGCCGGCGCCACAATCGCCACCCGCGCGCCGGGCCGCAACGCGGGCACCGGCGTCGCGCCCTTGCCATTCGGGGGCGGGGGCGGCGTGGGCCGTTGCAAGGCCGGATTGGTCGCCGTGTGGCGGCTGCTGGGTGCGCGGCCGGCGCAACCGGCCAGCGCCAACGCCGACAGGCACAGGGCCCCGCCCTGTTTCAAAAATCCGCGTCGTCCGGAATCGGCAGGGAACGGGGGCACGCCAGGCAGGGTCATGGTTGCGGTTCGCTTGTGCTGAGTGCTGGCAGTGGCTTGCTGGGCGTTCAGTGCGTTCAGTGCGTTCAGTAGTGCTTGCTGCGGCTTAAAACCGCTCGTAGTCCAGCCGATAACGCCACTGGCCGGCCGCCATGCCCGCCAGCGGCAGCCGGCCGATGCGGATGCGGCGTAGCTGCTGCAACTGCAAGCCGGCGGTATCGCACACGTATTCGATAAAGCCCAGCGGCGGCGTCTTCAGTGCAAAGCGCAGATGGGTTTCGTTTTGCCAGCTGACCTTCATGGGCGTGGCGGCGCGGCCTTCAAAAGCCATGCCGCGTTGCAGGCGGGCCAGGTCGCTGTCGCTGAGTTTGCCCGTGACTTGCGCCACGTATTCCTGCTCGACCAGCTTGCCCTCTTCCATCAGCTTGCGCGACACCGCGTATTCCTGCGTGTAAACGACCAGACCGCTGGCCGCGCGCTCCAGCGGCGTGACGAGCTTCAGGCCGTTGAACATGCGCTTCAGATAGCGCCGGCCCGAGCGGTCGCCGGGCATCAGGTTCTTGGGAATGATCAGGTCCAGCGCGGACCCGGGCTCGTTGTCGGCATAGGTGCCGGCCGGTTTGTGCACCAGCACCGTCACGGGCTTGATGTCTTCCAGCTTGGCGCCGGGCAACAGAGCAACGGTCTGGCCGGGGGCCACGCGCGCGCCGGGTTCTTCAACCGTCTTGCCATCCACGGCCACCCATCCGCCTTCGATATACCGTTCGGCGTCGCCGCGCGAGCAAGACAGATCCGCGGCCAGTCGCTTGGCCAGGCGTACGCTTTCGGTCATTGTTGCGGCCCCCGGGCGGCGGGCGTGGCCGGGGTTTGAAGAAGGTGAAAACTGCTTGTGTAGGACAAAAGCGGGTGCATCGTCATGGGGTATTGCGCGGGGCGTTGCAAAAAAGCGGGCTGAGCGCCCGCCGTGTCAGGCAGATGTTACGCCTTTTCGCCGGCCGACCCCGCACGAGCCAGCACGTCGCCGGGCGCAGCGGCAGCCGTCGTAGCGGGAATGTCGATGGGCGTGGCGGGCGGCGGGACTTCGTCGATCCAGGCATTGAGCAAGGTCGAGGTCACCGCCAGGATCACCGGACCGATGAACAGGCCAACGATGCCAAACGCGACCATGCCGCCCAGCACGCCCGACAAGATCAGCAGCAAAGACAGGTTCACACCGCGCTTGATCAGTATGGGCCGCAGCAGGTTGTCCAGCATGGCTACCAGCAGCGCCCAGATCAGCAGCAACGTGGCGGCCAGCTTCATGTCATTTTGGAACAGCCAGATCACCCCGCCCAACATGGGCAGGAACGGGCCCAGTTGCGCCAGGCACAGCATCACCATCAGCGCGGTCAGGATGCCGGCGGCCGGCACCCCGGCAATCCACAGCCCTACCCCGCCCAGCACGGATTGCACCACGGCCGTCACCACGATACCCAGCGCCACGGCACGCACGGCGGCGCCGGCCAGCCGTACCGCCGCAACGCCGCGTTCGCCCGCCAGGCGGTTCGAGAATCGCTTGACGAATTCGGCCGCCGCGTCGCCCTGGCTATAAAGAATGCCGGCGATGACGATGGTGACCAGCATGTGCATGACGAACACGCCGACGATGGCCGCATGGCTCAATAGCCAGCGCGCCGCCATGGTCAGATAGGGTTCCAGCCGCGCCAGCAGGCCGCCCGCGCCGGCATCGGACAAGGTCTGCCATTCCTGCGCCAGCTTGGGGCCGGCCACCGGCACACTGCTGATCCAGCTGGGCGGCGCCAGCAAGGTGTAGTCGGGCAGGCTCTTGACGGCCGCCATGATCGCGCCGCTATGCTCTGCCAGCGTCGCGATCGCCTGATACAGCGGCAGCACGATGACGAACAGCAAAATCAGCAGCATGACGATTGTGGCCGCCCAGCGGCGCCCGCCGCAGCGCGCTTGCACCGCCCGCAGCACCGGCCACGTCGCCACCACGATGGTGGTCGCCCAGATCAGCCCCGGCAGGAACGGGCTAAGCACATAGAGGCTGCCGATCATCAGGGCGGAAAGAATGACAATCAGAAGCAGAATGCGGGCTAGATCAACCGTTGGACGTGGATTCACCCGATGCTCCCGGCAGGACGACTGAAGCGCCCCGCATGACGACGCATCGCTACGAATGGGCGGATGCCCGTGAGGCATCGTGGATACGTCTATCGGAATTTATCCCAAATTCAGGTTGACTTACAGAGGCAATCGCACGGGTGGGAATGCAGCTTGCTAGGCAGCCGTTTGCCGCCGACGTTGGGTGGCGACGGCCCCGGATTGTCTGGCGGCCGCACCCGTGGCGGCATCTCTTTGGAGGTATGCCATGAGGCCCTTGACCCTTTTTGCCGTCATCCCCGCCGCGCTGCTGGCCGTGACGCTGACCGGCTGCACCGCGCCCAGTTCCTATAGTTCGACCCAGCAAGGCGCGCCGGCCATGCAGCGGGATCACGCCAACTACCATTCGGAGAACTTCGGCGAACCGGACAATACGCCGTTCCAAGGCGCCTACCCCGGGCGGTAGTGGCGGGTAGCTGAAAGCGAGACGTCACGAGCGTCTTCGCAAGTCCGTCGCCAAGGCTACGCGGTCGGGCGCTTGAGCTGGGCGGCGTCGGCCATCAGATGGCGGGTCAGCTCGGCCAGTTGCTGGTCCTTTTGCTGCAATTGCGCGAGCAGCGTTCCCGCTTGCGCGTCGGACGCCGCCAAACGCGCCAAGAGCGCTTGCTCGTTGTGCCGGGCCGTTGCCAGCGCATCCTGGGCGGAGGTCAGCGCGCCCTGCAATGCGGCTTGGGCGGCCTCGCTGGCCGCCTGCGTGGTGGCGTACCGCGCCTGCCCAGCCATGGTTTCCGCCCGCGCGTCTTGCGCCGCCTTTTCGGCCATGCCCCTGGCCTCCTGCGCCTGACGCAATGCCGCCGTGTGTTGCTCCCCCTGTTTTTGCGCGGCCAACTGGGCCTCGTCCAGCCGCGATTGCAGCTTCTTTGCGGCGACGCGTTCGGCGTCCAATTCGTTCAGCCAGCGCTTTTCGTGCGCCGCATGGCGCGTTTGCAGCGCGTCCAACGCCTGCGCATGCACGCCTCGCATCTTTTCGGCTTCGGTCAGCAGCGTCTGCACCGCGCTTTGTGCGTCTTGCAACTGCCCGCGCGCCTGCTTGAGTTGTTCGTCGCGCTGGCGCACCGCTCGTTCGGCGGCCTGTAGCCGCTCTTCGGTGGCCGCGAGCTGGGCCGTTGCCACCCGTAGCCCCTCTTCCAGGTCTTTTTCACGATTCGCCAATTGCGCATCGCGCTGCTGCAATCGTTCGGCTTGTTCGGCCAGCCGCTCCCCCTCGTCCGCCAGTTCCTGCCAGCGTTCACGGTAAGCATCTGCCTGTTGCGCGCGGGCTTCGGCCAAAGCAGCTTCCCAGAAATGGGTGGCGGCTTGGGCAATGGGGTCGGGCACGGCGGGTGGCGCGGCAAACGCGCCAGGGTCCTTGATGCGGGCGCCCAAGGCGCGAAACCAGGTTTCCAGGTGCGGACTGACGGTGTTGGGCGAGCCACGGCCGATTTTCTGCCGTACGCGCTCGATGGTGGGGCGCGCCCCTTCCAACAGCAGCGCATCCGCAGCGGTCCAGACGTCGTTTTGGGTGATTCCTGTGGCCATCGCCATTTCCTTGTCATCGCCGCATTTCGCGCGGCGTCTCGGCTGAGTTACTCACGATAATGGAACCTTATCGTGACCTATTTGGCCGTACCGTTAGATATCATACAGCATACATATGTATAAATACATATGGCGGGGCGACAGGCTTCTGTGCAGGGAGCGGTGCAAAAAAGCCTCAAAAACCGCCTCTTCGCTCGCGCCAGGGGCCGCGTCGTGCCCGAAACCCGCCCGCTTCCGTATAGTGCTGAAGTCTTTCCCGTTTGCTGCCCCTGCCCGTTCCGATGTCGTTGAAATTGCTGGCTTCGCTGCCCCTGCTTGACCCGCACGCCCTGGATACCCAGGCGGACGCCGCCGTTCGCGGCCTGATGCGCGAAGGCAGTTCCGCCAACACGGCGGCCAGCTACCGGGCGGCGATCCGCTACTGGACCGCCTGGTTCGAACTGCGCTACGGCCAGCGCTTCGCCCTGCCCTTGCCCGAGGCGGCCGTCGTTCAGTTTGTGGTGGACCACGCGCAGCGCGCGACGGATCAAGGCTTGAAATGGGAGCTGCCCCTGGCGTTGGACCAGGAACTGGTGCGCTTGAAAGCCAAAGGCCGACCAGGGCCGCCCAGCTTGAACACGCTGCTGCAACGCCTGTCGGTACTGTCGAAGGCGCACGAGCTGCACGGGTATCCCAACCCGTGCCGCGCGCCTTCCGTACGCGAATTGCTGGCCAAGACGCGTCGCGCCTATGCCCGCCGGGGCATGGCGCCCGCCAAGAAAGCCGCCCTGACGCGCGAACCCTTGCAAGCCATGTTGGCCACCTGTGATGCGTCGCTGCGGGGCATGCGCGACCGCGCCCTGTTGCTGTTCGCCTGGGCCAGCGGCGGCCGCCGGCGATCCGAGGTGGTGCGGGCCACCGTTGAGAACGTGGTCCGCACGGCGGACGGCTATCTATATAGCCTGACCCAATCCAAGACCAATCAGGCAGGCGCCCGCCGTGCGGACGACCAAAAGCCCATTACCGGGTCCGCCGCCAAGGCGCTGGACGCCTGGCTTGCCGCCAGCGGCATCCGCCAGGGCCCGATTTTCCGGCGGGTACGGCGCGGCGACGTCGTGGGCGAACCGCTGGCCGCCGCCGCCGTGCGCGACATCGTGCTGGAACGCTGCAAGCTGGCTGGCCTGGATGGCGAGTTTTCGGCGCATAGCCTGCGGTCTGGCTTTGTCACCGAAGCGGGCCGGCAGAACGTGCCGCTGGGCGACACCATGGCAATGACCGGCCATGCCAGCGTTGCCACGGTCATGGGCTACTTCCGGGCCGGCGCCGCGGCCCACTCGCCGGCCGCCCGCCTGTTGGACGAACCGGACCTCAACGCCCTATAGATGCCCGCCGCTTTTGCCGTAAACCTCGGGTTGCGCTACCAGCCACCCGCATCGCGCGTCACCGTCGCGCCGTCGTTGCCCTGTCGCCCATTGTCCTTCCCTGATTCCCGCCTAACCAAAACTCCATGCGAATCAATCTACGCGGGCTTGTGCTTGCGCTTACCGTCCTTAGCGCCATCGCGGCCACTGCCAATGCCCTGTACGCCAGCTACCTGGTGCAGCGCGACCAGCTCATCACGAACACGCTGGAGTCCAACCGGGTCTACGCGGCCAAGCTGGCCGAAAGCACCACGAATTTTCTGAAGTCGGCTCAACAGCAGCTGGCCTACAGCGCGCGGCACCTGGCAACGCAGGTTGACGCGCCCGATGTGCTGGCCGCCGAAGTCGCGCGCTTGCAGGAACAGGCCAACGACTTCAACTCGGTCGGCGTCATCAGCGCGGACGGCACCCTGCTGGCTACCACGCAGACGTTCCGGAACTTTCTGGGCACCCGGCTGGACAGCCCGGGGACTCGCGCCGCGCTGCGCGCACGACAGCCGCTGATCAGCAAGCCGTATGTGTCAGTCGCCGGCAACATGCTGGTCAACCTGTCGCACCCCATCTATTCCAATGACGGCAAATACCTGGGCTACATTGCGGGCACCATCTACCTGCGCAACGACAGCGCGCTGCAACAGCTGCTGGGCAAGCATCATTACCTGGACGGTTCATATCTGTTCGTGGTGGATAGCGACGGCCACCTGATCTATCACGTCGACTCGACCCGGGTCGGCGAAAACGTGATGCGCAATCCGGTCGTCGCGGCCGTCACCCAAGGCAAAGCGGGCTCGCAACGCGTCGTCAACACCAAGGGCGTGGACATGCTGGCGGGCTACGCGCCGGAACCGCTAAGCGGATGGGGCATCATCGCGCAACGCCCCGCCGAGGTGACGCTGGAGCCGATATACGAACTGATCTGGGCATTGATCGGCTACGCGGCGCCCCTGGCCGTGGCGTTCCTGCTGGCCATCTGGTGGTGTGCCCGGCTGATCTCCCTGCCCCTGTCGCAACTGGCCACCAATGTGGAACACCACGACGTGGCCATCGCCATGCAGCGCGTGCAGTCGGTCAGGGCCTGGTACTTCGAGGCGGAACGGCTCAAGCGCGCGGTGATGTCCAGCATTTCAAGCCTGCAGGACAAAATCGGCAAGCTGAACCAGGCCAATATGACCGACCCGCTGACCGCGCTACGCAACCGGCGCGGCATGCAGGAGGCGGTGGACCATCTGCAAACCGCCGGCACGCCCTTCACGGTGGTGGCGCTGGACATCGACCACTTCAAGCGCGTGAACGATACATACGGCCACCCCAAGGGCGACGAGGTGATACGCGGCATGGCCGACCTGATGCGGCAATGTTCGCGTCCGTCAGACGTGCTTTGCCGCAGCGGCGGGGAAGAATTCTTGATGCTGCTGCCGAATGTGGGCGTGAAAGAAGCGGCCAACGTGGCCGAGCGCCTGCGCAAGCACACGGCCGGCCAGCCTGTGTCCGGCGTGGGCGGCGTTACCGTGTCGGCCGGCGTGGCGCAATGGCGCACCTCTGTCGGCGATGTCGCGCAGGTTTTCCAGGCGGCCGACGCCGCGCTGTATGCGGCCAAGGCGGAAGGACGGAACCGGGTGGTTGTGCACGGCGCGTAAGGCGCCGGGCTTGCCCCGCCCCGCGGGGCTTCGCACCGGACCCAGGATGCGCAACGCATCCTGATTTGACGACCGTGTCTGCCACGGTCGTTGTTTTCTTGCGCTGATTTCGTCCTGCTTAAGGGCAAAGACGACATTCATGCTGCCCCCCTGACACTCATATTCGTAGTCGTCTTATTTGATTACGCGGCGACGCTCACCATAATGCGCCATGGTCATTGCGATGTTAATGACTAGCCGCTGACGGCGAACGCGTTCCGGGTTTTTCTGCGCTTGCCGTCGTGTTCACGCGGCGTTCTTTCCACGCGCTTTCCACGTCCTTAGCGACCCGCCTTTTGGCCGGCCGCCGGGGAGCCTTTTGTCCAACGCAACACAACATAAAACCAGGGGTACTCATGAAAGCAGCAAGCATCAAGCGCGGTGCGCTGGCCGTCGCATTGGCCGCCTTGACGGGCGGCATGGCCCACGCTTCCACCACCAGCGTCACGCTGTATGGCGTCATCGATCTGGGCCTGGCCTTTGAACGCCGGCATGACAACGCCGAAAGCGCGTCGCGCTCGCATGTGGGCATGCGCGACGGCACGCAATCCGGGTCACGCTGGGGCCTGCGCGGCGTCGAAGACCTGGGCAACGGCTACAGCGCCTTCTTCCGGCTTGAAAGCGGGTTTCACGCTTCGGACGGCACGCAGGCGCAAGGCCGGCTGTTCGGACGCTGGGCGTATCTGGGCCTGCGGGGTGATTTTGGGGAATTGCGCGCGGGCCGCCAGCAGGTCCTCAGCGACAGCTGGGGCGGCATCGCCTCGCCCTTCGGCACCTCGTGGGGCGGCGCGTCGGCATCCGTCACGTCGGGCTACAACGACGGCGACTTCGGCACCGGTGGCCGCGTCAATAACGCCTTTATCTATCGCACGCCCGTCTGGGCGGGATGGCAGGCAGGCGTGGGCTACAGCTTCGAGGCGCACGACAACGATCAATTCTCCACCGCCAACCACGACCGCGTCTGGACCGCCGGCCTGCGTTATCGCGACGGGCCTTTGTCCACCGCGCTGACCTATGAGTATTTGAATCCGGACGCCAGCGTGCCGGGCAAGCTGACCTCGCGCAACGTACAGCTGGCCGCCGCGTACGACTTCGATTGGATGAAGTTGCATGCCGGCTACGGCAATCTGCGCAATCCGAACGTGGGGCCGTCGGCGGGCGTACGCCGCGTCAATACCTTCGTGGGCGGCGTCAGCGTTCCGGTCAGCGGCAGCAGCAAGGTGTTGGCTGCCTACCAGCGCGCCACCAGCTCGCACATCAAGGGCTGGGGCCTGGGCTACGAACATGATCTGTCCAAGCGCACGAACTTCTACGCGCTGCTGGACCGCGTGGACCGCAACCAGTCCCATACCCTGCAATCAGTGGTGGGCATCCGCCACCACTTCTAAGCGCTACCCTGCCCGGCAGCCTGCCGGACTTGGTTAACAGCGCTGCCCCAGCCGCGAAAGTGGCTGGGGCAGCGGGCTACAGCATGGCCGACAAGCGCGGGCGCTAGACCAGCATTGGCCAGTACGTGGGCGACAGGCATAGCCACATGTCGGCGCTCATGCCGTCGGGCTTGCGCTTGGGCAGGCCCGTGCGCCGTTTAAGGGTGTCGCCCCGGCACGCGAAGACGATGCTGTGCGCGCAAGACGTATCGCTGACTTCGATGACCGAGCCCAGGAACTGCTTCTTGATGCGACCCAGGTACGTGCTGAACTGAAAGTTCGAGGCATGGAAGTTGCACACCATCATGCCGTCGGGTGCCAGGGCGTTGAAGCAGGCTTCATAGAAGGCGTCGGTCGTCAGCTGCGTCGGCAGGCCATTGATGTCATAGCCATCGACCAGCACCGCGTCGTACTCGTTTTGATATTGCCGAATCAATTCCGCACCGTCGCCTTGCAGCACCGCAAAGCGGTCGTCGTCGCGCGGCACATGGAAGGAATCGCGCAAGGCGATGACATGCGGGTTGATTTCGTAGACGTCGATGCGCGCGGACGGCAGATGCTGGTAGCAGAATTTGGCCAACGATCCGCCGCCCAGCCCCACCATCGCGATGCGACGAGGGTTCGGGTTGAACAGCAAGAACGCCATCATGATCCGGGTGTATTCCAGATTGAGCGCCGCCGGGTCTTTCGTCCACATGCGGCTTTGGATCTCAGAGTGCGAAAACATCAATGACCGTGACGTCGACGTGGCATACACGAAAGGTCGGACTTGATGATTGCTCGAAGTGTTTTCAGGCATTCCAGGCTCACTGGCAAAGAGGTGATGCTGCGTGCGACGCTTGCGCCCAAACGAAAAGCCGCCGACGCGGCAAGGCGTTGACGGAAGTCGGGCAAAAGGGGGAAGAGAAAGTCGCGCGCTACACGTTCAAACGGCGCACACAAGGCGCGCCGTCTGGGTGTTTGCTAGGCAAGAACTACGCCCGCGTAGGCGGGCGCAGCTAGAAGAACTACTTGGATGACCGCGACGTATCGCTGTCTTCAGAGGTTTCGGAATCCGCGTCGATGGAATCGATTTCCGATTCCTTGTTCGCGTCAGGGGCCGTCCAGTTCAGGGGCGGAACCTCGAAGCGCCACTTTTTACCAACCAGTTGATGCGACATGAGCGTTCTCCTATGCGTGGGTGCGTGGCTTTCCCGCCAAAGCAATGCACCACGGGTTCAAGCGTGCCAAGAATGCCCGGTAATTGCGGGGTGGGTGCGCAAGGTACTGCGTAGTCTTGCGCGGGGTACTACTGGATGGCTTAGGCAAAAACTGCTGCGTCAGCCGGGGCATTCAAACGGGGGCAATGCAAAACAAAAAGCAAAATAAGTTTGCCGGCCAAAAATTCCTGCAACGGTTGTTTTTAGTTGTTCTTGGTTTTTTTCAGCGTTGGTTTATTTTGGCTGGCAATTAAAAGATCTTAACATATTTATCAGTGAAAAAGCAAGCAGATAATGGAATAAGCCATAAAGCTTGACGCTTGAGAATGACCGTTCTACGATTCCTGAATCCCACGCAGAATGATCGTTCTCCGCAATGAACTCCAGTTTGGACGTGCCCTCTTCGACCGCCGCCGCCGCTGTCACCACCCCCGAACCCATGACGCAGACGCAGGAACGGCTGCTGCGCGCCACGGAACATTTGATCTACCAAGGCGGCATCCATGCCACCGGTATGGATCTCATCGTGAAAACCTCGGGCGTGGCGCGCAAGACCCTGTACAAGCACTATCCCAATAAGGACGCGCTGGTGGCTGCGGCGCTGGCCGCGCGCGATGAACGCTGGATGCAGTGGTTCGTCCACGCCACCACGCGGGCCGACGCGCCGCGCGACCGACTGTTGTCCCTCTTCGACGCGCTGCAAGAATGGTTTGAGTCCGACGGCTTTCGCGGGTGCGCCTTCATCAACGCGGCAGGCGAAATCAGCGATCCGGCCAATCCCATCCGCCAGGTGTCGCGGCTGCACAAAGCCCGTTTGCTGGACCATGTACGCGGCCTGGCGCAACGGGCCGGCCTGGCCGACCCGGACGAAGCCGCGCGACAACTGCTGGTACTGATCGACGGCGCTATCGCCGTGGCGCTGGTCACGGGCGACGTGTCCGTGACCGCCACTGCGCAACGCGCCGCCGCCGCCCTTTTCCCCCCACAAGAGGTTCGCCCATGACATCCCAACCCAATGTCCGCCCGCCGCTGCCGCCTTTCACGCACCAGAGCGCCGTGCAAAAAGTCCGGCTGGCCGAAGACGGCTGGAACAGCCGCGACCCCGACAAGGTGGCGCTGGCCTATAGCCTGGAGACGCAGTGGCGCAACCGCGCGGAATTCGTCAAGAACCGCGACGAGGCTCGCGCCTTCCTGGCGCGTAAATGGGCGAAAGAACTGGACTACCGCCTGATCAAGGAGCTGTGGGCCTACACCGGCAACCGCATCGCCGTGCGTTACGCCTATGAATGGCATGACGATTCCGGCAACTGGTTTCGCTCATACGGCAATGAAAACTGGGAGTTCGGCGAAGACGGGCTCATGACGCATCGTTACGCCTGCATCAACGACTTGCCGATCAAAGACGCCGACCGAAAATTCCGCTGGCCGCTGGGCCGCCGTCCGGATGACCACCCCGGCTTATCCGAATTGGGGCTTTGACAAGAGCATTGCGGGCGGGGCACCCGGGCGCCTGTCCCCCGGGCGCAATCCGCTACCCGCCCGCGCCCTGCTCCATCGCAATCATTCATCGCAATCATTCATCGCAATCACTCATACGCCTTCAGCAACTTTCCCAGCAGGCGGCTCAGCTGCTCCTGTTCAGCCTGCGTCAACGGCGCCAGCACGTCGGCCTGATTTTTCAGGTGGGCCACCAGCGCCTCGTCGATCAGCTTGATGCCGGCGCGCGTCAGCATCACCAAGGTGGCGCGGCCGTCGTTGGGGCTGGGCGTGCGGGCCACCAGGCCCGCCTTCTCCAGGCGATCGATGCGGTTGGTCATGCTGCCCGACGAAATCATGGCGTCTTCGTAAAGCGCCGTCGGGGTCAGCGCGTACGGCTTGCCACTACGGCGCAAGGTGGCCAACACATCGAATTCACCCGGCTGTAGGCCAAATTCAGCAAATAGCGGGTTGATGCGGTCGCGCGTGATCACCAGCGCGCATTCGCCCAAACGCCCCAGCACACGCATCGTTGATACGTCCAGCTCGGGGCGTTCACGGTTCCATTGCTCGACGGCACGGCTTGCTCTGTCCACGGTTCTCTCTCCATTTATCTTGACGTCAAGATAAAATCCAAATATCTTGACGCCAAGATACTTTACCGGACGGCATTGCGGCAACTCCCGCCGTGCATGCCGCCGCCCACGGAGCTGTTGTGTCATCGACTTATTTGAACGCCTGGCGCGTTGCCGCCATCATCCTGGTGGGCTTGAACCTGCGCCCCGTCCTGGCCTCCGTTCCCCCTTTGCTGGACCGGTTGCAAGCCGCTATTGCGCTATCCGACAGTGCGGCCGGCCTGTTGACGGCGCTGCCCGTATTTGTGATGGGCCTGGGCGCATTGAGCGTCGCGCCACTGCGCCGCATGATGCGCGAACACCACGCCATCGCCGTCGGCGTAGCGCTGGTGATGGCGGCCACCGCATGCCGCCTGTGGGCCCATGACGCCAACTTGATGTTGCTGACGGGCGTTATCGCCGGGCTGGGCATCGCGGTGACGCAGGCGCTGCTGCCCTACACCATCAAGGCGCAATTCTCGTCCGGCGTCAGCGCCATCATGGGCCTGTATTCCACCGCCATCATGGGCGGCGCGGCCGTGGCCAGCGTGGCTTCGCCCGTCCTGGCCGAGCGTGTGGGCTGGCCTCAGGCATTGGCGGCCTGGTCCGTGCCCGCGGCGGCGGCTTTGCTGTGCTGGCTGCTGGTGTACCGATTGGGTGCCGTCGCTCCGTTGGCGACGAAGGCGACGAAGGCGACGAAGGCGGCGAACGCGATGAACCCGACGAACGCGACGAAGGCGGCGAACGCGACGAACGCGGCGGGCCAACCGGCCTCCGGGCGTTCGCACCGGTGGTTGCTGGCGGTGTTCTTCGGCCTGGGCACCGGTGCCTACACGCTGGTGCTGGCCTGGCTGCCGCCCTATTACACGGCCTTGGGCTGGACGCCGGTGTCGGCCGGACAACTGCTGGGCGCCGTGACGGTGGCCGAGATCGTGGCCGGCTTGCTGGTGTCGGCGGCAATCGGCCGGCTGCGCGACCGCCGGGTGGCGCTGTTTACGGCCATCGGTTTGCTGACGCTGGGTTTGTTGGGGCTGATTTTCGCGCCCGTCTTGCTGGCGTGGCCTGCCGCCGTGCTGGCCGGGCTGGGCATCGGCGCGCTGTTTCCGCTGTCGCTGATCGTCACGCTGGACCATGCGTCCACGCCTGCGCAGGCGGGTCGGCTGGCCTCTTTCGTGCAGGGCGTGGGCTACTTGATCGCCGCCCTGTTCCCGTTCGTGGCGGGCGTGATCCGTCAGCATCTTTCAGGGCTGCGGCCGGCCTGGATGCTGATGGCCGGCATCTGCCTGATCTTGTTCGCCATCGCCGCGCGGCTGCGCCCGCCTCACGGGAACGGCAAGGCATGACGATATCAGCGCGGCGCCGCACTTCCCGGGCGGCGCGTGGTGCGGCGGACTAGTCGTCCGGCGTGATGGCGGGGTCGGCCAAGGGGTCGGCCAAAGGGCCTGCCAACCTGCCCGCGGTGGGGCCGTCAATATGGCCCAGCGGGCGCGTGGGATCCAGGCGGTCGCGCACGCGCTGCTTCAAGATCTTGGCCTCTGGGAAGCCGCCGTCGCCTTTTCTATCCCAGATCAGGTCGCCGTTGTAGGTGATCTGGAATATGCCACCGGTGCCGGGCTGCAATACCACTTCGCCCAGATCGGTGGAAAAGGTGGACAACAGTTCTTGCGCCATCCAGGCGGCACGCAGCAGCCACTGGCACTGGGTGCAGTAAAGGATGACGATGCGGGGTCGGAAGGCCGGTGTGCTCATGGCGAAATATTCTATGCCCGGCCTGGCAAAGTCGCCAGATGCACCTGCGTGCGTCTCCAAACACGTCCCACACGCGCGCCACATGCGCCGCTCCACATGCGCCCTACACGCGTCGCGCATGCATCCCACATCCGCCCCTGCTGCATGCGGCATTCATGGATAATGTCGGGTTTTCCCGGGTGTGCAATGCGCCCAGAGTCTTGCCATGAAGTCTGCTGCATCTTCCTCCAGCCAACGCTGGCTGATCGGCCTGTTGATGGGCCTGGTCACGCTCACGCCGATGGGCATCGATATCTACCTGCCTTCGCTGCCCGCCATGGCCGCCGGGTTTGGTGAACCCGTCAGCGCGTTGCAGGCCAGCATTACGCTGTTCATCTTCGCGGTGGGCCTGGGCCAGATGCTGATCGGGCCCTTGGCCGACCGCTATGGCAGGCGACCCGTCGCGCTGGGCGGCGCGTTGGCGTATCTGGCCGGATCGGCGCTGGGTGCGGCCGCGACATCCCTTGATGTGTTCTATGTGGCGCGGGTGATCCAGGGCCTGGGAGCCTGTTCGGCTTCACTGGTGGCTTTTGCCGCGGTGCGTGACCGTTTCAGCCCTGCCGTGGGCGCGCGCGTCTACAGCTATTTGAACGGTGCACTGTGCTCCGTGCCGGCGTTGGCGCCGATGCTGGGCGGTGCGCTGGCGGTGCATGCGGGCTGGCGCAGCACGTTTGTGTTTATGGTGCTGTTTGCGCTGGGCCTGATGGTGCTGTTGGCACGCCGCTTTGAAGAAACACGCGTGCCGCCCAGCGGCCCGCGCGGCGCGCTCTACAGCCTGCGCCGGTACCTGCCCATCGTGTCCAGCGGACGCTTCCTGTACTTCGCCATGTTCGGCATGGCGGGCATGGCAATGATCCTGGTGTTCGTATCGGCCGCGCCCGTGGTGCTGGTGCAGCAGTTGGGCTATTCCGAGCTGGGCTTCTCGGCCTGGTTCGGCGGCAATGCCGCCATCAACATCGCGGCGTTCTTCCTGGCGCCCACCTTCATTGCGCGCTTTGGGCGCCATACGATGGTGCGGGTCGGCATGGTGGCGCTGCTGCTGGCATCGGCCATGCATGCCGCCGCCTGGTGGTGGATACCGCAAGCAGCCTGGGTGTTCATGCTGCCGGTTGCCGTGCTGACGGTGGGCTTCTCGCTGGCCTTGGGGTCGGGCTTGAGCCTGGCGCTAGAGCCGTTCGCCGAACGCGCCGGCACGGCCGCCGCCGTGTATGGCTTGTTCCAGATGAGCGGGTCGGCCATTGTGGCCACCGTGTTGCTGGACACCGGCGTGGCGCCGCAAGCGGCGATGGCCCTGATCGGCGCGGTCATCGTCCTGCCCTTGCTCTTGCTGTCTCCCGCTATTGCGCGGCGGCTGCGCGGCTGAACCGACGCGCGGGGGCTTGCGCTAGTATCCAGGAATCGACCTTCCTGGAAACGACATGGCCCCGGATTCCCAGAACAACGACGCCCTGCTGTTGCGCACGTCGACCGACGGCGTGGTGACGCTGCGCCTGAACCGCCCCGCGCAATTTAACGCCTTGTCCGAAGGCTTGCTGACCGCCTTGCAGGAACAGATCGACGACTTGGCGGGCGACGCCACCGTGCGTTGCGTGGTGCTGGAATCCGCGGGCCGGGCCTTCTGCGCGGGCCACGACCTGCGCGAGATGCGCAGCCAGCCCAGCCTGGATTACTACCGTGCGCTGTTCCGCCAATGCAGCCGCGTCATGCAGGGTTTGCAGGCCTTGCCCGTGCCCGTCATCGCCAAGGTGCAAGGCATTGCGACGGCGGCCGGTTGCCAATTGGTCGCCAGTTGCGACCTGGCGGTGGCGGCCGACTCCGCGCGATTTGCCGTGTCCGGCATCAACGTGGGTCTGTTTTGTTCAACGCCGGCGGTGGCGCTCAGCCGCAATGTGTCGGCCAAGCGCGCCTTTGAAATGCTGGTCACTGCCCGCTTCATCGATGCCGCGCAGGCCAAGGACTGGGGCTTGATCAACGACGCCGTGCCCGAGGCCGAGCTGGACGCGCGCGTCAACGCCCTGGCGGCCGACATCCTGGCCAAGAGCCCCAGCGCCATCCGCTACGGCAAGCAGATGTTCTACAAGCAGCGCCAGATGGCCTTGGGCGACGCCTACGATTACGCGGGCGACGTCATGGCGCGCAACATGATGGAAGCGGACGCGTCCGAAGGCATCGACGCCTTCCTGCAAAAGCGCGCGCCACGCTGGCAGGCTTAGGCTTAGGCCAGAAAGGCCAGCGCCCAACCGCCCGCCGCCGCCAGCAACACCACCCACACGGCGGACCAGCGGGCATAGACCAGCAACGCGAACAGCAGCAAGGCAAGGCCGAAATCGGCCTTGTTCACAATGGCGCTGGTCCACACCGGGTCATACAGCGCGGCCAGCAATATGCCCACGACGCTGGCGTTCACGCCGGCCAGCATGTTGCGTACGCCGGGCCGGCGCCGCAGGCTTTCCCAGAAAGGCAAGGCGCCCACGACCAGCAAGGCGCCCGGCAGAAAAATGGCGGCCAACAGCACCAGGCCGCCGACCCAGCCCGTCAGCGGGCCGGTGGACAATGCGCCCAGAAAAGCAGCGAAACCGAACAGCGGCCCGGGCATGGCTTGCGCTGCCCCGTACCCGGCCAGGAAGTCCGCACTGGAAACCATGCCGCCGGACACCGCCGTTGATTCCAACAGCGGCAGCACCACGTGCCCGCCGCCAAACACCAAAGCCCCCGCGCGATAAAACCCGGCAAGCTGCGCGGCCGCCGCCGAATCCGACATGGCCGCCCATATCGGCAAGCCCGCCAGCAATGCCACGAACAGGGTCAGCGCCACATAGGCGGCGGCGCGCGACACGGCGTCGGCAGGGTTGGCCAGGATCGGCCGGGGCGGCAATTGCAGCACGGCCACCCCCACGACGACACCCAGCAAGATGGCACCGATCTGGCCCCACGCGCTGGGCAATACGACGGTAATCAAGGCGGCGGCCACGGCCAGGCCGGCGCGCGCGCGATCGGGACACAGTGTGCGGCCCATGCCCCACACGGCCTGGGCCACGATGGCCACCGCCGCGATCTTCAGGCCGTGTATGACGGCTGACCCCGACAGCCATCCAAAATGCGCCAGGCCCATCGCAAAGCCGATCAGCGCAACGGCCGTGGGCAGCGTGAACGCCAGCCATGCGGCCAGCATGCCCATCCAGCCCGCGCGGCGCAGGCCGATTGCCATGCCGACCTGGCTGCTTGCCGGCCCCGGCAGGAATTGGCACAAGGCGACCAGGTCGGAATAGGCGTAATCGTCCAGCCAATGGCGGCGGTCGACAAACTCCGTACGAAAGTAAGCCAGGTGCGCCACCGGACCACCGAACGAAGTCAGCCCCAGGCGCAGGAACACCAGAAAGACCTCCAGACAGGACCCGCGCGCCGCCTCCTCGCGTTCATGGGTGGCGGGCTTGTTTGCGACGTGTTCGTCGTGTGATGGGGGGTGCGGCATGAGGTGGCTTCTAAGTCGGTCGGGGCGCCGGGTTTCCGCCCCTGGATCAAGCTTATAGCCGGGGCGCGCGCGTGTTTCAAGGGCCAGGCGTGCCGCCCGCATGGCCTAGAACTAAACATCATTTATGGCACTTTCTGGCTGGACCAATCTACCGCATCCTACGGCTTCCTGATTCCCTTTCCCTAACAGCGTCTTAAAAGGTAGGCCTATGAGCCAGCGGTTGAATTACTTCCAGGTGTCCGCGGAACTGTCCAGAAGTACATGGACTTCAGCGCGGCAATGAAAAAAGTGCCCGTCATCGAGGAGTTTGGCGATCTGGTCGATATCCGCGCGTCGCAAATCAATGGCTGCGGCTTTTGCCTGGACATGCACGTCAAGCAGGCCAAGCTGCACGGCGAACGCGAACTGCGTCTGCACCATGTGGCCATCTGGCGCGAATCGACATTGTTCTCGGCGCGCGAGCGGGCTGCGCTGGCATGGACCGAGGCGCTGACCACCCTGCCCCCGCATGGCGTGCCCGACCCGGTGTACAGCCATGTGCGCGAGCAATTATCGGAAGCGGAAATCTCGGACCTGACCTTCCGTATCGTTGCCATCAACGGCTGGAACCGTTTGAACGTGGCGTTTCGTACCGTGCCCGGCTCGGCCGACGCCGCATTCGGGCTGGACAAGGCTGGGCTCAACTGAACGCTGGGCGCCGCCCGGCATACCTGCAAAGACCTCAAGGTCTGCAATAGGCGCCTATACCCACTACATCAACGCGCGGATTTGCAGGCCATAGTCGTACGCCTGACTCTCCGAAACGATATTGGTGAAGCCCAGCAGCAGGCCGGGTTGCGGATCCGGCAGCGTGGACCATCTGGACAGCGGGTGCGCGTACAGCTCCTGTTCCAACATGCGGGCGGCCAGCGGCTGATCGCGCTGCCCGGCGTCCATGCGCGCCACCAGATGCATGCCGCCCGGCTGAGGTTCGATCCGCATGCGCGAGCCCAGCGCCGCGCTCAGGCCCCGCGCGGTAGCCGTGCGCCGTTCGCTGTATAGGCGCCGCATGCGCTGGATGTGGCGGCCGAAATGCCCTTCGGTGATGAAGGCCGTCAAGATGGCTTGGTTGAACGCCGCCGCGCCGCCCGACAGCAGGCGGCTGATGCGGTCAAAGCGCGGTACCTGCGCCGGGGGCACCACCAGATATGCCAGCCGCATCCCGGGAAACAGCACCTTGCTGAACGACCCCGCATACAGCACCCGCCCCTGCGCATCCAGGCTTTTCAGCGCGGGCAGCGGGCGGCTGACGT
Organism: Achromobacter sp. 1L-A-4-B-C2; assembly: GCF_057291955.1. Lineage (NCBI taxonomy): Bacteria > Pseudomonadati > Pseudomonadota > Betaproteobacteria > Burkholderiales > Alcaligenaceae > Achromobacter > Achromobacter sp. 1L-A-4-B-C2. The sequence goes on from NZ_JBXAWP010000002.1 coordinate 209,742, forward strand.
AGCGGTATTCCCCGTCGTAATCGTCTTCCACAATCCAGGCGTGACGGCGTTCGGCCCAGTCCAGCAACGCTTGCCGCCGGGGCAACGACAAAGACATCGACAGCGGACTTTGGTGGGCGGGGGTCACCACCGCGGCCTGGGCCAGGTCCGCGCGCGCCAGTCCTTCCGCCACCATGAGGCCATCCGCGTCCACCGGTATCGGCACCGCCTCCAGGCCCGCCTGCGCCAGCAGCGCCCGCGTGGGCGGATAGCCGGGGTCTTCCACCCACACACGATCGCCCGGCGTCAGCAGCGCCTGGATGATGAGTTGCATCGTGAAGTTGTAGCCGGACGTGATGTACACCTGGGCCGGCTGGCAATGAATGCCGCGCGCCACGCGCAGATAGGCGGCAAGCGCCGTGCGCAGGCTTGCCAGCCCATCGGCGGGCGGATAGGACAGGTCGGGCGCTTGCAGGCTGCGCAGTTCGCGCGCGCCCAATCGCGCCCACAACTTGCGCGGAAACGCGTCCAGCGCCGGGATGCCCATCTGAAACGGCAGGATGCGCGCCGGCCGATGCCAGCCGTGGTCGTCGTCGGCGGCCTGCACCGGGGCGACGGCGGCGGGTGCGGCGGCAAGGGGCTGCAAGTCAGGCGCGACGATGGTGCCGGCTTGGCCGCGCGCCTGGATGTAGCCCTCGGCGCTCAGCAGCGAATACGCCACTTCGATGGTGCCGCGCGCCACGCCCATTTCCTTGGCCAGCGCGCGAGCCGACGGAATGCGGTCGCCGGGCTTGAGCGTGCCCTCGGCGATGCCGCTGCGAAACCGCTCATAGACCTGCCGATACAGCGGGTCGGAATCGCCGGCGCGTAGCGGCGGCAAGGCATCGGGGCGGCTGATCATGGCATAGTCCAAAGTTCAATTTATGGCTCTTCAAATTATGGCATGGGGTTTCTACGATGACGGCTGACATTTGATGGCCCCAACACTCCTATGCCGATTACCCATGCCATGACCGACCCCGACCTGAATCACATTGACACCGACGCCGACCTGCGCGCCTGCCTGCCCTTGATGCGCCAGTTGCGCCCGCACCTTGCCCACGCCGACGACTTTGTCGCTCGCATCGACCGCATGCGCGGCCAGGGCTATCGGCTGCTTGCCGGTATCGACGCCGGACAGGCGGTGGCGCTGGCCGGCTACCGCTTCCAGGAAAACCTGATCTACGGACGTTTCGTGTACGTGGACGACCTGATCGTGGACGACACGCGTCGCGGCGGTCGCTGGGGCGCGCGCCTGTTGAGCGCCCTGGACGACATTGCGCGCCAGGCCGGTTGCGCCAAGCTGGTGCTGGATACGGGCCTTGCCAATTCCCTGGCCCAACGCTTTTACTTCCGCCAGGGCCTGCTAAGCACCGCCCTGCACTTTTCCAAGAACCTGGACGCCGTCACCGCATGAGCATTCTTCACATTCATTGCAGCCCGCGCGGCCGGGCATCGGAAAGCCACCGCTTGTCGCAACACATCATTGAACGGCTGCTCAGGGTGTCTGGCGATGCCGCGCCCGCCGTCATCGACATCGACGCTACCCGCCTGCCCAACGTCGATGACGATTACGCCGCCGCGTTGAGCTCGCCCGTGGACCCCGCCGACGACGTGCTGGCGCGCGGCGCGTTGCGCCAGTCCAGCGAACTGATCGACGCGTTGCGCCAGGCCACCCACATCGTCATCGCCACGCCCATGCACAACTTCACGGTGTCGGCGGCGTTGAAAGTCTGGATCGATCACGTGGTGCGCGTGCGCAGCACGTTTCGCATCACGCCCGAGGGCAAGATCGGCAACTTGCCGGACCGGCCCGTGTATGTGGCGGTGTCGTCGGGGGGAGAATTCTCTGGCGAGGCGGCGCGCCAGCCGGACTTCCTGACGCCGTACCTGACGCATGTGCTGGGCACGATAGGCTTGAAGAACGTGACGTTTTTCTCGGTGCAGGGCACGGCGCGCGGCGACGCGGCATTGCAGGCCGCGCGCGCATCGGCCCAAGCCGCCATCGCCGCGCATCCCATGGCCGCCTAGTCCGTTCATCCCATTGCCCGATCAGGCGCATCAGACGACCGGGCGCAACGTGGTGATTCTTCATAAGTGCTTGTTTACCAAGCCCTTTGGCCACGTCCGCCTATTTAATCGGGTCGCATTGACAGCGCGGAAACGCCGGCACTACGCTAGGCCGCACGCCAGGGCGCCCCATGTCCAAGCCCCCGCCTTGGCCATCGGATCATCGGGCGCCAGACGTAGCAGCCCCTCCGAAGTTCCCTGCTGGAGACGCGTATGACCTGGCGCCAGCCCTTGTTTCGGGCATTGATCGTGCTTGCTCTATTCGTAGGACTGTCGCCGCCGTCCCAGGCCGCATGCAGCGACAAGAAAATATTGTCTCTGTCCGACGAGGGAAAATCGGTCAAGGCCATTGCCAAGGCCTGCAACATGGCGGCGGCGAAGGTGCGCGCCGTGGTGGAGGCCGATGACAATGCCGCCGACGACGTTGCGGCGGCCGCGCCCGTCGACGTGCCACGCAAGCTGCCTTCCGGTGCGGGCCTGGCCAGCTGCGACTGCCAGGGCACCGTGCCCTACGGCGACAAGGCGCCCGAACAACGCTGCCAAAGCGGCACGTCGATCGCTACCCCGTGCGCCGGCTACTGCCCGCCACGCGGCATCGCCCCGTGGCGCCGCGTGTGCAGTTAGCGGCAGTCGTGGCCGCCGGCATACCGACCCGCGCGGTCCGCGTTGCGGGCGTCACGGCGGGCACAGGTGTTCACAGGTCCGGCCGCGCATGCACTTGATGCAGGCGCAGGCCGTCGCGGCGGGTGATTTCGAAGGTCCATTCATGCATGCGGATCGTGTCGCCGGCATCGGGCAAGCGGCCCGCCGCGCGCAGCAGGCATCCGGCCAAGGTGGCATCGGGGTATTCGTCCACCAGGCCCGGGGTGTTCAGCAGCCGCGCGGCCTCGCCCACCGACAAGCCGCCTTCCAGCAACCACGAGCCGTCGGACAGCTGCAAGGCTTCGGGCTGGTCTTCGCTGTGCTCCGGCAGTTCGCCGCCCACGGCCGTCAAGACGTCCATCGGCGTGACCAGGCCTTCGCACACGCCGTGCTCGTCCACCACGATCAACATGTGGTCGCGCGAGGCGCGCAGCTCTTCAAGAATCTTCAACACCGGCGTGGTTTCCATGACGTAGCGCGGCTCGCGCGCCAGGTCCACCAGGTCGATAGGCCCGGGGTTGCGCAACAGCGGCATCACGTCCTTGAAATGCAGCACGCCCAATACATTGGACGCATCGCCCGCGCATAGCGGCAGACGCGAATGGCCGGTGGCGAATTTGCGCACCACCGCCTCGGGCGTGTCGGCCACATCCAGCCAGGTCATGTCGCCGCGCGGCACCATGATGGAACGCACGTCGTGCGCGCCTACCGACAGCACCCGTTCAATCATGGAGCTTTCCTCGGGCGCGAACGCGGGCTCGTCGCCCACACCATCCACCAGCGCCGCCATGTCGTCGGCCTGCTGACCGGGCTGGCCGGGCTGGCCGCTACGGCCGGCGCGCAGCAGGCGCAGAACCGCTTGCGCCGTGCGTTGGCGGCGGCCCAGCGCATGGGTTCCCTTCACGCGATTGCGCCGGGCCAACTGATTGCACAGCTCGATCAAGATGGAAAAGCCAATCGCCGCGTATAGATAGCCCTTCGGCACGTGGAAGTTCAGGCCTTCGGCGACCAGGCTGAAACCGATCATCAGCAACAGGCCCAGGCACAGGATGACCACGGTCGGGTGGCGGCCCACAAAGGCCATCAAGGGGCGGCTGGCCACCATCATCACGGCCATCGCGACCACCACGGCGATCATCATGATGCTCAGTTCCTGCACCATGCCCACGGCGGTAATCACCGAGTCCAGCGAGAACACGGCGTCCAGCACCACGATCTGCAAAATCACCTGCCAGAAGATGGCGTGCTGCGGCTTCTGGCCGGACTCATGGCCCGCGCTGCCCTCGACGCGTTCATGCAGTTCCATCGTGCCCTTGAACAGCAGGAACAGGCCGCCCAGGATCAGGATCAGGTCGCGCCCGGAGATCTCGCTGCCCAGCACGGTGAACAGCGGCTCGGTCAGCGTCACGACCCACGCGATGCTGGCCAGCAAGCCCAGCCGCATCACCAGCGCCAGGCTCAGCCCGATCAGGCGCGCGCGGTTGCGCTGCTCGGGCGGCAGCTTGTCGGCCAGGATGGCGATGAAGACCAGGTTGTCGATGCCCAGAACAATTTCAAGTACCACCAGCGTCGCCAGGCCAAGCCAGGCGGTGGGGTCGTTCATCCAGTCAAAAATCATTGTTGATCCGCAAGTGTCGGGTGGGCGCGCGAGATGGCGCCGCCCTGAGTAGGGAAAGCGTGGTCAATCAAGGGGGATTGGTTGCGGCCCGGCGGTGCGCGGCACGCTATTTGCGGCGTGGCGCGCGCGATGCAAGCCGGCTGAGCGCGCCGATGGAGTCGGGCGGCCGGTCTTGTGGCAGGAAGAAAAGGTGGGCGCCAAGGCGCCCTGCTAGGAGGCGGGTCTTCAGTCATAAAAGGCCGCGTCCGCGAGGCTGCTTGAGCAAACCTTTATCGCGTACACCGCCGAACTCTCGTTCTTACAGGAAGCTGAATGATACCTGAAAGTTGGATTCCCTCAGATGGCCGCAACCGCCCCGCGCGCAACGAAGCACGTTGCACAAGCCGCGTCTACACAGGCCGCGGCACGCGCCCCTGTCGCGCAAGCGGCAGACGCGACGGCGCCCGCGCAGCGGTGCGCGACCCCTGCCAGATGGCTCAGCGCGTGTCCGCGCCGCCGCCCGAGCCGGACGTGGCGCCGGCCCCCGGCATGCCCGCGTTGTCGGGCGCGCCCGCCTTGCCGCCGGGCACCGGTTTGCCACTATGGGTGCCGGATGCGGGCGCCTTCTGGCGCGAATCCGGTTCGCCCTTGGGCGGGGCATTCGAGTCCTTGGCGCCGCGATCGGGCTTCTTGGTGGTTTCTTCAGTCGACGGCATTTTTTTCTGGTCCTCGGATTGCGCGCCCGGCACCGGCTTGCCGATGGCATTGGCGGGCGCCGTCTTTTCGTCAGCGGTGGGCATGGGCATGGAAGGTGGCGGGGCCGCCTGCGCAACCAGGGTGGTTTGCGACGTTTGGGCGGTGGTGGCCTGCCAGGGCAGCGTCGCCAACATGGCGCACAGCAGTAGCAGTTTGTGGCTTTTCATCGTTGTCTCCCAGTTGAAAACAGTGACAAACTACGCGCCAGCGGATAACGATTTTGTACGGATCTCTTTGAACTCATGGGCAAGTAGCGTGCCTGCCCTGACACTGGAGTGATGCATGGACGATCAATCCCCTAAGGACTTACCCGCAGACGATCAGCCGGTTGCCGGCCGACGCGGCTTGCTCAAGGCCTTGGCCGTGGGCGTGCCCGGTGCGGCCTGGGCCGCCAAGGCGGTCGGCGCGCCGACCGCGCCAGCCCCGGCAGCGGGCAACCCCGAAGGCCAGGCGGCCATCTCGCCGTCCGCCCCTCGCACCCTGCAATTTTTCAACGCAGAGGAAGCGAAAACGATGGACGCCATCGCGGCGCGCCTGATCCCCGCCGATGAGCTGGGCCCTGGCGCCAAGGAAGCCGGCGTCACCTTCTTCATTGACGGACAACTGGCCGGTGCCTGGGGCGCGGGCAGCCAGTTCTACCGCCAGGGCCCCTTTGAAAAAGGCACGCCTGAACAGGGCTACCAGCTTTCTTTCACGCCCGCCGAAATGTTCCGGCGCGGACTGGCCGCGCTGGATGCCGCCGCGCGCAAACAAGACGGCAAACCTTACGCGGAACTCGACGAAGCCAGGCAGGACGCCTGGCTTCATGATTTGCAGGGCGGCAAGGCAGACTTCTCCCCCTTGCCTTCCGACGTGTTTTTCCAGGCCGTGCTGGATGCCACCATTGAAGGCTTTTTTTCCGATCCGCTTTACGGCGGCAACGCCGACATGGTCGGGTGGAAGCTGGTGGGCTTCCCCGGCGCCTATGCCTCGTTTTCCAACGACATCGAACGCCACGGCGTGATCTGGGCGGGCAAGCCCGTATCCATCGCGAACGCACGCGGACACACGATGAAACCGGGAGATCAGCATGGCTAAAACATTACCTCCCGTGGACGTCGCCATCATCGGCGGCGGCTGGACGGGGTCGATCATCGGCAAGGAACTGGCCGCCGCAAAACAAAAAGTGGTGGTGCTGGAACGGGGGCAGGCACGCTGGCCGTCGCCGGACTTCCAGGGCCCCAACGTCCACGATGAACTGAAGTACACGCGCCGCCACGAACTGCACCAGGACGCGGCCACAGAAACCTTCACGTTCCGCAATAACACCGACCAGAAGGCGTTGCCGATGCGGCGCTGGCAATTCGCCTACCCGGGCACGCACTTAGGCGGCGCGGGCAACCACTGGTCGGGCGCGTACTACCGCTTCGACCCCACCGACTTTCGCATCCGCAGCCACTACACCGAACGATATGGCGCAAACATCTTCGACAAGGAACTGACCTGCCAGGACTGGCCGGTCAGCTACGACGAGCTGGAACCGTACTTCGACCGCTACGACTACCTGATCGGTGCGTCGGGCCAGGCGGGCAACATCAAGGGCCAGAAGCAGGAAGGCGGCAACCCGTTCGAGCCGTGGCGCTCGCGCCCCTACCCCAACCCGCCGATGAAAGTGCCCTACGCCCCGGCGCTGTTCGGCGAAGCGGCGCGCGGGCTGGGCTATCACCCCTACGTGCAACCCTCGGCGCTCTGTACCCGCCCCTACGTCAATTCCGAAGGGCTGCACATGAGCGCGTGCGTGTATTGCGGCTTCTGCTCAAACTTCGGCTGTGAACATTTCGCCAAGGCCTCGCCCCAGGTGTGCATCCTGCCCGTGGCGCTGAAGATGGAGAACTTCGAAATCCGCACCGGCGCGCACGTGCTGCGCGTAGAGCTCACGCCCGACAAAAAGCGCGCGCGCGGCGTGACCTATGTAGACGCGGCGGGTGAAGAAGTGTTCCAGCCCGCCGAAATCGTGGTCCTGTGCGCCTTTGGCATCAATAACGTGCGGCTGTTGCTGTTGTCCGGCATCGGCAAACCGTACGACCCGGTCACCGACACCGGCGTGGTCGGCCGCAACTACACGCACCAGACCACGTCGGGCGTAAACCTGTTTTTTGACGAAGCCACCAACATCAACCCCTTCATGGGCGCGGGCGCGGTGGCCGTCACCATGGACGACTTCAGCGCCGACAATTTCGACCACGGCCCGCACGGGTTCGTGGGCGGCGGCTACTTGCAGATCCAGGTGGTCAGCGGCGCGCCCATCGGCTACCACCCCACGCCCAAGGGCACGCCGGCCTGGGGCGCCGACTGGAAGAAGGCCGTCAAGCGCTACTACAACCATTCCGCCTCCATCACCATCACCGGCTCGGCCCAACCCTGGCGCGGCGGCTACCTCAGCCTGGACCCCACCTACAAAGACGCCTGGGGCCTGCCGCTGTTGCGCGTCACGTACGATTTTCCGGACAACGACATCCGCATGTCGGCATTCCTGACGGCCAAGGGCGATGAAATCGGGAAGGCCATGAAGGGCATCGTGCGCACCGAACCCGGTCCGCGCAAGCGTCCGTTCTCGGCCACCGCCTACCAGTCCACCCACCTGACCGGTGGCGCGGCCATGGGCGACAACCCGGAAACCAGCGTGGTCAACCGCTACGGGCAAAGCTGGGACGTGCCCAATGTGTTCGTGACCGGCGCGGCGTTGTTTCCGCAGAACTCGGGCTACAACCCGACGGGCACCGTGGGCGCCACCGCCTACTGGATCGTGGAAAAAATCAAGGCGGACTATCTGCGTTCGCCGGGACGGCTGGTGTGATCATGATTGAACATCGCAAAGGCATCTCTATCGCCGTGCTGCTGATCGTGGCGCCACCGCTGGTCACGCTGATTGCCACGGCCCACCAGATGATCGGCACCGGCGGCGACGGGCTGATCCGGGCCCGGGCCGTGACGGCATCGGCGCCACCCGCCACGCAGGCGCCCGCCACCGCACCGGCCGCCTCGGGCGCACCGGGCGCACCGGGCGCCACACCGGGCGCCACCCCCGGCACTGCAGCCGGCACGGCACCCGCGCCCACGGCCGCTGCCGCCCCGCCCAAGCCCCCGGCGCCCGTGCCAAGACGCAGCGCGCTAGACTTCAGCGCATCGCGCCCCGCATGGGAGACCTTTCTGCGCGATGCCGACCCGGCGGCCGGCAAGCAGTTGGCCGCCAACGGCAAACCCGCCGCCGGTGTGCAAGCCTGCGTGGCCTGTCACGGCCAAGCCGGCATCACGCCGTCGGGCGGCATCTTTCCCAACCTGGCGGGCTTAAGCAGCGAATACCTGGCCAAGCAACTGGCCGATTTCCGCAGCGGCGCGCGAGTACAGCCCTTGATGAATACCGTGGCGCGCGCGTTGTCCGAGCAGGAAATCGGCCAAGTGGCGGCGTACTACGGCACGCTGGCCGGGCCGCCCATGCACGTGGGCGAGTTTGGCGGTGACGCCGCCCGCAAGCTGGACGTGCAAGGCGACGGCGCACGCGCCTTGCCCGCCTGCGCCAATTGCCACGGCCTGCGCGGCATGGGCGAAGGGCCGCTGATACCCAGGCTTGCCGGCCAATCACGCGAGTACTTCACCGACCAGATGAACGCGTTTCGCAGCGGCTCGCGCCAAAACGATGACGTCGGGGTGATGCGCGCCTTTTCGCAACGCCTGACCGACGCCGAGATACAGGCGTTGGCGGCCTACTACGCGGGGCCGGCGCCTCAGCAACGGTAAGCGCAGCAGCTTGCCTTTCGCGGCGCCGGGGTTGCGGCGGGTTGCGGCGGGTTGCGGCAGGCTGCCGCACGTTGCCGCAGGCGGCGGCCCCTTTGGCCGCCGCAACGCCCTGCAAGCCCGTCCATGTACAATCCCCACCGCCGTGTCTGCAATGGACGCGGCGATCGCGTTACCGCGATCCTGGTGGACCCGGCATGCCGGGTGGCTCGGCCGGGCGCCTATCCCCCGGACAACTTCAAGCAATTTCGGTGCGTGCCCGGAACTTACCGCATCGGCCCTGGGCACGATGACGCCCCACCGCTTGCTGACTTCAGGCTAGCTGAACCATGTTTTCGTTTTCCACGCTGCGCCGCGATTGGCTGTCCAATCCCCGCGCCGATATTCTTGCGGGCGTGCTCGTTGCGCTGGCACTGATCCCCGAGGCCATCGGCTTTTCCATCATTGCCGGCGTTGATCCCAGCGTGGGCTTGTACGCGTCGTTCTCGATCGCGCTGGTCATCGCCTTTGCCGGCGGTCGCCCCGCCATGATCTCGGCCGCCACCGCGGCCATCGCCGTGCTGGTCGTGCCGCTGGTGCGCGACCATGGCATCGCGTATCTGTTCGCGGCCTCGGTGCTGATGGGCGTGTTGCAGATCGTGGCGGGCCTGTTGCGCCTGGACCTGCTGATGCAGTACGTGTCGCGTTCGGTAGTCACCGGCTTCGTCAACGCGCTGGCCATTCTGATCTTCATGGCGCAGCTGCCGCAGCTGACCCACGTGACGTGGGTGGCGTATGCGATGGTGGCGGCGTCCCTGGCAATCATCTATGTGCTGCCGCGATTCACCAAGGTGATACCTTCGCCGCTGGTGGCCATCATCGCCATGACGGCGGTGTCCATCTATCTGGGGCTGGACGTCAACACGGTGGGCGACATGGGCAAGCTGCCTTCCGCCCTGCCTTCGTTCGCGCTGCCGGACGTGCCGTTCACGCTGGACACGCTGCGCATCATCCTGCCGTATTCGCTGACGATGGCGGCCGTGGGCTTGCTGGAATCGATGATGACCGCCCAGATCGTGGACGACATGACCGACACGTCCAGCGACAAGCGCCGCGAATGCAAGGGCCAGGGCATGGCCAACATCGTTACGGGCTTTCTGGGCGGCATGGGCGGCTGCGCGATGATCGGGCAGTCGGTCATCAACGTGCGTTCCGGCGGACGCACCCGTTTGTCCACCTTTGTGGCGGCAACGTTCCTACTGTTTTTGATTGTGGTGCTGGGCCCGCTGGTGGCGCGCATTCCCATGCCGGCGCTGGTGGCGGTGATGATCATGGTGTCCATCGGTACGTTCAACTGGCGCTCGCTGCGCAACCTGACATCGCATCCCTGGCAATCGTCCGTGGTCATGCTGGCCACCGTTCTGGTGGTGGTGTGGACGCACGACCTGGCGCGCGGCGTGTTGACCGGCGTGGTGTTGAGCGGGCTGTTCTTCGCCGGCAAGGTCAAGGGCCTGCTGACGGTGACGTCACAGCGGGCAGACGACCGCGCCGCCCGCGTCTATCGCTACCAGGGCCAGGTGTTCTTTGCGTCGACGGGCCGGTTTGCCGATGCCATCGATTTCAACGATGACGCCCCGGCCGTCGTCATTGACCTTGGCGGCGCGCACTTCTGGGACATCTCAGCCGTGGATGCGCTGGAAAAAACCGTGGCCAAATTGCGGCGCGCGGGCAAGACGGTCGAGGTGATCGGCCTGAACGAGGCCAGCGCCACGATGGTCGGCAAGTACGCATCGCCGGCCCCGGGCGCGCACTGATCGCCCGGCTTAAGGGCCAAGCAGATCCGACAAGGCGTCGCCCAGTTCCTTGACGGCGCCCGTTACGCCTTCGGCGGCGCCTTCCGCGCCCACGCCGATGGCCCTGCCGAACCCGCGCGCCACTTGCGCGGCAAACCCTCGCGTGACCGAGAACTTCGGATTGTCCAGGCTGCCGCGTAGCGCGAATTCAAACCGCAACGCGCCCGTCTTGTCTTTCATGGCGGCCAGCACGGCCTTGCGCGGCAGGGAAAATACCGACCCGTCGCCCGTGAACTTCAGGTCGCGCAGCGCCACCGTGCCGGACGCGCGCAGGTCACGCTTGTCGATGGCGGTGGTCATGTCCAGGTCCATCGCGCCGGCGGCCAGCGTGCCCGCCCCGTTCTCGGACAGGTAGGGCGCGGCATGGCGGATGTCCATATTGCGCACCGCCACCTTCATGTTGGAATCCGTGCTGCCCAAGGCCACCCAACCTTGCGCGCGCACGGTGGATTCGCCGTTGCGGTTGTCTTGCACCGCCCCGCTGAATTCCAGGTCGCTATGCGACCCGTCGCCCGGGATGGCGATCGGGTTCAAGCGCGCCTGAACGTTCTTGAACGCGATGCGATGCGGCGGTTTGGACACGACCGCATCCAGGAAATCCAGGCGCCCGTCGCGCAGCACCAGGTCCGCGATGCGGATCGGCATGGGTCCGCGCGTGCGGCTTTCGCCCGAATGCAATGCGGTCTGCAAGGCCGGCGCAATTTGCATATCGTCTCCGCTGCGCACCACCGCAAAGTCAAAGCCTTCAACCAGCACGGTGTGGAACACGGCTTCGTGGCGCAGAAAGGCCGTCCATTCCGGTTCCAGCGTCACGCGCGTGGCGCTGGCCTTGTTCTGGCCGGCCGCACCCGGCACCACCACGTCGGTCAACACCACTTGCCGCAAGCCCACGCTGATGTCGCCCACCTGGCTGCGCGGCCCCAACAGACTGTAGATGCGCTGCTCGACCATGCGCGTCGCGGCAAACGCCAGTATCGCCACCAGGGCGACAAGCATCAGCAGCACGGCCAGCGTGGTGCCCAGGGCCGAACGCCGGCGCGGAGCTGGGGCGGGAATGCTCATGAAAGATCCTGTGTGGGCGAACGAAAGTGCGCGCAAGCGCGCGGGCGCAACCAAGGCATGGTCAAAGATACGGCGACATTATTCAATGGTCGAAATGGATGATGGCAGCAATCCCGGCCGCCAAGCAAATGGCCCCGGCCTCGCCGTGGTTGCTGGCGGGGCCGGGGCCGTCGGGAGTCGCGCTTGCCGTACTGGGAAATCAAGACGCGGTCGAGACGCTAGCGCTGCGTCTTGTTTTGCTGTCCGGGGTTCTGGCCTTGCTGGCCCTGGCCCTTGTCAATTTGCTGACCGGGCTGCTGACCCGATTGCTGGCCCGGCTGTTGACCCGGCTGCTGCTTGTCACGCGAATTTTCCTGGGCCTGTTGCTTCTGCGGCTGCTTTTGCTGGTCGGGCTGGTTCTGATTGGACATTGCGTGTCTCCTTTAGGGCGGAACGATTCCGCTGGACAGGAGTAGCAACTGGCGTGCCCAAACAACACCGTGCGCCGGATGCGGGGGGCAAAGTTTTGATGACCCTGATTGATTGGTGCCCGGCGCGGCAAGCGCCGCGGCCTGCCGGGGGACGGCCGCTCGGTAAGAATTACCGGCAGCTTCGATTACTGGGTGGTCACGCGCGCACGCGAGGAAGGCTCGGCGTCGGCGCCGTCGAAGGCTTCGATCCACGAAGAGGCGTAGCTGGCGGAGGCGGCCAGCGGAGCTATCCCGTCGCGTTGGGTGCGCAGGCGCACCATCAGCTCGTCCAGCACCATGGGGCGGCCCAGCGCAAAGCCCTGTCCATAGCGGCAACCCGCCGCGCGCAAGGCCGGGATGTCGGCCACGTTCTCGACGCCTTCGGCCACCACGCGCCAGCCCATGCGCGTGGCAAGCTCGGCGGCGGTGCGCAGCACTTCAAAGGCCACCGCGCTGCGGCGCATGCGGGTCACGAAATATTGATCGATCTTGACTTCGGATAAGGGGATTGCAGACAGCAGCTTCAGCGACGCATGGCCGGTGCCAAAGTCATCCAGGCTGACTTCGCAACCCGCGTCCTCAAGCTTCATCAACGACGCGCGCAGCACGTCCAGTTCTTTGATGGGCTGGTCTTCGGTAAGCTCCACGCGCACCAGCGAGGCCGGCAACTCGGCGGCCTGGATGCGGTTAAGCAGAAAGTCCACGCAGCGCTCGTCCGACAAGGTCGTGGCCGGCGCGTTGATCGCCACGGGCACGGCAACGCCCATTCTGCGCATGGTCAGCAGCACATCGATGACGCGCAGGCACACGCGTTCGAACAACTGCTTGTCCAGGCCCATGCGATTGACGCCGGGGATGAATTCGGCGGGCATGACGACGCCCAGTCGCGGGTGTTGCCATCGCGCCAGCGCCTCGGCCGACACGATCTTGCCGGTCAGCAAATCCACCTGGGGCTGCAACAGCACGCGCAGCCCGTCCTTACCCGCAATCATGGCCGCGATTTCCTCATCGCTGACCACCGAGCCTGTGGAAGCCTCGTGATTCGGTGTCATGTCTACGCTCCTAGCGTGTTCCCGGATAAAGCCTGCGCTGTCCGGGCGCAGATAGAACACATTGGGACATGAGTATTCACTGTTGGCTTGCCGCAATCGGCGGGGGTTAAATTCCACTGCGCGATCGCAAGTGTTTTTTTATGCCATTTTGCGCAATTGTTCCAGGCAAATTTGCGAGTATCTGGCAACCCATTCACATTTATGTAACCGTCCGTATATGCCGGCGCCTTGTCGACATGCTAGGGTTTGCATCCCTGGCCGGTTTGGCTTCCCCCTGCTGCGACTTCCCTTAGCGTGACAAAACTGCTTTCCCGTTGGCGCGCCTCGCTGCGCCACGTCCTGTGGCTGGACGCCCTGCAAGCCGCCGCGATCAGCGCGGCCCCCGTCATTCTTGCCGTGCTGGCGCATGAGCCCCGCCTGGGCTGGACGGCCATCGCGGCGTTCTGGGCCTGCTTTGGCGACCCCGGCGGGCCGCTGCGCCAGCGCGCCGGCTCGATGCTCGCCCTGGGGTTGGTCGGCGCCCTGTTCTGCTTTCTGGCCAGCGCCAGCGCGGGGCACCTGTGGCTGCTGCTGCCCCTGACTTTCCTGTGCTGCACCCTCGGGGGACTGTTGCGGGTGCTGGGGCCCGCCGCCGCCATCGTCGGCACGCTGTTGTCGGCCGGATTCGTGGTCGCCGCCGAACTGCCCGCGCCCACGCTGGCCGAAAGCCTGTCCTACACCCTGTTCTTCCTGGTTGGCGCCGTCTGGGCAATTTTGATGACCGCCCTGGTATGGCGGCGCCGTCCCTGGAAAGACGCGACGCACGCCGTGGCCCATTGCTATCGCGGGCTGGCCGACTTTGCCGATGCCCTGGCGCGCATGTATTCCGGCCTGACGCCCGCCGGCGGTCCGCAAGCCTGGACGGCCGTTACCAAGCCGCAACGCAGCGCGCAACGCGCTGCCCTGGAGGCGGCCCGCGTGCGCATCCGCGAAGTGCAGGACGCCCGGCCGTCGCGCCGTGCCCGCGCGCATCAACTGATGTATCTGCTGGACAGTGCCGAAGACAGCTTCATTGCGCTGGTGGCCGCGGCCGACCTGCTGGAGTCGAACGCACCGCGCTGGCTGGGGCGCAGCGCGGGCGCGCACCTGTCGCATGCCCTGCACCGCTACGCCAGCGTATGCAACGCCATCGCCAGCACCTCCGACGTCAGCGACGCCAAGCAGGCCGAATGCCTGCGCGAACGCCTGGCGCATTTCGCGGCGGGCTTGCATGACCTGCGGGGCGGCGCCATGGCGTACGCGCCGGATCTGGCGTCCGTCGTCCCGGTGCTGGACCGCATGCTGCACACGGCCCAGTCCGTCATGCAGGCCATGTTCGACCAGGGCGATGCGCCCACCGCGCCTGTCTCGTCGCCCGGCATGGGCAGCCGGGCACGCCAGGCCCTGCGTACGCTGCGCCAGAACATCGGCGTTGAATCAGACGCCTTTCGCCACGCCTGCCGCGTGGGCGTGGGCGCCACCATCGCGGTGGCCCTGTCCAAGACGTTTGCGGTGAATCACGGCTATTGGATGTCGTTGACGCTGGTTTTCATCCTGCAACCCTATTTCGCCACGACCTGGCAGCGCACGGTGGAACGGGTGATTGGCAGCGTGGCCGGCGCCATCGGCGCGTCGCTGCTGGGCTTGCTGCTCAGCACGCCGCTGTCCGTGGCCTTGGCCGTGCTGCCGATTGCGCTGGGCACGTTCGCCGCCCGCACCATCCACTACGCACTGTTCACCTTCTTTTTGACGTCGCAGTTCGTCCTGGTCAGCCATATCCAGCAGCCGGAAATCTACGAACCCATGCTGGCCGCGCTACGTGCGTTCAACAGCGTGTTGGGTGGCGTGCTGGCGCTGCTGGTGGGTGTTTTGGTGTGGCCGGAAAAAGAGCCGCGCCAGTTGGCCGATGCGCTGACGCGCGCGCTGGAGCGGCATGCGGCCTACGCGCTGGCGCTGCTGCGCCAAAAGAGCAACGCGCCGTCCGCGCCCGACCAGGCGGATATCGTGGGGCTGCGGCGCCTGGCGTGCCTGTCCGCCGACAACGCCGAAGCGTCGTTGCAGCGATTGCAACAAAACCCGGTGCACCGAGACCGCAAGGTCGACACCGCCGTGAACCTGTTGAACGCCATGCGCCGCATCACCGCCGCCGGCACCGTGTTGGAAATCCAGCCCGCCCTGCCGGCCGACGCGCCGGCAGCTGCCTCGGCGCTGCAAGACTACGCGCGCGTCCTGGCGCACGCCTTGCACCCGCAGGACGAGGCGCCGGGCGTTAGCGCCCGCCAGTTCGCGGTGCCCGCCGCTGTCACGGCGGCAGACCCCGCGCTGGCCGGCCCGCTGGACCGCATTGCGCAACAAGCGCGCCAGGTGCGCCAATTGCGCGATCGCATCGAAAAGGAATCAACGGCGTGACGCGCGCTTGCGCCGGACGCGGGAGATTGCCCACGGGTTGATGCGCGTCAATAGCAAGGCGGCAAGAAAGCGCAACCATGAAGGCATGGGACGCTTATCAAGGAGACCCGCCATGTACCGCCGCATTTCTGTACACCTGGACCACGGCTTCGACTGCAAACGCCGCACCGACCTGGCGCTGTCGCTGGCGCGCCGCCACCAGGCGGAGCTGGTGGGCATCTACGCCAGCGCCGCGCCGCCGCAGTATTACTACGGCGAATCCGTGCTGATGTCTCGCACGCTGGACGTCATGAAGCAATTGCAGGCGCAGAATCGCGACGCAGTGGAAAGCGCCTTCCTGGCCAGCGCTGCCGCATCCGATATTGCCGCCGTCGTCCGCGCGGGCGATGCCGCGCCCAGCGCCACCGTCGCGCTGCATGCGCGCACCAGCGACCTGGTCATCGTCAGCCAATTCAACCCTGACGATATCGAAGCCGCGCACGAAACCGAATTCGTCGAACAGATGTTGCTGACCACGGGGCGGCCCGTGCTGGTGCTGCCCTCAAGTGGCGAATTCAACGCCGTCGGCAACCGCGTGCTGGTTTGCTGGGATGGCAGCCGCGAAGCGGCCCGCGCCTTGGCCGACGCCACGCCGGTCTTGCGCCAGGCGGCAAGCCTGGTGGTGTTGACCATGGAAGAAGGCACGGCGCCGTCCAAAGCCGGCGTGGTCGATTTCAACGACGTGGCCACGTACTGCGTGGCGCACGGCATGCCGGCACCTAGCCACGTGCGCCGCGATATCAAGGGCGTGGGCGTGGGCAGCACCATCCTCAACGCCGCCGCCGACCACAGCGCCGATCTGATCGTGATGGGCGCCTACGGCCACAGCAAGTTCCGCCAATGGGCCATGGGCGGCGCCACCGCGTCCATCCTCAAGAGCATGACCGTGCCGATCATGTTCTCGCACTGAGCGCGGACCGCGGCGGCGCTCAGGCCGCCTGGGCGTGTGCGTCCAGGACGGGCGTCAGCACGGGCTGACCGGCAAAGTGCGCCGTGGCGTTTTTCAGGAACAGCGCCACGGTTGCCGCGACCGCTTCGGGCGACCGCCCGGCGCTGTGCGGCGTCAGCACCACGTTGCCCAGCTTGAGCAGGGCCTGCGGGACCTGCGGCTCGCCGTCCACCACGTCCAGCCCCGCGCCCGCGATACCGCCGTCGGACAGCGCCGAGATCAGCGCGTCCGTGTCCACGACGCTGCCCCGCGCGATGTTGATCAGGTAGCCGTTCGGCCCCAGGGCTTGCAGCACTTGCGCGTCCACCAGGTGCCGTGTGCCCGCGCCGCCGGGCGTGGCGATGACCAGGAAGTCGGACGCCGCCGCAAGGTCGCGCGGATTATCGAAATAGGTGTAGCCCGTTTCAGGACGCGCGCGCCGGTTGAAATAGCCGACCTGCATCCCGAAACCGTTCGCGCCGCGCCGCGCGATTTCCAGGCCGATGGTGCCCAAGCCCAGAATGCCCAGGCGCTTGCCCGTCACTTGCGGCCCCATGAAGCCGCTCCAGTGGCCTTGCCGCACCCAGGCGTCCGCCTGCGGCAGATGGCGCGCCACGCCCAGCAGCAGCGCCATGGCATGGTCGGCCACCGACACGGCGTTGGCGCCAGGGCCGTTGGTCACGATGATGCCGCGCGCATGGGCAGCGGCCAGGTCGATATTTTCATAACCGACGCCCAGCGAACAGACGAGTTCCAGCTTGGGCATGACCGCCATTTCGTCGGCCTTCAAACCCGTGGCGCCGCGCGTCAGAACGACGCGGATGTCCTGGCCGTGTTGGGCGATGGCGTCAGCGCGCGTCTGCGCGGTGGGGGCATAGACGGGCTGGAAGCCGCGCGCCTGGATCTCGGGCAGGTAGTCCTGCACGCTGTCGATCAAAATCAGCAAGGGGATGGTCATGTTGGCGTTGCCGGGTAGCGGGGTCTTGGAAGGACGGGCAAAAAAGCAGGCGAAGAAAGTCGGCCAAAGAGAAGTGGGCCAAATAGAAATCGGCCAAATAGAAATCGGCCAAAGAGAGGCGGGCAAATCTTACGCCCGGCGTTGCCGTCGCGCCACCCGCCGTCCAGCCCTTGGCCACGCCCAAACGCAATGGCCCGGGGCGGCGATGCCACCCCGGGCCACATTGCAAGACCGTCATGTCCGAAGCGTTACCTTCGGCCGCGTCAAGCCCGGGCCTTTCAAGCCCGTAGCGTCAGGTCCGGACCGTTATATCCGTCCCATCAGCAGCATCACGATCAGCACGATCACGACAATGCCGAGCAGGCCGCTGGGGTAATAGCCCCAGCTTCGGCTGTGCGGCCACGCGGGCACGGCACCGATAAGCAGCAGGATCAGAATGATCAGCAGGATGGTCGACATAATGACTCCTCGTCGTTATTGATTTGCGTTGTTGTGGTTTGCGTTGTTCCGCGGCCGCCGCATCAGCGCTGGGGCGGCTCGATTTCCTTGACGGGCGGCGACAGCGGCGGCAGGTCCACTTCCGGCTGGTCAGTATCGGGGTCCACCGGCAAGTCTCCCGGCGGCGACCCGGGCGGAATGGGCTCCGGCTTGGGCGGCACGTGTAGATGCTGTGTGGCTTGCATGGCACTCTCCTGTAGGGACCGTTGCGCCACGCGCTTTGCTGCGCGCTGTGCAACGATCGATTCGCAGACGGTTGTCGCTGGCCCCTGTTCAGCAAGCGCCGTGCCCAAACGCATACTGCCTGCCCGATGGCCGATTGATTGACGGGCACGGCGCTTGCTTCGGGACGCCCGTAAGGTTCCGGAGACAGCATGGACACCCGCAGCAACCCGCTTGCCGAGCCGGCCCCCGGCGGCGGCGACCCACCCTTGGTCTACGTGGATGACACCCAGCCCGGCTACCGGCGGGTACGCGTCAACGGCAGCACCTTTCATTACCTTGATACCCACGGCAAGCGCATCACGGACGAGGCCGAGATCAAGCGCATTCACAAGCTGGTGATCCCGCCCGCGTACGAAGATGTGTGGATCTGCCCCCTGCCCCACGGGCATTTGCAGGCCACCGGGCGCGACGCCCGTGGCCGTAAACAATACCGGTATCACCCCGCCTGGGCGGCACTGCGCGATGCGGGCAAGTACCAGAACCTGCTGGCCTTCGGACAGGCGCTGCCGCGCATCCGGCGGCGCGTGGCGCGCGACATGAAGGAACGCGGCCTGACGCAGAACAAGGTCATCGCCACCCTGGTGCGCTTGCTGGAAACCACACTGATACGCATCGGCGCCCGGGAATACGCGCGGTCAAACAAGTCTTATGGCTTGACGACGCTAACGCGCCGCCACGCCACCGTGGCCGGCAGCAGCTTTCGTTTTCGCTTCGTGGGTAAAAGCGGCGTGCCGCACGACGTGACGGTACGCGACCGCCGCGTGGCGCGGATCATCAAGCGCTGCATGGAGATCCCCGGCCAGCAGCTGTTCCAGTATCTGGATGAAGACGGCGCCAAGCACCCCGTGGATTCCGGCGCGGTGAACGCGTATCTGCGCCAAGCGGGTGAAGGCGACTTCACGGCCAAGCATTACCGCACGTGGGCGGGGTCCGCGATGGCCTACGCGGCATTGCAGGCGCACCCCTTCGAGACCGCGACGCAAGCGCGTCAGACGGTTGCCGAGGTCATCAAGCAGGTGTCGAAGCGGCTGGCCAACACGCCCGCCGTATGCCGCGCCTGCTATGTGCACCCGGCGTTGCTTGAGGCCTATCTGGAGGGCCGGCTGCCGCCCAAGGCCCGCGCGCCGGATGGCCCGCGCGGGCTGCATGCGGATGAACGGCGCCTGCTTGAATTCCTGCGCAAGCTGCCGCCCATGGACGCGCCCGCGCCGCCCATGCCTTCAGAAGAGGTGTGAACGTGCATTCTTCGCGCGCGGCTGCGGCGCGTCACCATCGGCCCAGTTCGACTCGGTCTGGTTATCGACCACGGCACGCTTGTCGCGAGCGGCCTCGTCGGGCGTGGAGGCGTCTGGTTTCACCGGTTGTTTCGGCACATCGACGGGCCCGCGCGGCGGCAGTATCTTTGCGGTGTCCTGGGTGGCGTCCGCCTTGGGCGCAGAAGTGTCGGACGCTGCGTTCTCGGGTTTCGAATCGGATCGGGATTTCATGACTACCTCCTGTCTGGGTTCGAACTTTCATGCTACGGCCGCGCGCCGCATCGAGGCACTGACAGTATCTTCAAATTGCAAGCGGATGTGCCCGGCCGGGCGCGGCCGCGCCTTTGCCAACCGCCATGGGCACTCACAAGGAGATGCAATGCGAGACCCAAACTTCGAGCAATGTGTGCAAGCCTGCTACGAATGCGCGGTGGCTTGCGACCAGTGCGCCGCGGCCAGCCTGGATACCAATGCGGCGAAGATGAAGCGCTGCATTGCCTTGGCAACCGATTGCGCCGGCGTGTGCCGCTTGTGCGCCGCGATGCTGGCGCGCAACGGCGAATTTTCTACCGCGCTTTGTACGTTGTGCGCTTTGGTTTGCGACGCTTGCGCTCGCGCATGCGCGCCTTACCAAGACATGGAGCACTGCCAGATCTGCGCCGGCGCCTGCCTGGCGTGCACGCTGGCTTGTCAGGACATGCTCGAAGCTTGACGGCTTTGACACGCCACGGGGCCGCACGGGCAGGCCTCGGACCCGGCGCCCTTTTCGCCCGACTGCCAGGAGCTTTTCGATGGCCTCTACGAATACCCCTTTGCCTTCCGATTTTCCCGAGAACGGCCCGGACGATCGTGGAACGCGCAGACGCGCGCGCCATCCGGAAAGTTGGATCGACGAAATCGAAGCGACCTTGCGCGATGCCGACCCGGGCGATCTGGACGCGTTGAAGGCGCGCCTGTCGGATCAGCTGAACGCCACGCGGCGCAGCCTGCGCGATGCCTCGGATAATGCGGGGGATTTGATGCGGGAAACGCTGGACTGCACCGAAGAATACATCCACGCACGCCCGTGGCAAGCCATCGGGCTGGTGGCTGGCGCGGCGTTCCTTTTCGGCGTCATCGTGGGACGCCAGTAACCGCCGCGCCAACAGGGCTCAGGCCGGGCATCAGCCCGGCTTTTGGGCCTTGTCCTTGGCGTCGCCGTAAGCGGCCTGCGTCTTGCCGGCCACTTTTTGCGCCGTGCCTTTGAGCTCGGTAGACGTGCTACCGGTCGCCTTGCCAGCCACTTCCTTTACCTTGCCGGCGGCCTCTTCGACTCTGCCCTTTACCTGGTCCTTGTTCATGGCTCTCTCGCTTTCATCATGTTGATGTGTGCCCGGCGCCACGGTTGACGCCGGTACCGTTCCTACGCAAGCGCCGTGCCCAAACCATTTGGCACAACAACAGGAACAGGGTTTGCTCCTGCGCGGGGCCAGGCGTGGAATTTCGCGCCATGACCATGACAGGAGCCCAGCCATGAGCAAACCCTCGACCCCGCCCCAAACCGGCGACCGCCCGCACCCCACTCCGCCCATGCCCGGCCAGCATCTGGAAAAACCCGGCAATGAAGCCGACATGGTGCTCAAGCCCCAATACCAGGCGCCCGGCTACGAAGGCAGCGGCAAACTCAAAGACATGGTCGCCCTTGTCACCGGCGGCGACTCCGGCATCGGCCGAGCCGTCTGCGTGTTGTTTGCGCGCGAAGGCGCGGACGTCGCCGTGGTGTATCTGGACGAACATGAGGATGCAGAGGAAACCCGGCGCGTCGTCCAGGCCGAAGGCCGGCGCTGCGTGTTGATCCCGGGCGACGTGAAGGACGGCGCCTTTTGCAAAAGCGCCGTGGAGCAGACCGTGAAGGAATTCGGCAAGCTCGACGTCCTGGTCAACAACGCGGCGTACCAGCAGCACATAGCCTCGCTGACCGACATCAGCGACGAGCAATGGGAAAAAACGCTGACCACCAATATCACCGGCTACTTCCGCATGGCGCGCGCAGCGCTGCCGCATCTGAAAACCGGTGCGTCGATTATCAACACCGGGTCGGTCACCGGCTTGCAAGGCAGCGCCAAACTACTGGACTACTCGTCGACCAAAGGCGCCATCCATGCCTTTACCCGGTCGCTGGCCGCCAACCTGGCATCACAGGGCATCCGTGTGAACGCCGTGGCGCCCGGACCGGTGTGGACCCCGCTGAACCCGGCGGACCAAAGCCCCGAGGCCATCAAAGAGTTCGGCAAAAAGACGGACCTTGGCCGCCCGGCCCAGCCCGAGGAAATTGCCCCAGCCTATGTGTTCCTGGCCTCGCCCGTCTGCGCCAGCTACATCACCGGTATCGTGCTGCCCATCACGGGCAGCGCGGGCGACTGATCAGCGCGCGGGAAGATGCAGCAGGCCGCCCGCGGGCGGCCTGCTGTTTTTTTGATACGGCACGGAACATTCAAGGCGTGGGCGACGGCGCCTCGACGGTTTGCGGCGGCGTGAGCGGGTCGAAGTCCTGCCATTTTCCGTCTCGCCAACGGCCTTGGGCGCGTTCAATGTCTTGTCCACCAGACTCGCGCAACACCCGACGCGCCACCGATTCCTTCTCCGCGGTCACGTGCAACGCCAGCATCACCCCGGCCATGCGCACCACCGGGTGGGATTCCTGCACGACCGGCGTGCTGGGCGTCTTGCGCCGGCCTCGGCCCACGATCCACATGGCGCCGGCCAGCGCGCCGATATAAGCCCCGACACCGGCCGCCGCGATGATGATCAGCACAGGCGCGGACATCTGCGCGGCGATCATGCCACCCAGCAAGGCAAACACCAATCCCAACGCCGACGCGCCGGCCATCGCGCCCAGGTGGCCGCCCTTGGCGTCGGGGTCGGCCGCCCGATCCCCGCCAAGCGGATAGCGCGAATGGCCGCCTGCGGAATTGATATAGAACGTGTGGACGTCGTCTTCCGTAAAGCCTTCTTTGAACAGGTTTTGCGTGGCCACGGAGGCTTGGTCAAAGGTCTGGAATCTGGCGGCAACGATCAAAGACATAGCGTTCTCCCGTATGCGTACGCCCGCTGTCCAGCAACTTGCATACCCGAGGGGCTGCGGCACGCCACTTGCGAGGCCGACCGAAGCGCGGCGTTGCCATGCGGCTTCGCCATCGCCTATTCAAGACTTACCGGAGACCGTCATGCCCCCTACCCCTGACATCCAATACCCCGACAACAGCGGCCGCCCCGATGTCGGACCCAGCGATACCTCGGACTCTGCCAGCGATGTGCCGCCGGGTCTGGCGCACACCGATAGCGACTCGCAATCCACCGGCAACCGCGAAAGCGTGGACCCGGACTTGCTGGACGACGATGTGGACGGCGATGACATCGCGCCCGATCACGTGACCGACGCTGACGACGCGGGCGTTTCGCGCTCGCCGCCTGACCCGGTCCGCAACGGAGGTTGACCCTTGGGCAGTACCCACGCGCTGCGGGCGGCCTCTGCCCGCAGCCGCCCCTCACCGGAGCACGCGCACCATGGACATGTCGGGCCAGAGTGAAGATATTTCCGCAAGCGAAGAAGAAATTGCCGCGCGCCCGCTCGGCCGCCGACGCGATTTGTCGGGGCTGGATTGGGCAGCGCTGATCGCGGTGGTGGCCGGCGGTTTGAATTGCGGCCTGATCGCTGCCGTGAACCTGGATGTGATCGCCCGCGTCATTCCCAACGCCGCCGTCACGCGCGGCATCCAGGGCATCATCGGGCTGGCCGCGCTGCATTGCGTGGTGATGCTGTTCCGCTGGGCAGATGAAGCGGGCGAGCCCGGCGAGCCGGGCTAAGCCCGGCTTTTCAGTTGCCCGGCGGACGCTTGCCCGGGTATTGGCCCCCTTCCTCGAATTCAGCGCCCTTGGTATTGGGTTTCTTGTCGGCGGGCCGCTTGGCGGGCTGCCGCTCTTTGCCGAAGCCGGGCTTGTCCGCGCCGAACTGCCCGCTGTCGTGGGCGGCTTCGGTATTGTCCTTGGGCTGGTTGGCCTGGGATTTTCCGGTCTCGGCGCCGGCGGCCTGATTGTCCTGCTTCATATCGTTCTTCATATCGTTGTGGGTCATGGGTAGCTCCGCGTTGACGTGATGGATATCGCCGCGCATCGATTGACGTCGGCGGATATCGCTGGAAATCGCCCACAGCCCGCGCAAGCGCCGTGCCTGACACGCCGGGAACGGGACTTGCTCTGAAGTCCGCAGGTCCGCCCCGTGTGGACCCTTACCCAAAGGAGTCAGTCATGAATCTGTCCAGAACCGTTTGCCCCGCTATCGCCTTGTGCCTGTCCGCCGTCGCCTTCCAGGCCTCCGCGCAAACTACCCAAGGCAGCTCTGCGCCCCTGCGCACGAACGATCAAATCGACAGCCAATACAAGATGGACAAAAAGGCTTGCGATGCGATGAAGGGCAACCAGAAGGACGTGTGTCAGAAGCAGGCGGAAGCCAACCGCGACAAGGCCCGCGCCGACGCCAAGGCCGGCAAGGAAAAGGCCGAGGCCAACCATGACGCGGCCAAGACCAAGAGCGACGCCGATTACAAGGTGGGCAAGGAAAAATGCGATGCCATGTCCGGCAACGCCAAGGACGCTTGCATGGCGGATCTGAAGACCCGCCACAACAAGTAAACCGCTAGTCGGTCAGGCCGCGTCCCTGGAATCGCGCTGGCCGGCGTCTTCGCCGGGCAGCGCGAAGCCGGCCGCGGCATATTCTTCAAGTCGGTTGTAAAGCGTCTTGGGGCTGATGCCCAACATCATCGCGGCCTGCTTCTTCACGCCGTTGCAGCGTTCAAGCGTCGCGAGGATCAGGCGGCGGTCCGCCTCGGCCAGCGTCTCGCCCACCGGCACGCTGACTTCTCCGCCCACGGGTTCACCCGCCGGCGACACGTGCGGGGCCAGCATGTCCACACCCAGCACATCCCCATCAGCCATGATGAAGGCGCGGCGCACAAAGTTCTTGAGCTCGCGCACGTTGCCCGGCCATTCATACTGCTTGAGTATTTCGGACGCCTCGGGCGAGAAGTATTTGTTCCTGCCCGACTCCTGGTTCTGCGCCTGCAGAAAGCGGCGCGCCAGCAGCAGGATGTCGTCGCCCCGTTCGCGCAGCGGCGGCAGTTCAATTGGGAATACGCTCAGGCGGTAGTACAAGTCTTCGCGCAGCTTGCCTTCTTGCACCGCCTGTTCGGGATTGCGGTTGGTGGCCGCAACGATACGGATGTCGCAGCTGATCTCGCGGTTGGTGCCCACGCGCATGAACTGCCCGGTTTCAAGCACGCGCAGCAGCTTGACCTGTAGGTCCAGCGGCATTTCCGTGACTTCGTCCAGGAACAGCGTGCCGCCGTCGGCGCGTTCAAAATAGCCCTTGTGCTGGCGGTCGGCGCCGGTAAAGCTGCCGCGCTCGTGGCCAAACATTTCGCTTTCGATCAGGTTGGGCGAAATCGCCCCGCAGTTGACCGCAATGAACGGGCGCTGGCGACGCGCGCTGAGTTCGTGGATGGCGTGGGCAGCAAGCTCTTTGCCGGTGCCGCTTTCGCCGATCAGCAGTGTCGTCACATTGGTGGGCGCCACCCGGCCGATCTGGTGGTACAGCTGCACCATGCGTTCCGACTCGCCGTACAGCTTGCCGAAACGGCCGGGCTCTTCGAAGGGCATGCCGGGCAGTTCGCCACCGGCGTTCGTAACCACTCGCGTCAGAATTTCGTTCAGCCGTTCCATGCAGATCGGCTTGACGAGAAAATCGCTGGCGCCCAGACGCAACGCCTGGACGGCGTAATCCACCGTGCCGTGCCCCGTCATCACCACGACTTCGGCGCTGGCCACGGCCGCATTCTTGAAAATGTCCATGCCGTTGCCACCAGGCAAGCGGACATCGGTCAACACCAGATCCGGCGCTTGCCGTTCCAGCTGTATCAGCGCATCTTTCACGCTTCCTGCCACTGCCACCGAAAAGCCGCTATCGCGACCCATTTCGGCCAGTGTTTCCCGTATCGCGTCGTCGTCATCGACGACAAGCAGATGAGGCATGAGTTCTCCTGTTGCCGGTGCGCGGTCATTAATCAGCGCGCGCGTTTATCACTGTGAGGATAGACACTCTGGAGCCATAATGCGTAAATAATCGATACTGTCCACTAAAGTTTTCGAATACTTGCAACTGGTCGCAGTCGGGCTACAAACGTACCACTACGATTGTGCTGTCGCGTAAGGCCCCGGCGGCCCGAGGTATCTTTATGGCAAATCGCACCACCGCGCGGCGCGACACTGCGCCCGCGTCTTCGGTCGTCCCCATGGACGTCACCGGCATGTCTGCTGTCATGCAGAAATTGGCAACCCAGTTGCAGCTGGCGGCGGCCACCGACGCCAGCGTATTCATCGTGGGAGAAAGCGGCGCGGGCAAAGAAATCATTGCCCGCGCAATCCATGACGCCAGCGAACGGCGCGCCGCGCCGTTTGTCGCCGTGAACTGCGGCGCGATCAGCGGCACGCTGGCCCATGCCGAATTGTTCGGCCACGAGAAAGGCAGTTTTACCGGTGCGGTGGCGCAGAACGCGGGCTATTTTGAGTACGCCAGCGGCGGCACCTTATTCCTGGACGAAGTCACCGAGATGCCGCCCGACATGCAAGTGCATTTCTTGCGTGTGCTGGAAGCGGGAACGTATCAGCGCGTGGGCGGCACCGACCTGCTGCGCGCAAACGTGCGCATCATCTGCGCCAGCAACCGCGACCCCGCGGCCTCGGTGGCCGATGGCAGGCTGCGCCAGGACTTCCTGCATCGCCTGCTGGTCATCCCCCTTCGGGTACCGCCGCTGCGCGAACGCGGCGACGACGCGCTGATCCTGGCGCAGCGCTTCCTGGACGGTCTGAACGCGCAATATCAAACCCAGAAAACGTTTTCGAAGCGCATGCTGGACGCCATCGCCCAGCATGACTGGCCGGGCAATGTGCGCGAGCTGCGTAACGTTGTGCAGCGCGCCTTCATTTTGTCGGACACGCAGCTGGACACCAACCTGCTGGCCCGCCCTGCCGCCAGCCAGCACGCCGAGATGCGCGAAGGCGCGATGAACTTTCCGGTGGGCATGCCTTTGGGGCAGGCGCAGCGCGCCTTCATCCTGGCGACGCTGGCCCACCACGGGGGTGACAAGCGCCTGGCGGCCGACACCTTGGGCGTCAGCTTGAAAACCCTGTACAACCGTCTGGACGTCTACGAAAAAGAAGGTTTGTCGGGAGGCTGAGCAGTTCTTACCGTCGCCTTGTAATACGGTCGCTGCGACAGGGCCGCAAGCCTCGCGCCTACGCCCGAAAATCGACCTGGCACGGATCTTGCATGTGTCCTAGGATGCGCCGCCCTTCGGCGGCTTTCATCCAGGAGACTCGATTGGGCCACCCCTCGCAAGAATTGCGCCTGCGCCAACAAATGACGCTTGCGCCGCGCTTGCAGCAGTCTGTCAAGCTGCTGCAGATGTCGGCGCTTGAATTCACGACCGCGGTGGAACACGCGCTTGCCACCAACCCCTTTCTGGAAGATGGCGACGAGCAGGACACCGAACCGCTGCCAAACGGCGATTCCATCAAACCCGGCAATTACGGGGACGAGCCGTCGGCCATGGCCGACGCCGCCCCGCCCTCGCCATCCGAGGCCGATGAGCCTTTGCCTGACGCCCCTTCCTATTCCGGCGACTATCCTACCCAGCTGACGGGCGGTGGCGACGGCAAGGACATGGGGCAATGGGTCTGCGCATCGGTATCGATGCGCGAGCGCCTGTCCGCGGACTTGGGCAACTATCACCTGGAACCGCGCGACCGCCTGCTGGCCGAATTCATCATCGACGCGCTGGACGACGACGGCTACCTGCGCGTGCCGCTGATGAGCCTATGCGATCCGGAGCACGCCGGTTTCAGCCCCCCGCCAGACGAAGGCGAATGGACGGCCGCCCTGCGCCTGGTGCAGCAGCTGGACGCGCCGGGCCTTGCGGCGCGAGACCTGACCGAATGCCTGTCGCTGCAATTGGCGGCGGCGCAGTCGGTCGAACCCCACGTGCGCGACCTGGCCTTGCGCATCGTGCGCGAGCATCTGGACCGCTTGGGCAAGAACGATTGCGTCGGGCTGCGCCGTTTGCTGGGCTGCACCGATGAGCAAGTGCGCGAAGCGTGCGCGCTGATCCGGAGCCTGGATCCCAAGCCGGGGTCGCGCTACAGCGCTGAAGCGCCCGTATATGTGGTGCCCGACGTGTTTGTGGACAAATGGCATTCGCGCTGGCGCGTGCTGCCCAACCGCCACGCCATGCCGCAGGCACGGCTGCATCGCACGTACGCCGACCTGTTCCGCCGCGCCCGCCTGGATGACCGCAGTCCGATGGCGCAAGAGCTTCAGGAGGCGCGCTGGCTGGTGCGCAACGTGGAACAGCGCTACACGACCATCCAGCGCGTGGCCGAGGCCATCGTCAAGCGTCAGCAGACGTTCTTTGAATATGGCGAAGTGGCGTTGCGGCCGCTGATGCTGCGCGAAGTGGCGGATGATCTGGACATGCACGAATCCACCGTGTCACGCGCCACGGTCGGCAAGTACATGGTGACTCCGCGCGGCGTCTTTGAATTTCGCCACTTCTTTTCGCGCGAGCTGGCCACGGAATCGGGTGGCTCGTGCTCGGCCGCGGCGGTCCGCGCGCTGATCAAGGAAATGGTGGATGCCGAGGACCCGACCATGCCGCTGTCCGACGTTGCCCTGACGCAGCAGCTGGCGGCCAGCGGGATCTTGCTGGCACGGCGCACGGTGTCCAAGTATCGCGGGCAATTGCGGGTGCCGCCGGCGGAATTGCGCCGCCAGCATTAAGAGGCGGTCGCCACGCAAGCGGTCGTGCAGGCCGCAGCGTGCGCCTGCTGGAAGACACGCGATAACACGCGATAACACGCGATACATACCGGCCACGCTTGCTGGAAGCCGTGGCCGGTTTGCTAAAAAATGGTGTTTCAGTTTGCCGGTTCGCATAAAAAAGAAGGCTTCCCGTGGGAAGCCTTCTGCTCGAACGGCGCGACGGCGGTGGTCAAGACCGCCGTCAACGTCAGCCGTTACTTCGAGCCGCCAGTGTTCGGATAGCCCGGAGGCGGCGTAGCGCCTGCGCCCGGCGTGCGGGGCACGTTGTCGTTGGCTTCACGAGGACGCTTCGGCGTTTCGTCGGAGTGCTTCTTGCCCGACGACATGGTGCCGCTTTGGTGAGTGGCGGGCGGCTTGGTCCCGGTCGAAGGCGTCGCGTTGGGCGCCGGAGCCATCTGGCCCGGAGGCTGTGCGCGGTTCGGCTGCGCGGCGGTGGCGTCATTCGGCGTGGAGGACGGCGTGGTCGGGTTGGCCGATTGGGCCATTACCGCGCCGGCAGACGTCAAACCGGCTGCCAATACGAAAGCGCAAGTCAAAGCACGAGATTTCATAGTCAGACTCCTTTGTGGAAAAGCCCAGACCTATGAGCAAGCTGCGTTCCCGCCCCGCTTTCCCAGCGGGCTTTTTCCTTGCGGCACCGCTACTCGCCTGGTCTGTTGCCAGACCGGGTATTTTTTACCGGCGATTGCAGTGGGGGCATGCAGCGGGGGCATGCAGCGGGGGCATGCAGCGGGGGACAGCAGCGGGGGACAGCAGCCCGGTGGCGAGGCCGCGCACGCCACCGGGCCGGTGTGACTACGCCGGCCGAGCGTTCTCTGCGTCTGCGCGGGACTCATCAAGCATCCGCTGCACGCGTTCACCCAGGACTTCAAGCGAAAACGGTTTCACGATGAGCTCGATGCCGTGCTCCAGAAAGCCCCCGCCCCGCGCCGCGCTTTCGGCGTAGCCCGTCATCAGCAAGACTTTCAACCCGGGGTGCGCGGCGCGCGCCGCATCGGCCAGTTGGCGGCCATTCAGGGCAGGCAGCCCCACGTCCGTGACCAGCAAGTCCATGTCGTGGGTATGCAGGACCAGTTCCAGCCCCGCCTCCCCGTCCGCGGCCGTCAACACCTGCATGCCAAGTTCAGCCAGGCATTCGCGCACCATCTCGCGCACATTGGCGTCGTCTTCCACCACCACCACCACCGACGGATTCGCGGCGTCCTGGGTGCGGTGCGCGGCGGGTTCTTGGCGCAGCGTCGCGTCAGGCGCGCCTTCATAGCGGGGCAGCAGCAGCCGGACGGTCGTGCCCTGGCCCACGCTGCTTTCAAGCGTGGCCGTGCCGCCCGCCTGCTTGGCAAAGCCGTAGATCATGGACAAACCCAGGCCGGTGCCCTCGCCCAGCGGCTTGGTGGTGAAGAAGGGGTCGAACGCGTGGGCCAACACGTCTGGCGGCATGCCGCAACCCACGTCGCTGACCGACACTTCCACGAATTGCCCCGGGCTGATGCCGGGAAACGGACGCAGCGTGGTTTCGTCCAGGTGCGTATTGCTGGCGGCCACGGTCAGCGTGCCGCCATTGGGCATGGCGTCGCAGGCGTTGATGACCAGGTTGAGCAGCGCATTTTCAAACTGGTTCCGATCGCAACTGACCGTCCACAGATCGGGTTGCAGATTGAATTGCAGCTGCACCCGTTCGCCGGTGTAGCGATGGAACAGGTCGGCCATCGATTGCAACGTGGGCGCCACGCTGAAGGGCTTGGGGTCGATGGGTTGGCGCCGCGAAAATGTCAGCAGCCGCTGGGTCAGATGCGCGGCCCGATTCGCGGAATCCATCGCCACGGTGATGAAGCGCTGGGCCTGCTCCGGCGTGCCGGCGGCGAGCTTGCGCTGGATCAGGTACAAGGCGCCCGTGATGCCCTGAAGCATGTTGTTGAAGTCGTGGGCGATGCCGCCGGTCAAGCGGCCCACGGCTTCCATTTTTTGCGACTGCCGCAGCGCCTGTTCGGTGTCGCGCAGCGTTTCGGCCTGCACCTTCAAGTCCGTGTCGTCACGCCCGGTCATGTAAAGGCTGTCTTGCGACCAGGACATGCTCCAGGTAATCCACCGATACGTACCCTCGCGCGTCAGCAGGCGGTTTTCCATATGGCGCACGGCCTGCGTCGGGTTGCCCTGGGCGGCCTGCGCAATCGCCGCGCGCGTGGCGGCCTGGTCGTCCGGGTGGATCAATTCGGTCAGCCCCATGGACAGGAACTGTTCCGGCGTCCAGCCCAGGATGGGCCGCACGGCCGGGTTGACGCTGACGAAACGATCCTGCCCGTCCACCACCGCCAGCAACTCGGGCGACAAGCGCCAGATCCGGTCGCGTTCCGCGATGGCGTCCTCCACGCGCTGCTCCAGCGTGCGGGCGTATTGCGAGCGCTCGACCGCGTCGCACAAACGTTCGGATACCTCTTCGATGAAGGCAATGTCGCCAGCCTTGAGCCGGCTGCCTGCCTGCGGGCGTACCCACAGTGCCCCGTCCTGACGACCCCAGCGGCGCATGGGCACCACGATGGCGGACGGCCGGACTTCACCATTCTGTTCGGCCACCATGGGTTGCAAATGCGCCGTGCGCCCCTTGCGCATCGCCGCCTGGAATTCTTCACCGAGCTGCTCGGGCGACAGCGCTTCGCGCGTTGCCAGGTCAGACTCGGACCGCCAACAAGCGGACAGCGTTGCCGGCTCGGTGTCGCCCGGCCAGTCCACCACGGCGACCAAACCCAGCGCCAGGTGCTGGCCCAGCCCCGCGCAAGCCGCATATTCGATCTCTGCCTGATGGTGCAATTCGCGCATGCGGTCCACCAGCGACAACAGGAAATTCTTGCGATGCTGTCCTTCCCAGAGTTCGGTTTCAGCGGCCTTGCGGGCCGTCACATCCAGGAACAACGCCATCATGCAATCATCGCCGTCCTTGCGGGCGCGGGCCTCGTACCACGCCTCTTTGGGCCCGGGCACGGCAAATTCAAACTGGGTGGGCTGCCCGGTTTCCACGACCTGGGCGAAGGCGTCCATGATCTGGCCCGGCACGCCGGGGATCATTTCGCGCAGCGTATGGCCCAGCGTGTCGCCCTCTTTCATGCCGCTTTGACGTTCAAAGGCCGGGTTGACCTCTAAAAAGCGGAAGTCCACGATGCGGCCGCTTTCGTCACGCAACGCCTCGCTAAGAAAGAAGGCCTCTTGCATGCCGTCGAACATGGCGCGCCAGCGCTCGCCGCTGGCGCGCAGGGCGGCTTCGGTCAGGTGCCTTTCAATGGCCAGCGCGGCGCTGCGCGTTACCAGCGCAATGGCGTCGATGTCATGGGCGGACGGCGAGCGCGCCACCCCGTAGTAATTCGAAAACACACCCAGCAGGCGCCCGTCCGGCGCCTTGATGGGCGTGGACCAGCAGGCGCGCAGGCCGTGCGCCAGGGCCAGCTCACGCCAGGGCTGCCAGTCCGGGTGCGACGCAATATCCTCGGCGTACACGGGGTTGCCCGTGTACGCCGCGGTGCCCCAAGAGGCCATGTTCGGGCCAATGGCGGTGCGCTGCACTGCCACGCTGAACTCGGGCGGCAAACTGGGAGCGGCGGTGTGCACCAGATATTTTCCGGTGTCATCCACCAGCGCAATGGCGGCCCGCAGCTGTACGCTGGACTGGGCCTCGATGGCGTGCAATACGTGCTCCAACACGTGCGCAAGCGGCATACCGGCCGCAATGCGCTGCAACATAATCCGTTCATCTTCCAGACGGGCGAGCGTATCGGTCCACGGGAGGGATACGCGATCCTGCTTCTTCAACATTTCTGCCCCTTTACCAGCCAGTACTGTATTGCGGGGCCCCGCCGCGATGGCGAAACCCAAGGTAACGCAACGCTACCGATCCTGCCCCGTCCGGCGCCTCGGGTTTGTCCACCTGGCGCACTGATCGCTGCGCGCGCGTTATGCATGTGATGATCCCGCACCCGCCAGTATGCGCCGTCGCGCCAGCGTGCGGCTTGGCTAGTGGAGGATACGCGCGGCTCAGGCGCTCATCAATCCGGCGCAATGAGACGCCTTCTTTTTTGCGGCACGTCGGCCGGCTCCCGACGACAAGGGAAATCCATTACTGACGCGTCCCGATGGCTTAAATATGATCGACTGACCATATCGGCACGGCAACCCGCCCCGGGTCTGCAACAGACGTTCGCGTCAGAACGCCGCGCGCCTTTCGCTCCGGTCGCGGCCGGCAAGCGGACTCTACGAGATGAGCGCCCGATGCCGAATTCGACCGAACTTCTGCGCGATATCCACGAAACCAACCTGATGTACCTGCTGCTGCTGCAACGCATGGCGCGCACCTGCGACGCCACGACGCTGGCCGGCATGCAGATGTCTCCGCGCGCCTGTCAGTGGCTGGCCGATCTGGAGCCGCACGCGCTGACCCGGCTGGCGCGCAGCAGCGTGCTGCTGGCACAGCTGAATGTAGCGCCGCACCTGCTGCTGTCGGCGCTGAGCCGGGGCATGGACGCGACGCTGGCCGCCCGTGGCGAGGCGGCGGCCAGCCCTCCGCAAGCGGCGTTCAAGACCGAGGTTTGACGGCTTGGCGCGAGCCGTTTGCGGCCAGCCGAAGGCGCCGGGCCAGAATTGACCCGATCGAGCCAAATCTGGCCCACTCTAAGCCATTGATTCATAAGTGCTTATTTTTTATCGGGCCAGATTTGGCCTGATTCATGGGAAAAACGCGGGAATTCGAGCCCGATCGGCTGCTGCACGCTTGACGTAGGCCTCCTGATTTTTACGCAAGTCGATGATCTGAAAGGCTTTATTTTGTTGGCTCGTGGCTTGGCACGGATGTTGCGTCAGCCCTGCCATGGCCCACTCATCCGACCTGCGTTTTACCCTCGTGCCCGCCGCCCGTGGCGTGGCGTTCGACGTTATTGAATTCACGCTGGACGAGGCGCTGTCCGAGACCTATCGGTTAGAGCTTGAGCTATCCAGCTTCGACCCCGCCATCGACTTTGGCGCGCTGCTGGATCAAACAGCGTTGTTCACGCTATGGCGGGGCGATGCGCCCGTGCGCCACGTGCATGGCATCGTCACGGCCTTCGAGCAAGGCGACACCGGCTTTCGGCGCACGCGTTACCGCGCCGTGGTCGAACCGTCGCTGGCGCGCGCGGCGCTGTGTTCGGACTGGCGCATCTACCAGCAACTGTCCGTGCCGGAAATCCTGGCCGATGTCTTCAAGCGCCATGGCATTACCGACTACGAACAGGTCACCACCCACCACCACCTGGTGCGTGAATACTGCGTGCAGGCCGGCGAAACCGATCTGGATTTCGTGGCGCGCCTGGCCGCCGAAGAGGGCTACTTCCACCGCTACGCCCATACCGAAAATTCCCACCGCCTGATCCACGGCGACCGCATCTACATCCATGGCGAGATCGCCGGCGGGCCGGTCGTCTACAACCCCACGCCAGGCGGCGATCAACACCAGCCCGCATTGCATCGCTTCATCTACACCGAACAACTACGCACCGCCCGCCAGACGCAACGCGACTACACCTACACGCACCCGCAGTACGACCAGGAGCACACGCACGTCGCCACCGACCTGCAACACCAAGACCCCCGCTACGAGCGCTACGACTACCCCGGCCGCTACAAGCGCGACGAGGCCGGCAAACCCTTCACGCAAAGCCGGCTGCTGGGCTTGCGCCGCGATGCGCGCATGGCCCAGGTGCACGGCGACGATGCGCGACTGATTCCCGGCGTGGCGTTCGACCTGACCGGCCACCCGCGTGATGACTGGAACCACGGCTGGCGCCCGGTGCGCATGCGCCACCACGGCATCCAGCACACCAGCCAGGAAGAAGACGGCGCGGGCGCCGAGCAAGGCACGCGCTATGGCTACACGGCCGACATCGTGCCCGACAAGGTCGATTGGAAACCCGCGCCCAGCCGCAAGCCGCGCGTGGACGGCCCGCAGATCGCCAGCGTGGTCGGCCCGCCCAATGAAGAAATCTATTGCGACGAATTCGGCCGCATCAAGGTGCAGTTTCCGTGGGACCGGCTGGGGCAGAACAACGAGCACAGTTCGTGCTGGATCCGCGTGTCGCAAAATTGGGCCGGCACGGGCTGGGGCCACATGGCCATCCCGCGCATCGGCCAGGAAGTCATCGTCAGCTTTCTGGATGGCGATAGCTCGCAGCCGATCGTCACGGGCAGAACGCACCGGTCGATCAACCCGCCGCCCTACGAGCTGCCGCGCCACAAAACGCGCATGACGATCAAAAGCCAGACGCACAAGGGCGAGGGGTATAACGAGCTGCGCTTTGAAGACGAACGGGATCAGGAAGAGATCTACGTTCACGCGCAAAAAGACCAGAACCTCCACGTCAACCACAACGAGACCACCTTCGTCGGCAACGACCGCAGCGAACAGGTCGAGCACGACGAAACCATCACCATCGGCCACGACCGCAGCGAATCGGTGGGCAGCGATGAACAGGTCCACATCGGCCAGGACCGCCGCCACACCATCGGCCAGGACGACTTCCTGACCATCGACCGCAACCACACCATCGCCACCGGCCGCGACCGCACGGAAGACGTGGGCAACAACCGCCGCGACAAGACGGTGGCCAATCACTGGATTGAAACGGGCGGCCATGTGGAACATAAGGTCCAGGGGCATTTTCAGGTGCATGCGGGCGAGCGGATCGAGGGCAAGACGGTGACGCTGGAATTGCAGGCCGCGCAAAGCGTGGTGATCAAGGGGCCGGGCGGCACCATCAACATCGACGATTCGGGCATCACGCTGGACGCAGGCGCCCTTGTATTCAAAGGGCCCATCAATCAGCAATCCGGCGCAGCCAGCGGCCCGTCGATGGCGGGCGCCGCTACCCCAGGGCTTGCCATGGACCTGCTCTGCGCATTGCGCGCCGACGGCACCTGCCCGCGTGTGCCCTGCCCTTGCGGCATGCAAGGAGCCTGACGATGTCCTTCCCGGAACATGCCGGCTGGCCCCGTCAAACCGTCCGCGTCGTGCAAGCGCCCAGCATGGACAGCCTGGCCGACGATCGCGCGAGCGCGGATACGGATTCTTGCCCTGGCTACGGCTCTGCCTCTGCCTGGCTTTGGTTGGATGGCCCACAGTCTGCCACGCTGGAACACGAGGTGTCGTCATTGCAGTCCGGCGTGGATCGTCACTGGTTATGGCGCGGCACCGATTGGGAATACCAGCCGCCGGGGTATCGCCATGGTCCGTTGCTGACGCCCGTCACCGCGCCGCTGCTGCAAGCTTTTATTGACGATTGGGCCCCCAGGCAAATGGGTGTGCTGTTGTTTGCCGGCGATGACGCGCCGGCAAGTGCACACTTGAAGCACCTGCGTCTGATGCGGGCGCCCGATGGCTTGCCCATGCGATTCAACCTGACGGCCACGCGCCAGTTGGAAGAGCTTTGCGAAGGTCTGCCTGCCGATCGCTTGGCGCAATTGCTGGGGCCGATACAAAGGCTGATCTGGCGCACCGCCGACGACGCGGGCGCGCTATGGCTGCAAGCCGATGTTCCTGTTCCGAATGAAACCGCGCCCGACCCTAGGGGCTTTGCGTTGTCGGCGGCTGAGGAAGACGCGGTCAACCGCGCCAGCTTTGCCTGCTTCATGCGCGAAGCCGTGCGCCGCCACGTGCCTGCCGATATGGCGACCAAGCACCCGGCCGCCCACGCCAAGCTGCTGCATCAGATCGCGCTGTTTACCGACGAAGCCGGGCTGATCAACCTGCGGCTCGAACGCGACATTCATCACTACATCGAATTGCGCCTCTACTTTCCCCAATTGCCATTCGAGAAAGATGCCGAATTGCGCGCCAATCTGGCCCGCCGCGACGAATCCGGGCTGTTGCGCCTGAACCACGCTGAACACCGCTTGAACACGATCACCGCCGCGATGGCATCAGGAACGCAATCATGATTCATCTGCAATGTCCCAAGGCGCTGCAACCGCCCCACCCCAGCGCCAAGATACTGGGCAAGGCGATATCCCCGCCGCCTTGCCAGCGTGGCATCCCCTTGTATCCCTTGCGCTATGGCATCACGGACAAGCCCTTTGATGCCAAGGTGTTCCCTACGCTAAGTACCGTCGGCTATCCGGCGTTGAGCGAGGGCAAAGCCTACGGCTTGCGGGTACTGCGGCCACGCAGCTATGTCTACCTGTTCGTGCGCCAGAGCGGACGCATGTGGACGATCCACTATCAGGTCACCGACAACATCCGCTTCGCGCCTATCTGGTGGACCGAAGCCGACTACAAAGGCGACGTGCCGGGCCGCGCGGCCGTACCGGATGAAACGGGCGCAGCGCGCTACCTGCTTGCGCCTCCTGACCTGCAAGACGAGACCGTGCATGTCATGGTCAGCGACACGCTACTGAGCCACGCCGCGCTATGGGCCATTGAAAACAACAAAGAAAGTTGGCGCAGCCTGCTGGCCACCCCCGTAAAAATTGCGGGCGGCAAGCAAGCGCACGTCTTTCCCGCTACCTTGCTGCCAGAAGTCCGCGAGCTGTCCCAGACCGTGCTGCGCCAGTATCCCTGGAGTGAAAGCCGGCCACACACCGACGGCGTCCTGTCCACCCAGAACGCCATGACGGCCGCGACGCGGCCCCGCACGGACATCCAACCCCAAGCCGTTGTCGTGCAGGATCTGGCCGGGATGCTAAGTGAATTGAACATGTTCGTGGGCAGCAGGCTGGCGGATTTGCAGACCTACGGCGCCGACGCGGCTCACAAGCTGCGGGTGTCCCAGATGATCGATCAGTTGGGCAATCTGGCCGGCGATGAGGCCGGACACCAAACCCTACGAAATGACCCTATCGGCAGCGCCATGGGGCCGGGTGTCACCGGCCCGGACGTCCTGGCCTCTCGCGACCGCGCCAACCAGGCGCGCCTGGCCGCGTACCGCAAGCGCACTATGCACGCTCGAAATGCCGCACGCGCCCACTTCGTCGAACACCATCCCAAGCAGCTGCAAGCGCACGCCGACGACGTCGTTCGTGCCGCCGCCGATCTTTGGGCGTTGTTCAACAGCCAGCGCAAAGCCTACGACGCCATCGTCGACGTGCACGCGCCCGACACCCAGGGCTATCTGGACCTGCGCTGCCTTGCGGGGCACACCCTGCCCGCCCTGATCCACTGCACAGCCGGCAAGGACTTCTTGCTGGCGCAAGTCGAACCCGACGGCCCGGTGGGCTTATTGCAAAAAGCCGTGCTGGGCGCGCCGGAAGTCGTCAGCTACGCCAAGCTGGCCAGCGGCACCGTCCGCCAGGCAGCGGTCAATGCGTCCTTGGCCGCGCTGCAAAAAGTGCTGGAGACGCTACCGGCGGACGGCGCATCCAGTCAGCTGAGCGTGATGCTGGGCGCCTTGGTCGCGCACGGCCAATTGAAATCGCCCGGCGCATTCTGGACCAGTGTGTACCGCCCGATCATGGAAGTGCTGGACGGCACCCTGGCGCGCGCCCACGACGTACCGCTGCCCGAAGTGGGTAATTGGGTGCGAAACAGCATGGGCCTCACCGGCGTCAACGGCTTTCGTCCACAGACCGTCGACCGCGCCGTGCAGACCCTTGTCACCTTGTATGACACCGAGGACGTGCAGGAGCGGCTGGAGCAATGCCGAAAATTGCCCGGGCGCTTGCGCTTCTGGCACAACGCCCGCCTGGCGCTAGGCGGCGTCGCGGCGTTCGCCACGGTGTACAGCGCGGGCGAAGCATTCAAGGCGCTGGGGCGTGAGGATGGATTGACTTTGGGGAATGCGCTGAATGCGACTGGCAAGGTTTTGGGGGTGGGCGCCGCTGGGGCGACGATGACGAGGTTTTGGTTTGAGAAACAGCGGGACTTCGCGAAGGTGCGGGGGGAGACGGGGGTGGCTGCTGCGTTTGATGGGGCGGCCAAGAAATGGGAATTGCGAGCGATTGGGGTGGCTGCTGTGGCCGCGATCGCGATTGGTGCAAAGGACTGGTGGCAGGCCGCCGTACAAGAGCGCGGCCAAGTCGCGACCATCAGCTTCGTCAGTGGCTCAGTGCAATTTGCCGCTGGGGGGATTGGCTTCTTGCACCTGTGGGGAAAACTACGTCCTTGGGAGGTAAATAGATTGGCCAGATCAAGCTCATTACTGTTGAAAGGCACAACTGGAGTGGCTCGACTTAACTCCGGCACGATCGGGTGGATCCTTCTTGGAATCGAAGCGCTTTATCTCGGCCTTCGCCACCTCCACCAAACCACGGTCGACGAGGCGAGGGTCGAGACATGGATCCGACGTAGCGTATGGGGCATGCCAGGTGGGCTTGAGCCCTTTGCTAGCGATGAAGAAGAGCTGCAAGAATTCCATCGCTTGTTCCAGGCGCCCAGCATGCAAAACGACATCGACGTAATGAAGGTCTTGGCTCCTTCCCTGAAATCGAGGCTAGCGACGGTATTAGGAGTGCCGGACGACGTCCGTTCGGTTTCCGTCTTCTTGCCAGGATGGCGGTCGCAAATCAGCCAGTACTCGATCAGCCAGCAGCAGGCCCCGCGCCTGGGCGAGTTCTCAGGCCGCGAGGTGCGTTACGACGACCCGGACCGAGTGACCGTGATAAACGGTGTCGGCGTCGTCAAAATTGCCACGAACGCCCTGTTCGGCACGACGACGGTGAACTATCGCCCCAATGGTTTCACGGATGCCGACTACGAGATGGAGGCCAGCTCGTCATGGTGAAAAAGCTTCGCGCCATCGACCCGGCCACCATCCCGGACGCCGCAGTCGAATTCAAGCGTCAATGCGCACGTCTCGACGAAAGCTTGTATTTCGCCGCCCTGCCCGACATTCGCTACGCCATGGATCCCGAGCAGCTATGGCTGACCGAAGACGTGTCTGATCCAGAGCAGTTCAACGAGCAATATATTGAGCCGCGTACGGAAGGGCAGATTACGTTTTTGCTGCAACTGTCGACGCTTGGCGTGTCCATGTCCGTGACCATCGTGTTCATTCTGGCCCCCCTGTTCGGGGAGTACCAGCACAAGGGCGCCCTCATCTGTATTCCTTTTTTACTGATGGCGGCGGCGGGTTTATGGTTAGGAACCAATTCTGCCATGTCGCGCATCCGATTTAATCGGCAAGCGCAATTGGTGCACGTCTCTTATGGCGATACGGTGCTGCACTTGCCATGGCGCGATGTGCGGCCCTACACCGAATTCGGGCACGGTTACACGCTACGCTTATGTTTCCCGCAGCCTTATCTGGAGACGATGCAAATGCCGTCCCAGGATCCCGAGAGCATCAGAAAGAGTAAAAGGCCGTTTATCGTCGGAGGCGACTTTGACGTGCATGATCAGACGTTCTTCGACAAGAACCTTCACCGGCTGGAGTTCATCCGCCGCTATATGGAGCACGGGCTGAAGGCAATTCAAGCCGACCCAAAGTTTGTCGAGCAAGGCCTTGTCCGTAAACCCACCGGTGACAACAACGTCACCAGAACGGGCGGATGGAGCGATATCTTCAACATCTACGACATCCTCTTCAACCTCTTCACCCTCAAGCCTCTTCTCGACCGCTGGATCAAGCACAAAGCCAGCACCTTTCGCTGGCCGGAAGAAGTCGAACGCCTATGCACCCCGGGCGCTGATCTATCCGCCTACGACACGCGCCCCGTCAAGTCCAGCGTCCGCTACTTCTATCGCTACGCTGGAATGGACAAGGGTGTGATCTTTGTCGACCACAAGGGGCGGCAGGTTCAGCCGCGCAATCAAGCCGGTTGACCTGCGTCCCCGCGACGTGCGCCGCTGGTGCGCCAGGCCAGGCCGGCGCTGATGGCCAATGCCAATGCCAACAAACCGCCGGCCATCGCGGCCACGCCCGGCCATTGCTGGGCAGCCCAGAAGTGGCCGCCCCAGGCGCCCAGCACGCTGGACCCCACGTAATACACCAGCAGGTACAGCGATGCGGCCAGTGCCTTGTAGCCTCGGGCCATCTGGCCCACCCAGCCGCTGGCGACCGCATGCGCCGCGAAGAAGCCGAAGGTAAACACCACGATACCGGCGATCAGGATGGGCAAGGAGTCCGACAAGGTCAGCAGCAACCCCGCCAGGGCCAGGCCTGTGGCGGCGGACAGCATGGCGCCCCGGCCGTGGCGGTCGGCAAGGCGGCCGAAAAACGTCGAGGCAAAGATGCCGACCAGATACACGACGAAGATGAAGCCGATGAAGGTCTGGCTTAGCGAAAACGGCGGCAGCAGCAGGCGGAAGCCCACGTAGTTGTAGACCGTGACAAACGCGCCCATCAGCAGGCCGCCCATGGCGAACAACGCGCATAAGGGCCCGTTCTTCAGGTGCGCGCCGACACCGGCCCGCACATCGCCCAGCACACCCGCCCAGCCACGCCCGCGTTGCGGCATGAAGCGGCACGAGGCGGGCAGCAACCACATGAACAGTGCCGCGGCCACGATGCCCACGACCCCCAGCGTGCCCATCGCGGCGCGCCAGCCAAAGTGATCCGAGACCAGCCCGGTGATGACGCGGCCGGACAGCCCGCCAAACGCGCTTCCGCTGATATACAGGCCCATCACGAAGCCCAGCGTGTCCGGTTCGACTTCCTCGGCCAGGTAGGCCATGGCGACGGCGGGGACGCCGCCCATCGCCACGCCTTGCAGCGCGCGCAGCGCCAGCAGGCTGTGCCAGTCGGGCGCCACGGCCGCGATGGTGCCCAGCGCGGCGGAAGCCAGCAACGACCAGGCCATGACGCGCTTGCGCGGCAATGCTTGGGAGAACAGGCCGACAAAGAAGATCGCGATCGCCAGCAAGCCGGTGCACAAGGACAGGACCAGGCTGCTTTGCGCGGGCGACACGCCAAAGGCGCCAGTGAACAGCGGCATCAGTGGCTGCACGCAATACAACAGCGAAAACGTGGAAAAGCCCGCAGCGAACAAGGCCCATTGCGCGCGATGCAGTTCTGGCGTGCCGCGCGCCAGATAAGGGGCGGGCGTGGGGGTGGGAGAACTGGCGCTAGGGGCAGACATGGGAAATCTCTGAAAGACAAGCGGGCGACGCGCCCGCAGATCAAAAGTAGACTTTTCGCCTTGATATGTCCAATATATGAAACCCCTACCGTCCATACTTTAAAACGATGGAATTACGACATCTGCGCTATTTCACGGCGGTGGCCGAAGAATTGCATTTCACGCGGGCAGCGGCGCGCCTGGGAATTGGCCAGCCGCCGTTGAGCCAGCAGATTCAGCAGCTGGAACGCGAAATCGGCACACCGCTATTTCTCCGGCTTCCCCGCGGCATCGAGATGACCGAAGCCGGCGCCCAGTTCCTGGAAGACGCCCGCGCCATTCTTGCCAGCGCCGACCGCGCGATAGACACGGCCCGGCGGCTGGGACGAGGCGAGCGCGGCGCGATCACCGTGGGCTTTACGGCATCGGCCGTATTCCACCCGTACCTGCCTCGCGCCATTCGCGCTTATCGCGACCGCTATCCCGACGTGCGCATCACCTTGACGGAAAGCAACACCATTTCACTGCTGCGCGGGCTGCGCGTGGGCGAGGTAGACATCGCCTTTGTACGGCCGCCCTACCTGCTGGACGCGGAATTTGAATCCGAACGCGTCCTGGACGAACCCATGCTGGTCGCCCTGCCCCCCGATCACGCCTTAAGCCGCCGCCGCAGCGTACCGATTGCGGCGCTGGCCGATGAGGACTTCGTGCTGTACCCGCGCCCCATCGGCGCCGGCCTGTACGACGCCATCCAGTCCGCCTGCCAGCGCGCGGGCTTTGCACCGCGCGTCATTCAAGAGGCGCCGCAAATGGCGTCCATCGTCAGCTTGGTGGCAGCCGGCGTCGGCATTTCCATCGTGCCCGCCGCCATGCGCCACATGGGCGCGCAGGGCATTGAATATCGCCCCATCAAGGGCGACGCCCCGCACGCTTTGCTGGACATGGCCTACCGCCGCCATGACCGGTCCATGGCCGCAGGCAACGCCGTGTCGTTGCTGCGCCAACTGGCCCATCCCGAACGCGCGCATCCGACCGCATAGCCGCCGTAGTGCCCTGTCGCGTTTGTCATCTTCTGTAAAGCCCGCGCCTTGGACACCAGAGTAAATTGCGCTACCGCTGATCCGTCCCTGAGCCGGGACGCAGCTTCAGATATCAACCTTTTCAAAGGTGAACCCGTGCGACGTACTCTCTTGGCCTTGGCCCTTGCAACGATTCCCGGCTTGGGCGCAGCCGCCGCGCTGACCTCCGCCATCGGCGCGGTGACGGTCTATCAGGACCGTGCGGTCGTCACGCGCTCGGCCACCAGCGAGTTGGCGGCGGGCGAGCATGAGCTGACCCTGGAAAACCTACCCGCATCATTGCAGGAGAATTCCCTGCAAGTGTCGGCCAAAAGCACCGGCCAGGCCTCGTTGCTGGACGTCAAGGTGCGCGACGCCTTCAACGCCGACACGGCCAACGAACGCGTTCGCGCCTTGCAAGAGCAGGTGCGCAAGCTGGAAGGTCAGATGGCCGAGCTGGATGACGAGGCCGCCGTGCTGGACAACCAGCGCGAGCTGGTCTTGATGATGCAGCGCGGCGCTACCGAACCCTCCAAGGACAGCGCCCGGCTGACCTTGGAAGAACTCAAGGCCATCCAGACGCTTAGCGCGGACAGCCTGGCCAAGGCACTGGCCGGATTGCGTCAGGTCGCAACGCGCAAAGAAGCGCTGGAACGCGAGCTTGCCGCATTGCAAAACCAGCTGAACGTGGTGCAAGGCCAGATGAGCCGCCGCACCAAGACCGTTACGCTACGGGTCAACCTGGCGCGCGCGGGCAAGGTCGACCTGGCAGTGTCGTACGCCGTCGGCGGCGCGCGCTGGACGCCTGCCTATGACGCCCGCCTGCGTCCCGCCGACCGCAGCGTGGATCTGGGTTACTTCGGCGTCATTCGCCAGAATTCCGGCGAAGACTGGAACAACGTCAAGTTGACGTTGTCCACTGCCCGGCCCGCCTTGGGCGGTGGCGCGCCGACCTTGCAACCGTGGATCATCGATGTGGCCGCCCCACCGCCTCCGCCGCCGCGCCCCATCGCCGCGCCCGCGCCTGCCGTATCCAGCGAAATGGCCATGAAGCGCGCGCCGCGCGGCGCCAGCCAGGCCTATGCCGAAAGCGCACTGGCCGACGTCATGCCGGAACCGATCGACGTGCGCACCGCGCAGGTACAAAACGAGGCCACCAGCGCCTCGTTCCAGATCCAGAACCCGGCCACGCTGCCCTCGGACAACTCTACCCAGCGCGTGGCGATCGCAACCGCCAAGCTGCCGGCCACCCTGCAATATCAATCCACGCCCGCGCTGCGCGAAGCGGTATTCCTGACGGCGCAGGCCAGCAACAACACCGATTTTCCGTTCCTGGCCGGCCCGCTCAAC
The DNA here is from genome assembly GCF_057291955.1 of Achromobacter sp. 1L-A-4-B-C2. Taxonomy (NCBI): domain Bacteria; kingdom Pseudomonadati; phylum Pseudomonadota; class Betaproteobacteria; order Burkholderiales; family Alcaligenaceae; genus Achromobacter; species Achromobacter sp. 1L-A-4-B-C2. Next base: position 253,646 of record NZ_JBXAWP010000002.1, read on the forward strand.
ACCTTCCTGGACGACGCGTTCGTCGCGTCCAGCGCCATGAAAGCGGTGATGCCGGGCGAAAAGGTCGAACTGGCGATGGGCGCCGACGACGGCATCTCGATCAAGCGCCAGCTGGTCAACCGCTACACCGAAAGCACGGGTTTTTCGGGCAGCGGCAAGCGGGTGACGTACGAATACAAGATCACGGTCAAGAACAACAAGGCCACCAAGGAACAGGTGTCGTTCAAGGACCGCCTGCCGGTCTCGCGCAACGAAAAAATCGTCGTCAAGCTGCTCTCGCCCGCCGACCGCGACATCAAGCGCGAAGAAGACGGCAAGCTGGTCTGGGAATGGGACCTTGAACCGGGCAAATCGCGCGAGACCGTTCTGAAGTTCTCGATCGACTATCCCGGCGACATCGACGTGTCCGGCATCTGATTGCCCCGCCTGCCTCCCGCCGCTTCAGTGCTGGCGGCAGAATTCGATGAACGCTTGCGGCTCCAGGGGGATGGACAGGCCATAGCCCTGGGCCACGTCGCAACCCAGCTCGCGCAGCAGTTGCAGGTCGCGTTCCTGCTCGACCCCTTCGGCGACCACGCGCCGGCCCAGCACCCGGCCCATTTCGATGGCCGCGGCCACCACCGCGCGCGATGCGGCTTCGCGGTGCATGTGGACGATAAAGTCCCGGTCGATCTTGAGTTCTGTAAAAGGCATGGCGGAAAACAGCCTCATCGAGGCGATGCCCGCGCCGAAGTCGTCCATGGCCAGTTCAAAGCCGCGCACGCGCAGCAGATTCAACGCGGAAGACAGCGCCAGCCAATCGTTGACGGGCTCGTCCTCGGTCAGTTCGATCTTGATCAAGCGCGCCGGCAGTCCCGCCTGCGCTACGCGCTTTTCCAGCACGGCCGGCATATCACGAGAACACAGCGTGGACGCCGATGCGTTAATGGCGATGGGCACGGCGATGCCTTCGGCGTGCAGCGTTTTCTGCACCTCCAGCACGCGATCCGTCACGCGCAGAAACAGCATGCGATCCATGCCCAGGCGATGCGCGGCCGGCACAAAATCCACGGCGGATATGGCGCCCAGCTCGGGATGATCCCAACGCGACAGCGCTTCGGCGGCCAGCACCTTGCCGGTGGACAAGCTCATTTGCGGTTGCAACACCACGCTCATGCCCACGCCCGTGATCAAGGCCCGGCCAAGTTCGGCCTCGACCACTTCGCGGCGGATGGATGGGTGTTGGGGCGTGGTCACGTCCTCGGCGGCAAGCCCGGCCTTGATGGCCTGGTGCATGGCCGTGCGGGATACCGGCTTGGACAGCGCCTGCGCCGACGGACAGCCGGCTTGCAGCGCCAGCCGTACATGTGACTGCAACAGCTCTTCGCTCAGGCTGCTGATCCAGATGATGGGAGGCATGCTTTTTAGCCGGCCCACATCCACCAGGCGCCGCAATTCGTTGGGCATGTGGGTGCCGTCGCCGTCGCTCATCACGATGTCGCTGATGACCAGGTCGTAGTACTGCCGGCTTAACGCGCTGACCGCTTCCGTGCTGCTGCCTAACCCGGCAACCCGCCGATATCCCAACGCCAGCAGCATGTTCTGCAGATAAGCGCGTTCAACGGGGTGATCTTCAACGAGAAGAATTCGTCGAGCGGCTCCGGCGTCGGTTTTTGGCATTCGTTTTCGTCCTAGCTTATAGGTCGAGCCCTGGCAGGCGGCCGCTGGTTCTGTTCGGGTTCCCATGCTACGGCATTCACTTGCGCTCTGTCGTCGACGGCAAAGGGCTAAGGCAATTTCCGGGCCGATAGGCGTAGGTTTAAGAACACCCTGGCCGCAATTGCCTCGTCCCGTTGTCCACGCACAACGCACCGGCTCGTCCAGACGGACGCCGCCCCGCCGCCCCGGGGGTGGGCGCGCGGGTGCGATAATGGCCGCCTTTACGCATCTTGCGCAGCTTGCGCAACCACGGCACGGAGCTTCCCTTGACCCGCATTGACGACCCCCAGCACGACCGCGAGGTCGGCACGGCCGACTCGACCCAGGACAACACGCGCACCGACGACACCCGCATCAGCGCCGTTCGTCCCTTGATTTCGCCCGCGCTCCTGCAGGACGAACTGCCCGTATCCACCGCTATCCAGACGCTGGTCGAGGAAAGCCGCGCGCAGATCGCCAACGTGCTGCACGGCCGCGACGACCGCCTGCTGATCGTCGTGGGCCCCTGCTCCATTCACGACCATGGCCAGGCCATGGACTACGCGCGCCAGCTGCGCGCCGCCGTCGATCAGCACAAGAAAGACCTGCTGATCGTCATGCGCGTGTACTTTGAAAAGCCGCGCACCACGGTGGGCTGGAAGGGTTACATCAACGATCCGCGCCTGGATGGCAGCTTCCGCATCAACGAAGGCCTGCGCCGCGCGCGCGAACTGTTGCTGGACATCAGCGGCCTGGGTTTGCCGATTGCCACCGAATTCCTGGACTTGCTCAGCCCGCAGTACATCGCTGACCTGATCGCCTGGGGCGCCATCGGCGCGCGCACCACCGAAAGCCCCAGCCACCGCCAGCTGAGCTCGGGCCTGAGCTGCCCGCTGGGGTTCAAGAATGGTACCGACGGCGGCGTGCAGATCGCGGCCGACGCCATGGTTGCCGCCAGCGCCAAGCACGCGTTCATGGGCATGACCAAGATGGGCATGGCCGCCATTTTCGAGACGCGCGGCAACCAGGACACGCATGTGATTCTGCGCGGCGGCAAGCAGGGCCCCAACTATGACGCGGCCAGCGTCGACGCCTGTTGCGCCGCCCTGCGCGCCGCCGGCCAGCGCGAACAGGTCATGATCGACTGCTCGCACGCCAACTCCAACAAGTCGCACTTGCGCCAGATCGACGTGGCCAACGACATCGCCGCGCAGCTGGCGCAAGGCGATGCGCGCATCACCGGCGTCATGATCGAAAGCCATCTGGAAGAAGGCCGCCAGGATCTGAAGCCCGGCCAACCGCTGCGCCGTGGTGTGTCGATCACCGACGCCTGCCTGGGCTGGAGCCAGACCGAACCGGTGCTGGAAACGCTGGCACAGGCGGTGCGCCAGCGCCGCTTGAAAGTGGCCGGTACGGCGTAAACACGCGCCCCCCAAGCGGCCGTCAACGCGACGGCCCCGCCCCGCCCCAGCGCCACCGCCGCCGCTTGCTTAGCGGCGCAATGCGTAAGGCGCGGGGTCCATGTCCGGCGTCTGGCCGGTGATCAGGCTGGCAAGCAGCTTACCGGTCACCGGGCCCAACGTGAAGCCATGATGCGCGTGGCCGAAGGCCATCCACAACCCCTTATGCCCAGGCGCGGGGCCGATCACCGGCCTCATGTCGGGCATGCAAGGCCGGCAACCCATCCACGGTTCCTGCTCCACCGCCGCGCCCAGGGGCAGCAATTGCCCCGCCAATGCCCGCGTACGCTGGATCTGGATGGGCGACGGCGGCGCATCCCGATGCGCAAACTCGGCCCCCGTGGTCAGTCGCACGCCCCGCGTCATCGGCGTCACCACAAAACCGCTGTCGATGTCCGCCACCGGATGCGACAAGGTCGCGCCCGCGTCCAGCGCAAAGTGCTGGTGATAGCCGCGCTTGACCGCCATGGGAATGCGGTAGCCCAGCGGCCGCAGAATATCCAGCGACCACGGGCCCATCGCCACCACTACATCGCGCGCCTGGATTCGGCCGTCGTCGGCCTGCACCTGCCAACGCCCGGCGCCCGAGTCCTGAAGGGTGCGGGCGTCGCCGCGTACCAGTTGCCCGCCCCGTTGTTGAAACAGCGCCGCGTAGCCGCGCGTGACGGCGCCGGGGTCCGACACGTTGACGGGGTCCAGCCAATGCACGGCACCCACCGCCCGCTCCGACAGGGACGGCTCCAGCGCCGTCAAGGCCTGCCGGTCCAACACCCGGTAATTCAGCGCATACGGCGCCAGTGCCTCGGCGTCGGCGATTGCCTGCGCCAGGCCGGCTTCGGTGCGCGCGGCGTCAATCCAGCCATTGCGGCGAAACAGCGGCGCCAGATTCGCGTCGTCTTTCAGCGCGTCGTGCTCGGCCACGCTGCGCTCGATCAGCGGCAGCATCGCCTCGGCCGCACGCGCCAGCCGCGTTGGCGACGAATGCCACCAATAACGCAGCAGCCATGGCGCAATGCGCGGCAGAAAGCGCACGTGGTAGCTGACGTCGGGCGTGTTGTTGCGGGCATAGCGCCACAGGCTGCGCCAATCCCGGGGAAAGGCGTACGGAATCACGCTGGCCCGTTCAATCAGGCCCGCGTTGCCATAGCTGGTTTCTTCGCCCGGCCCCTTTCGGTCCAGCAGCACCACCGAACGGCCGCGCGCCAAAAGATGCAGGGCCGTACTGACGCCGACAATGCCAGCGCCCAGAACCACAACGTCTGTTTTCATGCGCCGAATTCTGCGCTTGCGCCCCCATGTTCGGCAAGCGACGCGCATCGTAGAATCGCGCTCGTCGCTCCCCTCATCGAATTCCCGCTGCTTCGGCAAACATCTGAAACAATTGGTATCATGCGCGTCGGCATGGCCGCGTTGACCGGACGCGCCAGCCTCTTCAGATTGCCGGACGCCGTTGTCCGGGCCGCCACTTTCAAGTCAGGTATGGACAGCTCTCCCCTTATTCCCGCCGCCCTTTCCGTATCGCGCCACAGCGTATTCATCTACACCGAAGAACAGCGCGGCAACCAGCTGGTTGAATCCCCGGTCATCGGCATGCTGTCCGATATTTCCGGCTCCGAAAAACTGCTGGTGGTGCAAGACCCGCACAGCGGCTTGAAGTTCATCTACCGTGTGGATCACGAAAGCAGCAATCTGGACGCCGCCGCCATTACGGAACACGAGCCCGCGGCGTTCGACGGCAAGACCTCGGTGCAGATCAACGCCATGTCGTACCGCCTGGGCAGCGCCGAGAGCGCGATGAAATTGCTGCGCGGCAAAACGCAATGGATCCAGGACAAGGGATCGGTGTTGTCGGTGTTGCTGCAAAATGCGGCCGCCCGCAAGACCCGTTTCGCCTCGGCGCGCATCGAGCGCGACCGCATGCGCAAGGTGCCGGCGGGCGTGCCGATCGAATACCTGCCTACATAAATCGGATGGCGCCAGCCGGTCGCGCCTTATCCACAATTTCTGTGGATAAGGCAGCCGCCGATGCAAGGTGGGCGGCCTTTTGGGGGATGCGCAACGGGCTGCGCAAAGTTTGATCAGGCACGGTTTTGGCGCCGCCCGGATGGCATCCGCCACGTTTGCCGCGCCGCCGCAACGTCGTTGGTGATATTCTCCGCAGGCGCCACGATACGAAACGTATCTGGCCGGCCACGTGCCCGCGCAAGCGGACTCTTTTCCCAAAACAGATAGCCACAGCATGTCAGCAGCCACCCGCGTGCTTGCCCTTGGATCGCGTCACGTGCGTACGCCGGCGCGTACCCCGCCGTGACCATCATCGTTGTCGACGATCACGGTGACTGGCGCGACACCATCGTCGAGACCATCCAGGACCTGGGGCTGGACAAAGCCATCCTGACCGCGGGATCGCTGGCCGAACTGGACCAACTGCTGCTGACCGTCACGCCGGGCATCCTCGTGCTGGACGCCATGCTGCCCGACGGCGACGCCTTCACCCGCATTGCGCATCTGCGGACCTGCTATCCGTCGATGGGCATCATCATGCTGACCGGCCGCCTGCTCAGCGAAGACAAGGTTTCCGGCCTGAGCCTGGGCGCCGACCATTACCTGACCAAGCCCGTCAACCTGGCCGAACTGGGCGCCACCCTGGTGTCGTTGTCGCGGCGGCTGCGCGTGGTGCCCGCGACAGGCATGCACGATGCCGAATCCGATGCGTGGCGTTTTGATCCCTCGCGCCGCACGCTGGTTTCGCCCGAGCGCGTCTGCGTGGACATCACCGACACCGAATGCCGCTTGATCGGCGCGCTGATCCAGGCCGCGCCGCTGCCGCTATCACGCGGGCGGCTGGTCGAAGCGCTGGGCGCCAGCGTCGACGCCTACGACACCCACAGGCTGGACGCCCACATGCATCGCCTGCGCCGCAAACTGCGCGCGCTGGCGGGCGGCGACATGGGCATCCGGACCGTGTACGGCGTAGGCTATGTCTGCACCACGCCCGTGCAGGTCGTGGGCAATTCCAAACCCTGAGCCGATCCTTCCCGATTTCATGACTTCTGCCATCCGCCCCCGCCGCTCCGTCCTCTACATGCCCGGCGCCAACGCGCGTGCGCTGGACAAGGCCCGCAGCCTGGACGCCGACGCGCTGATTCTTGACCTGGAAGACGCCGTCGCGCCCGATGCCAAGGCCCAGGCGCGCGAGCAAGTGGCCGCGGCGCTGACGGCGGGCGGCTATGGCCGGCGCGAGTGCATCGTACGCATCAACGCGCTGGACACGCCCTGGGGGCTGGACGATGTAGCAGCCATTGCGCGGGCCGGCGCCGACGCCGTGCTGCTGCCGAAGGTGCAATCCTCCGCGCAGCTGCACGCCCTGGCCGACGCGCTGGATGCCGCCGGCGCGCCGCCGGATCTGCCCCTGTGGGCCATGGCCGAGACGCCGCTGGGCTTTCTGCGCCTGGACGCCATTGCGGGCGGCCACCCCAGGTTGCGCGCCATCGTGGTCGGCACGTCGGACCTGGTCAAGGACCTGCACGCGCGCCATACCCCTGGCCGCGAAGAAACATTGCTGGCGCGGTCGATGGCCGTCATGGCCGCGCGGGCCCACGGCCTGGCGGTGCTGGACGGCGTGCATCTGGACTTACACGACGACGCCGGTTACGCCGCCACCTGCCGCCAGGGGCGCGACCAGGGGTTCGACGGCAAGACGCTGATTCATCCCAAGCAGATCGCGGCCGCCAACGCGGCGTTTGCACCGACCGACGATGAAGTGGCGCTTGCCCGCAAGCGCCTGGACGCGTGGCGCGCCGCCCAGGCCCAAGGCTTGGGCGTGGCCGTGGTGGACGGGGCGCTGGTTGAAAACCTGCATGCGCAAGAGGCCGAGCGCGTTTTGGCTTTGGCTGCCGCCATCGCGGGCGCATAGCCCGCTTCTGGCGACCCAAAGCCAGCACGCGGGCAATATGCTGCTGTTTTGCCGCAACAATCAGAGCAAAACACGTCTGAATCCTGCCAGGATCCCCCTCGAATCCTGCTCACGGCACAGCGCCGGCTGCGCCAAGGCGCGCGGCCCGGTACAATAGCGCCCACGATTGGACGACGCCCCTACCCTGGGGCGTGTCTTTTTTCTATTCGCGCCCGCTGTCCTGCCGCTGTTTGGTTATTGTCTTGCCGATGTTTTGTCGCTGCCTTTGGCCGCGGCGCCGGCCACCCAGGCATTTGCGCGCGAACTCGCCCGGTTCCCTTTTTTGCGCCGCCCCTTGTGGCGGGAGCCACGCCGCGCGCTTGCCGCGCCACCCCCCTGCCCCAAGATTCATGATCCGCTTCCAACAAGTTTCACTCATGCGCGGCGTCAAGCCCTTGCTCGACAAGGTCGACCTGCTCTTGAACCCCGGCGACAAGATCGGCCTGATCGGCGCCAACGGCGCCGGCAAGTCCAGCCTGTTCGGCCTGTTGCGCGGCACGCTGCACGCGGACCAGGGCGACCTGGACTACCCGTCCAGCTGGCGCATGGCCTACGTGGCGCAGGAGACCCCCGCGCTGGACCGCCCCGCCATCGAATACGCGATTGACGGCGACGTCACCTTGCGCAAGCTGGAAGCCGAACTTGCCGTCTTGGAAGCCGAACCGGAAAGCGCCGAAAACGGCCTGCGCATGGGCGACATCTACGCCGCGCTGGCCGACGCCGATGCCTACACCGTGCACTCGCGCGCCGAACAACTGCTGACCGGACTGGGCTTCACGCAAGAACAGATGCACCTGCCGCTGACCAGTTTTTCCGGCGGCTGGCGCATGCGCCTGAACCTGGCGCAAGCGCTGATGTGCCCGTCCGACCTGCTGCTACTGGACGAGCCCACCAACCACTTGGACCTGGACGCCATCATCTGGCTGGAAGACTGGCTCAAGCGCTATGCCGGCACGCTGATCGTCATCTCGCACGATCGCGACTTCCTGGACGGCGTGGTCAACGTCATCGTCCATATCGACGAACGCAAACTGCGCCGCTACTCGGGCAACTATTCGTCGTTTGAACGCCAGCGCGCCGCGCAACTGGAACTGGCGCAAGGCATGATGGAAAAGCAGATGCGCCAACGCTCGCACCTGCAATCCTTTATCGACCGCTTCAAGGCCCAGGCCAGCAAGGCGCGCCAGGCGCAAAGCCGCATCAAGGCGCTGGCCCGCATGGAAGAGATGGCGCCCCTGCGTGCCGCCGCCGAATTCTCGTTCGAATTCCGCGAGCCGCTGCGCGCGCCCAACCCCTTGCTGACCATGGACAAGGTCAGCGCGGGCTACCGCGTGGAATGCGAAGACACGCAGGCCGTGTCCGACAAGATCATCGTGTCCGGCATCAACTTTTCGCTGCAAGCCGGGCAACGCATCGGCTTGCTGGGCATCAACGGCGCGGGCAAGTCCACGTTCATCAAGACCATCGCCGGCGACCTGACCACGTTGGCCGGCGACACGCAATTCAACAAGGGCCTGTCCATCGGCTACTTTGCCCAGCACCAGGTCGAAATGCTGCGCCACGACGAATCGCCGCTGTGGCACATGACGAAGCTGGCGCCCACGGTGCGCGAACAGGAACTGCGCAACTTCCTGGGCAGCTTCAACTTCAACGGCAACATGGCCACCAGCTCAATCGCGCCGTTCTCCGGCGGTGAAAAGGCGCGCCTGGCGTTGGCGCTGATCGTCTGGCAGCGCCCCAACCTCTTGCTGCTTGACGAGCCCACCAACCACCTGGACCTGGAAACGCGTGAAGCGCTGACTACCGCGCTGGCGCAATTCGAAGGCACCTTGATGCTCGTATCCCACGACCGCCACCTGCTGCGCGCCACCACCGACGAGTTCATCATCGTGGCCGATGGCGCCGTGCGTCCGTTTGACGGCGACCTGGACGACTACAAGGACTGGCTCTACAAAACCAAACTGGCCGCCAAAGCCGCCTGATCGCGATACAATCCCGCGAATTGCCCGCACGCGTCCTTGATGCGTCGTTTGCGAGGCGGCCTTCAACCACGTCCCGCTGTCCGCGGGACGCGTTTTTTCAGCGCTCGTAGATGACGATCAAAGACCAACTATTTCTCGCCAGCCAGTATCTTGCGCCCCATCACCTGGTGTCGCGCTTCTTTGGATACGCCTCAGACTGCCGGGAACCCGCGGTCAAGAACTGGATGATTTCGCGCTTTGTCCGCAAGTATGGCGTCGACATGCGCGAAGCGCTGCAAGAAGACCCGTTGGCCTACGACTGCTTCAATGACTTCTTCACGCGCGCGCTGAAAGACGACGCTCGCCCGCTGGACGACGAACCCGGTTCCGTGCTCTGTCCGGCCGACGGCGCCATCAGCCAGTTGGGCGCCATCGAGCAAGGCCGCATTTTCCAGGCCAAGGGCCACAGCTACGGCCTGGTTGACCTGCTGGGCGGCGACGTTGAGCGTGCCGCGCCGTTTCAAGGTGGCGAATTTGCCACGGTCTACCTGTCGCCCAAGGACTATCACCGCGTGCACATGCCGGTGGCCGGCACGCTGCGCGAAATGATCCATGTGCCGGGCCGCTTGTTCTCGGTCAACCCTCTGACGGCGCGCAACGTGCCGCGCCTGTTCGCGCGCAACGAACGCGTGGTCTGCATCTTTGATACCGAGCATGGTCCGATGGCGCTGGTGCTGGTGGGTGCGATGATCGTTGCGTCGATCGAAACCGTGTGGGCCGGCCTGGTCACGCCCTACAAGCGCCGCGTGAAAGCGGTGCGCTATGACGCCGCCGCGCGCGCGCCGATTCATCTGGAAAAAGGCGCGGAAATGGGCCGGTTCAAGCTGGGGTCCACCGCCATCGTCTTGTTCGGCCCGGACCAGATCCGGTGGGCCGACACGCCGTCGGTGCTGGGCCCGGTGCGCATGGGCGAACTGCTGGCCCTGCCCAAGCATCGTTGAATGCGCTGACCCTGGCTGGGTCATTCATTAAAAGCGAATAAGTTCGTCGCCTTTTATTCGCTTTTCGCAGTCATGCTGCGTCGGTAGATTACGGACTTTCCCAGGTCCAGTCTTTCTTCCGACGCCATACTGCCATGACGACATCCACGCTGACTACGACTCCTGCCGACACCTCGGCGGGCAACGCAGCCATGACCTCGGCCGCTCCGCCCGCCCCATCGGCGGCGACTGCCGCACAGCCGCTGCCGCGCGCGCTGGCCCGAATGCTGTCGTTGGACGATTTTGAAGCCGCTGCGCGCCGACGCCTGCCCCGCCCCATCTTCGGCTACGTGGCGGGCGCGGCGGAAGACAATCAATCCCTGCAAGACAACCGACGCGCGTTCGCGCAATACGGTTTTGCGCCGCGTGTGTTGGTCGACGTGTCGAAGCGCACGCAGCGCACCGAGTTGTTCGGACGCAGCTACGACTCGCCTTTCGGCATTGCGCCGATGGGCATCAGCGCGCTGTCGGCCTATCGCGGCGACGTGGTGCTGGCCCGCGCCGCGCGCGACGCCGGCATTCCGGCCATTCTCAGCGGCACCTCGCTGATCCCCTTGGAAGCAGTCATCCAGCAAGCGCCGGGCACCTGGTTCCAGGCCTATCTGCCGGGCGATCCGGCCAAGATCGACGCGCTGGTCGAACGCGCCCGGCGCGCCGGCTACGAGACCTTGGTGCTGACTGTGGATATTCCGGTGTCCGCGAACCGAGAAAACAATGTCCGCACCGGTTTCTCTACGCCGCTCAAGCCCAGCTTGCGATTGGCGTGGGACGGCCTGACCCGGCCGCGCTGGCTGGCGGGCACGTTCCTGCGCACGCTGATGGCGCACGGCATGCCGCACTTTGAAAACTCGTTCGCCACGCGCGGCGCGCCCATCGTATCCGCGTCGGTGTTGCGCGACTTCACCGCGCGCGATCACCTCAGCTGGCAGCACGTGGCGCGCATCCGGCGGCAATGGCCGGGCACCTTGATCATCAAGGGCATCCTGCATCCGCAAGATGCGGCGCTGGCCCGGCAGCATGGCGTGGACGGCGTGATCGTGTCCAACCATGGCGGACGCCAACTGGATGGCGCGATCTCGCCGCTGCGCGCGCTGCCCGGCGTGGTGGACGCGGCGGGTGACATGACCGTGATGATGGACAGCGGCGTACGGCGCGGCGGCGATGTGCTCAAGGCCCTGGCGCTGGGCGCGCGGTTCGTGTTCGTGGGCAGGCCGTTCAACTACGCGGCGGCGGTGGGTGGCCAGGCCGGTGTCGCCCACGCCATCAATCTTTTGCGCGCCGAAGTGGACCGCAACATGGCAATGCTGGGCATCAATAGCGTGCACGAGATGAACGCGGGCTTGCTGTGGCGCGACGCAACGGCTGCCGGCGCGTCTTAAGCCCACGGCCCGGCATAGAATGGCGTTTCCCTTGCCCGCCCCGCGCCCGCCGTGTCCCTACGCCAATCCTCGTTCTTCCTGCGCTTTTTGACCCTGGGCGCCCTGGCCCATGTCTATGTGGGCGCGCGCCTGATTCCCGACGCGCAACTGTCCGCCGCCGGCGCCGCCGCCGCCATCATCGGCTTGCTGCTGTCGTGCATCCTGATTCCGTTGGGCATGCTGGCCCGCTCTTGCATCAACCCGCCCTGGGGCGACCGCATTGCATGGGTCGGCCTCTTGGCGATGGGGCTGTTTTCGTCCCTGTTCGTGCTGACCGTCATTCGCGACGCGGCATTGCTGGTGACCTGGGGTGTGGCGTGGCTGGCTAATACCGACCTGCCCTGGGCCGACGTGCGGCGCTACAGTGCGTGGGCGGTGGCCGGGCTGGCATTGGCGGGCACGCTCGTCGGCTTCTACAACGCGCGCAGCCGGGCGCGGGTGGTTGATGTTGACGTCCCCATCGACGGCCTGCCGCAAGACCTGGACGGGTTCACCATCGTGCAGATCAGCGATGTCCACGTCGGGCCCACCATCAAGAAACGCTATGTGCAAGCCATCGTGGACGGCGTCAACGAATTGCTGCCGGACATGGTCGCCATCACCGGCGATGTGGTGGACGGCAGCGTCGAGCATCTGTCCGATCAGGCCAGCCCGCTTGGAACCTTGCGCGCCCCCTACGGCGTATACCTGGTGACCGGAAACCATGAATACTATTCAGGCGCCACGGCCTGGATTGCCGAATTCCGGCGCATGGGACTGCGGGTGTTGTTGAACGAGCATGCTGTTATTCACCCCTCGGGCCTGCCCGTGGTGGTGGCGGGCGTGACGGACTACAGCGCCGGTGCGTTCGATCCGCAGCAGCGCAGCAACCCCAAAGCCGCGCTGGCAGGCGCGCCGCCCGATGCCTGCGCCCGCATCCTGTTGGCGCATCAACCGCGCAGCGCCGCCGCCGCGCAACCGCTGGGCTATCACTTGCAGTTGTCGGGGCACACTCATGGCGGCCAGTTCTTTCCGTGGGGTTTCTTCGTGCGCTTTCAGCAGCCCTACACGGCGGGCCTGCATCGCCTGGGCAAGATGTGGGTGTACACCAGCCGGGGCACGGGATACTGGGGCCCGCCCAAGCGGCTGGGCGCGCCGTCCGAAATCACGCGGCTACGGCTGCGGGTGGCGCGGCCGGCGTAGTGAGCCTCGGCCGTCAGCTTCGGCAGTCACGTTTGACCGTCACGTTTGCCCGTCACGTTTGGCCGCTCCGTTCCGCCGTCACGTTCCGCCGTCCCGTTCCGCCGTCCCGTTCTGCCGTCCCGTCCCGCCTTCACGTTCTGCCAGCGCGCGCGCTCCCCCCCTGCACGCCGCCCTCTCCCGGTGCTTCCTAGTCCGCCACTTCCGCCGCGTTGTCGGGCAGCGGCCCGCGTTCCAGATAGCTGGTCAGCGCGATATCGCTGGTGGTGTTGGTGATGCCGTCTATCTGATGGATGCGCGCCAGCAGTAATTCCAGCGCCTGCGTGTCGCGCACCCGCACTTTCAACAGCATGGCGCTCTTGCCGGTGATGGTGTGGATCTCTTCCACTTCGGTCAGTTCGGCCAGGCCCAGCACCTGCTGCGTAATGCTCCAGTTGGCGGTGTCCACATGCACGAAAGCCAGCAATGGTCGGCCAATACGCGCGCCGTCCAGGCGGGCCGCAATGCCTTTGATCAACCCGTCGCGCTTCAAGCGCTTGACGCGTTCATGCACGGCCGGGGCGGAAAGGTTCAATAACTTGCCCAGTTCGGCGTAACTGGGGGTAGCGTCGCCAGCCAGCAGCGTTAATAGTTTTCTGTCGCGATCGTCTAGGTCTGGCATCGGAATCAAGTTCTGCCTTACGGCATTCGAACTTTTATGGAATAAGGAGTTATCGGCGTAAACCCTTATTTTATTCCAATAAAATTCGGCGCATGCAAAATCCTGGCAATCAAACTTCGAAGCAGGCGTCGCCCGTACCCGCACTGATGTTCGCCGTCAGCGTGGTCGGGTCTAACGGCCTGGCGCTCAGTCCGATACTGACCGATGTGGCGCAGTCCTTTTCGACTTCGGCGTTAACCATCAGCACCGCCATTTCGGCCTACGGCGCAGCCACCGCCGCCAGCGCCTTCTTCCTGGCGGGTCGCATCGACCGCATCGGCATCCGCCGTTCGCTGCTGGGCGCAATGCTGGTGCTGATTGCCGCCCTGCTGCTTTCCGCCACGGCGCCGCACTGGCTGGTGCTGACCGCCGCGCAAGCCTTGGCCGGCGCCGCCGCCGGGGTGATTCTGCCCGCCGCCTACGGGTCGGCGTCGCTGGTGGCGCCTGCGGGCCAAGAGGCGCGCACCTTGGGCCGCGTGATCGCGGGGTGGTCGGTGTCGCTGGTGGCGGGCGTGCCCTTGTCCGCGCTGATCTCGGATGCCGTCGGCTGGCGTGCCACCTATGGCACGTTGGCGCTGTGCGCCACGATTGCGCTGCTTGGCCTGCGCAAGCTGCCCGAGCGTCGCGTGCAGAACGCCGCGCCGCTACGCTTGTCGCGGCTGCTGGCGCCGCTGTCCTATCGCGATGTGCCGGTGCTGTTGTTGGCCTGCCTGGCGTTCTCGTCCGCGTTCTATGGCGTGTACGCGTTTCTGGCCGACCACGTCCGGGCCTTGCTGGCGCTGTCGGCCGGTCAGGTCGGCTTCATTGCCTTCGCCTATGGCGCGGGCTTCATGCTGGCGGGTTTTGCCGGCGCGCCGCTGATCGAAAGGTTGGGACCGCGCCGCGCATTGCCGCTGGCGCTGGCCACGATTGCCTTGGTGTATCTGGTGTTGCTGCCCGCCGCGCACGCGTTGGCGGCGGTGTTGGCGCTTGCCGTGCTGTGGGGCGCGGCGTCGCAGATCAGCCTGAACCTGCTGGTGTTGCTGCTGTCTCGCGCCCGGCCGGACGAGCGCGGCGCCGTGCTGGGCTTGAACACCTGCACCACCTACCTGGGCGCCAGCGTGGGGACGGCGGTGGCCGGCACGCTGTACACGCATATGGGCTTTGAAGCACTGGGCCTGTGCGCAGCGGCCGCCGTGGGCGTGGCAGCGCTCGGTTTGCACTGGCGCCTGAACGGGCGGCGCGCAGGTCGGCGCGAGGCTGCGGCGTAGGCGGCATACGGGCTGCCACGCGGTCTGCGACCCAAGGGGCCACACGAGCCACACGAGCCACACCAGCCACACAAGCCACACAAGCCACACAAGCGGCCCCCGGGCAGCCGCGCAGGCCCACCTACCAGGGGAAGCTGATCAGGTCGCCGTAAAGACGCTTCAGGGTCGTTTTGACCTCGGGCGAGTTCTGGTAGATCGAAATGAATTTCAACAGGCGCGGGTCCTGCGCCTTGTCGGGCGTGGTCACCCAGCGGATCGCGTAGCGGCGGATGCTGGCCGGGTCCGTATTGTCGAACGCCAGCCCGTCCTTTTCGTTCAGCCCGGCCTGCTTGGCAAACGTGGTGTACGTCACCGAGGCCGTCACGTCGTCAAAGGTGCGGGCCGACTGCGAGCCTTCAATCTGCACGAACTTCAAGCGCTTGGGGTTGGCCACCACGTCTTGCAACGTGGCCAGGTGCGCCACGCCCGGGGTCAGCTGGATCAGCCCGATCGACTCCAGCAGCAATAAGGCGCGGCCGGTATTGACGGGGTCGTTGGGCACGGCAATGGTGGCGCCGTCGGGCACCGTGTCGCCCTTTTTCAGCTTCTTCGAGAACAGGCCGATGGTGGTCGAATAGCCATAGGCAATCGGCGTCAGGTTGGCGCCCCGGCGCTGGTTGAACAGTTGCAGGAATGGCTCGTGCTGAAAGAAGTTTGCATCCACCGAGCCGTC
Organism: Achromobacter sp. 1L-A-4-B-C2; assembly: GCF_057291955.1. Taxonomy (NCBI): domain Bacteria; kingdom Pseudomonadati; phylum Pseudomonadota; class Betaproteobacteria; order Burkholderiales; family Alcaligenaceae; genus Achromobacter; species Achromobacter sp. 1L-A-4-B-C2. Next base: position 268,998 of record NZ_JBXAWP010000002.1, read on the forward strand.
GGCCACGGCAATGTTGGGCAACACCCAGTCGTTGAATTCCACCAGCTTCACATCCAGGCCTTCTTTCTTGGCCTGGGCGATGGCAATTTCGGTGGCTTCATTGGCCACGCTGGGAATGACGCCAATGCGCAAGGGCTTTTCCTGGGCGGCGGCGGTGGCGCACAGCACCACGGACAAAGCCGCCACGGTAGCGCCGCGCGTCAACGTTGAAAGCAAGGAATGCAAAAGCATGAGAGCCATCCAGAAGTCATGAAGAATCGGCCGGCGTGATCGGTATCGACGTGACGGCGCAGGCGCTATTGTGCAGCAGCCGGCCAAGGCGCGCGTTACTATCCGCCCATGATGAACCCCACCGGAGTCCACCACTTGCACACCCCCGCCAGCTTGCCCACCCAAATCACCCTGATCGGCGCGCCTACCGACATCGGCGCGGGCGCACGCGGCGCGTCGATGGGCCCCGAGGCCCTGCGGGTTGCCAACCTGGGCCCCGTGATCGAGGCACAGGGTTTTGAAGTGATCGATCGCGGCAACCTTTACGGCCCGGCCAACCCGTGGCTGCCTCCGGAAAACGGCTATCGGCATCTGGAGGAAGTGGCGGCCTGGAACCAGGTGGTACACGATGCCGTCTATGCCGAACTGACGCTGAACCGCCTGCCGATTCTGCTGGGCGGCGATCACTGCTTAGGCATCGGGTCCATCAGCGCCGTGGCGCGCCATTGCCGCGAGTCCGGCAAAAAGCTGCGCGTTTTATGGCTGGATGCGCACGCGGATTTCAACACACATGCGCTCACGCCCACAGGCAATATCCACGGCATGCCGGTGGCCTGCCTGTGTGGGTACGGACCGGCGCAGATCACGGGCATGTCCGGTCAGACCCCTGATATCGAAGCCGGCTGGGTCCGCCAGATCGGCATACGCAGCGTAGACCAGGGCGAGAAGCGCCTGGTGCACGAAGCCGGCCTGGAAGTGTTCGACATGCGCTATCTGGACGAAATGGGCATGCGCGCCACCATGGAAACCGCGCTGGCCGGGCTGGATGCCGACACCCATCTGCACGTGAGCTTTGACGTCGATTTTCTTGACCCCGACATCGCGCCCGGCGTGGGCACAACGGTGCCCGGCGGCCCCACCTACCGCGAAGCGCAGCTGTGCATGGAAATGATTGCCGACACCGGCCTGATGCGCTCGCTGGACGTGGTGGAGCTGAACCCCGCGCTGGACGTGCGCAACAAGACGGCCGAAGTCGCGGTGGACTTGATCGAAAGCCTGTTCGGCAAATCGACGTTGATGCGCCGGGGCAGCTGAGGCCCGCCGCCTGGCGCATCCCTGTTGGTGCGCCGCTGCTGCTGCCCCGATGCTGCTGCGCCGATGCTGGTGCGCCCGCTGCCGACAGCGCGGATGTACACCCCCCGCTGCTAACACCCCCTACCCCGCGCGCGCCCGCCTGATGGCGTCGGCCGCGTCCGTCAGATAGGCCAGGTTCTGATCCCGCCGTTCCCACACGCGCGGGGTCGGGCCGGCCATGCACAGCGCGTACCATTCCCCGCCCAGATCCAGCGCCACGGCAAGGCCCGTCAGGTCAGCCACGCTTTCACCCACGTTGGCCGCCCAACCGCGCGTCTGCACTTGCAGAATGTCTGCCAGCAAGGCGTCGCGCGTGGTCAAGGTGCGTTCCGTGTGGGTGGCGTAGCTGACGCTGGCCAAGACGCTGTCGCGCTCGGCGGGCGGCAGGCGCGCCAGCACCGCCTTGGCCACCGCGCTGGTGTGCAGCGGCCGGCGCTCGCCGGGGCGCGCGGCGTAATGCACCGGTTGCGTGGATTCCACCACGTCCAGGAACACCACGGCGCCATCCTGGATCTTGCCCAGCATGACCGTCTCATTGGCCGCGTCGCGCAATGCCAGCAGATGCGGCCGGACCTGTTCCAGCCAGGGGTCACCCACCTGTATCAGCGCGCTCATCGCTTGCAGCCGCGCCGTGGGGTAATAGCCGCCGCGCCGCCGCACTTCGTACAGATAGCCGCGCGCCGCCAACGTGCGCACAAGCGCCAGGCAACTGGACATGGGCGCGCCCAGCCCTTGTGCCAATTCGGTTAGCGGCATGGGCCGGCGCGCCTGCGCAAAAAGCTCGATCAAGTCCAGCGTGCGGGCTACAAGTTTCACTTCCATGGTGGCAACCCCTGTGCGGATTTACCGTCGCAAAAAGTGCAAATCTGCTAGGTATTCCACTATGTTGACTTTTCATATGGGCGAACCTAAATTCTTGCACAGGAATTATCTTTCACCAATAGGAATTCCTTTTCAGCAGGCCAGAGGTCCGGCTGCCCGTCAGCGGTACCGCGTCAACGCCAAAAATTCAAACCATACGGCCCGGCAAAGGGTCGGGGAGACAGACAGATGCGTATCAAACCCCTGTTGGCGGCCCTGGCCGCCACGATGGCCGCGTGCGCGGCCCACGCCCAGTCGGATGTCGTGCGCCTTGGCGTGTCCAATGACCGTTCGGGCATTTACTCGGACCTGGGCGGGCTGGGTTCCGAAATGGCCGTGCGAATGGCGGTCGAGGATTTCAACGGCAAGGTCGCCGGCAAGACCGTCGAAGTCGTGGGTGCGGACAATCAGAACAAGGCCGATGTGGCCTCGGCACTGGTGCGGCGATGGTTTGACACGCAGGGCCTGGTTGCCGTGGTGGACGGCGGCGCCAGCTCGGCCGGCTTGGCGGCCCAGGGCGTGGCTCGCGAAAAAGGCGGCACGGCGTTGATCAGCGGCGGGTTTGCCGGAGACTTCAGCGGCAAGCAATGCAGCAACCTCAGCACGCAGTGGGCGCCGGACACCTACGCGCTTGCCAACGCCGTGGTCAAAAGCGTAGTCGAGGGCGGAGGCAAGTCCTGGTACTTCATCACCACTGACTACGTATTCGGCAAGTCCCTGGAAAGCAACGCCAGCCGCTTCGTGCAGGACGCGGGCGGCAAGGTGATCGGCAGTACGCGCCACCCGCTGGGCGCCATGGATTTTGCATCGTTCCTGGTGCAGGCGCAGGCATCAAAGGCGGACGTCGTGGGGCTGGCCAGCGCGGGCGGCGACCTGGTCAACCTGATCAAGCAGGCGCAGGAATTTGGGCTCACAGGCGGCAAGCAGCGCCTGCTGACGTTCCTGACCTTCATCAACGACGTGCAAGCCATGGGCTTGCCGGTAGCGCAAGGGCTGACCTTTCCCACCGGCTTTTATTGGGACGCCGACGACGACACCCGCGCCTGGACGCAGCGCTGGCAGAAAAAGATGGGCGTGACGCGCCCGCCTTCCATCGTGCAGGCGCTGAGCTACGTGGCCACCACCCACTATTTGCAGGCCGCCCAGGCGGCGGGCACCTTTGAAGGCGCCGCGGTCAACAAGAAGATGCGCGAATTGCCCATCACCACCAAGCTCATCAAGAACGCCCGCATCCGCCCCGAAGACGGGCGCGTCATCATGGACCTGTATCTGGTCGAAGTGAAAAAGCCCGCCGAATCCAAGTACCCCGGCGACTTCTACCGCATCCTGTCCACCGTGCCGGGCGACAAGGTATTCGTATCCCTGGCCGACAGCGAATGCCCCCTGGTAAAAAAGTGAATATCGTTCCCCCGCGCCCGGGTGTAGTCTGCTGGCTATAAAAAACCACGAAGGAGACCTTTCCATGAAGTGCTATTGCGTTGTGAACTTTCGCCAACCCTTGCAGGAAATGGACGCACCCACGCCGACCCCGCAAGGCACGCAGGTGCTGTTGAAGGTTCGCGCCGCGGGGGTGTGCCACAGCGATATCCACTTGTGGGAAGGCGGCTACGACCTGGGCCAGGGGCGCACCCTGGCGCTGAAAGATCGCGGCGTGTCGCTGCCGCTGACCATGGGCCATGAAACCGTGGGTAGCGTGGCGGCCGCCGGACCCGACGCGCAGGGCCTGTCCAGCGACAAGAATTACCTGGTGTACCCGTGGATCGGCTGCGGAAAATGCGCACCGTGCCAGGCGGGCATGGAAAACCATTGCAGCGCGCCGGCCTGCCTGGGCGTGCATCGCGCCGGCGGCTACGCCGACCACATCCTGGTGCCGCACCCTAAATACCTGATCGACATCGGCGACCTGGAACCGGCACAGATCGCCCCCTATGCCTGCTCGGGCCTGACCACTTATTCCGCGCTGAAGAAGATCGGCGCGGACGTATACCGCGAGCATCCCGTGGTGATCTTCGGCGCGGGCGGCCTGGGCTTGATGAGCCTGACACTGATCAAGGCCCTGGGCGGCGCCGGCGCCATCGTGGTCGATATCGACCCGGCCAAGCGCCAGGCAGCCCTGGACGCCGGCGCGCTGGCCGCCATTGATGGCGCCGCGCCCGACGCCGCGCTGCAAATCATCAAGGCCGCCGGGGGCAAGCCGGTGCAGGCCGCTATCGATTTGGTTGGCGCGCCCGCCACGACGTCGCTGGCGTTCGACTTCCTGACCAAGGGCGGCAAGCTGATCATCGTGGGCCTGTTCGGCGGCGCATCGTCGTGGCCCATCGCGCTGATCCCGATGAAGGCGATGTCCATCATCGGCAGCTACGTCGGCAACCTGGCCGAATTGCAAGAGCTGATGGAACTGGTGCGCGCGGGCAAGGTGCCGCCGATGCCGGTGCACCGCCACGCCTTGGCCGAGGCCGACAGCGTGCTGGCCGCGCTGCGGGCCGGCAAGGTGGTCGGCCGCGCGGTGTTGACCAACGATTGACGGGCTGGCCGCGCCATGAAAAAGGGAGCCCCGGGGCTCCCATTTTTTTGCGGCTAGGCACCGTTCACGCCGCTTTCAAGCGCGGGTCATAAACGAAACGTTCGCGACGCACCACTACGATGTTCTCGGCGTCCGGGTGCGCCGGGTTGATCAGCAGATTGCAGTCGGGCACCCCGCGATACGGCACGATCGCGCTGGGCAGCTCCAGCACTGCGGACACGCCGGACGCGACCCAGTTGTCGCCCACCGTCTGCGAGGCCTCGGCAAACGGCACCGCTTCCCAGAACGGATAGTTGCGCTGCAACTGGTCCACCGTGAGCACCTGGCGCGCATCATGCACGGCGCGTGGCACCGCCACTTCAATCAGGTAACGATTGGCCTGCTCGGATGCGCGCGCGGCAAAATGCACCACGGTTTCCAGCACCGCCAGCGCCACGCTGGCCGACGTGTACACCACCGCCGTGCCGGGGCTGTTGTAGCGCCCGCCCACCGCTGCCGCCCCCGCGCCGCTCAGGTCGTCAGCGCGGTATTTTCCCGCCGTGGTGCCAATGCGCCACAGCGAAATGAAGTCGCTCATGCGTACACGCCCGCCGCTGCCCGGGCCAGGGTGTCCTCCACGATCCGGCTGCTGGCGTCGGACGTCAGCAGCGACAAGGGCTTGACGTTGCCCAGCGCGGGCACCGGCGTGTTCAGCCATTGCACCGCTTCTTCATCGCTGCCCAGCACCTGGCGCGCCACACGCGCCACCCGGGCCACGCGCGCCAGGCGGTCGGATTCCCCCAACGGCAGCATCTGCCCTTCGCGGGTCCAACGCGACAGCGAGGCCGCTTTGACTTCGGTAATGGCCATGATTTCGGACTTGGGCACCTGAAGGAAATCGGCCGCGTCGTCCACCATCTGCGCAGGCAGGCCGCGCCGCACATCGCGCGCCATATCGCTTAGCGGGCTATCCACCAATTCCTGGAACAACTGCTTGGCGCGCGGCACGGCGCGGCGCGGCGGCCGGGCCGACGAGGCGTCACGCTTTTCGGCGGATTTTCCGGTAATGGACAGGGTCATATTGCGCTCCGGTTGGCGGCTGGGCGGACAGCGGGCGCCGCTCAAACTCAAACAAAGATGTTCCAAACAGAATTTATAATATCTCATTTGGAATTCGTGTCGCAAGGGCCAAATGCGCCGCTGTTCTGCCGGGCATGCACCGTATTTGGGCATATCATAGGCGGCGTTACACACGAACAACGATAAGGATTGGCAATGACGGACCGGCAGCTGACGATACTTGCGGCGCTTAATCTCATGGTGGCGGTGGGCGCGGGCGCGTTTGGCGCGCATGGTCTGAAGCGGATGCTGACGCCCGAGCTGCTGTCCGTCTGGCAGACCGGTGTGCTGTATCACCTGGTGCATGCGCTGGGCTTGTTCGTTATCGCGCTGCTGGGCGCACGCTTTGGGTCGCCGCTGCTGTCCGCTGCGGGGCTGGTGATGTTCGTGGGCATCGTGCTGTTTTCGGGCAGCCTCTACACGCTGTCGCTGACGGGCATCCATTGGCTGGGGGCCGTCACGCCGCTGGGCGGCACCGCGTTCCTGGCCGCATGGGCCATGGTGGCCCTGGCCGCCTATCGCGCCCAGGGCTGAACACGCCAAGCCATTTCGCTGCGCGCCCGGGTTTATCGCGTTTTTAAGCGGCGCGGTTTTCTACCCCCGGTTTTTACCCGTTTTTCTCTAACGGCGGCAGGAAGCGCCGCCTTTGCAGGTTTCCGATGTCTTCCTCGACTGTATTGCCCGCCGCCCGGGAACACTCCGCCTTTGCAGGCATCGCCTGCGTGGTGGGCGGCATCTTCTTTCTTACCCTCAGCGACGCCAACGCCAAATGGCTGGGCGCCCACTACAACCCGCTTCAGATCCTGTTCCTGCGCGCCCTGATCGCGCTGCCCTTCGTCACCGCGCTGGCTTTGTGGCTGGGTGGGCGCCGCGTCATGCGCACCGCGCATCCCGGCTTGCATCTGCTGCGCGGCGCAATCAACGTCGTGTCGGCCTGTTGCTTCTATCTGGGCTTGCGCGCACTGCCCCTGGCCGAAGCCACCGCCATCGCATTTGCCGCACCCTTGTTCGTGACGGCGCTGTCCGTGCTGATCCTGAAAGAGCGCGTCGACGGCAAGCGCTGGCTGGCGGTGCTGGCCGGCTTCGTGGGCGTGCTGATCGTGGTTCGCCCGGGCTCGGATGCCTTTCAGGCGGCCACGCTTTATCCGCTGACCACGGCCTTGCTATACGCCGTCATGATGATTACCGCGCGCGGCATCAGCCGCGCCGAAGGCATGTTGACAACCACGTTCTATATCGTGCTTGGGCAATTGATCTGTAGCGCGGTGGGCTTGCCGTGGGTGTGGCAGACGCCGGCCGCCGAACACCTGCCCTACTTCGGCGGCATCGCGCTTTTCAGCACATTGGGGCTGGCATTGATCACGCAGGGTTTCCGGATCGGGCCGGCATCGGTCGTTGCGCCGTTCGACTACACCGGTCTGATCTGGGCCACGATCCTGGGGTGGATCTTCTGGCGCGAAGCCCCCGACGCCTACGCTTATCTGGGCGCGCTGATCATCGCCGGCAGCGGCGTGTACATCGCCGTGCGCGAAGCCCGCGCCAAGGGCCGGCGGCGCGGCAAGGCCTGATAGGCCCGGCGCCGCGCGTTTCTTCAAGATTCGGCGGCCCCGCCACCCGGCCATCAACCCAGCGGTGCGACGCGCTATTCGGTCGGCGCCGGGAAATGCCGCCGCAGCACCCGCGCCACATTGGGTTCCTGCGCGGCCTGTCGCGCCACGGACGTCAACGCCGGGCATTCGGCCTGGAACCATGCCTGCCCCGGCCGCCAGTGCGTCATGACCGTCACATACAGGTCCAGCGCCGAGAAGCGCCGCCCCAGCATATGCGGCGCACCGGCCTGCTGCTCCAGCTCTTTCCACAACTCGGCGCGCCGCGTATGGATGCGTTCCCGCAGCAGATCCGCCCCGGCGCCTTCGCCCGCCCATTGCGCGGGAATGTCGCCATAGGTGAACGTCGGGTATACCGCCGCGACCAGCCGCAACAGCAAATTCAGGAAATGCGCTCGCTCGGGCTTGTCGGCGGCCGGCACCAGGCCCGCTTGCGGCGCCACATCGTGCAGATGCAGGATCATCGCGGCGCTTTCCGTCATGACCTCGCCTTCGGGCGTGATCAGCGTAGGCACCTGTCCCAGCGGGTTCAGGGCAAGCAAGCGGTCGCGCTCGGGGCCGGGCTTCAGGTACGGCACGTCCGTCAGCCTGTGCGGCACATTGGCCAGCACCAGCGCCATTTCCACAATGGCCGACCCGCAGCCGGCTGACCCGATCAATTCGTACGTCTTCATCGCTTACCCTCCTGATTGCGCTGGCGCTACCCGCAGCAGTTGCCCCGGCGATGCGTCCGTCAACACATACACATAACCGTCCGGCCCTTGCCGCACGTCACGTATGCGGCTCTTGCGATCCACCAGCAGCCATTCCTGGCCCACGACGCGCTTGCCGTCCAGCGTCAGGCGGATCAAATTCTGATTGCCCAGCGCGCCGATAAAGACGGAATGCTTCCAGGCCGGAAAGCGGTCGGCGTTGTAGAACGCCATGCCGCTGATAGCGGGTGACTTGGCCCACCAGAACAGCGGCGGCTCGGTGCCCGGCGCGGTCTCGCCCTTGGCCTCGGGGATGGGCTGGCCCGAATAGTTGATGCCGTAAGTCGCCAGCGGCCAGCCATAGTTCTTGCCCGGCTGCACCACATTGATTTCATCGCCGCCGCGCGGGCCGTGTTCGTTTTCCCAAAGCTCGCCGGTCCAGGGGTTTATCGCCATGCCCTGCGGGTTGCGATGCCCATACGACCAGATTTCCGGCCGCGCACCGGTCTTGCCCACGAAGGGGTTGTCGTCGGGCACCGAACCATCCAGCTTCAGGCGCACGATCTTGCCTTGCAGCTTGTCCAGGTCCTGCGCCGTGGGGCGCTGGTTGTTCTCGCCCAGCGAGATGAACAGGTGGCCTTTGCCGTCAAACACCAGGCGCGACCCAAAATGCAGACCCGAGGATAGCTTGGGCGCCTGCCGGAACAGCACTTTGAAGTCTTCCAGCGCGGTCGCATCGTCGGATAGCCGGCCACGGCCGACGGCGGTGCCGCTTTTATCACCGTCGGACTCGGCATACGACAAGTACACGTAGCGATCCTTAGCGAAGTCGGGCGACAGCGCCACGTCCAGCAAACCACCCTGCCCGCGCGCCGCCACGTTGGGCACGCCCGCCAGCGGCTTGGACAACCCGCCCGACGTGCGCAACAGACGCAGATTGCCGGGTCGTTCGGTGATCAGCACACCGCCGCCATCGGGCAGGAAAGCCAATGCCCAAGGATGATCCAGCCCCCCGACAACCGCCGTCACGTTCGCCGGCACCGACGCGGGCTCCTGCGCGGCGCGAGCGGGCGTTGCGGCCCAGATGGCGCCGGCCAGTATCAACGTGGAGAAAGCAAAATAGGGAATCGCGCGCGAGCTTGCGGCGGTGCGTGACTGCATGGACATCTCCGGCGGCAACGAGTGGGAATGCGGGCGCGGGTGGCATGACAAGTTGGCGCCAAGCGCGCCGGGGGTGGCGTACCATAGCGCCCAAGGACGGGGGCCCGCCCGTTCTTTCGTTCAGGAGACCCGATCACATGAAACTTTACTACATGCCCGGCGCGTGTTCGCTCGCTTCCCATATTGTTCTGGAGTGGGTGGGCAAGCCCTATGAAACGCATCAATTGAGCCGCGAAGCGCTCAAGGGGCCCGACTTTCTGAAGGTGAATCCGCTGGGCGCCGTGCCCGCATTGAGCGACGGTGACTGGACCCTTACGCAGAACGTAGCCATCCTGGAATACATCGCCGAGCAGGCCCCGCAGGCCAAGTTGCTGGGCGACGGCAGCGCGCGCTCGCGCGCCGATGTCCGCCGTTGGCTGGGCTTCATCAATTCCGACATCCACAAGACCTTCTCGATGATCTTTGGCGCGTCTCGGTTCCTGGGCGATGAAGCCGCGCAGAAAGAGCTGGCGGGTTCGGCGTCCAAGCTGCTGACCAAGCTGTTCGCGCAGCTGGATGCACAATTGGCCGGCAAGCCGTATCTGGCGGGCGACGCGCCTTCCATCGCCGATGCCTATCTGTACGTGGTGCTGCGCTGGGCGCGCGCCAAGGAAATCGACCTGGCCGGCCAGGACAATCTGGCGGCGTTCGAAAAGCGCATGGAAGCCGACAAGGGCGTCCAGGCCGCATTGAAGGCCGAAGGGCTGGCGTAATCCCAAGTCCGCGGTCCTGCGTCCTGCGTCCTGCGTCCGGCGTCCTGCGTACCGCGCCCTGCGAGCCCCGCACCGCGCCGGAAACACTCCGCGCTTGCTCTGAACCCGCCGACAACGGACGCAGTCACGCCGTGTCGGCGGCGCCTTCCAGCTCCAGCGTCTTTTTCACCGCCGCCAAAAACCTGCGCGCCAGCAGCGGCGGCGCGCTCAGGTTCGAATGCGTGGCCCAGATTTCAACGCTGGCCTCGGGTGCGATCGGCCGCAGCACCATGTGCGCGGACTGCTCCGGCGATACGCACCACGCGTCCACCAGCGCCGGCCCCAACCCCTGCTGTACGAACGAACACGCCGTCACCGGCGAATGCACTTCTATGGCGGCGGCATGGCGTGGCCCTGCGCCAAAAAAAGTGACCAGCGCTCGGCCCAGCGGCGTGTCGCGCGGATAGCCGATCCACGCGGCGGATGAAAAATCCTCGGGATGCACCACCTTGTGGCTGGCCAGCGGATGCGCAGCGGGCATCACGCACACCACGGGAACACGCGCCAGCCGGACCGACGTCAAATTGGGATGATCGGGCGGCTGCATGGAAATGCCGATGTCCGCCTGGCCCGATAAAAAGTACGCCGCCAGTTCGTCGAACGTCACGCTGCGGTAGTCCACCCGGGCGTCCGCATTCCGGCCGCGAAAGCGCTCCAGCGCCATCGGAATCAGCCGCTGCCCAAAGCTGGCGCTGGCCACGATCTTCAACATGCCCGCGCCGGATTGGCCCAGGCTGGCGGCAAGGTCGTTCACGCGCTGGATGCCGCCATACACCTGCTCTACTTCCGCATACAGCCGGCGCGCTTCAGCCGTGGGCGACAGGCGGCTTTTGACGCGTTCAAACAAGCGATAGCCCAGCCGGCTTTCCGTCAGCGCCAGCACCCGGCTGACGGCCGGCTGCGACACATGCAGCATGCGGCCCGCGCCGCTGATCGAGCCGGCCATCATGATCGCCCGGAAGACCTCGATCTGACGCAGGTTCAACGGCCGTCCCGCGCTGGGTCCGACCTCGTCCGCATAGCCGTCCGCATCCATTTTTTCTTCCCCTTATCGATAACGGCGGATTATAGGATTGCCACATTTTTCGATGATGCAGCGCCGCAACGCGGGTGTAATCTGCGCCCGTCACCACAACAAAACAAGGGGAATACCACCATGCATCGTCAATTTATCCGCAGCCTGTCCGCGCTGGCCGTCAGCGCCACACTGGTGGCCACCGCATCGGCCGCCAACGGCTATCCCGACAAGCCCATCACATTCGTCGTGCCGTCCGCCGCCGGCGGTTCGCCCGATGTGCTGTCGCGCCTGATCACCACCCAGATCGCCAAGGACACCGGCGCCACGATGGTGATCGAAAACCGTCCCGGCGCGGCCGGCAACATCGGCATTGCGCTGGTCAAGCGCGCCGCCCCGGACGGCTACACGGTGGGCTACGGCAACATCAACACGCTGGCGGTTAACCGCTCGCTGTTCAAGCGCCTGCCCTACGACGTCGACCAGGACCTGACGCCGGTCGCGCATATGTTCGACCTGTACAACGCGCTGATCGTGCCGGCCGAATCGCCCGTCAAAAGCGTGCAAGACCTGATCGACCGCGCCCGCAAGGAACCGGGCCGCTTGTCGTATGGCGCGTCGGGCGTGGGCACCACCGGCCACATGGGCGGCGAACTGTTCAAGAGCATGGCCAAGCTGGACGTCATGTTCATCCCCTACAACGGCGGCCCCGCCGCCATTCAGGACTTGCTGGGCGGTCGCCTGGACTACCTGTTCGTCAACACGTCCGAAGCCGCACCGCTGGTCAAGAGCGGCAAGGTGCGAGCCATCGGCGTCAGCAGCCTGAAGCGCCTGGCGCTGATGCCTGATGTGCCCACGCTGGACGAATCCGGCCTGAAGGGCTATGAAACGGTGGCCTGGGGCGGCGTGGTCGCGCCCAAGGGTACGCCGGCCGACGTCGTTACCAAGCTGAACGCCGCCATCCAGAAAGCCCTGGCCGCACCCGACGTTCGCACCGGCCTGGCCACGCTGGGCGCCGAACCGGCCACGGGCTCGCCGGAAGAGTTCAAGCAGTTGATCGACCGTGAAACCGCCAAGTGGCAGAAGATCATCGACACTGCCGGCATCGAGAAACTGGACTAAGCCTTCATGACGCAGCACACCTTGCAGGCAGACTTCATCGTGGCCGGCGCCACGCTTATCGACGGTTCGGGCGCGCCCGCCCGCCAGGGCGACGTGGCCGTGCTGGGCAAACGCATCGTGGCCGTGGGCAGTTTTGCCCACCCTGCGGGGGTGCCGGTCATCGATGGCCGGGGCCAGGTGCTGGCGCCCGGCTTCATCGATTCCCACACCCACGATGACGGCTACCTGCTGGCGCACCCCGACATGCTGCCCAAGGTGTCGCAGGGCATCACCACGGTGGTGACCGGCAACTGCGGCATCAGCCTGGCGCCGTTGGAATGCGACAGCATTCCCCAACCGCTGGACCTGCTGGGGCCGCCCGAGCTGTTCCGCTTTGGTACGTTTCGCGCGTGGATGGACGCCTTGCGCGACACGCCCGCCGCCGTGAACGTCATTGCGCTGGTGGGCCACACCACCTTGCGCGTGGCCGTCATGGACGACACCTCGCGCCCCGCCGACGACGCTGAGCGCGCCGCCATGCGGGCGCTGCTGCAAGAAGCGCTGGACGCGGGCGCCTTCGGCGTGTCGACGGGAACGTTCTATCCGCCCGCCAGCGCCGCGCCCACCGACGAAATCATCGACGTGTGCCGGCCTTTGCTTCCCGCGCATAACGCGGGCCGGCGCGGCCTGTACGCCACCCACCTGCGCGACGAGGCCGACCATATCGTGCCCGCCATGCAAGAGGCGCTGCTGATCGGCCGTGAACTGGACTGCCGCGTGGTCTTCTCGCACCACAAGCTGGCCGGCGAACGCAACCATGGCCGCACGCGCGAAACGCTGGACCTGATCAACCGCGCCGCCGCCAATCAGCCCGTTTGCCTGGACTGCCATCCCTACCCCGCCACGTCCACGATGCTGCGCCTGGACCGCGCGCGGCTGGCCAGCCGCACGATGATCACGTGGTCCAAAGGCTACCCCGACGCCACGGGCCGCGACTTCAGCGACGTCATGCAAGAGCTGGGCCTGGACGATGAGGCCGCCGTGGCGCGCCTGGCTCCCGCTGGCGCCATCTACTTTTTGATGGACCCCGCCGACGTCAACCGCATTTTTGCGCATCCGCTGACGATGGTCGGTTCGGACGGCCTGCCGTTCGATCCGCACCCGCACCCCCGCCAATGGGGCACCTTCACCAATGTGCTGCGCACGATGGTGCGCGAACAACAGCTACTGTCGCTGGAAGCCGCCATCCACAAGATGACCGGCCTGGCGGCTGACCAATATGGCATCGCCGAACGCGGTCTGCTGCGCCAGGGGTATCATGCTGACCTGGTGCTGTTCGATCCTGCCACGGTAACGGATGTGGCCACTTTTTCAGCTCCCATTCAGGCAAGCCAGGGCATCCACGCGGTGTGGGTCAATGGCCGCCAGGTGTGGGATGGGGAACGGACCACCACGCAACGCCCGGGCCAGGTTTTGACGCCCGGTGATGCCTTAGCCCGGAGTGTATAAAGTGAAGACGTTTTCCCAGGGATGCTACCTGGGTGTATTGGGCGGTATGGGTCCCATGGCCGGCGCGGCCTTTGCCCTACGCCTGGCGGCGCTGACGCCCGCCGCGATTGACCAGCAGCACATCCCCACGCTGCTGCGCAACGATCCCCGCATTCCCGACCGGTCCAGCGCCTACATGGCCGGCGGCGAAAGCCCCCTGCCCCATATGGTCGAAGGCGTGCGCTTTCTGGAACAGGCGGGCGCCCAACTGATCGCCATCCCCTGCAACACGGCGCATCTCTGGTACCACGACATCGCGGCCGCTACCGGCGTACCGGTGCTGCACATCATCCAGGCCGTCATCGACGACCTGCGCCGCCTGGGCTTGCCCGGCGGGCGTATCGGGCTGATGGGCACGGCTGCTACGTTGAAGCTGGGCCTGTACCAGAAGCACTTGCTGGCGCAAGGCTACGAGTGCATCGTGCCGGATGACGACGAGGTCGAACGCTATTGCATGGGTTCGATTCGCGCCGTCAAAGGCAACCGCCTGGAAGACGCGTTCGCGCCCGCCGCGGAATGCATTGCCCGCCTGAAAGCGCGCGGCGCCGACGCCGTGGTGCTGGGGTGCACTGAACTGCCGCTGGCCGTGCCGCACGCGCTGCGCGCCAGTCTGGGCGTGACGCTGACGGACTCCATCGACGCCTTGGCGCGCGCCGCCATCGCGCACTACGAAGCGGATCTGGCCAAGCAGCTGATCGCGGCCTGACCGAAACGGGCGGAAAAAAAAGCGCATCTTTCGATGCGCCCGAATTTCCCTTCGCGGGGAATGTGTCAACGCGGTTCTTATCCGCCCAGGTACGCCTTGCGGACTTGATCGTTGACCAGCAAATTGGCGCCCGTGTCTTGCAACACGACGCGGCCGTTTTCAAGCACATAACCGCGATCGGCCACGCCCAGCGCCTTGTTCGCGTTCTGCTCCACCAGGAATACCGTCACGCCTTGCTCGCGGATTTCGCGGATAATGTCGAAAATCTGCGCAATCACCAGCGGCGCGAGCCCCAGCGTGGGCTCGTCCAGCAGCAGCAGGCGCGGGCGCGTCATCAAGGCGCGGCCGATCGCCAGCATCTGCTGCTCGCCGCCCGACATCAGCCCGGCGCGCTGGGCCGAACGCTCTTTCAAACGCGGGAACAGGCCGTAGACGTGATCGATGCCCTCTTCGATTTCAGCGCGCTTGGAAAAAAAGCCGCCCATCATCAGGTTTTCAGCAACGGTCAGGTCCTTGAACACGCGCCGGCCTTCAGGCGAAATGGCGATGCCATTGCGCATGATGTGGTGCGTGTCCTTGTGGGTGATGTCCTCGCCTTCGAACGTGATCTTGCCTTCACGCGCGCGCGGGTTGCCGCAGACCGTCATCAACAGCGTCGTCTTGCCGGCGCCGTTAGCGCCGATCAAGGTGACGATTTCGCCCTTGTTGACCTCTACCGACACGCCGTTCAACGCCTGGATGGCCCCGTAAAAGGTGTGTATGTTTTCCAGCTTAAGCATCATTCCTCCCCCAGGTACGCTTTGATGACGCGCTCGTCGTTGCGCACCTGCTCGGGGGTGCCGGTGGTGATCGGCTTACCGTGTTCCATGACCAGGATACGGTCGGAAATGCCCATGATCAGGCTCATGTCGTGCTCGATCAGCAGCACCGCCACGCCGAACTCGCGGCGCAGCTGGTCGATCAGCGATTGCAGATCGCGCTTTTCCTGTGGGTTCAGGCCGGCTGCCGGTTCATCCAGCATCAACAGACGTGGCTTGGTGATCATGCAGCGCGCGATTTCCAGACGGCGCTGGTGGCCATAGGCCAGGTTGCCCGCTTCGCGGTTGGCGAATTCGCGCAAACCCATGAAATCCAGCCACTGCGCCGCGCGCGACAGCGCTTCGGCTTCCGACTGTCGATAGCCCTTGAGCTTCAACAAGCCCGGCAGCAGCCGCGATTCCACCTGCGTGTGCTGCGCCACCAGCAGGTTTTCCAGCACGGTCAGCTGCTTGAACAGGCGCACGTTCTGGAACGTGCGCACCAGGCCATGGCGCGCCACCTTGTGGCTGGGCAAACCGGTGATTGGCTTGCCGTCCATGATGATGTCGCCGGCCGTGGGCGCATAGAAGCCGCCCACGCAGTTGAACACGGTGGTCTTGCCGGCCCCGTTGGGGCCGATGATGGCGAAGACCTCGTCGGATTGGACTTCGAACCCCACGCTATCCACGGCCAACAGGCCGCCGAACCGCATGGTGAGCCCGGATACTTTCAGCAATGCCTCGCTCATTTAGACAGCTCCACATGGGGACGCTTCATGGGCAACAACCCCTGCGGACGCCACATCATCATCAACACCATCACCAAGCCGAACATCAGCATCCGGTACTCGGCGAACTCGCGCGCCAGCTCGGGCAGCACGGTCAGCAGGATGGCCGCCAGAATCACACCCACCTGCGAGCCCATGCCGCCCAGCACCACAATGGCCAGGATCAACGCGGATTCGATGAAAGTGAAGGATTCCGGGTTCACCATGCCTTGGCGCGCCGCGAAGAACGCGCCGCCAAAACCGGCGAACGTGGCGCCCAGCGTGAACGCCGACAGCTTGATGCGCGTGGGGTTCAGCCCCAGCGAGCGGCATGCGATTTCATCTTCGCGCAACGCTTCCCAGGCCCGGCCGACCGGCATGCGGATCAGGCGCGTAGACACGGCAAGCGTAATCAGCGCCAACAGCAAGGCCATCAGGTACAGGTAGATCACCATGTGCTGGTTGTTGAACGTCAGCCCGAAGAAGTCATGGAACGTCGTGCCGCCTTCCGTGCTGGCGCGGCGCGTCATTTCCAGGCCAAACACCGTGGGCTTCGGAATACCGGAAATGCCGTCCGGGCCACCCGTCAGCGTGTTCAGGTTGATGAGCAGCAGGCGTATCATTTCGCCAAAGCCCAAGGTCACGATAGCCAGGTAGTCGCCGCGCAGCCGCAGCACCGGAAAGCCCAGCACGAAACCGAACAAGGCCGCCATCGCGCCCGAAAACGGCAGCGCTTCCCAGAAGCTCCAGCCGCCCCAGTGATACAGCAGCGCGTACGTGTACGCGCCCACCGCATAGAAGCCAACAAAGCCCAAGTCCAGCAAGCCGGCAAAACCCACCACGATGTTCAGGCCCAGGCCCAGCATCACGTAGATCAGCACCAGCGTGGCAATGTCAACCGAACTGCGGCCCGAAAAGAATGGCCACACCACCGCTATCGCGAGCAGCAACAGCATCAGCCCCTTGTGGGTCTTGGCGGGCGCCGCCGGCAAGGTCGGCAGCGACGTCTTCAGCTTGCGGAACGGCACGGCGATCCAGGGCCGCAGCAACTGGAAGGCGAACACCACGGCGGCGGCAAGCGCCACCAGCCCCCAGTTCGATTCCATCGATGTGCGCGCGCCCTGACGAATCAGTTGCAGGCCAAACACCGGCGTAACGATAACCGCCGTCAGCACGGCCGCCATCGTGGCGTTTTTAATATTGTTTTTGGACATCAGACTTTTTCCACCTCAGGTTTGCCCAGCAGCCCGGTGGGACGGAACAGCAGAATCAGGACCAGCAGCGAGAACGCCACGATGTCCTTGTACTGTGACGAGATATAGGCAGCCGCGAAGGTCTCGGCCAGGCCCAGCAGCACGCCGCCCAGCATCGCGCCGGGGATGCTGCCGATGCCGCCCAGCACCGCCGCCGTAAAGGCCTTGATGCCGGCCAGAAAGCCGATGAACGGGTTGAGCTTGCCGATGGTGATGGCGATCAGCACACCGCCCACCGCCGCCAGGATCGCGCCCATCACGAACGTGAACGAGATCACGCGGTTGGTGTCGATGCCCAGCAGGTTGGCCATGTGCATGTCTTGCGAGCAGGCGCGCGACGCGCGGCCCATGCGCGAATACTTGATGAACAGCGTCAGGCCGACCATCAGCACCACCGTCACGACGATGATCATGATGCGCGAATACGGCACCGTCACGTCGAAGTCGGATCCCATGTGGAACTGCACGGCGCCGGATACCAGCGAGGGCACAGCCATGTCGCGCGCGCCTTGGCCCAGGGCCACCCAGTTCTGCAGGAAGATCGACATCCCGATTGCCGAGATCAGCGCCACCAGGCGGGGGCTGCCTCGTACGGGGCGGTACGCCACGCGTTCGACCGAGAAGCCGTAGATGCCGGTCACGGTAATGGCCACAAGCAGCATGGCGGCAATGATGAACGGCACCGGCAGCCCGCTATTGGTGCCGATGGACGTCAAGGTGACCAGGCCGACATAGGCGCCGATCATATAGATTTCGCCGTGGGCGAAGTTGATCATACCGATGATGCCGTAGACCATTGTGTAGCCGATGGCGATCAACGCGTAGATCGCGCCCAGAGACAATCCGTTGAAGAATTGCTGGGTAAGTTGGGGTATGAGGTCAGACATTATTCTCTTGCTCCAAATGGTTCCGGCCCCGGTGAGAAGACCCGGAGCCGGAAACCTGGGCGTATTTCATAAGGGCCTGTGGTCACCGCTTGCCGGCCGCACAGCGCTTTTGGCGCATCGCTACGCGGATTACGGCACAACGAAGACGACAGGCCCTACACGCCGGCACCGTGCCGGCGGGATCGCGAGTTTACAGCTGGGTCTTCTTTCCGTCCTTGTCCCACTTGTAGACGGCGAATTCGAAGTTCTTCAAATCGCCCTTGGCGTCGTATTCGACCTTGCCGATGCCGGTGTTGAACGTGGTCTTGTGCATGTAGTCCGCGACCTTGGCGGGATCTTCGCCCACGGCGTTGATGCTGTCGGCCAGGATCTGCACGGCTGCGTACGCGGGCATCTGGAAGGCGCCGTCCGGATCGCGCTTGGCGTCCTTGAAGGCCTTGACGATGCTTTCGTTGCCGGGCAGCTTGGTGAAGTCAGCCGGCAGCGTGACCAAGAGGCCCTCGATGGCCGGGCCGGCAATCGCCACCAGATCCTGGTTGGCGGTGCCTTCCGGACCCATGAACTGAACCTTCAGGCCCTGTTCCCGCGATTGGCGCAGCAGCAGGCCCAGTTCGGGGTGGTAGCCGCCGAAGTAAACCAGGTCCACCCCCGCCGACTTCAGTTTGGTGATGATGGCCGAGTAATCGCTGTCGCCAACGTTGATGCCTTCGAACATCGCCACGTTGACGTTCTGCTTGGCCAGCGCGTCCTTCACTTGCGTGGCCACGCCCGAGCCGTACGTCTGCTTGTCGTGCAGCACGGCAACCTTCTGCGGCTTCAGCGTCTTGGCGATGTACGCGGCGGCGTACGGGCCTTGCTGGTCGTCGCGGCCGATCGTGCGGAAGAAGAAATGCGGCTTGATGGTGTCGGTAACCAGCGGCGACGTGGCGCCCGGGGTGATGCCGACAATGCCCTCTTCCTCGTAGACCTTCACGGCGGCCACGGTCACGCCCGAGCAAGCGTGGGCCACGGCGAACTTGGCGCCGGAGTTGACCACGCGGTTGGCGGCCGGAACGGCCTGCTTGGGTTCGCAACCGTCGTCGATCAGGATGGGTTCAAGCTTCTTGCCCTTGACCCCGCCCTTGGCGTTGATGGTTTCAATGGCGGTCAGGGCGCCGGCCTGGATCTGGTCACCGTATTGGGTGTTGGGGCCGGTCATAGGCTGGGGAATGCCAATCTTGATCGTGTCGGCGGCGTGCGCGGCGCCAGCCAAGGCAAGTGCCCCAAGCGCCATGGCAACCGGGGTAAGGCGATTCAGAAACTTCATGCGGAGTTCTCCAGCGAGGTTTTGAGCGGCTCTGATCGAAACGGTTAGTCGGGTGGATACCCCGCAGTCCGTATCGCGCGTCGCCGGCTTCTTGGGCAAAAACACGGTGTGGGCGGTATTCTGGAAGCAAGCCGCCATACTGTCACTGCGTGTAATCCCCAATATTTAGCGCCAAACGTTTAATCGTGACGGATCAGGTTTGCAAGCCCATGAAATCGCTGGGGAAATCGCGGAATTTACAGGCGGGATGGGGGCTGCTTCGCGCCACCGCTGCCACCTGCGGATATATGAATAATCATTAATACAGCGTTCGAATTACGGGCGGCCTCGCATTTAAATACACTGCTTACGCCGGACTTACGAATAATGATTATCCGATTAATAAAAAAGCGCGTATGGCAAGCGGAGAAACCGCTGTCCATACGCGCTTTTTTTGGCACGGCGAACCGACGTTGCGATCCGGGCCGTTACCTTCAGGCGTTGGCGGGCCTGGCCAGGTTCCACATCAGTGCACGGAACGGCGCCAACATGCTGATATTGACCACGAGCTTGATGGCCAGATCGCCCATCAGCCAGGTTGTCCAGGGCGCACCCGTAGCCGCGAACGCCACGCTGAAGAACACCACCGTATCCAGAATGGCGCCCAACACGCCCGACACCAGCGGCGCACGCCACCAGCGTTGGTCGCGCAGGCGGTCAAACACCTGGATGTCAACCAGCTGCGCGCAGATGTAAGCCAGGCCGGACGCCAGCGCAATGCGCGGCGAGGCCACCCAGAACGACACCACCAATGCGGCCGCAAAGCCGAACCAGACCACGCGCCGCGCGGCGCCCGGGCCAAAACGGCGGTTCAGCACGTCGGTCACCAGGAAGGCGATGGGGTACGACAGCCCGCCCCACGTCAACCAATCGTTAAGCGGCACCTGCACCAGAATGTTGGAGCCCACCACCACCAGCAGCATGCACAACACGGCGATGCCGAATTGCGTGCGGCTCATGGCGGGAAAGCCCCGGCTTGCCTTGATCATTTCCCAAATTCCTCTGCCAGCTCGCCCGACCGGCGGGCCGCGGCGGCCATGGCGTCTTCAACGATGCCGGTGAACCCGGCCGCGCCGAATGCCGCCAGCGCCGCCGCCGTGGTACCGCCCTTGGACGTGACGCGCTCGCGCAGCACGGACAAGGGTTCGTCAGATTCCGCCGCGAGCTTGGTAGCGCCGGCCAGCGTGCCCAAGGCCAACTGCTTGGCTTGGGCTTCGGTCAGACCGACCTTCAACCCGCCGGACACCAGCGCTTCCAGGAACAAGAACACATAGGCCGGCCCGCTGCCCGACAACGCGGTCACGCCGTCCAGCGCGGCGTCGTCGGCCACCCACACCACCTGCCCCACGCTGGACAGCAACTGCGCAGCCAGTTCGCGGTCGGCCTCACCCACGCCGTCCAGCGCGGCCAGGCCAGTCATGCCGGCGCCCACCAGCGCGGGCGTATTGGGCATGCAGCGCACCAGCCGCTTGAACGGCGCGTTGGGGGTGCCGAGCCAGCCGGCCAGGGTGTCGGCGCGAATGCCGGCGGCAACGCTTACCACCAAGGTGTCGTCCCGAAGCCACTGACGTGTGGAAGCCACAACATCTTTCATGTTCTGTGGCTTGACCGCGAACACCCAAACGCGGCACCGCGCCAGGGCTTCGTCGGGAGCCACCGCAGTGGTCATGCCGCGCGCCTGCCACGCCGCGTGGCTATCCTTATTAATGTCAATGACATGGATGTTCCCGGCGGGGCATACTTTGCCGGCAAGACCGGAGGCCAAAGCGGCCGCCATATTGCCGCCGCCAATGAACGCAATCGAAAGTTCGTTTTTCATAGCGCAGCATTGTAATCGGTCAACTACGTTGGGGAAAAAAAAGAAAATGTTCGTTCGCGCCTGAAACGCGCAATTTGACAGGCGTTTGGAGTGATGTGAAAGTCACGGTTTTGTCACAAACAATTCATAAGGTGTCGTGTTTTCCGTGTCCGGACTACCCGGTCACAACACGCCCATCAGGAGGAACTTCACCATGCGATCACACCGTATTGCTTTAACCTTCGCCGCCGTCATGGCTGCGTTCGCGGGCGCGTCCGCGCATGCCGCCACCGAGATCCAGTTCTGGCACTCGATGGAAGGCGCCCTGGGCGACCGCGTCAACGGTCTGGTTGACGAGTTCAACAAGAAGAACCCTGACTACCAGGTCAAGGCGATCTACAAGGGCAACTACGGCGAATCCATGAATGCCGGCATCGCCGCGTTCCGCGCCGGCAATGCGCCGGACATCCTCCAAGTGTTCGAAGTCGGCACCGCCACGATGATGTACGCCAAGGGCGCCATCAAGCCGGTCCAACAGATGTCGGAAGAAGTCGGCAACCCGATCGATCCGAAGGAATTCATCGGCGCCGTGGCCGGCTACTACTCGTCGGCCGACGGCAAGCTGGTGTCGATGCCCTTCAACAGCTCGACCGTTGTCTTCTACTACAACAAGGACGCCTTCAAGAAGGCCGGCCTGGACGCCGACAAGCCGCCCAAGACCTGGGAAGAGCTGGCCGCCGCCGGTCAGAAGCTCAAGGCCGCCGGCCAGGAATGTGGCTACACCACGTCGTGGCCGTCGTGGGTTCAACTGGAAACGTTCTCGGCCTGGCATAACGTGCCGTACGCCACCAAGGACAACGGTTTCGGTGGCCTGGACGCCCGCATCGCGATCAACACCCCGCTGCACGTGCGCCATCTGGAAAACCTGGCCAAGCTGGGCAAGGAAGGCATCTTCATGTATGGCGGTCGCGGCGACGAGCCGAACTCGCTGTTCATCAGCGGCAAGTGCGCCATGATCACCGGTTCGTCGGGCCTGCGCGCCAACATCGCCAAGAACGCCAAGTTCGAATTCGGCACTTCCACCGTGCCCTACTACGCCGACGTGCAAGGCGCCCCGCAGAACACCATCATCGGCGGCGCTTCGCTGTGGGTCTTCGCCAACAAGAAGCCGGAAACCTACAAGGGCGTGACCGCGTTCTTCAAGTTCCTGGCCAGCCCGGAAATCGCGGCTCGCTGGCACCAGCAGACCGGCTACGTGCCGGTCACCAAGGCCGCCTACGAACTGACCAAGAAAGACGGCTTCTATGAAAAGAACCCGGGTACCGAAGTTGGCGTCAAGCAGCTGAACGTCGAAACCACCGCGCAATCGCGTGGTTTGCGCCTGGGCTTCCTGCCGCAGATCCGCGAAATCGAAGACGCTGAAATCGAACGCATCGTGTCCGGCAAGGTTGCGGCCAAGGACGGCGCCGAGAACATCGTCAAGCGCGGCAACGAGTTGCTGGAAAAGTTCGAGAAGAGTGTAAAGTAGCGCCCTTTCCGGGATTCCGTCAGTCGATTGCCTTCGCGCATTTCTCAAGCGTGACAATGACTTAACGGCCAATCCGGATACGAGCGCAAGGCTTAAAGCCCTGGTTTTTTTAGGGCTTTAAGCCTATCGTATTTTTATGAAAGCGGTTTCAAGCGGCGGTTAATCCAACCGCCGCTTTTCTGTACCTTGGGTACCCCCTATGGAAAAACGCGTTGTATTCGGGCATAAGACCCTGCCCTATCTGCTGCTTCTGCCGCAGCTGATCATTACCGTGGTCTTCTTTTTCCTGCCCGCCGGACAAGCCATGTGGCAGTCCATGCGGTTGGAAGACGCCTTCGGTTTGTCGTCCGAGTTCGTCGGCCTCGACAACTTCATGGAACTGTTCTCGCAACAGGCCTACCTTGATTCCTTCCGTGTCACCGCCGTGTTCTCGGTGCTGGTGGCCGTTGTCGGTCTGGGCGTGTCCTTGCTGCTGGCCGTCATGGCCGACCGCGTGATCCGCGGCGCGGGGCTCTACAAGACCCTTCTGATCTGGCCTTACGCCGTGGCGCCCGCCGTGGTCGGCGTGCTGTGGCTGTTCATGTTTTCGCCTTCCGTGGGCATTCTGGCTGTCGCGCTGCGCAAGTCCGGCGTGGACTGGAACCCGCGCCTGGACGGTAACCAGGCCATGATGCTCGTGCTTGTCGCCGCCGTCTGGAAGCAGATCTCGTACAACTTCCTGTTCTTCCTGGCAGGCCTGCAATCGATTCCGCGCTCGCTCATTGAAGCCGCCGCGATCGACGGCGCCAGCCCGGCGCGCCGCTTCTGGAGCATCGTGTTCCCGCTGCTGTCGCCCACCACGTTCTTCCTGCTGGTGGTCAACATCATCTATGCCTTCTTCGACACCTTCGCCGTTGTGGACACCACGACGCAAGGCGGTCCCGGCACGTCGACCTCGATCCTGGTCTACAAGGTGTACAGCGACGGTTTCCGTGGCCTGGACCTGGGTTCGTCCGCTGCCCAGTCGGTCATCTTGATGTTCATTGTGGTTGCCTTGACGGTCGTACAGTTCCGCTACGTCGACCGCAAAGTGCAGTATTGATTTTGTTCGAGGCTAATAACAATGGTTGAACGCCGTCCCTGGCTGGATATTCTGGCCCACTTCATTCTGCTCTGCGGCGTGGCGATGGTGGCATTTCCGCTTTACATCACTTTCGTCGCGTCCACGCAGACTGCTCAGGAAGTGGCGCAAGCGCCGATGTCGCTGATTCCCGGCCCGCACTTTGTCGATAACTACATGCAGGCGCTGTTCGGCGGCTCGTCCGGCGGTTCGTCGGGCGCGCCCGTCGGCCGCATGATGTACGTCAGCCTGATCATGGCGTTGTCGATTTCCATCGGCAAGATCGCGATCTCGCTGCTGTCGGCTTTCGCGGTCGTGTACTTCCGCTTCCCCGGCCGCATGTTCTTTTTCTGGATGATCTTCGTCACGCTGATGCTGCCCGTCGAAGTCCGGATCGCGCCCACCTACAAAGTGGTGGCAGACCTGGGGCTGCTCAATAGCTACGCCGGTCTGACGTTGCCGCTGATCGCCTCGGCCACCGCCACTTTCCTGTTCCGCCAGTTCTTCCTGACGGTGCCGGACGAGCTCATCGAAGCCGCGCGCATCGACGGCGCGGGCCCCGTGCGGTTCTTCTTCGACGTCCTGCTGCCGCTGTCCAAGACCAGCATCGCCGCCCTGTTCGTGATCCAGTTCATCTACGGCTGGAACCAATACTTGTGGCCGCTGCTCATCACCACGCAGGAAGACATGTACCCCGTCGTCATCGGCATCAAGCGGATGATCAGCGGCGGCGACAGCGTGACCGAATGGAACATCACCATGGCCACCGCCATGCTGGCCATGATTCCGCCGGCGCTCGTCGTCATCCTGATGCAGAAATGGTTCGTCAAGGGTCTGGTCGACACTGAAAAGTGACGCTTGCCCGCCCTCGCCTACCCGAACACGACTCCGAACACGAATAAACATGGCTACTCTCAGCTTCCGTAACGTCAAGAAAACCTATGCCGGTAATGTGCCGGTCATCCATGGCATCGACATGGATGTCAAAGACGGCGAATTCATCGTCATCGTCGGCCCGTCCGGCTGCGGCAAATCCACGCTGATGCGCATGGTGGCCGGCCTGGAAACCGTGACCAGCGGCGACATCGTCATCGACGACAAGGTCGTCAACAACCTGGAACCCGCCGAACGCGACATCGCGATGGTGTTCCAGAACTACGCGCTCTACCCGCACATGACCGTGTTTGAAAACATGGCCTATGGCTTGAAGATCCGCAAGTTCTCCAAGGACGAGATCAAGAAGCGCGTTGACATCGCCGCGCAGATTCTTGAACTGGGCCACCTGCTGGACCGCCGCCCGCGCGCGCTGTCCGGCGGCCAGCGCCAACGCGTGGCCATGGGCCGCGCCATCGTGCGTGAGCCCAAGGTCTTCCTGTTTGACGAACCGTTGTCGAACCTGGATGCCAAGCTGCGCGTGGCGATGCGCCTTGAAATCATGAAGCTGCACCGCCGCCTGGGCACGACCAGCCTGTACGTGACGCACGATCAGGTCGAAGCCATGACCTTGGCGCACCGCATGATCGTCATGTACCAAGGCGTGCCCGAGCAGATCGGCACGCCGATGGAAGTGTTCGAAAAGCCCGCCTCGACGTTCGTGGCCGGCTTCATCGGCTCGCCCCCGATGAACTTGATGGAAGTACAGGTGGCAGGCGACGGTACCGTGCAGACGGCCGACGGCACGCCGCTGGAAATCTCGCCGCTGCAAGTGCCCTCGCAAGTGCGCGGCCGCAAGATCATCATGGGCATGCGTCCGGAGCACATGCTGCTGAACACGCAAGGCGTGCCGGCTGAAGTTGAAATGGTCGAGACGCTGGGTTCGGAACAGCTGGTGCACTGCCGCTGCGGCAAGACCACGCTGGTCGTGCGCTGCACGACGCGCCAATTGTCGGAGTCGTCCGCCAAGGTGGGCAACCGCGTCAACGTCGGCCCGGACGGCCGCCACCCGCTGCACTGGTTCGAAGCCGACACCGGTCGCCGCGTACAGGGGCTGTAAGCCTATCGGGGCGCGCCCCCGGCCGGCCATTCGGCCGCCGCGTTCCCCCGCCTGCCCGGCAATAAAAAAACGGACCGCGCGCCTTATGGCTTGCGGTCCGTTTTCTTATGCAGCGGCGGGCTTGCGCCCGCCCGCGCATGACTTCCCGGTATTACTTGCCGGGTATTACTTATAGACGGTCTTGGAACCGTCCTTGTGCCAGGTGAAGACCTCGAACTGGAAGTTCGTCAGGTCGCCCTGCTTGTTCCACGACACCTTGCCGATCGGCGTGTCGAAGGAATTGGCGTGCAGGTACTTGGCAACCTTGGTCGGGTCGTCGCTACCGGCGCCCTTGATGCCGTCGGCAATGACCTGGGTGGCCGTGTAAGCCGTCATCTGGAACGCGCCACCCGCGTTGCGCTTCTTGGCTTCAAACGCCTTGACGATGTCTGCGTTGGCGGCGTTCTGGGTGAAGTCGGCCGGCAGGGTCAGCAACATGCCTTCGACGGCATCGCCGGCAATGGCGTTGATGTCCGGGTTGCCCGCGCCTTCCGGACCCATCCACTTGGCCTTCACGCCTTGCTCGGCGGCCTGGCGCAGCAACAGCCCCATTTCGGGGTGGTAGCCGCCGTAGTAGACGAAGTCCACGCCTTGGGCCTTGAGCTTGGTGATGACGGCCGAGTAGTCGCTGTCGCCGGCATTGACGCCTTCGAAAATCGCGACGGGCACGCCGCCCTTTTCCAGGTCGTTCTTGACGGCGGTGGCGATGCCCTGGCCATACGACTGCTTGTCGTGCAGCACGGCGGCCTTCTTCGGCTTGATCTTTTCCAGCACGAACTTGGCGGCGGCGGGACCTTGCTGGTCATCGCGGCCGATGGTGCGGAAGATGAACTCGTAGTTCTTGCCGTCGGTGACCGCGGGCGCCGTGGCCGACGGTGTCACCATGACCACGCCTTCGTTGTTATAGATATCGGCGGCAGCGATGGTCGCGCCCGAGCACACGTGGCCCACCACGAAACCGATCTTGCTGTTCACGACGCGGTTCGCGGCAACCGGGCCTTGCTTGGGCTCGCAGCCGTCGTCGATCACCACGGCTTCCAGCTTCTTGCCGTTGACGCCGCCCGCGGCATTGATGCGTTCAATGGCGGTATCCACCCCTTCGCGGACCATGTCGCCATATTGCGTAACGGCGCCCGTGGTGGGGCCGACCACGCCGATCTTGATGGTTTGCGCGTGCGCTCCCGCGGCAAACGTCAGGCCAGCGGCGACTCCCAGCGCCGCGATGACCGGGGTCAGACGAAATACTGGCTTCATGAGTGGACTCCTTTAATCGCTTTAATCATTGGTTTTCGTAGCGGGCGGACGCCGGATACCAATAAGTTCACGCCCCGCCACGGTGCTTTTGCACGGCAAGCATACACCGAAAGAATGCGGCTTTTATGCCCATCCGGCCCGACTTCCGGCGGGGTCCGGGCGCGGTGGTGCCGCATCGTGCAAAGCCTTCTTCGATACGCGGCGCCCGCTTCAGCCCGGGCGACGTTTGATAGAAAGGGCTGCCTTCCGGTAGGGCGAGGTCGGACAGGCAGGCCGCATTCCGGGCTGGCCTGGCCTTATACCCGGTGCGGTATATGCAAAAGACGATTTATTCGTTTGAGTTACAAGCGCCGCGCGGCAAGATGGCCGCCATGAGACTCCAACCGATCATCGTCCCCGGATGGAAAAACTCCGGACCCGAGCACTGGCAATCCCGCTGGGCAGCCACGCTGCCCCATGCCGTGCGCATCGAACAACGCGACTGGGAAAACCCGTCGCCCGCCGAATGGGTGTCCACGCTGGCCGCCGAAGTCGACCGCGCGCGCAGCCCCGTCCTGCTGGTAGCGCATAGCCTGGGCTGCCTCATCAGCGCGTCCCTGCCCATCCCCCTGCGCGCCAAAGTCGCCGGCGCGCTGCTGGTCGCCCCGGCCGACGTCGAACGCCCCGACGCCCCCGCCTGCCTGCGCGCCTTCGCACCTATCCCCCGCCAACCCCTGCCCTTTCAAAGCGTGGTCGTGGCCAGCGACGACGACCCCTACTGCCGATTGGAACGCGCGCGCAAGTTTGCCGAGGATTGGGGCAGTCGGGTCGTGGTGCTTTCGGGTGCGGGGCATATCAACGCGGAAAGCGGGCTGGAGGAATGGCCGCAGGGGTTGAAGATATTTGGGGCGCTGAGACGCCGGGCGTCCTGGAGGATCCCGACGCCGGCGAAGAGAATCCCGCCGGTGCCGGCGTGTGGGATATTTTGAACTTGCCTTGATAGATAGACGTAGGTGGTTCGCGGGAAAGCCACGTAACAAAACGGCACAGAATGAACACGGCCGCCAGTAGGCGGCCGTTTGTGGTCCCGATTCAGCTTTTGTCAGACTTGCTGGACGGCTATGTCCGTCCGATCAAATCCCCAAGAGATCCGATGTGGAGCTTACTGCAGCAAGCTCCGCAGCATCCATGCATTCTTTTCATGCACATCCAAGCGCTGCGTCAGCAGATCAGCCGTGGGCTGGTCGTTAGCCGCGTCGGCCTTCTCGAACGCCGAACGTGCCGTCTTGGCAACCGACTCGTTGCCGCTAACCAAAAGGCGCACCATTTCCAGCGCTTCCGGCACGGTTTCCGGTTCGGCAATCGACGACAGCTTCGAATATTCGCGGTACGTACCCGGCGCGTAGTGGCCCAGGGCGCGGATGCGTTCGGCGATGCTGTCCAGCGCGGTCCACTCTTCCGTGTACTGCGTCATGAACATCTGGTGCAGCGTGTTGAACATGGGCCCCGTGACGTTCCAGTGGAAGTTGTGCGTCATCAGGTACAGCGTGTACGAGTCGGCCAGCAGCTTGGACAATTCGCCGGCGACGGCCGCGCGGTCCTTGTCCGAAATGCCGATGTTGATGCGCGGAACGCTCGGGGTCTTCTTGGGGGACTTGGCCATTGCTAGCTCCTATTGGGAAAAGTACGAAAGAAGGATACCACTGCAAAGATGATGAAATGGCGGGGAATCCGCATAAAACAAGGGCTTGCGGGCCGCCGCTTTGACCCTGCGCAAATGTGCCGCAAGGAGCCGCGGACGGCGCTACGGCGCTACGGCGGTAAGGCGGCGACGCGGGCAACGCGCCAGGCAAAGATCAGTCCTGCACCGCCGCCGCCTCGTCAGACAGCATCTTCACGCCCGGCAACTCGCACTCGTACACCGCTTGCGCCAAGGCTTCGATGGCGGCCAGGCGTGGGAAGCTGCGGCGCCATGCCAGGACGACGCGGCGCTCGGGCACGTGGCCGTCGAACGGAAGATAGCGCAGCAGGCTGTTGCTGGGCGGATGCTCGGGGACGGCGGTGATCGGCAACACGGTCACGCCGATGCCTGCGGCCACCATGTGGCGGATCGTCTCCAGCGACGAGCCCTCGAAGGTGCGCTGGATGCCGTCGCTGGCCGCCGAGAACCGCGACAGTTCTGGACAGACCTCCAGCACCTGGTCACGAAAGCAGTGGCCGCTGCCTAGCAGAAGCATGGTCTGCTGCTTCAGGTCCTGCGCATCGATGGATTTTCTTTGCGCCAGTTCGTGGTCATTGGGTACCGCGACGATGAAGGGTTCGTCGTACAACGGCTGCATCACCAAGCCCGCCTCGGGCAGCGGCAGTGCCATGATGGCGCAGTCGATTTCGCCCTGCCGCAGCAGTTCCACCAGACGCACGGTGAAGTTCTCTTGCAGCAGCAATGGCATCTGCGGCGTGCGGCCGATTTGCACGGGGACGAGCTTGGGCAGCAAGTAAGGGCCGATGGTATGGATGACGCCGACGCGCAACGGCCCGGCCAGCGGGTCGTGGCCTTGCCGCGCGATCTCTTTGATGCTGGCGCTTTCTTCCAGCACCTTCTGGGCTTGCGCGACGATGCGTTGACCGATGGGGGTAACACCGACCTCGGCGCCGCCGCGTTCGAACAGCGTCACGCCCAGCTCGTCTTCCAGCTTGCGTATCGCGACCGACAGCGTGGGCTGGCTGACGAAACAGGCTTCGGCCGCCCGCCCGAAATGGCGTTCACGCGCGACGGCGACGATGTACTTGAGTTCGGTGAGAGTCATGGTGGACTGCGCCCCCGGAAGTTACGCGCGGGCCTTGGGGCCGGCGCTTGAATGAGTCAGGTGTAGGACGGGCCGCATCGCATCAGGTCCGCAGGAAGTCTTCGCGGCCGCGCATCCAGCGGGCCAGGTGCGCCTGGACGGCGGCGGGATGTTCGGCGCGCAACCACACCGCGGCATCGCGCGCGTCTTCCGCGATAGAGGCATCAGTTTCCAGGTCGGCAAAGCGCAGCAGCGCCATGCCCGATTGGCGCGTACCCAGGAACTCGCCAGGGCCGCGCTGTTCCAGGTCGCGCCGGGCAATCTCGAAGCCGTCCGACGTTTCAAACATGGCACGCAGGCGTTCGCGCGCAACCTGGGACAACGGGGTCTGGTACAGCAGCACACAAACCGATTCAGCGGTACCGCGCCCTACCCGCCCGCGCAGCTGGTGCAACTGCGCCAGCCCGAATCGTTCGGCGTGTTCAATGACCATCAGCGAGGCGTTGGGCACGTCCACACCCACTTCGATGACGGTGGTGGCGACAAGCAGGTCCACTTCGCCTTCGCGAAATGCCTGCATGACGGCGGCCTTTTCCGCTTGCGGCAAGCGGCCGTGAACCAGGCCGATGCGCAAATCGGGAAGGTCGACCCGCATGCCTTCGTAGGTGTCCACCGCCGTTTGCAATTCCAGCGCTTCGCTTTCTTCGACCAACGGACATACCCAATACACTTGTTGGCCGCCGCGAGCCGCCTGGGCGACGTGGGCGATGACTTCTTCGCGCCGCGCGTCCGACACCAGCTTGGTCAACACAGGCGTGCGGCCGGGCGGAAGTTCGTCAATGACGGACACGTCAAGGTCGGCAAAGAACGTCATGGCCAGCGTGCGCGGAATGGGCGTGGCGCTCATGTTCAGCTGATGCGGCACGATGCGGCCGCGCACGGTTTCGCCCTTCTTGGTCAGCGCAAGGCGCTGCCCCACGCCAAAGCGGTGCTGCTCGTCAACAATAGATAGGCCCAGTCGATGAAATTCAACGTGGTCTTGAATAATGGCCTGAGTGCCGACGACCAGTTGCACGCTGCCGTCAGCCGCAGCAGCGGCGGCCTCGCGGCGCGCCTTGGCGGTCAAGCTGCCACTAAGCCACGCGACGTTCACGCCCAGCGGCTGCAACCACGACACCAGCTTGTGAAAGTGCTGCTCGGCCAGGATTTCTGTGGGAGCCATCAGCGCAACCTGCGCCCCGCCCGCGATGGCCTGCGCGGCAGCAATGGCGGCGACGACGGTTTTGCCGCTGCCCACATCGCCTTGCAGCAAACGGTGCATGGGATAGGGCTTGGCCAGGTCGGCCGAGATTTCCTGCACAACGCGTTCTTGTGCGGCGGTCAATTTGAACGGCAAATTCGCATACAGCTTGGCGACCAGGCCACCCGGCTCATTGCGCACGGGCAGCGATTCCGCTTCCTTGATGCGACGGGCGGCGCGCGCGGCGGCCAGCGACAACTGCTGGGCTAGTAATTCATCAAACTTGATGCGGCGCCATGCGGGATGCACCCGGTCCAGCAGCGCCTGTTCCGATTCGCCTTGCGCGGGGGTGTGCAGCGCACGAATGGCGGGCTCGAACGGCGGCAGGTCGTAGCGTTCAAGCGCTTCGGGCGGCAAGGTGTCGGACAAGTCGGCGCGGTCCAGCGCCTGGGCGATGGCGCGGCGCAACGTCAGTTGCGGCAGGCCTTCGGTGGTGGGATACACAGGCGTCAGGGCCGTGGGCAAAGGCGCGTCGGCATTGGTCATGCGCGGGTGCACCATCTGGCGCCCGAACAGGTTGCTGCGCACTTCGCCCCGGGCGCGCAGGCGTTTGCCCACGCTGATCTGCTTTTGCTGGCTGGGGTAGAAGTTCAGCCAGCGCAATTGGATTTCGCCGGTCTCGTCCGCCAGCGTCGCAGTAAGTTGGCGCCGAGGCCGGTACTGGACCTCGGACTTGGTAATCTCGCCTTCGACCTGTCCGGCATAACCGGGCCGCAAGGCGCTGATGGGCACAACGCGGGTTTCGTCTTCGTAGCGCAGTGGCAGATGCAGCACGAAGTCCTCGGGCAGCACCAGACCCAGATTCCGAAGCTTGCGCTCGGTATCCGTCATCGGTTTGCCGGCGCCGTTCTTATCGGCGCCGGGTCGCTTGGAAGCCACGGCCGCGGCCGGCATCAAGAAACGAACCTCGGAATGCTGCGTACGGGGCCGCCTTACAGAACCATGATGGCTTCGACTTCAAACTGCGCGCCCTTGGGCAGGCTGGCCACGCCAATGGTCGAGCGGGCCGGGAACGGCTGCGGAATGATCTCGGCCATGATGGAATTGGCGGCGGTGAATTTGCCCAGGTCGGTCAGGAACAAGGTCAGCTTGACGACGTTGTCCAGCGTGCCGCCGGCTTCGGTGATTACGGCCTGCATGTTGGCGAAGGCCTGACGCACTTGCGCGTCGAAGTTTTCAGAGACCAGATCGCCCGTGCCCGGCTCCAGGCCGATCTGGCCCGACAAGTAGACAGTCTTGGTGCCGGTAACGGCAACCGCTTGCGAGTAAGGGCCAACGGCGGCGGGCGCTGCGTCGGTATGGATGATTTGCTTGCTCATGGGCGGAATCCTTCGGTTGACGGATAGAAAGCTACAACTATCGAAGTTTATCCAGCAATAGACATTTGCGAAAGTGGCCGGATGACGCAGGCACGGACGAAATCCGGTTTCATGCAGACGGCTGATGGCCGGCCCCGCCAATATCGCCACGATGCGCGATCAGCAAGTCGGCCAGCGCCTGCGCCGCAACCGACAGGCTGCGGCCACGGCGCTGCACCAGGTACAGCGGCCGGGTCAATGCGCGACCCGCCAGAGGCACCACGCGCAAGTCATTGCTGGCAAAGTGAAAAAGCGTCATGGCGGGCACAACGCATACGCCCAGGCCGGCACGGACCAGGCCGGTCACAGTGGCCAGATGCTCGACTTCAAACACTGGCAAAGGCGCGTCGGCACCGAACGCTTCGTCCAGATGTTTGCGCACACTGCTGCCGCGCGCAAGCTGGATGACAGGATATTTTGCGATATCGCGCAGCCGGACGCGGGGCTGGGTCGCCAGCGGGTGGTCGGCCCGGCACACCAGGAAGTAGCGGTCGGCGTGCAGGAATTCGCTGTCCAGGTCGGTCATGTCGGCGCGCCGCGACGCCAGGGCGAAATCAACCTGCCCGCTTTGGACCATGTCCAGGCACGGGTCCAGCAAGGCGTCGCGCAGGTCCACCACGATACCGGGGTGTGCTTGTCCAAAGCGCGCCAGCAGGCCCGGTAGCCAGCCGGCCGCCAGCGACGGCAGCGCGGCCAAGGCGACCCGCCCGCGTCGACGCGCGGCATGGTCGCGCATGTCTTCCATGACCAGGTCCATATCCGCCAGCAGTCGGCGGGCCGAGGCGTCCAGCACCCGCCCTTCGGCGGTCAATTCAACGTGGCGGGTATTGCGGTCGAACAGCCGCAGGCCGGCGCTGTCTTCCAGCTGGCGGATCAGGGCGCTGAACGCCGGCTGCGTCAGGTGGCAGCGCTGGGCTGCGCGCGTGAAATGGCGTTCGTCGGCCAGGGCGACAAACGCGCGTAACTGCCGGGCGGATAGATTCATGGCTTTTCTCTATCAATTGATCCGATCTTTCTATTTTACGGATGATGGGCGCATGCCTATAGTGGCTTGACATCGCAAGGCCCGACTGGACCCCCTATGCCTCAATCTCCCCTGCTTATCGGCTGCGCCTCTGGCTTTTCCGGCGACCGCAGCGACGGCGCCGCCGCCGTGGTGCGCACGCTGGCCGCCCAGGGCGGCGGCACGCTGATCTTCGAAACACTGGCCGAGCGCACGCTGGCGCTGGCGCAACTGGCACGCAACGACGACCCCAACCGAGGCTACGAGCCGCTGCTGGACGACCTGGTGTCCCCCGTGCTGGCCGACTGCCTGCGCCATGGCATCAACATTGTCAGCAACTTTGGCGCGGCCAACCCGGAAGCCGCCGCCCGGCGCATTGCCGCCATTGCGCGCGAACAGGGCCTGCCCACGCCGCGCATCGCCGTCGTCTACGGCGATGCGTTGAACACGCCGGAGCAACGCGCGCTGCTACAAGAGCGGCTGGGCGACGCGCTGACCGGACACGATGTCGTCAGCGCAACCGCCTATCTGGGGGCCACCGAGATCGCGCAAGCGCTGATGGCCGGCGCCCAGATCGTCGTGGCGGGCCGTGTGGCGGACCCTTCGTTGACGCTGGGCCCCGCCCTGGCTCACTTTGGCTGGGACGCGGCGGACTGGCCGCGCCTGGGTCGCGCCACCATGGCCGGCCACATGCTGGAGTGCGGCTTGCAAGTGACGGGCGGCTATTTCTGCGTGCCCGGTTTGAAAGAAGTGCCCGACGTGCACGCGGCAGGCTTTCCGATTGCGCAAATCCATGCCGACGGCGGATTCGTCATCAGCAAGGCGGATGGCACGGGCGGCGCGGTGGACGCGCGCACGGTGAAGGAACAACTGCTGTACGAAGTCCACGACCCGGCGCGCTACCTGACACCCGATGTGGTGGCGGACCTGAGCCAGGCTCGCGTTGTGGAACTGGGCGGCAACCGCGTCGCGGTGCACGGCATTACGGGCCACGCCCGCCCGGACGAGCTCAAGGTCAACGTCTGCTACCGAGGCGGCTGGTTGGCCGAAGCCGAGATTTCCTACGCGGGAGTGCAAGCGGAAGCCCGCGCGCGCCTGGCTGCGGACATCGTGCAAAAGCGGCTTGGGGCCGGCTTTACGCTACGCGCCGACCTGATCGGCGCGATCAGCATCCTTGGCGATGACGCGGGCGAAATGCGGCGCTCGCTGCCCGACTCGCATGCGCGCGACGTGCGCCTGCGCCTGGCTGGCGAACACGCCGACCGCGCCCAAGCCGAACGCATCCTGCGCGAAGTGACCGCGTTGTACACCTGCGGCCCGGCTGGCGGCGGCGGCGTGCGCACCGCGTTGCGCCCGCGTCTGAACATGGTGTCCTGCACCATCGCCCGCGATGCCGTGCACAGCGGCTGGACTTTCCTGGAGGCCATCGCGCCATGAATTCTTCCCACATGCGGGCCGTGCCGCTGTACCGCCTGGCCCATAGCCGTTCGGGCGACAAGGGCGACATCTCGAACCTGAGCCTGATCGCCTGGGACCCGGAGTGCTACGACGTGCTGGTGTCCCAAGTGACTGAAGCGCGCGTGGCCGAGTGGTTTGCGTATCGCCACCCCGCGCGCGTCACGCGCTATCTGCTGCCGACATTGCACGCCATGAATTTCGTACTGGAAGGCGTGCTGGACGGCGGTGTAAACGATGCCCTGAACCTGGACACGCACGGCAAGAGCCTGTCTTTTCGATTGCTGGACCTGACGGTGGAGGTCAGCCCTGAACTGGCACGCCGGCTGCCAGACGTACCCGGTGACCGCCCAGCGGCCGCCTGATTTTTCCACCCCTTATAAAAAAAGCATCACAGGAGACACAACATGCGAATTTCATCGAAGGGCCGCCTGGCCTTGTTGCTGGCCGCCGCCCTGCCCCTGACCGCGCTGGCCCAGTCGTTCCCCACCAAGCCGATCACGTTCATCGTGCCCTTTGCGGCCGGCAGCGCCACCGACCAGATCGGCCGCGCGATTGGCCAGGGTGTCACCGAGCAGACCGGTCAGGCGGTCGTCATTGAAAACAAGCCGGGTGCCAGCGCAATGATCGGCGCCGCGGCGGGCGCACGCGCCGCGCCGGACGGCTACACCGTACTCATCACCACGAATACCACGCACGCCGCCAACGAACATCTGTACAAATCGCTGACCTACCAGCCGGTCAAGGACTTTGCGCCGATCTCGCTATTGGGCAAAGGCGGCCAGATCATGGTGGTGAACCCCAATTCGCAGGCCAAGACGGTGGGAGACTTCCTGGCGCAAGCCAAGAAGTCACCGGGCAAGCTGAGTTTTGGCAGCGGCAGCTCCAGCAGCCGGATCGCAGGCGAACTGTTGCAGCAGATGGCGGGCGTGCAACTGCTGCATGTGCCGTACAAGAGCAACCCGCTGGCGGTCACCGACCTGCTGGGCGGCCAGATCGACATGATGATCACCGACACCGCTACCGGCCTGCCGCAGGTCAAGTCGGGCAAATTGCGCGCGCTGGGCGTGACGGGCACCGCGCGTTCGCCGTTGGCGCCCGACGTGCCGACAATTGCGGAAGCCGGTGTGCCGGGTTACGAAATGGGCTATTGGTTCGCGGCCTATGCGCCGGCCGGCACGCCGCCCGATGTCGTCAAGCGTCTGAACGAATTGCTGGTGAAGGCCACCAAGACCAAGCCGGCCCAGCAGTTCTACGCACAGACGGGCACCGACGCCGCCACGTCCACGCCGGACGAGCTGGCTGCCTTCCAGCAAGCGGAATCGAAGAAGTGGGGCGACATCATCAAAAAGGCCGGCATTCAACCGGAATGATCCGCGACGTCTCCGCCTGACGAACATAAAAAAGCCCCATCGCATGCGATGGGGCTTTTTACTGCCGCAAGACGGTGACTTATTTGTCCACGAATGCGCGTTCAACCACGTAGTCACCCGGCTGACCCACGCCCGGCGACACGGTGAAGCCGCGCTTGTCCAGCATGGCGCTGATGTCGGCCAGCATATGCGGGCTACCGCAGATCATGGCGCGATCGGTTTCGGGATTGATCTGGGGGATGCCGATGTCATCGCACAGTTTGCCGTTTTCCATCAGCTCGGTGATGCGGCCCTGGTTGCGGAACGGCTCGCGCGTGACGGTGGGGTAGTACACCAGCTTTTCGCGCACGACATCGCCGAAGAATTCATTGTTCGGCAGCTCTTTCTCGATGAAGTCGGCGTAGGCCAGTTCGCTGACCCAACGCACGCCATGCACCAGAATGACTTTGTCGAAGCGTTCGTAGATGTCCGGGTCTTTGATGATGCTCATGAATGGCGCCAGGCCGGTGCCCGTGCCGAACAGGAACAGATGCTTGCCGGGCTTGAGGTCGTCGACGACCAGCGTGCCAACCGGCTTGCGGCTGACCAGGATGGTGTCGCCTTCTTTCAGATGCTGCAGCCGCGACGTCAGCGGGCCGTTTTGCACCTTGATGCTGAGAAATTCGAGGTTTTCTTCGTAGTTGGCGCTGGCGATACTGTAGGCACGCAGCAGCGGCTTGCCTTCAACTTCCAGGCCGATCATGACGAAGTGGCCGTTGTGGAACCGCAAGGCCGCGTCACGCGTCGTGGTGAAGGAGAACAGGGTGTCGTTCCAGTGGTGCACGCTAAGTACGCGCTCTGTGTTGAAAGCAGCCATGTCGGAATTCGCTTATTAGGGTTGTCCCTATTCTACAGGTCTTGTTGGGAACTTGTCTCATTATTCCGTAATACGCTTATGACGTATTGATAGGAATCAAGGCTGGAACAGTGCCGCTTACGAAGAGTTGAACGCGTCTTTGCTTCCTGTTATTGTCGCGTTCTCAGTTGATAATCATTTTCGTTAGCAGACTGTTTTAAGCAGCGGAAAGGCTTGCAAGACCCTGCCCTTTCCGCTGCAGCCCTAGCCGGAGTTTCCCGACATGACCAAGCGTCCCCAATTGAATTCGCTGCTGCGCGCCCTGGCGCTGGCCGGCGCCGCCGCCTTCACCGTATCGGCCAACGCCGCGGAAGAAGTCAGCCTGTATACCACCCGGGAACCCAAGCTGATCCAACCGTTGCTGGACGCCTTCACCAAAGAAAGCGGCATCAAGGTCAACACGGTATTTGTTAAGGACGGCCTGCTGGAACGCGTCAAGGCCGAAGGCGCCAAGTCGCCCGCCGACGTGCTGATGACCGTGGATATCGGTAACCTTCTGGACCTGGTTGATGGCGGCGTGACGCAGGCCGTCAAGTCGCAAACGCTGGAGTCGGTGATCCCCGCCAACCTGCGCGGCGCCGACGGCAAGTGGTACGCGCTGTCGCTGCGCGACCGCGTGCTGTACGTGGAAAAGGATTTGAAGTTGGAATCTTTCCGCTACGAAGACCTGGCCGACCCGAAGTGGAAGGGCAAGGTCTGCATCCGTTCGGGCCAGCATCCCTACAACACCGCCATGGTCGCCTCCATGATCGCGCATGACGGCGCCGAGGCCACTGAAAAATGGCTGCGTGGCGTCAAGGCCAACCTGGCCCGCAAGGCTGCCGGCGGCGACCGCGACGTGGCGCGTGACATCCTGGGCGGCATTTGCGATATCGGCCTGGCCAACGCCTACTACGTCGGCCACATGAAGAACGCCGAACCCGGCACCGACGCCCGCAAATGGGGCGACGCCATCAAGGTCATCCGCCCCACGTTCGCCAGCGAAAAAAGCGGTGGCACGCACGTGAACGTCAGCGGCGCCGCCGTGGCCGCGCACGCGCCCAACAAGGCCAACGCCATCAAGCTGCTGGACTTCCTGGTATCCGAACCGGCCCAGGCGCTGTACGCCCAGGCCAATTACGAATACCCCGTGCGCAAGGGCGTGAAGCTGGACCCGGTCATCGCCAGCTTTGGTGAATTGAAGGTGGATCCCCTGCCCCTGACCGAAATCGCCAAGCATCGCAAGCAAGCCAGCGAATTGGTCGACAAGGTCGGCTTCGACAACTGATCCCTGGATGGCCGCCTGACGCCACAAGCGTCCAGTGGCCATCGAACAGTATTGGGCCTGTTCCCTTTTTTGAAGGGAACAGGCCTTGCCATTGATGCCATCAACGTTGAAGCATGCACACTGAATCTTTGCCCCGGCCGATGCGTCTGCGCTGGACCGAACGCGGCGCCGGCTGGCTGGCGGGCGCGGGCCTGATTGCCCTGGCCGTCCTGGCCCCGGTGCTGACGCTGGGCTGGTGGGCGCTGGGCGGGGAACTTTCGCACTGGCAGCATCTGGCCAGCTACGTGCTGCCGCAGGCGCTTGCGAACACGGCCATTCTGCTTGCCGGGGTGGGCGTGGTCGTTACGCTATTGGGGACGGGCGCCGCCTGGCTGGTGACCGCTTACGACTTCCCCACGCGTCGCGTGCTGACCTGGGCGCTGCTGCTGCCGCTGGCGGTGCCCACCTACATCATCGCGTTCGCCTACCTGGATCTGCTGCACCCCATCGGCCCCATCCAGACCGCCATCCGCGCGCTGCTAGGCTATGACAGCCCGCGCCAGTTCCGCTTGCCCGACCTGCGTTCCATCTATGGCGCGATTTTCGTGCTGGGCTTCGTGCTGTACCCCTACGTCTACCTCAGCACCCGCGTGATGTTCATGACACAGGCGGCCAGTCTGCTGGAAGCCGCGCGCACGCTGGGCGCCGGCCGCATCGCCGTGTTCTGCCGCGTGGCCTTGCCGCTGGCACGGCCCGCCATCGTGGTCGGCGTGAGCCTGGCGCTGCTGGAAACGCTGAACGACATCGGCGCCTCGGAATTCCTGGGCGTGCAGACTTTGACCGTCTCGGTCTACACCACCTGGGTCACGCGTTCCGACCTGGCCGGCGCGGCGCAGATCGCGCTGACCATGCTGGCCATCGTGATCGGCCTGATCCTGCTGGAACGGCACGGCCGCAAACGCCAGCGTTATGCCAACACGCAACGCATGCGCCCGATGCAGCCGCGCCGCCTGCGTGGCCCGGCCGCCGCCATCGCTACGCTGCTGGGGTGGATACCCGTGGTGCTGGGCTTTGTGGCGCCCGCGCTTTATCTGATCGTGGAAACCTACAAGCGCCTGGACCAGGTCGGTGGCGTATCGGACCAGCTCATTAACGGCCTGTCGAACACGCTGATCGTGGCGTTCAGCGCCACCATCGTCACGTTGCTATGCGGCCTGATCGTGGCTTGGGCGGGGCGCACCCTGCGCGAAAGTGCCGGCTTCAACCCCGGCCGCGCCTGCGCCCGCATTGCCAGCCTGGGCTACGCCGTGCCGGGCACCGTGCTGGCCATTGGCCTGCTGACGCCGTTCGTTTGGATCGACACGGCGGTGGCCAAGGTCTTTGGCGGAACGGGCCTGTTCCTGATGGGTTCCATGGCGGCGCTGGTGTGCGCATATGTGATCCGCTTCCTGGCCATTTCGACCGGCGCGCTGGAAGCCGGACTCGCCCGCATTCCGCCTTCGCTGGAACAGGCGTCGCGCCTGTTGGGCGAGACATCCGGCGGCACGCTGCGCCGCGTGCACTTGCCCCTGCTGCGCCCCGCCCTGGCGGCCAGCGCGCTGCTGGTGTTCGTGGACGCCATGAAAGAACTGCCCGCCACCCTGCTGCTGCGCCCCATGAATTTCGACACGCTGGCCACCTGGCTCTACGCCGAAGCCGCGCGCGGCACGTACGAGGAAGGCGCCGTCGCGGCGCTGGCAATCGTGCTGGCCGGCCTTCTGCCCGTCATCCTGCTGGCGCGCACCAATCTGAAAATGGGACATTGATCATCGTGCCCGATCTGCTAGAAATCGAACATCTTTCCCTGGCCTACGACACGCCCAAGGGCCTGAAGCCCGTGGTGCAAGACCTGTCGCTGGGCCTGCCTGTCGGGCATATCGGCTGCCTGCTGGGTGAATCGGGCTGCGGCAAAACGACCGTGCTGCGTGCCATTGCCGGCTTCGAGCCGGTACGCGCGGGCCGCATCCTGCTGGACGGCACCGTCATTTCGTCGGCCACCGAGCAGGTCGCGCCCGAGCACCGGCGCGTGGGCATGATGTTCCAGGATTACGCTCTGTTCCCGCATCTGACGGTGGCGCTGAATGTGGCTTTTGGCCTGCGCAAGCTGCCGCGTGCCGAGCGTGCGCGGCGCGTCGAAGAAATGCTGGAACTGGTGGGCCTGGCCCACGCCGCCGCCAGCTATCCGCATGAAATCTCGGGCGGGCAGCAGCAGCGGGTGGCGCTGGCGCGCGCGCTGGCGCCCTCGCCCGACCTGCTGTTGCTGGATGAACCGTTCTCAAACCTGGACGTGGACACGCGCGAACGCCTGGCGTTTGAAGTGCGCGACATCCTGAAAACGACCGGCCACACGGCCATCCTCGTCACGCACAACCAGGCCGAAGCCTTCGCTATTGCCGACCGCATCGGCGTCATGACGCGGGGCAGCATCGCGCAATGGGACACCCCGTACAACCTGCACCATCAGCCCAGCAACGATTTCGTGCGCGACTTCATCCGCCGCGAAGCGTTGGAAGAACAGCGCGAGCAGGCTTTCGCCCGCGGGCGCTGATTTCCATTCTGCATTTCCATCCCGCATTCGGCGCGCAGTCGTGGCGACACGCGTCGGCGCTTAGTCCGCCGACAGCTTCACCTTTTGCGACAGCGCCTTGAACGACTCGTACTGGCTGGCGGTCAGGCGTTGCACTTCTTCCGGCGTCGAGCCATAGGGCATGAAGCCAGCTTGCTCGAGCTTGTCCTTGACTTCGGGCAACGCCAACGCCCACTGGAAAGCTTCGCTTAAGGCGCGCGTGGCTTCCGGCGACATGTTCGCCGGGCCGTACACGGCGAACCAGGGGTCGACCACCGCACCCGAGTACCCGAGTTCGGCCAGCGTCGGCACGTCCGGCAACGCGGGCGCGCGCTTGCTGCCCGTAACCGCCAGCGGGTGCACCTTGCCGGACTTGATGTGCGGCAGGGACGCCGGCAGGTTGTCGAACATCACAGGCAAGTGCCCGCCCAGCAAATCGTTCAGCGCCTGCGCGCTGCCCTTGTACGGAATGTGCTGCA
This sequence comes from Achromobacter sp. 1L-A-4-B-C2, assembly GCF_057291955.1. NCBI lineage: Bacteria > Pseudomonadati > Pseudomonadota > Betaproteobacteria > Burkholderiales > Alcaligenaceae > Achromobacter > Achromobacter sp. 1L-A-4-B-C2. The sequence continues at coordinate 310,685 of NZ_JBXAWP010000002.1, forward strand.
TGCCCGCGCCAGTCAGCTGGTCGAACATCGCGCCGGCCAGATGCATGGACGTGCCCGTGCCCGGCGTGCCGAACGACGTGCCCGGATGCTGCTTGGCGTAGGCGACCAGATCCTTCACGCTGTCGACCTTCAAGGCCGGGCCCGTTTCCAGCACCACGGACGACGCGCCCAACATGCTGACGCCCGTGAAGTCCTTGGTGGGATCGAACGGCATCTTCGGATAGACGAAGGGGTTCAACGCGTTGGTCGAAATGGCGCCGAACCCGATCGTGTAGCCGTCCGGCGCGGCCTTGGCCACCGCGTCCATGCCGATATTGCCGCCCGCGCCGGGGCGGTTTTCAACAATGACCGGTTGCCCCAGTTTTTCGGCGACCTTCTGGCCCGCCGTGCGCGCCACCAAATCGGTGGTGCCGCCGGCCGTGTACGGCACGATGAAGGTGATGGGCTTGGCCGGGTAGCCCGCGGCCACCGACACGGACGCGCCGTGCACCAGCGCCAGCGCGGCCACGCCGCGCACCAGATTGAACGTATAGCGATGCATGTGTCTCCATCCTGTTGTTGTCAAAGATTGGAGGCGCATCATACTGCCGCGCAGGGCTTGCGCGGCAGGGGCGTCGAGACTATTTGCGACGTCTATTCGCGACGTCTATTCGCGACGACTACGCGGTCAGGCGCGCGGTTCGGGCAGCGGGATGAATTCCGTCTCGTCGCCAGGCACGACCTGGTCGAAACGGGTGCGTTGCCAATCCTGCTTGGCTTGCTCGATCCGGTCCTTGCTGCTGGACACGAAGTTCCACCAGACATAACGCGGACCATCCAGCGGCTCGCCGCCAATGACGGCGAAGCGGGCTGCCGTGATGGCGCGTATCTGAACCGGCCGGCCGGGCGCAAAGACCACCAGACGCCCGCTTTCAAACACCTGCCCGTCGACTTCGACCGTGCCTTGCGCCAGATACGCCGCGCGCTCTTCGTATTCCGCCGGCAGCACCGTCGTGGCGCCCGCCTGCAACTGCAGGTCGCCATAGAACAGCGGCGACAGCGTCTTGACCGACGACGTCTTGCCAAACAGCGAGCCCGCCACCACTTGCGCACGCACGCCCTCGCCTTCGATCACGGGCTGGGCATCCAGGCCGTAGTGCGTGAAGCCGGGGTCCGTCTCTTCGTACTTGGTGGGCAGGCCCACCCAGATTTGCAGGCCACAGAGGCGTTGCGGCGCCAGGCGCGCCTCGGGCGACGAACGCTCGGAGTGCACGATGCCGCGCCCTGCCGTCATCCAGTTCACTTCGCCCGGAAGAATGGTTTTGGTATTGCCCGCGCCGTCGCGGTGCACCATCGAGCCCTCGTACAGATAGGTGACGGTAGACAGGCCAATATGCGGATGCGGCCGCACATCAATGCCAGACCCCACGTCGAAATCGGCGGGACCCATGTGGTCCAGAAAAACAAACGGACCTACCGTGCGACGCTGCGCCGACGGGATGGCGCGGCGGACGGAAAAACCGCCCAAGTCGGTGGTGCGCGGCACAACGACGGTTTCGATCTGGCTTTCGCCGGCTTCAGACAAGGTGGACATGGTGCAGTACTCCGCATGAATAGGCCAAGGGCCATGTTAAGGCCCAGCGGCCTCGTCAAAACAAATCGCCGGGCGGAATCCATTTCCGCCCGGCGCTCAAGGCTTACGCCAGGTCAAACACCAGCACTTCGGCGTTCTTGCCGCCGGACAGCTCGACACGGGTTTCGTCCGTGATCGCCACGGCGTCGCCGCCGGACAGTTCAACCCCGTTGACCGTCACGCTGCCACGCGCCACGTGCACCCAGGCGCGCCGGCCGGCCGCCAACGTCAGCGTGGCCGATTCCTCGCCATCAAACAGACCGCCGTAAAGGCGCGCGTCTTGATGAATCTTCATCGACCCGTCATCACCATCCGGCGACACCAGGGCTTGCAGGCGGCCACGCTTTTGCGCATCGCTGAACTCGCGCTCTTCGTATTCCGGGGCAATACCGGTGACGTTGGGCTCGATCCAGATTTGCAGCATGTGCGTTTCGGCATCCGACAGCGGGTTGAACTCGGAGTGCATCACGCCACGCCCGGCGCTCATGCGCTGCACATTGCCCGGCTTGATGGTCGAGCCGCTGCCCATGCTGTCCTTGTGGGCGATGGCGCCATCCAGCACATAGGTAATGATTTCCATGTCGCGATGACCGTGGGTGCCAAAACCGCGAGCGGCGGCGATGCGGTCATCGTTGATCACGCGCAGCGAGCCAAAGCCCATGTGAGCGGGGTCGTAGTAGTTGGCGAAGGAAAAGGTATGAAAAGAATCCAGCCATCCGTGGTTGGCATGACCCCGTTCGTTAGCGCGGCGAATCGTAAGCATTGTGGACTCCTGTTTCAATAATATGAATGGTTGTAGGGGTGCGGGCCTGGTTTCTTGGTGTTGCCTGTGTGCTGCATCCCTGGCATGAGTGATATTCTGCGCGCGCTGGAACCGCCGTTTGGCGCTATATTTTGACGAGATCATTCAACTTTTTTGAACGCCCCTGGCGATGCCCCTCATGCAGCCCATTACCCCCGAATTGCTCATCCTGGTGGACGCCATTGCCCGTCATGGCAGCTTTGCCAAGGCGGCGCGCGAGTTGGGCAAAGTGCCCTCGGCCGTTACTTATTCCATCCGCAAGCTGGAAGACGGGCTGGATGTGCTGTTGTTCGATCGCTCGGGCCACCGCGCGCTGCTGACGCCGGCCGGCGAAACGCTGCTGAAAGATGGCCGGCACGTGTTGCAGTCGCTGGACGACCTGGCGTGCCGCGTCAAACGCATCGCCACGGGCTGGGAAGTGGAATTGCGGATTGCGGTCAGCGCCGTACTGCCCTGGCGGCCGTTGTATGACCTGATCGAGGAATTCCAGACGCTGGAAAGCGCGACGACGCTGCGTTTTTCCAGCGAAGTGCTAAGTGGAAACTGGGACGCCTTGACGTCGGGCCGCGCCGACCTGGTGATAGGCGCCGGCGCCAATGCCGAGCCCACGGGGCCGTATCGGTCGCAAGCCATCGGCACGACGCAGTTTGCGTTCTGCGTGGCCGCGCATCACCCCTTGGCGTCGTTGCCGCAGCCCCTAAGCCGGGGCGACATCACGCAATACTGTGCCGTGGTGGTTGCGGATACGTCACGCAACCTGCCGCCGCAATCGCGCGGCATTCTGGCCGACCAAGCCACGCTGGTGATGCCGTCGATGCAGGCCAAGATCGACGCGCAGGTGCGCGGGCTGGGTTGCGGCTACTTGCCGATGACGATGGCGGCGCCGTACTTGTCGCAAGGCTTGCTGGTGGTGTGCGAAACCGATGAGGGGATGTCGCTGACCGAGCACGTGGCCTACGCCTGGCGCGCGGAAGCGCCGGGTGAAGCGCTGAAGTGGTGGTTGCAGAAGCTGAAGTCGCCGCGATTGTGCGAAAGCCTGCTGGGGCTGGGGTAGCGGGTGAAGCGGTGAAGGGATGAAGGGTGACGGGGGTGATGGGCTGGCGTCCGCGCCACATCACGCCCCGTCACATCACTCGTCCTCAATACCCAGTTCGCGCAGTTTGCGCGTGATGGTGTTGCGGCCAATTCCCAGCCGCGACGCCGCTTCCACGCGGCGCCCGCGGCTGGCGTCCAGCGCGCTTTGCAGCAGGATTTTTTCAAACTGGCGGGTCAGCGTTGCCATGACGGCCGGCTCGCCGCGCTCCAAACGATACTGGGCATCGCGCAGCAAGGAGTCCTGCCAGTTGCGCGGCGCGCCGTCGTCCACGCCCTGCCCCTGCCCGGCCTGCACCACGGTGCCAATACCCGAGATGGGCGCGGCCGGACGCAACGGCGCCATCGCGGGCTGTTGCTGCTGATGTTCCAGTGCGCGGATTTCCGGCGGAAGATCTTGCCGATCCACCGTCTGCCCGGGCGCCATCACCGTCAGCCAATGGCAAAAGTTTTCCAGTTGGCGTACGTTGCCCGGAAAGTCGAACTTGGTCAGCACGGCCAAGGCGTCCGGGGTCAAGCGCTTGACCGGCACGCCCAGCGTACGGGCGCTGGCGGTCAGGAAATGTTGTGCCAGCGCAGGGATGTCTTCGACCCGCTCGCGCAAAGGCGGCAGACGCAGGCGGATCACGTTCAGACGGTGAAACAAGTCTTCGCGGAACAAGCCCTGCTCGACCCGTTGCTCCAGCGGCTGGTGGGTCGCTGCCACGATGCGCACGTCCACGCGCACCGGCTGCGCGCCGCCGACGCGATAGAAGCTGCCTTCGGCCAGCACACGCAGCAATCGCGTCTGCAATTCGATCGGCATATCGCCGATTTCATCCAGGAACAGCGTGCCGCCATGCGCTTCTTCGAAGCGGCCACGACGCAGGTTGTTGGCGCCGGTAAAGGCGCCGCGCTCGTGGCCGAACAGTTCGGCTTCCAGCAGATCACGCGGAATGGCCGCCGCGTTCAGCGCCACGAAGGGGCCGCTGGCACGCACGCCGTGGCCATGCAGCGCACGGGCCACCAGTTCCTTGCCCGTGCCCGATTCGCCGGTGATCAACACCGTGACCTTGGACTGGGCCAGCCGGCCAATGGCGCGGAACACTTCCTGCATTGCCGTCGATGACGACTGCGTCATCATCCAGCGTTCGTTGTTCTGCGCGGACTCGCCCTGCCCTTCGGGCGTTTCGGGCTGCGCGGATTCCTGCATGGCGCGTTGAATCAGCGCCACCGCCTCGTTCACGTCGAACGGCTTGGCCAGGTAGTCGAACGCGCCGCCCTGGAAGGCGGACACGGTACTGTCCAGATCGGCAAACGCGGTCATCACAATGACCGGCAGGCCGGGGTGGCGTTCCTTCAGTTGGCGCAACAGCTCCAGGCCGTTGCCGCCTGGCATGCGGATATCGGAGACCAAGGCGACGGGCGTTTCGCGCGACAGCGCTTCCAGCACATCAGCCGATTGGGAAAAACTACGGGTGGGGACACCAGCGCGGGCCAGGGCCTTTTCGAGGACCCAGCGGATGGCCTGGTCGTCGTCGACGATCCATACGGGTTTCATCAGTGTGCGGGCTCCATCGGTAGGACCAGGCGAAACTCGGTACGCCCGGGTCGGGATTCAAATTCGATGATGCCGCCGTGCTGTTGCACGAAGTCCTGGGCAAGGCTCAAGCCCAGCCCGGTACCGCCGGCCCTGGCCGTGACCAGCGGGTGGAAAATGCGGTCGCGGATGTGGTCCGGCACGCCGGGACCGTTATCGATAATGGACAGCACCAGCGCCAGCCGGTGTTGCCGATGGGCCAGCATGACCTGGCGGGCCACGCGGGTGCGCAGCGTTACCACGCCGGGCTCCGTCTGCGGCCCCTGCGGGCGCGCGACCAACTCTTGTGCGGCATTGCGGGCCACGTTCAGCACCGCCTGCATCAAGCGGGCCGCATCGCCCTTCAAATCAGGCACCGACGCGTCGTAGTCACGCAGGATCGTCACGTCGTTGCGGAATTCAGCCTGGATCAGGGCGCAGACGCGCTCGCAGATCTCGTGGATGTTCACCGGCCGCGCGTTCAGCGGCACACGTTGCGGGCCGCTCAAGCGGTCCACCAGCGCCTGCAAGCGATCGGCTTCGGAAATAATGACTTGGGTGTATTCGGCCAGCGCTGCGCTGGGCAGCTCGGCTTCGAGCAATTGCGCGGCGCCGCGCAAACCGCCCAAGGGGTTCTTCACTTCATGCGCCAGGTTGCGCAGCAGTTCACGATGCGCTTCGATCTCGTCAACCAGGCGATGGTTGCGGTCGGCCAGCACGCGCTGTTCTATCTCGCGCGTCTCGATCAATACCGGCCAGCGTTGGCCCGTCAGCCCCACCGTGGTGACGGCGACTTCGACGGATTCGGCGGCGCGGCGCAACGAGGCCAATTGCCTGACGTCGGCGTACCTGCCGGCAGCGGCGCGGTCGATGGAGGACTGGATGTTTTCTGGGGTGTCGAACAGCGTGGCGGCGGAGTGCCCGCAGAGTTGCTTGCGCGAGCGGCCGAACAGATCTTCGGCGGCGGCGTTGGCATACTCAATGTGACCGCGCTCGTTGACCAGGAAAACGGACGTGGCAAGCAGATCGAGAGCTTCTACATTCATTTTTCAACGTACCCGAATGACAGGGGAAAAGCGGAACGCGCCCGCGACGGCGGCGCCGGAACCCGGCGCCCTGCCCGCCAGGCGTAACGCCTGGCGGACAAACCGTCGAGCCGCGACCTGGTGGTGCGCGATGTGTGGGCCCTGGTTTCTGCCGCCATCATCGCGCTCCCCCCCGCCACAGCCTCTAAACGATCAGAGGCTGTAGTACATGTCGAATTCGACCGGGTGCGTGGTCATGCGCAGACGGTTCACATCGCCCATCTTCAGGTCGATGTAGGCGTTGAGCATGTCGTTGCTGAATACGCCACCGCGGGTCAGGAATTCGCGATCGGCGTCCAGGGCTTCCAGCGCTTGTTCCAGCGAGGAGCACACGGTCGGGATCTTTGCGTCTTCTTCCGGCGGCAGGTCGTACAGGTTCTTGTCGGCCGGATCGCCCGGGTGGATCTTGTTCTGCACGCCGTCCAGGCCGGCCATCATCAGGGCCGAGAACGCCAGGTACGGGTTGGCCAGGGGGTCCGGGAAACGCGCTTCGACGCGGCGGCCCTTCGGGTTGCCGACGTACGGAATGCGGATCGAAGCCGAGCGGTTGCGGGCCGAGTAAGCCAGCTTGACCGGGGCTTCGTAGTGCGGAACCAGACGCTTGTACGAGTTCGTGCCCGGGTTGGTGATGGCGTTCAGGGCGCGGGCGTGCTTGATGATGCCGCCGATGTAGTACAGGGCGAATTCCGACAGGCCGGCGTAGCCATTGCCCGCGAACAGGTTCTGGCCATCCTTCCAGATGGATTGGTGCACGTGCATGCCGGAACCGTTGTCGCCAACGATGGGCTTGGGCATGAACGTGGCGGTCTTGCCGTAAGCGTGGGCAACGTTGTGCACCACGTACTTGACGATCTGCGTCCAGTCGGCGCGCTGAACCAGCGTGCTGAACTTGGTGCCGATTTCCAGCTGGCCGGCGCCGGCCACTTCATGGTGGTGCACTTCAACCGGCACGCCCATTTGTTCCATCAACAGGCACATTTCCGAACGCATGTCCTGGAACGAATCAACCGGGGGAACGGGGAAGTAGCCACCCTTGACGGCGGGACGATGGCCGGTGTTGCCGCCCTCGAATTCCAGGCCGGTCGACCACGAGGCTTCTTCGGACTTGATCTTGACGAACGTGCCCGACATGTCGGTGTTCCACGTCACGCCGTCGAACACGAAGAATTCGGGTTCCGGACCAAAGTAGGCGGTGTCGCCCAGGCCGGAGGACTTCAGGTAGGCTTCGGCGCGCTTGGCCAGCGAACGCGGGTCGCGGTCATAGCCCTTCAGGTCCGACGGCTCGACGACGTCGCACGACAGGATCAGGGTCGGCTCTTCGCGGAACGGGTCCAGGTTGCCGGTAGCGCAATCGGGGATGAGCAGCATGTCGGAAGCTTCGATACCCTTCCAACCCGGAATCGACGAACCGTCGAAAGCCTGGCCGCTTTCCAGCTTGTCTTCATCGATCTGGCTGGTGGGCACGGACACGTGGTGCTCACGGCCAACCGTATCGGTAAAGCGGAAATCCACGAATTTGACTTCGTTATCGGCGATCTGTTTCAGGACGTCTTTCGGGCTTGCCATGTCATCTCCATTAGATAAAAGGGTCGAGGGCTTTGCCGCTCGACTGGCATAAAGAGGGAAGCAATAAGCGTGCCAGGTTTTACCCCAGGGATTCCCAGGGGAAGGCTGCACGGTCACGGAAAAATGTAGCACCGGTATGGTGCAAAGCGTGGGGCATGATTGCCCCGTTTTGGTGCAAAAGCAACTACAGGAACATTTCCTGCAGGTCGTTCAAGAAGCGCCACCCCAAGGGCGTAGCCTTCAAACGCGTCGGGTCCGGGTCCAGCAAGCCCCGTTTCGAGGCTGCCTCCAATTGGTGCGCGATGGCGGCAAGCGACAAACCGGTGCGTTCGTTGAACGTTGTGGTGGGCACGCCCTCTTTCAGGCGCAGTGCATTGAGCATGAATTCAAAGGGCAGCTCGTCCGGCCCCACCTGGCGGCTTTCGGCCAGATGACTGCCGTCGCGCGCCATGGCCGCCTGCATCCAGGAATCCGGGTTGCGCAACCGCGCCTCGCGCACGATACGGTCATGAAATGACAGCTTGCCGTGCGCGCCAGGGCCGATGCCCAGGTAGTCGCCAAATTCCCAGTAGTTCATGTTGTGGCGGCACCGCGCGCCCGGCCGTGCGTAGGCCGACACTTCGTATCGGGCCAACCCCGCCGCCGCCAATTCGGCTTCAACGGCGTCTTGCATGGCGGCGCTGGTGTCGTCGTCGGGCAATTCGGCGGGCGGAAATTTTGCGAAGACGGTGTTCGGCTCCATCGTCAGGTGGTACAGCGACAGGTGTTCCGTGCCAAACGAAATGGCATGGCGCAGATCTGCCACACAGGCGTCCAGCGTCTGGCCCGGCAAGGCGAACATCATGTCCAGGTTCACGCGCGAGACCGCGCGCTGGGCCATGTCGATCGCCGCCCGAGCCTGCGCGGCGTCGTGGATGCGGCCCAGCTTCTTTAGCTGCGCGTCGTCAAAGCTCTGGATGCCCAACGAAAAGCGGGTGACGCCGCTGGCGGCATAGTCGCGAAACCGGCTGGCTTCGGCCGTGCCGGGGTTGGCTTCCATGGTGATTTCGGCGTCGGGCCACAGGTTCAGACAGGCGCGCAACATGGCCAGCAGTTCGTCCAATCCCGCCGACGACAGCAGGCTGGGCGTGCCGCCTCCGATGAAAACGGACACGACCTGCCGGCCCCAGATGGACGGCAACGCCTGTTCAAGGTCGCTGCGCAGAGCGTCCAGATAGGCGCGTTCCGGGATTTCGCCGGGCGCGGCGTGGGAATTGAAGTCGCAATACGGGCATTTGCGCACGCACCAGGGCACGTGCACATAGAGGGAAAGCGGGGGCAGGCTGGTCAGCGTGGCGCCTGCGGGGACACGGACGCGCGACGGCGACGCGCCCATGTCGTTGCGGATGGGAATAGTGATGGACATGCGGTTTCGCTTAAGCGCCTAGGCGTGGCTAAGCTTGCTCAACAATTCGCGCAGCGCGCGGGCGCGGTGGCTGACGCGGTTCTTTTCCTCGGGGTCCAGCGACGCCGCGGTCAGTGCCATATCGGGCAGATAGAAGTGCGGGTCGTAGCCAAAGCCATTCACCCCTTCCGGCACGTCGATGATTTCGCCATGCCACAACCCTTCTCCGATGATCGGGCAAGGATCGTTTTCCGAACGCACCAAAGCCAGCACGGCCACATACCAGGCGCGGCGGTCGGTAACCCCGGCCAAGTTCTGTACCAGCAGGGCATTGTTCGCTTGGTCTGATTTTTCGCCCCCGTGCATCTTGGCGTAGCGGGCCGAATACACGCCGGGCGCGGCATCCAGCGCGGCGACGCAAAGGCCGGAGTCGTCGGCCAACGCCGGCAGCCCGGTCAGGCGGCTGGCGTGCCGCGCTTTGGCCAAGGCGTTTTCAACAAAGGTGACGTGGGGCTCTTCGGCTTCGGGCACGCCCAGGTCGCCTTGGGGCACCAGTTCGATGCCGAGCGGCGCAAACAAGGCGGAAAATTCGCGCAGCTTGCCGGGGTTGTTGGACGCCAGCACGATACGACGCAGGGATTCGGGAATCTTGGGGGAAGTCATAGCGCAAATTGTATAGGGCGCAAGGGGTACGCGGCGGCTGTCGCCACTGCGCCGCGTCGGCAAGCAAAGCAAGGGGAAATCTCGGTTGACAGCTATGTAACAGCGGCTGAATATGGCGCGTCGCCGGTAGCGGCAACAACGCAGACATATTTTGTTGTCAACATGACGAATCTTGTCACTGAACGTATCTGACGCCCCCGGCGATGACTTCCCTACAAGCTATGCCACGGCAGGCCACGGCCCGCGCGCCCCACTCCATCCCGGGCGATGCGCCCGCACCCGTCGGCCTGGCCGGCATTTTGCGTGACCGCCTGCTGCGGCCACGCTATCAACCGGTGGTGGATCTGTCCCACAGCCGCATCTATGGGCATGAAAGCCTGATCCGCGGCCCTGCCGACACCGCCCTGCACTTTCCCGATGCCTTGTTTGCCGAAGCCCGCCGACGCGGACTGCACCCGCAACTGGAACTGGCCAGTTTTCGGGCGGGCGCCCAGGGTTTTCAGGACGCCCCCGGCAAGCTGTTCCTGAACCTGTCGGGGTCGGCGCTGATTCACTTCTGGACGCTGTGGGGCGCCGACATGCCGGAGCGGCTGCTGAAAGATTGCGCCCTGCCCGCCTCCAGCATCATCGTCGAACTCACGGAACAGGACCCGCTGTCAGACCACATGAGCGAACTGGGCAGCGCGTTTGCCTGCCTGCGCGAACACGGCATGCGCATCGCGCTGGACGACTACGGCGTGGGCAATTCCAATTTGCAGCTGTGGTCGGAAATGCAGCCGGACCTGGTCAAGATCGACCGCTATTTCTTCGATGGCATCGGCCACGACGACCGCAAGCAAAGCATGGTGCGCGCCATTCTGAAAGTGGCGCAGCACCTGGGCACCGCGATCGTCGCCGAGGGCATCGAAACCGCCGAGGACCTGGCCATGGTGCGCGAGCTGGATATCCGCTATGCGCAGGGCTGGTTCCTGGGCCGCCCGGAAGAAACGTTGCTGACCGAACTGACGCCGCCGCTGCGCGACTCGTTGCGCGCGCGCAGCTCGGCGCCCCTGTCGCAGCGCGCGGCGGGCGGCACCGCGGCCAGCCTGCGCGTGGAAGCGCCGGCCGCGCTGCTGGACAAGCACACGAACGATGACGTGCACCGGCTGTTCATCGAACACAAGACCATGCACGCCGTGGCGGTGGTGGACGCCGAAAACCGCCCCGTCGGCATCATCAACCGCCGCGATTTTTCCGAACATTATGCGCAGCGCTATACGCGCGAACTGTTCGGCCGCGACCGTTGCTCCACCTTCATGAATGCGGAACCGGTACTGGTGGACCTGAACGTGTCCATCGACCAGCTCAGCCATGTGCTGATCTCGGAAGACCAGCGCTACCTGATGGACGGCCTGATCATTACGCGCGACGGCCGCTACGACGGCCTGGCTACCGGCGAGACCCTGGTGCGTTCGGTGACCGAAATGCGAATCGAGGCTGCGCGCTACGCCAACCCGCTGACCTCGCTGCCGGGCAACATCCCCATCAGCCGCCACATCGCCACGCTGCTGGAAGACGCCGCCGACTTCACCGTCTGCTATGGCGACCTGAACAACTTCAAGCCGTTCAACGACGTCTACGGCTACTGGCGCGGCGACGACATGATCATGCTCACCGCCGAAGTCATCAAGCAGCATTGCGACCCGCTGCGAGACTTTGTCGGACACGTGGGCGGCGACGATTTTGTGGTGCTGTTTCGCAGCGCCGATTGGGCTGAACGCGTCCAGCGCATCATCGCCGAATTCAACGAACAGGCCACGGCGCTGTACGACGACCAAGGCCGCCAGAACGGCGGCATCGAGGCCGAAGACCGCTACGGCGTGCCGCGCTTCTTCCCGTTCGTGACCTTGGGCGTGGGCGCGTTGACCGTTACGCCGTCGCTATGCGAGCGCATCCGCCCGGAAGACATCGCGTCGGCTGCCGCGCACGTCAAGCACAAGGTCAAGCATGGGAACCTGTCGCTGGTGATCGAGCGCTACAGCGGCGGCATCCTGTCCCAGCTGTCCGATTAATTCGCCCACGGACGCCTCGACGGCGGTGGCATTGCGCACCGCCTGTTCGATCTGGAACACGGCCACCGCGCGGCGCAGCCCTTGCGCCTGGCTTTCCAAGGCGGCTGCCGCAGCCGCCGTTTGCTCGACCATGGCGGCGTTTTCTTGCGTGGACCGCTCAATGTCCGCGACCGCGTCGTTCACCGAGGCGATCCCGGCGGCCTGCTCGGCCGTCGCGCTGGAAATCTCGGCGACGATCTGGGTCACGCGATCCACCGACACCACCATGTCGCGCATGGTGTCGCCCGCCAGATTCACCTGGCGCACGCCGGCCTGGACACGCAGGGCCGAGTCGTCGATCAAGCCCTTGATTTCCTTGGCGGCCTGCGCGCTGCGTTGCGCCAGTGACCGCACTTCGCCCGCGACGACCGCGAACCCTTTGCCCTGCTCGCCCGCGCGTGCCGCCTCGACCGCCGCGTTCAACGCCAGGATATTGGTCTGAAAGGCAATGCTGTCGACCACACCCACGATTTCGCCGATGCGGCGCGCGCTGTCCGCAATGCCTTGCATGCTTTGCACCACTTCATCCACCGCGCGGCCGCCCTGCTTGGCCAGCTGCGTGGCGCTTTGCGCTTGCCGGCTGGCCAGGTCGGCGTTGCCTGCCGTGACCTGCACGGTGTGCGCCAACTGCGTCATATTGGCGGCGGCCTCTTGCAACGAGCCGGCCTGGCGCGCGGTGCGGTCCGACATATCGGCCCCACCCGCCGCGATCTCGCCCGAGCCGGTATGGATCTCTTCGACACCCCGGCGCACGGAGGCCACCGCCGCCGACAGCCCCGTTTGCATGCGGCGCATCGCCGAATACAGCACGCCGATCTCGTTGTCGCCGCGCATGGCAATGGCGCCCGTCAGATCGCCGTCGGCGATGCGGTCAAAATGCGCGCCGGCTTCGTTCAGCGGCCGCAGGATGCCGCGCCGAAACGCCAAGCGGATCAGCACGGCCAGCAGCAACACCACGGCCAATACGGCGGCGGCCACCGCGCTTACCCGCTCCAGCGTGCGGCTGGCATCGGCCACGGCGGCCTGGCCCTGCTCGCGCGCATAGCGCTGGTATCCGTCGGCCTGCTTCACGTAGGCCGCGCCGCTGGCGGGCAGCACCTTGTCCACCAACCGGTTGACCTCGATCCCGTTCCAGCCCTGGATGGCGCTGAGCATGGGCGCCAAGGTCTGGTCGGCGAACGCGGCGTGGGCGGCCAGCATCTGGTCGAACAGCGCACCGCCTGCCGCGCTGGTGTCCGGGTTGGCACGCAGGCGCGCCAGGCTGGCGCCGGCCTGCTTGAGCAGCGCGTCCGCCTGCGCCAGCGATGCGTTGCGCGCGTCTTCAAGCCCGCCTTCCATGCTGGTCTTGGCGTCGGTCAACGCCGCGCGTGCCTGGAACAGCCGGCTGGTCAGTTCGGCCAGGTCGCTGGCGCGTTCCACGCTGCCCCGGCCCAAGGCTTCGATATCCGCCCGGTTCTCGCGCAGGACGGCGATGCCGGCGCCGGCCGCTATGGCAAACAGCAGCACGAATAACGCCAGAATGGCCGATACCGCCGTGGTGACCCTGAGATTTTTACGCATATCCATCCATCTATAACCAGGCGCCCTGGGGCGCAGTGCCTCGGATTATGGACACGCAGTTTGGCAATTTCTTGACACAACTGCCGGGGCCGCCGCCCGATGGGCGAACGCACGCCCGTCATGAATGCGCTTTTGCGAACAGGAACCCCGTATTAAGCAATTGTGAATTGGCAGCACCGCGCCCATGCGGCACATTCGATGCTGAACCGAACCATCCCTTTGCCTATCACAGCAGCCCTATGCCCCACGCCTCACACGACTATCAGGACATCCGCGAAGCCGTGCGCGACCTTTGCGCGCAATTCCCGTCAGAGTATTTCCGCAAGATCGATGAAGAACGCGGCTACCCCGAAGACTTTGTCCGCGCACTGACCGAGGCCGGCTGGCTGGCCGCGCTGATCCCGCAGGAATACGGCGGTTCGGGCCTGGGGCTGACCGAAGCGTCGGTCATCATGGAAGAAATCAACCGCAGCGGCGGCAACTCCGGCGCCTGCCACGGCCAGATGTACAACATGGGTACATTGCTGCGGCACGGGTCCGAAGCGCAAAAGCGCGAATACCTACCGCGCATCGCAGCCGGCGAGCTGCGCCTGCAATCGATGGGCGTTACCGAACCCACCACCGGCACCGACACCACCAAGATCAAGACTACCGCCGTGCGCCGTGGCGACCGCTACGTCATCAACGGCCAGAAAGTCTGGATCTCGCGCGTACAGCATTCCGACCTGATGATCCTGCTGGCGCGCACCACGCCGCTGGACCAGGTGACCCGAAAGTCCGAAGGCATGTCGATCTTTCTGGTGGACCTGCATCATGCCGTCAAGCACGGCATGACGATCCGGCCGATTCCCAACATGGTCAATCACGAGACCAATGAACTGTTCTTCGACAACTTGGAAATTCCCGTCGAAAACCTGATCGGCGAAGAAGGCAAAGGCTTCAAGTACATCCTGGACGGCCTGAACGCCGAACGCACGCTGATCGCCGCCGAGTGCATCGGCGACGGCTATTGGTTCGTGGACAAGGTCACCGCCTACGCCAAGGAACGCATGGTGTTCGGCCGCCCCATCGGGCAGAACCAGGGCGTGCAGTTTCCCATCGCGCGCGCCCACATCAACGTCGAAGCCGCCAGCCTGATGCGCTATGAAGCCTGCCGCCTGTTCGACGCGCACCAGCCCTGCGGCGCGCAGGCCAACATGGCCAAGCTGCTGGCCGCCGACGCATCGTGGGAAGCAGCCAACGCCTGCCTGCAATTTCACGGCGGTTTCGGCTTTGCCACCGAGTACGACGTGGAACGCAAATTCCGCGAGACGCGGCTGTATCAGGTGGCGCCGATTTCGACGAACCTGATCCTGTCCTACGTCGCCGAACACATCCTGGGTCTGCCCCGCTCGTTCTGACCCGACGCCACCACCAACTGCCCCGGACCATGACCGCCGCCAACGACACGCCCCACCTTAGCGCCGAGCTTGCCGCCTTTGCGGCCAACCTGCGCTACGAAGACATCCCCGCGCCCGTATTGCGCCGCGCCGAAGACCTGCTGCTGGATTGCCTGGCGTCGATACTTGCCGGCGCCTCCGCGCGCGCGGTGCAAGCCATCGACCGCTACGCCGCCACCATGGGCCCGACCGACGGCCCCAGCGAAGTGCTGATCACGCGGCGCCGCACCACGCCCTTGTTCGCCGCCATGGTGAACGCGGCCGCCGCCCACGTGGTGGAGCAGGACGACGTGCACAATGGCTCGGTGTTCCACCCTGCCGCCGTGGTGTTCCCGCCGGCGTTGGCCGTGGCCCAGGCGCTGGGTAGTTCGGGGCGCGACGTGCTGGTGGCCGCCGTGGCCGGCTACGAAGTCGGCATTCGCGTGGGGGAATTTTTAGGACGTTCGCACTACAAGATCTTCCACACGACGGGCACGGCCGGCACCCTGGCCGCCGCCGTCACTACCGGCCACTTGCTGAAGCTGACGCCTGAACAGATGCTGCATGCGTTGGGTTCGGCGGGCACGCAGGCCGCCGGGCTGTGGGAATTTTTGCGCGATGCCGCCGACTCCAAACAACTGCACACGGCCAAGGCGGCGGCGGACGGCATCACCGCCGCCTATCTGGCGCGCGAGGGCTTCACGGGCGCGCGCCACATCCTGGAAGGTCCGCAGGGGATGGCGGCGGGCATGTCGTCCGATGCGGACCCGTCCAAGCTGTGCGACCGCCTGGGCGAACGCTGGGCGCTGGCCGAAACCTCATTCAAGTTCCATGCGTCGTGCCGTCATACGCATCCGGCAGCGGATGCGCTGCAACAGGTGCTGCGCGAACACAAGCTGGCTGAGTCCGACGTGGCGCGCGTGGTGGCGCATGTGCATCAAGGCGCCATCGACGTGCTGGGGCCCGTCGTCAACCCGCAGACGGTGCATCAGTCCAAGTTTTCGATGGGAACGGTGCTGGGCCTCATCGCCCGCCAGGGGCGCGCCGGGCTGGCTGAATTTGATGCCGGCCTGGATGACCCGGCCGTGGCGGCGTTCCGGGGCAAGGTCGAGATGGTGCTGGACGAGGAAGTGGACAAGGCTTATCCGCAACGCTGGATCGGCAAGGTCACCGTCACCACGCAAGATGGCCGCACGCTGCAAGGCCGCGTTGACGAGCCGAAGGGCGACCCGGGCAATACCTTGAGCCGGGCGGAAATCGAGGACAAGACGCTAAGCCTGGGCCGCTACGCCGACGCCGCAACGGAAGCGGAACTGCGCACGTTGATCGCGTCGATCTGGGGCCTGGAGAAAATTGACAAGCTTGGCGCGTTGCTGCCCGGCTGAGACGGGCGGGAACCGGTACCGGTATGCCCGCCTACTTATGGGATCCGCGCAGACGTTGCCCGGATCCCTTTTTACGACTGCTGCTTACACCAACGCCGCGCGCTGGGCGCGGACCAGGCTGGCGATGCCGTTTTCGGCCAGCACCAGCATGGTGTCCAATTCCGCGCGGGTGAACGTGGCGCCTTCGCCGGTGCCCTGCACTTCAACAAAGGCCCCGCTGCCCGTCATGATGACGTTGACGTCGGCATCGCAAGCGGAATCTTCCTGGTAGTCCAGGTCCAGCACTGAACGCCCTTGCACCAAGCCCACCGACACGGCGGCAACCGCATCGCGGATCGGGTTGACGGCCAGGTCGCCACGCTTCATCAGCAAGGCGACGGCATCGGCCGCCGCCACCCACGCGCCGGTAATGCTGGCGCAGCGCGTGCCGCCGTCGGCTTGCAACACGTCGCAATCCAGATGCAGCGTGCGCTCGCCCAGTGCGCGCATGTCGAAGACGGCGCGCAGGCTGCGGCCGATCAGGCGCTGGATTTCCTGTGTGCGGCCACTTTGCTTGCCCCGGGCCGCCTCGCGGTCGCCACGCGTATGGGTGGCGCGCGGCAGCATGCCGTATTCCGCCGTGACCCAGCCTTCGCCCTTGCCCTTCAGGAACGGCGGTACTTTTTCCAGCACGCTGGCGGTACACAGCACGTGGGTGTCGCCGGCCTTGACCAGCACCGAGCCTTCGGCATAGCGCGTAAAGCCGCGTTCCAGGCTGAACGGCCGCAGTTCGTCTACAGCGCGGCCGGACGGACGGGCGATGGTGGGCGTAGTGGTCACAGGCAAACTCCAGTCTAGATATTGGTTCGCGGCATTGTACGGGCAGGCGCCGCAGGAAATTCCCGCTTGGAGTATCCTGCCGCGATATATCCGGTTGAAAACACAGACCCGCCCCCCTTTACCGGGGCGCTGCGGGCCCCGGCGCAACCGGCTCTTACCCAAGCTTTACCAGGACACGACCATGATTCGCAGCATGACCGCATTCGGCAACGCCCGAGCAGACCTAGAACAAGGCACGCTTGCCATTGAACTGCGCAGCGTCAACAGCCGCTTCCTTGATTTGTATTTCCGCTTGCCCGACGAGTTGCGGCACGTTGAAACGCCGCTGCGCGAACTGCTGACCGCCAACCTGGCGCGCGGCAAGGTCGAGATCCGGGTGTCATTCACGCGCAACGCCAGCACCGACCTGTCCAAGCTGGACCCGACGTGGCTGGAAAGCCTGGCCGAGCAGTTGCAGGCCGCCCGCCGCATCGTTCCCGACATCGCGCCCCCCCGGCTGGTGGAATTATTCAACTGGCCCGGCCAACGCGGCAACGACGCGTTGGACCCGCAGGTGTGGGGCGCGGCCTGCCTGCAAGCGGCGCAGCAAGCGCTGACCCAATTGCAGGAGGGCCGCGCGCGCGAAGGCGAACGCCTGGCGGGCATGATGCGCGAATGCGCCGACGGCGTCGCCCGCGTGGTCGACATCGTGCAGGCGCATCTGCCGCAACTGCTGTCGGACCACCGCGACAAGCTGGCCGCCAAGCTTCGCGAAAGTGTGGAATCGGCCTTCCCTGGCGGCTTCACGCACATCTCCGGCACCGAGCTGTCCGAACGCCTGTCGCAAGAAGCCAACCTGTTTGCGCTGCGTATCGACGTTGCGGAAGAACTGTCGCGGCTGCGTTCGCACCTGGAAGAATTGCGTCACCTGCTGACCGACGGCGGCGGCAAGTCCGCATCGGGTAAGAAAAACGCCGGCAGCGCGGGCAAGCGCCTGGATTTTCTGTTCCAGGAAATGAACCGCGAAGCCAATACGCTGGGTTCCAAGGCAGGCAGCATGGAGGTCACCCGCGCCGCCATGGACCTGAAACTGCTGATCGAGCAGATGCGCGAACAGGCGCAGAACATCGAATAAGCCATGGCGGTTTGATGCGATCCGGGGGGCCGCGCAAGCGGCCTCTTTGCATTCCAGACTTTTCCTATAGGGTCGGCCGCAAGGGCGTGTTGTCATGGGGGGTTTACGTCAAGGCTGTATTCCAAGGCTGTATCCATTAGGAAGCCCCATGTTCCGCAAGACCTTTCTGCCGCCCGTCGCCAACCTGCTGGCCTTCGAAGCAGTCGCCCGGCGCAACAGCGTGTCGCGCGCGGCGGACGAACTTCACCTGACCCAAAGCGCCGTATCGCGCCAGATCCACCAGCTTGAAACCCAGCTGGGCGTGACGATGTTCCACCGCGTGCGCCAGCGCGTGGTCTTAAGCGATGCCGGCCGCGCCTACGCGTCCGAGGTGCGCATCCTGTTGCACCAGCTGTCAGAAGCCACCCGCCGCACCATGGCCTGCACGCGCCGCGACCAGCTCAATCTGGCGGTGCTGCCCACGCTGGGCACCCGCTGGCTGATTCCGCGCCTGGGGGATTTCATGGCCCGCAAGCCCGAAGTCACCATCAACTTCACGTCGCGCACCCTGCCCTTTGAGTTCTCGCAAGAGCCGTTTGACGCGGCCATCCATTTCGGCGCGCCTTACTGGGCCGGCGCCGTGTGCGAGTACCTGATGCACGAAGAGGTCATCGCCGTCAGCAGCCCGCGCTATCAACGCTTGCACGGTATCCGGCACATCGCGGACTTGTCCAACGTCGTGCTGCTGCACCAGACGTCCCGCCCCGCACAATGGGCCTCGTGGTTTGACCAACACGGCGCCAGCGCGGCGCGCGCCATGCAGGGCCCTCAGTTCGAGCAGGCCTCCATGCTGGCGCAAGCGGCCGCCTCCAGCCTGGGCGCGGCCTTGTTGCCGCGCTTTCTGGTGGAACGCGAACTGGACACCGGCGAACTCATCCAGCTGTTTCCCCAAGCGCTCAGCAGCGCCGACGCCTACTACTTCGTCTATCCCCATACCCAGGCCGAATCGCCGCTGGTGCGCGAATTTGGCGCCTGGATGCTGGAGCAGTGCCGCGTGGCGCCGTAAGCGCCGCCCCACCCGGTGGGCAGGTTGGCGCCACACGCGCAGGGGCTTGCGCCGCTGCACAGAAGCCGTCAAGCTGCCGCTAAGCCGAACTGGCCCTGGATACAAAACGGGACTACAAGCCTTGCAACGCGTCGTCATCATTGGCGGAGGTGCCGTTGGCAGCTCTATCGCCTACTTTCTAAGCCAAACTCCGGACGCTTTTGACGTCACGGTGCTGGAACGTGACCCGACGTACGCCCAGGCTTCGTCCGCGCTATCGGCCAGTTCCATTCGTCAGCAGTTCTCGACGCCCGTCAATATCGGCATGTCGCAAATGGGCATAGCGTTCCTGCGCGACCTGGCCGCTACCTTGTATGTGGACGATCCGGCGCCCGATATCGGCTTGACCGAGCCCGGCTATCTGTACCTGGCCAGCGCCGCCGGCTGCGCCACGCTGCGTAGCAACTACGACACGCAGCGCTCGCAAGGCGTCGACGTCGCCTTGCTCGAGCCGGTTCAATTGCAAGCGCGATTCCCGTGGCTCAATACTGCCGACTTGGCGCTGGGCGCGCTGGGCTTGTCCGGCGAAGGCTGGTTCGATGGCTACGGGTTGATGCAGGCGCTACGCAAGAAGGCGATCGCGCAAGGCGCAACGTACCGGCGCGCGCAAGCGGTGGGCTTGCTGCGCGACGGCGCACGGGTGAACGGGGTTTGGACAAGCGACGGCGCCGCGCTGCCCTGCGATGTGGCCGTCAACGCGGCAGGCCCGTGGGCGGCACGCGTGGCCCAATGGGCTGGCATAGCGTTGCCCGTGCGCGCCCGCCGGCGTACCGTGTTCAGCTTCAGCTGCCCGCAGGCGCTGCCGCACTGCCCCTTGCTGATCGACCCGTCGGGCATCTGGTTTCGTCCGGACGGCGACAAATTTCTGTGCGGTTATTCGCCTGACGCGGCGGACGACGCCGACGACTTGCCGCTTGACGCCCAGCTCGATGCGTTCGACAACCACGTCTGGCCGGCGCTTGCGGCCCGGGTGCCCGCGTTCGAGGCCGTGCGCGTGCGCAGCGCCTGGGCCGGTTATTACGAAATGAACGTGTTCGACCACAACGCCATCATCGGCGCCCATCCCGATTGCCCCAACCTGTATTTCGCCAACGGCTTTTCGGGCCATGGGCTTCAGCAAGCGCCCGCTACCGGACGAGGCATCGCAGAGCTGCTACGGTACGGCGCCTACCGCAGCCTGGACTTGTCTGCCCTGTCGTTCCAGCGCGTTCTGGACAACCGCCCCCTGCTTGAAAAGAACATCATCTAAGGGCGGTTGTCCTGGGGCAAGGAGCGACTAGCGCGCCTCGCCTGCCGCTGGTTCGCCTCGCAAGGCGGAATCCAGATATTCGCTGCGAGCCCGCGCATCCGGGAAACGCATGTCGCGGTAGCTGATGAAACGCGAGCCGCGCGTGACCCGATACCCCAGCCAGATCAACAGGAACAGCGGGATGCCGATATACGTGGCCACCACGCCGCCCCAGTCAATACGGTCCTGCAGGAACGCCTGGTAGTTCTGGCCCAGCGTGATGATCAGGCACAGTACAAAGGCAAAAATCGGACCGAAGGGAAAGAACGGCGACACGTACGGCAGGTCGGCCAGGCTGTGACCTTGTTTGACGTAGCCACGCCGGAACCGGTAATGGCTGATGGCGATGCCCAGCCACGCGATGAAACCCGTCATGCCCGAGGTGTTCAGCAGCCAGATGTAGACCGCGTTCGGGCTGAAGATAAACGTGAAGAAGCACAAGGCGGCCACGACGGTGGTCGCCAGCAGTGCCCACAGCGGGACGCCGTTACGCGAAATGCGACCGAAAATGCGCGGTGCCTTGCCCTCGCGGGCCAAGCTGTACAGCATGCGCGTGGCGGCGTACATGCCCGAATTGCCCGCGGACAGCACCGAAGTGAGCACCACGGCGTTCATGACGGAGGCCGCGCCCAGCAAGCCGGCGCGTTCGAAGATCAGCGCGAACGGACTGACGCTGATGTCTTCGACATCGTTACGCAGCAGGTGCGGATCGGTGTACGGGATCAGCAGGCCGATCACCAGGATGGCCATGACGTAGAACAGCAGGATGCGCCAGAAAACCTGGCGCACGGCGCGCGGCAGGTTGCGCGCGGGGTCCTTGGATTCGCCCGCGGCAATGCCGATCAATTCGGTGCCCTGGAACGAAAAGCCCACCACCATCGCCACGCCGATCAGTGCGGCAAAGCCGCCCGCGAAGGGCGCGTCGCCCACCGTCCAATTCGCCAACCCTCCCGTTTCGCCGCCACGGATGATGCCCAGCAGCATCATCACGCCCATCGCGACAAAACCCAGCACCGCCACGACCTTGATCAGCGCGAACCAGAATTCCGCTTCGCCGAAACCGCGCGCCGACATGGCGTTCAAGCCGAAGGTGATGGCCAGGAACAAGGCGCTCCAGTAGAAGCCGGGCACGTCGGGAAACCAGTAGGCCATGACCAGCTGCGCCGCCACCAAATCCACGGCCACCGTCACTGCCCAGTTGTACCAATAGTTCCAGCCCAGCGCGAAGCCGAAACCGTCTTCGACGTAGCGCGCGCCATAGGTGGAGAACGAGCCCGACACGGGCATGGCGGCGGCCAGTTCGCCCAGGCTGGTCATCAGAAAATAGACCATGACGCCGATCAGCACATAGCCCAGCAGCGCACCGCCGGGGCCGGCGCGAGCAATGGTGGCGCCGGACGCCACGAACAGGCCGGTGCCGATGGACCCGCCCACCGCGATCATTGTCAGATGGCGCGCGGACAAGGTGCGCCGCAGTTCCGAAGGCGGATTCGCCTTCGCTGCGCGCGTGCCGCCAGAGCGGCGATCATCGTGTTCCGATGGAGCCAAAATGCATTCCTTCACGTCTTGAAGGCGTCCGCGCGGACATCTCGCGAAAGCCTGGGATTACCGAGCAACGCGCGAGAATAGCGCAAACGGGCTCGCCTCGAAAAATGGCGGCCGTTTGGGGACGGATCGCGCCTACTGGAAGGCCGTTTCCATGAAGGTGCGCAGCTTGCGGGAATGCAGGCGTTCCGGCGGCATGTCCCGCAGGCGCTCCAGGGCACGGATGCCAATTTCAAGATGCTGGTTGACCTGCCGGCGATAGAACACGCTGGCCATTCCGGGCAGTTTCAGTTCGCCATGCAGGGGCTTGTCTGACACGCACAGTAACGTGCCATACGGCACCCGGAAGCGGAAACCGTTGGC
Source organism: Achromobacter sp. 1L-A-4-B-C2 (assembly GCF_057291955.1). Taxonomy (NCBI): domain Bacteria; kingdom Pseudomonadati; phylum Pseudomonadota; class Betaproteobacteria; order Burkholderiales; family Alcaligenaceae; genus Achromobacter; species Achromobacter sp. 1L-A-4-B-C2. Next base: position 333,113 of record NZ_JBXAWP010000002.1, read on the forward strand.
GGCAATGGTGGCCGATTCCATGTCCAGCGCAATCGCGCGCGACTGCGCAAAACGTTCCACCAGTTCAACGTGGTCGCGCAGTTCCCAGTTGCGGTTGTCGATGGTGGCGACGGTGCCCGTGCGCATGATGCGCTTCAAGTCCCAGCCCGACAGCCCCGCCACTTCCTGCACCGCCTGTTCCAGCGCCACCTGCACTTCGGCCAGCGCGGGCACCGGCACCCAGGTGGGCAGATCGGCATCCAGCACATGGTCTTCGCGGACATAGCCGTGCGCCAGCACGTAGTCGCCCAAACGCTGGGAATCCCGCAAGCCGGCGCAATGGCCCAGCATCAGCCAGGCGTGCGGACGCAGCACGGCAATGTGGTCGGTGATGGTCTTGGCGTTGGACGGGCCCACGCCGATATTGACCAGCGTGATGCCGGAATGGTCGCCGCGCACCAGGTGATAGGCGGGCATTTGCGGCAGGCGCACGCCCTGGCCTTCGTCGCCCGGGCCGTTTTCGCCGCGCCGGGTAATACGGTTGCCGGGCTCTACCAGCATCTCGTAGTCCTCGTTGCCGCTGGCCATCAGCGCACGGGCGCGCGCGCAGAATTCGTCGACGTAGAACTGGTAATTGGTGAACAGCACAAAGTTCTGAAAATGCGCCGGCGCGGTTGACGTGTAGTGCTGCAAACGATGCAAAGAGTAGTCAACGCGCTGGGCGGTGAACGGAGCAAGCGGCTTGGGCTCGCCGTCCTTGCCGCGCCAGGAACCGTTGACGATGGCGTCGTCGGTAACGGCCAGGTCGGGCACGTCAAACAGGTCGCGTAGCGGGCGCTTTAAGGCTTCAAGGTGCTCGCCCTCGACATACGCGCCTTCCGGGAAGGCGAAATGCAGCGGGATGGGCGAATCGGACTCGCCCACTTCGACTGCCACGCGATGGTTTTGCAGCAGCTGGCCGACCTGCTCGATCAGGTAGTCACGAAACAGTTCGGGCTGGGTAATGGTGGTTTGGTAGATGCCGGGTTCGGCCACGTGGCCGTAGGACAAGCGAGTGTCGATGGGGTCGTAGGTTTCCACCACGATACGGATGGCCGGGTAGTAGGCCCGCGCACGCTCGGGCGCGCTGCCGTTGCCTTCCTTCGCGCCCTCGTTGGCGCCTTCCTTTGCGCCTTCCTTTGCGTGCTCTTTCGCCCCTTCTTTCAGCACCTCGCGAAATGCCGCCCGCAGGAATGCCGTGTTGCGCGCGTAGATCTCGGCCAGCCGGGCGACGGCGGCGCGGGCGTCCTGAAAGGGTTCAAAGGGCAAGGCATCGGGCCGGTTCATGGAAGACACGGGGTGTACTGCATTCATCATTGAGCTCTGCTCCGCTTCTTATCTGTCTTATCGGTTTGCTCGGCGCCCGGGGTCTGTCAGGCCCGCCAGCGCCGATGCGGTCGATTATGCCCGAGGCGTTCGCGCATGAAGCGTCATATTTGCCACTGCCCCGTTCGGGCGGGCCGGTCACCGCGTCCAGCCGAAATTGCTGCGACCGTTACATCGGTTCCCGGGCGGAAAGTAACGACAACGCACCGATAATGCTGCATTGCACTACAAATGTAATGAAACTTTATTCCATTATAATTCAACGGCTTCCGTGGCTTGCGTGGCCCGGGACGCCCCCTTTCCGCCGGCTTGCCCCCTTAGGCAAAGCCATGCCGCCTACTCCGATTTTTGAAGTGACGTAATGACTCCGCCCACGCGAAAAGTCCGATTTGCCCGTTTCCGCATTCCCGTTTTCCTGTCAGCCCCCCTCTTTGCACTGACCCTTTCGTGGCTGCCCAACGCCGCCCAGGCGTCACTGCCCACCGAACAAGCCCGCCCGACGCTTAGCGGCCTGCGCCTGGCGCAAGAGCCCACCGTTCCCACCCTGAGTGAACGCGTCGTGCAGGCCGGCCTGGACGCCATTGGCACCCCCTACAGCTGGGGTGGTGACGACGCCGAAGGTTTTGATTGCAGCGGCCTGGTGCTGTACGTATTCCGCGAAATCGCCGGTCTTGAACTGCCCCGCACGGCGCGTGCCCAGCGCAGCGAGGGCAAATCCGTGCCCAACAAAAAAGAACTGCGTCCTGGCGACCTGGTATTTTTTGCCACGCGCGGTCGCGGCGTCACCTCGCACGTCGGCATCTATATTGGCCAGAACAAATTCGTTCATGCTCCCCGCCGTGGCACGAAAGTGCGCGTTGACGAGATGAAGAACCCGTACTGGACCAAGCGCTACGTTGGCGCCCGCCGTTATCTGGACACCACGCAGGGCCAGATGCTGGCCCAGGCGTCGCGATAAATCTCGCCAAACCGCCGACGAAAAAAAGGCGCCTGCCGGGCGCCTGACGATCAGGGGTAAGCCAAGCAGCCCGTCGGGAATTTCCCGACAGGCTGTTCCGCATTCAGCCCCGGCCCACGAAGGGCATGTTGGTGGCCATGATGGTCATGAACTGCACATTCGCGTCCAGCGGCAGGCGCGCCATGGCGGCAACGGCCTGCGCCACGTGCGCGACGTCCATGCGCGGTTCGACCTTGGTGCTGCCGTCGGCCTGCAAGATGCCGTTGGCCATGCGCTCGGTCATGTCGGTGGCGGCATTGCCGATGTCGATCTGCCCGCAGGCGATGCCATACGGCCGGCAATCCAGCGAAATCGATTTGGTCAGGCCGGTCACGGCGTGCTTGGTTGCCGTGTAGGCAATCGAGAACGGACGCGGCGCATGCGCCGAAATCGACCCGTTGTTAATAATGCGACCGCCCTGCGGCGTTTGCCCCTTCATCACGCGGATAGCCGCTTGCGCGCACAGGAACATGCCGGTCAGATTGGTGTCGACGACTTCGCGCCACACCGACACGGGCAGTTCTTCGATGGGCATGGCGGGCGCGCCGCGGCCGGCATTGTTAAACAGCACATCCAGCCGGCCATATTCACGCTGCGTCGTGTCGAAAAGATCACGCACCGCATGCTCGTCCGAGACGTCGGTCGGCACCACCAGCGCTCGCACGCCGTCTTCGCCCGCAGCCGTGCGGGTAGCTTCCAGCGGGTCGCGGCGGCGTCCCGCCAGCACGACGCGATAGCCCTGCGCCAGGAATTCCAGCGCCACGGCGCGGCCAATTCCCGTCCCTGCACCGGTTACCAGGGCCACGCGTGGTGGTTCGATCTCGTTTGCGTGCATCGGATTCTCCTTGTTATCAATCGGCGAGATGCTACCGCAATCATTAGCGCGATGCTGCAAGCAAAGTTTCCAAACCAGACACAGTTCCGGCTCGGTTCCTGCGAGAGGAAGCGACTGGAAGACGCGCGCGCAATCAGACAAATGCGCAGATCTGTCACAAGTCTTTATATAATCTGCGGCAATTAGCTTATTACCCATAGTCAATAACAATATCGGAGCAGGCAACCATGACCCCACGGTCTTTACCCGCCGCGTTGCTCTTGAGTCTGGCGGGCGTTGCTGCCGCACAGGCGCAGGGCGCGGCTGGTCCCGACGGCAAGCAGATCAGTATGCAAGGCGCGAACGGCGCGCCTGCCTGTGTGACCTGTCACGGCGCACGCGGTGAAGGCAACCCCGCTGCGGGGTTCCCGCAGTTGGCGGGCATCGGCGCCAAGTATCTGACCGAACAACTGCAAGCCATGGCTAACGGGTCGCGAGTAAGCCCGGTCATGGCGGCAACCGCCAAGGCGCTGAACGCCGAGCAGCAGGCGGCGGTGGCGCGCTATTACGCGTCATTGCCCTCGCCTTTGAACATCGACCGTTTGGCGGCCACGGCGATGAATCCCGTCACGCCGGCCGACACGGGAGCCTGGTTGGCGACGCGTGGGGCGTGGGACAAAAACGTCCCGGCCTGTAATCAGTGCCACGGCCCCGGCGGCATCGGCGTGGGCGAGAATTTCCCTGGTCTGGCCGGCCAACCGGCCGCGTACATCGCGGGTCAATTGCGGGCCTGGCGCCAAGGTCAACGCCCGCCCGGACCGCTTGCCTTGATGCCGGCGGTGGCAACACGGCTGACCGATGCCGAAATCGATGCCGTTTCGGCCTACTACGCCGGCCTGCCCAAGGCCGCTGATTTACTGGCCGCGCAAGCACCGGCCGCGCCGGGAGCCCGCCCATGACGCCTGTATCCACCCGGACTGCCACGTCCGACAACGTGCGCGAACCCGCCATCAAGGCCGAGTCGGCCATCACGTCCGGCGCCATCACGTCGGGCGCAATTCGCCGCGCCGTGCTTGCGGGCGCCGCCGCGCTGGGGCTGCTTGCCGCCGCGAATGCGCCGGCCGCCGAACCGCGCCCGGACTTCACACCGCCCTCGGCATCGTCGCTGCCCGACACCGAATTCGGCAAGATCGTGCGCCAAGGCGAGCAGATTTTCCTGCACACCCCGCAAATGGCAGGCAAATTCGTGGGCAACGACTTGACCTGCGCCAGCTGCCATCTGGATGCCGGCCGCCGCCCGGACTCGGCGCCGATGTGGGCCGCGTACGTGCTGTATCCGGCCTATCGCGCCAAGAACGAACACGTCAACACCCTCGCGGAACGCCTGCAGGGCTGCTTTCGTTTCAGCATGAACGGCAAGGCCCCGGCGGCGGACGATTCCACGCTGGTCGCGTTGCAAAGCTACATGTTCTGGCTGGCCAGCAAAGCGCCCACGGGCGTCGTCCTGCAAGGCCAGGGATATCGCAAACTGCCCGCGCCGGCGCAGAAGGCCGACTACGTGCGCGGCAGCGAGGTCTATGGGCAGTACTGTGCGGTTTGCCATGGCGCAGAAGGCCAGGGCCAAAAGAACGGCAAGCACTGGGTCTTCCCGGCGTTGTGGGGCGCCGATTCGTTTAACTGGGGCGCGGGCATGCACCAGATCGGCAACGCGGCCGGCTTCATCAAGGCCAACATGCCGCTGGGGCAAGCCGGCATGCTGAGCGACCAAGAAGCCTGGGACGTGGCCTACTTCATGAATGCGCACGAACGGCCGCAAGACCCGCGTTACAAGGATTCGGTTGCGGCAACCCGGGCCAAATACCATGACTCCGACGACTCGCTTTACGGCATCGAAGTCAACGGGCACCTGTTGGGTAGCGATTCCCCGGCACCGGGCGGCAAGTTGATCCAGGCGGCGACCAAACCGGCCAGCTAGGCTGGTCCAGGCGCCACCGCAACGGCGATCAGGCGGCGTGACAGCGGGTTTTCCCCTGCCCTGCCGTCTGATTTGCTAGACTTCCGGTCTTAGCATCACACGCCGGTCTCTATTCATGTACGCCAATCCCGGAAACGTCTTCATGGTCGTCGCTCCCAGCGGCGCGGGCAAATCCAGCCTGGTGAAGGCCTTGCTAGCGCAAGACCCTTCCATCGAACTTTCCATCTCGTGCACCACGCGCGCGCCTCGCCCCGGCGAAGAAGACGGCCGCGAATATCGCTTTGTCTCGACGGACGATTTCAAAAAGATGCGCGACGGGCAAAACCTGCTGGAGTGGGCCGAAGTACATGGCAATTTTTACGGTACGCCGCGCGACCGTATCGACACCGCAACGCGCGAAGGCCGCGATGTGCTGCTTGAAATCGATTGGCAAGGCGCGCGTCAGGTAAAGCAGCGTTTTCCGGGCGCAATCGGCATTTTCGTGCTGCCGCCGTCGATCGAAGAATTGGAAAGCCGCCTGAAGGCGCGGGGCCAGGATGCGCCGCAAGTAATCGCGCGGCGGCTCATGGCGGCGGGCGGCGAAATCGCCCACGCGCCTGAATGCGAATATGTTATTATTAATCAAGAATTTAGCGTAGCCTTGTCGGAGCTGATACAAATCGTCAGTGCCGCAAGGCTGCGCTTTTCGTCTCAGGCCGCCCGGCACGCTCAGTTGTTCTCGCAACTTGGCATCCCTGCCGAGCATTGAGCCGACTGCATTCTCCCTATCATCCATCAGCACCAGGTGTCCTAATGGCTCGCATCACTGTCGAAGACTGTCTGAATCAAATCCCCAATCGTTTCAAGCTCACGCTGGCCGCGACGTATCGCGCCCGCGAGTTGGCGCAAGGCCATGCCCCGCGCCTGGACAGCAAAGACAAGCCCACGGTCACTGCACTGCGCGAAATCGCGGGCGGCCTAACCGGCGTGGAAATGCTGCGTAAAGTTCCCACCTGATAGTCTCGGGGGGCGGCAAGTATGGCTTTTCCCGGGCTGAAGTACGCTTCATCTGGTCTGCTTGCCGCGCTACGTGCCGGCTCCCGTCTTGGGCGCCGCACGGGTAAGAAAGGCAAAAACCCCGCTACGCCACCGTCCGTCGCCGCGCAAGAAGCGGCGGACGCGACCGCCTCGCCGGTCGCTTCGCTGGCACCGCTGACCGAAATCATCGGCAGCTATCTCGATCCCAAAGATGTAGAGCGCGTGCGCGAAGCCTATCGCTTCGCGGACCAGGCACACCTGGGCCAGTTCCGCGCCAGCGGTTCGCCCTACATCTCGCATCCCATCGCCGTCACGGAAATCTGCGCAGGCTGGAAGCTCGACGTCAACGCGTTGTCGGCCGCCCTGCTGCATGACGTGATGGAAGACCAGGGCATCGCCAAGCACGAGCTTGCCGAAAAATTCGGCCCTGAAGTTGCCGAGCTGGTTGATGGGCTGTCCAAGCTGGACCGCCTGGACTTTGCCACCAAGGCCGAGCAGCAGGCCGAGAGCTTTCGCAAGATGCTGCTGGCGATGGCGCGCGATGTGCGCGTCATCCTCATCAAGCTGGCCGACCGCCTGCACAACATGCGCACGCTGGACGCGGTCAACCCCGAAAAGCGCCGGCGCATTGCACGCGAAACGCTGGATATTTACGCGCCCATTGCCCATCGCCTCGGCCTGAACCTGCTGTTCCGCGAATTGCAGGACCTGTGTTTCGCTGCGATGTACCCGAACCGCTATCAGGTGCTGTACAAGGCCGTGCTAGCCGCGCGCGGCAACCGGCGCGAAGTCATCACCAAAATTGCCGATTCGGTGCGGGCGTCGTTGCCCGCCGCCGGCATCGAAGCCGAAGTCACCGGCCGCGAGAAAACGCTTTATGGCATCTACCGCAAAATGGTGGACCAGAAAAAATCGTTTTCCGACGTGCTGGATATCTATGGCTTTCGCGTCATCGTGCACACGCTGCCCGAGTGCTATCTGGCGCTAGGCACACTGCATCAGCTGTATCGCCCGGTGCCCGGCAAGTTCAAGGACTACATCGCCATCCCGAAGGTGAACGGCTATCAGTCGCTGCACACCACGCTGGTTGGCCCGTACGGCACGCCGGTGGAATTCCAGTTCCGCACGCGCGACATGCATCATGTGGCCGAAGAAGGCGTGGCGTCGCACTGGCTGTACAAGGGCGCCGACCTGACGCTGAACGACCTGCAAAAGCGCACGCACCAATGGCTGCAATCGCTGCTGGACATTCAAAGCCAGACGGGCGATTCCGGCGAATTCCTTGAGCACGTCAAGGTCGACCTGTTCCCGGACGCGGTCTATGTGTTCACGCCGCGCGGCAAGATCATTTCGCTGCCCCGTGGCGCAACGCCGGTGGACTTTGCCTACGCCATCCACACGGACATCGGCAACCAGGCCGTGGCGGCCAAGGTCAACGGCGAATTCGTGCCGCTGCGCACTGAACTGAACAGCGGCGACACGGTGGAAATCGTGACGTCGCCGGCCTCGCGCCCCAACGCGCAGTGGCTCAATTACGTGCGCACCGGCCGCGCCCGTTCCGAAATCCGCCATTACCTGCGTACCGTCAAGTACGAGGAATCCGTGGCGTTCGGCGAACGGCTGCTAAGCCAGGCGCTGCAAGAACTGCACATGCCGATGCCGGCAACCGACGACCCGGCCTGGCAAAAACTGGCGCGCAGCACGGGCGCAAGCTCGCGCGAAGAGATCCTGGCCGATATCGGGCTGGGCAAGCGACTGGCCGCCGTGGTGGCCCGCCGCTTCGCGCCTGAACATCAACTGGTTGCCACCACGGCGGCGGCAGTCGACGAACTGACCTCGGCGCGTAGCGCGCCCATCCTGATCCAGGGCAACGAAGGCCAGGCCGTGCAGTTGGCGCCTTGCTGCGGCCCGCTGCCCGGCGACCCCATCGTGGCCGGCATGCGCATGGGTCACGGGCTGGTGGTGCATACCGCCGACTGCCCGGTCGCCATGCGCCAGCGCCTGCGCGAACCCGAACGCTGGATCAATGTGGCCTGGGACGCGCACACGGCCAAGCACCTGGCCACCCGCCTGGACATCATCACCCGCAACGAACGCGGCGTGCTTGGCCGGCTGGCGGCGGAAGTCACCGCCGCCGACGCCAACATCATGCACGTAACCATGCACGATGACGCGGTGTCCACGGTGTCTCTGCACCTGACCATCCAGGTCGACAGCCGCAAGCATCTGGCGCAGGTCATCCGCGCCATCCGGCATGTGCCGCAAGTGCAGAAGATCGTCCGGGTAAAGGGTTGAAGCCGGACCCACACCGCACGACATAAAAAAACCGGCAGATGCCGGTTTTTTTATGTGCGCTGAATGCTGAATGCTGAATGGCTCTCGCGTAGCAACTCGGGCTTTCGAACTTTCAGGCGGCGCCTGGGCAGCCATTCGCCATGCTCAATTCGCAATTCCCGCGCCGTCCCACCGCGACCGCCATCAGGCCACGTGTTGCAGAAAGTCCTTCAAGCGTTGGCTGGGCGGATTGCTGAGCAATTCGGCCGGCGGGCCGTCGTGCGCGATTTTGCCGGCGTCGATGAAGATCAAGCGGCTGCCCACCTTGCGCGCAAATTCCATCTCGTGCGTGACGACCACCATCGTCATGCCCTCTTCCGCCAGGTCGCGCATCACTTTCAGCACTTCGTGGCGCAGTTCCGGGTCCAACGCCGAGGTGGGTTCGTCGAACAGCATCAGCTTGGGTTTGATGGCCAATGCGCGCGCGATGGCCACGCGTTGCTGCTGCCCACCGGATAGCTCGGACGGAAAGTGGTTCATGCGTTCGGCCAAGCCCACCTTGTCCAGCAAGCCTATCGCCAGCTCGCGCGCTTCGTCGCGACTTTGGCCACGCGTGTGCACGGGGCCGAACATCACGTTTTGCAGCGCGGTCATTTGCGGGAAAAGGTTGAACTGCTGAAACACCATGCCCGCTTCACGGCGAATTTCGCGCACCTGCGCGGCGTCGCCCTTGACGCTCAGGCCATCGACCAGAAGATCGCCATCGTTGATGGTTTCCAGTACGTTGATGCACCGCAGGAAGGTGGACTTGCCCGAACCCGACGGCCCCACCACCACCACGACCTCGCCCGCATCGATGTTCAGCGAGATGCCGTTCAGCACCATCGATTCGCCGAAGTTCTTGGTGACGTTATGAAATTCAACCATGCTCATAATATGCGCATCCTTCTTTCCACCATGTGCAGCGTCAGCGCCATCAGGCCGGTCAGGATCAGGTAGACGATCGCCACGGCGGACCAGATTTCGACGGCGCGGAAGTTGCTGGCCATGATTTCCTGGCCCTGGCGCGTCAGTTCAGCCACACCGATCACGATGAACAGCGAGGAATCCTTCAAGCTGATGATGCACTGGTTGCCCAGCGGCGGGATCATGCGGCGAAACGCCACCGGTCCGATGATGTGGAACAAGATCTTGTGAAACGGCAGGCCCATTGCCTGCCCGGCTTCCTTCAGCCCCTTGTGCACCGACAACAGCGCGCCGCGCACGATTTCAGAAATATAGGCGCCCGAGTTGATGATCAATGTGACGATGGCCGCCCATTCCGCATCCACCCGGATATCGGCAAGCAACGGCAAGGCAAAGTAGATGAACATCACCTGCACGACAATCGGCGTGCCGCGAATGACCGCCACATAAACCTGCGCGATGACCGACAGGACAATATTGCCGTAGGCCCGCGTCACGCCCGACAGCGCGCCCAGCAGAAAACCACCAAACAAACCCCAGAACGTGATCTTGATGGTCATCAGCGTACCCTCAAGCAGATTGGGTAACGCGCCCTCGATTACAGTCCAGTCAAACTCCACGATCTTCCCCCCAAGGCACCGACGGGCGCCGCATCATGGCGGCGCCGCGCGCGGGCAATTCCCACGGGCGGCGCCAAAAACGCCTATCTGCTTACGGCTTCTTGCCGAACCACTTTTCGTAGATGGCGTCGTACTGGCCATTGGCCTTCAGTGCGGCCAGCGCCTTGTTCACCTGCGGCACCAGTTCGCTGCCCTTGGGGAAGGCGATACCGTAGAAGTCGCCGCTCTTGACCGTGCCCGCGACCTTCACGCGGCCCTTGCCGGCCGAGTTGGCGTAGTACTGCACGTTGGGGGTGTCGTGCACGGCGGCATCGACCCGGCCGGTGGCCAGTTCAAGGTAGGCGTTGTCGATGTTGGGGAACAGCTTCAACTTGGCGTCCGGCACCTGCGCTTTCAGGAAGTCGACGGTGGCGGTGCCGGTCTTGACGGCGACGGTCTTGCCGGCCAGGGACTTGGCGTCCTTGATGTCGGTGTTCTTTTCGCTGACCAGAATGGCCAGGCCGCTTTCATAGTAGGGGTCCGAGAAGTCGATGACTTTCTTGCGGTCGTCGCGGATCGTGATGCCCGCCAGCGCAGCGTCGATATTCTTGGTTTGCAGGCCCGGGATGATGCCGTTGAAGTCCATCGGCTGAAGCTTGTACTTCAGCTTGAGTTCCTTGGCGATCGCGGCCCACAGGTCTACGTCAAAGCCCACGTAGGTATTGCCCTGCTTGAACTCGAACGGCACGAAAGCGGTATCGGTGGCCACCACCAATTCCTTGCCTTGGGCTTGCGCGCCGGAGGCAGCGCCGAACATGGCCACGGACAGGCCGACCAAGGCGGCGGCGACTTTACGTTTGATCATGAAACTCTCCTCTTGGGGACCGTCGGCACCCCGGGGTTGTTGTAGGGGCATGATTCCTGGGCGGCGCCGGGGTCTCCGGCGCGGCTTATCGGCGATCTTAACGCATCCGTCCCCACCCGGCAGAGCTTAGAAAAATTACAATCCGCATGACACCCCGGAGAATCCCCATGCCCTACAAATATGTACGCATTGCCGGAAACCGGCGTCAGGTCGGCCTGGCGCTGGGCAAGTTGGCCCGCCCGCTGATGTCGGTCTACCTGGCGCAAAGCAGCACCTGGGAAGCGCTGCGGCGCTGGCGCGATCATCGATACGTGGAAGAATTGGCCCAGCATGCGCGGACTGCGCTGCCGGCAATATGGGAAGAACTGGAAGGCATGGCGGAAGGGCTGCGCATGCCGGTCCAGGACGTGCTGCTCTGGAACTGCCGTGGCGATCTCTTGCACAGCACGAACGACGGTTGCACGACCGTCGCGTTAAAAGGCGCGGACGGCGCCCGGTGGATCGGCCACAACGAAGACGGCGACCCCTATCTGTATGGACGTTGCCATCTGGTCGACGTGGCGCTGGACGACGCGCCCGGCTACGTCAGCTTTTATTACCCGGGGTCGTTGCCCGGCCACACTTTCGGCGCCAACCGCGCGGGGCTCGTCCAGACCATCAACAACCTGCGCACCCGCCAACGCCATCCCGGCGTGCCGCGCATGTTCCTGGCGCGTGCGGTGCTGGACTGCGCCACATTGGACGAGGCCCTTGCGCTGCTGCGCGACCTGCCCCATTCCGGCGGCTTTCACCACACGCTGGGCAGCGCAACCGACCCGCGACTGATCAGCGCCGAAGTGACCCCGGGCGCGGTGTCGGTGCTGGACATCGGCACGCGCTACGGCCATGCCAACCATATGATTCACGCCAAGACCCGGGCGCAACCCCAGGTGGTGACCGAGTCATCGCGCGACCGGCAGAACAGAATCGAAGGCATCGTGGACGGCTGGTCGCCGCAGACCGGCAGCGCGGACCTGTTGGCCGCGCTGCACGATACGCTGGGCGCCCTGCCCATCCTGCGCAAGGACGCCGCGGATCCGGACGGCGAAAACACACTGGCCACCGCCGTGTTCGAAATCCGCGACGATGACGTGACGCTGCGCGTCTATGACCGTCGCACGATGGCGGACATTGCGTTGGATGTGATGTCAGAGCCGGAATGACCCGGCTCTGTAGTCAGCGCCATCACACCCACCGCCATCACACCGCGCCGTAGCCTCCGCCCCCGGGGGTTTCGACAACGAAGATGTCGCCCGGATGCAGCTGGGCGCTGTCTTGCGGGCCAAGCTCTTGAATCGTGCCGTCCACCCGTTCGATCAAGTTACGGCCCATCGCGCCCGGTTGCCCACCCGCCAGACCAAACGGCGCGTAGCGGCGGTTGTTGGACAGGATGGCCGCCGTCATGTCTTCCAGGAAACGGATCCGGCGCACGCCGCCCTCGCCGCCCGGATAGCGCCCCGCACCGCCCGAACCCTTGCGGATTTCGTAAGATTCAAGCCGCACCGGGAACCGGAATTCCAGCACTTCGGGGTCCGTCAGGCGCGAATTGGTCATGTGCGCCTGGACCACCGACGTGCCGGCGAAGCCTTCGTCGTGCGGGCCCGCCGCGTCGATGCGAACCGGTCCCGCACCCGTACCGCCCGAGATGGTCTCGTAATACTGATGGCGCGCGTTGCCGAAGGTGAAGTTGTTCATGGTGCCCTGGCTGGCCGCCAGCACGCCCAACGCACCATACAGCGCGTTCACGATGCACATCGACGTTTCCACGTTGCCCGCCACCACCGAGGCCGGCGGGTTGGGACGCAGCATCGAGCCTTCCGGCAAGATGATCGACAGCGGCGCCAGGCAGCCGTCGTTCAGCGGAATGTCGTCGTTGACCATCGTGCGGAACACATACAGCACCGCCGCCACGGCAATCGCGCCGGGTGCGTTGAAGTTATTGTCCAGCTGCGGCGACGTGCCGGTGAAATCGACCACCGCGCTGCGTGCCTGCGTGTCCACCTTGACGGCCACGCGGATCACCGCGCCGTTGTCCAGCGGGTATTCGTAGCTGCCGTCTTTCAGCACCGAAATCACCCGGCGCACCGCTTCTTCGGCGTTATCCTGCACGTGGCCCATGTAGGCGCGCACAACGTCCAGCCCGAAGTGGTTGCACATGCGCAGCAGCTCTTGCACGCCCTTTTCATTCGCGGCGATCTGCGCGTGCATGTCGGCGATGTTCTGATCCGGATTGCGCGCGGGCCAACGGCCCGAGCCCAGGATGTCGCGCGCGGCCTGATCACGGAATTCGCCGTTCTTGACCAATTGGAAATTGGTGAACAGCACGCCCTCGTCTTCCACCGTCTTGGAGTCCGGCGGCATGGAGCCCGGCGTGGTGCCGCCGATATCCGCGTGGTGACCACGCGAACCGACGTAAAACAGGATCTCGCGGCCGGCGTGATCAAACACCGGCGTGATGACCGTCACGTCGGGCAAGTGCGTGCCGCCATGGTAAGGATCGTTCACCACATAGGCATCGCCCGGCATCATGCGCCCGGCGTTGGCGTTCATCACCGTGCGCACCGACTCGCCCATCGACCCCAGGTGCACCGGCATGTGCGGCGCGTTGGCGATCAGGCGGGCCTGCGAATCGAAAATGGCGCAGGAAAAGTCCAGCCGCTCCTTGATGTTCACCGAGTACGCCGTGTTCTGCAGGCGGTAGCCCATCTGCTCGGCAATCGACATGAACAGGTTGTTGAACACCTCCAGCATGACCGGATCAGCCTGTGTGCCGATGCTGCGACGATCCGCGCGCGCTTCGATGCGGCGGATCACGAAATGGTCTTGCGACGTCAATTCCGCTTGCCAGCCCGGTTCCACCACCGTGGTCTGGTTGGGCTCGGAGATGATGGCGGGGCCCGTCACCACGTCACCGCCCGCCATGTCTTCGCGCACGTACAGCGGCGTGTCGCGCCACTCGCCCGCGCTGTACATGCTGACGACTCGGCGGGCCGCCAAGGCGCCGTCGCGGGTACGCGGCACGGCCGCTTCGCTGACTCGTTCGCCGCCGCCCGTGGCTTCCACCGAAATGGTCTCCACGACCAATTCGCGGTTGGGCATCAAGAAGGAATAGCGCTGGCGATAGGCGGCCTCGAAGTCGCTGCGTGCCTGCTCCAGCGTGGAAAACGCCACTTCCAGCGCGGTGTCGGTGCCGCGATATTTCAGATGCAGACGGCGTTGCACGGAGATATCGCCGTCGGGCACATGCTGGCGGCGCAGTTCGCCCACGGCTTGTCCGGCCAGCACATCCAGTTCGTCCTGAAGCTCGCCCATCAGGCCGGCGTCCAGCACCTTTTCAACGGTCTTTTGGCGCATGTCGGTCTGGTCGGCCAAGCCCATGCCGTAGGCAGACAACACGCCGCCCAGCGGATGCGCAAACACCGTCGTCATGCCCAAGGCGTCGGCCACCAGGCAGGCGTGCTGGCCGCCGGCACCGCCGAACACCGTCAAGGCGTACTCCGTTACGTCGTGGCCGCGCTGCACCGAAATGCGCTTGATGGCTTCCGCCATGTTGCCCACGGCAATTTCCAGGAAGCCTTCCGCCAATTGCTCCGGCGTCATCTCGCGGCCAGTGGCCGCGCGCACTTCATCGGCCATCGCGGTGAAGCGCTCGACCACCGCGTCGCGGTCCAGCGCTTCATTCGCATCGGGGCCGAACACATTGGGAAAGAAGTCGGGCTGGATCTTGCCCAACAGCACGTTGCAGTCCGTCACGGCCAGGGGGCCGCCACGGCGATAGCAGGCGGGGCCGGGGTTGGCGCCCGCCGAATCCGGGCCGACGCGCAGGCGCGCGCCGTCGAAATGCAGGATGGACCCGCCGCCTGCTGCCACCGTGTGGATGCTCATCATGGGCGCGCGCATGCGCACGCCGGCGACCTGGGTTTCGAATTCGCGTTCGAATTCGCCCGCGTAGTGCGACACGTCGGTCGACGTGCCACCCATGTCAAAGCCGATGACCTTGGGAAACCCCGCGATCTCGCTGGTGCGCACCATGCCGACGATGCCACCGGCCGGGCCGGACAAAATGGCGTCCTTGCCGCGGAAACGGTGCGCGTCCGTCAGGCCACCGCTCGATTGCATGAACATCAGGCGGATGCCGGGCAGTTCGCCCGCCACCTGATCCACATAGCGCTTCAAGATGGGCGACAGATACGCGTCGACCACCGTCGTGTCGCCGCGCGACACGAACTTGATCAGCGGGCTGACCTCGTGCGAGGCCGACACCTGGGTGAAGCCCACTTCGCGGGCGATGCGCGCCGCGCGCTGCTCGTGGTCCGTGGCGTGCCAGGCGTGCATGAACACGATGGCCACGGCGCGGATGCCGCTGTCGTAGGCGGCTTGCATGCCGGCCCGCAAGCCGGCTTCGTCCAGGTCGCGAATGACTTCGCCGTCCGCGGCCACGCGCTCGTCGGCTTCAACGACGGATTCGTAAAGCATTTCGGGCAGCACGACGTTGCGGTCGAACAGGCGGGGCCGGTTCTGATACGCAATGCGCAGCGCATCGCGGAACCCGCGCGTGGTCACCAGCAGCGTGCGTTCGCCCTTGCGTTCCAGCAAGGCGTTGGTGGCCACCGTCGTGCCCATCTTCACGCATTCAACCTGGTCCACGGGCACCGGCTGTCCGGGCGCCACACCCAGCAGCTTGCGGATGCCGGCCACGGCCGCGTCGCGATACTGCTCGGGGTTTTCCGACAGCATCTTTGCCGTGGTGGTGGTGCCGTCGGGGCGGCGCGCCACGATATCGGTGAAGGTGCCCCCACGATCGATCCAGAATTGCCACTTCTTCATGCGTGATCCTTGAAAACAAACGGCCACGGCGGGTGCCGCCGCGGTCGGGTTGCGGTGTGCCGGGCCAGGCCCGATCAGGTTCAGAGTGAGGTTGCCGCCCTTGCGGCCTGGTCGTACAGGCCGGACAGCGAGCGCAAGGCGTGGGCCAATTGGCGGCTGAAATCCAGCCCGCCCCCGCCCGGCCCATCCAGGCCGGACGTCAGGCATTGTTCGCGGATGTCGCCGTAGCGCTTGAGGATGTCCGCGCCGTCGGGCGTAACGCTGTAGAAAACTTCCTTGCTGTTGCGTTCGCCCTTGACCACGCCCAGCCGCTCCAGCTTTTTCAACGCATAGCTGACGATGTGCGTGTCTTCGACATTGAGCGTGAAGCAGATGTCCGCCAGCTTCTTGGCGCGTTGCCGGTGGTAGACGTGGTGAAACACCATGACGTCGGTGGGCGTCAGGTCCGGCAGGCCGGCGGCTGCCATGCAGCGCACCGTCCAGCGGTCAAAGGCGTGGCTGGCGATCATCAGGCCGAATTCGAGCTCGGACAAATCGGGCGCGCTGCCGCCAGCCAAGTGGGCTGACGAGGCGATCAACGTGGGGCTCATGGAACGCTCAAGCCAAGTTTATATGGATGAAATACTAATAATTTATGTGTATTTCATCCATAAAAAATATGACCTGGGCGGCCGAAAACGGCCGTAAACGGCCATTTCAAGGGAAATCCCCTAGCGGTTCGAACGTTCCAGCGGGGGGAACGTGGGCACTGGGCGGCCGTTATGACGCCGCTATGACACCGTTATGGCGCCGTCCAGCCCTGCGGCAGATTGGCCCGGATCAGCCAGCCGGCAATCGAAATGCGCGGCGCGATGTCCGGCATGGGGTCGCCGGGGCCGAACCAGCGCGCATCGGCAATCTCGTCTTCCTGCACGCGGATGTCACCCGACACGTAGTCGGCGGTGAACGCCACCATCAGCGAATGCGGAAAGGGCCAGGGCTGGCTGCCGAAGTACTGCAGGTTGCCGACCTTCAGGCCGACTTCCTCGAAGACTTCGCGGTGCACGGTCTCTTCGATGCTCTCGCCCGGTTCGACAAAACCGGCCAGCGCCGTATAGCGCGAAGTCGCGGTCGTGGTGTGCCGCGCCAGCAGGATGCTGTCGCCTTTACGGATCAGCACCATCATGGCGGGCGAAATGCGGGGGTACGCGGAAAAGCCGCAGGCGGGGCAGCGCAGGCAGAACTCGTGCGGCACGCGCTCGGCGGGCGTGCCGCAGGCGCCGCAGAACCGGTGCGTGCGAGCCCATTCGGCGATTTGATACGCCCGGCCGGCCAGGGCCATGCGTTCATCGTCCAGCACGCCGAACAGCGAACGCAGCTTCTTGAACGCGTAACCCTCGGGCGCTTCAAGCGTGGGATCCACGTGCGCCGTGCGATACGGCGAATCGGGTACGGACCAAATGGCTTGCAAGGCCGGCGACGCCAGACCGATGCGTTCGCACAACGCCAAATCCGGCAACACGCTGGACGCTTCTTCGACCAGCAATTCATCACGGCGGAAAACGAAATTCACTAGAGCCTCTGCAGCACGCTTCGATCCCGCAATCTTAGAAGAAAAATCGGTGCGTAAAGGTGTCGCGGGCGGTGCGCGCGCAAAGTTTTAGCCTTCAACGATGTGTCGCGTCCGGGCCTAGGATTAACCCGTAAAACCCCATTTTTTGTGCGCGTTGTTGCCGCGCAGCACCATAGAATGGCACGGCTTTTAGGCCGCGCGTCATCCGCGCAGCAGTCTCTTTCAAGAATGCCTATCGGGCAAAACCCGTCTTCACCATTCGCACAGAAGGACCTTCCATGTACAAGAAAATCTCATTGCTGGCCGGCAGCATCGTCCTGGCGTTCAGCGCGGGCGCACAGGCCCAAACCAAATGGGACCTGCCCAGCGCCTACCCCGCCAGCAACTTCCACGTTGAAAACCTGACCACGTTCATCAAGGACGTGGACACGCTGTCGCAAGGCAAGCTGAAGATCCAGCTGCACAACAACGCTTCGCTGTACAAGGCGCCGGAAATCAAGCGCGCGGTGCAAGGCAACCAGGCACAGATCGGCGAAATCCTGCTGACCAACTTCGCCAACGAAGACCCGATCTACGAACTGGACGGCCTGCCCTTCCTGGCCACCGGCTACGAAGCCTCGTTCAAGCTGTACCAGGCGCAAAAGCCCTTCCTGGAAAAGAAGCTGGCATCGCAAGGCATGACGTTGCTGTACGCCGTGGCGTGGCCGCCCCAAGGCATCTTCGCCAACAAGGACATCAAGCAGATCAGCGACATGAAGGGCCTGAAGTGGCGCGCCTACAGCCCCGTCACCGCCAAGATTGCCGAACTGGTCGGCGCGCAGCCGGTCACGGTGCAGCAGGCGGAACTGGCTCAGGCGCTGGCTACCGGCGTGATCGATTCGTACATGTCGTCGGCCTCGACCGGTTACGACACCAAGACGTACGAGTACATCAAGAAGTTCTACGACACGCAGGCCTGGCTGCCCAAGAACGCCATCATCGTCAACAAGAAGGCGTTTGACGCGCTGGACCCGGCTACGCAAGACGCCTTGAAGAAGGCCGCCGCGCAAGCCGAGGAACGCGGCTGGAAGCTGTCGCAGGAAAAGAACAAGTGGTACCAGGAAGAGCTGGCCAAGAACGGCATGGAAACCATCAAGCCGACCGTGGAACTGAAGGAAGGCCTGTCGGTGATCGGCAAGCGCATGCTGGATGATTGGCTGAAGAAGGCAGGCGCCGACGGCCAGGCCATGATCGACGCCTACAAGAAGCAGTGATCTTTTTATGCGCCGCTTTCTAGATGGTCTTTACGGCGCGGCCGGCCTGTTGGCCGGCTTGTGCACGATCGGCGTTCTGGTCTCAGTGCTGGCGGCGATCATCGCCCGCCAGCTCAGCCTGAACATTCCTGGCACCGATGCGTACGCAGGCTACTTCATGGCCGCGGCGGGTTTCCTGGCGTTATCCAGCACGTTCAAGCACGGCGAACACATCCGGGTCACGCTGTTGCTCAATTCGTTGGCACCGGCGGGCAGCCGCCGCCTGGACATTTTTGCGCTGGCCGTGGGCTCGCTGCTGGCCTCGGCCTTTGCCTTTTTCAGCATCAAGCTGACGTACGACTCCTGGCTGTACAACGACATCTCCACGTCCAACGACGCCACGCCGCTCTGGATTCCGCAGATCAGCATGGCGGTGGGCACGGTGTTGTTCCTGGTCGCCCTTGTCGACGAATTGATCCGTCGTTCTCGCGGCGTGGCCGCCGCTACTTCGCAGCAAACCCATGAATGAACTTCTTGTCATCACCCTATTGGTCGTTTCGATCTTCGCGCTGTTGGGTTGCGGGGTCTGGGTCGGCCTGACGCTGGCAGGCACGGCGTGGATCGGCATGGAGATTTTCTCCAGCCGTCCGGCCGGCGACGCCATGGCCGTCACCATCTGGGGCGCTTCGTCCAGCTGGACGCTGACCGCCCTGCCCTTGTTCCTGTGGATGGGCGAAATCCTGTTTCGCACGCGCTTGTCCGAAGACCTGTTCAAGGGTCTGGCGCCGTGGCTGAACCGATTGCCGGGTCGGCTGCTGCACACCAATGTGATCGGTTGCGCGATTTTCGCGGCGGTGTCGGGCTCCAGCGCGGCGACCTGCGCGACGGTCGGCAAAATGACCATTCCCGAACTGACGCGCCGTGGCTACCCCGAAGACAAGATCCTGGGCACGCTGTCGGGCGCCGGCACGCTGGGCCTGTTGATTCCGCCTTCGATCATCATGATCGTGTACGGCGTGGCGGCCGACGTGTCGATCGCCAAGCTGTTCATCGCGGGCATCTTCCCCGGCATCGTGCTTGCGCTGTTGTTCATGGGCTATATCGGCTGGTGGGCCATCCGCAACCCCGGGCAGGTGCCGGCGGCGGACCCCGGCATGTCGTTCATGCAGAAGCTGTCGCAATCGCGCCACCTGATTCCGGTCATGGTGCTGATCGGCGCGGTGCTCGGCTCCATCTACAGCGGCATCGCCACCGCCACGGAAGCGGCGGCGGTGGGCGTGGTGGGCGCACTGCTGTTGTCGGCGCTGCAAGGCTCGCTGAACCGCTCGACGTTCATGCAATCGCTGCTGGGCGCCACCCGGCTGTACTGCATGATCGCGCTGATCCTGGCGGGCGCGCAGTTCCTGACGCTGGCAATGGGCTATATCGGCCTGCCGCGCGCGTTGGCGGAATGGATCGGCGGACTGGGCTTGTCGCAGTTCGGCCTGATCATGGCGCTGATGGTCTTCTTTGTGGTGCTGGGCTGCTTCCTGGACGGCATTTCCATCGTGGTGCTGACCATGGGCGTGCTGTTGCCCACCGTGCAGGCTGCCGGCATCGACCTGATCTGGTTCGGCATCTTCATCGTTTTCGTGGTGGAAATGGCACAAATCACGCCGCCGGTGGGCTTCAACCTGTTCGTGCTGTCCGGCATGAGCGGGCGTGAATTGCCTTACATCGCGCGGGCGTCAATGCCCATGTTCCTGCTGATGATTGTGGCGGTGCTGCTGCTGTATTTCATTCCGGGCATTGCCACATGGCTGCCCTTGCACATGACGCTGTAACGCTATGACGCTGTAATGCCGTGATGTCGCTGCCTGGACACCCGGGCCCGACCTTCAAGAACCCCGGTCCTGGACCGGGGTTTTTTTTGGAACCATCGCACCATTATCCCGGCGCGCGACTATTTTTTTGATCTGTAAACCAGGGAAAACGCCAAAAACAATTTGGCCCTGCACATCCCGTAACTTTTTTAGAATCCCCAGGCGCTGCCCCCTTGCACCAGTTTGGCGCAATGCCGTGGCAGCCAACCTTTTGGGCCAATGCTCCGGACCCGCGCTGCCATCAAGCAGCGTCGGTGCAACGGCCCAACGTCGGACGATCCGCCCGGCGCGGTCAACCCGGCCACAAGCCAGGTCACACACTACAAAACAGCTACACAGGAGGAGTCCTCAGTGAAACGCATCACTCTTACGCTCGCCGCCGCAGGCCTGGGCCTGGCCGCGGGCGCCGCATCGGCGGAAACCAGCGTCACCCTGTACGGCATCGCCGACGTCAGCATCCGCTACCTGAGCACCAGCGCCGGCAGCGTGGGCGAAGACGGCAGCCGTGTGTCGATGGAAAACGGCGCCATCTCGAACAGCCGCTGGGGCCTGCGCGGCTCGGAAGACCTGGGCAACGGTAACCGTGCCTTCTTCCGCCTGGAAAACGGCTTCAACATGCAGAACGGCAATTCGTCGGCTACGGGCAAGACGTTCGGCCGCCTGGCCTACGTGGGCCTGGACGGCGGCAACATCGGCCAGCTGACGCTGGGTCTGCAAAACACGCCGATGTTCGATCTGCTGGCCGACTACTTCGATCCGCTGACCGTGGGTAACTACGATCAGAACGCCTGGTTGCCCGCCGCGATGTCGCGCGTGCGCACCAACAACATGACCAAGTATTCCAACACCATCGGCGACCTGTCGTTGGCGTTGTCGTGGGCCAACGGCGAAAGCTGGGAAGACCACAAGGCCGGCCAGCAGTACGGCGCCAGCCTGCGCTACATGATCGGCAAGCTGGGTCTGGGCGCGGCCTACCAGCAGACCTACGACGGCCTGGATTCCGACCTGCGCCAGCGCGTGTGGAACCTGAACGCGTCCTACCAGTTTGAAACCACCAAGGTGTTCGCCGGCTACTTCAATGGCCGCGACGAAACGGGCTGGGTCAACGCCGTCATGGGCGGCACCACCACCGCCAACCTGGACCGCAAGGACAACGGCTATTTCGTGGGCGCCACGTGGCAAGCCACGCCGCGCTGGGCCATTACCGGCGCGGGCTACTACGACCAAAGCAAGAACGTGGTCGAAGACGGCGACAAGGGCAAGCGTTACGCCCTGGTCGCGGTGGCCGAATATTCGCTGTCCAAGCGCTCGCAGGTGTACGGCACGGTGGACTGGAACAAGGTCAGCAGCGCCGCCAGCGACGAAATCGCCGGCAAGAACCACCAGATCGGCGCCGCCGTGGGCTTCCGCCACATTTTCTAAGCGGCACGCGGGTCGGGCGTTTTCGAAACGCCCGATGCACAAATCAGACCACAAACCCAAAAACCCCATCGCAGCACACAGGCTGCGATGGGGTTTTTGTTTACAGCATCGCCATCCGGCTGTTGACCAGATCGGTCACCAGCATGTGCCCCGGCGCATGCGTAATGCAGAACTCCGGACGCACCGACGACACCACCGATTGCGGCGTGACGCCGCAGGCCCAGAACACGGGCATTTCGCCCGGCCGGATTTCGACCGCGTCGCCGTAGTCGGGCTGGTTGATGTCGGCAATGCCGATCAGCGCCGGGTCGCCAATATGCACGGGTGCGCCGTGCACCGACGGAAAGCGCGACGTGACCTGAATGGCGCGGATGGCATCCGCCGCCTTCAAGGGGCGCATGGACACCACCAGCGGCCCGCTGAAGGCGCCCGCCGGATGCGTCGGGATGTTGGTGCGGTACATCGGCACGTTGCAGCCTTGCTCGATATGACGCACCGGCAAGCCGTTATCCAGCATGGCCTCTTCGAACGAAAACGAGCATCCAATCAGGAACGACACCAGATCGTCGCGCCAGATATCG
Organism: Achromobacter sp. 1L-A-4-B-C2; assembly: GCF_057291955.1. NCBI lineage: Bacteria > Pseudomonadati > Pseudomonadota > Betaproteobacteria > Burkholderiales > Alcaligenaceae > Achromobacter > Achromobacter sp. 1L-A-4-B-C2. The sequence goes on from NZ_JBXAWP010000002.1 coordinate 355,479, forward strand.
CGCACGTCGGTGGGTTCGGCCACCAGCTCGCCGTTCTTCCAGACGCGGTAGCGCGGGATGTCGGTGCGGATATCGATGTCTGCACCCAGTTCCGGCAGGGCCGGGTTACCGGGTTCGGACATGGCCAGCAACGGGCAAGGCTTGGGGTTGCGCTGGCAGAAATGCAGGAAGTCCGCTGCCAGCGCGCGCGGCAGGATGGCCAGGTTGGCCTGGACGTGGCCCGGCGCCAGATTGGCCGTGGGGCCGGTCAGGCGCCCGCTGCGCGCGTCCAGACGCGCCTGGCGGGCCAGTTGGACACTATTGCGTACGACGTCGACGGGCGACATGAAAAATCCTCTTGATGCAGTTGTGAAGCACCGGGCGATCAGTGCCCGGCAAGCAGCGCCTCGATGGCCAGGCCGACGGCCAGGATGCGGCGGTCGGCGCCGTTGCTGCCGGCGATCATCAAGCCCACGGGGGCCGTATCCGGCGCATGGCAAGGCAGCGACAGCGCGCAGCCATCCAGGAAGTTGATCAGCGTGGGGTTGCGCAGAATCAGGCCATTGGCCGCGTAATAGGCTTCGTCGGAAGCGACCAGGTCGGCCACCGCCGGCGCCACGATAGGCGTGGTCGGCATGATGAGCGTGTCGTAGCCGGCAATGCGGCGATCCACCGCCGCCACCCACGCTTCGCGCGCATCCAGCAAATCAATGTAATCCGCGGCGCTCATGTCCTGGCCACGCATGATGCGCGAGACCACGCGCGGGTCGTAGCGCTTGCCGGCGCGCGCGATCAGGTCGCGGTGCCAGGCCCAGGCTTCGGCCGCCGTGAAGCCGCCCTTGCTGTTGATGCCGCCAACTTCGGCGAACTCGGGAATGGCGATTTCGTCGACCAGCGCGCCGGCTTCCTTCAGCCGCGCCACGGCCGCGGCGAAACTGTCGGCCACGTGCTTGTCCATGGCGTCCAGCGCCAGCGTGGTGGGCACGGCCAGGCGCAGACCGCGCAGCGCCATGGCCTCGGGCACGGGACCGCCGTCGCCTGACAGAATGGCGTCCAGCTCGGCGCAGCAACGCACGCTGGCGGCGATGGGGCCGATGGAATCCAGGTTGGCCGACAAGGGCAGCACGCCCTGCATCGACACGCGCCAGGCGCTGGGCTTGAAGCCCGTCAGGCCGCACAGCGCGGCCGGAATGCGCACCGAGCCACCGGTGTCGGAACCAATGCCGGCCACGGCCATGCCGTCGGCCACGGACACCGCCGCGCCCGAGGACGAGCCGCCCGGAATGCGGCCGGTGGCGCGGTCGTACGGGTTCAGCGGCGTGCCGTAGTGCGGGTTGATGCCCAGGCCCGAATACGCGAATTCGGTCATGTTGGTGCGGCCGATGATGACGGCGCCGGCCGCGATCAGGCGCTGCACGACGTCGGCGTTGGCGTCAGCCGCCGGCTCGCCTTCGCGCGCGACCGAGCCGGCCATGGTGGTTTCGCCTTCGATGTCGAACAGGTCCTTGATGCTGATCGGCAGCCCTTCCACCGCCGAACGCACGATGCCCGCCGCCCGCAGGGTGTCGGAGGCGCGCGCCTGCGCCAATGCCGACTCGGCATACAGCTTGGTGAAAACGCGGGCGCCCTCGCCCGCCGCATCCTGCGCGCGCGCCAGCGCCAGTTCGGTCAGCGCGACCGAGCTGGTACGGCCCTCGTTCAGGGCCAAGGTCAGATCATTCAAGGTCGAAACCATCATTGTCCTCGTGCCGCCTAGCGGCGTAAAAGTGCCGACAGGCGCAGCCTGAATAGGCGCGCCCGGCGTTCAATGCCATGCAGAAACGGAATCAGGCCACCACGGGCAGCGATTCGACATGATAGCGATGGCTGATCGTGCGTTGGCGGCGCGGATCGAACAATTCCATGGTGAAGTCCGCCGCGGCGCGAATGCCGCCGATGGCGCCCACGGTGCCGCAGGTCATGCCCGCGCCTTGCGGCAGCACGGCGGCGCCGCCGGTGTACCCGGCAATCAGGTCCTGCGGGGTGCGCAGCGTGGACAGCGGGCCTTCCTGGTACAGCACCTTTTCACCGTTTTCGACGATGTACGAGCGGATGACCAATTCGTCCCAGTAGTCGGCCACGTCGGCCAGGCGCCAGGCTTCGCTTGCCACCGGCTTCACGCAGACCTGCTTGGACATGGCGACGCTGACGGTTTCCAGCTTGCGGTCGGTATGGTCCGACGCGATGCTGACGTACATCTCGCCGTCCACGGCGAACACGAACGTTTCCACTTCGCCCGACGAATCCTCGCCCACGGCCTGCACTTGCGTGGCCTGGGTCAGCTGGTTGTCGGCAATGCGGTAGTACAGCGGCACGCTGGTCGGGCGCGGCACGCCGATGGCGGCGAGCTCTTCGATGTGGTGCTCGATGGCGGCCATGTCGCGTCCGGCCCAGCCGGCCACGATCAGGGTGTTGAAGTCCACTTCCACCTGGCGGGGATTGGCGTCGTCGATCTTGAATACGGCTTTCATATCAGTCCTGCGGAAATAACGGGTGGGAAACGGTGCGGCCGCTGTGGGCCGCACCCGGTTCAAACAAAAAGTCTCTTCATTCGATCAATCGATCAATCAATCGATCAATCAATCAATTGATCAATCCATCAACCAAACGCGCGCGGCAACCACAGCGCAATGTCGGGCCAGAACGCCAGCAACCCCAGCATCACGAACATGGCGGCCACGAACGGCAGGCTGCCGATGATGACGGCGCTCATCGAGCCGTTCTTGCGCAGGCTTTGCACCACGAACAGGTTCAGGCCCACCGGCGGCGTGATCAACGCGGCTTCAACCAGGATGATGATGACGATGCCCAGCCAGATCGGGTCGTAGCCCAGCGCGATCATGATGGGCGCCACGATGGGAATCGTCGTGATCATCATGGACAGCGTTTCCATGAAGCAGCCCAGCACCAGGTAGAAGATCACCACGATCAGCAGCATCCAGCCCGGCGACAAGCCCAGGCCGGTGATCGACTTGGTCAGCGCATCCGTCAGGCCGGTGGCCGACATGATGAAGTTCAGGAAGCTGGCCGCGATGACGATCAGCATGATCATCGCCGTGGACCGCATCGTGCCTTCCATCACTTCGCGCAGCATCTTCCAGGACAGCCGGCGGAACCAGGCGGCCAGGATGAAGGCGCCCAGCACGCCCAGCGCGGCGGCTTCCGTCGGCGTGGCAAGGCCCGCGTAGATGGAACCGACCACCAGGAAGAAGATGCCCATGGGCGGCGCCAGGTGCACCAGGCTGGCAAGACGCTGGCCCCAGGTTGCATGGATCTTCTTGCCGCCCCAGGACGGCTTGGCCACGCAAGCCACGACCACCGTCAGCATGAACAACGCGGCCATCGCAAAGCCGGGGATGATGCCGGCCAGGTACAGCTTGGGCACGGACGAATTGGTCAGCACGCCATAGATGACCAGGTTGATGGACGGCGGAATCAGGATGCCCAACGTACCGCCCGCGGCCAGGCTGCCCAGGAACAGCGGCTCGTTGTAGCCATACTTGCGGATTTGCGGAATGGCCACGGTGCCGACGGTGGCGGCGGTTGCCACGCTGGATCCCGAGGTTGCCGAGAACAAGGTGGACGCGCCGATGTTCGCGTGCATCAAGCCGCCCGGCAACCACGACAGCCACAGGCTCATCGCGCTGTACATGCGTTCGGCAAAGCCCGCGCGCAGCAGCACTTCGCCCAGCATGATGAACAGCGGAATCGCCACCAGCAGGAACTCGTTGTTCGAGCTCCAGGAAATTTCACCGATGGCGCGCGACAGCGGCAACATCGAAAAGAGCGGGTCCAGGATCAGACCCAACACGCCAAGCGCGGCGCCCACGGGAATGGACAGCCCGATCAGCACCAGCAACAACGTCAATGCGGTGGAAATCATGCTGCGTCTCCCTTGACCATGCGCTCGCCGGCGGCGGCTTCTTCTTCAGCTTCTTCTTGCGCGGAACGCACGCCGCAGATCTGCTTGACCAGTTCGATGTCGCCCGTGACCAGCGCGGCGGAGGCGCGCGCCAGCATCAAGGCCACCGTGATGCACATCCAGGCCAGGCCCAACAGCCACAAACCTTGGGGCACCCACAGCGGCGTGGCCAGCGGGGTGTTGGCGGCGGACTTTTGGGCCCATGAGGTCTGCACCACGTCGTAGGCGTAGTACGTCAGGAACACCATGAAGACGGCCAGCGACACCATGGAAATCCAGTCGAGCACGGCCGACAGGCGCACCGGCAGGTATTGATAAAGCACGTCGACACGCACGTTGGCGCGTTGCAACGTGGCGAACGCCAGCGCCCAGGACGTGCTGATGGCAAATGCGTAGCTGGACAACTCGTCGGCGCCACCGGTGGTGAAACCCAGGAATTTGCGGGCCAGCACGTCGAACGAGATCAGCAGCACGCTGGCCACCGTCAACGCGCCGCCGGCCCATACGGCCACGCGCGAAAAACTCTCGGCGCGCCGCAACAGGCCGCCCAGCAGGCGGAAGTGTTCGGTTTGGGTCATGGATAGAACCTCTGCGGGCTAGCGCCCGGTATGACTTGCGGAAAAGCGCGCCGCCGCGCGATGCGGCGGCGCTGTCCAGCGCTTACTTGCTGGCGGTCAGGCCCAGCGTCTTGCCGATGGTGGCGTTGAAGTCCTTCACGCACTGTGCCGAGCAACGGGCTGCCCACTTGGGCAACACGGCTTCTTGCGCAACCTTCTTGAGCAGCGCGCGGTCAGCATCCGACGGTTGCACCAGAACCATCTTGCCCTTGACCGGGAACGGGCAAGCGGCGGCGCCGGTGTTGCAGTCATAGCCTTCCTGCGTCTGGCGGGCAGCGGCTTCCCAAATGTTGTCCACCAGCGTCTTCACGTTGGCTTGCAGGAACGTGCGCACGGCGGGGTCCAGCTTGTCCCAGGCCTTTTGGTTGACGGCGTGAATCTGCTGGTTCCAGTTGATCGGCAGCGCCACCAGGTGGGTGGACACTTCGTACCACTTGGCCGAGTAGCCCGACAACGAACCGGTGATGGCGCAATCGACCACCTTGTTTTGCAGCGCCGGCACCACTTCACCGAAGGCCATCGTCACGCTGGAACCGCCCAGCGCTTCAACGAATTCGGCCGTGGTGCGGCTGCTGGTGCGAACCTTCTTGCCCTTGATGTCGGCCAGGCCCTTGATGTCTGCGTTGCAGAACAGCACCTGGGCGGGATAGGTCGAGATGCCCAGCAGCTTGACGTTGTTGCCTTCGCCGTAGAGCTTGGCGTAGACGGGTTCGAACGCGTCGGTCACGGCGCGCGCGGTCTTGACGTCGGGCGCCAGGCCGGCCAGGTCGATGGCTTCGTTGATGGGGTTGTCGCTGGCGAAGTACGACAGCGTGGCGGTGCCGAATTCAATCACGCCTTGCGACATCAGGCGCAGCAACTCGGGGCCCTTCAGGCCCATTTCGTTGAAGCCCTTGATTTCCGCCGTGACCTGGCCCTTGGACAGCTCGGGAATGGTCTTCGTCCAGAACGGCTTTTCGTAGTCGTTATAGGCGGTCAGGTTGGACAGGCCTCCCACGACCTTCAACTGGGTTTTGGGCAGGTCCTGTGCGTGGACGGCGCCGGCAAGCATGCTGGCGGCGACGGCTGCAAAAACAAGAGACTTCTTCATGGACAAAACTCCTGGCTGGCGGGATGGTCTGTCGCGCGCGGGATCCCGTTACCCGTGTCGCGCGCGGTTTGGTTCAGGTAATCAGGCGCGAAGATCGCGTGCGAGGCGCGGCCGAGGGCTGGGCGCCAAGGTCCGGAATAGGCTCGAAAGATGGTTCATGCTTTTCCCCCGCACTGTGTATCCAGGCGTTGCATTTTTGCTGTTTCGCCATTGCATCGTCCGGGGCGGCAAGCGTCCAATCGTATGTTGCGATGTGGGGGTATAAATATTTCTTGGGTCTCGCCGAATCGTTGTCGGGCCGTTTACGCAAACGACGGCCTGGCGCGGCTTTTCAGGCGGTTGGGCAGGCAGGGACGGGTGTCCGGCTGCCCGGAACGCGGGATGGCTCCGTGCCCCCTCTGGGGGAAAACACCTAGGCGGGAATGCCGTCTCCGGCCTGCGCCGCGACCTTTTGCGCCATCTGCGCAATCACCCTGACCGCGTGGCTATCCGGCCCCTGCACCCAGGTTGCGGTAAAGCTCAGTTCAGGCAAGGGGTCGGCCTGCACACGCAGAATGCGCAGTTCGCCCCGCGCCAGTTCCTTGCCCAGGAACACCGGCGCGATCACGCTGGTGCCGATGCCGTCCTGCGTCATTCGGACCACCATGGACATGGACGCACTGCCATACATACGCGGCGAGGCCACGCCCGCGCGCGTCAGCATGTCGCGCACGACCCGGTACGGCGAGCTGTTGGACGGATACGTGATGATGGGCAGCTTGCCGATGCGTTCGAGCGTCAGCGGCTCGGGGCCGAGGTCCAGCGTGGGGCTGGCCACCCAGGCCAGCGGGTAGCTGCACAGCGGCAGGTTTTCGACACGGGCCTCAAGCACCGGCCCCATCAGGAACGCCAGGTCGATCTGGCGCGACATCAGGTGCGGGCGCAACACGTGGGTGGTATCCACCTCGATCTCGAGCACCAGCGCGGGATAGGTGGAATGGATCAGTTCGATCAGCGTGGGCAGCCACGTCTGCACGATGGTTTCCGCCACGCCGATACGCACCGTGCCGGTCATGACGTTCTGCTCGCGCGCCGCCTCGAACATATCGCGCCGCACTTGCAGCATGCGTTCGGCGTGCGACAGCAGTTCGTGCCCCTTGGCGGTCAGCTTGACGCCGCGCGCGTCACGCTCGAACAGCCGCACGCCCAGGTCTGCTTCCAGCGAGGCGATGCGCTGCGACACGGCAGGTTGCGTGGTGTTGAGCTTGTCGGACGCGGCGCGAAAGCTGCCCAGCGTGGCGACCCAAAAAAAAGTTTCGACGTTACGTAGTTCGATCATTGGCCTGTTCCCCCGGCGCGATGAGCGTATCATGGCAGCCGCCCATTTCCCCATCAGGAGCCCGTCCATGCCCCCGGCCGATCCAGGTCGCCCACAAGCCCCCGCTCCCGCCTCGCGCGGCCCGCTCGTCGGGATCTTGCTGCTGGTGCTATCGATGTGGACGCTGTCCTGTCTGGACGCCAGCGGAAAGTGGGTCATGAACGCGGGCGTGCCGCTGCTGGTGCTGTCGTGGTTCCGTTACGTGGTGCACCTGATCCTGGTGCTGGCGCTGGTGTTGCCGGCGCGCGGGCTGCGTGTGCTGCGCAGCAACAAGCCGCGCGAACAACTGATACGCGGCGGCTCCATGTTCCTGGCCACGCTGATGTTCTTCACGACGCTCAGCTACATTCCGCAGGCCGAGGCCACGGCCATCAACTTCCTGGCGCCCCTGCTGGTGCTGTCCCTGGCACCCTGGATTCTGAAAGAGCCCGCCCGCCTGTCGCGCTTCGTGGCGGCGGGCATCGCGTTTATCGGCGTCATCATCGTGATCCGTCCCGGCGGCGGGCTGCATCCCATCGGCACCATTTTTGGCCTGCTGACCGCGTGCTGCTTCGCCGCGCAGTTCATTGCCACGCGGCGCGTGGCGGGCGATGACCCGTTCACGTCCTTGATCTGGAGCGGCGCGGTGGGCACCACCTGCCTCACGCTGACCCTGCCTTTCGTGTTGCCGGCCGCCCTGCCCGTTTTGCAATCACTATCCACATTCGATTGGTTCTTGCTGATTTCGACCGGCCTGACGGGCGGGGTTGGACATCTATTCCAGATCGCCGCCTACCGCCGCGCGCCGGCATCCACGCTTGCGCCCTTCATCTACCTGCAAATCATCAGCGCCACGTCGGTGGGCTGGCTGGTCTGGGGACACTTTCCCGACCCGCTTACGTGGTTGGGTATCGCGATCATCTGCGCCAGCGGCATCGGCATCGGCCTGATCGAATGGCGGCGCAGCATGGTGATCAGCGCCGCGGCGGCCCGCGCGGGCGCCCGCTAAGCGCGGGCCTTTCCTGCCCACCCGCCCCGCCCGCCAGCGCGCGCGAAGCCGCTCCCGTACAATGCTCGACGCTTTTTGCGCTTTGGCGCATCGGCTTTCCCGGCATCCGGCATTTCCCCGAACGAGGTCTTCATGATCATCAAGCCCCGCGTGCGCGGCTTTATCTGCGTTACCACCCACCCCGTAGGCTGCGAGGCCAACGTCAACAAGCAGATCGACTACGTCCGGGCGCAAGGACCCATCGCCGGGGGCCCCAAGCGCGTGCTGGTGCTGGGCGCGTCCACCGGCTATGGACTGGCGGCGCGCATCAGCGCGGCCTTCGGCTGTGGCGCGGAAACGCTGGGCGTTTTTTTCGAACGCCCGGCAGACGCCGCCAAGGCCGGCACGCCGGGCTGGTACAACACCGCCGCTTTCCACAAGGCGGTCCAGGCGCACGGCCTGGCGGCGCAAAGCATCAATGGCGACGCGTTCTCGGACGAGATCAAGCAAAAGACCATTGCCGCCATCAAGGCAGGCATGGGCCGGGTTGACCAGGTCATCTACAGCCTGGCCGCCCCGCGCCGCACGCACCCCAAGACGGGCCAGGTGTTCAACTCCACGCTCAAACCCATCGGCCACGCCGTGAACCTGCGCGGCCTGGACACCGACCGCGAAGTGGTCAAGGAGTCCGTGCTGGAGCCGGCCACGCAGGCCGAGATCGACGCCACCGTGGCCGTGATGGGCGGTGAAGACTGGCAGATGTGGATCGACGCACTGCTTGAAGCGGGCGTGCTGGCCGAAGGGGCCACGACCACCGCGTTCACCTACCTGGGCGAAAAGATCACCCACGACATCTATTGGAACGGCTCGATCGGCGCCGCCAAGAAAGACCTGGACGACAAGGTGCTGGATATCCGCGCCAAGCTGGCCGCGCGCGGCGGCGACGCCCGGGTGTCGGTGCTGAAAGCGGTGGTCACGCAGGCCAGCTCGGCCATCCCGATGATGCCGCTGTACCTGTCGCTGTTGTTCAAGACCATGAAAGAGCAAGGCACGCACGAAGGCTGCATCGAACAGGTGTATGGCCTGTACCGCGACAGCCTGTGCAGCGACACGCCGATCCTGGACGCCCAGGGCCGCCTGCGCGCCGACTACAAGGAACTTGATCCGAAGGTTCAAGAAGCCGTGCAGGCGCTTTGGCACCAGGTCACCAGCGACAACATCTATCAGCTGACCGACTTTGCCGGCTACAAGCAGGAATTCCTGCGCCTGTTCGGTTTCGAGATCGATGGCGTGGACTACGAGGCCGACGTTGACCCCGCCGTGGAAATACGCGGCCTGATCTGATCAGGGGCGTTCAGTGCGCGCGCCGGCCGTGCTACGGCCGCGCGCATCGCATCACAGATACTCCAGTGTGACCAGCCGGTGCGGCACATCGCGCGCACCGCCCCTGCCAGGCAAGGGCTGCAATGCCTTCGTGCTGACCTTGACGACGCTGTCGGTCGCGGTGGCCGGGCGGCCGGCGGCAGCCGCACAGACGATGCGCGGCGTGGTCCGCGCAGCTTCGCGCGACGGGCTGGCCTGGCAACGGGTGGGTTCGACAATCATGCCGGAGAACCGGATGATGCCCCCCGCGGCGCTGACCGCCATGGGGGCAAGCATGGCGACGACAAACACAACAAACGCTGAACAACGAATCATCATGGCGGCTCCAGGGCGTTGGCAACGTCTGGCAAGCGCGTTTGCCCGCCAGAGGGCACTCCCCAGACATCACCTTGGTATCCCCTTGGCATCGCGGCGCGTATCGCAATGCGCCGTTTTCAATTCCATGTCTCGGTTGTCAATCAGACTACTCTGAAGATTTTTTCGTATCAATTTGGATTAAGTCTAAAAACGCCGCTTACTTCGCCTTTTTCGTCAGGATCTCTAATAAGCGGTCCAATCCGCCCTCGTCGATGGCCACATTGACGACCTGGCGCACGGCGGGCTTGGCCCGATAACCGACGGACAGCCCGGCGGCGCGCATCATCGGCAGGTCATTCGCGCCGTCTCCCACCGCGATCGCGCGGTCCAGCCCTACCCCGCGCTGCGCGCACACCTGCTCCAGTTTGCGGCGCTTTTCCTCGCCGTCGCAGATATCGCCCCACGGCTGCGCAAGCAGCCTGCCGGTCAGTTTCCCGTCGACCACCTCCAGCACATTGGCGCGCACGTCGTCCAACCCCAGCCGGGCGCGCAGCCGGTCGGTGAAACAGGTGAAGCCGCCGGTGACCAGCAGGCAGGTCAAGCCCGCCGCCTTGCAGGCCGCGATCAAGGTTTCAACGCCGGGATTGATGCGTACGCGTTCGTCGTAGACCTTATCCAGCCAGGCTTGCGGCATCCCGGCCAGCAAGGCGACGCGATCGCGCAGGCTTTGCTTGTAGTCCACCAGGTCTCCGCGCATGGCGGCTTCGGTCAGCGCCGCCACCTCGGCCTTCTTGCCCATCAGGTCCGCCATTTCATCCAGCGTTTCGATGGAAATCAGCGTGGAGTCCATGTCAAACGCAATGACCTGGTAGTCGGACAGGGACAACGGCGGCGTGATGCCGCGCCAATGCAAGCCGGGTACGGCGGACGATTCAAACATGGGTGCCTCGGTTCAGGTGGAGGTGGGCAGGCTGGGCGATTGCGCGCACAGCCACGCGATGAACAGCTGCGCGGCGGCGGCGGCCGGGCCGTCCTGACGGTACAGCGCGTGGATGCCGGCGTTGGGCAGATGGGGCTGCTCGAACAAGGGGCGCAATCGGTCGGCGCGTATATCGTCTTCAAGCAGGCACCACGGCGCCAGCGCGATGCCCAGGTCGTTCATGGCCGCCTGCATGCACAGGAATTGGTGGTCGAACACAGGCCCGGGCAATTGCGGCGGCACATCCACCTTGGCCAGCGCGAACCAGCGGGGCCAGTGGTCCATGCCGCCCGATATCTTCAGCAGCGGATGGCCCAGGCAATCGGCGGGCGCCCGCAAGCGGTTGCGCTCGATAAAGCGCGGCGAGGCCACGGGCACGTGAAAGTCGTCCAGGCAGTGCACGCATGCCAGCTCGGAATGCGCCATGAAGCCGTGCCGGATCAACACGTCGCTGCCCGTGTCGCCACCCCGGTCCAGATAAGGACGGGCCTGTGTCGTCAGCTGTACATCGATGCCGGGGTGCTGCCCCTGGAAGGTGGACAGGCGCGGGATCAGCCACTTCATGGTCAGCGACGGCGTGGCGCACACACGCAGCACGCCACCATAGGCGGGCGCCTTGAATTTGGCCGTGGCGGCGGCGATGCGTTCCAGGCTGGCCTGCACTTCAGGAAAATATGCCTGCGCGCCCGGCAGCAACGCCACGCCACGCGCCTCGCGGGCGAACAGCGGCTGCCCCAGATAGTCTTCAAGCACGCGTATCTGCTGGCTGACCGCGCTGTGCGTAATGCTGAGTTCGTCGGCAGCGGCCGTAAAGCTGCGCAGCCGCGCCGCGGCTTCGAACACGCGCAGGGCTTTGAGCGGCGGCAGGATTTGCCCCGCCATTTCAGCGGCCGCCCGCCCGCACGCCCGCCGGGCGCCAGTGTGTGCTGCTCTTTCCCACGATTTCCCTTGTCGTCTAATTATTGGCGGCGTGGCCGGGCCACACCTGTCCTGTTCTGTTCTGCCGCATTCTATGGGATAGCGGCGTGGCCGACCTCTTAGAAAATCTAACGCCATGCCTTAAAAAACACTGCTGGTCGCGGCCGGGGCGCGTTCCTATGATGCCGGGAACCCAAGCAGGAACTGACATGGCATCGATTACGGTAGACGGCATCGCCAAGACATTTGGCGGACAGCAGGTGTTGAGCAATTTGTCACTGCACATACCCGACGGCGCGCTCTACACGCTGCTGGGACCCAGCGGCTGCGGCAAAACCACCTTGCTGCGCTGCATTGCGGGCTTTTATGCGCCCGATGGCGGCCGCCTGCTGTTCGACCAGGACGATGTGACACACGTGTCCGCGCACCGCCGCGACATCGGCATGGTGTTCCAGGACTACGCGCTATTCCCGGACAAGACCGCGTTCGACAACGTGGCCTATGGGCTACGCGCCCGGGGCGTTGCCCGCGCCGAGATCACGCGGCGCGCGAACGAGGCGTTGGACAACGTCGGCCTGCTGGCACTGGCTGACCGCTACCCCGCCCAGATGAGCGGCGGCCAACGCCAGCGCGTGGCGCTGGCACGCGCGCTGGTGATCCGGCCGCGCGTGCTGCTAATGGATGAACCGCTGTCCAACCTGGACGCCAAGATGCGTTTGCAGATGCGCGACGTCATCCTGGACCTGGTGCGGGAAGCGGGCATCACCACCGTATTTGTCACGCATGACCAGGAAGAAGCGCTGGCCATGTCGGACCGCATCGCCATCATGGACCACGGCAACATTGCACAACTGGGCACGCCGGAAGACCTGTACGGCACGCCGGTCAACGCCTACGTGGCCGACTTCATCGGGTCGGCCAACGTCATCCCGGTGCCCGCGCAAACCGGGCTGGCCGGCGCCCCGCAAGGGCATGTGCGCTATGAACTGTGCGGGCTGGGCTTTGATGGGGTGCAAGGCAGCGCGCGGCTGGATGCCAACGGCGTGCTGATCGCGCGCCCCGAAGAGCTGGCGCTGATGGCCCCCACGCCCTACGTGCCTAATACGCTGCCCGGCAAGGTGCTGCGCCGCCAATACCTCGGCTTCAAGACCGCCTACCGCATCGCGCTGGACAACGGCACGGAGATCCGCGTCGAGCTGCACGCCGGCAACATGGTGGCGCAGTTCCAGCCCGGCGAGTCGGTGCAGGTGCTGATCCCCGCCGACAGCCGCGTCGTCAACGCCTGAGGACGCGCGCGCCATGAAAATCAAATGGTGGCCCTGGGGCATCCTGACCGCGATCAGCCTGGTCCTGCTTCTTTTCTTTGTGCTGTATCCGCTGGGAGTGCTGTTCGGCAACAGCATCACGGGTCAGGATGGCGGCTTCACGCTGGACGGCTTCAAGGCGTTGCTGGCCGATTCGCAATACCTGGAGGCGTTCGGCAACACGCTGATCCTGGGCCTGGCCGTCACTACCTGCACCGTGCTGGTGGGCGTGCCGTTCGCGTACCTGGTGGCGCGCTACGACTTTCCGTTGAAGAACCTTGTCGCGATCCTGCCGGTGCTGACCATCGTGATTCCCGAGATCATCGTGGGCCAGTCCTGGCTGCTGCTGTTGGGCAATAACGGCTTGTTGACCAATCTGCTGGGCGACGTGGGTATTTCGCTGCCATCGTTCTACGGCTGGACGGGCATGGTGTTTTCCATGACGCTCGTCTACTACACCTACATTTACCTGGGCGTGCTGGCCGCGTTGCGCGGCTTTGACGGACAGCTTGAAGAAGCGGGCCTCAGCCTGGGCACGCCGCCATTGTTGACGCGCTTGCGCGTACTGGTGCCGGTGCTGCTGCCCGCCGTGCTGGTCAACGCGCTGGTGGTGTTCACGCTGGTGGTGGGCAACTTTGCGTTGGCGATGCTGTTGGGCAGCCGCGTGCCGCTGTTGTCCGTCATGACGTACAACACCTTCGTCAGCGAAATGGGCGGCAGCCCCACGCTGCAAAGCGCCATGTCGGTCGTGTCGATTGCCATCGTGGCCATCGTGCTGTTTTTTCAGAAGCGCGTGGTGGAACGCAAGGTCTACACCATGACGCAGGGCCGCGCGCCGGCCGCCGTGCGGGTGCGTTCCTGGACGGCGGTGCTGTACGCGGGTGGCGTGGGCCTGGTGATCCTGGTGTCGATGTTGCCGCTGATCATCGTGTTCATCGCCGCGTTCACCAAGACCAGCGGGCCGGTCATGCAATGGGGCCAGTGGTCGCTGGCCAGCATGCAGCGCGCGCTGCACGGGGCGCCCGAACCGATCCTGAATTCGCTGAAGTTCGCCTCCCTGGCGACGGTGTTGGGCGTGGCGTTCGCGGTGCTGGTCAGCTACCTGACGATCAAGAAACGCAGCGCCTTCACGCAGGTGCTGGACTACATCGTGGTGCTGCCGCTGACGATTTCGGGCACGGTGCTGGGCATTGCGCTGGTGCAGACGTTCAACACGGGCTGGCTGGTGCTGGCGGGCACCGCCGGCATCATGGTGCTGTGCTACACGGTGCGACGCCTGCCGTTCGCGGTACGCAACGCGTCGTCCGTGCTGTTCAACATTCCAGATTCCATCGAAGAGGCGTCGATCAGCCTGGGCGTGTCGCCGCTGATGACGTTTTTCAAGGTGATCCTGCCCGCCATGAAGGCATCGATCATTTCCGCCGCCATCCTGATGTGGCTGACGACCATCTCGGAACTGTCCGCGTCCATCGTGGCCTATAGCGGCGGCCTGGAAACCATGCCGATCGCCATCTTCCGCCAGGTTGACGGCGGCAGGCTGGGCATGGCGTCGGCCTATGGCGCGGCGCTGGTCACGGTGATCGTGCTGCCCATCATCGTGTCGGTCAAGGCGTTTCGCATCAAGCTGTTCTCCGGCAAATAACCCCCTAAAGCTCTAAAGGTTACCCATGCAAATCAAGCACTTGATCCAGACCAGCCTGTTGGCCGCAACCCTGGCCGCCGGCGCGGCGCACGCCCAGAACGTCGTGCTGTATTCGTCGAACAATACGGAAACCATCGAGACCGCCTTGGACGCGGTCAAAAAGAAGAGCCCCAAGCTGAACGTGCAGCCCGTCACCGGCGGCACCGGCACGATGATGAAGCGTATCGAAGCCGAATCGCAGAACCCGCGCGGTGACCTTTTCTGGAGCGGCGGTTTTGGCACGCTGGGCGCGTATCGCCAGCAGTTGCAGCCCTACCGTTCGGCGGACCTGGACAAGATTCCGGCCGAGTTCCGTGGCCCGGACGACCTGTGGGTGGGCACGAACGTGCACGTGATGGTGATGATGGTCAACGAACGCCAGTTGAAGGGCCTGCCCGCGCCGGCCACCTGGTCGGACCTGATGCAGCCACAGTGGAAGAACAAGTTTGCGATTACCGATCCGTCGAAAAGCGGCACGGCGTACATGCTGGTGTACGGGCTGTACAAGCAATTCGGTCAGCCCGGGCTGGACAAGATCGCCGCCAATGCCGTCGTTACCGCGTCGTCAGGAACCACCTACAAGGGCGTGGCGGCGGGCGAATATGCGGTGGGCATGACGCTGGAATACGCGGCGCAGGAATACGTGGCGGGCGGGCAAAAAGAGATCAAGCTGGTCTACCCGACCGAGGGCAGCTACCTGGCGCCCGAAGGCATGTTCATCATCAAGGGCGCCAAGAACCTGGACGCGGCCAAGGCGCTGTACGACGGCTTGCTCAGCAAGGAATCGCAGGAAGCGCAGCTGGTGAAGAACTTTCGCCGCCCGACCCGCACGGACGTGGCCGTGGCCAGCCTGACCACCCTGCCCGACCTGGCGTCGATCAAGATCTTCCCGGTCAGCCAGGAAGCGGCCGCCACCGAGTACGAAGCGGTGGTTGCAGCGTGGAACCAGGCGGTGTCGAAGGCCAAGTAAGGCAAGGCCGGGGCCGGGGCCGCCCGGGCGCGTCAGTCGCCCTGCACCATCCGGCCCGCCGCCAACACCAGTTGGCGTGCGCAGCGCGCGGCCAATTGCGGGTCGTGCGTGACCAGCACCAGCGTGGTGCCGTGTTCGCGGTGCAGGTCGAACATCAGATCGATGACGGTGACGCCCGTGGCGGCGTCCAGGCTGCCGGTGGGCTCGTCGGCAAACAGCAGGTCGGGCTCGACCACGAAGGCGCGCGCCAGCGACACGCGCTGTTGTTCGCCGCCCGACAGCGTGCGCGGGTAATGGTGCAAGCGCGCACCCAGGCCCACGCGTTCCAGCATGGCCTGGGCCGGTTCGCGCGCGGGTTGGCCCGCCAACTCCAGCGGCAGCATCACGTTTTCCAGCGCCGTCAGGTTCGGCAACAGCTGGAATGACTGAAAGACAAAGCCCACATGGTTCGCCCGCAAGCGCGCGCGGCCGTCTTCGTCCAGCGCGAACAGGTCCTGGCCGGCCAGATGGACGCTGCCGACGCTGGGAACATCCAGCCCGGCCAACAGTCCCAGCAACGTAGACTTGCCCGAGCCGGAACTTCCGGTGATTGCGACGGCGCTGCCCGCCTGGACCGTAAAATCAATGCCTTCCAGGATAGAAAGCGTCCCGCCGGCATCGGCGACCCGCTTGCCCAGCCCTTTCACCTCGATCGAATTCTTGCTATCCATGCGCCTATTTTCCCTTCTGCGTCTTACGTCCGCCCTGAGTCTCGCCGTCATGGCGCTTCCCGCCCACGCTCAGACCGCCGTGCCAGCCCAGGGTTCCGCGCCTCGCACGGTACTGGTGGTGGGCGACAGCCTGGCCGCCGAATACGGTATCAAGCGCGGCACGGGCTGGGTGCCGCTGCTGGCAGCGCGGGTTTCCGAACAATACCCTAAGTACCAGGTCGTCAATGCCAGCATCAGCGGCGACACCACCAGCGGTGGCGTGGCGCGCTTGCCGGCACTGCTGCGCCAGCATGCGCCGGCCGTCGTGGTGCTGGAACTGGGGTCGAACGATGCGCTGCGTGGTTTGTCGCTGACGATGACTGAACAAAACCTGCGCACCATGGCGCAGGCTGCCAAGCAAGCCGAGGCCAAGGTCGTGATCGTGGGCATGCAGATCCCGCCCAACTACGGCCGGGACTACTCGCAACGCTTTGCGCAGTTGTTTTCCACGGTTGCCCAAAATGAAAACGCCCGGCTGGTGCCATTCCTGATGGAGGGAATGGCAACAAACCGGGCGATGTTCCAGGCTGACGGCATCCACCCTAACGAGGATGCACAGGCCCAATTGCTGGACAACGTGTGGCCGACGTTACAGCCACTCTTGAACTAAAAACCTAAGGGCCGGGGCCTTACCGACAAGGCCCCGGGTACTGACGGATCAGCCCGCTGCCTGCGGCTGATCGCCGCGAATGACGTCGGCGGCGCTGGGCAGCACCTGCACCTTGTACTGTTCGCGCAGCATCTTGAGCAGCGCTTCGATTTCAGCCTGACCCAGGCCGCCCGACAACTGCTGCGCCAGACGGTCCTTGGCGGTAGCGTCGACCGAACCGGCTTCAACCTTTTCCAGGCGAACCAGCGTGTAGTCGGCGCCCGATTGCACACCGGTGTAACCCGGCAGCGGCGTGGACGGCAGACGCATCGCGGCATCCACCACCGGCTGCGGCAAGTCCTTGGGGTCCTGGCGCGAAATTGTCACGGCGGGCGAGAAGCCTTCCGGCGCGGCGGCCGGATTGGCCTTGTCGGCCGCCAGCGCGGCTTCGCCGGCTTTCTTGGCGGCTTCGGCCGAACGCTCTTGCAGCAGGCGGGCGCGGATGGAATCGCTGACCTTGTCCAACACAGGCACGTGGGCCGGTTCGATGTTGGCCACGCGCACCGCCATCATGACGGCGGGCGACAGTTCGATCACACCCGAGTTCTGCTTTTCACGCAGCACTTCGGCCGAGAACAGCGCTTGGCGAACGCGCGGGTTGTCCAGCAGTTCGGCATCCGGGCTGTCCGCGGCGGAGCCGGGGCCGGCCTTGTCGGCGGGCAGCAGGCCTTCGCGGGTGACGCCCGAGGCGGTGCGCAGCTTCAGGCCCACCGCGTCGGCGGCCGGTTGCAGGCTGTCGCGCTGGTCGTAGACCTGCTTGTTCAGCTGGCTGGCCATTTCCGAAAAGTGCACGGCGGCCAGTTGCTTGCGCACTTCATTGGTGATCTGGTCCTTGACCTCGGCCAGCGGCTTGATGGCGGCGGGCTGGATCTCGGTGACCTTGACGATGTGCAGGCCGGCCGGGCTTTCAACCACGCCGGACACCTGGTCCTTGGTTTGGCTGAAAATGGCCTTTTCCAGCGGGCCGGACAACATGCCCGGCGCTAACCAGCCCAGGTCGCCGCCCTTGGCGGCAGAGCCCGCATCCTGCGAATTCTTGGTGGCCAGTTCGGCGAACTTGGCCGGATCGGCGGCGGCTTGCTTGGCCAGATCTTCGGCCTTGGCGCGCGCAGCCTTGCGAGCGTCTTCCGAGGCGCCAGGAGCCAGCTCGATCATGATGTGGCTGGCGCGACGGCGTTCCGGCTGGCCGAAGCGGTTCTTGTTTTGCTCGTAATAGGCCGTCAGGTCTTCGTCCTTGACCTGGATGCCCTGCGTGGCGGCGGCTTCGTCCAGCACCAGATATTGCACCTGGACCTGTTCGGGAATTTGCAGCTGCTGCTTGTTGGCGTCGTACCAGGCCTGGATATCGGCCGGCGTCACGGTCACTTGCGAGCGATAGTCTTCGGCGGCGAAGCGGCGCAATTGCACGGTGCGCTGTTGCGTCAACGCCGATTCCAGCGAGGCGACCACTTCGGCGGGTGCGCGGGCCGATTGGCCCACCGGGTCCAGCACGCGGCCCACGGCCAGATCGCGGCGCAGACCGGCTTCGAACGAGGTCGGCGACATGCCCTGCGCGGCCAGCACCTGGCGATAACGCTCGGGCGAGAAGCGGCCGTTGTCCTGGACTTCGGGGATCGCGGCGATGGTGTTGCGCAGCGTTTCGTCCGACACGTTAAAGCGGTTGTCCACGGCAACGTTGGCCAGCAAACGCTGATTGATCAGCTGGTTCAGCAGGCCTTCGCGCAAGGCGGGCGTGTCGGAGACGGCCGGGTCAAAGCGGGCGCCCTGACGCTGACGCATCTGCTCAAGCTGGTTGCGGTGCGCCTGATCAAACTCGGCGCGAGAAATCGGCTGGCCAGCGACCGTGGCCAGCTCCGGCTCTTTGCGCATGAAGCTGTCATAGCCTTGAATTCCGACCAGGAAGAAGGACGGCACAATCAGAAGCAGCAGGATGAGCTGCATCCAGCGCCGATGGCTGCGAATAAATTCGAACATGGAATCCCTGTTGCCGCGCTTCGGGGGTGTCCACCCAAAGCCGCACGAAAACGCAAAAGAAAACGCAAAAAAAAGGGCGAACTTGATTCGCCCTATTCCCATACCGGTTATTACCGGATCAGCGGGCGGATTTTAGCATTTCTCACTTGCATCGGGCCTTTAGATTCTCTTCAGGTTCTTCCCAGGCGGGCGCCGACGCGCCGCTTCCCACCGAAGCGCCGCACCGTCAACCCGGGAAATTCCCGTTCCCGCCCCCCGTGGCCACCCGTATCTTGCCCCGTGGGGCCAGCCGATCACCGTGCCACGCCCCGACGCCGGCCGTTCGCCGACGCCCTTTCCTGTGCAACTTTATAAAGGGTTCCATCAATGCCGCTTACCTCTTTCCGCCAGCACGTCCTGCCCGCCTGCCTGGCTCTCGCCTTCCTGGGCGGGGCGCACGGGGCGCTGGCCGCGCCGGTGGCCGCCGTGCACGACGCTGCCAAAGCCCAGCAACAAGCCATGCTGGACACCATGCGCGACCTGGTCAACATTGAATCGGGCAGCAAAGACGTGGAAGGCGTCGAACGCATCGCCGAATTGATCCGCGACCGCCTGAAGGCGCTGGGCGGCACGGTAGAGATCATTCCCGCCACCGATGTGTTCCGCCTGGACGACACGCCGGAAAAGGTCGGCCCGATGGTGCATGCCGAGTTCAAGGGCAGCGGCACCAAGAAGATCATGCTGATCGCCCACATGGACACCGTCTACCGCAACGGCATGCTGAAAGACCAGCCGTTCCGCGTTGACGGCGACAAGGCCTACGGGCTGGGCATTGCCGACGACAAGCACGGCGTGGCGACGATCATCCACACGCTGACGATGCTGCAAAAGCTGGGATTTAAAGATTTCGGCACGCTGACCGTGCTGATCAACGGCGACGAAGAGATCAGCTCGCCGGGCGCGCGCAGCACCATCACGCGGCTGGGCGCCGACCAGGACGCGGTGTTTTCGTTTGAAGGCGGCGGCACCGAACCCCGCCTGACCCTGGCCACCAGTGGTATCGGCGCGGCATACCTGACGGTGCAAGGCAAGACCTCGCACGCGGGCGCGCGGCCCGAGGGCGGCGTCAACGCGCTCTATGAACTGGCGCACCAACTGCTGCAGCTGGACAAGCTGTCCAAACCCGAAGAAGGCTTGAAGCTGAATTGGACGGTGGCGCAGGCCGGCACCAATCGCAATGTGATCCCGGGCCAGGCCAGCGCGCAGGCCGATGCGCGCGCCTTGCGCGTGTCCGACTTTGACGCCCTGGCGAAAACGCTGGAAGAACGCGTACAGAAAAAACTGCTGCCCGAATCGAAGGTCAGCGTGAAGTTCGAAGTACGCCGCCCGCCGCTGGAAGCCACCGACGCATCGCGCGCTTTGGCTCAGCATGGCGTCAAGGTCTACCAGGAACTGGACCTGCCGTTGAAGGTGGTGGACCGGGCCAGCGGCGGCGGCACGGACGCGGCGTTCGCGGCGTTGAAGGCGCGCGGCCCGGTCGTTGAAGGCATGGGCTTGAGCGGCTTCGGTGCGCACTCGAATGACGCGGAATACATTCAGATCAATAGCATCGTGCCGCGCCTGTACCTGGCCAGCCGGATGATCATGGATGTGTCCCAGGGCAAAGTGGCGTCCAAGTAAAAAGGGGCCACCCCGCCGCAGCGCCTGGCTGGCGCCCAGCGGCGGGGCCCAGCGCCGAATCGCCCCCCAAGAAGGAGTATCCTTGCAACCCTGTCCCCAAGAACCCCAAGCATCACCAACATGACCGCAAATCTACCCTCCTGGCCCTATTCCCGTTACATCGCGCATCGCGGCGGCGGTCGTCTGGCGCCGGAGAACACCTTGGCCGCCATGCGCGTGGGCGCCGAGCACGGTTTCACGATGTTCGAATACGACGTCAAACTGAGCCGCGACAACGTGCTGGTGCTGATGCACGACGACGACGTCGACCGCACCTCGAACGGCACCGGCCCGGCCGCCGCCAAGACCTACAGCGAACTGGCGCAACTGGATTTCGGCAGCTGGCACTCGGCCGCTTACGCGGGCGAGCCCCTGCCCACCTTCGCCGCCGTGGCCCGCTACACCGCGGCCAACGGCATTGCCAGCAACGTCGAGATCAAACCCTGCCCGGGTCGCGAAGCCGAAACCGGCGCCGCCGTGGCACTGGCCTGCAAGCAGCTGTGGCAAGCCGCAAGCGTGCCCCCGCTGCTGTCTTCGTTTGCTGAAGAAGCACTGCAAGCGGCGCTGGAAGCCGCCCCCGAACTGCCGCGCGCCCTGCTGGTGGAAAAGGTGCCCGCCGACTGGCGCGAACGCCTTGCCAAATACAAGTGCGTTGCGCTGAACATCAACCAAAAAGACGCAACCCGCGAATTGATCGACGCCGTGCACGCCGCCGGCTATCGAATCGCGGCCTGGACCGTCAATGACCCCGAACGCGCCCGCTTGCTGCTGGACTGGGGCATCGACGGCATTTTCACCGACGAGCTGGCCGCGATCCGGCCGGCCGACTGAGGCAGAACGCCCCGTGTTCAGTTATCGCCACGCCTTTCACGCCGGCAACCACGCCGACGTGCTCAAGCACGCCATCCTGGTCCACACCCTGGACTACTTCAACAAAAAAGACGCGCCCTACTGGGTCGTGGACACCCACGCCGGCGCCGGCCTGTACAACCTGGAAAGCGACTGGGCAAACAAGACCTCGGAATTCGAGGAAGGCATTGGCCGCCTGTGGGAAGCCAAGGACCTGCCGCCGCTGCTGGCCGACTACGTCGCCCGCATTCGCGACTACAACACCAATGGCCGCTTGAAGCGCTATCCCGGCTCGCCGTGGCTGGCGCTGGATGTGATGCGCCCGTCCGACCGCCTGCGCCTGTTTGAAATGCACCCGACCGAAATCGACACGCTGGTCGTCAACCTGGAACACCAGGGCCGCACGGCGCAACGCCAGACCACGATTTATGGCGATGATGGCTTCGAGGGCGTGAAGGCCTTGCTGCCCCCGCCCACGCGGCGCGGCATGGTGCTGATCGACCCGTCGTACGAAGACAAGCACGACTATCGCCGCACCCTGATCACCGTGAAGGAATGCATCAAGCGCTTCGCCACCGGCACCATCGCTGTCTGGTACCCGCTGGTGCAGCGTCGCGAAGCCAGCGAAATGGCGCGTCACTTTGAAAACCTGAAGGTCAAGAGCTGGCTGCATGCCACGCTGACGGTCAAGAAGGCCACCATTGACGGCTATGGCCTGCATGGCAGCGGCATGTTCCTGATCAACCCGCCGTGGACGCTGCACGAAGGCCTGAAGCAAGCCATGCCCTACCTTGCCCGCGAACTGGGCCAGGACGAACGCGCCGGCTTCACCTTGCAGTACCGCGAAAACCCGTTCCCGGTGCCGAAGAAGCAATCGGACGACTAAGTCGACCAAGGCGACCAAGGCGACCAAGACCTAGTCGGCTACGCCGGCCCGGTCTTCGGCGACTTGAAAAAAAAGGCCCGATCCTGATGGATCGGGCCTTTCTCATTCAGGGGCCGCCGCCCCTGCTTCGCACAGTCAAACCGTTTCTTGTTCCTGCGTTTCGCTGCACACGGACTCACGGGCGGCAGCCAGCTTGGCGGCCGCGTCGCGCAGCGCAGTGCGCAGGCCCTCTTCAATGACGGGGTGGTAGAACGGCATTTCCAGCATGCGCGCCACCGTCAGTTCCTGCTGCACCGCCCAGGCCAGCAGGTGGCCAATGTGCTCGGCGCTGGGGCCGACCATTTCAGCGCCCAGGAAACGGCCCGTGGCGATGTCGGCGTACACGTGCAGCAGGCCCCTGTTCTTG
This sequence comes from Achromobacter sp. 1L-A-4-B-C2, assembly GCF_057291955.1. NCBI lineage: Bacteria > Pseudomonadati > Pseudomonadota > Betaproteobacteria > Burkholderiales > Alcaligenaceae > Achromobacter > Achromobacter sp. 1L-A-4-B-C2. Next base: position 378,193 of record NZ_JBXAWP010000002.1, read on the forward strand.
AGCATGACGCGCGAACGGCCCTGGTCGCTGAAGTCCACCTCGCCGACCACGAACGTGCCGGGGATAAGACGGCCATAACCCTGCCCCGCCAACGCAATCTGCGGGTCCGAGAACACCACCGCCAGCGGCGCGCGGCGCAGCCCGTTTTGCAGATCGGGAAAGCGCGCGGCGTTTTCGCCGGCGATGCGGCCTTCGTCCGCGGCTTCGTGCAGCAACGGCGCGTCGGCGTTGGCGTCACCCGCGATGAAGATGGCGGAATCACCTGCCTGCATCGTTTCGCGGTTGAACACCGGCACGCCGTGCACGTTCAGTTCCAACGACGTGTTCTCCAGGCCCAGACCGTCCACGTTGGCGCGGCGGCCGGTGGCGACCAGCGCGTAGTCAAAGCGTTCGATGCGTTCGGCGTTATCCAGCGTGACGTAGCGCACTTCCACTTCGTCGCCCACCCGCGTGGTCTCCAGCACCCGGGCATCCGGGTCCAGATAGAACTCGCGTTGGAAGATCTTGCGGGCGCTTTGGCGGACCTGCGGATCGCTGATGCCACCCAGGCTGCCGCTGACACCGAACACGCGTACATCGACGCCCAGCCGCGCCAGCGCCTGGCCCAGTTCCAGCCCGATCACGCCGGGGCCAAACACCGCCACGCGGCGCGGCAGGTCGTCCCACGCAAAGACGTCGTCGTTCACCACCAGGCGGTCGCCCAGCGCGCGGAAAGGCGGCGGGACCGACGGCCGCGAACCCGTGGCGATCACCACGCGGGATGCATGCACCTCGGTGTGATCGTCGATCCGCAGCACGGTATCCGAGACAAAGCGGGCATAGCCACGCAGCTTGTCTTCAGCAGGAATGTTCTCGACGCCATCCAGCACGAAGCCCACGAAGCGGCCTCGTTCGCGCTTGACGCGATCCATGACTTCCGCGCCGTCCACCGTGATTTCACCGCCCACGTGCACGCCAAAGGCGTCGGTGTGCGCGGCGTTGTGCGCCGCTTCCGCGGCGGCGATCAACAGCTTGGAAGGCATGCAGCCCACGCGGGCGCAAGTCGTGCCGTAGGGGCCGCCTTCGATAAGCAGGGCGCGCTTGCCCGCCGCCTTTGCGGCGCGATAAGCGGCCAGACCAGCCGTGCCGGCCCCAATGATGGCGATATCGGTATGCAGAGTTTTCATGACTGTGGTTCCCCTGTTGCGGGTAGCAAGGTTTCTAAAGGCGAGTTCCGCCTTGTTGCGCATCCTTGGGACGAACACCGTCCGGCGACGCCGCTTCGGGGTCGCAAAAGGAATGCAGTAAGGGTGCGTAAAAAGGGAAGCTCGGGCCGGTGCGGGCCAGGCGGTCTTTCGGCTACCGCCTGCCCTCACCGGCCGGGCACGGGGCGCTGCCCCAGCCCGGCTGCTTTGGGCGGTTGCCCGAAGCCCTTAGGCGAAGTGCGCCTTCAGGTCTTCCAGGCCGCCGATCAGCGTGCCGTTGATGAACACCTGGGGCGCGGTGCCCTTGCCCGACACGGCGCCGATCACACGACCGCGCACCTTGTTTTCCAGCGGGATTTCGATCGGGGCGTAGCCCTTTTCGTCCAGCAGTGCCTTGGCTTCCACGCAGAACGGGCAGCCCGGCTTGGAGAACACGACCACCTGGTCAGGCTTCTTGGCCGTCGGTGCAACGTGCGCCAGCATGGTGTCGGCGTCCGACACTTCAAACGGGTCGCCTTCCTTTTCCGGTTCGATGAACATCTTTTGCACGACGCCGTCCTTGACCAGCATCGAATAGCGCCAGCTGCGCTTGCCGAAGCCCAGGTCGCTCTTGTCGACCAGCATGCCCATGCCTTCGGTGAAAGCTCCGTTGCCGTCAGGCAGCAAGGTGATGTTGGCCGATTCCTGGTCCTTGGCCCATTCGTTCATCACGAAGGTGTCGTTGACCGACACGCACACAATGCTGTCGACGCCGGCGTTGAAGAACGCGGGGGCCAGTTCGTTGTAGCGCGGCAAGTGGGTGGACGAGCAGGTCGGCGTGAAAGCGCCGGGAAGCGAGAAGACGACAACCGTCTTGTTCTTGAACAGATCGTCGGTCGTGACCTTCTTCCACGTGTTGTCCTCGCGGACGGGGAACGTTACGTTCGGGACACGTTGGCCTTCGCGGTTTTGCAGCATTCAAATCTCTCCTTGGGTAGCGGTAGCGGGGTTTGTTTAACCACCATGGAAAGAATGATAAATGCCGGCTATCAATTAATCAAATTTAATAAACTTAATTGATCGATAGTTTTCTGCAATCAGACATTGAGAATCGAAAAGCGGTTCCTATCATAACCGCCCTTCGTTGGCTCAGTGGCTTAGACCCGGGCAGGCTCGTAGCCGGCGTCGCGGATGGCGGCTTCTACCTTGTCGGCCTGGTCCGTGCCGGACACCGTGACGCGGTGCGTCGGCAGGTCGACGGTAACGGTGGCCCCAGGTGCCGCTTGCGTCACCGCGCCGGTGATCGTCTTGACGCAGTGGCCGCAGGTCATATCCGGGACTTGGAATTCGATGCTCATGGTGGTTCTCCGTAAAGTCAGGGGCGGCGCGCAACAGATTTCGCACGCCATGCTTCGCAGCTTAAACATTCCCATCATGGCAAGGTCAAGCGTAAAATCCGCCTTGACCTTCCCACCATGGGAAGGATGAAACTGCAAGCTCCCCTTCAATCAGAGAACAGCCATGAGCGTTGCCAGCCCCTCCTCCACTCAGTTGGAACTTGCCATTGAAGGCATGACGTGCGCGTCGTGCGTCAAACGCGTGGAAAAGGCCCTGACCCAGGTGCCCGGCGTGGCCCAGGCGCAGGTCAACCTGGCCACCGAGCGCGCGCTGGTGTCGTTTGATGCCAACGCCGCGCAGCCGCAGGCGTTGGTGGATGCCGTTGTGAAGATGGGCTACGAAGCCCGGCCCATCGCCGCGCAGGACGACCATGCCGAACGCCAATCGCAAGCGCGCGATGCCGAAGCCCAGCGCCTGCAACGAGCATTCACCGTGGCGCTGGTGCTGACGTTGCCCGTCTTCCTGCTGGAAATGGGATCGCACCTGATTCCCGCCATGCACCATTGGGTGCTGGGCACGATAGGCCAGCAAAATAGCTGGCTGTTGCAGTTTGCGTTGACGACCGCCGTGCTGGTCTGGCCCGGCCGTCACTTCTTCACCAAGGGCTTTACGGCGCTGTGGCGGCGGGCGCCCGAGATGAATTCGCTGGTGGCGTTGGGCGCCGGCGCCGCGTGGGGCTATTCCGTGGTGGCAACGTTCGCGCCCGGCTGGCTGCCCGAGTCGGCACGCAACGTTTATTTCGAAGCGGCGGCAGTCATCGTCACGCTGATTCTGCTGGGCCGCATGCTGGAAGCGCGCGCCAAGGGCAAGACCGGCGCGGCCATCAAGCGCTTGATCGGCTTGCAGCCGCGCACGGCGCGTGTCATGCGTGACGGGCAGGCCTTTGATGTCGAGATCGAAAAGGTCAAGACGGGCGACGTCGTCATAGTGCGCCCCGGCGAAAAGATCCCGCTGGACGGCGACATCATCGAAGGCAATTCGTATGTGGATGAGTCGATGCTGACGGGTGAGCCCGTCCCCGTCGAAAAGCAGCCAGGCATGCAAGCCACCGGCGGCACGTTGAACACGTCGGGCAGCTTCACGCTGCGCGTGACGCATACCGGCGCCGACACGATGCTGGCCCGCATCATCCGCATGGTTGAAGCCGCCCAGGGCGCGCGTCTGCCCATCCAGGCGTTGGTTGACCAGGTCACCGCGTGGTTCGTGCCGGCCGTGATGGCGGCCGCCCTGCTCACCTTCCTGACCTGGTTCTTCCTTGGCCCCACGCCCGCGCTGTCGCACGCGCTGGTTAATGCGGTGGCGGTGCTGATCATCGCCTGCCCCTGCGCGATGGGGCTGGCCACGCCCACGTCCATCATGGTGGGCACCGGGCGCGCGGCCGACATGGGCGTGCTGTTCCGCCAGGGCGACGCCTTGCAGACCCTGCGCGACGTCAACGTGGTGGCGTTTGACAAGACCGGCACGCTGACGCTGGGCAAGCCGACGCTGACCGAATTGACGCCGGCCGCGGGTTACACCGAACACGACGTCCTGCAATGGGTGGCGTCGGTGCAGGCGCGTTCCGAGCATCCCATCGCGCTGGCCATTGTGGCGGCCGCCAAGGATCGCAAGATGGCGCTGCTGCCCGCCGATGGCTTTGCCGCCATTACCGGAGCAGGCGTGGAAGCTGCCGTGGCGGGCCACAAGGTTTTGGCGGGCGCGGCGCGGCTGATGGCCGAACGCGGCGTGGATGTCAGCGTATTTGGCGCGCAGGCCGCCGATTGGGGCAACGAAGGCAAGACCCCGATCTACGTGGCGGTCGACGGCAAGGCCGCAGCCATGATGGCCGTGACCGACCCGATCAAGCCGTCCGCCGTGTCAGCCATTGCCGCGCTGCATGCGCAGGGCTTGAAGACCGCGATGATCACCGGCGACAACCGCTACACCGCGGCCGCCGTTGCGCGTCAATTGGGCATTGACGAGGTGCGCGCCGAAGTGCTGCCGGACGGCAAGGTGCAGGCGATTGAAACGCTGCGCGAAGGCGGCCGCAAGGTCGCCTTCGTGGGCGACGGCATCAACGACGCACCGGCCCTTGCCGCCGCCGATACCGGCATTGCCATCGGCACGGGCACGGACGTGGCCATCGAGGCGGCCTCGGTCGTGTTGATGGCCGACGACCTGCACGGCGTGCCCAACGCCATCGCGCTCAGCCGCGCCACGCTGGCCAATATCCGGCAGAACCTGTTCTGGGCGTTTGCGTACAACGCCGCGCTGATCCCGCTGGCTGCCGGCGCCTTGTACCCCGCCTTCGGCCTGTCGCTGTCGCCCATCTTTGCCGCCGGTGCCATGGCCCTGTCCAGCGTCTTCGTGCTGGGCAACGCGTTGCGCTTGAAAGCGTTCCGGCCGCGCACCGCTCACGTTTGATACCAGGAGCCTGACCATGAATATCGGCGAAGCCGCAAAAAGCTCGGGCATCTCGGCCAAGATGATCCGGTACTACGAAAGCATCGGGTTGATCGGGCCGGCGGTGCGCACGGATTCCGGCTACCGGGTCTACAGCGACCACGACCTGCACACGCTGCGCTTTGTGCGCCGCGCGCGTGACCTTGGCTTCTCTGTTGAGCAAATGAACGAGTTGCTGGCGCTATGGAAGGACCGCAGCCGCGCCAGCGCGGACGTCAAGCGCATTGCGCTGGAGCATGTGCAGGAGCTTGAGCGCAAGGCCGAAGCCCTGCACGACATGGCCGCCACGCTCAAGCATCTGGCGCAGAACTGCCACGGAGACGACCGGCCCGATTGCCCCATCCTGGAAACGCTGGGGCGCTCGCACTAGCAGCGCCGCCCCTACCCGCACTGGCGCCTATCAGTCTTTTACTGGCGCGACGGGTTCCGCGACGGTGTCGGCGTCGGCTTGCGCAACGTCGGCTTCGGAGGCTTGGCCGACAACGCCCGCTTCGGCAGCCTCGGCGGCAACGCGCGCGTGGTAGGCATCGGTTGCCGCTTGCTTGGCGGCCGCTTTTTCAGCGGCGGCAAGCGCCTTGGCCTCTTCTGCCGCGATGGCGTCGGCTTCGGCCTGGATGGCGCGCTGGCGTGCGCGTTCCTTGACTTCGGCCACGCCCTCGGCGTCTAACGATTCGAACACCGCAATCGATTCCACATGGCCCGTGTGCGGGAACATGTTGATGACGCCGGCGCTCTTCAATTCATAGCCCCCTTCGTGCACCAGAATGGCCGCGTCGCGCGCCAACGTGGCCGGGTTACAGGACACGTAGACGATGCGGCGCGGGCGCTCTTGCACGGACAATTCCGCCAGCGCCTGCGACACCGCGTGCGCGCCTTCGCGCGGCGGGTCGATCAGCATGCGGTCGAAATAGCCCAGGCTGCGCAGCCAGTGGGCGTCGACCTCGAACAGGTTCAAGGTGGCAAAGCTGGTGCGTTCGGCCAGGCCATGGCGCGCCGCCGCGTCAAATGCACGATCCGTCAGCGCCTTGCTGCCTTCCACGCCCACGGCTTCGCGGCCCTGGGTTGCCAGCGGCAAGGTGAAGTTGCCCAGGCCGCAGAACAGGTCGGCGACACGGTCGGTGGGCTGCACGTCCAGCAGCTTGAGCGCACGCGAGACCATCGCGCGGTTGATGGCGTGGTTGACCTGCGTGAAATCGGTGGGCCGATACGGCATGCGCAGCCCGAATTCGGGCATGGTGTACGACAGCGTGTCGGCATGCTCGCGCTCTAGCGGGTGCACCGTTTCCGGGCCCTTGGCCTGCAACCACCACTGCACGTCGTGCTTGGCGGCAAAGGCGCGCAGGATGGCGATATCGCCGTCGGTCAGGGGCAGCAGATGGCGCAGCACCAGGGCCGTCACGCCTTCACCCAACGACACCTCGATTTGCGGCATGCGGTCGGGCGCCGACATTGAGCCGATCATCTCGCGCAGCGGCAACAGCAGGTCGCTGACGTGGCGCGGCAGCACATGGCATTCGCGCATGTCGGCCACATAGCTGCTTTTACGTTCGTGAAAGCCCACCAGCACCCCGCCCTTCTTGGGCACGACGCGCACCGACAGGCGCGCGCGGTAGCGATAGCCCCAGGTGGGGCCTTGCAGCGGCGGCAGGATGAGCGCGGGGCGCAGCTTGCCGACGTGCCAGAAGGTATCTTCCAGCGACCGTTGCTTGATGGCCACTTGCGTGCTGGGTTCCAGATGCTGCATGGCGCAGCCGCCACAGACCCCGAAGTGCGGGCAGCGCGGCTGGACGCGTTGCGACGACGGGCGCATGACCTCGTCCACGCGGGCGATTTCGTAGGATGGCTTGCGGCGCAGCGTCACGGTGGTGACCCGTTCACCCGGCAGCGCGCCTTCCACGAACACGACTTTGCCGTCGCGGCGGGCGATTCCCCTGGCTTCCAGATCCAGGGACTCAATACTCAAAACGTCTGACATCTCACGCAGTCCAGAATTACACGCAACCCATGATTGTAGAAGGACTGCGCCCATTCCCGGAAATGGTCTTTGACGGGGCCGGAAGGCCGGGGCGGACGGCCCGGTGCACCAAGGTGCGCCGTCAAGCCGTCCGCGTGATGTCGGCGCAAGTCGATTGCCACCACAACGCCGTCATGGCGGCCAATGCTGCCGCGGCTCCCGCCAGCGGCAACACGGGCAGTCCTGCCCAGGCGATGGTCAGGCTGCCCAGCCCGCCGCCCACAGCGGTGCCCAGGTTGAAAGAGGCGATGTTCAAGCCCGCCGCCACCGCCGTGAACGCCGGCACGTAATGCTGGGCCTGTTTGAGCAGTCGCAGCGTCAGCACGGTCACGATGCAAAAGAACACCAAGCCCAGCCCCCCCGCCAGCGCCAGCACGGCCCAAGACGAGGCGCGGAACTGGAACAGGGCCAGCATGGTTGCCACCAGGGCCGCCAACGCCAGCATGGCGGCGCGGTCGGGGTCCATGCGGTCCGCGAGATACCCGCCCAGCAGATTGCCGCCGATGGAAAACAGGCCGAACAGCAGCATGGCCGTGCTAAGTTGCCGCACGCCGGCCCCGGTGACCTGCAACAGGTAGGGCGACACGTAGGTGAAAAAGCAGAACGTCGCCACGCTGACCAGCGCACCGACGCCGGCCGTCATCAACATGCGCGGGTGGGCAATGGCGCGCAAGCCTGCGGCCATGCCGGAGCCGGCTTGGGGTCGCGGCGGGACGCTGCCCCGTCGGCTTGGCCCCTGGCCTGCCAATTGCCCCGGCTGTGAGCCCGACTTTGAGCCCGACTGTGAGCCCGACTGTGCATCCGGCTGCGGCGCAGTCGACCGACCCGGCATGCAACACAGCAGCCCGCCCAGCCCCACCAAGGCCAACACACCAATCGCCAGGAACACCAGGCGCCAGGACCACAGGCTGCCCAGGAACGTGCCCAACGGCACGCCAAGCGCCAGCGCCACGGTCAGGCCGATCCACACGACGGCGACGGCGCGGCCCGCGCGTGCCGGCTCCACCAGCCGCGTCGCCGCATCGGACGCCACGGCCATGAAGACGCCATGCGCCAAGCCGACGGCGAAACGCACGCCCAGCAAGACGGGCAGCGTCGCTGACACGCTCATCAAGCCGCTGCCCACTGCCAATATCGCCATCGCGCAGGCCAGAATGCGGCGGTCTCGCCAGTGCGCCACCCACGCAGTCAGGAGCGGTGCGCCGATAGCAGCGCCAAAAGCGTAGGCCGCGATCGCCGTGCCCACCGCTTCAATGCGGGCGTGCAGGCTATCGGCCATCGCAGACACCAGGCCCGCGACAACAAACTCCGACAGGCCAAAAGCGAAGGTGCAAACAGAGAAGAGATAGACGGCGATGGGCATGAGGCTTCCGGGCTCGACAATGACAGTTGCCGAGCTTAGGGCGCCGCCTACTATTCGTAAAATATCTTATTCATGCACGAATAAGACTGTGTACGTCTTACCGATTTACTCGCGCTGCGCGTCTTGCGTCACTGAACGGACAACGTCCAGCAGGCGATCCCGCACTGGAGAATCCCGCGCGGGATTCCACGCCATCAACAGTTCTACCTGCAACAAGGCAGCCGGCGCATCGGCCGCCAGTGGCCGGAACACCACGTCGGCGCGTCCCGCCTGAGCAACCGATGTGGGCAGCAACGCCACCCCGAAGCCCGCCGCGACCAGCGCCGCCACAGTCTGCAACTGGCGCGCTTCCTGCGCCACCCGGGGAACAAAGCCGGCCGTCTGGCAAAGCTGGATCAACTGATCGTGAAATCCTTGGCCCAGCCGTCGGGGCGACGCCACAAAGTCCTCGTCTTTCAATGCAGCCAGCTCGACCACCGCGCGCGCTTGCAGGGGATGCCCGGCGGGCAAGGCCACTTGGATGGGTTCTTGCAGCAGCGATTCGAATCGCAGGCTGGGCGTCGTGGTACCGGGCGGCCGCATGAAGCCGATATCGGCGTGGCCGGCCTCAAGCGCCAGCACCTGCTCTTGCGTGGTGGCCTCTTGCAGCGTGAAGGCCACGGCGGGATGCGCGCCACGGAAGTCCCGCAACGCGCGCAATAACGCGGGATACGGCGCAATGTTGATGAACGTCAGCGTCAGGTGGCCGTCCATGCCTTGGGCGACGCGCCGCGTGTGGGCGACGCCGTCGTCCAGCGCGTCCAGAATGCTGCGTGCTGATTGCAGGAACGCCGCGCCGGCCGGGGTCAGCGCCACGCTGCGATTGGTACGTACAAACAGCGCCGCGCCGATCTCCGCTTCCAGCCGGCGGATAGCCTGACTGAGCGGCGGCTGCGCCATGTGCAGGCGCTGCGCCGCGCGATTGAAGTGCAGGGTTTCCGCCACGGCGACAAATTGCCGCAACAAACGGGTTTCGATCATCAAGACGCCCAGGATATTGTTCTGACGCCGTGAGTATATTTTTATCCTGGGCGCGGATCAGTCCAGCTCGGCGCGAGAAAACAGATCTTGAATCAGCTTTTTGTCTTCGCACGCAGCCTTGAACGCCAGGGCGAAGGCCTTAAGCGCTTCGCTATCGGACGAATAAGCGCAGAACGTATCGGCTTCCGGATCGAAATCGATCGACTCATCCAGGTCCGGCTGTTTCTCGGTCAGAAAAACGACCGCCAGCGAGGTCCAGTCGTAGCCCGTCCCCAGGAAACCCTCTACCCGTCTGCGGCGGAAAACTTCTTCCTTGTATTCCCCGACATTCAGGCTTACCGAGAAGTTGCCTTCGTATTCCATCCAGGAAAAAGGCTTGATTGCTTCTTCGAAATCGATAGTCACTGCGCTCAAAGCTCCTTGAATCGCCGGCCGCCAACAATAGCGGCCGGGCTGATGCGCGGAACGTGCCCGCCGCATCTTGTGCGCGCCCATTAGAGGCAATTATTGCGATGTGTGCAACGCGCGCGATTTTTGCCCCGACCTGGGGCGCGCGTGCCGGCCCGCCTGACAGCCCCGCTGCAACCGCTCAAAAGCGCGCAGGCCAATGATAAAAAAAGGGGGAATTGAAGGGGACTGCCCCATCAGGCAGTCTCCATCAATCCCCCCAAACGCCGGCGCCCATCAAAGCGCCGCCACGGATTACCGATCAGAACGTACGTGCCACCGAGAACACCGCACCCAGTCGGCCGGACGGGTGGCCGTACTTGGTGGGCAGCCAGTTGTCCTTGGTGGCGCCCACGGCCGCCAGCCCCAGCACCCAACCCTTGATGTCCTTGGTGACGCCCAGCTTGTAGTCCACGTAGTGGCCGATGGAATCGCCGTCCATGTTTGTTTGGTTCTTCAGCTTTTGATAGCCCAGGTGTCCCAGCAGGCCCCAGCCATCGCCCAGGTCGAACGTGGCCGTGCCGTCCAGGTACCACGTACCCTTGCTGTCGGGCGTGCTGAAAAAGTCGCTGGGCGTGTAGGAATACTTCAGCGAGTAGTTGCCGTAGGACGCGCCCAGGTAGAGATCGGTGTTGTTGTAATTGCCGCCCTTGGGCGAGCTGGAGCCGGGGTAGTAGTAATGCAGCACGCCGGCGTCCAGCGTGAAGCCGCCGCCCACGTCGCCCTTCCAGCCGCCGTAGAAATCCATTTCCAGGTTGCCGTCGGTAAACACGAAGTCGGAGACGTTGGAGTTCCAGTTGCCCAGGTAGAAGCCCGAACTATGGGTCAGGTCGATGCCAACTTGCACGGCGGGCCGAAAGTCGGTCTGGGAATAGCCGCGGAAGCGATAGTCGCTGGCGATGGTGGCGTTACCGCTAAGAGAAAAACCGCCTCCAAGATCGGTGGGTTCGGCCTGGGCCGTCGAGGCGAAACAAGCGGCAAGCGCAAAAGGCAAGGCTAGCAACGTCTTCTTCATGGTGCGGAGTCCTGATCGGATTTAACGAGGAGGAGGACGGCCGTTGGCGCATCCGTCTGGCCGGCTTTGCTGCGGTAGGTGCCGGCTCTATTCCCTTCAAGCAATGTCCATGCCAGGTTTCATTCGGGTGACAAACCGCTGGCTGCAAGCTGATAGACAGGCTGGTGCGCCCGCCCGGCGCGTCCTGCACCGCCCGTCATGGTTCAAGATGGCGCGGTGCGTGCACTACAAGCGGGCAAGCGCCGACATGCCAACGGCGCGCCATGCATCAAGTTGGGGCGCGGGACGTAGCGTCGAATTCAAGCAGAGCCGATCCTGGCAGAGTCGAATCCAAGCCCAATAAAAAACCCCGGCACGCCGCGTGGCGTGTCGGGGTTGGTCTTGCCCGCGTCCACCCCACAAAGGCGGCGGACGGGACTGGCTTAGTTAGCCGAGGGCGCGGGCGGCGGAGGAGCATCCGCACCGGCCGCAGGAGGCGGCGGCATACCCGGCTTGCCCTTGCCGTGGCGCCCTTCCATCTTGGCGTGACGTTCCTGCATCTTGGCTTCGCGGTCCTTGACCATCTTGGTCACCTGGCCGCGCTGCGTGTCGTTCAGGCTGTCCCACACCGCCAGCCATTGGTCACGCACCTGCTTGGCTTGCGGGCCGAACGCGTCGTGCGACTGCTCGGACTGCGCCGCCAGCGCGCGCGGGTCCAGCTTGCCGCTGTCCAGTTGCGACTTCAGCAGGTCGTGGCGCTTGGCGCCGGCGGCGCGCATCGCCTCGTGCAGGCTGCGCTGGCCGTCCTGCGCGGTCTTGAACAGCGCTTGTTGCTTGTCGTCCAACTTCAGCTGGTCGACCTGCGCCTTGGAAACCGGACCCAGGCCCGGAATGAACAATCCGTCGCGCATGCCCTTGTGGAACTCGCCACCACGCGGGCCTTGGTGATGCATGGCGGCCAGGCCACCGTCGGCCGGCGCCGGGGGTGCAGCCATGGCGGAGCCAGCCACCCAACCGCCCGTCGCGGCGACAAAAGCAAGAGCGGCCAAATTGGAGCGAATAGCGAATCGGGACATGTGTGTCTCCTGAAAGTGAAGAAAGCGAGGCCATTGTGCTGTCGGCCCGGTTTCAACGGGGTTTCGCCGTCGCGTTCCATGTTTCAGTCGATTGCGTGCGTGCCAGACGTGAAAACGGAGCCTTGGAAGGCCCCGTTCTGATCCTGATCCACCACGCCGAAGCTCGCCTCGGGGCGGCGCCGGGTGGCGTCAGGTAGCGTCCCACGCCGCCATGTATTCCTTCCAGTGCGGGGCGTCGCTGGCGGACAGCGTATCGCGCACCAGGGCGATCTCGGCGTCATACGCCGTGCGGTCCAGCTCGCCACGCAGGAAGCGAAAGCGGCAGTACACCAGCCAGGTGTTGACGACGTCGGTTTCGCAATAGGCGCGGACCTCGTCGGCGCGGCCGGTGTGCCATGCTTCCCAGACCTTGCTGCCGTCCATGCCCAGCTTGCCGGGAAAGCCGCACAGCTTGGCCAGGTCGTCCAGCGGCGCGTTGGCGCGGCCGTTGTACTTGGCCAGCACGTCCATCAAATCCAGATGCCGCGTGTGATAACGGGCAATGTAGTTGTTGAACTTGAAATCGCGGTCTTCTTCGCCCATGTCCCAATAGCGGGGCGCGGGCACGCCCAGGATCAGGCTGCGGTAGTGCAGCACGGGCAGGTCGAAGCCCGAGCCATTCCAGCTGATGAGCTTGGGCGTATAGCGTTCGATCGTCTTGAAGAAACCGGCCAGCAAGGCGGCTTCAGGGTCGTCCGCCTGGCCCAGCGTCTTGACGCGAAAGCCTTGGTCGTCGCGGAACACACAGCCCACCACCGCAACCTTGTGCAGATGCAGCGGCAGGAAATCGTGCCCGACGGCTTCGCGGCGCGCGGCCAGCGCGCGTTCCACCACTTCCAGGTCCGAGACCTCTTGGCCCCAGCCGTTGAGCTTGCGCAGCCCATCGGCATCGGGGATGGTTTCAAGGTCGAATACCAGGGTGGGCGTCATCGCGTGGGCAGGTACTGCATCGGGTCGACCGGCGTGCCTTGGCGACGGATTTCAAAGTGCAGGCGCGGCGACGTAGTGTCGCTTTGGCCAAGTTCGGCGATCTTGGCGCCGCGCTTGACGTTCTGGCCCGTCTTCACGAGCAGCGCGCGGTTGTGCGCGTAAGCGGTAATGAAGCCGTTCTGGTGTTCAACGATGATCAGGTTACCCAAGCCGCGCACGCCGTTGCCGCTGTACTTGACCAGGCCATCCGCCGCGGCGGTGATCGGGTCGCCCAGCGCGCCGGAAATGTCGATGCCCTTGCTGCTGGCGTTAAAGGTCTGCACGATGGCGCCGCTGGCCGGCCATGCCCAGTTGATGACGCTGGCGTCCGCCGCGCGCGGGGCGGGCTTGACGTCGACCGGCGCGGGCGCGGGCGTTGCATCGGGCGGCGGCGTGGTCGTCGTGGCAGCGGGGGTTTCCGGCTGGTCAAGCGGACGCGGTTGCGGCTTGACGCTGGCGATCGGTGCGGGCTGCGCGCCCGTACTGGAGCCGCCGGACATCTTCAGCACCTGGCCGACCGAGATCTGGTTGGGGTCGCTGAGGTTATTCCAGCGCTTGACGCTTTCGATATCCACGTTGTTGGCGCGGGCGATCTTGTAAAGCGTGTCGCCCGGCTTGACCACATAGCTGCCACCGGGCTGAGCCGTTGACGCTGGCTGTCCGGCGGTCATGTCGACCACCGGAGCGCGAGTTCCTTTTGATGCGCAGCCGGCCAAAATAGCCAGGCTGAGTGCCCCCACGATAAAGAGCGGGCGGCGCAGGCGCGTCATGGACGCGCCCATAGTCATATCGGTCAGTTGCGACTGCCCGTTGAGCATACGTTTCTCCTGTTTGCTCAAGATTGTATTCCGGCGCGTAGCGGCACAAAGCGCACGGCCTCTAATTCAGTGCGTTTCCAGCTGGCCGCGCCGGTGCGTTCGATCAGCACCAAGCGCTGGTTCGTGCCCCCTTCGGGAGCGATCAGGCGTCCGCCCGGCGCCAGCTGCGTAAGCAGCGCTTGCGGAATGGCCAGGCCAGCGGCAGCCACAACGATAGCATCGAACGGCGCCACGCCGGGCAGGCCCAGCGTGCCGTCGCCATAGATCAGGCGGATACGCGTAGTCAGCCGCAAGGCGCGTAAATGCTCGCGCGCAAGCTCGTAAAGGCCACGGATGCGTTCAATGGAATGGACCTCGCGCACGAACTGCGCGAGCACTGCCGCTTGATAGCCGCAACCCGCGCCCACTTCCAACACGCGGGTCGGCGCGCGGTCTTCGCAAGCCGCCGCGATCATGCGCGCGACCACCCACGGTTGCGAGATGGTTTGTGAATGGCCGATGGGCAACGCGGCGTCTTCGTATGCGCGGCTGGCCAGTGCTTCGTCGACAAACAGATGACGCGGCACGGCGGCCATGGCGTTCAAGACGCGCTCGTCGGTGATGCCCTGGCCCCGCAGGCGCTGCACCATCGCCTGGCGCAGCCGGTCCGAATTCAAGCCAAGATTGTTTCCCGCCGCAGGCGCCGGCGCCTGGGTCTGGCGGGGCAGCGTGGCGGCTGAAATACGGGTGTTGCTGTTGGTGGCCGTGACGCCGGGGCTGAGGCGACCCGAGTCGTAGCGGGCCGGGCTGGGCCGGCCGGGCACGGCCTGCGAGACATCGGGTTGGCTTACGCGTTTGCGCATAACGGCTCCGCCCAGGTTCTGATTTCGTCCAGCTGGCTGTGCTGGGTCAGGTCCAGCCGCAAGGGCGTGACCGATACCGTGCCCTGCTCCACCGCATGGAAATCGGTGCCGGGCGTGGCGTCGGCCGCCAAGCCGACCGGGCCGATCCAGTACACCGTGTCGCCATAAGGCGTGGTGGTGCGAACGACGGGCTGCGAGGGATGCCGCTTGCCCAAACGCGTAACCGCGAAGCCGTGCAGGTCTTCAAAGCGGCGGTTCGGGATATTCACATTTAGCAGCACGGGCGCGGCCAGCGGTTGGGCCAGATGGCGTTCCACCACCTGGCGGGCTGCGCGGGCGGCCGACTCGATGTGTTCCCAGCCCTTTTCGGCCAACGAAAACGCAATGGCGGGAATGCCGAACAGATAGCCTTCGCTAGCGGCGGCCACCGTGCCGGAATACAAGGTGTCGTCGCCCATGTTGGCGCCGTTGTTGATGCCGGACACGACCAGGTCGGGCCGGGTATCCATCAAGCCGGTCAGCGCCACGTGCACGCAATCGGACGGCGTGCCATTGACGGCGATGAAGCCGTTCGAGGCCGTGCGCACGGACAAGGGGCGGTTCAAGGTCAGGGAATTGGAAGCGCCGCTGTGGTTGGTCTCGGGCGCAACGACGGTGAGATCGCCCAGGCCTTGCAGCGCCGCTACCAGCGCTTCGAGCCCAGGGGCCGAATAACCATCATCGTTCGAAACCAGAATTCGCATTGTGCATCCGAAAGAAAATAAAACGCGGAAGGACGTGTCGGATTGTACCGTCCGCCGTCCCGCCCTGTATGACTGCGTGCAACCACGGGGCTTGGACGCCACGCTCGATAACCCGTAGCCAGGGGTGGCGCGCGGCGCGGTAGAATCCGCGCCATTACGACAACAACGGACTCCCTTTCCATGGCGATTACCGAACCCTCCCTGGCGTTCACCGCCGCGCTCATCCTGCTGGCTTACCTGATCGGCTCCGTGCCGTTCGCCGTGGTCGTCAGCAAGCTGATGGGGCTGCAGGACCCTCGCAGCTACGGGTCCAAGAACCCGGGCGCGACCAATGTGCTGCGTACCGGCAACAAGACGGCCGCCGCGCTGACCTTGCTGGGCGACGCGGCCAAGGGTTGGTTCGCCATCTGGCTGGCCGAAAGACTGGCCCCCGGCATCGCGCCGGCCGGTCTGGCGCTGGTGGCGCTGGCCGCTTTCGTGGGCCACCTGTATCCGGTTTTTCTCGGTTTCAAGGGCGGCAAGGGCGTGGCAACGGCGCTGGGTGTGCTGGTCGCGATCCAGCCCTGGCTGGCCGTGGCCACCGCCGCCACCTGGCTGATCGTTGCCGTGTTCTTCCGGTATTCGTCGCTGGCTTCGCTGGTGGCGGCATTCTTCGCGCCGGTCTACTACGTGTTCGGCTCGGGCCTGGCCTGGTACGCGCAGCCGGCCATGGGCGTGGCGCTGGCGGTGATCGGCGTGCTGCTGTTCTATCGTCACCGTGCCAACATCACGCGCCTGGTCCAGGGCACCGAAAGCAAGATCGGCGGCAAGAAAAAGCCCGGTTGATCAGGCAATATCGGCAAGATCCCAGCGGGGTTTGACCGTGAAGCTGTGCGCATCGGCGTCCAGTTTCACCAGCCCGGCCTTGACCCTTTCAGCCGCCGCGAAGGCGATCATCGCGCCGTTATCGGTGCACAGCTCCAAGGGCGGAAAATACGCCTGGGCCCGCAAGGGCTTGAGCGCCGCGGCCAATTTGGCCCGCAACAACTGATTGGCCCCCACGCCGCCGGCCACCACCAGACGGCGCAATCCCGTCTGCTTCAACGCCTTGATT
Source organism: Achromobacter sp. 1L-A-4-B-C2 (assembly GCF_057291955.1). NCBI lineage: Bacteria > Pseudomonadati > Pseudomonadota > Betaproteobacteria > Burkholderiales > Alcaligenaceae > Achromobacter > Achromobacter sp. 1L-A-4-B-C2. The sequence goes on from NZ_JBXAWP010000002.1 coordinate 394,614, forward strand.
GCCTTGGCGGCCAATACGTCCACGATCGCGCCTTGGGTAGCCGCCGCCAGGTCGGCCCGCGTCTGCTCATCCAGCCCGCCCGCCTTTTCCGCCGCCTTCACGCGGGTCAGCACGGCGGTTTTCAAACCGCTGAAACTGAAGTCCAGGTCACCGCTGTGCAACATGGGGCGCGGCAGGTCGAAACGGCTGGCATCGCCCTGCCCCGCCAGCTTTGCCAGCGCCGGGCCGCCGGGATAGCCCAGGCCCATCAGCTTGGCCGATTTGTCGAAGGCTTCGCCCGCGGCGTCGTCCAGCGTTTCGCCCAGCAGTTCGTAGCGTCCCACGCCGTCCACCCGCATCAGCTGCGTATGGCCGCCGGACACCAGCAACGCCACAAAAGGAAAGTCGGGGCGCGGGTCGGCCAACATGGGCGACAGCAGGTGGCCTTCCAGGTGATGGATGCCGATGGCCGGCAAATGCCGTGACCACGCGAAGGACTGCGCCACGCTGGCGCCTACCAGCAAGGCGCCGGCCAAGCCCGGCCCGGCCGTATAGGCCACCGCGCCGATATCCGACATTTGCAGGCCCGCGTCTTGCAGCACCTGGCGAGTCAAGGGAACCACGCGCCGGATATGGTCGCGCGAGGCAAGTTCGGGCACCACGCCACCATATTCCTGGTGCATGGCGATCTGGGTATGCAGCGCGTGCGCCAGCAGACCGCGTTCCGTACAGACGGCTGCGACACCGGTTTCGTCGCAGGAGCTTTCAAAGCCGAGGATAATCATGGCGGCAGAGTTTACAACTGATGCGAAAATACGCGAGTTTTGAAATGGTGCGGCACCTGTGGGGCGCCGCCTACAACAACCGACAAGCCTGCAAACACACTGGGGACTGGAATGCTGGAGAAGTTATTCAAGCTGCGTGAACACGGCACGAACGCGCGCACCGAGATCGTGGCCGGTCTGACGACGTTCCTGACGATGTCCTACATCATCTTCGTCAATCCGGACATCCTGTCGTCCACCGGCATGGACCGCGACGCTGTCTTCGTGGCCACCTGCCTGGCGGCCGCGCTGGGTTCGCTGGTGATGGCATTGATCGCCAACTGGCCGATCGGCATGGCGCCCGGCATGGGCCTGAACGCCTTCTTCGCGTTCACCGTCGTCAAGACCATGGGCTACACCTGGGAACAAGCGCTGGGCGCCGTGTTCATTTCGGGCGTGATCTTCTTGATCCTGACGATATCGGGCATCCGCGTCTGGCTGGTCAAAGGCATTCCGCATTCCCTGCGCAGCGCGATTGCGGCGGGCATCGGGCTGTTTTTGGCAATTATCGCGCTGTCCAGCGCCGGCATCGTGGTTGCCCACCCGGCCACCAAGGTTTCCCTGGGTAACTTGACCACCCACGGCCCGCTGTTCGCCATCCTGGGCTTTTTCATCATTGCGTCGCTGGATGCGTTGCGCGTGCGCGGCGCCATCCTGATCGGCATCATCGTGGTCACCGTGCTGTCGATGGCGCTGGGCTACAACGAATTCAAAGGCATCTTCTCGGCCCCGCCCAGCCTGGCACCCACCTTCCTGAAACTGGACGTCATGGGCGCGCTGCACAGCGGTTTCGTGCACGTAATCCTGGTGTTCGTGCTGGTTGAAGTGTTCGACGCCACCGGCACGCTGGTGGGCGTGGCCAAGCGCGCCGGGCTGGTCCCCGAAGGCCGGCCCAACCGCCTGGGCCGCGCTCTGTTCGCGGACAGCACCGCCATCGTCGCCGGCTCGGCCCTGGGCACCAGCAGCACCACGGCTTTCGTGGAAAGCGCATCGGGTGTGCAGGCCGGCGGCCGTACCGGCATGACCGCACTGGTCGTGGCGCTGCTGTTCCTGGCCGCCCTGTTCATCTCGCCGCTGGCCGGCGCCGTCCCCGCCTACGCCACCGCGCCCGCCCTGCTCTACGTGGCCGGCCTGATGATGCGCGAACTGATCGATATCGACTGGAACGAAGTCACCGAAGCCACCCCGGCCGCGCTGACCGCACTGGTCATGCCGTTCACGTACTCGATCGCCAACGGCATCGCCTTCGGCTTCATCAGCTATGTGGTCCTGAAAACCGCCACGGGCAAGGTCCGCGACGTGCACCCGGCCACGTGGCTGGTGGCCGTGCTGTTCGTGATCCGGTACGCGTTCTTTCCGGAATAGCCGGACCCACAAATGGCTTCAGTAAGCCGCCCGGCGACCGCCGCGGCGGCTTTTTTAATTGCCGCCTTGCGCGGCAGCAACTTCTCTGCGCATGCGGTCCGCCACCGCGTGTACCAACAGAACGGCCGCCAGCGCAGCCGCCACAACGTTGCCAATCAGCAAACCGTTAAAGACGGGACCAAGTTCCGCAGGATCAAACCAGCTTAGAGATAGGGGAACGCCCACCACAATCAACGAAAGGCGCAGCAACGGCGGGATCGCCCTCCAATCAAGCAACCTAAGCAACGTAATGAACAGCATCGCCAATCCATCAAATGCGACGATCCATATCGCAAGAAAGAAAATACTGAGCAATTGCGTGGAAATAGTCCCGAGATAAAGCCATGAAAGCAACGGGGACGCAACGTGTAGCCCCACACTGCTTATGGCGACATAAGCCAACCCGAACATCGCAAGCCCCTTCATATCCCCAAGAATGCTGGCCGAACGTTCGGACGCAGCGTTCCCCACGGCGCGTGTCATCCCTATGTAGATCACCGAGGCAATGTTCAGGAAATTGATTCCAATGGCGAGCAGCGCTACCAGCTGCTCGTGCCCCCGCGAATTGACATAAGCGAACAGCAACGACATGCCACCGGTGAATATCAGCCCGACCAGGGCCTCTGACCGCCCGTAGCTAAACAGGTTTTTCCATTCTGGGAGATCGAGATTCGGCCAGATCGCGATTCGATGCCGAACCAAACAGCCATGCACGACGAAGCCCAACAGGAGAGTTCTGACTAGCGTGGTCGCGCAGGCCACCGCCACAGCAGGTGAGGACCAGCCAAGATTGATCAGGAACACGTCAAGAATGACGTTTACAACCGCTGCCCCAGCGGTAAGCCTGAATACCCACCCAGCACCTCCTGATGCTTCAATTAGCGCGCAAAGCGCGATGTATATCGTCACGGGAATGATCCCGACAGCAAGCGCGTAATAACTGTCACGCGCATTTACCGAGACCTGCATGGCGACTCCCATTGCCATCGACATCAGGAAGAGCAGAGAACCGACCAGCAATGCATAGCCAACAACTGACCCTGCGATGGAGCTGGAAGACGACTTTTTCATGTTGAACGCAATATTCACCCCTACCGTGAGCCCGAGCCCAAGAACGATATAGACCTGGGAAAACTGCACTGCAAGCGCAAAGTCCGCGGTTTCTGCCAGAGAGAATCTGCCCAGAATCATTAAGTCCAGGGACACCATTGACAGAGCCACCAAACGGGACCCGGAAATAGTCAGGGATTGGCGGATCAGGGCCCAATAATTCACTCTTCCTCCCTCGGCGACCGACAGGGCGCGAAACTTAATGGACGTTAATCACGCGTGAAATCCACACGGATTAATCGGGAGAAAAATATCATGGAAAATCGACATGCGCCTACGCATGAAAAAAATCGTAATTATCCGAAAGGGTTTTCACGAATAGCTGCCATGTATTTACCTAGCTAATTTTCTATTGCCCGGGTTGGCTCCGGCCTAGCAAGCGAACCTTCCTGAGGCGCTAACCTCAACATCCAAAGGAATTACCATGAAGACAAAGAAAATTGTAGTCAAAGTGAACGATAAAGACGCAACTTGCGGTAGCTATAACAAGTAAATAAGGCGTTGAGTAGGCGGCCGACGACTGAAATCGTTGGCCGCCTTGCGAACAACTAGGGGACAGAATGAAAATTGCATGCAGCTACAATCCCAACTTCATTATCTCCGACGACCTGCTCCAACCTGACGTGGAGCTAATGGAAGTCGGGTTGACCGCATACCGCCGCGTATTTTCTCGTGAGAAGCAATTCAACCTGTCATACGAAAATGATATTTCTGTGCACATCTCTCGTTCCCCGATTACCGAAGCGCGATACGCTCAAGATATTTTTATAGAGGAAAAGCTGGCCCCTTTGTACGACGACGACCGAGTCATCAGCATTGGCTTCCATCTATGTGGGGAACGCCGCAACGACATCGGAAAACTAGGGTTTTCATCGCATTACAACGCGACGGATGTGGCGGAGCGTCAAGCGGTGGGGTTCATAACGTCCATCCGCAACGATTCAGGGAAAAAAGTGTGGATAGAAAACGCTAATTTTTATTCAAAGTCCGCACGGGAGATTTTCAAGACATGGAAGAGCATAGCTGCAATTACCGATGAGAGCGACGCCGGACTAATTATCGACCTCAGCCATCTAATCATTGATTCTCACAACGCAAGGATACCCGCCGAGGCTGCAATCGGATTGATACCGTGGGACAAAGTAGTGGAAGTGCATCTATCCGGAATTATCACCGGGAAAGATGGAGCTATGCATGATAGCCACGGAACGCCGGTGGCTTCTGCCGCTTGGAAACTTCTCGAAGAACTATTATCCAGCCGCCTGATCTCTGAGGCCACCTACGCGAATATCGAACACAGCGATGAAGAATGGGAGCACAGCGTCGCGAGATACAAAGCGGACTTCGACAATTTAAGACGCATCCAAACCGCGACCGGCCCCGAGAAAGAGGTTATCGACCACAGCACGAGATATGCGGAAAATTATCTCAAGAAGATTCTGAAAAGCACGATTTCAAATTGGCCGGAAATTGTGGAGGAAGACGGTAGATCTGAAACCCAGCTATTGAGCGACTGGCTGACCTATATAGACAAGCAAGAAAAACGTATCTCCTTGTCTGAAGAAGAGCTGGACAGTGAAATGAAAAAGTCGTCCGTCTATTTCATAGACTCATTTTCCGATTTCGTAAATTTAAAGACAAAATGAAAGTCGGAATAAACTGGACTGGCACTCGCGACCTACCGGCTGTGAGGCAGATGATTGCCCGGGGCGAGGTGGATTTTGTCGAAATAATGATAGACAATTTTTTGTCATGCAGCGCAGGGTCCCTAGCGTCAGTACTGGCCGGAACGCCATGCGCATTTCACATCATGAATTCCAGGTTTCTTCATCAGGATGAAGATGTCCTTACGCAAATTGCCGAAAAAATAAACTATTTTCGGGGCGCTCTCAGCCCGATTTATATATCCGACCACCTCGGTAAGTTCTTTTATGACGGTCAATACTTTCCGCAAATGGTGGAGGTGGACTATTCACGTGACCTAGACAACTGTTCGGAGAAGTTGGCACGCTGGCAAAGAACACTCGGAGCAGACATATTTATCGAGAACTATCCTTCCATCATTCCTCAGTCGCACAAACAGGCGGAATTTTTCAAACAGCTAATAGAGCGTTCATCATGCAACGTTCTATTCGACATTTCCAATGCGACTATCGCAGAAATGAACGTCGGTGAGAGCATTGTGGAGTGGAAACCAATCACTACGAATACCTCGCACTTTCACCTTGGCGGCTATGCCGAGACCACACTTATTCCCCATTTTCTCGTGGACACCCACGACTGCAATATTGACCCGGATAGCATCCAGCGTGCCAAAGCAATCTTGGCTGACCGTACGGAAATCACTATATGCGTTGAAAGGGATTCCAATTTCGACGTCGAAAACTGGGTTTGCGAGATTGAACGTGTTCGGAACCTGCAACTATGATTTCAAGAGCCTATGGTGCCATCGTCGATCCAGCTCGTCAGCCTATGAATCTCTCCGGGGTGGCCCTGTCGTACGTTTCGCTCGTGAAGGATGCAATGCGTGATCATATTTTGGCGGCCGCGCCGATCGCAGCGCAGTTCTGTAATCTCGACGATGTCTCGACCCTCGACGATTTTATTTCCTGGAGCTTCAAGTCCAGAGCGAGCTTAGACTGGAGGACTGGCATCTCCCTGTTGAGCTATATATCGAAAGATCAATGTCCATCTCAACCTTTGGTCAGTCAGCTCATGTCCTACGCAGTGTCGCAATGGACCTTCACGGATCGCACGTCCGACGTGTGCATCGCAGCGTGGACGAACCTCTCTCCGGGAAGGATCTTCGTGGCGACAAAGGCTACTGTGGCCTACGAAGAAAGGGATGTTTTCTACTATGATCTCCAGGCCCATTCGAGTTTAGTCACGGAAATGTCGTACCTCGCCTTTCCTCAGATGGCGCAATTGGAGCGCCACTTCGGCATTTGAACTTGCCGATGGGGCGTACGCGGAGCCCCACGCCAACCAGCGTTGCGTTGGCGACCAATACAACCCGCCCGGCCGCAAGGTTGCTGCCTGCTTCGGTTGAATTCGTCGATACACTCCCCATGTATCTCGTATGGAGTTCACCTTGCGCCCTACCCGCTTTGTCCCCGTGTTGCCGTCCTGTCGTGCCGTTGCCTTGAACCAGGAGACGTCCGCATGAGCGCCCTTGCCCGCATCCCGCTTTCGGTCCTGGATTTGGCCCCGATAGTTCAGGGCCGCGATGCCGCGGACGCGTTTCGCAACACCGTGGCGGTGGCCCAGCACGTTGAGAAGCTGGGCTACAACCGCTTCTGGCTGGCCGAGCACCACAACATCAACGGCATCGCTTCCAGCGCGACGGCCGTGCTGATCGGCCATGTGGCCGGACACACGAGCACGCTGCGGGTTGGCTCCGGCGGCATCATGTTGCCCAACCACGCGCCCTTGATCATTGCCGAGCAGTTCGGCACCCTTGAAACGCTTTACCCCGGCCGCATCGACCTGGGCCTGGGCCGCGCGCCCGGTAGCGATGGCGCCACGCAGCACGCGCTGCGCCGTGGCCCCCGCAGCGGCCTGGAATTTCCGGCGCTGGTGGAAGAATTGCGCGGTTTCCTGGCGGCTTCCCGCCCTGGGCAGCCCGTGCGCGCCATTCCCGGCGAAGGGCTGGACATTCCGATCTGGCTGCTGGGTTCCAGCGATTTCAGCGCCCGCCTGGCTGCCGAGCTCGGCCTGCCGTTTTCGTTTGCGGGGCATTTCTCGCCCGAAGGCATGGCGGCCATGCGCCTGTACCGGCACCTGTTCAAGCCGTCGGCCACGCTGTCGCGTCCTTACGCGATGATCGGCGTGCCGGTCGTGGCGGCTGAAACCGATGAAGCCGCCCGGCGCCAGGCGACCACGCAGCAGCTTAAATTCCTGTCTTTGGTACGCGGCCATCGCCTGCAATTGCAGCCGCCGGTCGACAACATGGATGGTTTGTGGAACGAATGGGAGCGTGAAGCGGTCAATCAAAGATTGGGCGCTTCCATCGTGGGCGGGCCGGACACCGTCAAGCGGCGGCTGGAGGCCCTGGTGGCCGAAACCGAAGCCGACGAGGTCATGATCGTGTCCGACTTCTTCGATATCGCGGATCGCCTGCGCTCTTTCGAGATCGTCGCGTCGTTGAAGAACGATGCCGGCGTCTCTACAAAAACCGCGGTCTAAGCACCGCTGACTGCGCTCTCCACAGCGCCAACCATTGCGACGCTGCCATCGCCGGCTCTACTATTACGCCAGAGCGCGTAGCACATAAAGCGTCGCCGAATCAGGCCGGGGCGGGCACACCCCGGATCTCGACACCGACTTTTTGCGCCGCGCTCCGCGGCAAGGATCCAAAATGAGTATTGTTGAACTCACCAAAGAAAGCTTCCAGGACGCCATCACGCCGGACGGTACCCTGATCGTCGACTTCTGGGCTCCGTGGTGCGGCCCGTGCCGTGGCTTTGCTCCTGTTTTTGAGCAGGCCGCGACCGAGCACACCGATGTCACGTTCGCCAAGGTGAACACCGACGTCGAGCAGGAACTGGCTGGCGCCCTGGGAATCCGCTCGATTCCCACGCTGATGGTCTTCCGTGAGAAAGTTCTGCTGTTCTCGCAACCCGGCGCCTTGTCGGGCGGGCAGCTCAACGAGCTGCTGGCCAAGATCAAGGAGGTGGACATGGAAAAGGTCCACCAGGAAATCGCCGCGGCGCAAGACAGCCAGAACGCGTAAATGACAAAGGGGCCCCACAGCGGGCCCCTTTCCATTGTGGTGCGCGGTCTATTCGGCGGCTCAGGACACGAGCTCCCACGCCGAGCGTCCGCGCGTGATGTTGGCGACAGTGACTTCCAGGTCACCCAGCGTGCTGCGCGGCACGACGAAGCACAGCGACACGCCGTCCTGGTTGAAGTCTTCCTGTTGCACCAGCGCCCCGGCTTGCGCCAGGCGCGACTTCAACAACGCCAATTCCGCGAAACCGCAGGTGCATGTCACCGTGGCCAGGTCCACGATTTCGGTACGCTGCCCCAGGCGCAGGCAATTGGCGGCGCAACCGCCATAGGCCCGCACCAGCCCGCCCGCGCCCAGCTTGATGCCGCCATACCAGCGCACCACCAGCACCACCACGCGGTCCATGTCCTGCCCTTCGATGGCTTGCAGGATGGGGCGGCCGGCCGTGCCGCCGGGCTCGCCATCGTCGTTGAACCGATATTCCTGCCCAATGCGATAGGCCCAGCAATTGTGGGTAGCCTCGGGATCACTGTGTTCGGCAAAGAAACGCATCGCCTCGTCCACGGTGGCAACCGGGGCGGCGTAGGCGACAAAGCGGCTTTTCTTGATGTCTTCCTGATACGAGCAGGAAGCGGTCAACGTGTGCGTCATGCCCGGCATTGTAAGTGCTGGGCCAAGGCCCGCCGCTAGCCGTGGCAGTCGGGCACTTCCTGGTCCAGATAGACGTCGAAGGCCACATCGCGCGCCCATTTCGCGGTCATCGCCTTCCAGGCGCCGGCCTGGCTCCAGGCGCGCATTTCGTTCGCCATCCAGGCCCGGCTGGCCGTGTCCGAGGCGGGCAGCAGCCACACCCTTTCACGGGTCTCGCCGTCGGCGGCCAGCGTTGACGAGAACTTCTTCCACTCTGGAAAGCGCACCAGCGGTTCCCAGACGGCGTCATCCACCAGGCCGACATCGCAAGCGCCTTCGCGCACCGCTACCAGCGCATCGGACGGCACGCGGTACGTGCGCACCGCCGCGCCCCAGCTTGCCGCCAGGGATCGCGCGTGGGTGTCCGCTTCGGCCATGCAGACGGTGTGCCCCTTTGCGTCGGCCGGCTTGCGCAGGCGGGTGTCGCTGCGTATCACCGCCTTGGGGCGCGCGCGGTAGCCCGTGGGTTGCACGGCGACGGTAGCCGGCGCGGGCTGGGCGTCGGCATCATCGGCCAGCACCACGTCCACTTTCCCGGCCGCCAGTGCCGCTTCGGCCTCCTCCGCCGTCACCTGTTGCAAACGGACGGGCAGCTTCAGGCTGGCGCCCAGGCGTTCGGCCATGTTCGCGTCCAGCCCGTCGGGCGTGCGGATCTTGGCGCCGGCCACGGGCGGCGGCGCCAGATACGGCACGCCCACCACCAGTTCCCCGCGCGCATGGGCTGCGGTAAAGGGCGCCGGCTGGGCATGCGCCGCGCTTGTGCCGACCAGCAGCATGCATGCTGTGGTCAGGGCAAGGCGGCGCAAGAGTCGCGTGGGCTGGAACATGGGCTGGAACTTGAACTAAGACTGGGACTTTGGCTTTGGACTTGGGTTTGGACTTGGGTTTGGACTGCAACGCTGGCTGATCGGCAACCTTGAATTCAGGCGCCAATACTCAGCCAATACCCAGCCAATACTCAGTCAAACGTACTGATACCGAAGCAGACGGTGCTTCAGGTTTTCAAGCACAAACTGGTCGATCAGCGCGGCCAGGACGGCAATGACCAGGATGTTCGTCATCACGCCCGTCATGTCGGCGATTTCGCCCGAGTACGCCAGCGAACGTCCCAGGCCCTTGCCGAAACCGATCAGCATTTCAGCCGAGATCAGCGCGCGCCAGGCGTTGCCGAAGGCCAGCTGCGCGCCGGTGATCAGTTCGGGCATGACGGCGGGCAGGTACACCCGCTTGACCAGGCCCCACCGGGTCGCGCCCATCACGCGCGCGGCCGACACGTGCACACGCTGCACGGATTCGGTGGCGTTCATGACACTGAGCGCGGCGGGGAAAAACGCCGACAGCGCGACCACGACGATGATGGGCGTATTGCCAAAGCCCATCACGATCAGGAACAGCGGCACCCAGGCGATAGACGGAATCGATTGCAGGATGACGATGGCGCTGCGCAGCACTTCGCGAAAGAAGAACAGCACGGCGGCCACCAGGCCGAAACCGATCCCTGCCACCAGCGCCAGTCCGTAGCCCGCGCCCAGCCGGCCCAGCGTGCCCATCAGGCTTTGATGGAACGACTGCTTGCCCAGGTCCTCGAACAGGCGCTGGACCACGGCCGGCACGCCCGGCATCAGGAAATCAGGCAAGGCGAACGCCGCCAGCTGCCACAACAACAGAATGAACAGGACGCCCAAAACGCCCGCAAGATGCTTGCGGGCGCCGGTCACTCGGGTAGACGAGCTCAAAGTTTGCGCGCCTCTTGCCAGGACAGATCAACAATGCTGGACACGTCGTACGGCTTGCCGTCACGCGTTTTCAGCGACCCCTGGGCTTGCAGGATATCGGCGATTTCCTGCATGCGCGCCGTGTCTTTCTGCGTGAGCTTGGGCGTGAAGACCTGGGTGCTGATGGCCTCGGCGATCACCGTTTCGCGCGGCAGCTCGCCCCGCGACAGCGTCTTGAGCGTAGGCTCGGCAATGAAGTACGACGCGATCAGCCTGGACGCCTGCGCCGGCTCTTTCTGCAGCAGCGTAATGGCCTGGTTCTGCGCGTCCAACGCCTTCCAGACATCGTCCTTGCGCTTGGCCAGCGTCTCACCGGAGGTGATCACCACCATGCACGGGAACGGCCAGGCCTGGCCCACTTCGTAGATCTGCTTGACCGGCGCCACCAGTTGCGCGATGCGGTCATAGGGCTCGAACAGGAAGGCCGCGTCCACGCGTTTGCCCACCAGCGACTGCACGGCAACGGCCGGGCTGACGCCCATGATGTTGACGTCGTCGGCGCTAAGGTTGCCCTGCTTGAGCACCACGCCCTTCAACACCACGTCGGCCGTGCTGCCTTCGGCTTGCGAGGCCAGCGTCTTGCCCTTCAGGCCGGCGATGTCCTTGATGCCGGAATCGTCGCGCACGATCAGCGAGTGATAGCCCTGCTGCGCGCCGCCCACCACTTTCAGGTCGGCGCCCTTGGAGGCCCACGCGACAGCGTTGGTGAAGCCCAGGACGCCGATATCCAGCTGACCGCCGACGATGGCCTTGATCAGATCGGTGCCGGACTTGAATTCGATCAGCTCGGAATCCAGCCCCGCGTTCTTATAAAAACCGCCCTCTTGCGCGACGATGGCTTGCGCGTCGTCCATGACGCGCAGATAGCCCACGCGGAATTTTTCGGCGGCCATCGCGGGGGCCGCGGCCAGCAGCGCGGCCGCTAGCGGCAGGGACAGCCATTGCTTCAATTTCATGGGTAAAGCTCCAGGGAATTCAAAGGTGGCGGCGCGAAAACGCCGCGACGGATAAGGGTGGGTTCAAGCCAGGATGGGGTCAGGCCAGGATGGGGTCAGGCAGCCAGCGCCATGTCGGCATGGGCTTGCGAGCCGTCCACGGCGATGCCAAGCAGGCGCAGGATCTCGCGCTTTTCAGCGGCCAGGTCAGACAGGTCGTGCGTCTTGGCACGATGCGCCAGGTTGAATTCGCGCAACACACGCGCCGGACGCGGGCTGAAGACCACAATGCGGTCGGCCAGGAACAGCGCTTCGTCGACATCGTGCGTAACCAGCAGGACGGTAGGCTTTTCCTGGGCGATCAGCTGGCGCAGCACGTCTTGCAGGCTAAGGCGGGTCAGCGCGTCAAGCGCGCCGAACGGCTCGTCCATCAGCATGGTCTGGGGCTGGGCGATGAAGGCGCGCGCCAGTGCAGCGCGTTGCCGCATGCCGCCGGACACCTGATGCGGATAGTAGTGTTCGAAGCCGGCAAGGCTGACGCGCGCCAGCCATTGGCGAGCGCCTTCGCGGGCGCGCTTCTTGGGGATGTTTTGAAATTCCAGCGCCAACGCCACGTTGTCTTCCAGCGTCAGCCACGGGTACAGCGCGTGTTCCTGGAATACCAGCGTGCGGCTGGGGTGCGGGCCGGACACGGGCTTGCCGTCGGCCAGGACGCGACCCTGCGTGGGCTGTTCCAGGCCCGCCGCCAGGTGCAGCAGCGTGGACTTGCCGCAGCCAGAGGGGCCGACCAGGGCGACGAGTTCACCGGGCTTGATGTCGCTGGTGAAGTCGTCCACCACGGGCAGGTCGCCGAAGTGCTTGTGGACGTGATCGAAGGTCAGGTTCATGGAACGAATCGTGGGCGCGCGTGAAGACGAGGCCTAAATCTAACAATTCGTTATATGAAACCAAACGATCAATATTGAATGTCTTTAAAGCTTCCCGTTATATGAATAAAGACAGGAAGGCCTAGCGGGTTGCGGTCTGGGCGACGGCTTGCCGGCTGGCGTGGCGTTGCAGCCCGTACGCAATCACGAACCCGATCGCCACCGCCAGGGCGGCGGACAGAAAGATAGGCGGGTAGCCATAGCCGCTGGAGATATAGCCGGCGATGGGGCCGGTGACGCCCAGCGCCAGGTCCAGGAACGCCGAATAGGCACCCAGCGCCGCGCCTCGGCTGCCCGCCGGCACGCGCGCCACGGCTTCGACGCCGATGGCAGGGAAAATCAACGCGAACCCGCATCCCGTCAACGCGGCGCCCAGCAGCGCGGCCGTAGGATTGGGCGCCAGCCACAGCAACAGCAGGCCCGCCGCTTCCACCAGGAAGGAAACCTGCGCCACGCGAAAACCGCCATAGCGCGTAATGGTGCCGGCGAACAGCAGCCGCACGCCGATGAACGCGCACCCGAAGGCGCTGAGCGCGTGCGCCGCGCCTTCCCAGGACATGCTGGTGTAGTAAAGCGCCACGAAGGCAGCCAGGGTGCCGAAGCCTACCGAACCCAGCCCCAGCGCCATGCCGTGCGGGAAGACGCGCAGCACCACGCTCTTGAAGGCCATCCGGTGGCCGCCGACGATAGACACCGCCGCACGGCTGACGGCCAGCCCCAAGCCGGCCAGACCCAGCAGCAACACCGCCCCGCCCAGCGCGCCCATGCTCCATTCCCGCTCAAGCGTCACACCCAGCGGTGCGCCCAGCGCCAAGCCGCCATACGTGCAGATGCCGTTCCACGAGATGACGCGCGCCGTGTGCAGCGGCCCGACCCGCGCGATGGCCCACGTGGCCGACCCCGTGCCCACCCAGCTTTCCCCGAACCCCAACGCCAGCCGGCTGACGATGATTGCCGTCATGCTCAACCACGCGCTGCGTTCGAAGGCATAAGCCAGCAGCAGGAAAACGCCGCTTGCCGCGCAGGCAATCATGCCGATCACGACGGTTTGCTTCGGGCCCACCGTGTCCGCCATGCGCCCGGCGTGCGAGCGGCTAAGCAAGGTGGCCACGTACTGCACGCTGATCGCCAGCCCGGCCAGCACCGTGCCATAGCCCAGTTTGTCGTGCACATAGCCAGGCAACACCGCCAGCGGCAAGCCGATGGCCAGGTAGCAGATGAAGGTGAAGAAGGCGATAGCGACGATGCGAAACGTCAGCGCGTACGTGCTGATCGGCGCGCCGTCCGGCGTGCTGTGCGGTGTGGGGGACATTGGTCTGGGAAAAAAAATGCCTGGCCGAGCGGCTCAGGGTAAACCCGATGATAGCGCAATCAATATTGCAGCTTGCTGAACAGCGGCACGGCTGAAAACAACGCGGCGCGCCCCGAGAGGCGCGCCGTGATGGACGGGATGGGTGGCTGACACGTCGGCCACCGTCAGGCCGACATGCCTCCCAGCGGGCTCAGGCTTCGATGCCGCGCGATTCCAGATAGTCTTCGTAGCCGCCGCGGTAATCGATGATCTCGCCCGAGGGCAGGATTTCGATCACGCGGGTAGCCAGGCCGGACACGAATTCGCGGTCATGCGACACGAACACCAGCGTGCCCTCGTACTTTTCCAACGCGAACTGAAGCGATTCGATCGATTCCATGTCCAGGTGGTTGGTGGGCTCGTCCAGCAGCATGACGTTGTGCCGGCCCAGCATCAGGCGGCCGAAGGTCATGCGGTTCTTTTCGCCGCCGGACAGCACCTTGGGCGCCTTGGGCAGGTCGTCCGCCGAGAACAGCAGGCGGCCCAGCACCGAACGGATCGACTGGTCGTCGTCGCCCGGCTGGCGATGGTCGCCCATCCAGTCCAGCAAGTTGATGTCGGTTTGCAGGAATTGGTCGGAAACGTCCTGCGCCATGTAGCCCAGGTCGGCATTATCGGACCACTTCACCGAGCCCGAATCCGGTTGCAGTTCCGTGGCCAGCAAGCGCAGCAAGGTGGTCTTGCCCACGCCGTTGGCGCCAATGATGGCAATTTTTTCGCCCGCGTCCACCATTGCCGAGAACTTGGTGATGACCGGCGCGTCGTAGGCCTTGGTCAGGTTTTCGACCGTGACCGCCAGGCGGTGCATGACCTTGTTCTGTTCAAAGCGGATGTACGGGTTCTGGCGCGACGACGGCTTGACCACGACCTGGTCCGCCTTGATGCGGTCGATCTGCTTCAAGCGCGAGGTGGCCTGGCGCGACTTGGACTTGTTGGCGGCAAAGCGGCGAACGAAGTCTTGCAGTTCGGCGACGCGTTCCTTGGCCTTGGCGTTGTTGGACACCAGGCGCTCGCGGGCCTGCGTCGAAGCCAGCATGTAGTCGTCGTAGTTGCCCGCGTAGATGCGGATTTCGCCATAGTCCACGTCGGCCATGTGCGTGCACACCTGGTTCAGGAAGTGGCGGTCGTGGCTGATGATGATCATCGTGCTCTGGTAGCTGTTGAGCACGTTTTCCAACCAGCGGATGGTGTTGATATCCAGGTTGTTGGTGGGCTCGTCCAGCAGCAGGACGTCGGGGTTCGAGAACAGCGCCTGCGCCAGCAGCACGCGCAGCTTCCAGCCCGGGGCCACTTCGCGCATGGGCAGGTTGTGCTGGTCCACGGCGATTTCCAGGCCCAGCAGCAGTTCACCGGCGCGCGCTTCGGCGGTGTAGCCGTCGTACTCGGCGAACTTGGCTTCCAGGTCGGCCGCGCGCATGTAGTCGTCTTCGGTGGCTTCCGGGTTCGCGTAGATAGCGTCGCGCTCGGACATGGCGGCCCACATTTCGGTGTGGCCCATCATGACGACGTCCAGCACGCGCAGGTCTTCGAACGCGAACTGGTCCTGGCGCAGCTTGCCCAGGCGCACGCCCGGCTCCAGCGACACGTTGCCGCCGGACGCTTCGAGGTCGCCGCCGATGATCTTCATGAACGTCGACTTACCGGACCCATTGGCCCCGATCAGCCCGTACCGGTTGCCTTCCCCGAACTTGACGCTGACGTTCTCGAAAAGGGGCTTGGGACCGAACTGGATGGTGAGATTGGCTGTGGATATCACGGTATTTTGAGTCTGTAGGCGTCCGAAGACGCATGCGAGGAAACCCGATAGTGTAGCAAACGGGCGCTCGCCTGCCCGGATCAGTGGTGGTGTTCGTCCAGCACCAGATGGGCCAGGCCCTTCTCGGTGGCGATGCCGACCTTCTGGCCAATGGGCAGCGTGGCCTTGGTGGCCACATGGCCGTACGGCAGGCCCGTAATCACCGGCACCTTGACCGTCTTGCGCAGCCACGCCACCACTTCGTGCAGGTCGTAACCCTTGTCGTGCGGGGCCAGCTTGTAGTCGGTGAAACGGCCCAGCACGATGGCCTTTTGCTTGGCCAGCACACCGGCCTGCGCCAGCTGGATCAGCATGCGTTCGACACGATACGGATGTTCGGCCACGTCTTCCAGAAACAGGATGCCGCCGCGCACCTTCGGGAAATACGGGGTGCCGACCAAGGACGCCACCATGGCCAGGTTGCCGCCCCACAGGATGCCGCGGGCATCCACCGGGTCGGCGTCCTGGGTTTCGAAGCTAAGGATTTCCAGCTCGCCGCGCATGACTTCACCGAACAGGGCTTCGGTCAGGTCGTCGACCTTTTTGCCGCCAAAGTCCGCCACGGCGGTGGCGCCGCTGTAGCTGACGGCGCCCGTCTTGGCCAGCAGCGCCAGGTTGAAAGCCGTGAAGTCGCTCATGCCGACAAAGCGCTTGCCGCTGTCGGCCATGGCCGTCCAGTCGATCTGGTCCAGCAGGCGGCCCATGCCGTAGCCGCCGCGCGTGACCATGACGATGGGCAGCTTTTGCTTGGTGGCGCGCACCAGGCTGGCGGCGCGCTGCGCGTCGGTGCCCGCGAAACGCTGATGCACCGCATAGGCGCTGCGGTCCACCGCCGTCTTGAAGCCTTGCTGCTGCAAGCGTTCACGCGCCAATTCAACCGTGGCGGGGTCGCGCACGGCGGAGGACGGCGAGATCAGGTAGATGCCGCGGGCGTCCGGCATGACTTGCCCGTCTGCATGATCGTGGCTGTGATCGTGACCACAGTCCTCGCCGCAGGCGAGCCCATGGTCATGATCGTGGGCGGCGGCCGCCGAGGTAGCCGCCTTTTTGGAGGCGGATTTGGCGGGTTTGCGGGTGCTCATGCGATGGATTCCTTGGCGCGGCGTTCACGGAAGAACCGGCGCAGCAAATCGCCGCAAGGTTCCGCCAGCACGCCGCCGGTGACTGAAGTGTGATGGTTGAGTTTCGGCACGGCGCCCACGTCCAGCACGCTGCCGCAGGCGCCGGTCTTGGGGTCGTAGGCGCCGAAGACGACGCGAGCCAGTCGCGCGTGCAGCATGGCGCCGATGCACATGACGCACGGTTCCAGCGTGACGTAGACGGTGATGCCGGGCAAACGGTAATTTTCCAGGCGCCGCGCCGCGTTGCGCAGCGCCACGATTTCGGCGTGGGCGGTGGGGTCGTGGTCAATGATGGTGCGGTTATAGCCGCGCCCCAGGATCTCGCCTTGCGCGGAAACCACCAGCGCGCCCACGGGTACTTCGCCGATGTCATAAGCGGCCTGGGCTTCTTGCAGCGCCAGTTCGATGTAGCGCGCGTCTTCGGCCGTCCAGGCGGGCACTGCCGCCAGCGGGCCGGCCTCAACCACGGTACACCCGGGACTTCAGGGCGATGCGGCCGGCCAGGCTGGTCACGGCTTCTTCAAGCCATTGATACAGCTCGGCTTCTTCGTCGTAGCGGGCCTGGTTCAGGTTGGACACGCGGCCTTCTTCGATAAAGCCCCAGGCGCGGCTGCGCTTGTCGCGGTGCTTGGGGTCCCAGACGCCAAAGGCGAAGCCGCCCGCGCGGCGGATCAGCGAAAAGCAAGGGATGTCGGTGTAGCCATCGCCCACGAACACCATCTGGTCGAACGGCACGCGCAGCCGGTCTTCGGGCACTTTGCGGTTGACCTCGAAGGGCTTGTTGCGAAAGTCGCGGCCGATGATGCCTTTCTGAATGTGGAACAGATAACGCGTCTTGTCGGTGAAGCTGACGATGCGGCGCGGGAAGGTGATGCCGCCATCGTCGCCGTAGACGAATTCGGAAGCCCAGATTTCGGTGAACTCGTGCGCAATGGGCGTCGAGCGGACCACGTCGCCGATGCCGCTTGAGATCAGGTAGAACTCCAGCTGAACCTGCGGCTGCTCGGCGCGCACCGCCGCGCGCAGCCTGGAAAACAAGGTGGGCACGCCATCATGCAGATCCAGCCTGGCGCCCCACTCTTTCAGGCGCTGCTGCGTGATCAGGCCGTGCTTGCCGGCCTGCGACAGCTGGATCATCTTGTAGAGATAGGCGGGCACCGGGTCCCAGTCTTGCTTGGACAGCAAGGGGTCGACCTCGTCCTTCCAGAACGAGGCCGTGTCCACGCCGATGCTTTCCAGGAAACCGGACGTGCTGTCCGAGGCCAGCGTGTCGTCGAAGTCGAAAATCAGGGCAATGACGTCGGACATGGGTGCGTGATGGGGGCAAGCGTAAAAGCGCGCAAGGCGCAACAGCCGCCATTTTGCCTGAATGTGGCGGCTGTTGCGCCTCGGCCGGGCCGATAGGCTTGCGGCGCGCGCTGATCAGCGCATCGGTGCGCCCGGCGCTACCGGCGGCGGCGCCATGCCGGGGGATGTAGCCGGCGGCATCGCACCGGTCGACGGCATGGTGCCGGCGGGCGGGACCGTGCCGGCCGGCACCTGGATCACCGTTTCACGCAGCACGCCACCGCCCTGCACGCTGCCGCGCACGTTGGTGGGCGAAGTCATCTGGGTCAGGCAATCCTGGCGCGAGCCCGCGGGCAGGCGGTTGCAGCGATCCACCATGTTTTGCTGAAGCTGGTCGGACGAGCCGGCCTTCAGATTCTGGCGCAGGGCTTCATCCCGCGCCGCGCCGGCTTCGCGCATGCAGGTCGCGCGGTCCTGATTGGTATTGCCGTTTTTGCAGTTCGCCACGTCCTGCTCGTACTGGGACTGGATGGCAGCGCGGCCGATCGCATCTGCCGCGTGGACCGCCCCCGCAGCCAGCATCAAGCCTGCCGCGCAAAGGGATGCCGCAAGGCGTTTCGTATGCATGGGTCGTACGTTCATGGCCAGCTCCTTACTAGAATTGAACCGAGATTGAACCGAAGCGGTGCCGTCTTCAGTACCGCTGCGCCGCTTGTTGAAAACCACTATCCCACGACTGTGCGCCGGGCACATGACCAGCGACGTGATTTCGTAAGGTTACGTTTCAAGCCCGCTTCAAGCCCCCCGCCGCCCCGCTGTCGCCGCACAAAGAAAAACAGGGGCGGTTGGCCCCTGTCAGTGATATTGCCGCGTTGCAGCACGATTTCCGGCGTTCACATGCCGTGTCGCTTGTTACAGCCTTAGCGCGCGTCCTGGTCCGCGTCGGCCTTCGTCAGGCGATGACGATAGGTGGCCGCACGCATCAGCAACATGGCGGTCACGGGCGACGAAACCACCAGCAGCAAGGTGATGATGACCTCGTGAAAAACCGGTCGCGCGGACCACGCCGAAAACACCAGGATGGAGGACAGCAGCACGCAGGCGCAGCCCAGCGTGTTGCCCAGCGTGGGCGCATGGATGCGCGCATAGAAGCTGCGAAAGCGCAGCAGCCCGGCCGAACCGGTCAGCGCCAACAGCCCGCCCAGCACCAGCAGCACGCAGGCGGGGATGCCGGCCCACAAGGGAATGGCGGCGTTCATCATGGCTCGATGACCTCGCCGCGCAACAAGAAACGCGCCATCGCCGTGGACCCTACAAAACCGAACAGCGCAATCAGCAGCGCAATGTCGAAATAGAGCGAGGAGCCGGACCGGATGCCGAAGACCAGCATCATCAGCATGCCGTTGATATACAGGGTGTCCAGCGCCAGCACGCGGTCTTGCGCGGTGGGGCCGCGCAACAGGCGGATGGTCGCGCACACCATGCCCAGCGCAAAGCACACCAGGGCGAAGGATGCCGCCCAATACAGTGCGGTATTTATCGTCATTCAAACATCTCCATCAACGGGCGCTCGTAGCGCTGCTGCACCAGGTCGACCCAGTGCTGCTCGTTTTGCAGGTCCAGCACGTGTAGCTTCAGGCGGTGGTCGGCGGTCAGGTCCACCCAGACCGTGCCCGGCGTGTAGGTCACGATGCAAGCCAGCATCGCCAGCCCGTGCGGGTCGCGCATGGTCAGCGGAATCATGATGAAGCCGGGTGAAAATTCATTGCGCCGGGGGCTCAGGATCAGCTTGGCCACGGCGATGTTGGACCGGATGATGTCCGCCGTCACGTGCAGGAAAAGCGGCACGGCCTTCCACAGACGACGCGGGCGCGCGTGCAGCGGGCGCAGGCGCGAGGCCGCCCACGTGAACCACAAGGCCAGCGCGGCGCCCAGCGCAATCTGGCCGGCCGACAGGCTTTCATTCAGCACCAGCCACAAGACAAACAGGAAAACGGGCAGGAACAGGAAGTAAACGCGGCGCATCAGCTTCCCCCTTTCAGGCCGCGCACGGTTTGCGCGGACATGACGGCTTCGATGTAGGACTTGGGTTGGTCCAGCGAGCGCGCCGCGTCGTCAAGATAGGCCGACACCGGGCCCGCGCCCGCCGCCAGGCCCACGCACAACAGCAACAGCACGGCAACCGGCCCGGCTTCGATCAGGCGCAAGCGCGGCGTGCTGCGGTCGTCGCTGGCCCAGAAGACGCGAATACCGGTGCGTCCCAGCCCCACCAGGCCCGCCAGCCCGGAGACGAGCACGGCGGCAACCAAAATCCATGCGTCCATCGGCGGCGCCGATTCCGTGGCGGCGGACACGGCGGCCGACAACAGCGAGAACTTGGCCACGAAGCCGGACAGGGGCGGCAGGCCGGTCACCAGCAAGGCGCAGCAGATGAACGCCAGCCCCAGAAAGGCCATGGCCGCCGGAATGGCCACGCCGACCACATCGTCGGACCGGTTGACCGACGTGGGGTCGTCCAGGTCGAACGCGTCCAGCGTCACGGCCAGCACGTTGGCGCCAAAGCTGCGGGTGCGTTCGATCAATTCGGCCAAGAGGAAGAACGCGCCGGTCGTCAGGACGGAACTAAGCAGGTAGAACAGCGCGGGGCCGGTCAGCGTGACGCCAGGCATGCCCAACGCGGTCAACAAGGTGCCGGCCGAGACGATCACGCAATAGCCCACGATCTTTTCCAGCTGCTGGGTCGCCAGCAACCCCAGCGCGCCGAACAGCAGCGTGGCCAGACCGGCCGCGAACATCCAGTCCAGGCTGAACGCGGCGGGCGCGCCCGACGGTAGCAGCAGCGAGCCGATACGCAGCAGCGCATAGATGCCGACCTTGGTCATGATGGAGAACATGGCGGCAATGGGCGCGCTGGCCGACCCGTAACCCTTGACCAGCCAGAAGTTCAGCGGCCAGGCGCCGGCCTTGACCAGGAAAGCGATGCCAAGGATGGCCGCCCCGGCTTCGAACAGCATGCGTTCGGCGCCCGTCAGGTTGCCGGCGCGCAAGGCCAGGTCCGCCATGTTCAGCGTGCCGGTCACACCATAGATCAGCGCGATGCTGATCAACAGCAGGAACGACGCCACCAGGTTCACGGCAATGTATTGCAGGCCGGCGCTGACGCGCGCCACGCCCGAGCCGTGCAGCAGCAAGCCATAGGACGCCGCCAGCAGCACCTCGAAGAAGACGAACAGGTTGAACAGGTCGCCGGTCAGGAAGGCGCCGTTCAGGCCCATCAGCAGGAATTGGAACAGCGAATGGAAATGCACCCCGGCGCGGTCCCAGCGGGCCAGCGAATAGGTCAACGTGGCCAGGCCCAGCACGGCCGTCAGCGTCAGCATCACCGCCGCCAGCCGGTCCACGACCAGCACGATGCCGAAGGGCGCGGGCCAGTCGCCCACCAGATAAACGCCCACGCCTTGCGGCCAGACGCCCGGCACGCCGCCGCCCGCGACCACCAGCAAGGCGATGGCGGCTGCCAGCTGGGCCAACGTGGACGCCATGGAAATTGCCCCGCGCGCATAACGGCTGGTGTCGGCCAGCAGCAGCATGGCCGCGCCGGCAAACAACGGCACGATGATGGGCAGGACAGGAAGATGTTGCAGCCAGAAACTCAAGATTGGGACTCCCGTCCATCGACGTGGTCGGTGCCGGTCAGGCCGCGCGAGGCCAACAGCACCACCAGGAACAGCGCGGTGGTGGCAAAGCCGATCACAATGGCCGTCAGCACCAGCGCCTGCGGCAGCGGGTCGGCGTACCAGGACGGGTCATGCGCCATGCCCGGGTCGATGACAGGCGGACGAGCCGACGTAAGACGGCCCATGCCGAAAATGAACAGGTTCACCGCGTAGGAAACCAGCGACAGGCCCATGATGAACTGGAAGGTACGCGGCCGCAGCAGCAGCCAGACTCCCGAGCCCGCCAACACGCCAATCGCGATGGCATAAATCAATTCCATCAGGCTTCCCCTGTTTGTATGGCGGCCGCCTGCATCTCGGCGGCGGCCTTGCGTTGCGCGCGCAGCGATTGGTGGGCCAGCGCCACCAGCACCAGCACCGTAGAGCCGACCACCAGCATGTACACGCCCAGGTCGAACAGCAGCACGCTGGACAAATGCACATGGCCGATCAGCGGCAGCGCCACGTCCCAGGCCAGCGCGGCCAGGAACGGCTTGTAGGCCAGCCATGCGGTCACGGCGGCGATGCCGGCGGCCAGCAGGCCGATGCCGATCCAATTCTGCGGATTCAGGCGGCTGCGCGATTCCACCCAGTACACGCCGCCCACCATGTATTGCAGGATGACGGCGGTGGCGAAGATCAGCCCGCCCACGAATCCCCCGCCCGGCTGGTTATGGCCGCGCAGCAGGAAATACACGGAAATCAACGCGGCGGTGGGCAGCAGCAGGCGCACCAGCACGGTGGGCACCATCATCGAGCCGCTGGGCACCAGGGACTTGATGTCCGGCGCGGCCGGCACGCCGCCGTCCTGCTCTTGCTGCTGGCGCGGCAGGTCCGCGCTTTCGGCGGCGGGGCGGAAGCGGCGCAGCAGTGCGTAGACCGTCAGCGCGACGATGCCCAACACCGTGATTTCGCCAAAGGTGTCAAAGCCGCGGAAGTCCACCAGGATGACGTTCACCACGTTGGTGCCGCCGCCGTCAGGCAGAGCGCGGTCAACGAAGAATGACGAAATCGTGTCGCCTTGCGGGCGCACCAGCACCGCATACGCCAGCGCGGCCATGCCGGTGCCGGCAGCGGTGGCCAGCAGCAGATCCCGCAGCCGGCGGCCGCGAGCCAGCAGCGTGGCCTTCAGGGGCTCTTCGTCGTCCTTCGCGATCCGGCGCGGCAGCCAGCGCAGGCCCAGCAGCAACAGCACCACCGTCACCACTTCCACCGACAACTGGGTCAGCGCCAGGTCAGGCGCGGAAAACCAGACGAACGTCAGGCAGGTGATCAGCCCCGCGCCGCCCGCCAGCGCCAGGGACGCCAGACGGTGGTACTTGGCCTGATACGCCGCACCCAGCGCGCACGCGCCGCCCACCAGCCACAGCAAGGCAAACGCCGGGTCCACGGGCGTCATGCGGCCGGTGCCTTCCAGCCACCCGCCCGCGCGCAGCGGCAGCCAGGCCACGAACAACGAGCCCAGCACAATCAACAGCATCTGCACCTGCAAACGCGACGAGGCCACCCAGCGCAGCAGCCACGCGGCCGCCACGCTGGAGCCGTCCAGCAGCGCTTCGAACGTGCGCCGCCCGTCCAGCCGGTAGATGAAAGGAACGCGGCCCGGGTTGGCGCGCTGGTGCGCACGCAGAACCAGGTACAGCAGCACGCCCGCCGTCGTCGCCACCATGCTCATTACCAGCGGCAGATTCACGCCGTGCCAGACGGCCAGACTGTATTCGGGCATGTTTGCGCCCAGGATGCTCTGCGCGGCGGCCGCCAGGAAGGGGCCGACCGTCAGGCTGGGCACCACACCCACCAGCAGGCACATGAATACCAGCAAGGCACTGGGAAACAACATCCAGCCGGGGGGCTCGTGCGGGGCGCGCGGCAGGTCCGTGGCCGGGGGGCCGAAGAACACCTGAAGGATGAAACGCAGCGAATACGCCACGCTGAACGCGCCGGCGATCGTGGCCAGCAACGGCAGGCCGACCTGGGTCCAGCGGTCGCCGCTGACAAAGGTGGTTTCCGCGAAGAACATTTCCTTGGACAGGAAACCGTTCAACAGGGGCACGCCCGCCATCGACGCGGCCGCCACCATGGCCAACGTGGCGGTGATCGGCATGGCTTTGTACAGGCCGGACAGCCGGCTGAGGTCCCGCGTGCCGGTTTCGTGGTCCACCACCCCCGCCGCCATGAACAGCGACGCTTTGAACGTGGCGTGGTTGATCATGTGGAAGATGGCGGCCACCAGGGCCAATTCACTGTTCAGCCCCAGCAGCAACGTGATCAGGCCCAGGTGGCTGATGGTGGAATACGCCAGCACGCCCTTCATGTCCTGCTGGAAGATGGCCGCGTAGGCGCCCAGCACCAACGTGATCAGCCCTGCCCCGCCGATCACCCAGAACCATTGGTCGGTGCCGGCCAGCACCGGCCAGAAGCGCGCCAGCAGGAATACGCCTGCCTTCACCATGGTGGCCGAGTGCAGGTAGGCGGACACGGGGGTCGGCGCCGCCATTGCGTTGGGCAGCCAGAAATGGAACGGGAACTGGGCGCTTTTGGTCAGCGCCCCCAGGGCCACCAGGACCAGCACGGCGGGATACCAGGGGTCGGCGCGCACCAGGTCGCCGGAGGCCAGCACGCGGTCCATGTCGTAACTGCCCACGATATGGCCCAGGATCAGTACGCCGGCCAACAGGCATAGGCCGCCCGCGCCCGTCACCGTCAACGCCATGCGCGCGCCGCGCCGGGCGTCCAGGCGGTGGTGCCAATAGGCAATCAGCATGAAGGAAGCCAGGCTGGTCATTTCCCAGAACATGACCAACTGGATCAGGTTGCCGGACAGCACCACGCCCAGCATGGCGGCCATGAAGGCCAGGAAAAACGAGAAAAAGCGCGGGACCGGGTCTTCCGGCGACATGTAGTAGCGCGCATACAGCACGACCAGCGCGCCCATGCCGGAAACGATCAAGGCGAACAGCCAGGCGTAGCCGTCCATGCGCAATGTAAATTGCAGGCCCAGGGCAGGCGCCCAGGGCATGTCGGCGCGGATCACGCCGCCGTTGGCCACGTCGGGGTACAGGCTGGCTATCAAGATCACACAGGCCAGCGCGATAAGGCCGGCCAACCACGCCTCGGCATTGCGGGCGTTGGAAGGCAGCAGCGCGGCGCACAGGCTGCCGGCAAACGGCAGAGCGAGGATCAGGATCAGCGACATGGCGTTCCGAGAATGTCCGGGCCCCCTCCCGCCAGCACGTGGCAGCGAAAGACGAAACAGACCGGGGATTGAAAGACGGACGGAACCCTGGCCCGGTGCGTCGCTGCACTACACGTTGCCCCGCGGGGACATCAACCAACGCCCCATTGAACGGCGCAGACAGAAACAAACGCAATAGCTTTCTTGCAGGACAGGCCAAGAATCTCCCCCGAAAAATATCAGATTCTTGTAAGTTATGCAGAACTTTATGCATTTACCCGGCTAATGACGGCACGATGACTGCGCAATCATTGCGCATTGAAAAACGGGATGAAAACGTTCATGTTGTTGTCAGGCTTGGGATTTTCGCCGAACTGCCGGCATGTTCCGGCAACGTCAAAGGGGCCGAAAAAAGTTTTCGGGCCCTACAGGGTGAATCCTGAGTTGACCGTAGGGGGATTCCTGTGTGGAATTGCGCCCACGAAGCATCGACCAAGCCAGCATCCAGGCAAGGCACGCTTCACCGACGCCGGCCCAAGAAGCCGGTCGGCTCGGAACAACAATATGGAGAAGACTCTTGACCGTGCTGTCTCATGCCAAGGCCGTCCTGGCCGCCGCCATTGCAGGCGTCTGCTTTAGTTCGTCGGCCCTGGCCGCCGACCCCTACCCCAACAAACCCATCCGCCTGATCGTGCCTTTTGCCGCTGGCGGCACCACCGACATCGTGGCGCGCATCGTTGCCGAAGGCCTGGGCCGCGAACTGGGCCAGGCTGTCGTGGTGGAAAACCGGGGCGGCGGCGGCGGCTCGATCGGCGCCGACGCGCTGGTGCGTTCGGCCCCGGACGGCTACACGCTGGGTGTGGCCACCGTCAGCACGATGGCCACCAACCCGGCCACCAACCCGAAAAACCCCTACAACCCGCTCAAGGACTTCACGCCGATCACCAACCTGGTGAACGTGCCGAACGTCCTGACGGTGAACCCGGCGGTGCCCGCCAAGACGCTGGCTGAATTCATCACCCTGCTCAAGGCCAACCCGGGCAAGTACAGCTACGCATCGTCCGGCGCGGGCGGCATCGGCCATCTGGACGGCGAACTGTTCAAGTCGCTGACCAAGACAGACATGGTGCACGTGCCCTATCGCGGCTCGGGTCCGGCGCTGAACGACGTCATCGCCGGCCAAGTCAACGCCCAGTTCGACAACCTGCCGTCTTCGATGCCGCACATCCAGGCGGGCAAGCTGCGCGCGCTGGCCGTGGCCGCCCCCAAGCGCCTACCCGCGCTGCCCGATGTGCCGACGTTCAAGGAAGGCGGCCTGCCAGAAATGGACAACATGGCCTGGTACGGGCTGGTGGCCCCGGCCGGCACGCCGCCGGCCGTGGTCGAGCGCGTGCACGCGGCGGCCGTGAAGGCGCTGCAAGACCCGAAGATTGTCCAGCGCCTGGCCGATGGCGGATCGTTGGTGGACGGCAATACTCCCGCCCAATACGCCGACCAGATCAAGCGTGAACTGGAACTGCGCCAGCGCATCGCCAAGGAACGCAATATCGTTTCGACGAACTGATCGCTCGCGCGGCAAGCTGCCCC
This sequence comes from Achromobacter sp. 1L-A-4-B-C2, assembly GCF_057291955.1. NCBI lineage: Bacteria > Pseudomonadati > Pseudomonadota > Betaproteobacteria > Burkholderiales > Alcaligenaceae > Achromobacter > Achromobacter sp. 1L-A-4-B-C2. The sequence goes on from NZ_JBXAWP010000002.1 coordinate 421,018, forward strand.
CGGTCTCGGGGACAGCTTGCCGACTTGACTAGCGATGCCCGGGTGTTAGCATCTGCCCCCGTGCGATCCAATTTTTCTCCCCTCCCTCCCGCTGCCTGCGTTCTCTGCGCCCTGCGCTCGACTTTGTTGAGCTCGCAGGAAGTCGCCGCGCGTTCCGCCTACGCGCGCTCCAAGCCCGGCTGATTCCCCGGCTTTCCCGCTACCCCCATTTTTGATTCCGGCCTGCCGCCGGCGGCTTTTGCACATCCGTGCCGATGCCGTGGTGCACGCCGGCGTACGCCCTGCCGCGTGGCCGGGCGCAACGCTCGTCCCATGAATCTTCGTCGCTTGCCTCTTGGCGGGCGGCCCGGCCACGCATTGATCTTCATCCAGCGCCATGCAACTCACCAAAAAATTCGTCAAAGCCAAGAACCCCTGCGCGGGCGGCTACAAGTGGTTTATCCGCGATCACAACGGCCAGGGGGACTACCAGGCCGTGCTTGACGCCCTGGTCGCCGATGGCCGCATCAGCGACGCCAACTGGCTGCTGGATCAGTTTGGCCCGACCGATGCCGTGCTCAGGCTGGACTCGCTTGATGCCAACGCCATCGTCTTCGCGGGCACGCTGGAAATTCGCATGGGCATCAATGTGGACACGGTGGTGCGCGCCGGGCGCAGCATCATCACGGGCGGCGGCATCCGCGCCGGAGAAACCATCATGGCGGGCGAAAACATCACGGCCGCCGCCAATATCGCAAGCGGTGGCGAGATCCACGCGGGCGGCGACATCAGCGCCGACTGGGGCATCGAATCCGCCTCGCGCCTGGAATGCCGTGGCAACGTGCGCGCCAAATGGGACATCTGCGCGGGCCAGGACCTGGCCGTCACCGGCCACTTGCACGCCGGCCAGGACGTGCGCGCGCAAGGCGCCATCCAATGTGGTCAGGGAATCAAGGCGGGCGGCGATGTACGCGCCGACCACGCCATCAACGCCACCTCGGGCATTCAGGCGGGCGGGGCCATTCACTGCGGCGACCACCTGGCCTCGGGCTGGGGCATGATCGCCGGCGGAGACATCCGGGCCGACGGCTCCATCCGCGCCGGTGAAGGCGTGCGCGCGGACGGCGTCATCCAGGCCGGCGACGGCCACGGGGTCTACGCGGGCCTGAGCGTCCGACTGGATGCCTGGTCGGTATGCGCCCGCGTCGTGGCCAAGGAACGGCCCGCGCAGTTGGTCAGCGGCTACTGGGCCGGGCAGGATGCCGGGGGTGGCGTGGACGAGGTGGAGGTGGCCGCCAGCGTGGGCGCCGATGGCGGTGTCGGGACTGTGGCGGCGTCGGCTGCGGATTCCGTTGCCGGGACGGGTGCAGGTTCCGTTGCCGGAACGGTTGCAGGTTCTGTTGGGGCGTCCGTTGCGGGGTCCGTTGCGGGGTCCGCCGTCGCCGGAACCGTCACGGGGACGGGTGCAGGTTCCGTTGCAGGTTCCATCGCATCCGCCCCGCCCCGCTCCCTTCCGGTTAGCGTCGCGCTGGCCTGATGTTTGGGGCCGGATGCCGCAGCACCAGCATCAGCCCCAGCAAGATTGCCCCCATGCCGGCAAGGCTCAACGCCGACAGGCGGTTGCCCAGCACCAGATAGTCCAGCGCAGCCGTGCCTGCCGGCACCAGATAGAACAGGCTGGTGACGTTCACCAGGTTGCCGGCCTGGATCAGGCGATAGAACAGAAGCGTCGCGCCCACCGAAATCACCAGGCCCATCCACAGCAGCGGCAGGATCAGCCCGATGCTCCATTGCGCCGTCAGCGGCTGGAACGGGGCAAACAGCAGGCACAGCGCCAGGCTTACCGCGTACTGCAACGGCATGACGTCCAGCGGCGGCTGCTCGATGCGCTTTTGCAGCATGGCGCCCAGCGTCATGCTGCCCAGCGCCGCGAACGCGAAGCCCATGCCCGCCGCGGAAAAGCGCGCCATGCCGATGCTCTGGTACACCACCATCACCAGCCCGGCCAAGGCCAGCAGCAGCCCCGCGATGCGGGCCTTGTCAAAGCGCCGCTCCATGACCGCCAAGGTCAGGATGGGTTGCGCACCCAGCAACGTGGCCAGGACCCCCGGCGTGATGCCGTGATCCAGCGCCAGCAGATAGCAGATGGAATAGACACCGATCAGCAGCAGGCCCGTTGCCGCGACGCTGCCGCGCGTGCCCGGCGCGGGCAACCATCGTTTGCGCCGCCACGCCACCAGCCCCAACACGGATAAGGCCAGCACAAAGCGCAGCAACAGGAAGGCAAAGGCCGACGCGTGCGACAGCCCCCATTTGGCAAAGATCGCGCCGCCGCTCCACAGCAGCACGAACAAGGTTGTGGAGCCGTAGGCGGCCCAGGTATTTCGATTCAGAGACATGTTTACACCTGTCAAGGTAAGCACAGGCTCCAGACCGGCAGTCCTTCCGTGGATCGCTTGGCGATGGCGTCGCGATGCGATGCGATGCGATGCGATGCGATGCGATGGCGGGGCGATGGCTAGGCGATGGCAATTGCCATGGCCATCACGTGTCGCAATCGCGTGCAATCGGAATCGCGATCGGGATCGCGATCGCTACGGCCGCTAGCTTGGCCAAATCGGCCACGCGCGGGTCAACCGCGACGTACGCGGCCGACTCGCGCACGCATCAAGCGTACGGATGGACTGACGATGATTGAGAACTGGAGCCGGGAATGGCGGATCGGCAATCAGCCGAACACGACCACGGCTGGCGGGTTCGCGGCCCGGACCACGCCGACGGGCGGCGAGGCAGACGGGAATACCGGCGGCGAAACTACCGCGCGAACGACCGCTGAGACGACCGGCGAAATGACAGCCGAAATGACAGCCGAAATGACGCCCGAAATGACAGGAGGAACGACGGGGGAAATGACGGAAGAAAAGAGAGGTAAAGCGGTCGCCGAAGTAGCAGGCGACGAAGTAGCAGGCGACGAAATAGCGGACGACGGAACAGCCGGCGACGAGATAGCCAGCGACGAATCAGCCAGCGACGAAGCAGCCGACGACGAAGCACCCTGCGACGAAGCACCCTGCGACGAAGCACCCAGCGACGAAGCAGCCAGCGACGATACGGGAAACCGCGCGCGGCAATATCCGCGGCCTGCCCCATGCTTCCTGCGCCAACGCATGCCGGCCCTCGCGACGGCAGCGGCAGTCGCCACGGCAGAGGCACCGACAAGGGTTTCGAAGGACGGCTTGGAAGCAGGCATTCGCGCAGGCTACCGACCGTTGCTTTTGCCGTCAATAGGCGCGCGCGACGCAAGCCTGTCCCAATACCCCCCCAAGACGCCGGCTCCTGGATCGCCCCGCTCACGCGCCGATGCGCCGCTGCTCCACCCCCATGTCACGCCAAGCGTCCCCGTGGCAGGTGAACATCAGAATCTGATGGCGGGTGGCCGCATCGAACAAGGCGCGCTTCATGAAATCGCGGCGGGCGTCGTCGGTGTGCACCAGCGCGTCATCCAGCAACAGCAAGGTGGGCCGACCGGCTTCGCGAAGCAAGTCCGCATAGGCGAATCGCGCCAGAATGCCCAGCTGCTCGCGCGTGCCGAAACTTAGCGCATCCAGCAGATCTTCGCCCTGCTCTCGGCGTAGCGCCGTGGGCAGCAACGCGTCGTCCAAGCGCAACGCCGCGTCTGGAAACAGCAGCGCCAGATAATGGTTCAGGCGGCGAGCCAGGGGCGCCTGCAAACGTTGCGTGGCCGCAGCACGCTTGTCGGTCAGCAGTTTTTGCAGCAGGTCCAGCGCAGCGGCGCGGCGTGCCAATTCATCGCGCCGACGCGCCAGCCGTTCGCACGCGGCGGAAGCTTCCGACAAGCGTTCGCCCAGCCCCTGCGCGCCCGCCTGATCCAGCTTGCCCTGCAACTGAAGAATGTCGCCGTGACGCTTGTGCTGCGCGTCGCGTTCGATGGCCGCCGATTTTTCATAGCGTTGTACGTCTTGCTCGGCCAACTCGGGCCGGTGGTCCGCCAAGGCGGCCTGGGCCTCGCGCACCCGGCGGTCCAGGTCGTCGTGCGCGCTGCGCGCTTCGGCCAGACGGCCGGCACGCGCTTGACGCTGTGCGGCGCGCTCGGACGACTGCATATCGGAGGCGCGCGCGGCGGCCTGCCCTTCCAGCAATTGCGCGCGTGCCAGGTCGGCGTCCAGCGCGCGTTGCGCCGCCGCCAACGACGCGTCCGCCTGCGCGACCACCGCTGTCGCGTCGCGCAGCGCCTGGGTCGCGGCAGGCAGATCGTCTTGATCGGTGCCCATCACCGCCGGCAACTTGGCCAGCCGCTCTTGCAACGCCACGCGGCGAGCCAGGGCCTCGTCACGCTGCCCACGCAATACATCCAGCCCCTTGGGCGCGTGGATGGCCAGCGTCTTGCGCATGCCGTCAAGCTCGCGCTGCAAGGCCGTATAGCGCGCGTGGCGCTGTTCGGCATCGGCCAGCGTTGCCACGCCCAGACGTTCCAGTAAACCATTCCAGGCGGATTGCAGCCCGCCAAGCTCACGCTGAAGCGCCGGCAGATCCTGGCCGCCCGGCTCGATGCGGAAACTGCCCACACCGGGCAGATCGATGTCAGCGGCAGCCGTCAGCAGCACCTGCCCCGCGCCGCTGATGGCGCGGCCGTCCATGCTGGCCTCACGCCCGGCTTCCAGCTGGTATGACAAACGCGTCGCCACCGCTTGCTGGCGCAGTTGCAGGTTGGCCAGTTCACGTTCGGCTTTGCGCAGCGCGTCGATATCGCCATCGGCAATCTCAATGCGCAACGCCTCGGTCTTCAGCGTCGAGCCTTGTTCGATCAGGGTGGTTACGGCACGCAGCGCGTCGTCCAGCCGTTCGATTTCGGCGTTCAGCTGGGCTAGCTGATGTTCCAGGTCGCGCCGATCAGACACGGCTTGAACCGCCGCCACGCGCAAGCGGGCCGCATCCAGCGCGGCGGCGTGCGCCTGCTGTTGCTGCTGGGCCCGCACAAGCGGCGCCTGGGCGGCATCGACGCGGGCGCGCGCGGCCTGGGCTTCCTTGACCAGCGCGTGATGGTCGGCTTCGTCTTGTTGGTCGCGCCGCACCTGGTCTTGCAGCAAGGCCAGCGTTTGCACCGCCTGGGCCTGCTCGCGGCGCAGGCCTTCCAGCGCTTCGCGCTGTTTTGCCGCCGCGGCCAGCCGGGCGCGCGCGTCAGTGGCGCGCGCTTCAAAGTCCTTCCAGGGTTCAGTGGCCTGGGCGCGCTCGTGATCCCGGCGCAGGCTGGCCAGGCGGTCGACATCGGCGTTCAGTTGCGCCATGGCCTGGGCGCAGTCGTCGCGCTCGGCCGTGGCGCGCGCCAACGCGTCTTCGGCCTCTTTATAAATGCCCTTGGGGCGACCATTGCGCGCGTCCAGCAAGGCGGCGCGTTCCGTCGACACGCGTTCAAACAGGCGGTCGCCATCGGTGGCCGTCAGCTCGCCTGACAGTTGCGTCAAGGCGTCGCGCAGATGCGTGCCGGCGTAAGACGCGGCGGCTTGCAGGTTGTGGCCGTCTCCTTGCTGTATCCACAGCAAACCGGGGATGCCGGCCAGATCCGGCTTGCTTTGTCCCCTGCCCGGCAGCTCAAACCCCAGCAGCGCCGCCAGGGCGTTTTCGGCCTCTTCGCCATCCAGGCGCTGAGCCCCATCGTCGATCAGCAATTCACAACGCGCACGCGACAGGAACTGCTTTTTCAGCACGTACTGATGCCCGCCATGCGCGAACGACAGCTCAACGGTTGGCCGCGCGCCGGACTCGCCGTGGGGCGCCAGGTCGGCCACCTTGCTGGTGCTGTAGCGTTCCAGGAACGCCGCCCGTATGGCCGCCGCCACCGTGCTTTTACCGGCCTCGTTTGCACCCACGAAAAGGTTCAAACCGTCTTGCAGCCCATCCAGAACCAAGGGCTGGCGGAACTTGCGAAATTCTTCAAGCGCGATACGGGACAGCTTCATTTGGCGGCTCCCGTGGCGCTTTCGCGTTGAAATCTTAGTAGTAGCCGCAGGGCCTCGGCGGCAATGGCGGCTTGTTCGCCGTCCGCCTGCAAGGCCTGTAGTTGCGCAGCCACTTCGCCCACGTACCCACTTGCGCCAAGCTCGGCCAAATCGGCCTGGTCAGGCTCCAGCCGCAAGCCGGACAAGTCGGGCAACAGTGCGCGCACCTGGGCGGCGGCCTGGTCCATGGCGCGTTGCAGCGCGTCCCAGGTTTCCATGTTGACGTGCCCTTGCACATCCAGGCGAAGCACGTCTTCGGCGCGCAAGGCCGACAATTTTTCAGCCAGCGCGTGCGCGTCGGACGGCAGGCTGATGGTCTCGGCCCACGCCGACCAGCGGTATTTGCCGATGGCCACGCGTTCCACCACGGGTGTGGCGCCCGGTGTATCGATGCGCACGTCCAGCACGTAGCCGGGCTCGTTGTTGCGAAAGCGGTCTTGTTCCGGCGTGCCGGCATACCAGGTGCGGGTATCGATAGCCAAACAACCGTGCCAGTCACCCAGCGCCAGATAGTCCAGGCGGGCGCGCGCGGCGCGGTCAGGCGCGATGGGGTTGGTGGCGTCGATGGTGTCGGGCAAGCGGCCCGCCACGCTGCCATGCGCCAGGCCTACGCGCACGCGCCCAGGTTCGGTATCCAGGGAATCGAACGCCTGCGTGACGTCGTCGTAGGTATGGCGTTGCGTTAGCGGCGCGGCCAGCACCGCCACGTTGATGGCGGGCAGGTCGACCACGCCGATTTGCGTGGGTACGTGCACGTTCGCGGGGATGCAATCCAACTGCGCCGCGCGGCTCCAGACGCTGTCGGCCAAGGCCGCGTCGTGGTTGCCGGCGATCATGACCCAGGGGCCGGCATAGGCCGCCATGGCGGCGAACAGGCGGCGGATGGTGCGGTCGGAAACGCCTTGCGTGTCGAAGACGTCGCCCGCGACCAGTACGGCATCGACGCCGCGTTCGGTGGCCAGCGCGGCGAGGCGCGCCACCACGTCGAACCGCGCCTCGGCCAGCAAGGCGGCGTCGTCGGTTTCAAATTGGCCGTACTGACGGCCGATCTGCCAATCGGCGGTATGCAGGAAATGAGTCATGCGGCGATTTTGGCATAAGCCGGCGCACATCAAAAAAGCACAATGCCAAATTGATCACGCCGCATGATCACATCAACGGGCACCGCCCGATGATTCCCGCGATGGCTTGTTCGCGCGGGCCGAGCGACCCTCAGGCGCCCTTGCCGCCCAGCACCAACGACGGGTTGGACGACGCGCCGCGCTCGTAGCGGGACAAGCCCAGCCCGTCGGTGCTGATGGCGGGCCGCTGGCCCATGACCTGGTCGGCCACCAGCTTGCCGGAGCCGCAAGCCATGGTCCAGCCCAGCGTGCCGTGGCCGGTGTTCAGGAACAGGTTGCCGTAGCGGGTCGGCCCGACGATAGGGGTGCTGTCCGGCGTCATCGGGCGCAAGCCCGTCCAGAATTCCGCCTGCGCCACATGGCCGCTGTCGGGGAACAGGTCGTTGACGACCAATTCAAGCGTCTTGCGGCGCGCGTCTTTCAGGCGCAAGTCGAAGCCGGACAATTCCGCCATGCCGCCCACGCGGATGCGGTCATCGAAGCGGGTCACGGCGATCTTGTAGGTTTCGTCCAGGATGGTGGACACCGGCGCGGCGGCGTCATCCTTCATGGGGATGGTCAGCGAATAGCCCTTGACGGGGTACACCGGCAAGTCCAGGCCCAGCGGTTCAAGCAAGCCTCGCGTGTAGCTGCCGAAGGCGGCCACGTAGCGGTCGGCCGTCAGCACGTCGTTACCCACGCGCACGCCCGTGATCTGGCCGCCCGCGACGTTCAGACCGGAAACGGTCTGGTTGTAGCGAAAGTCCACGCCCAGCGCCGCGGCCATCTCGGCCAGGCGCGTGGTGAACAGGCGGCAGTCGCCGGTTTCATCATTGGGCAGCCGCAAGCCGCCAGCCAGCTTATGGATCGAGCGCGCCAGGGCGGGCTCGGCCGTTACCAGGCGATTGCGGTCCAGCAGCTCGTACGGCACGCCCACTTCTTCCAGCACGGCGATGTCGCGGCGGGCGGCTTCCAGCTGCGCGTCGGTGCGAAACAGCTGCAACGTGCCACGCGTGCGCTCTTCGTAATGGATGCCGGTGGACGCGCGCAATTCGCGCAGGCAGTCGCGGCTGTATTCGGCCAGGCGCAGCATGCGCTCTTTATTGATGGAATACCGGTCGGCCGAACAGTTGGCCAGCATGGCCGCCATCCATTTCAGCTGATACAGGCTGCCGTCCAGGCGAATGGCCAACGGCGCATGTTTCTTGAACAACCACTTGATGGCTTTCAGGGGAATGCCGGGCGCCGCCCAGGGCGTGGAATAGCCCGGCGACACCTGGCCGGCGTTGGCATAGCTGGTTTCCTGGGCGGCGGCGGGCTGGCGGTCCAGGACCGTTACCCGGGCGCCCTGACGGGCCAGGTAATACGCGGTGGTGGTGCCGATTACGCCACTGCCTAGGACGATCACATGCATGATTCTTTCCGTATTTGGATTTGCTCAGTAATTTCGGTAGTCTATGGGCCTCCTCGCAGTGAAAAGCACTGATTATTTTGCTTTGGCAGCGCTTTTTCTCGGGCACCCCCTCTTTTTTGATCGCCAAAAGTGAAATGCGCGAGCTAGATAGAATTGACCTGAAAATCCTGGAAATCCTGCAACGCGAAGGCCGCATTTCCGTCACGGATCTGGCCGAGCGAGTCAGCCTGTCGGCCACGCCTTGTTCAGACCGGGTAAAACGGATGGAGCGCGAAGGCGTGATCACGGGTTACCATGCGCGCGTCAATCCGGCGGCGCTGGGCAAGAACCTGCTGGTCTTCCTGGAAATCAAGCTGTCCGCCAAGTCGGGCGACGTGTTCGACAAGGTCAAGAAAGAACTGCTGTACGTGCCGGAAGTGATGGAATGCCATCTGGTGTCCGGCGATTTCGACTACCTGGTGAAAGCCCGGCTGACCGAGATGAATGAATACCGTCGACTGCTGGGCGAGATCCTTAAACGCCTGCCGGCGTCGGCGGAATCGCGCAGCTATGTCGTCATGGAAGAAATCAAGGAAACCTTGTATCTGCCCGTGGATCGCTAGCCGTTCGGCGCGGCTGACCGGCGTGGCGCATACCCGCGTGGCGCCGGCCGGCACGGCCCTGCCTGGCATGCGGTTTGTTACGGGCGCGCGCGTTGGCGGCTGCTATGCTGGCGGCCCTCCGACTTGCGCCGCTGGCCCTGTCCGACCCCAATTCTTTAGTCCCTGCCTATGACTCGTCTCTACAAATACTTTTTCCGTGGCCTGATCACCGTCCTGCCGCTGGCCCTGACCATCTACCTGCTGTACATCTTCCTGGCGTGGACGGAAGCCGTGGCGCTGACGTTCCTGCGCCCGTTCATTGGCGGCTTCTACGTGCCGGGCATGGGCCTGGCCCTGGGCATCCTGGGGATTCTGGCGATCGGCTATCTGGTGTCCAAGCAACGTGTGCAGCGCTTCTTGACCGTGGTGGAAATGCCCTTCACCAACCTGCCGGTGGTCAAAAGCATTTATTCGTCGCTAAAGAGCTTTGCCGATTATTTTTCGCCCAGCTCCAAGAACACGGCGCAACAGGTGGTGATTCTGCGCTTGCCGGGGCAACAACTGGAACTGGTGGGCCTGGTGACCCGCCGCAGCATGGAAGGCCTGCCCGAAGGATTCACGCAGGGCGACCGCGTGGCCGTTTATCTGCCGATGGGCTACATGATCGGGGGCTACACGGTGTTTGTGCCGCAAGATTGGGTGCAGCCCATTGATATGTCGGTGGAAGAAGCCATGCGTTCGTCGCTGATCGCCTGGATGGCGCGCGCCGAACACCCCCGCCCCGCTGCGCCTACAGTCGTCGAGCCCACCGTCGCGCCGGACGCAGCTGAAACGCCGGGAGCCGGTACGCCGGCCGCCCGTACGCCCGCCGCCGGTACGCCCGAAGCCGGTACGCCCGAAGCCGGTATGCCGGCCGCCGACGCCCCGCCCGCTGGCGGCCCTCGCTGAATCGCCCTACTTCCTGATACGCGCAATCCATGCCCTTGATCGAATTCACGCTTGCCGACGGCAGCCCCTATATTGAAATCAACCAGCTCTTGAAAGCCACCGGCGTTTGCGACAGCGGCGGCGCGGGCAAGATGATGGTGGCCGACGGCCACGTCAGCGTGGGCGGCGTGGTTGAAACCCGCAAGACCGCGAAAATCCGTGGCGGCCAGATCGTCACCATCGGCGACATCCGCATCGTGGTGCGCGCCCCGCAAGCGCCCGCCCCCGACGCCTGAGCCGCACCCTTTTCCCAACCCGCCACACCGCGAGCCCTCATGAAATTCAAGATGTCCCAGAACTCCATCTTTGCCGTCCTGCTGCGTTCGCCGTGGTGGATGAGCGCGGGGGTGGCGGTGGTGTTAAGCGCGGGTGGCTTTGCCGCCTTGCCGCTGGAATATGCCGCGATGGGCGTCTTCGCGGCGGTGCCGTTCGCGGTGATTGCGATCATGGCTGCCTACAAGCAACTGCGCGCGCCGTCGGGCACGCGCGTGCAAGCCGTGGCCGAAGCCGCGGCCGCCATGACCTGGGCCGACTTTGCCAACACCGTCGAAGCCGGATTCAAGCGCGACGGCTGCGAGGTCCAACGCCTGCAAACGCCGGGTGCGGACTTTGCGTTAAGCAAGGACGGCCACGTGGCCATCGTCAGCGCCAAGCGCTGGAAGGCCGCCCGCGTGGGCGTTGAACCCCTGCGCGAACTGCAAGCTGCGCGTGAAAAGCGCGGGGCGCGCGAAGCCATCTACATTGCACTGGGCGACGTGTCGGACAACGCCTGGGCCTACGCCAAGGCGCAAGGCGTGTCGCTGATGACGGCGCCCGAACTGACCAAGTTGCTGCGCGACTTGAAAACCTGAGCCCGCCCAGGCCTTTCATTCCCATCCGGACCTTGCAATGATCTACCGCATCCTGGCCGACCTGGTCCTTGTCGCGCACGGGCTTTTTGTCGCCTTCGTGGTGTTTGGCGGCCTGCTGGCCTTGTGGCGGCCGCGCATGGCCTACTGGCACCTGCCCGCCCTGGCCTGGGGCGCGGTGGTGGTCGGCATGGGGCTGATCTGCCCGCTGACGCCGCTGGAGGTGTCGCTGCGCCAGCAAGCCGGGCAGGAAGGCTATGCGGGCGGCTTCATCGAACACTACCTGCTTGGCGTCATCTACCCCGAAGGCATCACGCGCGACACGCAGATGATGCTGGCAGCCGTGCTGATCATCGGCAACATCGTCATCTACACCCTCTGGGCGCGCCGACGCCGCCGCGCCACCGCGCGCGCATAAAGCCTATGCGCGGCGATGAGCGTGTATGAGCCCGCACGAACCCGAACGAACCCGCACGAACCGCATGACCGAGCCTATCGACATGAACCCGACGCCCCAATCCGACAACGCCCCCGCCGACCCTTCCAGCCTGATCCGTGCCTTTGACGCCGACGGACGTGAAGTGCTGATCACGCGCGATGAATGGCGCGACAAGGTATTGCCGGGCGCCATCGAACAGCGCTGGAACGATGCCGACGCGTTGGCGGCGTTGATCATCCAATCCTTGAACGACGACTTCATCGATGACATGGTCGGCCCCGCAGATCGGCTGGTGCAACTGGACCAGAACACCGAGCGCGCCGTGGTGTTGCAAGCCATCGTCTACCTGAAGCAAGGCCGCCTGGACGACAGCGAGCGCGTGTTGGCGGACTTCTGCGCGCGGCACGGTGTCACCGGCATCGTGCTGACGAACCTGGCGAAGGTGCACGCCGAACGCGGCGACGACGACAAGACACTGGACACCTTGTGGCGCGCGCTGCAACGGGACCCGAACCAGGACAACGGCCTGGGCTGGTACGAAGCCATTCATCGCGACGTCGGCGGGGACGCGGCCGGCGTGGGCGCCATGCAGCGGGTTGCGGCCCTGCCCGGCAGCTGGCGCGCGCGCTTGTGGCTGGCACGCGGCGAATTGGGCGCGCACAACTATGCAGGCGCGCTGGCCCTGTATCGGGAAGCGTTGGTGCAAGCGGGCGAGCCGGTGCCCGGCGACCTGCTCATGCAGATGACGGGCGACCTGGGCAATGCGGGGCGCATTCCCGATATCGTGCAACTGGCCGCCCCGCACTATCGTGCCGCGGCGCACGGCCCGCAGGTCGGCAATAACTTGATCAAGGCCTACTTGCTGCTGGGTCAGCCCGACCCCGCCCGCCACATTCTGGATGCGCTGCACGCGTTGGGGCAGCCGGAATGGAAGGAACACCTGGCATATTGGGATGCGGAACTGGCCCGGCTGCAAGCACAGCGCGGCGCCAGCGGCAGCGCCCCCTGACAGGGTGGTGACGGTGTCGTGACGGTGTGGTGACGGTGTCCTGACGGTGTCTAGTCGGTGTCTTGGGGGCTTTCGCCGGACGCGACCGGCAGCGGCAACATCCCCGCGCGCCCCGCTTACCCTACAGCCCGCGCGCAATCACCAGGCGCTGGATATCGCTGGTGCCTTCGTAGATCTGGCAAACGCGTACGTCTCGATAGATGCGTTCGACTGGAAAGTCCTTCAGATAGCCGTATCCACCCAGCGTTTGAATGGCGGCCGAACACACTTTTTCGGCCATCTCGGATGCGAACAATTTCGCCATCGACGCTTCCATCAGCGCCGGCCTGCCCGCTTCGCGCAGCGCCGCCGCGTGCAACACCATCTGGCGCGCCGCGTGCAGCTGCGTTGCCATGTCCGCCAAGCGGAACGACACCGCCTGATGTTCGAAGATAGGTTTGCCGAAAGCCTGGCGCTCGCGTGCGTAGTCGCGCGCGCATTCGAACGCGGCGCGCGCCATGCCTACCGATTGCGACGCGATGCCGATGCGGCCGCCTTCCAGATTGGCTAGCGCGATCTTGTAGCCCTCGCCTTCCGCGCCCAAGCGGTAGGTGGCCGGAATGCGCATGTCTTCAAAGGCGATGTGGCAGGTGTCCGACGCGTGCTGGCCCAGCTTGTCTTCCACGCGCAGCACCTGGTATCCCGGTGTGTCGGTCGGCACGATGAACGCGGATATGCCGCGCTTGCCCGCGTCTGGATCGGTAACGGCGAAAACGATGACCGTCTGCCCGCTTTTGCCGGACGTAATAAATTGCTTGGCGCCGTTCAGGATGTAGTCGTCGCCATCGCGGCGCGCGCGCGTGCGCAGGCTGCTGGCGTCTGAACCGGCTTGCGGCTCGGTCAGCGCAAACCCGCCGATGTGCTCGCCGCTTGCCAAGGGGCGCAGGAACTGGTCTTTCTGCGCGTCGGTGCCGAATTTAAGAATGGGCATGCACGCCACCGAATTGTGCACGCTCATGATGGTGGAACACGCGCCGCTGCCCGCCGCGATTTCCTCCAGCGCCACCGCGTAGGACACATAGCCGCTGGCGTTGCCGTCCCACTCTTCCGGCACAAGCATGCCGAAGAATCCCAGCTGCGCCATTTCCTGGATGGCGTCGGCGGGATAGTGGTGATCGCGGTCCCAGTGTTCGGCATGGGGCGCCAGCCGTTCCTGCGCAAAGCGGCGCGCCATATCCTGAATACTGAGCTGCTCTTCGTTCAACAACATGTTTTGTCTCCTGGGGTGGCGGTGGCACGCGGGCGCCGGATGGGCGCCGGGTGCCTTAGTTTTACGCGCCGCGCGGGGGATGGGGCGCGGCTCGGAATCGAGAATACACCGTCCGTGGGCGCGGGCGAGCCAGCCCTGGTGCATCGATTCGGCATCAAAGAACATTTCAGATTGCGTGAAATCCGATTGCCGCTTTATCATGCAACTTATTAAGTATCTTGATAACCACCAATAAGGAATCCGCTGATGGATTACGACGTCATCATCGTGGGCGGCAGCTTTGCCGGCCTGTCCGCCGCCATGCAATTGGCGCGCGCCAGAAGACGCATTGTGCTGATCGACGGCGGCCAGCCCCGTAACCGCTTCGCCGCGCATTCGCACGGCTTTCTGGGCCAGGACGGCAAGGCCCCGCACGACATCGTGCAACAAGCGCGCGAACAGCTGGCGCAATATCCCAGCGTGACATTCGTGGACGGCGACGCGCTCAATGCCGGCGGCGAATCGGGTCGCTTTGAAGTCCTGATGGCCGACGGCCAGCCGTTGCGGGCCAAACGCCTGATCCTGGCCACCGGCCTGCGCGACGAATTGCCCGGCGTGCCCGGCTTGCAGGAACGCTGGGGGCAGACGGTCCTGCATTGCCCCTATTGCCACGGCTATGAAACGGCCGATCGGCCGCTGGGCGTAATGGCGGCGCACCCCATGTCCGCGCATCAGGCCGTGCTGCTGCCCGACTGGGGCCCCACCACGTACTTCACGCAAGGCCAGTTTGAACCGGACGCGGAACAGGCCGCCTTGATGGCCAAGCGCGGCGTGCGCATCGAACGCAGCCCCATCGTTGAATTGATGGGCACATCACCCGGCCTGGACGCCGTGAAGCTGGCCGACGGCCGACGCCTGGCCATCCACGCGCTGTTCGTCGCCAGCAAAACGCACATGGCCAGCCCGCTGGCCATGCAACTGGGCTGCGCCTTTAACGATGGCCCGTTGGGGCCGATCATTGGCGTGGACGACCTGCGCCAGACCTCGGTGCCCGGCGTCTTCGCCGCAGGCGACGCCGCCATCCCCATGAGCAACGCCACGCTGGCCAGTGCGTCGGGGGTGATGGCGGGCGTGTGCGCGCATCGCTCGCTGGTGATGGAATAAGCGGGCATTAGCCGCCCTGCACGCCGCAAGCGGCGCTGCGCAGTACGGGATGCAGGGGCGCGGTCAAACGAACGGGAAGGAAAAACCGGGTACACGCAGTACCGGTATTCGGACTTGCCTTGTTGCGGCGGCGCAATGGCAGAACAATGCGCGCTCACCATGAATATCAGGATGGCTTCGAATGCGTATTTCGTTCTTGCACACCATTGACGGCAACCGGGCCGTATTTGAGCATGCGGCAGCCCAGGCGGGTGTGAATGCCGCGCAGTTGCGCCACGATGTGCGCCCAGATCTGCGGCAAGCCATCGACCAAGGGTTGGCAACGGATGGCGCGTTGCGCGATGCCATCCGCGACGCCGTACAGAACCTGGCCACCGATGCGGACGCCGTCCTCGTCACGTGCGCCACGCTGGGGCCGGTGATTGACCAGATGCCCGACTTTCCACTGCCGGTGATCCGCGCCGACGTGGCGCTGGCCATGGCGGCCACCCGCGATGGCGGATATATCGTCGTGCTTTGCGCGGCCCCTTCCGCCGTGGACGCCAACCGGATGCTGTTCGAGCGCCATGCCAAGGCCAGCGGGGCAACGGTGGCCGTGCACGTGGTACCGCAGGCCTGGGCGCTGTTCCAGGGCGGCGATATGCCGGCCTGCCTGCAAGCCTGCGCAAGCGCGGCGCAACAGGCCTATGAGCAAGGCGCCGACGTGGTGGCGTTTGCACATCCTTGGATGGCCGACGCCGCGGCGATGGTGCAGGGACAACGCCTGCCCCTGGACGCGGCACGGGCGGGTTTGCAGGCCGCGTTGCAACTGCCCACCCGCTCAAGCAACATCGCCCACGGATAAGCGCTACGGCCGTCCGTGGGCGATGCTTGCCGCCCTGCCCCCTTACCGGACCTTGCCCTCCTTCCAGGCCGCCAGCAGCTTTTCATACGGAATGGTCTCGCCCTTGGGCTTTTCGTTGGCCAGCTTTTTCCACGGCGCGTGCTGGTCCGACAGCCACTTGGACGGGTCGCTCTTGGCGTTCAGCTTGGGCGCGCATTGCGCCATGCCTGCCCGCTCCAGGCGCGCCATCACCTGATCCATCTCGTTGGCCAGGTTGTCCATGGCGGCCTGCGGCGTTTTTTCGCCGGTGACCGCCGTGGCCACGTTCTTCCACCACAGCTGCGCCAGCTTCGGGTAGTCGGGCACGTTGTTGCCGGTGGGCGTCCATGCCACGCGTGCCGGGCTGCGATAGAACTCGATCAGCCCGCCGTAGTTGGGCGCGTTCTTGGTGAAGAACTCGCTATGGATATCGCTGTCGCGAATGAAGGTCAGGCCCGTGATGGACTTTTTCAAGGACACCGATTTCGACGTGACGAACTGCGCGTACAGCCAGGCGGCGGCCATCTTGTCGGGGTTGGTGGACTTGAAGAACGTCCACGAGCCCACGTCCTGATAGCCGTTCTGCATGCCGTCCTTCCAGTACGGGCCATAGGGCGACGGCGCCATGCGCCATTTCGGCGTGCCGTCCTCGTTAACGACCGGCAGGCCCTTCTTGGTCATGTCGGCGGTAAAGGCCGTGTACCAGAAGATCTGCTGGGCGATCTGGCCCTGGGCGGGTACCGGACCGGATTCCGAAAACGTCATGCCCATGGCCTGTTGCGGCGCGTACTTTTTCATCCAGTCGATGTACTTGGTCAGCGCGTAAACGGCGGCCGGGCTGTTGGTGGCGCCGCCCCGCGAGACCGACGCGCCTACCGGCGTGCACTTGTCGTCGGCCACGCGGATGCCCCATTCGTCCACCGGCATGCCGTTGGGCAGGCCCTTGTCGGCCGCGCCCGCCATCGATAGCCATGCATCGGTAAAGCGCCATCCCAGCGACGGGTCTTTCTTGCCGTAGTCCATGTGCCCATAGACCTTCTTGCCGTCGATTTCCTTAACGTCGTTCGAGAAGAAATCGGCAATGTCTTCGTAGGCGGACCAATTGGTGGGCACGCCCAGGTCATAGCCGTACTTGGCCTTGAACTTGTCCTTCAAGTCCTGCCGGGCAAACCAGTCCGCGCGAAACCAATAGACGTTGGCAAACTGCTGGTCAGGCAACTGGTACAGCTTGCCGTCGGGCGCGGTGGTGAACTTGGTGCCGATGAAGTCCTTGATGTCCAGGTCGGGGTTGGTCCATTCCTTGCCCGCGCCGGCCATGTAGTCCGACAGCGGCAGGATGGCGCCGTAGCGGTAGTGCGTGCCGATCAAGTCCGAATCGGAAATCCAGCCGTCGTAGATGGACTTGCCCGACTGCATCGACGTCTGCAATTTTTCGACAACGTCGCCCTCCTGGATGAGATCGTGGTTGACCTTGATGCCGGTGATTTCACTGAACGCCTTCGCCAGCGTCTTGGATTCGTACTCGTGCGTGGTGATGGTTTCCGACACCACGCTGATCTCGTTGACGCCCTTGGCACGAAGCTTGGCCGCCGCGTCCATGAACCACTTCATTTCGGCCATCTGCTGGTCTTTGGACAGCGTGGAAGGCTGGAACTCGGAATCCACCCACTTCTTCGCTTCCGGCTCGCCGGCCCAAGCCCCTGATGTTCCGATCAGGGCGATAGCGGCCGCCATGGCGTGCATGCGCAATTTCATGACCTGTCTCCTCGAATACCCTTCCCCTTATGTTCTGCTGCGGACCTCTGGCCGGGGAAGATGCGGGCCCGTAGTCCTTCAAAACCTTCCATCCCGATTCGGCAGGGGTCGGTGCGCCCCTTCAGCCTTTTCTCATGATGAATGCCAGCAACAGCATGGACGCCACAAAGCTGATCCACACCGATGGCGGCTCATCCAGCGAAAACCATTCCACCGCCTTTTGGCCAAACCCCAGGAACGCCAGGTTCAGCCAGGCCGCGGCCATCAGGCCGATAAACAGCCTGTCGCCACGCGTGGTGCGCAGCGGCAGAAAGCCCTTGCGCTCGACCGTGGGCGATTTCAATTCCCACACCGTCATGCCCACCAGCATCAGCACGATGCAGGAAAAGAACACGGCGACGGGGGTGGTCCAAACCATCCAGCTGAACATGGCGGCCCCCTTCTACACGCGGCCCATCGCGAAACCCTTCGCGATGTAGTGGCGCACGAACCAGATGACGATGCCCCCCGGCACGATGGTCAGCACACCCGCTGCCGCCAGCACGCCCCAGTCCATGCCCGAGGCGGACACGGTGCGCGTCATGGTGGCCACGATGGGCTTGGCGTTGACCGAGGTCAGCGTGCGCGCCAACAGCAATTCCACCCAGCTGAACATGAAGCAGAAAAACGCCGCCACGCCCACGCCGGACTTGATCAGCGGCAGGAAGATCGTCAGGAAAAAGCGCGGGAAGGAATAGCCGTCCACATAGGCGGTTTCGTCGATTTCACGCGGTACGCCGGACATGAAGCCTTCCAGGATCCACACCGCCAGTGGCACGTTGAACACCAGGTGCGCCAGCGCCACGGCCAGGTGCGTGTCCATCAGCCCGAACGAGCTGTACAGCTGGAAGAACGGCAGCAGGAACACGGCGGGCGGCGTCATGCGGTTGGTCAGCAGCCAGAAGAACACGTGCTTGTCGCCGATGAAGCGATAGCGCGAAAACGCATAGGCCGCAGGCAGCGCGACGGCCAGCGAAATCACCGTGTTGATGACGACGTAGATCAACGAATTGATGTAGCCCGAATACCAGGCCGGGTCCGTGAAGATGGTGCGGTAATGCTCGAACGTGAAGTCGCGCGGCCACAGCGTCAGCGTGCTGACGATTTCGGTATTGGTCTTGAACGACATGTTCAGCATCCAATACAGCGGCAGGATGGCGAACGCGAGGTAAAGCAGCAGGAAGGCGGAACGCCACCAGGTGGACGAGTCACGCATGGGTCGTCTCCTCGTCGGCGCTGCCGGCCGTGCCCGCGCGCTGCATCCAGTTGTAGAGAATGAAGCACAGCAGCAGGATGATTAAAAAGTAGATGATCGAAAACGCCGCGGCGGGGCCCAGGTCGAACTGGCCCACGGCCTTTTGCGTCAGGTATTGCGACAGGAACGTCGTGGCGTTGCCGGGGCCGCCGCCCGTCAGCACGAAAGGTTCGGTGTAGATCATGAAACTGTCCATGAAGCGCAGCAGCACGGCAATCATCAGCACGCCGCGCATCTTGGGCAGCTGGATGTAGCGGAACACCGCCAGCCGTGACGCGCCGTCGATGCGCGCGGCCTGGTAGTAGGCATCGGGAATGGCGCGCAGGCCCGCATAGCACAGCAGCGCCACCAGCGGCGTCCAGTGCCACACGTCCATCACCAGCACCGTCACCCAGGCGTCCACGTCGTTGCCGGTGTAGTTGTAGTCCACCCCCAGCCACGACAGCGTCGCGCCCAGCAGCCCGATGTCGGTGCGGCCGAACACCTGCCAGATGGTGCCCACTACGTTCCACGGAATCAGCAGCGACAGCGCAATGATGACCAGCACGGCCGACGCGCGCCAGCCGCCGGCCGGCATGGACAGCGCCAGCAAGATGCCCAACGGGATTTCAATGGCCAGCACCGCCAGCGAAAACCCGATCTGGCGAAACAAGGCGCCGTGCAGCTCTTCGTCTTGCAGCACGGCGGCAAACCATTCCGTGCCGACGAACACGCGGCGTTCGGGCGAGATGATGTCCTGCACCGAATAGTTGACGATGGTCATCAACGGCAGGATGGCCGAGAACGCCACGCACAGCACCACGGGCAGGACCAGGAACCAGGCCCGGTGATCGATAGGCTTCATGGGATCAGCACCTCGTCGCGATAAAAACAGGTGTGCGGGTTCAGCACCGACAGCCAGACGGTGCCGCCAGCGGCCGCCGGCACGATATTGCTGCCCAGCCGGGCGCGCACGGGCGTGCCTTCAAAATCGGCCACCAGCAAGGTGTAGGTGCCCACGTCCTGCACACGGTCGACGCGCATGGCCAGCGCGCCCGGCGCGTTGGCTTGCTCCACCCGCAGGTATTCGGGTCGCACGCCCAGCTTGATGGCGCCCGTGCCCGCCAGCTTTGTCGCAAGGTTCGGCGCGGCGCCGGGCACGCGCGTGTTGCCGACCCACAGCGCGTCATCGCGCCATTGCGCCGGCAGAAAGTTCATGCCCGGCGAGCCGATGAAGTGCCCGACAAAGGTATGCGCCGGCCGTTGGAACAGGTCGTCGGCGCTGCCGACCTGCACGGCGCGGCCGCGCGCCATCACCATTACCTGGTCGGCAAAGGTCAGCGCCTCGGTCTGATCGTGCGTCACGTAGATCAGTGTCAGCTTGAATTCGTGATGGATTTCCTTGAGCTTGCGCCGCAGTTCCCACTTCAGCTGCGGGTCGATCACCGTCAAGGGTTCGTCGAACAGAATGGCCGACACGTCGCTGCGCACCAGCCCGCGACCCAGCGAAATCTTCTGCTTGGCATCGGCCGTGAGACCGCTGGCGCGGCGGTCCAGCACATGCGACATCTCAAGCATTTCGGCGATGCGGCCCACGCGTTCGCGGATGCGCTCGGGTGGCACGCCCCGATTGCGCAACGGAAACGCCAGGTTGTCCGCCACCGTCATCGTGTCGTAGACCACGGGAAACTGGAACACCTGCGCGATGTTGCGCGCCTGCGGGCTCTTGGCGGTGACGTCCTGGCCGTCGAACAAAATGCGCCCATGCGACGGCCGCAGCAAGCCCGACACGCAGTTCAGCAGCGTGGTCTTGCCGCAGCCCGACGGCCCCAGCAAGGCATAGGCTCCGCCATCGCGAAAGGTGAAGGTCAGCGGCAGCAGCGCGTAGTCCTCATCGGCCTTGGGGTCGGCCACATAGGAATGGGAAAGGTCCAGCTCGATCTGCGCCATCAGGCCGCCTCCCCCGCGCCGGCGGGTTGGCGCGGCGCGGCCAGCAAGGCGCCGCCGGCATCAAAGGCGTAGGTTTGGGCCGGGTCAAAATACAGCTGCACGCGTTCGTCCAGCGTGTAGCGGTGCACACCGGGCAGTTGCGCCACCACGTCGCCCGCTGCCGTGCTGGCGTGTACAAAAGTGTCCGAGCCGGAAATTTCGGCCAGCTTCACCACGCCGGGCAGGCTGATGTGGCCGGGGCGCGGCTCCACGTCCAGCGCCCCCGCGCGCAGGCCCGCCGTGATATCGGCCCCCGCGTTGCCGGGCAGCGCGCGGTCCACGGCCAACTGCCCTTGCAGCAGGAAACCGGCGTCGGTGCGCCGCGCGGCAAACAGATTCATGGGCGGGTCGCTGAAGGCGCGGGCCACGCGGATGGAGTTGGGGCGGTGGAATACCTGCGCGGTGGGGCCGTATTGCAGCAGTTCGCCAGCGTCCAGCACCGCCGTGTGGCCGCCCAGCAACAGGGCTTCGCCCGGTTCGGTGGTGGCGTAGACGACCGTGGAGCGCCCTTCGGCGAACAATTCCGAAAGCTCGTCGCGCAATTCCTCGCGCAGCTTGTAGTCCAGGTTGACCAGGGGCTCGTCCAGCAGGATCAGCGGCGCATCCTTGACCAGCGCCCGGGCCAATGCCACGCGTTGCTGCTGGCCGCCGGACAATTCCGACGGATAGCGGGCCAGCAGATGGTCGATATGCAGCCGCGCCGCCATGGCGCGGACTTTTTCGCCGATGTCCTTTTCGCCGCGCAGCGTCAAGGGCGAGGCAATGTTGTCGTAGACCGACATCGACGGGTAATTGATGAACTGCTGGTAGACCATCGCCACGTTGCGCTGGCGCACCGGAACGCCGGTAACGTCGGCGCCATCGACCAGCACGCGGCCTTCGGTGGGCCGGTCCAGCCCGGCCATGATGCGCATCAGCGACGTCTTTCCCGCCAGGGTCGCCCCCAGCAGCACCGTCATGGCGCCTGGCACGGGCGCCAGGCTCATAGGAGTCAGGTGCGTTTGCGAGCCGGCCCGCAAGGCAATCCTGTCCAAGGTCAGCTGCATGGTGTCTCCTCTACCTACTTATACGTCCCTGTTTTTTTCAACGGACTTCGGTAATCGGTACAGCGTTCCAACCGCAGCGCGCGAACGCGCCACGCAATGAGCATACTCTTTCAGACGGCTTTCGTTTTTTGTGCGTTTTACTCAAGAAGCGAACAAAAAACAATCTTGCACTGCGGCATTATTTTTCGCTTTTGTTGTTTTATCATGCGAACATGACACTGAATCCACGACAAAGCGCCTTGGTCGAAATGGTGCGAGCCCAAGGCTCGGCCACGATCGAAGAGCTTGCCAAACGTTTTGACGTCACGCTGCAAACCGTGCGGCGAGACGTGAACATCCTTTCCGAAGCCGGCATGCTGTCGCGCTTTCATGGCGGCGTGCGCATCGAAGCGTCGACCATCGAGAACATTGCCTACCGCAAGCGCCAGGGGCTGCACGCCGCCGGCAAGCAGCGTATTGCCGAAGCGGTGGCGCGCGCCGTGCCGGACGGCTGTTCGCTGATCCTGAATATCGGCACCACCACCGAGGCCATCGCGCGCGCCCTGCTGCGCCATCGCGGCCTGCGCGTCATTACCAACAACCTGCACGTGGCGGACATCCTGTCGGACAACCCCGACTGCGAAGTCATCGTGGCCGGCGGCGTGGTGCGGTCGCGCGACCGTGGCATCGTGGGCGAAGCCACCATGGACTTCATCCGCCAGTTCAAGGTCGATATCGGCCTGATCGGCATTTCGGGCATCGAAGCCGACGGCACGCTGCGCGATTACGACTTCCGCGAGGTGCGCGTCGCCCGGACCATCATCGAGCAATCGCGGGAAGTGTGGCTGGCGGCCGACAGCAGCAAGTTCAAGCGCCAGGCGATGGTAGAACTGGCGCACATTTCGCAGATCGACCGCTTCTTTACCGACGCGCATCCGCAAGAACCGCTGGCCCAGGTACTGCTGGATTCGGGCGTGCGCTGCGAAGTGGCGGCGGCACCTCATGCAGCCAACGCGGCCGGCGCGCCCGACACTTCCAGCACCTCCATCGCGGCCGGCGCGCAAGACTCCACGAACACCTCGGCACCCAACGCTTGAAAAAACGCGCGGGACCCGGGCTCATCCCCCGCCACCCGCGCTTCGCACGAAACCACCCTGCTTTTACCTGGCGGCCCGGCCGCGACAACTTATGAACCAACCCTTAGCCAACGTCACTCCGCCCGATCGCAACCGCCTGCTGTCCACCTTGGACAACACGCCGTCCTGGGACGTCATCGTCATCGGCGGCGGCGCCACGGGCCTGGGCACCGCCGTGGACGCGGCATCGCGCGGTTACCGCACGTTGCTGATCGAAGGCGCGGACTTTGCCAAGGGCACGTCCAGCAAGGCAACCAAGCTGGTGCACGGCGGCGTGCGCTACCTGGCGCAGGGCAACGTCAGCCTGGTGCGAGAAGCGCTGCACGAACGCGGCCTTTTGAACCGCAACGCGCCGCATCTGGTGTGGCCGCTGGGCTTTGTGGTGCCCGCCTACAACCTGTTCGACCAGCCCTTCTACGGCATCGGCCTGAAGATGTACGACATGCTGGCGGGCAAGCTGAACCTGGCGCCCAGCCGCTGGTTGTCGCGCCGTGACACCCTGGCGAACGCGCCGACGCTGGCTGAAAAGGTCAACGGGCGCGGGCTGAAGGGCGGCGTGCTGTATTACGACGGCCAGTTCGATGACGCGCGCCTGGCGATGAGCCTGATGCGCACGCTGTTCGACCTGGGCGGCACGGCGGTCAACTACGTGCGCGCCACCGGCCTGACCACCTCCCACGGCAAGGTCGACGGCGTGACCGCGCAGGACGTGATCGGCGGCGCCAGCTTTTCGCTGCGCGCGCGCTGCGTGATCAACGCCACCGGCGTGTGGGTGGATGCGGTGCGCCGCATGGAAGACAAGAACGCGGCCACGATGGTGGCGCCCAGCCAGGGCGTGCACCTGACGTTGCCGCGCGAATTCCTGCCGGGCAATCGCGCCATCCTGATCCCCAAGACCGACGACGGCCGCGTGCTGTTCGTGGTGCCATGGAACGGCCACACCATCGTGGGCACCACCGACACGCCGCGTGGCGACCTGCCGCTGGACCCGCAAGCCGGTGCGCAGGACGTGGACTTCATCCTGAACACGGCGGCGCGCTACCTCAGCCGCAAACCCACACGCGATGACGTCACCAGCGTGTGGGCGGGCTTGCGTCCGCTGGTCAAGGCCACCGGCGAGGCCGCCACCAAGCAGCTGTCGCGCGAGCACACCATCCTGGTGTCCAACGCCGGCTTGGTGACGGTGACGGGCGGCAAGTGGACCACCTACCGCCGCATGGCGCAGGACGTGGTGGACACCGCGATCCAGCATCAGTTGCTGACGCAGGCGTCGTGCCGCACCGAGTCCTTGCCGTTGCATGGCGCGTCCGGGCTGGCGCCGTCGCAGGAACACGCGGGCACGCCGGACAGCTATTACGGCAGCGATCTGGCCACGTTGAAGGCCCTGCCGGGTGCCGAGCGCATGCTGGTCAAGGCCAGCGGGCTGTCCGAGGCGCATGTGCGCTTTGCGGCGCGTTTTGAATTGGCGCGCAGCGCCGAAGACGTGCTGGCGCGTCGCAACCGCGCGCTGTTCCTGGACGCGGAAGCCGCGATGCTGGCCGCCCCCGAAGTGGCCCGCATCCTGGCCGAAGAACTGGGCCACGACGCGGCCTGGCAACAACGCACGTTGCAGGAACTGGCGGTCGTTGCCGCGACGTATCGCCTGTAGAACGGGTGGCCGGCCGGGGCGCAAAACCACGCCCCGCCCGCCCTTGCGCCAACTTTGCGCCGCCTTGACGCAGCTTTACGGCACTTTCAGCCGGCTGTGCTGAATCATGGTTTCGAATACACGCAGCAGGTCGGGGTCGCATTTTGCGCCGGCCTCGCGATGCAGGATGGCCATGATTTCAGCGTGCGAGCGCGCCGGATGATAAGGGCGTGTATCCCCCAGCGCATCGTAGGAATCCGCCAGCGAAATGATGCGCGACAACATCGGAATCGCGTGGTGCGCCAGCCCCGCGGGATACCCGGACCCATCAAAATGTTCGTGATGGTGGCGTACGGCCTGCGCGATGAGCTCGCGCTGCGGGATATCGCTGTGCATGAGGATGTCGGCGCCCACCGTGGCGTGCGCTTTCATGATGTCCCAATCGTCTTTTTCCAATCGGTGCGGGGCGTACAGCACGCGGTCGGGGGTGCCGATCTTGCCCACGTCGTGCAGGCGCGCGGCAACCGCCACCGCCCGCTGCTCGTCTTGCGTCAAACCACACGCCTGGGCCAACGCCACGCTTAGGGCAACCACGCGGTCGCAGTGCCGGCCGGTGGCCGGGTCTCGCGCCTGCATGGCCGCGAACAATGCGGCCTCGCAGGAACCTGAATCTAGGGGTACGTCTGGGGGCATCAAGGAAGGCGCGGCACCGGGTTGGGACGCCGCATTTGTATCGGAAAGTCGCAATTCTGACACAATGTGCCCCGCCCCTGACCAAGCAGCCGATGGGCGTGCAAGCGGCGCAGATCAAAGCTTTGGCCAGGAGCGGCCCCGGCCCGCGCCGCTTACCGGACGATTTCAGCGCTTGAGCCGCTCCAGCAGGGCCTCGGCGACCGCCACCGACGACGCCGGATTCTGCCCCGTGACCAGCAAGCCATCGCAAATCACGTACGGCTGCCAGTCCGGGCCACGGCTGTACACGCCGCCCAGACGCGTGAGCTCGTCTTCGACCAAAAACGGCACCACGTCGGTCAATTGCACCGCCGCTTCCTCGCTATTGGTAAAGCCCGTGACCTGACGCCCCTGCACCAGCGGCTTGCCGTCGGCCGTCTTGGCATGGCGCAGCACGCCGGGCGCATGGCACACCGCCGATACCGGCTTGCCCGCCGCCAGCATGGTTTCGATCAAGGCAACGGACTTGGTGTCTTCCGCCAGATCCCACAGCGGGCCGTGGCCGCCGGGATAGAACACTGCGTCGTAATCCGCGGCCTGCATGTCGGCCAGCCGCTGCGTGTTGGCCAGCACGCGCTGGGCTTCGGCGTCCTGGCGGAAGCGGCGCGTGGCGTCGGTCTGGGCGTCGGGGTCGTCGCTCTTGGGGTCCAGCGGCGGCTGGCCGCCCTTGGGCGAGGCCAGCGTCACTTCCGCGCCCGCGTCCAAAAACGCGTAATAAGGCGCGGCAAACTCTTCCAGCCAGAAGCCCGTCTTGCGGCCGGTGTTGCCCAGCGTGTCGTGGGATGTCAGCACGATCAGAATTTTCATGTTGCGCTCCGTTTGATTGCGCGCTTATTCGTCCGGGCCGACGCGCACGATGCGCTTGCCCGCGTTTTCGCCCTTGAGCAGGCCGATCAGGCCGCGCGGCGCGTTCTCCAGCCCGTCGACCACGTCTTCGCGGTACTTGATGCGGCCTTGCGCGATCAGGCCTTCCATGGCCTCGCGGAATTCGCCATAGCGATGCGCGTATTCGTTGAAGATGATGAAGCCCTGCACCTTCAGGCGCTTGGTCAGGATGGTGCGCATCAACAGCGCCAGGCGGTCGGGGCCGTCGGGCAGGCTGGTGGCGTTGTAGGCCGAGATCAAGCCGCAGACCGGCACGCGCGCGCGTGGGTTCAACAGCGGCAGCACGGCATCGAACACCGCGCCGCCCACGTTTTCGAAATAGACGTCGATGCCTTGCGGCACGGCACGCGCCAGTCGGCCGGCCAGGTCGGGTGCCTTGTGGTCCAGGCAGTCGTCAAAGCCGAGTTCGTCCACCACGTAGCGGCATTTGTCCGCGCCGCCGGCAATGCCCACGACCTTGCAGCCGTGGATTTTGGCGATCTGCCCCACCACCGCGCCCACCGCGCCGCTGGCCGCGGCCACCACCACGGTTTCGCCCGCCTTGGGTTGGCCAATGTCCAGAAGGCCCATGTAGCCGGTGAAGCCGGGCATGCCGAGCACCCCCAACGAATACGACGGATGCTGCGGCTTGGCGCCCAGGCGCAGCAGGCCCGTGCCGTCGGACACCGCGTAGTCCTGCCAACCGGACTGCGCCAGCACCCATTCGCCGGCCTTGAATTCGGGGTGGTTGGACGCCTGCACGCGGCAGACCGTGCCGCCCACCATGGGCTGGCCGATCTGGACGGGTTCGGCGTAGGAAGGCGCGTCGCTCATGCGGCCGCGCATATAGGGGTCAAGCGACAAGTAGACCGTGCGCAGCAAGACCTGGCCGGGGCCGGGTTGCGGCACGTCGCCTGTTTCCAGGCGGAAATCGTTGTCGGTGGGTTCGCCGTGCGGGCGCGCGGCAAGCACGATGCGGCGGTTGATTGACGAGGATTGCGTCATTGAAGTCCAGCCTCCTGGGGAAGCCGCCCAAGGTCTTGCAGGCAATGCCCGGGGCAGCAAGATGGGGAACCGAGCCATTACACCATCGATGTCGGCCGACCTGCTTCGTAACCCTGATGCTCGCCCCCCCTTTTAATTAATTAAAAGATTAATTAAACTGCGCGACATGAACAAATCGCTGTCCACGTCTGCCCCCTCCCCCGTTGACGCGCCGCGCGCGCGCCGCCCCGGCCGCCCGGCGCGACCCGATGCCGCCGCCATGCGCGAACAATTGCTGGACATCGCCACGGGCCTGTTCGCGGCCCAGGGCGTGGCCGCCACCACCATCGCGCACATCGCCCAGCGCGCGGCCGTCACGCCGGCCATGCTGCATTACTACTTCAAAAGCCGCGACCAATTGATCGACGCCGTGGTGCTTGAGCGCGTCGTGCCGGTGATCGGTTTTGTGTGGTCGCCCGTCCCGCTGGCGTCGGATGCCAAAGGCGGCGGCGCCGATAGTGGCGACGACGGCAAGTCTACGAAGCCGGCGCCTGCCGCAAGCGCCGACCCGGCCGCTGCCGCGCGCGGCTACCTGGTGGAAATCGTGAAGCGCATCGTGCAAAGCGCCACCGACCGGCCCTGGCTGCCCGCGCTGTGGATCCATGAAGTGGTCAACGAAGGCGGTCAACTGCGAGAACGCGTACTGCCTCATGTCCCCACCGAACGCCTGGCCGCTTTCGCCGCCGTGATCGGTCAGGCGCAGCAACGCGGCGCCATCACGCCGGGTGTCGAGCCGCGCCTGGTGTTTTTGTCCATCCTGGGCCTGACGCTGTTGCCTCTTGCCACGTCGAACCTGTGGCGCCGCCTGTGGCAGGGCAACCCGCCCATGCAGGCCATTGATACCGACGCGATCGCGGACCACGCCATCGCCATGCTGACCGGCGGTCTGTTCTCGCCGCCCGCCCAACCCGCCGACGCGACCTGACCATGCCCACCCTGCGCCCCCGCCCTGCCCTTTTTCGTATCGCTTTCGCCCTGCCGACGCTGGCGCTCGCGCTGCTGGCCGGCTGCGGCCAGGACGCCACGCCGTTCTACCAAGGCTATGTGGAAGGCGACTACGTTTATGTGGCGTCGTCCGAAGCGGGCCGCCTGGACGCGCTGACCGTCAAGCGCGGGCAACAGGTGGACGCCAACGCGCCGCTGTTCGTGCTGGAGGCCACGCGCGAACGCGCCGCCCGCGACCAGGCCAGCGCGCAGCTTGCCGCCGCCATCGCGCAACTGGAAGACATCGGTACGGGCAAGCGCCCGGCGGAAATCGATGTCAGCCGCGCGCAGCTGGCGCAGGCCGAGGCCGCCAGCCGGCGATCCGCCGCACAACTGCAACGCGATAACGCCCAGTTTCGCGTCGGCGGCATCGCCCGTGCGCAATTGGATGACAGCCGCGAACAAGCGCAGTCGGACGCCGCCCGCGTGCGCGAATTGCGCGCGCAGCTGGAAGTGGCCAACCTGCCGGGGCGCGAGGATCAGCGCGTGGCCCAGGCGGCCACGGTTGAAGCGGCCCGCGCCACGTTGGCCCAGGCCGACTGGACGCTTGCTCAAAAACAACTGGCCGCGCCGGCGGCCGGCCGCGTGTTCGACACGATGTACCGCGTGGGCGAATGGGTGCCGGCGGGCAGCCCCGTGGTCAGCCTGCTGCCGCCCGGCAACATCAAGGTGCGCTTCTTCGTACCCGAAACCGTGGTCGGCTCGTTAAAAGCGGGCCAACAAGCCAGCCTGCGCTGCGACGGTTGCGGCGATCCGATACCCGTGCATATCGACTACGTGTCGGACCAGGCCGAATACACGCCGCCCGTCATCTACAGCCGCGAAAACCGCAGCAAGCTGGTGTACATGGTGGAAGCGCGCCCGACGCCCGACGCGGCGGCGCGGCTGCATCCCGGCCAGCCGGTCGAGGCCACGCTGCAATGACCGCGCCCCCCAACCACCCCGCTGATCACCCCGCCGACCTTCAGCCGGCCGCGCCCGATTCCGGCAAGGCCGTGATCGACGTGCGAGGCTTGAACAAACGCTTTGGCAACAAGCACGTCGTCAACGACGTATCGCTGCGCGTGCAGGAAGGCGAGATCTTCGGCTTCCTGGGCCCCAATGGCAGCGGCAAGACCACCTGCATCCGCTTGATGTGCGGCCTGCTGACGCCGGATTCCGGCAGCGGCACCTGCCTGGGCTACGACATTGTGAAAGACAGCGCGCAGATCAAGCGCCATGTCGGCTACATGACGCAGAAGTTCTCGTACTGGGACGATCTGACGATCCGCGAAAACCTGGATTTTGTGGCGCGCATGTACGACATGCCGCAACGCCGCCAGACCGTGGACCGCGCGCTGGAAGACCTGGGCCTGCACAGCCGCGCCAACCAGCTGACCGGATCGTTGTCGGGCGGCTGGAAGCAGCGGATGGCGCTGGCCGCCTGCCTGCTGCACGAACCGCGCCTGCTGTTGCTGGACGAACCGACGGCGGGCGTGGACCCCACCGCGCGGCGCGACTTCTGGGAACAGCTGCACGAATTGGCGGCGCGCGGCATCTCGGTGCTGGTCAGCACGCACTACATGGACGAGGCCGAACGCTGCCACAAGCTGGCCTATATCTCGTACGGCAAGCTGCTGACGCAAGGCACCGCCGAGCAGGTGATTGCCGAGCAGCGGCTGTCCACCTGGGCCATCCATGGCCACAACCTGGTGCCGCTGGGCCAACGCCTGCGCAGCGCGCCGGGCGTGGACCAGACGGTGGCGTTCGGGTCGGCGCTGCACGTCAGCGGCCAGAACGCCGAGTTGCTGGAACGCACCTTGCGGGACGCGATACGCGGCCAGGGCCTGCGTCTGGAACGCATCGACACCAGCCTGGAAGACGTGTTCATCTTTTTGATGAACCGGTCCACTGACAACTTCGCGAGCCCCGCATGATGCGCCATCTGCAAGGCTTTTCGTGGGCGCGCTGGTGGAGCATGGTGCTGAAGGAATTCTTGCAGCTGCGCCGCGACCGCATCACCTTCGGCATGATCGTGGGCCTGCCCATCATGCAGTTGGCGCTGTTCGGCTACGCCATCAACACCGACCCCAAGCAGATGCCCACGGCCGTCATCACGGCCGACCACAGCCCGTTCACGCGCAGCTTCATCGCGGCGATGAAATCGTCGGACTACTTCCACATCACCGAAGAACTGCGCGACGAAGAAGCTGGCCGCGCCGCGCTGGCGCAGGGCCGCGTGCTGTTCGTGGTGACCATACCGCCGGATTTTTCACGCAGCCTGCTGCGCGGCGAACGGCCGGCGCTGCTGATCGAAGCCGACGCCACCGACCCCATGGCCACCGGCATGGCGATTGGCGCGGCCACGCAGCTGACGCAAGCCGTGGCGCAAAAGGACCTGACCGGCCCGCTGGCCAAGCTGGCGGGCGGGCAACCCCCTTTCGACGTGCGCGTGCACCGGCTTTACAACGAAGAGCAGATCTCGCAATACAACACCGTGCCCGGGCTGATGGGTGTGATCCTGACGATGACGTTGGTGATGATGACGGGCCT
The DNA here is from genome assembly GCF_057291955.1 of Achromobacter sp. 1L-A-4-B-C2. Lineage (NCBI taxonomy): Bacteria > Pseudomonadati > Pseudomonadota > Betaproteobacteria > Burkholderiales > Alcaligenaceae > Achromobacter > Achromobacter sp. 1L-A-4-B-C2. The sequence continues at coordinate 451,607 of NZ_JBXAWP010000002.1, forward strand.
GGCCATGACGCGCGAACGCGAGCGCGGCACCATGGAAAACCTGCTGTCGATGCCGGTGCGCCCGCTTGAGGTCATGACCGGCAAGATCGTGCCGTACATCGCCATCGGGCTGATCCAGGCCACGATCATCCTGCTGGCCGCGCACTTCGTTTTCCATGTGCCGATCCTGGGCAGCCTGCTGTCGGTGTATCTTGCGGCGCTGCTGTTCGTGGCGGCCAACCTGACGGTGGGCATCACGCTGTCGTCGCTGGCGCAGAACCAGTTGCAGGCCATGCAGCTGACCATGTTTTATTTTCTGCCCAACATGCTGCTGTCCGGATTCATGTTCCCGTTTCAGGGCATGCCCATGTGGGCGCAGTACCTGGGCAACCTGCTGCCGCTGACGCACTTCAACCGGCTGATCCGCGGCATCCTGCTCAAGGGCAACGGCTGGTGGGATCTGTGGCCCAGCATCTGGCCGCTGATGCTGTTCACCGCGGTCGTGATGACCGCCGCCGTGAAGTTCTACCGCCGCACTCTGGATTGACGCGCCATGCCACGTTTTCCCCGTCCCTTTATGATTTTTCGTTTGCGTGCGGTGGTGCTGGCGATGCCGCCGGCGGCGATCAGCCTGTTGGCCTTGACCACCACCGGCTGCACCGTCGGGCCTGATTTCACTTCACCGAACCCGCCCGCCGTGGCTTCCTACACGGCCGATGACAACGCGCAACGCGCCACTAGCGCACAACGCCTGCAACCCGGCGCGGACATTCCCGCGCAATGGTGGCGGCTGTTCCGTTCGGACGCGCTGGACCAGTTGGTGCGTCAGGCGCTTGAAGCCAGCCCCACGCTGGCCCAGGCGCGCGCCACGCTGCGGCAGGCTACCGAAGAGCTGGACGCCGAAACCGGCGGCAGGCTGCTGCCGTCGGCCGATGCCAACCTGTCCGCCACGCGGCAAAAGGTCGACCCATCGGCGTTCGGCGTGCCGGTGACGCAGCCGCCTGCGCCCTTCACGCTGTACAACGCGTCAATCGACGTGTCCTACACGCTGGACGTCTTTGGCGGCAACCGGCGCGCGCTGGAAGGCCTGGCGGCGCAGGTGAATTACCAGGCCCACGAATTGCAAGCCGCGCGCATGTCGCTGGCGGCCAACGTAGTAACCGCCGCCATCCGCCAGGCTGACCTGTCCGAGCGCCTGGCCGCCACCCGCGACCTGCTGGACGCCCAGCAGCGCCAGCAGGACATCATGCGGCAACGCGTGGCGCTGGGCGGCGTGGCCGAGGCCGATTTGCGCAACCAGGAAGTGCTGGTGGCGCAAACCCGCGCCACGCTGCCACCGCTGGAAAAGCAGCTGTCGCAGACCACGCATCAGCTGGCCGTGTACCTGGGCCAGCCGCCCGCCGCGCTGCGTACGCCGCCCCTGCGCCTGGCGGAACTGACCTTGCCGCCCGACATTCCCACCGGCGTGCCCTCCGCACTGACGCGCCAGCGGCCGGACATTCTTGCCGCCGAGGCGCTGTGGCACAAGGCGTCGGCGGACGTGGGCGTGGCCACCGCCAACCAGTATCCGCAGTTCACACTCACCGCCAGTTTCGGTTCCCAGCGCACGCGCGCGGGCGATCTATCGGACGGCGTGAATGTATGGAGCCTTGGGCTGGGGCTGGTGCAACCGCTGTTTCGCGGCGGCGAACTGCGCGCGCGCAAGCGTGCGGCCGAAGCGGGTTACGAAGCGGCGGCTGCCGCCTACCGCCAAACGGTGCTGGACGGGTTCCGCCAGGTAGCCGACGCGCTGCGCGCCGTGCAGACCGACGCGGACGCGTTCAACGCCTACGACGACGCCTGGCGTCGCGCGGACGACGCGCTGCGCATTGCGCAAGGCCGCTTTCAGGCGGGCGGCATCAGCCACCAAAGCCTGCTGGATAGTCAACGCCAACTGCTGCAAACCCGCATCGCGCGCAGCGAAGCCGATGCGGCACGCTACGCCGACACGGCGGCGCTGTTGCAGGCGCTGGGCGGCGGCTGGTGGAACGAGCCACAAAACCCGTAGAGCGGTTTTAACGCGGCCGCAGGGCCCTTTTATGCACCGTTCGGGTGCGGTTTCGGGCCGTTTTAACACCTGTTGTTCAACCCCATGTCAGCGGGCGGGGCGCGCCAATACGCCCTGGCGCGCGATTCAAACATTGTTTGCTCCACACCGGGGCGCGCGCCGTGTTGCTGCCGGGCAATCATGTCTGAGAATTCGGGTACGAAAGTGGCGTTGAGCGGGGTTAGGAAACCCTTGTTTTCGTAGCATCATGCATGCGCTGAAGCTGCAAAGATCACTACGATTCATGAACGACCTACTAGACCTGATCGTCTTCTCACCCGATCCCGACCAACGCGCGCGCCGCAGCGACGAACTGGCCGACATGGGTTTCTCGCCCCGCCGGTGCGAGGATTCCAACGGCCTGTTTCGCCTGTTTCAGGCGCGCCGCACGCCGTTGCTGGTGATGGAAGCCGAGCTGACCGATCTTTGCATGGCGGTTGCGGGCCTGCGCGCCATGGACACCACCGCCGGCATCATCGCGGTGTCCAGCTTCGATTCGCCCGAAAACCGCATCCTGGGCCTGCACTGCGGCGCCGACGCGTGTTTTCAGCACGACGTGGCCACCGCCGAGATCGCCGCCGCGCTGCAAGCCCTGGTGCGGCGCGTGCCCGCCACCGGCCGCCGCCCCATGGCGGCCGAGGCCGAACCCCGCTTCGCTGCCACGCCCGCGGCGCCCGCCGCGCCCGAACCTCCCGGCAAGTGGCAGTTTCTGGACGCCGCCTGGACGTTGGTCAGCCCGCAAGGCACGCGCTTGTCGCTGACCTTGGCCGAACGCGAATTCCTGCTCAGGTTGACGACGTCGGCCGACAAGCGGTTGCCGCGTGGCGACGCGTCCGGCTCGGACGCCCAGGCGGGCCGTGAATCGGTGCGCCGCACCGACGTGGTGGTCAGCCGCTTGCGGCGCAAGGCGCAGGACGTGAACGTAGAGCTGCCGATTCGCACCGTGTGGGGCTGGGGCTACGCCTTCACCGGCGAAATCTGACCCCGGCGCGGGCGTATCATGCGACTGCGGGGCGGGTGCGCCAAGCCCGGGCCCGCCGTCCATCCCCACCCCCTTTGCCGCCATCGATATGGAAGTCTTTGAACGCCTGCAAGCCCTGCTGGCCCAGCACCAGGCCCGCCATCGCCTGATCCACCACCCCGCCGCCGGCCGCTCGGTCGAAGTGGCCGCCATCCGTGGCACCGAAGTCAGCCAGGGCGCCAAGGCGCTGGTCTGCCGGGTGAAGATCTCGTCAAACCTGCGCAAGAACGTCCTGGCCGTGTTTCCGGCCGACAAACAGGCCGACCTGGACGCCATCGCGCGCGCGGCGGGCGGCAAGAAAGCATCGCTGGCCTCGCAGGAACTGGCCCGCGAACTGACCGGCTGCGAAATCGGCGCCATCCCGCCCTTCTCGTTCAACCCCGACCTGCACCTGCTGGTGGACCCCAGCCTGCGCAGCCGCCACGACGAAATCGTGTTCAACGCAGGGCGCCTGGACGCATCCATCCTGCTGAACACGGAAGACTACTTCCGGCTGGCGGCGCCCGACGTCGCGCCGCTGATCAAGCCCTGACGCCCCGCCATGAGGCCACCGTGTCACGCCCCCTGACCCGCCACGGCGCGCGCGGCGCCAACATGCGCTGGCTGATGAGCCTGGCGCACATGGAGCCTTCGCCCGTCAGCCGCTGGGTGGCGCTGCGCGCGGCGCTGGCCATCGGCCTGCCCTGCGCCGTGGGGCTGGCACTGGGCCAAGGCGCGGCCGCTGCGCTGGTGGCGCTGGGCGCGCTGCCGGCCATCACGGGCGACAACGGCGGCCCGTATCGCAACCGCGCCTTGTCCATCGGCTGCACCGTGCTGGGCGGCGCGCTGGGTTACCTGCTGGGCAACCTGGTAGCCGGCCACGGGCTGTGGACATCGGCCGCCATGACGGTGCTGGTGCTGATTGCCAGCCTGGTCGGCACCTTCAACAACATCGCGGCGGTGGCCACGCTGCAATTCGCGGTGTACGTCATCGTCGGCTCCAGCCTGACGTCCACCCTGCCGCCGTGGCTGCCGTCCGTGCTGGTCGGCACGGGCGGGCTGTTCGGCCTGGGGTTGACGCTGGTGGGCTGGGTCATCAACCCGATCGCTCCGGAACGCGCCGCCGTCGCGCTGGCCTACCGCAAGCTGGCCGCCTTGTTTTCCGCCATTGGCACGTCGCGCACGATGATCGCGCGGCGCGACATGGAAGCGGCCATGACCACCGCCTACGACACCGTGTTGGCGGCACGCGGGCGCGCCGCCGGCCCATCGCCGCGCCTGGCCCGGCTGGCGGCCCAATTGCAAGCCTGCACCCCGCTGACCAATGCCGCCCTGGCGCTGGCGCGTGCGGGGCGCCCGCTGCCGCCCACCTGCGCGCGCGTGATGAACCACCTGGCCGACCGTGTCGAAAATGACCGCGAGCCCGCCCCGGATGACGACATCGCCGCCTTGCGCCAGGCCGGCATGCCGCAGCTGGCGGATGCCCTGGCCCAGGCGCTGCCCCTGATGCAAGGGGTCAAGCCGGCCGACGTGGACCCGCTGGATGGCTTGACGCCCGCGCCGCCGCGCACGCCGTGGCGCGTGCTGGCCCGCACCTATCGCCCCGGCCCGACGACCGTGCGTTACCTGGTCCGGCTGGGCCTGTGCCTGATCGCGGCGGAAGCCGTGGCGCTGGCCGCATCGCTGCCGCGTTCGTACTGGGTGCCGCTGATCGTCGTGGTGATCTTCAAGCCGAACTTTGGCTCGGTATTTGCGCGCGCGCTGCAAAGCTGTGGCGGCAGCGTGGTGGGCGTGGCCATCAGCGCCACCGTGCTGGCCGTGGACCAGAACGGCGTCGCCAGCCTGTTGACGGTGGCGGTGCTGGCGTCGCTGCTGCCGTGGTCCATCCGGCGCAACTACGGCCTGTTTTCCGCCATTCTGGTGCCGATTCTGATGCTGTTGATCGGGGCCTTGCAGCCAGGCTCGTGGGCCATCGCGCTGGCCCGGCTGATCGACGTGGGCGTGGCCGCCGGCATCGTGTTGCTGGTGGGCTACCTGCCCTGGATACGCATCGAACGCAACAACCTGGACCACGCGGTTTCCGCCGCGATGGACACACTGGCCGCCTACGTCAACACCGTGTTCCAGGCGGACGCCGCCAACCGCCATGCGTTGCGCGCGCGGGCCTACGCCAGCTTGTCGGACCTGCGCATTGCCTTGCAACGGGGCTTGTCCGAGCCCCGCCTGGTCAGCCGCCGGGCGCTGGCGTGGTGGCCGGTTGAGGTCGCATTGGAACGCGTGGCCAACGCGGTGTCCGACACCGCCTGGTCGCTGCCGCCCGGCCAGCCCGCGCCCACTGCCGCCCAGGTCGGGCTGCTTGCGCAGGCCTTGCATGCGCTAAGCGTGGCGGTGGCCAACGGCACGCCGCCGCCGGACGCTGCCATCACCGCGCCAACGCCCGCCCTGGCCGACGTGGCCGCCGAGATCGAGAACCTGCGCGCCGCGCTGACTGGTCCGGAATTTGCTGCAACAACGCCGGGCGTGCGCCCACCCCACCCAACTTCCCACCAGGTTTGAACCATGTGTCTTGCCGTATTGGCCCTGCACGCCTTGTCGGGCATTCCCGTTTTGATCGCCGCCAATCGCGACGAATTCCACGCGCGGCCCACGCATCCGATAGCGCAATGGGCTGATGCGCCCACCGTCTACGCGGGCCGCGACGGCTTGGCGGGCGGCACCTGGATGGGCGTGACCACGCGCGGCCGCTTCGCACTGGTGACCAACTATCGCGAACCGGGCAAACACCTGAACCCGGCCCCGTCGCGCGGAGCGCTGGTTGAAGACTATCTGCGTGGCGACGAGCCGCCCGATGTTTACCTGGCCCGCACGCATGAATCGGACCAGGCGTACAACGGCTTCAACCTGATCGTGGGCGACACACGCCAGGCCTGGTACCTGAGCAACCGCGACGGCCCGCCGCGCGCGCTTGACCCCGGCATCTACGCCTTGTCGAACCATTTGCTGGATACGCCCTGGCCCAAGCTCGCCCGGACCAAGACGGCGTTTACCGATGTGCTGGGCCGCTCGCCGCAACCCGATCTGCCGGCCTTGTTCGACGCGCTGGCCGACCGCCAGACCGCCACGGACGACGACATGCCCGCCACCGGCCTGCCGCCCGACCGCGAAAGGCTGTTGAGCAGCCCGTTCATCGTCAGCCCCGACTACGGAACGCGCAGTTCCAGCGTGCTGGTTCTGTTCGACGGGGGCTCGGGTCAGCTGGACGAACGCCGCTTTTCACCTGACGGCACGCTTAGCGGCGAAAGCCGCCTGGCGTTCGACTGGAAAGCCTAAGCGCGCGGGGATATGCTGGCCGGGCTTGCCGGCCGCGCGGCGGAAACAATCGGTTGATCTTGCAGACGCACCGCTGCGAACTCCTTGCCGGCGCCCAGGTCGAAACGTACTCGTCCACTTCAGGAGAATCAGATGAACAAACGCATTGAACGCTGCACCATGTCGGCCATGATGGCGCTGGGCAGCATGGCGATTGCGGGCGTGTTGTCGACGGCGCAGGCTGCGCTGCCGGCGGTCCAACACCAGGGCTCGGTGCAGTACATCAGCGGCGGTATCGGCATTGATGAATCGGAAGCCATGAAGGCCGCCGCCAAGGATTACCCGCTGTCGCTGACTTTCGCGGCGCAGCGCGAGGGCAAGGCCGACTACGTGGCCAGCGTGGCCGTGGTCATCCGCGATGCGCAAGGCAAGGAAGTCTTGAAGACCACGGCCGAAGGCCCGTACATGCTGATCAAGCTACCCGCGGGCACCTACAAGGTCTCGGCAACGTACGAAGGCCGCGCGCAAGAGCGCGAAGTGAACGTGCAAGGCGCGGGCAGCGGGCGCGCGGTATTTGAATGGAAGTGATGGTCTGGAAGTGATGGTCTGGAAGCGACGGTCTGGAAGTGAAGGCCTGGAAGTGATGCCCCCGTCACGACCAGCCCCCCCCGCTCAGACGCCGGAAAACAGGATCGCGATGACAAAGCCCACGCTGATCGTCCACACCACCGAACGCAGCGCGCCCCAGCCTGCCAGGTACATCGCCAGGTAACCCAGACGCACGCCCAACCAGCACGCCATCAACGTAGCAACGTGGGCGGGCGGCGCCTGCGTGTACAGCGCGAACAGCACGGCCGCGTAGAAGAACGGCAGCGATTCAAACGTATTGATCTGGGCCGCATTGGCGCGCGCGCGCCATCCTTCCTGGCGCGCCAGCCAGGCCCGGGGGTCGTTGTTGTCGAACTTCTGCCCGCCCGCCTTCGCCACAATTGTTGAGACGAACGGCAAAATGGCCGCCGCCAACATCAACCACGCAATCATTTTCATATCGACTCCTGTTGCGGCCACGTGAACCGGGCCGGATACGGGGCGGGCACGTCGCCGCCGCTGCGGCATGGTCGCCCGAATGCGGCTAAATGAAAAGGCCGGTGTTGGCCGGTGCAGCGTTGCGTGGGTTCTTAGTGCCATGTCGCGCTTGCCCGCCGGCTCGGGCCTTACACTTTGCGCTTCGCATTCCCCGCCCTAACGCATCCATGCCTTTGTATAGTCCGTGGCCCGCCTTGTTTTTTGCCGCCTTGATGCTTTGGCCGCCCGCCACGCGGCGTTGGGCGCTGCTGCCCCTGGCGGCGGCCTGGGCGTGGGCGTGGAAGGATGGGGTGATCGAGCCGGTGGCGCTGGCCGCGCCCGCGCTGTTGGCTTTGGCCGCCGTCTGCATCAGGCCGACTTTCCAGGCCAATTCCCCCGCCACGCCCCCGCCCGCCCTGCGCCTTTTCGGCCATCTACTGTTCGTGCTGCTGGCCGCCGCGCTTTTTCTGCATCTGATACCGGGCTTTCACAACCCGCAAGTCATCGCGCCCGCCCCGCTTAGCGCGGATGCCGTGGCGTTTGGCATGTACTTGAATCTGGATAAACCGCTGGTCGCGTTCTGGGTGATCTTGGTGTTGGCGCCGCCCATGGTGGGCGGCTACGTGGGCGGCTACGTGGGCGCGGACGCGGGCCGCGCTGTCGGCAGCGACGCGCGAAGCCACGCGGGCGGCAATGCGGGGGGCATTGCCGTCCTCATAGTCGGCCGGACTTTGGCAGCAGCGCTGCTGGCGTGCGCGGCGGCCGTGCTGGTCTGCCTGGGCCTTGCGCTGGCGCTGGGCGTGGTGGGCTGGGCGCCCAAGTGGCCCGACACCGGTTGGATCTGGCTGATCAATAACGCGCTGCTGGTGACGGTGGCCGAGGAAGCACTGTTTCGCGGCTATGTGCAGCAGCAACTGGCCACGTGTTGGAGGAATCGGCGTTGGGGCGGCTGGGCGGCATTGGGTGTTGCCGCGCTGCTGTTCGGGCTGGCGCACTTTGCCGGCGGCTGGCAATGGATGTTGCTGGCCACGATGGCCGGCGTGGCTTACGGCGTCGCCTATCGCTACGGTGGCCTGGCAGCGGCGGTGCTGGCGCACCTGGGCCTGAACGCCGCGCACTTCGGGCTGTTTACCTACCCGATGCGCGCGGTGTTCTAGCCGGCCCGCGCCTGAGACGTTGACAGCCCCGGGGGATGGCCCGGGGGATGGCCCGGGGATGGCCCGGGGAATGGCGCGGGGGGATGGCGCGGATGTAGGCGCGGGCAGCGCAACAGCGCAACCTGCACCGGGACTTACGGCAGCGCCGGGTAGTCCGTGTAGCCGGTGGCGCCCTGCGCGTAGAACGTGGACGGTACCGGCGTGTTCAGCGGCGCATTCAGTTCAAAGCGTCGCGCCAGGTCCGGATTGGCGATGTACGGCACGCCAAAAGCCACGGCGTCGGCGCGCCCCGCTTCGATGGCCGCTTCGGCCGATTCGCGCGTGTAGCCCTCGTTGGCGATATAGACGCCCCCGAACGCGGCCTTCATGCGCGGTCCCAGGCTGTCTTGGCCTTCATGCTCGCGCACGCACACGAACGCAATGCCGCGCTTGCCCAGCTCGGTGGCCACGTACAGGAAGGTCGCGGCGGGGTCCGAATCGCCCATGGTGTGCGCGTCGCCGCGCGGCGACAGGTGCACGCCCACGCGGTCGGCGCCCCAGACGGCCACGCAGGCATCGACCACTTCCAGCAGCAGGCGGGCGCGGTTTTCCAGCGATCCGCCGTACTGGTCGGTGCGGTGGTTGGTGCTGTCCTGCAAGAATTGGTCCAGCAGATAGCCGTTGGCGGCGTGCACTTCAACGCCGTCGAAACCGGCTTCCATGGCCATTTGCGCGCCGTGACGGTAGGCGTCAACCACGCCTGCCAGTTCGGCCGTTTCCAGCGCGCGCGGGGTGACATAGGCGCGCTTGGGGCGCACGTGGCTGACGTGGCCCTCGGCGGCGATGGCGCTGGGCGCAACGGGCAGCTCGCCATTCAAGAAGATCGGGTCGGAAATGCGGCCCACGTGCCACAGCTGGGCCACCATCAGGCTGCCCTTGTCGTGGACGGCGGCGGTGACTTTGCGCCAACCCTTCACTTGCTCGGGCGACCACAGGCCCGGGGTGTCGGCATAGCCCACGCCTTGCGGCGTCACCGCGGTGGCCTCCGACAAGATCAGGCCGGCGCCCGCGCGCTGGGTGTAGTACTCGACCATCAGGTCGTTGGGGACGCGGCCTTCGCTGGCGCGCTGGCGCGTCAGGGGGGCCATGACAATACGGTTGCGCAGGGTCAACGCGCCGACGCGCAGGGGTTCAAACAGCTTGCTCATGAAGTTCCTACATATCCTGGTTCAACTGCCGCAGGAATGCGGCAATCACAACTTCATTGCGACGGAAAAAGACCCACTGCCCCACCTTGGTCGACGTAATCAGGCCCGCGCGCTGCAACACCGCCAGGTGCGAGGACACGGTTGACTGCGACAAGCCGCAGCGGTCGTCGATGTGGCCCGCGCACACCCCGTGTTCGAAGGTGTGGCCCGGACGTTCCTCGAAGTACGCATGCGGCGTCTTCAGCCACGCAAGAATGTCGCGCCGCACCGGATTGGCCAACGCCTTGATGATGGCGTCGGCATCAATGCCGGGCTCTGCGCCGGTCTGGCCTGCGGACGATGCGGAAGCGGAAGCGGGTTGGGTCATATTGGTATATCGCAATTTATCGAATCTTAAATCGAAGAAGTTCGATATGTAGTCATGCCCCTTCGGGCAACAAGGTTTTGCGGCTTTGTTTTTGCTTAATCGCCCTGCACGCGGCCCCGCAGGCGCTTGACCTCGCCGTGCAGCACTTTGCGCTGCACACGGCGGCGTTGCGATGAGCGGGTGGGCTTGGTGGCGCGGCGCGGTTTGTCGACCTGGATGGCGTTGCGCACCAGCGTCACCAGCCGTTCGATGGCTTCGGCCCGGTTCTTTTCCTGGCTGCGAAACGACTGCGACTTGATGACGATGACACCGTCTTTCGAGATGCGGTGATCGCTGACGGCGCACAGCGCGTCCTGCACCTCTTGCGGCAGATGCGAGGCCCGCACGTCAAAGCGCAGGTGGACGGCGCTGGACACCTTGTTGACGTTCTGGCCGCCCGCGCCCTGGGCGCGGATCATGCTGAACGTCAGGTCGCGTTCGTCGATATACAGGGAATCTTGGACATGAAACATAGGCCGGGAGTCTATACCAAGTAAAATATTCCGCTTTTGCCCGATTCTGATGCTGACCCTGGGTGGCTAGCAACCCCTAGCCAGCAACCTCTATGACCTACACCGCCAAAGAAATCTTCAAGACCCTGCAAGGCGAAGGCGCCCATGCAGGCCGCGCGGCGGTATTTTGCCGGTTTGCGGGGTGCAACCTGTGGACCGGCCGCGAAAGCGATCGCGCCAGCGCCGCCTGCACGTTCTGCGACACCGACTTCATCGGTACCGACGGCGAAGGCGGTGGCAAATTTGCCACGCCGGACCTGCTGGCCGACACCATCGCCGCCACGTGGGGCCCCGGCACCGAAGACCGCTACGTCGTCTTCACCGGCGGCGAACCGCTGCTGCAACTGGACGCGCCGCTACTGACCGCCATCCACGCACGCGGCTTTACCGTGGCCATCGAAACCAACGGCACCGTCAAGCCGCCCGCCGGCATCGACTGGATCTGTGTCAGCCCCAAGGGCACCGCGCCCATCGTCATTGACCGCGGCCATGAATTGAAGCTGGTCTACCCGCAGCTGAACGCCCTGCCCGAGACCTTTGCGCACCTGGATTTCGAACACTTTTTCCTGCAACCCATGGACGGCCCCGCGCGCGTGGCCAACACCGAGAAGGCCGTTCAGTACTGTATGCAGCATCCGCAATGGCGGCTGAGTTTGCAGACCCACAAATACATAGGCATTCCATGATTTACCCCCACGCGCGGCGGACCGCGCGATGATTTCCGTGACCCGCAGGCTGGAATTCGACGCCGGCCACCGCATCCCCGACCACCGCAGCCAGTGCCGCAATCTGCATGGCCACCGCTATGTGCTTGAAATCACCCTGACGGGCGACGTGGTGCAGGCGCCGGGCGAATCCGACAACGGCATGTTGATGGATTTTTCCGAGATCAAGCACATCGCCAAGACCCACATCGTGGACGTCTGGGATCACGCCTTCCTGGTGTTCGAGGGCGATGCCGCCGTGCGCGGTTTTCTGGATACCCTGCCCGACCACAAGACCGTGGTGCTGGACCGCATCCCCACGGCCGAGAACCTGGCCAAGATCGTCTTCGACACGCTGGCCCCGCACTACCACGGCCACTATGGCGCCGACCTGCGCCTGACCCGCGTGCGCCTGTACGAAACGCCCAACTGCTGGGCGGACTGCGCGGCGTAATCCGCGCCGGTCATTGCCCGGCTGAATGGCCTGGGGCCGCCTTTGCGGCCCCATTTTTCCGCCCATGGAAAAGTCCGCACTGATCTGACCGATTGGAAAAATCAATGGAGATATTCGCCATATTCAATTATTAGTAAGCTAATAGATAGGATACAATCGATTTCCATGAACACTCCTTCCGACTCCCAACTCATGGCCACCACCGCCAACCTGATGGTGCTGTCCCGGGCCTATCGTGGCGCTGCCGACAAGGCGCTGGCCGACTACGGTTTGTCGCAGGCCACCGCCTGGCCCGTCATCCTGGCCGGCCGCCTGGGAGACGGCGTGCGCCAGGGCGCGCTGGCCGAGGCGCTGGGCGTCGAGGGCCCGTCCCTGGTTCGCGTGCTGGATCAATTGGTGGCCGCCGGCCTGATGGAACGCCGCGAAGACACCCATGACCGCCGTGCCAAAACCCTGCATTTGACCGAAGCCGGCCATGCGCTGCGGGCTCAGGTCGAAAACGTGCTGGTGGAACTGCGCCGGCGTCTGTTCAACGGCGTCAGCGAATCCGACCTGCAAGCCTGTCTGCGCGTATTTGACGCGCTGAGTGTGTCGCTGGGACGCGGCGCCGGGGCCCATCAACAGGACAACGCATCGTGAAATTGCCGAACGTCCGCGAAACCATTTTTTCGCTCAAGAGCTACCTAAGCGCCATCATGGCGCTTTATCTGGCCTACAGCATTGGTTTGCCGCGTCCGTTCTGGGCGATGACCACCGCCTATGTCGTGGCGCAGCCCTGGTCGGGCGCGGTGCGTTCCAAGGCGCTGTACCGGCTGGTCGGCACGTTTGCCGGGTCGGCCGCCACCGTCTACATGGTGCCGCGCCTGTCGAATTCGCCCGTCGTCATGACGGCCGCCATGGTGATGTGGGTAGGCGCCTGCCTGTACATGTCGGTGCTGGACCGCACGCCCCGGTCGTACCTGTTCATGCTGGCCGGTTACACCGCCGCCATGATCGGGTTTCCCAGCGTGACGGACCCGTCGCTGGTGTTCGACACGGCGTTGGCCCGCGTGGAAGAGATCAGCCTGGGCATCGTGTGCGCCACGCTGGTCCACAGCATTGTGCTGCCGCGTGGCCTGGCGCCCGCGCTGACGCTGCAACTGGACAAGGCCGTGCGCGACGCCCGCAACTGGATGCACGACACGCTAAGCGGCAAGACCGCCGAACAGCGCGACCGCGATCGCCGCGTGCTGGCCAACGACATCACCCAGCTGCGCCTGCTGTCCACCCACGTGCCGTTCGACACCAGCAACCTGCGCTGGACGTCCGGCGCGGTGCGCGCGATGCAAGACCAGATTTCGGCGTTGACGCCGGCCGTCTCGGCCGTGGAAGACCGCCTGCGCGCGCTTCAGGCCAATGACCAGCCTTTGCCCGACACGGTGTCCGCGCTGCTGAACGATATTTCAGAATGGATCAATGCCGGCGCCCAGGCCTCGCACGACACCGCCGTGCAACTGCGCGCGGCCGTCTCGCATGCCACGCCCGCCATCGACAGCCACTCCACCTGGCGCGACGCCCTGCTGGCCAGCCTGATGACGCGGCTGCGCGAGCTGATCGATACCTACGACGAATGCCTGGCGCTGCGCCGCGAAATCCACGCCGGCCTGAAAGGCGCGCCACGGCGCGGGTCGATGCGGGGCGGGATGCACCACGCCCGCCCTGCCCGCGACCCCAACGCCGCGCTGCACCGCGACCACGGCATGGCGCTGCTGTCGGCACTGGCCGCGGGCGTGGCCATTTCGGTGTGCTGCGCATTCTGGATCGGCACGGCCTGGAGCAACGGCGCCACGGCCGCGTTGATGGCCGCCATCTTCAGCTGCTTCTTTGCGTCGCAGGACAACCCGGTGCCCGGCATCATGCAGTTCCTGACCTACACGGTGTATTCGATTCCGCTGTCGGCGCTGTACCTGCTGGGCATCATGCCCGCCATACATTCGTTTGAAATGTTGGCGCTGTCGATGCTGCCCACCGCCTTCGTGTTGGGCATTTTCATCGCGCGCCCCGCCAGTACCGGCAAGGCCATGGCGATGCTGTTCGGCTTTTTAGGCACCATGGCGCTGCAAGACACCAACACCGCCGACATCGTGTCGTTTATCGATACGCAGGTGGCGCAGTGCATGGGCGTGGCCACGGCGGCCATCATCGCCGCCATCTTCCGCACGGTCAGCGCCGACTGGAGCGCCCGCCGCATCCAGGCCGCCAACTGGAAAGAACTGGCCACGCTGGCCAGCTCGCCGCGCGCGCCGTCGCGCCATACCTACACCGCCCGCATGCTGGATCGCATCGGCCTGTTGCAGCCGCGCCTGGCGCTGGCCGAGCGGCCCGACGACCTGGTTGCCGCCGACGCGTTGAAGGACCTGCGCGTGGGCCGCGACATCACCGAATTGCAACGCGCGCGTCGTCACCTGCCGATGGCCGAGGCCACGATCCAGCCGGTGCTGAACAGCCTGGCGCAGTTTTTCCGCGCGCGCTCGGCATGGCGCGTGGGGGAAAAGACGCCGGAGTTCCTGGCGCAAATCGACCGCGCGCTGTCCAGCGTGGCCGCCACGCCGCAAGGGGTGGCCGCGCGCGACCGCGCGGTGGTGGCGCTGGTGGGCATCCGCCGCGCGTTCTTTCCCGACGCCCCCGACTACCAACCCGCCCATCCCACCATGGAGGGCCACGCATCATGATCGGCGAATTCAATCTGTACGGCATTTACTTCCCCTGGCTGCTGGTGCTGGGCGTGGTCACGCTGGGCGTGGCCTGGGCCTTGCGCCGCGTGCTGGCGCGCATCGGACTGTATCGCCTGGTGTGGCACCCCGCGCTTTTTGATCTGGCGCTGTTCGTGGTGCTGCTGTATGGCGTGTCGCTCATTTCCCCTTATTTTCTTCAGAGATAGGTATGAAACTTCCCAACGCCCTTCGCCCTGCCGCCATCGGCAAGTTCGCGGTGACGGCCATCGTCGTCGCTGCCGCGGCCTACGCCGGCTGGCAGTTGTGGGTGCACTATGAAGTCGAGCCCTGGACGCGTGACGGCCGGGTCAAGGCCTACGTGGTGCAAGTGGCGCCCGACGTATCCGGACTGGTGACCAGCGTGCCCGTGCACGACAACCAGGACGTCAAGGCGGGCGACTTGCTGTTTGAAATTGACCGTGCCCGCTTCCAGCTGGCGTTTGATCAGGCGCAAGCGTCGGTGCGTTCGCAGCAGGTGGCGCATGAGCAGGCGCTGCGCGACGCCAAGCGCAACCGATCGCTGGGCCAGTTGGTCGCCGCCGAAGCCGTCGAGCAAAGCCAGACCAAGGTGCAGCAGACCGAGGCCGCGCTGGCGCAGGCGCAGGTGCAACTGAACACGGCGCGCCTGAACCTGGAACGCAGCCGCGTGGTGGCCGCCAGCGATGGCCGCATCACCAACCTGGATCTGCGCGCGGGGTCGTACGCCACGGCGGGCCGCGGCGTGATGGCGCTGGTGGACGCGGGCTCGTTCTACGTCGAAGGCTACTTCGAAGAAACCAAGCTGCCCGGCATCCACGAAGGCGCGCCCGTCACGGTGACGCTGATGGGCGATTCGCGCCACATTCGCGGCCACGTCGAAAGCATCGCGATGGGCATTGCCGACCGCGACCGCAGCACCGGCGCCAACCTGCTGCCCAACGTGAACCCGACCTTCAACTGGGTGCGCCTGGCGCAGCGCATTCCGGTGCGCGTAAAGATCGACGACGTGCCCGAGGGCGTGCGACTGGTCGCCGGCCAGACCGCCACCGTGTCGGTGGACCCCACGCCCGCACCGCGGCAAGCCGCCGCCGACACCGCCAACCGCTGACCCCCGCACCGCGCGCCCATCAACCCTTCTTTCTTCTCATATCAACGCCAAGCCGTAGCTGCCATGAACACCAAATTTCTTCTGCCGTTGACGCTGGCCATTGCGCTGGCCGGATGCACCACCGTGGGCCCTGATTACCAGGTGCCCGCCGCGTCGGTCGCCCAGCGACAGAGCGCGGCCGCCCCCTTCGTCGAGGCAGGCTCCAAGGTGTTTGCACAGGAAGCAGTGACCGGCCATTGGTGGCGTCTGTATAACGATCCCGTGCTGGACGGGCTGGTGGAAAAGGCACTGTCCGCCAACACCGACCTGCGCGTGGCCAGCGCCAATCTGGAGCGTGCCCAGGCCGCCGTGCAGGAATCGCAGGCGCAGCAGCAACCCGGCATCGGCGTGAATGCGTCGCCCACGTTCGGCCATGTGTCCGGCTTGCAGGAGCTGCAACCCGGGATCGACCCGCCCAACCACTGGGCCTATTCCGCGGGCGCCAGCGTGTCGTACCAGCTGGACCTGTTCGGCCAGATCCGCCGCGCCATCGAAGCCGCCACCGGCGATGCGCAAGCCGCCCAGGCCGCTTACGATGCCACCCGCGTGACCGTGGCCGCCGAAACCGCGCGCGCCTACGCCAACATGTGCGCGGCGGGCATGCAGCTGGCCTCGGCCCAGCACTCCGTGCAGGTGCAAAAGGAATCGCTGGACGCGGTCAGCCGCTTGCAGCGCGCCGGCCGGGGCACCACGCTGGACGTGACGCGTGCCCGCAGCCAGCTGGAACAATTGCAGGCCAACCTGCCGCCCTTCCAGGCGCAGCAGCGCACGGCGCTGTACCGCCTGGCCGCGCTGACGGGACAAACGCCGAACGACATCCCCGCATCCTTGCTGCAATGCGCCGCCGCGCCGCGCCTGACCAACACCATCCCCGTGGGCGATGGCGCCGAGCTGCTGCGCCGCCGCCCCGATATTCGCCAGGCCGAACGCACGCTGGCGGCGGCTACCGCGCGCATCGGCGTGGCCACCGCCGACCTGTATCCCAAGGTCACGCTGGGCCTGTCCGCCGCATCGGGCGGCCCGGCCGCCATGTTCGGCGACCGGGGCACGTTCAGCTGGAGCGTGGGTCCGCTGATCTCGTGGACCCTGCCGAACA
Organism: Achromobacter sp. 1L-A-4-B-C2; assembly: GCF_057291955.1. Lineage (NCBI taxonomy): Bacteria > Pseudomonadati > Pseudomonadota > Betaproteobacteria > Burkholderiales > Alcaligenaceae > Achromobacter > Achromobacter sp. 1L-A-4-B-C2. The sequence continues at coordinate 468,441 of NZ_JBXAWP010000002.1, forward strand.
CGGGCGCGGTGCAGGCCCGCATCGCCGAAGCCGAAGCCAGCACGAAGGCGGCGGTGGCGCGCTTTGACGCCACGGTGCTGAACGCGCTGCGCGAAACGGAAAGCGCGCTGGTGGTCTACGCCCGCCAGCTGGACCGTGACGCCGCCTTGCGCGCCGCCCGCGACCAAAGCGCCGAAGCGGCCTCGCAAGCGCGCCGCCTGTTCCAGTACGGCAAGACGGATTACCTGACCGTGCTGGACGCCGAACGTACGTTGGCCACCAACGAAAGCGCTCTGGCCGCCTCGCAAGCCGAACTTAGCAGCGACCAGATCGCCGTTTTCCTGGCCTTGGGCGGCGGCTGGGAAAAGTAGCCCGACGCGCCTCTCGCACAAACGCCCCGCCTGGCAGGCGGCGGCATTCCAAAGCGCCCGACCGGGCGCTTTTTTTCGTCCTGTCGCGGCCGGCCGGAAGCACGCCGAGCCAGCGCCGGGCCGCGATGCCCATCCCGATTCGCCACGCCCATCAAATCCATTTCCATAATATGGATGGATTATTGCCGTACGGCTTTTCGCGCCCGTAGAATCCGGTGCATACCTACATCAAGATACGAGACAAGCTGGGGCTCCCGCCCTTCGCCTTCGCCCCGCCGGGGCAGCAACGCGATAAAACAAATCCATAATATGGAATCAAACGGCACGACAATCGACGCCAGTGTGCTCGACAGCATCACCAAGCTCGGCAGCGCGGACGCCGGCCGCGTGGTGATCGCCGGGTCCCACGGCGGACGCTATGCCGCCTATTGCGCCGCGCGCGGCCGGGTGCGGGCGGTGATCCTGAACGACGCCGGCTTGGGGCTGCGGCAAGCGGGCATTGCCGGCCTGTCGGACCTGCAACGCTGGGGCGTGCCCGCCGCCACCGCCGACTATCAAAGTTGCCGCATCGGCGACGGCGCGGACATGCTGCGCCGCGGCGTCATCAGCCACGTCAATTTACGGGCGCAGGCCTTGGGCTGCGTGCCCGGCATGCGCGTGGCCGAGGCCGCCGCGCGGCTGGCCCTGTCGTCAGCCGTTTACCCGCTGCCCACGTTGCAAAACGAGTCCCGCATGGTGTTGCGGGCGGCGGCCGATGGCACGCCACAAGTCATCGGCGCGGACTCCGTATCGCTGCTGGATCAACGCGACGATGGCCGCATTGCCGTCACGGCATCGCACGGCGAACGCCTGGCCGGCCTGCAAACCGACGGCGTCAGGGCCGCGCCCCGGCTGGTCACCTTCAACGATGCCGGCATGGGCCGTGACGGCGCGGGCACCGGCCGGCTGCCGCTGTTGCAGCAGCGCGGTATCGCCGCGTTGACCGTGTCGGCCGATAGCGCCTGCATCGGCGACGCGCGCTCCTGCTACGACGAAGGCGTGATCTCGTCAGCCAACGCGCGCGCCCGTGATCTGGGCGGCCGCGTCGGCACCCCACTGAAAACCTTTATCGATGCCCTGCTCAACGGGCGCGCCAACACTTAAGACTCAGGAGCACACCTCGCATGTCGGAAAAACTGGAAATCACGGGCGGCGAAGCCATCGCACGCATGTTCGCCGCGCACGATGTCGGCTTGATGTTCGGCATGGGCGGCTTTCAGCTGCTGCCGTTCTACGACGCCGTGCGTCGCTTGAACCTGAACCATCACCTGATCAACGACGAGCGCTGCGCCGTGTTCGCCGCCGACGCCTACACCAAGGTCACCGGGCGGCCCGGCGTGTGCGACGCCACGCTGGGGCCGGGCGCCACGAATCTGGTCACCGGCCTGGCCGAAGCCTTCAACGCCGGCACGCCGCTGGTGGCGCTGGTGGGCGATTCGCACCGTCTGCATTCGTGGAAGAACATGACGCAGGAAGCGCGCCAGCTGGAAGTGCTGCGGCCGGTGGTGAAAGATGTGCTGCGCATCGAGATGATCGAGCGCATTCCGGAATTGGTACGGCGCGCCTTCGCCGTCGCCACCAGCGGACGCCCCGGCCCCGTGGTGCTGGACGTGCCCGAAGACATCGCGCATGCGGTCCACGCCTTTGATGCCGACGCGTTCTACGCCAGCGCCAACACCCGCCGCGCGCCGGCGCTGCGCTGCCGTCCCGACGCGGACGACTTGGCGCAAGCCGCCAGCATGCTGGCCGGCGCCGCGCGGCCCTTGATGCTGTGCGGCGGTGGCGTGCACATCAGCGACGCCGCGTCGGCAGTGCAGGCCTTCGCGCAGCGCTTCAACATCCCGGTGGCCCACACCATGAGCGGCAAAGGCGCTATCGCGTGCAGCGACCCGCTTAACGCCGGCCTGTTCGGCCGCTACAGCCGCATCGCCAACGACTTCATCGCCAAGGCCGACTGCCTGTTCGTGGTGGGCTGCAAGCTGGGCGAAGTGGCCACGCGCCGCTACGAGCTGTTGAGCGCCGGCGCCCCCGTCATTCATCTGGACATCGTGGCCGAGGAATTTGACCGCACGACCACGCCCGCCCTGCGTCTGTGGGGCGACGCCCGCGCCACGCTGCAAGAGCTGGCCCAGCGCATGGCCGACCAGCCGCTGCAAACGGACCGCCAAGCCTACGCGGACGAAGTCGGCCAGGCGATGCACACGTGGCGCGAATCCGTGCAGAGCAAGCTGACGTCGCCGGATAGCCCCATCGGCATGGCGCGACTGATGCACGAGATCAACGCGACGCTGCCCGAAGACGGCATCCTGGTGGCGGACGGCGGCTTTGCCGCGCACTGGGGCGGCCTGCTGTTCGACACCAAGCGCGCCGGGCGCGGCTTCGTGCCGGACCGGGGCTTTGCGTCCATCGGCTACGGCATTCCCGGCGCGATCGGCGCCGCGGCCGCCGCGCCGGGTCGGCAAGTCATCAGCCTGACGGGGGACGGCGGCTGCAATATGTCGCTGGGCGAATTGGAAACGGCGGTGCGCATGGGCCTGGCCTTCACGCTGGTGGTGGTGAATAACGCGGCGTCGGGGTATATCAAGGCGCTTCAGCATCTGATGTACGGCAGCGGCAGCTATCAATCGTCGGACCTGGTGGAAACCAACTACGCCAATGTGGCGCGCGCGCTGGGCTGCAACGGCATCCGCGTGGAAGACCCCGCCGACATCCAGGCGGCGTTGGCCAGCGCGTACGCGTGCAAGGACCGCCCCACCATCCTGGACGTTGTGGTGACGCGCGACCCGGCGCACATGCTGCCAGGGGTGGACAGCCGCGCGGCGAAGATCAAGCCCGGCGACCGCATCGCATGATCTTCGGCCTGGGCACACGGCGGAACGCATACAGCAGAACGCAGATAGCAGAACGCAGGTAGCAGCAACCCCGTAGCGGACACACAGGCCGGCACAAGGCCTGGTATCCGCGCAAATACCGGACGCACAACAATATCAAGCAAGGAGACAACATCATGAAGAGAAGAACCTGGATCACCCTGGCGGCCGCGGCCCTTGCCGTATCGCTGTCGGGCGCGGCCGCCGCGCAGTCCAACTACCCCGACCGCCCGGTGCGGCTGATCGTTCCGTTCCCGCCGGGCGGCACGTCCGACGTGGTGGGCCGCATCTTTGCCGAAGCGCTGGGCAAGCAGTTGGGCCAGCCGGTGGTGGTGGAAAACCGGGGCGGCGCGGGCGGCACGGTAGGCACGCGCGCGGTGGCGTCCGCCGCGCCCGACGGCTACACGCTGCTGCTGGGCACATCCAGTACCAACGGCACCAACTCGGCCGTGTACCAGAACCTGCCCTACGACGCCGTCAAGGATTTCACTCCCGTCACGCAGATCATCCGTGTGCCGGGTGTGATCGTCGTCAACAAGAACTTTCCGGCCAAGGACTACGCGCAGTTCTTTGCGCTGGTCAAGGGCGCGCCGGGCAAGTATTCGTATGCGTCATCCGGCAACGGCGGGGCCACGCACATGGCCATGGAGTACTACAAATCGCTGTCGGGCCTGGACATGATGCACGTGCCGTATCGCGGCACGGGGCCGGCCTTGAACGACGTCATCGCCGGACAGGTGCCGATACTGTGGGACACCGCCGCCTCGTCCATGGCGCACATCCAGTCGGGCAACCTGCGGGCCATCGTGGTGGCGGCCAAGGCGCGCCTGCCGCAACTGCCCGACGTGCCCACCTTTGCCGAAGTGGGCCTGCCGGATTACGACGCCGAAATGTGGAACGGCCTGCTGGCCCCGGCCGGCCTGCCCAGGGATGTGTTGGCCAAGCTGAACGACGCATCGCGCAAGGCGCTGACCGACCCGGACGTGCAGGCCAAGTACGCGGGCGTGGGCGCCTATGTGGTGGCGGACAAGCCGGATGCGTTCGGCGCGATGATCCAGGCGGACGTGTCCAAGTGGAAGAAGGTGGCCGACTTCGCCCACATCTCGGTGCAATGACATGGGACAACGCGTCAAGGACAAGGTCGCGCTGGTGTTCGGCGCGGGGTCGTCGGGGCCGGGATGTGGCAACGGCAAGGCCGCCGCCGCCCTCTACGCACGCGAAGGGGCACGCGTGTACGCGGTGGATGTGCGGGCAGAGGCCGCCCAGGAAACCGAACGCGTCATCCAGGCCGAAGGCGGACAGTGCCGCGCGCTGGTGGCCGACGTGACGCAGTCGGCGCAGATCCAGGCCGTGGTGGCGCGGGTGCTGGACGAGGCCGGCCGCATCGACATCCTGCACAACAATGTGGGCATTACGGAAATGGGCGATCCCATCGAGGCGTCAGAGGAAAGCTGGCATCGGGTGCTGGACACCAACCTGACCGGCGTGTTCCTGACCTGCAAGCACGTGCTGCCGGCCATGCTGGCGCAAGGCGGCGGCTGCATCGTCAACATTTCGTCGCTGGCCTCGATTCAGGTCAACACCTATCCGTACACGTCCTACTACGCGGCCAAGGCGGGGCTGAACCACCTGACCCGGTCGCTGGCGGTGCGCTACGCGCCGGACAATATCCGCGTCAACGCGGTGCTGCCCGGCGTGATCGATACGCCGCTGATCTACCAGCAGATTGCCGGCCAGTTCCAGGATGTGGAGGAAATGCGCCGCCGCCGCAACGCCGCCAGCCCGATGGGCCGGATGGGCGACGCCTGGGACGTGGCGCATGCCGCCCTGTTCCTGGCCAGCGACGAGGCCAAATACATCACCGGGGTGTGCTTGCCGGTCGATGGCGGCAAGGCGTGCGCGGGGCGATAGCCGGGGTTGTGGCGCCGGATGGGGTTGGGGCTGGGGCTGTGGTTGTGGCTGGGGCTGTGGTTGGGGCTGTGGTTGGGGCTGTGGCTGTGGTTGTGCCTGGGGTTGGGGCTGTGGTTGTGGTTGTGCCTGGGGTCGGGGCTGTGGTTGTGGCTGGGGCTGCGACCTGCCTGCGCTCAGGCGCGCGGCAGCAGATCCGCCGACAGTTCGGACGCGGCGCGTTGCAACGCGGCCACCACATCATGCAGCCGTGCCCCCGACAGCCGCGAGCGGATCGCCGCCACGCTCAGCGCGGCCACCACGTTCTGTTCACGGTCGAATACCGGCACCCCCACGCCCAGCATGTCGGGGATGATGCGCCCCGGGTTCAGCGCATAGCCCTGCTTGCGCGCGGCGGCGATGTCCTCGCGCAGCATGTCGGTGGACGGCAGGTCGGGCGCGGTGGTGGCGTCGTAACGAGCCAGCACGCGGTCGATATCGTCATTGGGCAAAAACGCCAGCAGCGCCAGGCTGCCCGCCCCCACGCCCAGCGGCCGCCGGTGGCCCACTTCCAGGGTCAGGATCTTGATGGGAAAGTCGCCCGTCTTGCGGTCCACGCACACCGCTTCGTGGCCCGAGCGCACCGATAGAAAGCTGGTATCGCCCGTAGACTGCGCCAGCCGCAACACGGCCGATTCGGCGATGGCCTTGATGCCATGGCGGCTTTCGGCTGCCAGGCCCAGGATGTAAGACTCGCGCCCCAGGCTATAGGTCTTTAGCTTGGGGTTCAGCGACAGGAAACCCTCTTGCAGCAAGGCCGACAGCATGCGGTGCGCGGTGGGCGGCGTCAGGCCGATGTCGCGCACGACATCGCTCAAGCCCACGCCACGCGCGGGCGCGGCGCCCACGTATTTCAACAGGCGCAGCACCCGGAAAATGCTCTGCGCGCCACCCACGGAATCGGCGGCGCGCGGCGAGGCCGGCACGGAAGAACGCGCGGTGCTCATCGCGCGATCAGTGCAGCGTAGTGCCGTCGGGCGGCGTCTGGTTCAGGCCCAGCGCCGCTTCCCAGCTGCGCAGCGGCACGCAGGTCTGCAAGCGGACAATGGCGCGTTCGATCAACGCAGGATGCAGTTCATGGCCGACGTGGCTGGCGATATCGATAGTGGAATCGCCATGCAGCGCCTCCAGCCGGGCCTGGGCCGCCTGGATGTGGGACACGTTCATGATCGGGTCGTCGGCGCCATGCAGCAGGTGCAAGGTGGTGAATTGCGGGGCGGTCTTGGGCAATTGGGCATAGCGCCCCGAAAACGCAATGATGCGGCCGGCCATGCCGTCATGGGCCTGCACCAGTTCCAGCGCCATGATCGCGCCCTGCGAAAAGCCCGCGATCGCCGTGTCCGACTGCAATAGCTTGAAGCGGGCCTGCGCCTGGCGCACATAGGCTTCCAGGGGTGGCATGGCCGCCGCCACGCGTTCGGCGCGATTATCTTCGGTCACGCCGCGTACCGAAAACCACTGGCGCCCGGCGTTGCCGCCGTCAAAGGGCTCGAAACCCTCGGGCACCAGCACCGCCGCCGTCGGGAAGGCCGCGCGCACGGCCTGGGCCAAGGGCCGCAGGTTATCGGGCGACCCGCCCACGCCGTGCAGCAGGATGAACAACTGGCGCACGTCGACGCCCGCCTCGGGTAGGAATTCAAGAGATTCGGTAGATGCCATGAAACTGCTCCGTGCTGGCCCGGGCCGCTGGACTGCGCCGCGATGGCCGCATTGTAAAATGCGCGGCTTTACCGTTGGCGGCCTGCTTGGCGTTGGCGGCCGCGTGGCGACCGGCTGACGGTCGCCTGGCTGCCTGGTCGCCTGGCTGCCTGGTCGCCTGGCTGCCTGGTCGCCTGGCTGCCTGGTCGCCACCAGCGTGACCAGACCCCGCCCACCCCTTGCCTGAATGCCGCCACGGCGGCCCCTTGACCCCCTGCAATGCAAACACAAACCCCCGATTCTGGCGCGACTCCCGCTAGCCGGAATCAGCTGCACCGCGTGCTCAAGGCGCGCCACCTGACGATGATAGCGCTGGGCGGAGCCATCGGCACCGGCCTGTTCGTGGCCTCGGGCGCGGCCATCGCGCAAGCCGGGCCGGGCGGCGCCCTGCTCGTCTACCTGGTGATCGGCCTGATGGTCTACTTCATCATGACCAGCCTGGGCGAGCTTGCCACCTTCATGCCGGTGTCCGGGTCGTTCTGCACCTATGCGTCGCGCTATGTAGACCCCGGCTTCGGCTTCGCGCTGGGATGGAATTTCTGGATCAGCTGGGCCACGGTCGTCGCCGTGGACGTGGTGGCCGCCCAATTGGTCATGGCGTACTGGCTGCCGGACACGCCGGGCTGGATATGGAGCGTGGCCTTTTTGGCACTGACCTTCGGGCTGAACGCGTTTTCGGCGCGCAGCTTCGGCGAGGCCGAATACTGGTTCGCCATCATCAAGGTGGTGGCGGTGCTGTGCTTTATCGCCGTCGGGCTGGGCATGCTGGTGGGCATCATCCACAGCGGCGATCAGGTCGGCCTGGTGAACTGGACCATCGGCGATGCGCCCTTCGTGGGCAACGCGGCCACTTGGGTCGGCGTGGCCATGGTGGTGGCCTATTCCTTCCAGGGCACCGAACTGGTGGGCGTGGCCGCCGGCGAATCCGAAAACCCGCGCCGCAACGTGCCGCGCGCCATCAACAACGTGTTCTGGCGCATCCTGCTTTTCTATGTGCTGGCCATTCTGATCATCGGCCTGCTGCTGCCCTATACCGACCCGCAACTGCTGCGCAACGAAGTGGAAGACATTGCCGTCAGCCCCTTCACGCTGGTGTTCCAGCATGCCGGCCTGCTGTCGGCCGCCACCGTGATGAACGCGGTGATCCTGACGTCGGTGCTGTCGGCCGGCAATTCGGGCATGTACGCCGCCACCCGCATGCTGTTCAACATGGCGGCCGAGGGCCAGGCGCCCGCGCTGTTCAAGCGGCTGACGCCTGGCGGCGTGCCGCTATACGCGCTGCTGGCCACCACGGCACTGGCCTGCCTGTGCCTGTTCAGCGTGGTCTACAGCCCCAAGGCCGTCTATATCTGGCTGCTGAATTTTGCGGGCATGACGGAATTCATCGTCTGGTTAAGCATCGCGATCAGCCATTACCGCTTTCGCCGGGGCTACGTGCGGCACGGCTACGACACGGCCGACCTGCCCTACAAGGCCGGCCTGTTCCCGTTTGGGCCGGTGCTGGCCTTTGTGCTGTGCCTGGTGGTGACGCTGGGCCAGAACTACCAGGCGTTCTTGCAGGATCGCATCGACTGGATCGGGGTGGTGTCCACGTATCTGGCCATTCCGCTGTTCCTGGCGCTGTGGATCGGGCATCGCGTGGTGAAGAAATCGCGCTGGGTGCGCTACGGCGACATGCGCTTTTACGGGCTGGATCTGGATCGGGGATAGGCCTGGCCGGACGGACCGACACCCGAAAAGGGTGACAAAAGGGCAGCAAAGGGATCACCGAAGGGCGACAAAAAGGAAGCTACAATACTGTATATTCATACAGTAATGATGACTCCTGAACGCATCCATCCCGCGTTGTGGCGCGCCACCCAGTTGGCTAAAGGCGCCGCGCGCAACCTGCCTACCGGGCACGCTTCGCTTTCCGCCGAGCTGCCGGACGGCGGCTGGCCGCTGGGGTCTCTTATCGAACTGTTGACGCCGCATCCGGGCGTGGGCGAAATCCGCCTGCTGCGCCCGGCGCTGGCCCAGCTGGAAACGCGCCGCCCCATTGCGCTGGTCCAGCCGCCGCACGTGCCCCACATCGCCAGCTGGATGAGCTGGCGGCTGGACCCCCGGCAATTGCTGTGGGTGGCGCCGCAAAAACCCGTCGACACCCTGTGGGCAACGGAACAAATCCTGAAAAACGGCAGTTGCGGCGCCCTGATCTGCTGGTTGCCGCACGTGCGCCCCGAATCCCTGCGCCGCCTGCATCTGGCGGCCCAGGCCAGCGACCTGCTGTTCATTGCCATCCGCCCGGCCAGCGCCGCGCAAAACGCCACCCCCGCCCCGTTGCGGCTGGCGCTTGCGCCGGCCCCGGGCGGTTTATCCGTTCATATTCTGAAGCGCCGGGGGCCTGTCTGCGACACCCCGCTGTACGTGGGCCTGGAGCCCGGCGCGCTTACGCCGTCTTCTCCCCGCCATGCGCCTCTGGATCGCCGCCTTCCTGCGCTGCCTGCCGCTGGACGTACTACGCCCGCACTGGCCGCATGAGGGGCACGCGTTCGCCGTCCTGGACCAGGAACGCGTTGCCGCCCTCACCCCCGCCGCCCGCCAGGCCGGCGTCAAACCGGGCATGCGCCGCGCCGGCGCGGCCGTTATCGCCCCCCAGGTCGAGCTCTTGCCCCGCCAGCCCCAAGCCGAAGCCGACACCCTGCACGGCGCGGCGCTGGCGCTGCTGCAATACACCCCTGAAATTGCCCTGGGCGATGCCGACACCGTGCTGTTGAACGTGGGCGCCAGCCTGATGTTCTTTGGCGGCCCGCGCGCGCTTGCCCGGCGCATACGCGCCACCCTGCAAGCGCTGGACCTGCGCGTGTCGCTGGGCATGGCGCCCACGGCCCGGGGCGCCTGGCTGCTGGCGCATCGGGCCGGCCGCCGCATGCCCCGGCGCACGCTCACCCTGCCCACGCTGGCCCGCCGGCTGGACGCCCTGCCAGTGGCGCTGCTGCCCCAGGCGCAGGCGCGGCTGGACTGGCTGGGCGACATCGGCTGCCATACCCTGGCCGACCTGCGCGCCCTGCCGCGCGCCGGCCTGCAACGGCGCAGCGCGCCCGACCTTCTGCCGGCCCTGGACGCCGCCTATGGCCAGGCGCCCGAACTGTATCGCTGGATCGAACCGCCCAACCAGTTTTCCCGGCGCATCGAACTCATGGACTACGTCGAGCACACCGACGCCGTGCTGGCAGTGGCGCGCCGCCTGGCCGAGCAGCTGGGCGGCTGGCTTACCGCCCGGCAACTGGCGGTGCGCCGCGTGGTGCTCTGCATGGAACACGAACGCGGCCGCCATGCCCGCCCGCCCACCGAACTGGAACTGGCGCTGGCGCAACCGGTCTGGCAGGCGCCGCAGATCTTGCACCTGCTGCGCGAAAAGCTGAACCACGTCACGCTGGAAGCGCCCGTCATCGCCGTATCGCTGCTGGCGCCCGACACCGTGGAACAGCCCGCCGTCAGCACCACCTTGTTTCCCGAGCCCGGCGGCACTGCGGCCGACCACGCCCGGCTGCTGGATCTGCTGGTGGCCCGGCTGGGTCGCGACCAGGTGCGCCATGCCCATCCCACGCCCGACCACCGCCCCGAAGCCGCCAATTCCTGGGGCGATGCGCTGGCCACCCCGCGCCCGCCCCAGCCCCTGCCGCCCTTGCTTGACCGCCCCTTCTGGCTGCTGGAAACGCCGCTGGCCTTGAAGCTGTCGGGTCATCGCCCCCAGTACGGCGGCCAGCCGCTGCGGCTGGTGCGCGGGCCGGAACGCATCGAAAGCGGCTGGTGGGACCCGGCCCTGACCGTGCGCGATTACTTCGTTGCCGAAGACGCGGCGGCGGCGCGCTACTGGATCTACCGCGAACGCGACGCCGAACACGCGCGCTGGTTCCTGCACGGGCTGTACGCTTAAGGCCGGCCCCATGCAAGACGATCCCTACGACCCGTCCGACCCGGCCGACCCCGCTGCGTTAGCCACCCTGCCCGGCTACGCCGAGCTGCAATGCCAGTCGAACTTTTCCTTCCTGCAAGGCGCCTCGCACCCGGAAGAACTGGTCGCGCGCGCGGCGGAACTCGGCTACGCCGCGCTGGCGCTGACCGACGAATGCTCGCTGGCCGGCGTGGTTCGCGCCCACATGGAGGCCAAGACCCAGAAGCTGCCGCTGATCATCGGCGCCACGTTCCAGCTGCGCGCCGCGCCCGACGCCGCCCCGCTGGGCCTGACCCTGCTGGCGCAAACCCGCGAAGGCTACGGCAACCTGTCCGAACTCATCACGCTGGCCCGCACCCGCGCCCCCAAGGGCGAATACCAGCTGGCCCCCGAAGACCTGACCCACCCGCCCAAGGGCTACGAACACCTGCGCCAGTTACCCGAATGCCTGGCCATCCTGACGCCCGCCTACGGCACCGACGCCGACCGCCTGGCCGAGCAGGCGCGCTGGCTGGCACGCGTGTTTGCCAACCGCGCCTGGGTCGGCTTGAACCTGCTGTACCGGTCGCGCGACGACCAGCACCGCGCCGCCGTCGAACACGCCGCCCGCCAGGCCGAGCTGCCCGTCGTAGCGGTGGGCCAGGTGCAGATGCATGTGCGGTCGCGCAAGCCCCTGCACGACACGCTGGCCGGCATCCGCACCCGCCAGACCGTCGCCCAGTGCGGCTACGAATTGTCCGAAAATGCCGAGCAGCATCTGCGCACCCGCATGCGCCTGGCCAACCTGTATCCGCCCGACGCGCTGGCGCAGACCCTGGTGGTGGCGCGCCGCTGCGCGTTTTCGCTGGACGAACTGCGCTACGAATACCCCGACGAGGTCGTGCCGCCCGGCCACACGCCCGCCTCTTATCTGCGCCAGGAAACCCTGGCCGGCGCCGCCCGCCGCTTTCCTGCCGGCGTCCCGGAAAACGTCGAAGCCCAGATCGAAAAAGAACTCGACCTGATCGGCGAGCTGCACTACGAAGCGTATTTCCTGACCGTCTACGACATCGTCCAGTACGCGCGCAGCCAGGGCATCCTGTGCCAGGGCCGGGGGTCCGCCGCCAACTCCGCCGTCTGTTATTGCCTGGGCATCACCGCCGTCGATCCGGCCCGAGGCAACAACCTGTTTGAACGTTTCATCAGCAAGGAACGCAACGAACCTCCCGACATCGACGTGGACTTCGAACACCAGCGCCGCGAAGAAGTCATCCAGTACATCTACGACAAATACGGACGCGACCGCGCCGCCCTGACCGCCGTGGTCATTTCGTACCGGCCGCGCAGTGTGCTGCGCGACACCGGCAGCGCACTGGGCGTGGACCTGGGCGTCATCGACGCGGTGGCGCGCGCCCATCAATGGTGGGACGGCAAAAAGGAAATGCTGCGCACGCTGGGCACCTGCGGGCTGGACCCGGAATCGCGCGTGGCGCGGCAATGGGCGTCGCTGGCGCAAACCATGATGGGCTTTCCACGCCACCTGTCGCAGCACCCCGGCGGCTTTGTGATTTCACGCGGCAAGCTGTCGCGGCTGGTGCCCATTGAAAACGCCGCCATGCAGGACCGCAGCGTCGTGCAATGGGACAAAGACGACCTGGACGCGCTGAAACTGCTGAAAGTGGACGTGCTGGCGCTGGGCATGCTGTCCGCCCTGCGCCGCACGCTGGAACTGGCCGGCCAGCGCCGGGGCCGGCCGCTGGCGCTGCAAGACATACCCGAAGGCGACGAAGCCACCTACGACATGATCTGCGAGGCCGACACGGTGGGCGTGTTCCAGATCGAATCACGCGCGCAGATGACGATGCTGCCCCGCCTGCGCCCGCGCAAATACTACGACCTGGTCGTGCAAGTGGCCATCGTGCGCCCCGGCCCGATCCAGGGCGGCATGGTCCACCCCTACCTGCGCCGCCGCCAGGGCAAGGAAGCCGAAACCTATCCCAGCGAGAAGGTCCGAGGCGTGCTCAGCCGCACCATGGGCGTGCCCATCTTCCAGGAACAGGTGATGCAGATTGCCGTGGTGGCCGCCGGCTTCACCCCGGGCGAGGCCGACCAGTTGCGCCGCTCCATGGCCGCCTGGAAACGCAAGGGCGGCGTGGACAAATTCCGCATCAAGCTGGTGGGTGGCCTGCTGGCGCACGGCTACAAGCTGGAATTCGCCGAAGCGCTGTTCCGGCAGGTCGAGGGGTTTGGCGAATACGGGTTCCCGGAAAGCCATGCCGCCAGCTTCGCCCTGCTGGCGTACTTCAGTTCCTGGCTCAAGCGCCACGAACCCGAGGCCTTCCTGGCCGCCCTGCTCAATTCCCAACCCATGGGGTTCTACGCCCCCGCCCAACTGGTGCAGGACGCCCGCCGCCACGGCGTCTGTGTGCTGCCCGCCGACGTCACCGTCAGCGGCTGGGAATCCGCGCTGGAAGCCCTGCCCGCCGACCACCCCGGCGCCCGGCGCCGCCCCCGCCCGCATTCGCCGCCTGCCGACCAGGCGCGCCCGGCCGTGCGGCTGGGTCTGAACCTGCTGCAAGGCATGCGCGAAGACGCCGCCCGGCGCATCGAACAGGCGCGCGCACAGGCGCCCTTTGCCGACACCGGCGACCTGGCCCGCCGCGCCACCCTGAACCGCCACGACCTGAACGTGCTGGCCGCCGGCGACGCGCTGCGCACGCTGGCCGGCCACCGCCGCCAAGCCAGCTGGGAAGCCGCCGCCAGCGTACAAAGCCGCGACCTGCTGCGCGACGCCGCCATCGTCGAAACGCAGGCCCCCCAGCTGTCGGCCCCGTCCGAAAGCCAGACCGTGGCCGCCGATTACCGCAGCCTGGGCCTGACGCTGCACAGCCACCCGGTCGCGCTGCTACGCCCCCAACTGGCCGCTCGCAACTTCCAACCCGCCGAGGTCCTGAACGGCTACCCCGACAAACGCGTCGCCCGCGCCTGCGGCATCGTCACCGTGCGCCAACGGCCACAAACCTCCAAGGGCGTCATCTTCGTAACCCTGGAAGACGAAACCGGCCCCGTCAACGTCGTCGTCCGCCCCGACCTGATCGAACGCCAACGCCGCGAACTACTCGGGGCCAAACTGCTGGGCGTCTACGGCACCTGGCAAAGCGTCGACGGCATCCGCCACCTGATCGCCCAACGCCTGGTGGACCTGTCCGACCTGCTGGGCGGCCTGGCGGCGCATAGCCGGAATTTTCATTGACGTCACGCGCTTGTCAAGTTCCCGAATCGGCATGCCCACGGGGCAAACCAACGCCAAAACCGATCAGATTTCAGGTGCTCGCTGATCCCTGATTACAGCGCGCCAAGGCTGGTCTATCATGGCTTTTTCGTCGTCGAGTAGTTGTAAGGAGCTTTACATGATCCGCAAGCTGATCCCTTTCCTTCTGATTGCCAGCCTGACCGCATGCGCCAATACCGGGACGTCTTCGTCCGGCGCGTCGTCGGCATCCAGCTCCTCCAGCGCGTCTTCCTCTTCCGGCGCATCCAGCGCGTCCGGTGGCTCTACTTTCGGCGGCTCATCCTATGGCGGGTCGGCAGGCGGCTCGGCCATGCCGGGCTACGGCACCAAGACTTGCGATGCGGCCGCGCTGCAATCGCAGATCGGCCAAAAGGCCACGACCTCTACCATGGAAGACCTGCGTACCCGCAGCGGCAGCAGCACGGCGCGCATTTTGCGCCCCGGTCAACTCGTGACCATGGAATACAACGCCACCCGCTTGAACCTGATCGTGGATGACAAAGACGTCATGACCGCGATTCGCTGCGGCTGATCCGGCGGCATCCAAGGCAAGACGGCGCCGGCCGTCGCGCCCATCCCCGTCCCATTCCGCCATCCCCGCCCCGGCAGGCCGCCTCAGGCCGCGGGCGGCGTGGGTGGCACGTGGGGCAGGAATGCCCCCGCCACTTCGAACGCGCATTCCTCGCGCGCAATGTCGATCACCCGCGACACAATCGGGTTGACGATGTTTTTCTTGTGCACCGCGTAGTAATTGATCGTGGGCAGATCGGGCTGCACATTCAACTGGCACAGCGCGCCGCGCTCGACCAGCGGCGCAAAGTAGGCGCCAGGCAGATAGCTGATGCCCAGCCCCAGCATCGTCAACTGCGCCATCATCCCCAGGCTGTTGCAGGTCAACACCCGCTTGACGGGCAAGCCCTGTTCCGCGAACCAGGCGTCATACAGATGCGACAGCGCGGAATTGGTCGGCTGCGAAATCACCGGATACGGCGCCAGGTCCTGGGGTGACAAGCGCGCCTGGAAATCAATGTCCAGCGCGGGGCTGGCCATCCAGACGTTGGTGACGGCGCCCAGGTGCGTGCAGTCGTATTGGTAGCTCCAGAAAGGCCCCGGCATGATGGCCAGGTCCAACTGGTCTTGTTCCAGCCGTTCGTACAGCGTGATGCCACCGTCGATCTCGGGCATCAGCTGCACGCGCGGATAGCGCTGGCTGATCTGGTTGATCAGCCGCGCCAGCCAGGTCATGCCGACCAGTTCGGTCACGCCCAGCCGCACCACGCCTTCGAAACTGGCGGGGTCGGCCATGTTCTGCACGATGCGGCTGTTCAGGTCCAGCATCTCGCGCGCCAGTTCGAACAGCTTGCGGCCTTGCGGCGTCATCACCAGTTTCTTGGCGCGCCGCTCGAACAAGGGCGAGCCCGCAAACGCTTCGAGTTCGCCCACCCGCTTGGCCACCGCCGATTGGGTCGTGTGCAGTTTTCGGGAAGATGCGCTGAAGCTGCCCAGTTCGGAGCTCCAGTAAAAAGCCTCTAGCTGTTTAAGGGTGTACATCGCGGCGGTCGAGGCGAAACGCATGGAAACCCTCACATTACCATCGCGGCAGGCGGCGCTAGCCGCGCGGATGCAGGATGTCGGCCAGGAAGCGCTGCGCGCGCGGATGCGACGGCGCGCTGAAAAAGCGCTCGGGCGTGTCGACCTCCAGGATCTCGCCGCCATCCATGAAAACGACGCGGTCGCAGACGTCGCGCGCGAAACCCATTTCATGTGTCACGCAGACCATCGTCATGCCGTCCTTGGCCAGGCCCTTCATCACCTGCAACACCTCGCCCACCATTTCCGGGTCCAGCGCGCTGGTCGGCTCGTCGAACAACATCACCGGCGGCTGCAACGCCAACGCACGGGCAATCGCCACGCGTTGCTGCTGACCGCCCGACAGCGAACCCGGATAGGCATCGATCTTGTTCAACAACCCGACCCGTTCCAGCAAGGCACGCGCCAGTTCCACCGCCTGCTTGCGTGGCTGCTTGCGGATGTTGACCGGCGCGAAGATCACGTTTTCCAGTACGCTCATGTGCGGAAACAGGTTGAACTGCTGAAACACGAAACCGATCTTCTGGCGCAGCGCATTCAAGTTGGCGCCCTTTTGGTAGATGTCGGCCCCATCGATCAGGATGCGGCCTTTTTCGATGGGTTCCAGCCGGTTCACCGTGCGGATCATCGTCGACTTGCCCGAACCCGACGGCCCGCACACCACCAGCACTTCACCACGCGCCACCGACAGGTCGACATCCTTGAGCACGTGATGTTCGCCATACCACTTGTTCACTTTTTCAAGCTTGATCATGATTCTTTCCGTTAAGCCATGGCGCGCGAGCGGCGGATATGCAGGTCCAGCCAGCTCAAGCCGCGGCTCAGGCTGAAGCACACCAGGAAATAGATGATGGCCAGGATGCCGAACACTTGCAGCGGCTGCGTCAGCACCAGGTTGTTGATCTGGTTGGCGGCAAACGTCAGTTCATTGACGCTGATGACGTAGCCCAGCGACGTTTCCTTGATCGTGGACACGAACTGACTGGTCATGCTGGGCAACACGTTAAACAGCGCCTGCGGCAGCACCACCTTGCGCATCGTGGTCCAGTAACCCACGCCCAGCGACCGGGACGCCTCGATCTGGCCGCGCGGCACCGCCTCGATGCCCGACCGGATCACCTCCGACAGATAGGCGCTTTCGTAGACGACCAGCGCAAAAATCAGCGTCCAGAAACCGCTGACCACCTGCCCCGTCAGCTTGGGCACCACGAAGTACGCCCAGAAGATCAGCATCAGCAGCGGCATGCCGCGCACCATGTTGACCAGCGCCTTGCTGGCTACGCGCAGCGCGCCGAACGGGCTGACGCGGGCCAGCGCAATCAGCAGCGCCAGCGGCAAGGACATCAGCAGCCCCAGCGCCGCCAGGATCAGCGTCAGCGCCAGACCGCCCAGGGGCCCGTTGGGGTATTGGCCGACCAGCAGCGTCGGCCAGTATTGCGACAGCAGATCAAGCACCGTGGCCTCCGCGATTCAAACGATAACGGGCGTAGATGCGCGACCCCACCGCCATGATCAGGAACGATCCCAGCAGGTACATGATCGTTGCCGCACCGAAGGTGGCGAAGGTGCGATAGGTTTCGTTTTCGATCTCGCGCGCCTGGTAGGTCAGCTCCATCACGCCGATCGCCATCGCGACGCTGGTGTTCTTGAACAGCAGCAACGCGCGGCCGACCAAGGGCGGAATGGAAATGCGCAGCGCCTGCGGCACGATCACGAAGCGCATGCATTGCAGGTAGCTCGCGCCCAGCGCGCGCGCCGCCTCGAACTGCGTCCACGGTATGGCGCGCAGGCCGCTGCGGATGTCCTCGGCGATGTACGCGGCCGAGCCCAGCGCCAGCGCAATCGCCGCCAGCGACATCTCGGCGTTGTGATCGTAGAGCCACATTCGCAGCCCTTCGGGCAGCAGCTCGGGCATGCCGAAATACCAGAACAATACCTGCACCAACAGCGGCACGTTGCGGTGGTATTCGACATACGCGTCCACCACCCAGCGGCACGGCGCCAGGTTGGTGGCGCGCACCACCACCAGCGTCACCGCGATGGCGAAGGCCATGACCCACGCAACGAAGAACAGTTGCACGGTGACCACCATGCCGCTGAACAGCAGCTGGTATTGGGAAGCGTCTAGCAGGCTCATAAAGCGTCGGCCCCTGGCGGTTGCGCGGGCATCAGCCGGCGATGGGGCCGATCTTGAAACCGCGCTCCAGCTTGTAGGGGGTGGTCGGGCCGAACCACTTGTCGAACAGCTTGGCGGCCGCGCCCGAGCTTTCGGCTTCGTCCAGGGCCTGGTTCACCGTTTGCAGCATGCGCGGCTCGGACTTGCGCACGCCCAGGCCCCAGGGTTCGTCGAACACCGACTTGGCAATCACGCTGACGGGCGCCGTGGGCGGGCTTTGCAGCACCAGCCGCACCAGCACCAGTTCAGAGGCAAACTGCGCGTCCACCTTCTTTTGCTGCAAGGCCAGATACGTGGCCGAACTGTCGCCATAACCAATCACCTGCGACTTGTTCAGGATGCGCTTGATCTCGCGTTCCGAGCTGGAACCCTTGGTGGCGCCGATGCGGCGGCCGTTCAGCGCGTCAATCGAATCAAAGCCCGAATCCTTGCGCACCAGCAGCTTTTGCGGGCTGACGTAGTAGGCGTGGCTGAACGCGATCTGTTCGGCGCGATCCGGCGAATAACCCAGGTTGGCGGCCAGGATGTCCACGCGCCCTTCGTTCAGCTCCGGCACGCGCGCCGCCACCGATAGCAGCTTGTAGCTGATCTTCACGCCCAGCTTGTCGGCAACCAGTTTGCACACGTCCACGTCATAGCCCACCAACTGGCGCGTGGCGCCGTCCTGGAAGCTGAACGGCTGCGACGTGCCCAGCGTGCCGCAAACCAGTTCGCCGCGCGCCTTGATGTCCTCGACCTGATCTGCTTGCGCGGCAGCGCCGACGGCCAACGTGGCCAGGCCCAGGCAAGCTGCAAAAAAAGTATGACGTTTCATGGATGATTCCCCTTGTATGTTGTGTTGGTCAAACGGCATTCACGACAGCTTGGCGCAGGCCTCGCGGATCGCGGCACATCCTTGCTTGATATCGTCCATCGATGCCGCGAACGACAAACGGAACGTGCCCGGCGCGCCATAGGCGTTGCCGTCGATCACGGCCACGCCCGCTTCGCGCAGCAGGTAATGCGTCAAGTCGGTGTCGGTGGCGATCACCTCGCCCGAGGGCGTCTTCTTGCCCAGCAGGCCCGAGCAATCCGGGAACACATAGAACGCGCCTTGCGGCACCACGATGGTCAGCCCCGGCGCGCCGGACAGCTCGGCCACGGCCAGGTCGCGGCGTTGCTGGAAGATGCGCGCAAATTCCGCCACACAATCCTGCGGACCGGACAGCGCTTCCAGCGCCGCCGCCTGGCTGACGGACGACGCGCCGGACGTGCTTTGCGATTGCAGTATCGCCATCGCCTTGATCAATTCGTCGGGCCCGGCGCCATAGCCGATGCGCCAGCCCGTCATGGCGTACGCCTTGGACACGCCGTTGACCACCAGCGTGCGGTCAGCCAGCTCGGGCGCCACCTGCAACGGATGCACCGTGGGCTCGCCCGTGAAATTCAGGCGGGCGTAGATGTCGTCCGTCATCAACCACACGTGCGGATGGCGCTTGAGCACATCGGTCAGCCCGCGCAATTCCTCGGCGGTATAGACCGACCCCGTGGGGTTGCTGGGCGCGTTCATCATCAGCCACTTGGTGCGCGGCGTGATGGCGGCTTCCAGCGCCTGCGGCGTGACCTTGTAGTCCGACGCGGGAGACGTCGTCACCGCCACCGGCACGCCGCCATTGACCAGCACCATATCCGGGTAAGACACCCAGAACGGCGCGGGAATCAGAACCTCGTCGCCGTCATTGAGCGTGGCGGCCAGGCCGTTGAAAATCACTTGCTTGGCGCCGGTACTGACGATGATCCGCGCCACGGGATAGTCCACGCCGGTCGCATCCAGCAACTGCGCGCGCGCGGCCCGGCGCAACGCCACGGTGCCCTGCGCGGGCGGGTACTTGGTTTCGCCCCGGTTCATCGCGGCCGTGGCCGCCTGGCGGATATGTTCGGGCGTTGAAAAATCAGGCTCGCCTATGGTCAGGTCGATGATGCGGCGGCCCTGTTCGCGCAGCTGCGCAATGATGGCGCGCGCGGCAACGCTGGGCGACAGCTTGATGCGCTTGATGCGGTCGGCAATGATGCTCATTGTGCACCCCCGGTTTTTTCAAGAATGGTCTTGGCCAACCAGGGTTTGGTGTACGTGCCCGCGCGCAGCTTTTCCTTGGCGACGGCTTCGTCGGCTTCTTTCTTTTGCGCCAATGCCAGCACGGCGGCCGCGTGTTCGGCGGGAATTACCACCACGCCATCGGCATCGCCCACGACGACATCCCCGGCGTGAACGACCTGCCCGCCGACCGATACCGCCACATTGATTTCGCCCGGGCCGTCCTTGTAGGGGCCTTTGTGCGCAACGCCGCGCGCAAAGCAGCCAAATTCACCCTGGCCGAAGACGTCCACATCGCGCACCGCGCCGTCGATGACAAAGCCAGCGATGCCGCGCGACTGCGCATCCATCATCATCAGTTCGCCGACCAGCGCGTTGCTGGTGTCGCCGGCGCCATCGACCACGATGACGTCGCCTGCCCCGCCCATGGAAATTGCCTGATGGATCATCAGGTTATCGCCCGGCCGCGTCTTCACGGTCAGCGCCAGGCCGACCATGCGGCGCGTGCCGCCGTGCATCGGACGCAAGTCCGCCACGCCGTAAAGGCGGTTCATGCAGTCGCTGATCTGGGCCGAGCCGATATCGGCAAAGCCGGCCAGTACGTCGGCGGCCACGGCCGGGGCCGACCGGGAAAGAATGCGAAATCCGATGGGAGTCATAAGAAAGTCGATGGGGGTGGATGCGTCTAGCGGTTAAGCGAATACGCATTACAAGGCCCCGGCCGCCTTTCCTCAAAACGATATAAATTCCCAGCCGACCACGAATTTTTTTCTTATATCCGGACGTTAAGGGTTATCCCTTCCCCTGATCAACCCGGGCCAATCCCCGTCAATCATCCCCGCCATTGCTGGCGCCCCGCGCCTCGGACAGCGCGATCGTCAGGTGCATGACCTTCTTTTTCAGCTGATCGCGTTCTTCGGTCACGCGCGCCAACACCCCGCGCAGGCGGGCCACTTCGGCGGGCAGATCCGCGATGTGCTCGATGGGGACTTCGGGCGGGGCTTCGCGCGGCGGCGGGGCCTTGGCCAGACGCACTTCGCGGGCGGCCTGTTGCAGCTCTTTCTTGCCGCCGGCCACCGCTGCGGCCTGACGCTCGGGCGGCAACGAGGCCACCGCCGCCGCCGCGTTGATCGAAATGGCGCCCTCTTTCACGGCGCGCACCAGTTCGGGCGCGGCGTCCTTCTGGATTTTTTCGATCTGGCCCAGCGTATTGCTGCTGATGCGCGCGGCGCGCGCCAATGCCTGGCGGCTGGGCACGGGCGGCGTCCACGAGATATTGGGCGGCAGGCGCGGCGCGCCATCCACGCTGGGCGGCGCGTCGGATTCGTCCCAAGGCGGGGACCCGTCCTCCGCTTCGCCTTCCGGCGGCGTCGCGGCTTCCGGCGGCGTGCGCGCCAGCAGGATTTCTTTTTTGCGCAGCGCCAGCACGCCGCGCTGGAAGTCCGACACGCTGCGTCGGCCCAGGTGGTTTTCAATCATCCACAGGTGCACGTCTTCCATCGACTTGAACGTGGTGTTCTGACGCGTCTGAAATTCGATGCCGTGCTTCTTGCACAAGGCATAACGGTTGTGGCCGTCCACCAGCAGGTCGCCCCACAGCACCAGCGCATCGCGGCAGCCCTCGGCAAGCAGGCTGCGCTCCAGTGCCTCGTGCTCGTCTTCGGTCAAAGGGTCTATATAGGCGCGTAGGCCCTCGTCAATCCTGATTTCCATGGTGTCCAATTGGTTTATCTTGCCAAGCAGTGCTACGTCAGCCCCTGGCCACGCAGCAGATCCTGAACCGCCGCCAGCCGTGCCACCGGGTCCGCAAGGCCCAGCAGCCGGGCCTTGTCGTCCGGCGGCAAGGGCAGCAGTTCGCACCAGCGATCCGCCACCCAGCCGCTGTCGTCCAGCCGGAACGGCGGCGCAAGCGGCATCCTGTCTGGCGGCACGCCCTCTTGCTGCCATTGCGCCACCAGCCGGCCCAAGGCATCGGCGCTGGGCTGCATGGACGCCGGCACGGGCGTGGGCGGGTCGTCGGCGATGGGCTCGGTCTGGCCCATCCACAGGCCGTATTTTGCCACCTTGCTGGACAACAGCCGGAACCGGCTGCCGCCAATACAGCGCACTTGCAGCAACGCGGGCATGGGCGCCTCCCACGCCACCACGCGCGCCAGCGTGCCGACCGGCGCCAGGGTCTCAACGCCCTCTGGCGAACGCACTTCATTGCCGGCCAGCAAACCCACCACGCCAAACTCGCTGCCCTCCGCGATGCAGCGGCGGATCATATCCAGATAGCGCACCTCGAAGATGCGCAGGTGCAGCACGCCGGCGGGAAACAGCGCGTTGGATAAGGGAAACAGCGGAATCAGCGCCATGGCCGGCTCCTATTTGATGTCGAAGGCGGCGTCCACCGGCACCTGCATGGCCGTCACCATGGCGTTGGTCTGCGCCGCCATGCCGATCACCGCCAGCAGTTCGGCGTGCTGGCCGGGGGTCATTCCCTTGGCCTTGGCCGACGCCGTATGCGAATGCACGCAGTAAGAGCAGCCGTTGGCCGTGGACACGGCAATGTAGATCATCTCGCGCACGAGCGGCGGCAGTTCGCCCTCGGCGACCATGACCTGTTTAAGTTGCGACCACACGCGCTGCAATTGCGCCGGGTCGTTGGCCAGCGCGCGCCAGAAGTTGTTCACGAAGTCCGACTTGCGCGTGGATCGGATGTCTTCAAACACCGCCCATGCTTCGGGGCTTTTGCGGACCTCGTCGTCCGTCAGCAGTTTTACCGTGCTCATGTCGCCATTCCTTTATGAAGCCGCCCGGCATCCTTCCCAACCGGCTACAGTGCGTAGGTTGCCGGGCCGTGCGGTATTGCGGGTCGGGCCTTCCATCATAGTGCGACGGCGTTTCTTGCAGCTGTCCGCCGTAGAACCAGGAACCATCATGCCCCAGCTATCCGCCTATCTCAGCTTTGACGGCAACTGCGCCGACGCCATGCGCTTTTACGAGCGTGTGCTGGGCGGACGCCTTGACGCCCTGATCCGCTACGCCGACGCGCCCGCCGATGCCGCCATGCCCGCCCTGTCCCCCGAGGACGCCGACCGCATCATGGTCGCCCGGCTGGCGCTGGACGAGCAGACGCTGCTGGGCAGCGACGCCACCAGCGGCCACCCGTACACAGGCAAGAAAGGCATGGCGCTGGCGCTGCTGTACCCGACAGTGTCGGATGCCCAGCGGGTATTTGACCAACTGGCCGAAGGCGGCAACGTAACCATGCCGCTGCAAAAAACGTTCTGGGCCGAGGCATACGGCGCGCTGGTGGACCGCTACGGTACGCGCTGGATGGTCAGCGGCGGCAAGATGACGCACTGATCCGCAGCGGCGCGCGGGCGGACGCACCGGCGCACGGACGCGCGAAGGCACCCGTACGCCGGCACCGACGCCATGATCCTGGCCACAGGACCGCCGGGTCGCCGGGTCGCCGGGCCGCCGGGCCGCCGGCCGGGGCCGCCTTTGATAAGTTTTGCAATTGCCCGCCGAGCCTTGCAGTACTCTGGCAGCGCGCCTTTTTACAGGAAGCGCCCGCCATGACTTTTCTAGCCAGCGCCACGCTGCTTCGCCGCCGAGACGGCCATGAAGCCCGCGTCACCTTCGTCGAGCTGTTCTTTGACCTGGTCTACGTCTTTGCCGTCACCCAGCTCTCGCACAGCCTGCTGCATGACCTGACCTTGATGGGCGCGGTGCACGCGCTGGTGCTGTGGTTCGCCGTCTGGCTGGGATGGCAGTACACGTGCTGGGTCACCAACTGGTTCGACCCCGACGCCATCCCCATGCGCGTCATGCTGTTCGCGGTGATGCTGGTCGGCCTGATCGCCGCCGCCGTGCTGCCCGACGCGTTCGGCGAAAACGGGCTGATCTTCGCCATCTGCTATGCCATGATCCAGGTCGGGCGCACGGTGTTCATCGTGCTGCACCTGGGGCGCAACCATCCGCTGGCCGACAACTTCCGCCGCATGCTGGGCTGGCTGTGCATCTCGGCGGTGTTGTGGATCGCGGGCGGCCTGGCGTCCGGCGAAGCGCGCCTGGTGCTGTGGATAGTGGCCGTGGCC
Source organism: Achromobacter sp. 1L-A-4-B-C2 (assembly GCF_057291955.1). Taxonomy (NCBI): domain Bacteria; kingdom Pseudomonadati; phylum Pseudomonadota; class Betaproteobacteria; order Burkholderiales; family Alcaligenaceae; genus Achromobacter; species Achromobacter sp. 1L-A-4-B-C2. Next base: position 492,481 of record NZ_JBXAWP010000002.1, read on the forward strand.
TGCGAATATATTTCGCCCATGTTCGGGTTCCGCCTGCCCGGCCTGGGGCGCTCTTACACCAGCGACTGGACCATCGAGGGCGGCCATATTGCCGAACGCTGCCAGCTGTTCGTCATCGTGGCGCTGGGCGAAACGTTGTTGATCACGGGCGCCACGCTGGGCGACCGTGGCCATTGGGACATCCCCACGCTGATCGCGCTGCTGGCCGCCTTCCTGGGAACGGCGGCCATGTGGTGGGTGTATTTCGACACCAGCAGCAAGGACGGCAGCCACGCCATCGTGCATTCCAGCGACCCGGGCCGCATGGGCGCCATCTTTCACTATGTGCACGTGATTTTGATCGCGGGCGTGATCGTGTCGGCGGTGGCCAACGAATTGGTCATCCTGCACCCCGATGGCCGCATCACCACGCCAGCGGCCGCCGCATTGCTGGGCGGGCCGGCGCTGTACCTGCTGGGCAACGGCATCTACAAGACGGTGGTGTACGCGCGCTTTCCGTTATCGCACCTGGCCGGGCTGGTATTGCTGGCGGTGCTGGCGCCGGTGTCTACCGTTACCGACAACCTGATGGTGGGCGGGCTGACCACGCTGATCATGGTGCTGGTGGCCGTGTGGGAAAGCGTGTCGCGGCGCCGGGCGGCCTCGCCCGTCACCGTGTAGCCGTCCAGCGCGCAAGCATCGAAGGGCCTTGCGACGGGGCTGTCGCCGCACAGACCCGCGCGTCCACCGATGCCGCAACGCAGCGTCACACGCCCGGGCGATGCAGCGCCAGCACCTCGTGCAGCGACTGCGCCGCGCGTTGCAGCACCGGCACGGCGCGCAGCAAGTCATCCAGCATCACGCGCGCCGTGGGCGCGTGGCAGGCCACCGCCGCCACCACGCGGTCCTCGGCGTCTCTTATCGGCACCGCCACCGCGCTCATGCCGCGCACGAATTCCTCGTTATCGATGCCGATGCCGCGCGCGGCCAGGCGCTCCAGTTCCTCGTCCAGCTTCGTCGGGTCCGTGAAGGTGCGCGGCGTGTTGCGCGTCAGCGGCAGCCGCGCCAGCACCCGGCCTCGTTCCAGCCGGCTCATTGACGCCAGAAACAGCTTGCCGCTGGCGGTGCAGTGCATCGGCACATGGCTGCCCACCGCGAAGAACAGCCGCAGGGGCTCCGACGTTTCCACGCGTTCCATATAGACCACGCGGTCGCCGTCAGGCGCGGTCAAGTTGCAGGTTTCGCCAAGCGTGCCCACCAGCTGCGCCAGCACGGCACGGCAGGCTCGGGTGAACGCCGAGGCGCTCAGCGTGGCCAGCGCCAGCGATGTGGCTTGCGGCCCCGGCACATAGCCCTGCTCGGTCGGCGTGGCCGCCACGAAGCCGGCGCGCTGCATCGCCGCCAGCAAGCGCATCAAGGTGGTCTTGGGCATGTCCAGCCGCTGTGCCAGCTGCGCCAACGTGGGCGGATGCTGGGCGCGCGCAAGATGGTCCAGCACCAGCAACGCCCGTAACGAGCGTGCTGCCTCTTGCTGTTGATGTTGGTGCTGCTGTTGCTGGTGCCCGGACGCCGGCTGCCCGGACGCCGGATGCCCGGACGCCGGATGCCCGGACGCCGACGGCTCCGGCGCCGATGCTGCACTGCGATTTTGAAACCGAAGTTGCATGTTCCGTTCCATTTGTCCGCCCCCACGCGTGTTGTGCTTTGTTGTACGCGCCTGCTTCCTAGAATCGCCACAGATGACAGCCGGGTGCGCAACGCAAACCGGCCGCATCAAACCAGTATATAAGTGCGTCCCGCCGCGACAAGCAGGGAAAACGCGCCGTCACCATTGCTTGCGAACACGGTGACGTCAGTCGCGACGGCGATGCGACGACAGGGAGACAAGGCGATATGTCCGATACCGTGGATGTCATCGTGGTGGGCGCCGGCTCGGCCGGATGTGTGATGGCCAATCGGCTTAGCGCCAATGGCGCGCACGCCGTCTGCCTGCTGGAAGCGGGCCCCCGGGATACCTACCCGTGGATCCACATCCCCATCGGCTACGGCAAGACCATGTTCCACAAAGTGGTGAACTGGGGCTACTACACCGACCCCGATCCCAACATGCTGGGCCGGCGCATCTACTGGCCGCGCGGCCGCACGCTTGGCGGCTCCAGCGCAATCAACGGCCTGATCTACATTCGTGGCCAGCGTGCCGACTACGACGCCTGGCAACGCGCGGGCAACCCCGGCTGGGGCTGGGACGACTGCCTGCCCTACTTTCGCAAACTGGAAGACAACGACCTGGGCGCGGGGCCGACCCGGGGCGTGAACGGCCCCTTGAGCGCCACGTCCATCAAGACGCCCCACCCGCTGGTCGAAGCGATGATCGCCGCCGCGCGGACCATGGGCGTGCCCCCCGTGCAGGACTTCAACACGGGCGAGCAAGAAGGCGTGGGCTACTACCAGCTGACCACGCGGCGCGGCCGCCGCTGCTCCACCGCCGTGGCCTATCTGCGGCCCGCGCGGGACCGGCCCAATCTGCGCGTGGAAACCGGTGCGCATGCCATGGCCATCCTGTTCGAAGGCGGACGCGCCTGCGGGGTGCGATACCGGCAAGGCGGGCAAGTGCGCACGCTGCGCGCGAGGCGCGAAGTGGTGCTGTGCGCGGGCGCGCTGCAATCGCCCCAGCTGCTGCAACTGTCCGGCGTGGGCCCGGCCGCGCTGCTGCGCCAGTTCGGCATCCGCGTCGTGCGCGACCTGCCCGGCGTGGGCGAAAATCTGCAAGACCATCTTCAGATCCGCCTGATCTACGAAACCACCCGGCCCATCACCACCAACGACCAGCTGCGCAGCCTGCACGGGCGCGTGGGCATGGGCTTGCAATGGCTGCTGTTCCGAAGCGGCCCGCTGGCGGTCGGCATCAACCAGGGCGGACTGTTCTGCCGGGTCGACCCCGCCAGCCGCACGCCGGACACGCAGTACCACTTCGCCACCTTGTCCGCCGACATGGCCGGCGGCAAGGTGCACCCCTTTTCCGGATGCACGTATTCGGTCTGCCAGTTGCGCCCGTCATCGCGCGGTTACGTGCGGCTGCGCGCGGCCGACCCGTTCGAACCGCCCTCGATGCAACCCAACTACCTGTCCACGGAATTGGACCGCCGCATGACCGTGGCCGCCGTCAAGCATGCGCGGCTATTGGCGGCAACGGAACCGCTGGCGTCGCTGATGAAGCGCGAATTCCGGCCCGGCCCCAACGTACGCACCGACGACGAGATCCTGCATTTCTGCCGCGAATACGGCGCCACCATCTTTCACCCATCGGGCACCGCCAAGATGGGTCCGCGCAGCGACCCGCTGGCGGTGGTTGACGAACGCCTGCGCGTGCACGGCGTGCAGGGCCTGCGGGTGGTGGACTGTTCGGTGATGCCCACGCTGGTATCGGGCAACACCAACGCGCCCGTGGTGATGCTGGCCGAACGCGCGGCGGATTTCATGCTGGAGGATTTCAAGCTGGCGCGGCGGCGGGCGGATCTGGTCGCTGCTTGATGTACTGGCGACTTGCTGTACTGGCGGCTGATTTTGCGGCCGCGTGTTTTAAGCAATCAACAAGGATGTGAACGACGAACCTGAAGTCAGACCGGCACGCGGGCGACAACAGAAGCGCCCCCGCCTTCACCAAAGGAGACTGCAATGTCCAAGCAAAACGAAGCCGCGGTACGCAAGGTCGTCACCGCATCGTTGATCGGCGCCACCATCGAGTGGTACGACTTCTTTCTTTACGGTGTCGTGGCCGGCATCGTGTTCAACAAGCTGTACTTCCCCACGGGCGACCCGCTGGTATCCACCATGCTGGCCTACACCACCTTCGCGGTGGGCTTTGTGACGCGGCCGCTGGGCGGGCTGATCTTCGGACACTTTGGCGACCGCATCGGGCGCAAGAGCATGCTGGTGATGACGCTGATGATCATGGGCGTGTCCACCTTCCTGATCGGCCTGGTGCCCACCTACGAAACCATCGGGCTATGGGCGCCCATCCTGTTGCTGCTGCTGCGCGTGTTCCAGGGCATCGGCCTGGGCGGCGAATGGGGCGGCGCGGTGTTGATGGCCTATGAATACGCGCCACCGGGCAAAAAGGGCTTTTACGCCTCGCTGCCGCAGATCGGCCTGGCAATCGGCCTGTGCCTGGCCTCGGGCACCGTGGCGCTCTTGTCCACCTTGCTGACCGACGAACAGTTCATGGCCTGGGGCTGGCGCGTTGCCTTCCTGGCGTCCGCCGCCATGGTGATGGTGGGCATGTACATCCGGCTGAACATCAAGGAAACGCCCGAGTTCACGGCGGTAAAGGCCAACAATGCCGAAAGCCGCATTCCGTTTTTCGACATGCTCAAGCGTTACCCGGGCAACGTCTTCAAAGGCATGGGCGCGCGGTATATCGACGGCGTGTTCTTTAACGTGTTCGGCGTGTTTTCAATTTCGTACCTGACGCAAACCGTGCAGATCACGCGCACCGAGGCGCTGACGGGTGTGATGGCCGCGGCGCTGGTGATGTGCTTTTTCATTCCGTTCTTCGGCCGCCTGTCCGACCGCATCGGTCGCACCCGCGTGTACTTCTGGGGCTCGCTGATTACCGCGCTGGCGTCCTTCCCCGGCTTCTGGCTGATGCTGAACAGCCAGGGCAGCGTCATGCTGATCTGGCTGGCCATCATCATCCCGTTCGGCATCTTCTACGCCGCCGTGTACGGCCCCGAGGCAGCGCTGTTCTGCGAGCTGTTCGACGCCAAGGTCCGCTACACCGGGATTTCGTTCGTCTATCAGTTCTCGGGTATCTTCGCGTCCGGCATCACGCCCATCATCGCCACCGCGCTGCTCAAGACGGGCGGCGGGCAGCCGTGGCTGATCTGCCTGTACGTGCTGTTCGCCGGCGCGGTCTCGGCATGGTGCGCCTGGCTGATCGGACGCGGCAAGCCGGTGACCGAAGCCACCGGCAACACGGCGCCGCCGATTCCCGGCGCGGGATGGCGCAAGGCGTGAGGTCAGGCCGCCTGGGATACGGTCGACCCAGGCGGCCTGATTGCGTTGCCTACCGCACAGCGGGGTCGGCGCTGGTGGCCGCCGCCCCGCCGGCGCCGGCATGCGGCGCCTGCACGCCGGGCCAGCCGCCGCCCAGCGCCTTGAACAAGGTCGCCAGCGCAATCTGCCGCTGCGTGCTGATGTCGATGTACGTCAACTGGTCGGTGAAGGCGCTGCGCTGCGCATCCAGATAGCGCAGATGGCTGTCGACGCCGCCGCGATACCGCGCTTCAGACAAGCGCATCGCTTCCTGGCTGGACTCGGCCAAGGCGCGGCGCGACGCGGCCTCGCGTTGCAGGGTGTCGGTGGCGGCCAGGGCATCGGCCACTTCCTTGAATGCCGTCTGGATGGTGGCTTCGTACTTGGCCACCGCGATGTCCTTGCGCACCGTCGCCAGGTCCAGGTTGGCCACATTGCGCCCGCCCGAGAAGATCGGCAAGGTGATCTGCGGCATGAACGACCACGCGCGCTGCCCGCCGTCGAACAAGTTGGACAGATCCGCGCTGGACGAGCCGTACAGGCCGGTCAGCGTAATGCTGGGAAAGAACGCCGCGCGCGCCGCGCCGATGCTTGCATTGCGCGAACGCAGCTCGTGTTCGGCGGCCAGAATGTCCGGCCGGCGCTCCAGCAATTCGGACGGCGCGCCCGCCGCGATGTCCTGCACCAACACGTTGGACGTGGCCAGCTGCGCGGGCAGATACGGACGCAGGTCGTTCACGCCCACCAACAGGCCCAGCGCGTTGCCTGCCTGGCGCACTTCGCGTTCCATGCGCTCGCGTTCGGCGCGCGCCTGCTCGGTCAGGCCCAGCGCTTCCTGATAATCCAGCGCCGTGGCGGTGCCGGCTTCGCGCCGCTTGACGATCAGGTTGAGCGACGCCTCGCGGCTGGCCAGCGTTTGTTCGGTGACCTGCATCTTGCGCATCGCGCTGTCACGCGTCAGATACGCCTGGATCACCTCGGCCACCAGGCTGATGCGCGTGGCGTGCGCGGTTTCCTCGGTGGCCAGATACGTTTGCAGCGCCGCATCCGACAGGCTGCGCACACGGCCAAACAGGTCGATCTCGAACGAGGTCAGCCCGATGCCCGCCTGATAGCTGCTTTGCACGGCGGAACTGCCCGTGCTGTTCAGGTCGCCCGGCACCCGCTGGCGCGTGCCCGAGCCTTGCGCGTTGATACCCGGCAACCGGTCGGCGCGCTCGATGCGGTACTGCGCCCGGGCCGCTTCGATATTCAGCACCGCCTGGCGCAGGTCACGGTTGTTGTCCAATGCCAGGGCCACCAGATGCCGCAACGCATCGTCGGTGACGAAAGTCTGCCAATCCAGCGTGCCGGCGGCTGAGGGGGCGGCATTGGCCGAAGCTCCGTCCGATGCCTGGCCAGCCGGGTTCCCGTCAGCCGGGAACCGGGTCGGAATCGGCGCGTCCGGCCGTTGGTAGACCGGCGCCATCGAGCACCCGGCCAGCGCCGCCGTCAACAGCAGCGCGCCCAGGCTGCGGGGATAAAAAGTTTGCATCATCACGTTCACTCCTGGGTCGCGCGCTGGGCGGGCAAGGCGTCCGGGGCGGGCTGCCCACCTTTCTTGCGCAGCAGCGACAGCACCCAGACAAAGAAAATGGGCACGAAAATCACACCCAGCAAGGTGGCGGTCAGCATGCCGCCGATCACGCCCACGCCCAGGGCGCGCTGGCTGGCCGCGCCCGCACCGCTGGCCAGCGCCAGCGGCACCACGCCCAGGATGAACGCCAGCGACGTCATCACGATGGGGCGAAAGCGCAGCTTGGCGGCCTGGATGGCGGCGTCCGCCAGCGAGTGACCCTGTTCAAGCAGGCTCTTGGCAAACTCCACGATCAGGATCGCGTTCTTGGCCGCCAGACCGATGATGGTGATCAGGCCCACCTTGAAGTACACGTCGTTGGACATGCCCAGCACCGTCACCGCCAACACCGAACCCAGCGCGCCGATCGGCACGATCAGCATCACGGATGCCGGAATGGCCCAGCTTTCGTACAGCGCGACCATCAGCAGGAACACCACCAGGAACGCCAGCGCAAACAACATGGGCGCCTGCGCCCCGGCAAACTTTTCCTGATAGGACAAGCCCGTCCATTCGTAGCCGATGCCATTGGGCAATTCGGAAACGATCTTTTCAATGACGGCCATGGCCTCGCCCGTGCTGTGCCCCGGCATCGCGTCACCCGCGATCTTGAACGCCGGGTAGCCGTTGTAGCGGGAAATCTGCACCGGGCCATTTTCCCAATCGGTCTTGACGAAGGCCGACAAGGGCACCATGCCGCCCGACTTGTTCGGCACGTTCAGCATCAGGATGCTTTCGGGCGTCATGCGGTCGCGCACGTCGGCCTGCACCACCACGCGCTGCAAGCGCCCGGCGTTGGCAAAGTCGTTGACGGTGGCCGAGCCATACGCCGACGAGATCGCGGTGCTGATCGTGTCAAAACCCACGCCCAGCGCCTCGGCCTTCTGGCGGTCGATGTCCAGGCGCAACTGCGGCGCGTCGGCCAGGCCTTCCATCATGGCGTACGCGATAACAGGCGAACTGTTGGCCTTGGCCAGCAGCTGGTTGCGCGCATCGGTCAGCGCCTGGCGTCCCAGCCCGCCCCGGTCTTGCAGGCGCAGCGCAAAGCCGCCCGAATTACCCAGGCCGTCGATGGGCGGCGGGTTCACCGCCATGATCGAGCCGTCATCAATCGCCGCGAAGCGCTGGTTCACGCTTGCGGCCACATCGGACGCGGCTTGGCCCTTGCCGCGCTCGGACCAGTCCTTCAGCGTGGGAAAGGCAATGCCCGCGTTCTGGCCGGTGCCCGAAAAGCTGAAGCCCATCACGGTGAAGGCGTCGCCCATTGCGTCCAGCGACATCAGGTGCTGCTCGACGTCCGCCACGACCTTGTCGGTGCGCTTGTAGGTGGCGCCCGGGGGCAACTGCACGTCCACGATGACGTAGCCCTGGTCTTCGGCCGGCACGAAGGATTCCGGCACGCGCACATACAGCACGGCCAGCACCGCCACGATCGCGACGTAGATCACCATATAGCGGCCGGTGCGCTTGACCAGGCGCGAGTTCAAGGCTTCGAAGCGGCCGGTCAGGCGGTTGAACATGCGGTTGAAGCCGCCAAAGAAGCCCTTCTTTTCTTCGTGGTGCCCCTTGGGGATGGGCTTGAGGAACGTGGCGCACAGGGCGGGCGTAAAGGTCAGCGCCAAGAAGCCCGAGAACAGAATCGACACCGCCAACGACAGCGAAAACTGTTGGTAGATCACGCCGACCGAACCGCTCATGAAGGCCAGCGGCAGGAACACGGCGGACAACACCAACGTGATACCGACGATGGCGCCCGACACCTGCTCCATCGCCTTGATGGTGGCCTCACGCGGCGGCAGGCCCTCTTCGGCCATGATGCGTTCCACGTTTTCGACCACCACGATGGCGTCGTCCACCAGGATGCCGATGGCCAGCACCATGCCGAACATCGTCATCATGTTGACCGAGAAGCCCAGCACCGACATCACCGCGAACGTGCCCAGCAGGCACACCGGTACGACGATGGTGGGAATCAGCGTGTAGCGGAAATTCTGCAAGAACAGGAACATCACCAGGAACACCAGCACCATGGCTTCCAGCAAGGTGTGCACCACCTTGGTGATAGCCACGCTGACGAACTGCGACGTATCGAACGGCACCGAGAATTCAACGTCCTCGGGGAACGAGGCGGACAATTCCTGCAAGCGCGCCTTCACGGCCTTGACCGTGTCGATAGCGTTGGCGCCCGGGGCCAGCTGCACCGCCGCGCCCACCGACTTCTTGCCGTTCAAGCGGGTTTCAAAGTCATAGCTCTGGCGGCCGACTTCCAGCCGCGCCACGTCCGACAGATGCACCACCGAGCCGTCCGCGTTTGCGCGCAGCACAATGTTGCCGAACTCTTCCGGCGAATCCAGCATGCCCTTCACCGCCAGCGTGGCCGTCAGCTCTTGCTCCGGCGACCCCGGGCGGCTGCCAAAACTGCCGGCCGGCACCTGCACGTTTTGCGCCGCGATGGCCGCATTGACGTCCGCCACCGACAGGCCCACGCCCAGCAGCTTCTGCGGGTCGATCCACACGCGCATGGCCGCTTCGGCGCCAAAGAACTGCACCTTGCCCACGCCTTTGACACGGCGAATTTCGTTGTTGATGTGGCGCGCGGCGTAGTCGGACAAGCCCACCACGTCCTTGTGCGCGTCTTCGCCTTTGTACGTCAGGGCGTAGATCATCAGGAAGTTCGAGCTGGCCTGCTCCACCTGCAAGCCCTGCTGCGTTACCGCCGACGGCAGGCGCGCTTCGGCCTTCTTGATGCGGTTCTGCACGTCCACCTGCGCCAGGTCCGGGTCCATGCCCGGTTCGAAGGTCACGGTGATTTCAGCGCTGCCGCTGGAACTGCTGGACGACTCGTAATACAGCATGTTCTTGGCGCCGTTCAGCTCTTCTTCGATGACGCTGGTCACCGAATCGACCAGCACCGAAGCCGACGCGCCGGGATAGGTGGCGGCAATCGTCACCTGGGGTGGCGCCACCACCGGAAACTGCGAGACCGGCAGCGACGGAATCGCCAACAGGCCCGCCAGCGAAATGAAGATGGCCACCACCCATGCAAAATTGGGGCGGCCAATAAAAAACTTGGACATGATTTACCTTTGGGTATGCACGCGGGGCACGGGCGGCTGCTTAGTTCGCGGCCGGGGCGGAAGCCGGGTCTGTAGCCGGCTTGGCGGCCGCGACGCGTGCTTGTTCGGCCGCCGGTGCCACGCTGACTTTCTGGCCCGGCACGGCGGCCGACGCGCCGCCCACGATGACGCGGTCACCCGCCGCCAGACCGTCGACGATGTGCCAGTCCGAGCCGCGCATCGTGCCAGTCTGCACGGGGCGCGATTCCACCACGTCGTCCTTGCCCACCAACATCACCTGCGGCTTGCCGTCGGTGCTGCGCGTGACCGCGCGCTGCGGCACCAGGATGGCGTTGGGGTCCACGCCCTGCTGTGTTTCCACCCGCACATACATGCCGGGCAACAGCAACACATCGGGGTTGGCGAACTCGCCGCGCACCGACACCTGGCCGGTTGTTCGGTCCACAGCGATATCCGAGAACAGCAGCTTGCCGCTGCGTTTCTGGTCCGTACCGTCGACGGTGATCGAGATGCTTGCGCCCTCGCCCTGCCCCAGGCTGCCGTTCTGCAACGCCGCGCGCATGCGCAGCATGTCGGCCACGGGCTGGTTGAAGTCGACGTAGATGGGGTCCAGCTGCTGGATCTTTGCCATGACGGTGGCTTCGTTCTGGCCGACCAGCGCGCCTTCAGTCACCTGCGCCCGGCCGATGCGGCCGGAAATCGGCGCCTTGACGGTGGCGTAATCCAGGTTCAGCTGGGCGGTTTCGACATCGGCCTGCGCGGACCGGCGCGCGGCCTGCGCGCTTTTCAGCGTGGTGGTGGCGGTGTCGAAGTCCTGCTGGCTGACGGCTTCGATCTTCACCAGCGGCGTATAGCGTTTCAGGATGGCTTGCGCGTCGGCCACGGCGGCATCGGCCTTGGCCAGTTCGCCCTGGGCGCGCGACAGCGCGGCCTTGAACGGCGCCGGGTCAATGCGGAACAGCACGTCGCCCGCCTTCACATCCGCGCCTTCCTCGAAGTTGCGCGACAGCACAATGCCGGCCACGCGGGCACGCACTTCGGCCACGCGCACCGGCTCCACGCGACCCGGCAAGGTGCTGGACAGCGCGTAGCGCTGCGGTTGCACCTGCACCACCTGCACCGCGCGTGGCGTGTCGGCCTGGGCTTGGCTGGGGTTTTCACCGCCGCAACCGGCCAGGCCCAAGGCCATCGCCAACACCGAACCCAATACCGTCAAGGGCAAGCGCCGCTTCAATTGATTCTTCATTTTTTACCTTGCGCCCGCGGCACTGTTTTTTCACCAAGCTGCGGATGCTACCTGAACGATTGATTTGAATCAATAAAGATTCATTTGATTATCAAAAGATCATTAAGAAGGTTTTAAAAGGCCTGACTTGTCAAAATCGCAAAAGTTTGCACAAGCTGAATCTCGCATGCTCCAATACGCGGCAATGGGGATTGGACACACAGACAGGGGCGAACAATGGCGGACGAAGCTGGGCAAGGGCACGAGCGGTTTTTAGTGGCGTTGGCATTGGCGATGGTGGACCAGCCGCGCGCCACGTTGCAGGAACTGGCCAAGGCCGTGGGCGTCAGCAAGGCGACGCTATACCGCTTCTGTCAGACGCGGGACCAACTGGTCCTGCGGCTTACCACGCATTGCGCGCACGTTATGAAGAAGGCGTTGGCGGATTCGCATCTGGATACCGCGCCGCCGCGCGAGGCGTTGCACACGCTGATCCACCAGAACATGGCGCACAAGGAACTGACTGCGTTCCTGATGTACAACTGGAAGCCCGACAACGAGCAGCAGCCCGACATCATGAACAGCTGGTCGGGCTACCAGGAATCGCTGGATGCGTTCTTTTTGCGCGGGCAGCGCGAAGGCGCCTTCCGCGTGGACATCACGGCGGCGGCGCTGACGGAAATGTTCATTGGCGTGCTGACCAGCATGGTGGACGCCGAACGACGCGGGCGCGTCGCGCGGCTGGGCATTGCGTCCGTGGTCGAGCAGATGATGCTGCACGGCATCGCCGGCGAACCGGTGCGCGCACCGGTTGCGGCAGCGCCGGCCTGATCAGGCGCCGGCGACGGGGCGACCGAAGAACGGGTAGTTCGGGTCGTTGTAGCCGTGGCTGGACGCGTGGCCCGGAATGACCCAGCCGTCTACGACAGCTTCGTCTTCGGGCGTGATGGTGACGTCCAGCGCGGCGTAATAGTCTTCCATTTGCGCCACCGTGCGGGGGCCGGCGATCACGCCGGTGATGATCGGATTCGCCAACACCCAGGCGGTGGCAAAATGGCCCGGCTGCACGCCGCGCGTGGCACTGTGCTGCACCAGCTGCTGGGCGATCTGTAGCGACTCTTCACGAAATTCCGTGGCCAGCATGCGGCGGTCGCCACGCCCGGCACGGGTATCGGCGGCAGGCGCCTGGCCCGGCAGATACTTGCCCGTGAGCACGCCGCGCGCGATGGGGCTGTAGGGCACGACGCCCAGCCCGTAGTGCTTGCAAGCGGGCAAGATTTCAACTTCCGGGCCGCGGTTCAGCATGTTGTAGTACGGCTGGCACACCACCGGCTGCGGCACGCCCATCTTTTCGCATAGCCGCATCACCTCGGCAATGCGCCATCCCCGGAAGTTCGACAGGCCAAAACTGCGCAGCTTGCCCGCGCGGATCAGGTCGCCCAGCGCCCACAGCGCTTCTTCCAGGTTTTCTTCGTGAAAGTCGCGGTGCAGGTACAGGATGTCCATGAAATCCGTGCCCATGCGCATCAGGCTTTGCTCAACGCCGCGCATCAGCCACTGACGCGAATAATGCGAGTGGTTCGGGCCCTTGCCCACCACGTTGCCGATCTTGCTGGCCAGCACCCAGTCGTGGCGCTGCCCTTGCAGCAGCTTGCCCACCACCTGTTCCGAGCGGCCTTCGTTGTAGACGTCGGCCGTATCGATGAAGTTCACCCCATGGTCACGCGCCGACGCAACGATGCGCGCGGCCTCGTCGTCCGGCGTTTGTTCGCCGAACATCATGGTGCCCAGGCACAGGGGCGAAACGCGCAGGTTGCTGGAACCCAGACGGCGGTATTTCATGGGGCGATTCCTTTCTGATCAATGAAGTCGACGCGGATGAAGTCGACGCGGCGCGAACCCCGTGGCGGCGGTTCGCGCGGCGTTTATCCTACACCTGCGTTTCCTTGTCCGCATCCACCGCCGCCAGGATCTTGCCGAACAGTGCATCCGCGTGGGCGGAATTCAGCCAGCGCACAATCACCACCATCTTGCGTTCCGGTTCCACCCACGTGAACGAGCTGCCCGCGCCCACGCCGAAGAAGCTTGTGGCCGGCACGCTGGGAAACACGCGGCCTTGATCGTTCAGCCAGATCAGGTAGCCGTAATACGGCGCGATGGCGCATGGCGTACGCATGGCCTGAATCCATTCGCGCGACAAGATCTGCTTGCCGTTGGCCTGGCCGTCGTTCAGCAGCATCTGGCCGATCAGCGCCTGGTCGCGCGCGCTGATGGACATGCCGCCGCCCCAATGCGAACCGCCCGGCACGGACGGCATGCGCTGGCCGTCGATCTCGACCCAGGCGGTGTCGTAGCCCACCCATTGCCAATCTTCGCTGGCGCCGATGGGGCGCGTGACGGCTTCGCGGAACACGTCGGGCAAGGGCTTGCGGAACAGGTGCAGCAGCGCGTACGACAACTGGTTGATGCGCACGTCGTTGTATTCCCAATACGTGCCGGGGCGCTGCAAGGGGCGCGCATCGCCCTTCTTGCCATCGGGCGGCACGCCGAAAGTCACGGCGCGATAGCGATCGGCCTGGTCGGACACGCCGAAGCGTTCGCCTTCCCATTCGCTGGTCTGTTGCAGCAGGTGGCGCCAGGTGATATCGGCGTTCTGGCCTTCATCGAAGCCGATGCCCGGCACGCGCTTGCCCACGGGTTCGTCCACGTCGGGCAACAGGCCACGGTCATGTGCCACGCCCGCCAGGATCGCCAGGTACAGCTTGGCCACGCTGAAGGTCAGGTCGGCGCGTTCGGGCTCGCCCCATTCGGCCACCGTCTTGCCGTCCACCACCACCACGCCCGACACTGGGCCACGGTCATGGATGGGGCCCAGCAGGCGGTTCCAGGGCGGCGGGTCGTTCAGGTGCACGCCAAAGTTGCCCTTGACGCTGCGGTCCCAGGTGGATTCGTGTTCATTGGCGAATTGGATCGCCTGCTGCATCAGCGTGTTCATGGTTTCCCTCGTCGTTGTGTTTGTCTTGGTCTTAAGCCGCCACGCCATCCGGGGCGCGCGCCAGGAATTCCATCGCGGCCCGCACGCCGCCCGCCTGGTGCGGTACTCCGGCGGCGGCCAGCCCCATTTCAACGCCGGCCAGCGTGCCGCACAGCGTCAAGTCATTGAAGTGGCCCAGATGCCCAATGCGGAAGATGCGGTCGGACAGCTTGCCCAGGCCCTGCCCCAGCGACATATCGAAGCGTTCAAGAATGACCTTGCGCAACGCGTCGGCGCCATGGCCTTCGGGCATCATCACGGCGGTCAGCGCGGGGCTGTGGGCAGCCGGGTCCAGGCTTAACAGTTCCAGCCCCCACGCGGCCACCGCCAGCCGCGTCGCGCGGGCATGGCGTTCGTGGCGCGCGAAGACACGCGGCAAGCCCTCGGCCTGCAACATGGCCAGCGCTTCGTGCAGGCCATACAGCAGATTGGTCGACGGCGTGTAGGGGAAATAGCCCTTGGCATTGGCCGTCAGCATTTCGCGCCAATCCCAATACGAACGGGGCAGCCGGGCGGTATCGGCGGCGGCCAGCGCGCGCGCGCTGACGGCGTTGAACGCCAGGCCGGGCGGCAGCATCAAGCCCTTTTGCGAGCCGGCCACGGTAACGTCCACGCCCCATTCATCGTGGCGGTAATCGATGGAGCCCAAGGACGATATCGTGTCCACCATCAGCAACGCGGGATGCGCGGCGCGGTCGATCGCGGCGCGCACGGCGGCAATGTTGCTGGTGACGCCGGTGGACGTTTCGTTATGCACCACGCACACCGCCTTGATGCGCTGCTGCGTGTCTTCGGCCAGCCGCGCGCCGATCACATCGGGGTCCACGGGGTGGCGCCAGTCGCTTTCGATGTAGTCCACGTCCAGGCCCAGCCGGCCCGCCAGCTTCTTCCACAAGCTGGCGAAGTGGCCGGTTTCCACCATCAACACGCGGTCTCCGGGCGACAGCGTGTTGACCAGCGCGGCTTCCCAGGCGCCGGTACCCGACGACGGAAAAATCACCACGGGCGACTGCGTCTGGAAAACGGCTTTGGACCCTTCCAACACGGCGCGGCCCAGCTCGCCAAACTCGGGGCCACGATGGTCGATGGTGGGCTGGTCTATGGCGCGCAAGACGCGGTCGGGCACGTTGGTGGGCCCCGGAATCTGCAAGAAGTGCCGGCCGGACAAATGGGAATTCAGGGAAAGCATGCGTAGCCCCACAGTGGAATTATTTGTATACCAACGAAAGATGCGCGGCGATTCAAACGGCTTTTGACACAGCCCCGGCCGAGCAGGCGGACTTGCGGCATGCGCCACTCTATCCCATTGTTTTTGCACCGATAACCTAGGGTATACACCCATGATTGAAGTCGCTGCGCGGGGTTTATAGTCTAAAAAAATTCGGGGAAAAGTTGGTATACCAATGAGCAGCAATCCTAGCCTCTTGCCGGATCTGGCCGGGTCGGCACACGCCGATTCCGCCCTGCCCGACGCGCCGCCGCAAGGGGCCGTGTCGCCGGCGCCGCGCGTTGCCGGCAACGGCCGCACGCTGCCCGGGGCCGTCGCCGGGGCGCTGCGCGAACGCATCATCCAAGGGGAATTCCCCCCCGGCTCCCGCCTGAACGAACGCGCGCTGTGCGACCTGTTGGGCGTGTCCCGCACACCGATGCGCGAAGCGTTTCGCGTGCTGGCGGCCGAGGGCCTGGTGCAGATCGAACCGAACCGTGGCGCGCAGGTGGTGGCGCTGTCGGAAGCCAATATCCGTGAAGCGTTTGAAGTGATCGGCGGGCTCGAAGCCATGTCGTGCCGGCTGGCGTGCGAACGCGCCACCGATCTTGAAATTGCCGAGATCCGTGCGCTGACCTACGAAATGATGGCTAGCCACGCACGCCATGACCTGCCCACGTACTTTCATACCAACCGCGAAATTCACGAACGCATCAGCCTGGCCTCGCACAACAGCCTGCTCAAGCAGCTGTACGACGCGCAGAACGCGCGCATCCAGAACCTGCGGTTCGTGTCGAACGAGAACCGCCAGAAATGGGATCTGGCCATGCGCGAACACATCGACATGGCCGAGGCCCTGGACGCGCGCGACGCCGACCGGCTGGCCGGCATCATGCGGCAGCACTTGCAGCGCAAGTGCGAGGCCGCGCTGAAAAGCATCAACGCCGATGCAAGCATCAACGCCAATGCGGCGCCCAAGACCGCGCCGTCGTCCGACTCTGGTTGAGCCTGCCCTCCCAGCGCAAGGACGATAACGATAAAACCAGGGTGGCGCGGCCCGGAGCGAGATGATGGATACGCAGTACATGTAGTGCCTTCCACAGGAGCCTTCACCATGGCTGATAGTCGCTTCACACCTGCCTCACCCGCCCGACCCCGCACCCACCGCGTCCTTCCGCTGCACGGCCCACTACGCGCCGCCGTCGCCGCCGCCCTCTTCGCCTGCGCCGGCCTTGCCGCCCAGCCCGCGCTGGCGGGCAAGAAAGACGACACCTTGCGCATGGCGTACGACCAGGCGCCTGAAAGCGTCGACCCGTACTTCAACAACGTGCGTATCGGCGTCATCATCGCCGCCAACGTCTGGGACACGCTGCTGTACCGCGACCCCGTCACCAACGAGTACAAGGGGCAGCTGGCCAAAAGCTGGAAGCAGATCGACGACAAGACCATGGAATTCGAATTGCGCGAAGGCGTGAAATTCCATAACGGCGAAGAGTTCGATGCCGACTCGGTGGTGTACACGCTGAACTACGTGGCAGACCCGAAGAACAAAGCGGTCACGCAGCAGAACGTGTCGTGGATCGACAAGGTTGAGAAAATCGACAAATACAAGGTGCGCCTGACCACCAAGGAACCCTTCCCTGGCGCCAAGGAATACCTGTCCACCACCGCCGCCATCCACCCCGCCAAGTACTACCAGGAAGTCGGCCCCAAGGGCATGAACGCCAAGCCGGTGGGCTCCGGCCCGTACAAGGTGGTGGACTATCAGCCCGGCAAATCCATCACGCTGGAACGCAACACCGACTACTTCAAGGACTCGCCCAAGGCGCAGCCGAAGATTGGCAAGGTGGTCATCCGCTTCATCCCCGACCGCCAGACGCAGATGGCCGAAGTCATCTCGGGCGGCGAAGACCTGATCATGAGCGTGCCCAAGGACCAGGCCGAACAGCTGGGCCAGATGCCTAACCTGCAAATGGTCACCGGCAACACCATGCGCATCGTGTTCATGCAGATGAACATCCAGGACGGCACCCCCGCGCCGCAACTGAAAGACGAGCGCGTGCGCAAGGCCATCATCCACGCCATCGACCGCGAATCCATGTTGAAAAACATCGTGGGCGAAGGCGGCGGGCTGATCAACACCATCTGCACGCCCTCGCAAGTGGGTTGCACGCAAGACGGCGCGCCCACCTACAAGTACGACCCGGCGCTGGCCAAGAAGCTGCTGGCCGATGCGGGCTACGCCAATGGCTTCGACATCGACATCGTGGCCTACCGCGAGCGCAACCAGACCGAAGCCATCATCAACTACCTGCAAGCCGTGGGCATCCGCGCCAAGCTCAACTTCTTGCAGTACGCCGCCATGCGCGACATGATTCGCGCCAACAAGGCGTCGCTGACCCACCAGACCTGGGGTTCCAACCTGGTCAACGACGTGTCGGCGTCCACCCCCGTGTACTTCGCCTTCGGCAATGACGACATCACGCGCGACCCCAAGGTGCGCGACCTGCTCAACAAGGGCGACCACACCATCGACAGCGAGGCGCGCAAGGCCGCCTACAAAGAAGCGCTGGACCTGATCGCGCAAAAGGCCTACGCGGTGCCGCTGTGGACGCTGCCCGCCTACTACGTCGCCACCAAGGACGTGAACTTCAAGCCGTATTCCGACGAACTGGTCCGCTTCTGGGACATGAGCTGGAAGTAGCCACGCGGGAAGTCACGCGCGGGGTAACGCCGGGCGGGCGCCACGCCCGTCCGGCGGGCTGAAACGTTAGAGGAAGTCCTATGCTTTATTTCACGATCAGGCGCCTGGGCCTGGCGGCGCTGGTGGCGCTGACCGTATCGATCCTGGCGTTCCTGCTGCTGCACCTGTCGGGCGACCCGGCGCTGGCGCTGGCCGGCGAAGGCGCGCGTCAGGCCGATATCGACATGATCCGCAAGACCTACGGGCTGGACCGGCCGCTGGTGGTGCAATACGCCGACTGGCTGTGGCACATCATGCAGGGCGATTTCGGCACGTCGGTGTACTTCAAGACCGAGGCCGGGCCGTTGATTCTGTCCAAGCTCAAAACCACCTTGCTGCTGGGCATGGGCGCGCTGGGCTTTGCGCTGCTGGTGTCGATTCCGCTGGGCGTGCTGGCCGCCATTTACAAGGGCAGCGTGATCGACCGCGTGTGCCTGGCGATTGCCGTGCTGGGCCAGGCGCTGCCAAACTTTTTCTTTGCGCTGATTTTGATCATGCTGTTTTCGATATCGCTGCGCATCCTGCCGGTGTCGGGCAGCGGCACCTGGCAGCATTTCGTGATGCCCGCGATTGCGCTGGGCTACTACGTGGCGCCGGCCTTCATGCGATTGATACGCGCCGGCATGATCGAAGTGCTGGGCGCGGACTACATCCGCACCGCCCGCGCCAAGGGGCTGCCCGCGCGCAAGATCATCTTCAAGCACGCACTGCGCAACGCCATCGTGCCGGTTGTGGCGCTGGCCGCCGTGCAGTTGGGCTACCTGCTGGGCGGCTCGGTCGTCATCGAAACCATCTTCGCGCTGGACGGCCTGGGCTATCTGGCCTACCAGAGCATTACGTACAAGGACTATCCGGTGATGCAGCTGATTGTGCTGCTGCTGTCCGTGCTGTACGTGCTGCTGACGCTAGCCGCCGATATCGCCAACGCGTGGCTCGATCCGCGCATCCGGGTGTCCTGACATGACCACGCCTATTCTCACCCCCTCCGTTCCCGGCGCGCCCGCCCCCGCCGCGTTGGAACTGTCCGCCTCCACCTTGCGCTGGCGCAGGCTGCGCCGCAACAAGGCGCTGCTGGCCGGTGGCGGCATCCTGCTCATCATCGTGCTGATCGCGCTGCTGGCGCCGTGGATTTCCCCGCACGACCCGTACTTTCAGGACCTGGCCTACCGCACCGCGCCGCCCGTCTGGTACGCCAAGGGCACGTGGCTGCATCCGCTGGGCACCGACCAGCTGGGCCGCGACTATATGTCTCGCCTGTTCTACGGCGCGCGCATTTCGCTGTTGATCGGCGTCAGCGTGGCGTTGATATCCGGAATCATCGGCACCGCCATGGGCATGGCCGCCGGCTACTTCGGCGGCAAGGTCGACATGGCCGTGTCGTTCCTGATCACCACCCGTTTGTCCATGCCCGTGATCCTGGTGGCGCTGGCCACGGTGGCCATCGTCGGTGGTTCGCTGTGGGTGGTGATCCTGGTGCTGGGCTTTTTGAAATGGGACCGCTACGCCGTGGTCATGCGCAGCGCCACGCAGCAGGTGCGGTCGCTGGAATACGTGGCGGCGGCGCAGGCGGCTGGCGCGTCCACGTGGCGCATCGTGTGGGGCGAAGTGCTGCCCAACGTGGTGCCGCAGCTGATCGTGATTGCCACGCTGGAAGCGGCCAGCGCCATCTTGCTGGAAGCCTCGCTGTCGTTCCTGGGCCTGGGCGTGCAGCCGCCGCTGCCGTCCTGGGGGCTGATGATTTCCGAAGCCAAGGCGTACATGTTCTTTTCGTTCTGGCTGATCGCCATTCCGGGTTCGGCGCTGGCGGTGTTGATCTTTGCGATCAACCTGGCCGGCGACGGGCTGCATCAACTGCTGACGCCTGAAGAGAGGGCCTGACCATGGCCGACAAAGAAATTGTGCTGGACGTGCAAGGGCTGACGGTCGACATCGCCACGCCGCGCGGGCCGCTGCACGCGGTGCGCGACGTGTCGTTCCAGGTCAAGCGCGGCGAAACGCTGTGCCTGGTGGGCGAATCGGGCTGCGGCAAATCGATGACGTCGCTGGCCATCATGGGCCTGTTGCCCAAGGCGGCCAAGCGCACGACACGCCGGCTGGCGGTGCTGGGCGAAGACCTGTCCACCGCGCGCAGCCGGCGTATCAATGCGCTGCGCGGCAGCAAGATGGCGATGATTTTCCAGGAACCGATGACGGCGCTGAACCCCGCCTACGCCATCGGCGAGCAACTGACCGAACACTACATCCACCATCGCCATGCCAGCCAGCAACAGGCGCGCGACCGCGCGGTGGAACTGCTGGAAAAGGTGGGCATCGCCTCGGCCGGACAACGCCTGACGCAATATCCGCACCAGCTTTCCGGCGGCCTGCGCCAGCGCGTGATGATAGCCATGGCGCTGATGTGCGGCCCGGAACTGCTGATTGCCGATGAGCCCAGCACGGCGCTGGACGTCACCATCCAGGCGCAAATCCTGCGCTTGCTGGCGGACTTGCAGGCCGAGCTTGGCATTGCCATGGTGCTGATCACCCACGACCTGGGCGTGGTGGCGCGCATTGCACAGCAGGTGGCGGTGATGTATGCGGGGCAGATCGTCGAGGAAGGCCCGGTCAAGGAGATCTTCGCCACGCCGCGCCATCCCTATACAGAGGGCTTGCTGGGCTGTATCCCCGTGCCCGGCCGCACCCCGCCCGGCGAATCGCTGGGCACGATACCCGGCGTGGTGCCGTCATTGGTGGGCGAGCTGCGCGGCTGCGCCTTTGCCGACCGTTGCCGCTACGTGCAGCCGCAATGCCGCGACACCGTGCCCGTGCACGGCCAGCCGCCGCATCAACAATGGCGCTGCATCCGCGTTGAAGAAGGAGTCCTGGCATGAGCGCGCTGTTGCAAGCCGAAGCCGTCAGCCGGCAATTTTCGATCCGTTCGGGCATGTTCCGGCCGCGCAGCACGCTGCACGCCGTCAACGGCGTGGACCTGGCCGTGGAACGCGGCGCGGTGCTGGGCATCGTGGGCGAATCGGGCTGCGGAAAATCCACCCTGGCCCGCATGCTGCTGGGCCTGACGCCGCCCAGCGACGGCGCCATCAAGCTGGACGGCCAAGACATCCGGCAGATGGACCGCCGCGCGCTGGCGCGCCGGGTGCAGCCGATTTTCCAGGACCCGTATTCGTCCTTGAACCCGCGCCGGTCCATCGCGTCCATCGTGTCGCTGCCGCTGGAGGTGCACGGCATCGCCAACCCCAAGATGCACAAGGCCATCGAGATGCTGGAACGCGTGGGCCTGCCGCCCCGGCTGGCGCACAACACGCCGGGGCAGCTGTCCGGCGGCCAGCGCCAGCGCGTGGCGATTGCGCGCGCGCTGGTCATGAACCCGGAAATCGTCATCTGCGACGAGCCGACATCCGCGCTGGACGTATCCGTGCAAGCGCAGATCATGAACCTGCTGATGGAACTGCGGCGCGAGTTCAACCTGACGTATGTGTTCATCAGCCATAACCTGGCGGTGGTCGAACACATCGCCACGCATGTGGCGGTGATGTACCTGGGGCGTGTGGTGGAATCGGCGCCCACGGCCAAGTTGTTTCACGACCCGCACCATCCCTATACGCAGGCCTTGCTGGCGTCGGTGCTGACGCCCGAACCGGGCCTGGGCATTCCGGACATGGGCTTGGGCCTGTCGTTCCCCGACCCCTTGCATCCGCCGCCCGGTTGCCCGTTTCACCCGCGTTGCCAACATGCCATGCCGCAATGCAAGGTGGAGCGGCCCGCGCTGACGCTGCGTGACGGGTCCGTGGTGGCTTGCCATCTGTATCCTGAATCCGGCGCTGCATCGACCGCGGCATCTGCTTCCATGTCTACTTCTGCGTCCCTCCCCTCTTCAATTCCCAACTCCACCGGAGCCCGCTCATGACCCGCGAGCAAGCCATCGCCCAAGCAGAACAGTGTTTTGATTCGGGCGCCTTCCGCGCCCTGCTGGCGCGGCGCCTGGCGCTGCCCACCGAAAGCCAGAACCCCGAGCGCGCCGCCGTGCTGGCCGACTACCTGGAATCCGAGATCCGCCCGGCCTTCGAGGCGATGGGATTCACCTGCCGCACCCTGACGCATCCCAAGGCGCTGGCGCCCTTCCTGTACGCCGAGCGCATCGAAGACGCCGCCCTGCCCACCGTGCTGGGCTATGGCCACGGCGACGTTATCCGTGGGCTGGAAAAGGAATGGAAGGAAGGCTTGACGCCCTGGGCGCTGACCGAAGCCGAAGGCCGCTGGTATGGCCGGGGCATTGCCGACAACAAGGGGCAGCACACCGTCAACATGGAAGCGCTGCGGCTGGTGCTGGAAGCGCGCGGCAAGCTGGGCTTCAACGCCAAGTATCTGATTGAAATGGGCGAAGAGACGGGCTCGATGGGCTTGCGCGAACTGTGCGCCGACCATCGCGACATGCTGGCGGCCGACTTGCTGATTGCGTCCGACGGCCCGCGTCTTGCCCCCCAGCGCCCGACTATCTTTCTGGGCGCGCGCGGCAGCCTGAACATTGATCTGTCTATCGAGGCACGGGCCGGCGGCCACCATTCGGGCAACTGGGGTGGGCTGATTTCCAACCCCGGCATTCAGCTGGCGCACGCCATATCGACCATCGTGTCGCCCACCGGGCAGATCCGTATTCCGGAATGGGTGCCGACCGAACTACCCGCCGCCGTGCGCCGCGCCTTGGCCGACTGCCAGGTGGACGGCGGCTCGGACGGCCCCGAGATCGAACCGGACTGGGGCGAACCTGGCCTGTCGCCCGCCGAGCGCGTGTTCGGCTGGTGCTCGTTTGAAGTGCTGGCCTACAAGACCGGCAACCCGGAAACGCCCGTTAACGCCATCCCGCCGCGCGCCTGGGCGCGTTGCCAGCTGCGCTTTGTGGTCGGCGTGGACCCGGACGACCTGATCCCGGCGCTGCGCCGGCATCTGGACAGCCACGGCTTTTCGATGGTCAAGATTGCGCTGACGCGCGAATCCATGTTCCGCGCCACGCGCATCGATCCGGACGATGCCTGGGTGCAATGGGCGGTGGATTCGCTGGAACGCACGTCGGGCCAGAAGACGGCGCTGCTGCCCAACCTGGGCGGCTCGTTGCCCAACGACATCTTCACGGATGTGCTGGGCCTGCGCACAATCTGGGTGCCGCATTCCTACCCCGGTTGCTCGCAGCACGCGCCCAACGAACACCTGCCGCCCGAACTGCTGCGCCAGGCGCTGGGATTGATGACGGGCCTGTACTGGGACCTGGGCGCGGGCGACACGCCACCGCTGTCGCGCTGAGGTTTTCCGAGACTGGGCGCGGGGCGGGCTTGGAGCGGGCTTGGGGTTGGGCTTGGGGTTGGGCTTCGGGTGGGCCGCGCGTTACTTCCCCGTTCGCAGGAAATCGATGAACCGCCGCACCTTGGCGCTGACGTGGCGGGTGTCGGGATAGACGGCGTGCACCGGCTGGCGCGGCAACGTGTACGACGGCATCACCCGCTGCAACGTGCCACGCGCCAACGGCTCTTCCAGCAACCAATCCGGCAAGGCGGCCACGCCGCAGCCGGCCTCGGCAAACGCCAACAGCGCCGACGCGGTATCCGCATGCGCCACAGGGGCCACGCGCAGCGCGTGGTCGCGCCCCTTGCTGTCCGTCAGCCGCCAATGGTCGATGCGACCCGGCCGGTTGGCCAGCCAAGGCAAGGCGGCCAACGCCGGGAGCGAGCGCGGCGCGCCATGTTCGGCCAGCAGCGCCGGGCTGGCCACCAACAGCAGCCTGAATTCGCCGATGCGCGTGGCGCGGTAGCTGGAGTCCGCCAGCGCCCCCACGCGGATCGCCACGTCCAGGCGTTCGCCGATCAGATCCGCTTGCGTGGAGCTGGCCTGGTAACCCACCCGAAGCGCCGGGTGCAAACGCGCGAACGCTGCCAGCGCGGGCACGACGACACGGTTGCCGTAGTCCACCGAGGCCGTCACGCGCAAGCTGCCCGATAAAGCCGCCTGGCCGGATCTTGCCTGGTCCACGGCCGCGTCCGCGTCTTGCAGCAGGCGCACACAGTCAGCATGAAAGCCCTCGCCTGCTTGCGTCAGCGCCAACCGGCGCGTGCTGCGCGTCAAGAGCGCCACGCCCAATTCCTGTTCCAGCTGCTTGACGTTGAAACTGACGACGGCCTTGGTCGTGCCCAACGCATCGGCCGCCGCCGTGAACGAACCGGCATCGACCACGGCGACGAACATCGACAGACGATTCAGATTGATCATGGCCCGCTTCATTGTCAAAAAAACACGAACAGTA
Organism: Achromobacter sp. 1L-A-4-B-C2; assembly: GCF_057291955.1. Classification (NCBI taxonomy): domain Bacteria; kingdom Pseudomonadati; phylum Pseudomonadota; class Betaproteobacteria; order Burkholderiales; family Alcaligenaceae; genus Achromobacter; species Achromobacter sp. 1L-A-4-B-C2. The sequence goes on from NZ_JBXAWP010000002.1 coordinate 516,684, forward strand.
TATCGGCCCACTGGCGGTGTTTCCGCGACATCGAAATTTCTAGAATGGCGTTCTTTGTTGATTACACGGCCTTATTCATGACCGACCTGTCTACCCCTAGCCTGCGCCTGGCGCTGGACGCCCACGCCCGCATCGAGCAATGGATCGGCAACGCCGATACCCCGCCGCCGGTGCTGGCCGCCCTGCTGGACGCCTTTGCGCCCGAGTTCAGCATGATTACCGCAGACGGGCAGCGGCTGCCGCCCGGCGCCCTGCCCGCCTTGTTCGCCGGACTGCGCGGCTTGCGCCCCGGCTTGAAGATCCAGATCGACGAGCTGGCCGTGCGCCATGCGGACGCCGGCGCGGCGCTGTTGACGTATCGCGAACGCCACGCCTGGAACGGCGGCGCCACACAGCGGCGCGCCAGCGCGCTGTTCATGGCGGGCGCCGATGGGCAGCCGCAATGGGCGCATCTGCATGAGACCTGGGCCTGACGGGGGGCTATATCCCCGGCGCCTATTCCTCGGCGCCTATTCCTCGGCGCCTATTCCCTTGGAGGCTATATCCCCGGCGGCTATAAACAAGCGGCAAATAAATCGTTGGCGGGCGCCACGCGATTCTTTAGAGTCCAACGCCTTCGCCCGCCTCAACACGGGGTGCGGGCCTATCCCAACGAGCCGCTGTCATGCCTACCCGATTCCAAGCCGTACGCCGCACCACCCTGACTACCTTGGCCCTGTCCCTGGCGCTGGCCGGCGCCGGCGCCGCGCACGCCGAACAGCGCGTTGTCCGCATCGTCGTGCCCTACGGCACGGGCGCCGTGCAGGACACCATTGCACGCGCCATCGGCGACGAACTGGGTCAGGCGTTGGGCGCGTCCATCGTGGTGGAAAACCGCGCGGGCGCGGGCGGCACGGTGGGCACCTCGCAGGTGGCGCGCGCCACCCCCGACGGCAACACCCTGGTGCTGGCCGCCGCCAGCCACAACATTGCCGGCTATCTGTACAAGAACCTGAGCTACGACCCCTACAAAGACTTCACCGGCGTGGCGTACCTGGGCAACACCGGCTACATCATCCTGGCGTCCTCCAGCCTGAACGCGAAGACCACCGCCGACTTCATCCAGGCCATCAAGGCCAAACCCGGCGCGTACGACTATGCCTCGGCCGGCAACGGCAGCGCGTCGCACCTGGGCATGGCGTCGTTCCTGGCCGCCTCGGGCGCGCAGATGCAGCACATTCCCATGAAGTCCACCGGCGACGCCGTCACCGAACTGCTGGCCGGCCGCGTCCAGGCCGTCACCGCCGCCACCATCGGCGTAACCGCCTATCGCAACGACCCGCGCGTGACGTTCCTGGCCTACACGGGCAAGACCCGCTCGCGCTTCGCGCCCGACCTGCCCACCGTCGCCGAAAGCGGCCTGCCCGGCTACGCCTTCGATTCCTGGCTGGGACTGCTGGCGCCCGCCGGCCTGCCCGCCGCCGAACGCGACAAGATCAACGCGGCGGTGAACAAGGTATTGGGGGACCCGAAGGTGCAGGCGCGCCTGGCCTCGTTGGGGGTGGAGGCCGACGCCAAGACGCCCGCGCAGTTTCAGGATCTGCTGAAGGCGGATTGGGAAGCGGCGGGCAAGCTGGTCGCGGCCTCGGGCGCTCGGGTGGAATGACGGCGGGCGCGGGGCGGCGCACTGCCCGGCGCCGCCACCGCGAATGCCAGGACAATCCCCTTGCACGCGCACAGAGCCAGGTGTAACTGTGGCCCCAAAAAAACCGGGGCCGATAAAAACGGGCGCCAAAAAAAAACCCCCGTCAGGAGGCTGGTCGTTGATGCCGGATGCCATCGAGCAGCAGCCGGGTAATGAATTCCGCTATCGCATGCTGCTGGGGCGCATCCGGCATCTGGCGCGTAAAACGTTCGATGATGCCCATCAAGGACTGCGCCAACCAGTCGGGGGATATTTCGGGCCGGAACAGGCCGGCCTGCTGCTCGGCGCGGACGTTGTCGGCAATCATCGTCACCAGCTCATCCTTGAGCGCTTCCGCCTCGGCCACCTGGAAGAAACCGATGCGTGTCAGGTTGGAGTCTTCCTGCAAGATGCCCAGCAAACGCAGCACGCCGCCCTGGATGCGCTCGGCCAATTCGGCGCCTTCCAGTCCGGCGGGCAAGCGCGCTTCGGTAATCGCCTGGCGCAAGCGTTGCGCGAACATGCCGACCAGTTCATCGTAGGCCGCTTGCTTGCTGGAAAAGTACTGGTAGAACACCGGCTGCGTCACGCTGGCGCGAGCCACGATGTCGCTGATACGCGTGTGCTGGAAACCGCGCTCCGCGAACTCGGCCGCGGCAACTTCAAGTAGCTGTAGGCGGGTGCGTTCGCCTTTGGTAAGACGCTTGTCTTGCGGTGTAGAAAGGGGTCGTGCCGTCATCATCGCGAGAAAGTACACCGCTTCCCCGCTTTTCGCCACTGAATCGTTTTGAAGTCAGTTGAAATCCCCGTAGCTTTTGCAACAACTTTTGGTGCCCGCGCAGCAGTAAAGTAACGCTATCGCCGTGTGCATATTGACCGTAATCCCGCGCGCGGCGGACAGGAGCAAGATCATGAAACGGTTTACAGGCCGGATGCGTGTCGTAGCGTTGGCGCTTGCCGTGGCAAGTGCGCCCGTGATGGCGGGCGGACACGGCGGCGGCTGGGGTGGCGGCGGTGGTGGATACCACGGCGGCGGCTATCACGGCGGTTACTACGGTGGTAATAATTACCACCACCACGGCGGTGGCGGCAGCAGCTCGGCCGGATGGTGGGTCGGCGGCGCCTTTGCGCTGGCTGCGGTGGGCCTGTTGCTGGCGGCCGATTCCGGCCCGACCTACGCACAAACCAGCGTCTACGCGTCGCCCGGCGTGGCCTACACCAGCCCGGTGTACGGCGCGCCGGTCTACGCAGCGCCGCCGGTGTATTCGGCCCCGCTGACGTCCGCGCCGCTGTACGCCGAACCGCCCGTTGCCTATGCGCAACCCGAGCCGCAATACAAGCCGGTGCAGTACGAAGCAGCGCCCAAGGTCAGTTCGGCGCAGGCCAATGCCACAGCCGAATGCCAGCGCTGGGCCATGAACCAAAGCGGGTACGACCCGGCCACCATCACGCAATGGACCACGCAAGTCATGGTGGACACCTACAACCATTCGCTGGATTCGTGCATGAGCAGCCGGGGCTACCGCGCCAACTGATGCCGCTTTCCGGGTAATCCCGATTGTCCCCGCGCGCCGGCCTGCACACACTGCATGCCGGCGCGTTGCTTTACCGCGCCGTCGACATCCGCGGCGACCCAGCCGCGACACCAAGGGGAAGCCATGTTGAATTTCAAGCGGCTTGCGGGGCTTTGCGCATTCAGCGCGGCCTGCGCCGTCTCATCCACCGCCCTGGCCCAGGCCGACGCCAAGCCACAGGCGCTGACCATCGTCGTGCCTTACGGGGCGGGCGGCATCGTGGACAACACCGCGCGCGCGTTTGCCCAGAAGCTGGCCACGGAATTGGCGCGGCCGGTCGTCGTTGAAAACCGGGGCGGCGCGGGCGGCATGATCGGCATGAATGCCGTTGCCCGCGCCCACGACGAGAACACGCTGGGCTTTACCGCCGTCAGCCCGGTTACGCTGTCGCCGCACGTGATGAAGACGCTGTATGACCCCTTGAAGGACCTGGCGCCGGTGGCCGCCGTGATGTATTCGCCGGTGTACCTGGTGGGCGGGCCGAAGTTCACGGGCAAGAATTTCAAGGACATGGTGGACCAGGCCAAGGCGGACCCGGACGGTTTGTCGCTGGCGACGGCGGGCGTGGGGTCGCTGGGGCATTTGATGCTGGAACAGATCAACGGGCAGGCCAAGGTGCGCATCACGCACGTGCCCTACAAGGGCATGGCGCAGATGGTGCCCGATGCGCTGGGCGGGCAATTCACGCTGATGCTGGTCAACGCGTCGGCCCCCGTCAATACGCTGATCCAGGAAGGCAAGCTGAAGCTGCTGGCCGTGGGATCGCCCAAGCGGTTGCCCTGCTGGCCCGAGACGCCGACCTTTGCCGAACTGGGCTACCCGATGGCGAACATGACGTCCACCTTCGGCTTTTTTGCGCCGGCGTCCACCAGCGCGGAGTTTCGGCAGCGCATGAACGCGGTGATCAACAAGGTGGCGGCCATGCCCGACATCCGCAAGCCGCTGACGGATGCGCTGAACATCATGTCGCCGGGCAGCGTCGAGCAATTCGCGTCTCAGGTGCAACGCGAATACGTGGACAACGGCAAGATCGTGAAGGCGGCGAACATCCGCGCGGAATAGGCGGGGAAAGAACGCGGAAAAAATCCCGAACCTATGCCGAACGCATGCCGAACGCATGCCGAACATATGCCGAACGTATGCCATGGAATTGCGGCATACGCGCCGCAACGGCGGCCACCTCGCGCATGCAAGGCGGACCGCTCAGCGCCGCCAACCGCGCCAGATGAAGGCCACGCCGGCGGCCAGCAGCAAAGTCGCCGGCAGTATCCAGACAAAGCCGGACGACGTGTAGACCACCTGCTCGACCGGATCGTAGTAGCGGCCCAACTCATTGAAGTCCCACTTCCAGTAGAACGCATACCAGGCGTAAAAGAAGAATGCGGACAGGGCCAGGCACAGCACGGCGGCAAGGCGCGGCAGTGGACGTGACGATCGTGATGAATGTGACGATCGTGATGAATGTAAGGGATGCGAAGAGCGCGACGAATTCCACCGACGCGGCCAATTCGACCAAAGCGACGAATTCCACCAAAGCGACCGGCGCCCAGCGGCGGATTGCGTTGCGCCGGAATCGCTGCCGGCTTGCATTCCGAGCCGTTTGCGGGATGCGCGGACAGCTGAGGCCGCCACCAACCCCACCAAACCCACCAACGCCAGCCCTCCCAGCAGCAGCAGAACGCCAACGCTAGCCCACATTCTGGGCCTCCAGCTGTGCCAGCCACGCCTGGGCGTCCGCCCATTGCTTTTCGCTGAAGACGCGCACGCCGGCGCGGGTCAGCAATTGAGCTGTGACGCCCACGCCGGATTGGCGCCGGCCAGCAAAATGACCGTCGTAGACATAGCCGCTGCCGCAAGACGGGCTGCCTTCCTTCAAGACGGCAATGCGAATGCCGTGTTGCCGGGCAAGCGCCAGCGCGGCATGGGCGCCCTGCACGAAAGGCACCGTGACATCCTGCCCCGTTACCGCGATGACGCGCGCGCCGCTGGCCAACACGTCGGCGGCACGCTTGCCCGCTTCGATTTCAGCGGGCGGGCGCGGCACGGGCATGCCGCCCGCCACCTCCGGGCAGACGGGCACGACCCGGCCTTCGTCGCGCCAGCGCGCCAGCACCGCGTCACCGTGAGGCACCCCGCGCCCGTCGTAGCGCACGGGGTTGCCCAACAGGCACCAACTGATGAGCACATATTGCATGGGCAAGCCCCAGGCTGACGATGACGCCCTGACGAATCAGGACGCCGAGTCGTCCGACTTGCGCGTGCGGCGCGTACGGCTGGCCGACTTGGCGGGCGCGGCATCCGCGTCGGCCGGCGCGGCGTTATCGGCCGACTGCGCCGCGCGCTTGCCGGCTGGCTTGGCTGCCGTTTTTGCCGCGGTTTTGGAGGCCGACTTCGTTGCGGTCTTGGCTGCGGTTTTCGTTGCGGTCTTAGTTGCGGTGCCGGTTGCGGTGCCGGTTGCGGTCCCGGTTGCGGTCCCGGTTGCGGTTTTGGACGGCGTCTTCGTTGCCGTCTTGGCCGCGGACTTGGCTGCCGTATCGCTTGCCGTATCGCTTGCCGTGTCGCTTGCCGTATCGCTTGCCGTATCGCTTGCCGTATCGCTTGCCGTGTGGCTTGCCTTACCGGCGGCCTTGTCCGACGCCGTCTCAGCCGTCGTATCGGCCGCTGACTTGCCCGCCGACTTGGCCGGCGTCTTCGCTGCCGACTTGGCGGCAGGCTTGGCTTGCGGCTTGGACGATTCCGATGCGGAAGCGGACGTGGGCGCAGCCGGTTCGGTGATCCGGCGCAGCACGGCGCCCTCGAACGGGTCGGTGACCTTGGCCGGCGCCTTGTTGCCCGGCTCGCGGCGCGCCTCGGCGGGCGCTTCAACAAACGTCCACTCGGCAATATTCACGGCCGGCAGCGGTTGGCGTGCTTGCGGCAACGGCGTCGGCATGGGCGGCAGGCGCGACGGCTGCACAGGCTTGGACGCCTGGGCACGGGCCAGCGCATCGGCGCGCATGGCGTCAACCTTGGCGGCTTCAAGAGCGGCGGCTTGCGCGGCTTGCTCGGCGGCGGCGGCGGTTGCGGCGGTAGCCGCTGCCGCGGTGGCCGCAGCAGCGGCGGCGTCGGCGGCCTTGGCAGTATTGGCCTGGACGTCGTCCGACGGGTTCCCCGGCGACGATTCGCCCACCGCCGACTCACTGGCCAGGGCGTTTACGTGCGTGCCGTGACGGGCGCGATCGCGCCCACGGTCCCGGCCACGATCGCGTCCGCGATCTCGCCCGCCTTCGCGTCCGCCACGGCTCCGATCGCGCTCACCTTGGCGTTCACCCTCGCGCTCACCCTCACGCGTGGCGACGGGGGCTTGCTCGGTAGTGGACGCATCATCCTCTGTGGACACACCCGCCACCGGCGAAGCCTGCGGCGCGGCAAACGTTTCATCGGCGTCGGCGGCAACGGGCGAGGCCGAATCGGCGTCAAACGAAGCAGACTCGTCCTGCGCCAGCGTCTCACCGCCGGCATCGTTGGCGCCCTGCTCAGCCGAATAGCCGGTGCCACGGCCCGACCGGCGGCCCCCGCGCGATTTGCGGGAAGAGCGGGATTGGGACTGAGATTCTTCCTGGGCGGCGTCGCCTTGCGCGTCGTCGGCATCCGCCACGACAGCCTGGCGCGATGGCGCGTTGCGCCCACCGTTGCCATTGGCCGCGCGGTTCACCGGCGGCGCGGCGTCGATGCTGTCGCGATACACGTACGTGCCCGATTTTTCTTCGCGGCCCACGTCCAGCAAGCCGCGCGACTGCGCTTCATCCAGCAGGTTGCCGAAGGCGCGAAAGCCGTAGTACGACTCGTTGAAATCCGGCTTGCGGCGCTTCAGCGCATCTTTCAGCGCCGACGCCCAGATCTTGCCGCTGTCGCCGCGTTCAGCCATCAGCGCTTCGAAGGTCTCGACGACCATGTCGACGGCCTGGGTCTTGCGGGCTTCCAGTTCTTCCTTGCGGCGAATCTCTTCGTCAGGCGTGCGGCGCTGCGCGGCGCCTGCGGCGGCGCCACCGCGATTGTCGCGGCGGGCGTCGGCGGTGCGCTGGCCTTCGCGCGCCAGGTCGTCATAGAAAATGAATTCGTCGCAGTTGGCAATCAGCAGGTCCGACGTGGATTGCTTGACGCCGACGCCGATCACCTTCTTGTTGTTCTCGCGCAGCTTGGACACCAGCGGCGAAAAGTCGGAATCGCCGCTGATGATCACGAAGGTGTTGACGTGCGATTTGGTGTAGCAGAAGTCCAGCGCGTCCACGACCAGCCGGATATCGGCCGAATTCTTGCCCGATTGGCGCACGTGCGGAATTTCGATCAGCTCGAAGTTCGCCTCGTGCATGGGGGCCTTGAATTCCTTGTAGCGTTCCCAGTCGCAATAGGCCTTTTTGACCACGATGCTGCCCTTGAGCAGCAACCGTTCCAGCACGGGCCGGATGTCGAACTTCTGGTATTTGGTGTCCCGCACACCCAGCGCCACGTTCTCGAAGTCGCAGAAAAGCGCCATGCTGACGTTTTCGTTGGGGGTAGTCATTTTCTTCTCCAAAGCCGCGGCGGCCACGTGCTTCGGGCCGCCAGATAGCGCTCATGATATACATATCCGGCTTCACCCCCCCGCCTTGGCGCAATTTTCCCCACGCGCCACCTCGACCCGGCCCTATTTTCAACGCGGCCGATCGGGTTCCTGACAGCATCCCTTAAGCCGGCGCTTACCGGCCCTTTCCCCCCGCTTTCCGGTGGATTGACTCGGCCGCGCGCTGGCTAGAATTCCCGACAATCCGGCATTCCGGCTCGGCGTGCCATTCCCTTCGGGCAAGATCCATGAATCCGTCTACCCTCATCGGCGCCGCCGTCGGCCTGCTTACCCTTGTCATCGTCGTGGCGCTGTCCGCCACCGACGCCAGCATGTACCTGAACCTGCCCGGCCTGGCCATCGTGCTGGGCGGCACCTGCGCGGCGCTCTTCATCGCCTATCCGCTGCCGGAAGTGCTGCGTATCTTCAAGCTGGTGCGCACCGTGTTCCGCAACGACCAGCACGACCAGCAACGCGACATCGAAGAGCTGGTGTCCATGGCGCAACTGTGGATGAACACGGATGTGCACAAGGTCGAGCAGGAACTGAAGAAGGTGTCGAACCCGTTTCTGCGCACGGGCGTGCAGCTGATTATCGACAACACCCCCGAAGACCAGATCATTGAAGTGCTGAAATGGCGCGTGGCGCGGTTGCGCGCCCGCGAGCAGGCCGAAGCGCAGATGTTCCGCGTCTTGGCCACGTTCGCGCCCGCCTTCGGCATGCTGGGCACGCTGGTGGCGCTGATCAATCTGATGGCCGTGCTGGGCGACGGCAGCATGACGATGATCGGCCAGCATCTGGCCGTGGGGCTGATGACGACGTTCTACGGCATCTTGCTGGCCAACCTGATCTGCAAGCCCATCGCGCTGAAGCTGGAACGCCGCACCGCCCGTCGCGTCGAATCCATGAACATGGTGCTGCAAGGCATCTCGATGATGTGCGAGAAGCGCGGCCCGGCCATGGTGCGCGAAACGCTCAATTCGTTCGTGCTGCACGTTGAAGACGAAATCTATGACGGCGGCCAGGGCGCAGCCAAGGCCAAGGCCAAGACGGAAGGCCAGGTCAAGCCGGTCCCCGCGTCCACCCAAGCCGCCGCGCAGCCCGTGTCCATCACCCGTCCGGCCGCCGTGCGTCAATGAGCCTGATTTCACCTTCCCTGGCGCAGCGGATCGAACAGGCCCGCCAGGCCCAACTGCGCGCCCAGAAAGCGGCGGACAACAGCGGCTGGCGCCCCAGCAAAAGCGACCGCAAGGACCGCTACGCGCGCTGGCACGTGGACGAAACGCCCGAGCAAGACGCCGAGAACTGGCTGCTGAGCTATCTGGACCTGATCACCCTGCTGCTGGCGATGCTGGTGGTGATGCTGGCCGTCTCGCGCCTGCATGGCCAGCCGACGGAAGCATCGGGCAAGCCGATTGAATTGGTGGGCACGCTGGCCACGGCCGGGCTGCCCAAGTACGACGGCGAATACGCCGAGTTCGACGCCGTCGCCATTCCGGCCAGCTGGGCCGAGCCGCCCGCCCCTGCCGCCACGGCTGACGCCGCCCCCGCCGAGGACGGCGAGAAAGTGGCCGATGCCGCGCCGCCGCTGAAGGCGCCGTCCAAGGAATCGTTGGGCCTGGGCGACCTGGCCAAGTCGGTGGACGTGATCATCAACGAGCAGTCGGTCAGCTTCCGCATCAGCAATGAATTGCTGTTCCCGTCCGGCCAGGCCACGCTGAGCCCGTCCGGTCTGGACGTGATCAAGCGCCTGGCCACCATCCTGAACAAGAACGCGTACCAGGTGTCGGTGGAAGGCCATAGCGACCCGGTGCCGATCCAGACGCGCCAGTTCGCTTCGAACTGGGAACTGTCCAGCAGTCGCGCCACCAGCGTGCTGCGCGAGCTGGTGCGCGACGGCGTGGCCGCCGACCGCCTGCGCGCGGTGGGCTATGCCGAAACGCGGCCCATCGAATCGAACGACACGCCGGCCGGCCGCGCCGCCAACCGCCGCGTCGAGCTGATCATGGACATTGCGCCCAAGCAGATCGCCGCCAAGGCCGCGCCGTCTTCGGCGCCGGCGACCGGGGACAAGGCGGCAACGGCTGCGACGGTGCCCGCTGCGAAAACGGCCGCGCCTCAGCCGGCCGCACCTATGCCGGCAGCACCCAAGCCGGCCGCCACGGCGGACAGCGCAGCCGCGCGATCCTGAGCGTGTCTTGTCAAAGAAAAACCGGCCCAGCCGGTTTTTTTTTGCCATTGATTCCCCGGCGCAAAGGCTGACAAAAGCCTCACGCCTGGGGTGGCGTGGCGCCGCGCGGCGGCGTTAAGCTCGCCCCATCGGCCTGTCGGCCAGAACCGGGAAAAACCATGTCCTATATGTTGCTGATCGTAGAACCCGTAGGCCAACGCGCCCAGCGCACGCCCGACGAAGGCCGCGAGGCCTACGCGCAAATGGTGCGCTACGCCGAAGACCTGAAAGGCCGGGGCCTGCTGGTCAGCGCCGAATCGCTGAAGTCGGAATCCGAAAGCGTCCGGCTACAGGTCCGCAACGGCGAGCGGTCCTTGATGGACGGCCCGTTTGCCGAAGCCAAGGAAATGATCGGCGGCTTCTTCCTGCTGACGGTGGACACGCGCGAAGAAGCGCTGGCCGTGGCGGCCGAGTGCCCGGCGGCCGAATGGGCCACGGTGGAAGTCCGGGAGCTTGGGCCGTGTTTCATGTGAACACGCAGTGTCGTCATTACGACACCCCCACCATTTGCACGAATGACTGCACTTACATAAACTGCATGCATCGAATGCATATGGACGTAACGCATCATGCCTATGTTGACTGTCAGGAATATCTCCGACGAAGTGCACCGCGCGCTGCGCGTGCGGGCGGCCCAGCATGGCCGCAGCACCGAAGCCGAGGTGCGCGCCATTCTGGAAGATGCCGTCAAACCCGAAGGTCGGGTCAAGCTGGGTTCGCTGCTTGCGCGTATCGGCAACCAAGCCAAACTGACAGACCAGGAAGCCGCCCTGTTCGACCAACGCGACAAAACGCCTGCCGCGCCGCCGAGGTTCGAATGATTCTGCTGGATACCAACGTCATCTCCGAGCCGCTGCGCCAGGCGCCATCCGATGCCGTCATTGCCTGGATCGACAGGCAGCCGCTGGAAACCCTGTTTCTATCGGCGGTCACGGTTGCCGAATTGCGCTTTGGCGTGGCCTGCATGCCTGCCGGCAAACGCCGCAACGTCTTGCAAGACAGCCTGGAGCAACAAGTGCTGGCGTTATTTGCCGGGCGCGTGCTGTCTTTCGACACCGCCGCAAGCCAGCAATATGCGGCTTTAATGGCGCGTGCGCGGGCCTCGGGTCAGGCAATTGCCGCGGCGGATGTATACATCGCCGCCACCGCCGCTGCGCACGGCATGAGCGTCGCCACGCGGGACGTGGCGCCTTTTACGGCGGCGGGCGTTTCAGTGATCGATCCCTGGCAGTCGTAGCGCGTCAGCAATTGCCTTTCTTGGCTTGCCCCGGCGGACAGAAGCCGCCCCGGCCACCACCGTCATGCGGATCAACCACCACGGACCCACTGGGGGTGTAAACGGCGCAGCCGGACAGCAGCGAAACCAGCAAGGCAAAACTACAGAGCATTCTCATGTCGATATTCAAGGCAAGGGGTTTGAAACGCTGGCAGTGTATGGGGACAGGCTGCAACCAGGGCTGCACCTTGGTAACAAGCTGTTGATCCTGGTAGTTACCCGAATATTTGCGGATTGATGTCGATCGATGTCGATTTGAAGGAACGCCGTTCGTCGTCTTGATACCCACCCCATCAAGGAGAGACCCATGCGTTTCATGATCCTCGTCCGGGCAACGCCCGACAGCGAAACCGGCATGATGCCCGACGAAAGCCTGCTGGCCTCGATGCTGGCGTACCACGAAGCCTTGGCCAAGGCCGGCGTGCTGCTCGATGCCAACGGCCTGCACCCCACGTCCAAAGGTTGGCGCGTACAGTACTTGGACGGCCAGCGCCAGGTCATCGACGGGCCGTTTGCGGAAACGAAGGAATTGATTGCCGGCTACACCCTGATTCAAGTGCGCTCGCGCGAGGAAGCGATGCAATGGGCGCTGCGCTTTCCGCAGCCCTTTCCCGGCCAGCCCTGCGAGATTGAAGTGCGCCAACTTTTTGAGCTGGACGAATTCGAACCCAGCAAGGAAGTGGAACGCTTTCGTGACTTGACCGGCCCCACCCGCTGAACCCGCCTTTGATCCCACCGCCCCTTCCCGGAGACCCCCCATGCCCAAGAAGATATTCGTCAACCTCGCCATCGGCGACATGCAGAAATCGCAAGCCTTTTTCAAGCAACTGGGCTTTAGCTTCAATCCGCAGTTCACCAACGACCAGGGCGCCTGCATGGTCATCAGCGACGACATCTACGCCATGTTGCTGACGCGCGATTTCTTCAAGGGCTTCACCAGCAAGCCGCTGGTGGACGCCACCCAGGCAACGGAAGTGCTGCTCTGCCTGTCTTGCGAAAGCCGCGCCGAAGTTGATGACCTGGTGGCCCGCGCCGTGGCGGCTGGCGGCACCGCGCCGCGCGAACCGCAGGACCACGGCTTCATGTACGGGCACGGCTTCGAGGACCTGGACGGCCATATCTGGGAGCTGGTCTACATGGAGCCCGGCCACGTCGAGCAATCCGGCCAAACCGACAAAACCGATCAGACCGGACAGGCATGACACAAGCGGCCACGCATCGCGCTATCGAGGCGGTCTGGCGGATCGAGGCCGCCAGCGTCATCGCCGGCGTCGCGCGGCTGGTGCGCGACGTCGGGCTGGCCGAAGAACTGGCGCAGGATGCGCTGGTGGCCGCCATGGAACGCTGGCCCGACACCGGCGTGCCGGACAACCCGGGAGCCTGGCTGATGACGACCGCAAAAAACCGCGCCCGCGACCGCTTGCGGCTGGACGCGCTGCACACCCGCAAGCACGAGCAGATCGGCCACGAACTTGAAGCCTTGCAGGCGGACGTGGAGCCCGACTTTGTCGATGCGCTGGACGCCGCGCGCCAGGACGATATCGGCGACGACCTGCTGCGCCTGCTGTTCACCGCCTGCCACCCGGTGCTGTCCACCGACGCGCGCGTGGCATTGACGTTGCGGCTGCTGGGCGGGCTGTCCACCGCCGAGATCGCCCGCGCGTTCCTGGCGTCGGAATCCACCATTGCGCAGCGCATCGTGCGCGCCAAGCGCAACCTCACGGCGGCCAACGTGCCGTTTGAAGTCCCCGCCGCGCAAGACCGCGGGGCGCGGCTGGCCTCTGTGCTGGAAGTCATATACCTGATCTTCAATGAAGGTTATTCGGCCACGTCCGGCGACCACTGGACGCGCCCGGCGCTGTGCGACGAGGCGCTGCGCCTGGGGCGCATCCTGGCCGAACTGAGCCCGGACGAGGCCGAGGTGCACGGGTTGGCGGCATTGATGGAACTGCAAGCCTCGCGCCTGCACGCGCGCACGGACGCCCAGGGCCGGCCCGTCCTGCTGATGGACCAGGACCGCGCCCGCTGGGACCCCTTGCTGATCCGGCGCGGGCTGGCCGCCCTGGCCCGCGCCGCCGCGCTGGGCGGGCTGCCCGGCCCTTACGTCCTGCAAGCCGAACTTGCCGCCTGCCACGCGCGCGCGGCAACGCCCGGCGACACCGACTGGCCGCGCATCGTTGCGCTATATGACGCGCTGGTGCAGTTGGTGCCCTCGCCCGTGGTCGCGCTGAACCGCGCCGTGGCTGTGGGCATGGCGTTCGGGCCACAAGCGGCGCTGGATCTGGTCGACGCGCTGGCCGGCGAGCCCGCGCTGGCCAACTACCACTGGCTGCCCAGCGTGCGCGGCGACCTGCTGGCCAAATTAGGCCGCAAAGCGGAAGCGCACGGAGAATTCGAGCGCGCGGCAGGCATGACGCGCAATGCTCGCGAACGCGAACTGTTGCTGGGGCGCGCGAAAGCGATGCGGGACTAGCCGCTTTGTCTTCGACTTCGGCTCGGGCTTCGACTTCGGCTCCGGCTTCGACTTTGGCTTCGGCTACGGCTACGGCTACAGCTTCGACTTCGACTTCGACTTCGACTTCGACTTCGACTTCGGCTCCGGCTTCAACTTCGACTTCGGCTCCGACTTCCCCTTGGCCCGGGGCCTGCATTGGCTCCATACACGCCGACGCATCCACCGATTCCGGACCGTGCTTAAATCCGAACCATGGCTTCCCCGCTCGCCGCCTCCCCGTCTTCCCCCACCCCCGACGCCCCCGCGCTGACGGGCGTGCCGGCGGCGTTCGATCATCCCAATGACCGCGCCGAATTCCGCCGCGCCGCGCATCAGCCCGGCGTGGAGCTGTACCGCGCGCACATCATCCGCCACGCCTTCGAACCCCACACGCACGAAGCCTATGGACTGGGCGCCATCGAATCCGGCGTCGAACGCTTCCGGTATCGCGGTGCGGACCACCTGGCGCCTTCGGGCTCGGTCGTGCTGATGAACCCCGACGAACTGCACACCGGCCGCGCCGAAACGGTGGGCGGCTGGCGCTATCGCATGGCGTACATCGACCCCGACGTGGTGGCGCGGGTATCTGGCGAAAGCGGCTGGTGGTTCAACGCGGCCGTCGGCCATGACGCGGGCAGCGCGCAGCGCGTCACCGCCCTGCTCGACCGCTTATGGCTGGCACATGAACCGCTGGCTTTCGACAGCGCGCTGTATACGCTGGTCCATGAATTCCGCCGTCACGCCCGGGTGCCGAGTAACGCACCGACCGAGGGCGCGCCGCGCTTTGCGCCTGTCATCGACTATCTGCGGGCAAACCTTTCGCGCCGCTTGACGCTGGACGAGTTGGCGGCGGTGGCCGGACTCAGCCCCTTTCATTTCCTGCGACGCTTTCAGTCGCACTATCACGCCACGCCGCAGCAGATGCTGATGGCACTGCGGCTGTTCGAAGCCAAGCGCCTGTTGGCCGATGGCATTGCGCCGGCGCAGGTGGCGCTGGCAGCGGGTCTGACCGACCAGGCGCATTTGACCCGGTCATTTTCACGCCGCTACGGCGTGACGCCCGCCCGCTATCAGAAGCAGGTGCGCCGATAGGCAGGCGCGCGCCCACCTTCGAATCCGGAACAGGATAAGGACCCACCGCAAGCGCCAAGCGCCCAGCGGCTGCGCGCACGCGCCGGCCGCACCGCAATCTGGTACAAGATTTACCGGCCCGCCCTGGCTAGACTGCCCCATCGATACGCAGGAGAGCTAGGCATGTGGGCAGGAACCCTTTACGCGCTGGCCGCGGGCTTGATGTGGGGGCTGGTATTCGTGGGGCCATTGCTGCTGCCGGAATATCCGGCCGCGCTGCAATCGGTGGCGCGCTACCTGGCCTTTGGCCTGATTGCGCTGCCGCTGGCATGGCTGGACCGCAACCGGCTGCGGCAACTGCGCCGTGCCGACTGGATCGAGGCGCTGAAACTGGCCGCCATCGGCAACCTGCTGTACTACCTGTGCCTGGCCAGCGCCATCCAACGCGCGGGCGGCCCAGTGCCCACGATGATCATCGGCACGCTGCCGGTCGTGATTGCCGTGTGCGCCAACCTGCGTAACGCGCGCCGCGACGGCAAACTGCCGTGGAAGCGGCTGGCCCCCTCGCTGGCCTTGATCGCGTTCGGCATCGGCTGCGTCAACCAGGTAGAGCTGCAAGCGTTGCGCCAGGACGCGGATGCCGACTTGTCGCGCTACGCAGAGGGCGCCCTGCTGGCGCTGGTGGCCGTCGCCTGCTGGACCTGGTATCCGCTGCGCAATGCCGACTGGCTGCGGGCGCACCCAGACCGCAGCCCCAGCACCTGGGCCGCCGCGCAAGGGCTGGCGACGTTGCCGCTGGCGCTGGCTGGCTACGGGTTGCTGTGGATCGGCATGGCCGCCGCCGATAGCGGCTTTGACATGCCGCTGGGTCCCAACCCGGAACGCTTCCTGGGCTTGATGATTGCCATCGGGCTGTTCGCCTCCTGGCTGGGCACGCTGTGCTGGAACGAAGCCAGCCAGCGCTTGCCCACCGCGCTGGCCGGCCAGCTCATCGTCTTCGAAACGCTGGCCGCGCTGGCGTACGCCTTCATCCTGCGCGGCACGATGCCGCAGCCGCTGACAATGGTGGGCATTGCGTGCCTGATCGTGGGCGTGTTGCGCGCGGTGCGCGTCAAGCCGGTGCCGGTCCCCGTGGCGCTATAGCGGGTCCGGCACGCTTGCAGGGTGGCCGCGACGCCATCGCGGATCGGGGCCGACGCGCGTGTGCCCGTGCCGCTAAAGCAGATCCGACAGCTGGCTCAGATCGTCGATGACGGCAAACGCGCCTTCGTCCAGCAGGCGCTGGCGCTGGTCCGGCCCGTTGTGCGACGCGCCCACGTAGCCCACCGCCCGCATGCGCGCAGCGCGGGCGGCGCGTACGCCGGGCACGCTGTCTTCCACCACCACGCAGTCCAGAACCGCCGCGCGCATCTGGCGCGCGGCGAACAGGAACACGTCGGGCGCGGGCTTGCCCTTGGCCACTTGCGCCGTGCTGAATACGTGGGGCGCGAAGGCTTCCCACAGGCCGACCAGCTTCAACGCCGCTTCCAACTTGGGCGGCGTGCTGCTGGACGCCACGCACAGGTCCAGCTCGCGCTTTCGCAACGCCGCCACTGTTTCGTGCACATGCGGCAAGGCGCGCAGTTCCTGGCGAAACGTATGCGCCAGGCGGTCGGCATACTGCCCGGCGAAGCCGTCGGGCAAGGTGCACGCGTTTTCGGTTTGCAGCGTCTGCCACATGTCGGCATCGGGGATGCCGGCGAAGCGGCGGGCGGCCTCTTCGGGCGTGATCACAATGCCATGTTCGGCCAACGCGCGTGACTGCGCGCGCGCGGCGATGATTTCGCTATCAATCAGAACGCCATCGCAATCAAAGATGACCAGGCGGGGGGTCGACGGCTGCATATCGGCTCCTGCAATGTTGGCGTGCATGGGTTTGGCGTGCATGGGTTTGGCGTGCACGGGATGGCCATCATGATAGGCGCCCTACAAGCGTGCCGCACGCACGCGCCGCAACGCGGCCGCGATCAACACGCCGCCCAGGCCCGCCGCCAGCACGATGGTCGACGCCGCGCTCCATCCGTAGCGGTCGATCACGCCGCCCACGGTGACCGGCCCGATCACCTGCCCCAGGTTGCTTCCCTGCATCACCAGCCCGACCGACGCCGCCGTCAACGCCGGACGCGGCGCGACCAGCGGCGCCGTGCCCAGCAAGGTGGCGGGGATCAGGCCACCGACTGCCGAGAACAGTACGCACAGCAGAAAGGTCGGCATGGCCGGCAGCACGGAACGGAAAATCAATAGCGCCACCACGCCCATCGTCACGCTGGCGCAGGCAATCAAGGTGGATCGCCGCCAGCCGCGCGCCAGCAGCACGCCCGCGCTCAGGTTGCCGACGATGTTGGCGGCGCTGGCGATGGCGCTGTACAGGCCCGCCTGGGCCAGCGTCAGGCCAAGCTGATCCATCAGCAGCACCGGCAGGAAGGTGAACAGCGCGAAGAACATCAGGCTGTAGAGCGTGAACGACAAGGCCAGCAGCACCGGCCCGGCCGCGCTCAGCGTATCAACGGTATCCTGCCGCATGCCGCGCCAGGACAAGGGCGCGGGCGCAGCAGCTTCCCCGGCCGGCAGCAGCGCGGCCACGCTGGCCAGCGACACGATCACTGCCGCGCCCGCGCACCACCAAACTGCCTGCCAATGCTCGAACGCCTGCGAGGCCAGCATGGCAATGGCCATGCCGGTGGGCATGTAGCAGCTCCAGAGAGCAAAGGCAAAATCCCGACCGGACGCCGACACCAGGCGCTGCAAGGCGGCCGGGCCGGCCACGGTAATCATCAGAAAACCCAGGCCTTCGACCACGCGGGACGCCAGCAATAGCGCGTAGCTGGGCGCGATGGCGCCCGTGGCCGTGCCCAGCGCCGTGGCCAACAAGCCCAGCAGCAGCATGCGGCGCGCGCCGAAACGCGCGATCACGCCGCCGGCGGCGATGCCTCCCACGACGCCTAATAGGGAAAACACGGCGGTCAGCGTGCCGATCGACGCCAGATCCAGGCCCATGTCCTGGCGCAACAGCGGCGCGGCAATGATGACCTTGCCCACCTGTAGCGACGCCACCACGCCCGCGCCCACAATGGCCCCCACACCGGCCCAACGGGTTTCAACCTGGCTCATGCCTGCCTCATTACCCATGCGAAGGCGCCAGCATGCCCGCCCCGCGCGATCTTGAGAAGTGATTATTTTTCGATGAGAATGATCGATCGATTAGATCAAGCCGCCCAATTTAGCCGGCCTGAAGCGAAGCGAACCGAACCGAACCGGCCACCGGCCCGCCCGATGATAGATGCCCTGACCCTGGACCAATTGCGTGTGTTCGTCGCCGTGGCCGATGCCGGCAGCTTTCGCGCGGCCGCGCGCAGCCTGTCCCGCGTGCAGTCGGCGGTCAGCCACGCCATTGCGAATATGGAACAGCAATTGGGCGTGACGTTGTTCGACCGCGCCGGCCATCGCCCCGTGATGACGCCCCAAGGCCAGGCGCTGCTGGCCAACGCGCGCGACATCCTGCTGCGGGTGGACGCCATGCGCGCTCGTGCTCAGGGTATGGGCACGGGGGTCGAACTGGAACTGTCACTGGTCGTGGACACCTTGTTTCCCATTGCCGACGTGGGCGCGGCGCTGAAGGCCATGCGCGCCACCTATCCCACAGTGGCCACGCGCGTGGCGGTCTTGCCGCTGGGTGGTCCCATCGACGCGCTGCTGTCGGGCAACCATACGCTTGGGATCATTGCGGGCGAGCACTTCCGCCATCCACGGATCGCCGTGCAGGCCTTGTCGTCGGTGCAGATGGTGGCGGTGGTCGGCGCCGGCCATCCTTTGGCGCGCAAAGTGGTGGGCTACCGGATGGGCAACGCGATGGGCAACGCGATGGGCAACGCGGCGGGCGACGCAGCCGGCGACGCAGCCGGCGACTTGGCTAGCAACCTGGCTAGCAACCTGGCTAGCAACCCGAGCGACAACCCGAGCGGCAACCCGGCTAGCAACCCGGCGGGCAACGCCATGCTGGGCGCCCCGGAATTGGCCGACCACTTGCAGATCGTGCAAGCCGATCCGTCCGGCTTAAGTGAAGGACGCGACTTTGCCGTGCTGTCGCCGCAGACCTGCCGCGTCAGCGGCCAGGACACCAAACACGCACTGATCTTGTCGGGCCTGGGCTGGGGCCGTCTGCCGCTGTGGCAGGTAGAGCGCGACCTGGCCGAAGGCCGGCTGGTGCGCCTGCCCACCCACAGCCTGGGACGCGGCAGCCAGGTTGAGACCGAGACGTACCTGGCGCACCGCATCGACATGCCATTGGGGCCCGCCGCCCGCGCCTTTGCCGATGCGCTGCACCACCCCCTCTAAGCGCCGCGCGCGGGCGGCTGTGCGTAGCTGACGCCCATGCCGGCCCGCACGTCGTTCTGGATGCCATACGGGGCAATCGGATAGCGCAAGCCGTTGGCGGCCAGTGCCTTCATGCCTTCGATGGCAATGGGCAGGTAGCGCGGCGGCAGGGCCATCAGCATCTCTTCGTCGGGCACGCCGCCGTAGCGGCGTTCCGCAAAACAGGGCAAGGACAAGCTGGGTTCACCCGTGGCCAGCGCCCGGCCCCAGGAGTCGGCACAGGCGGTCTCGCCCACCACGCTCCAGTCAAAGCGGCGGTAGTTCTTCCACTGCAAGCCGTTGATAAGAATAATCATCTGCCCTGGCGTGGCGTAGATCAGGCAGATGTCGGGCGGGTTGAGCCGGCCCGACGCCAGCGGCGACACCACCAGCCCGCGATACTTGCCCGCCGGCACACAGGACAAGGCTTCCTGGCGTGCCCGCGCATCGGCTTCGGTGGCGTGCCACACGCCCACGTAATCCTTGCCGCTTTTCCAGTCTTCGTCTTGCGGGCCCAGCCCGATCACCGCGCGGCACTGCGCACCGACCAGATCGTTGCCGGTGATGCCCACCGTCCACCCCAGCCGCGCGGCCATGCCCACGATTTGATCCGTGGTGTGCGTGGCTTGCGGCCGGCGCAATCCCTTGATGCCGGCCATGTCGGCCTCGTCTTCGAACAGCTTCATGCCGATGACGGTGGTCTTCAAGCGCAGCAGCTTGTTCAGGTCGTCCACCAGTTGCGGCCAGTGCATGGCCGCGTTTGTTGTTGTCTCTTCCATATCCGTCCTTGGGACTGTTGTGTTTGGCGCATCGAGTTTGGCGCATCGACGTTGGTGGCGATCCGCTTATCCGTCGCAGCTTAAAGGCAAACACGCATCGGCGCGCCGCAAGCATGTGGCAAATTCGGCACGCATGACGACCACGATCATCAGGAAAAGGCCTCAGGGCAAAGGCGTGGGCACAGGCGCGAGTAAAGGCGCGGACAAAGGCGCGGACAAA
Organism: Achromobacter sp. 1L-A-4-B-C2; assembly: GCF_057291955.1. Classification (NCBI taxonomy): domain Bacteria; kingdom Pseudomonadati; phylum Pseudomonadota; class Betaproteobacteria; order Burkholderiales; family Alcaligenaceae; genus Achromobacter; species Achromobacter sp. 1L-A-4-B-C2. Next base: position 536,965 of record NZ_JBXAWP010000002.1, read on the forward strand.
GGCGCAGGCGCGGGCCGGTCCTCCTGTTGAGATCGCAACATTGCAAACAAGGCCTGAACCGGCGCGCTGTCGGCCGCTTGCGCCGATGCCGCCAGCCCGAACGACCGGTACAAGGGCTGCGCCAGCCGCAGCACGCGCAGGCCGCGACGGTTTTCAGGCAGGGTCAGCGCGGGCACCAGCGCCACGCCCACGCCTTCACGCACCAGCGCAAAGGCGCTGCTCCAGTCGCGCACGGTGGCGCGCACGTCATCGATGGCAAGGCCGGCGTCCTGCGCCACGCTCTGCGCGTGCACGCTGCATCCGCCTGTAGCCAGCACGAAAGGCTGCGCCGCCAGCGCCGCCAGGTCGACCGCGTTACCCGCGCGGGCCAGCGGATGCGCGGCGGGCAGCACCGCCATCCATTCGTCTTGCCCGAGCGGGCACACGTGCCGCCCGGGCGCGGCGTTCAACACCACGCCGGCATCCACGGTGCCCGCCGCCAGCAGGGCTTCGACTTCGTCATCCGAGGCTTCAAGCGACACCACGTCGATGCCCGGATGCTGCTGCCGAAAACGCCGCAGCACCGGCGGCAGGATGGTGGAAAACACCATCGGAAAACTGGCCAGGCGCAAGGTGCCGCGCGCCGTGCCGCACGCGTCTTGCGCCATATTTTGAATGCGCCCCAGCGCATCCAGCATGGCCCGCGCCTCGTCCGCCACCCGCAGGCCCAATGCCGTGGGCAGCGTCTGCCGACGGTCGCGCGTGAACAGCGGCGCACCCAGCATGTCTTCCAGATTGGCGATGGCCTGGCTGGCGCCGGACTGGGTCATGCCCACGTCGGCCGCCGCGTGCGTGATGTTGCCGGCGTCCACCACGGCCAACACCAGCCGCCAGTGCATCAGGTTCATCATGGCATCAGCTCTGCTTATTTCACATTTTTGAAGAAGTAATTTTACGCATGCCTGGCGCGGCCTCATGCTTGCCCTTCTTGCTGAACCGAAGGACCGACCGATGAAGCTGTACTACGCCCCCGACACCTGCTCGCTGTCGCCGCACATCGTGCTGCGCGAGCTGGATCTGCCCTTTACCCTGGTGCGGGTGAACAACCAAACCAAGCGCACCGAGGACGGCGACGACTTCCTGGCGATCAACCCGAAGGGCTACGTTGCCGCGCTGCAACGGGACGACGGGCAAGTGCTGACCGAAGGACCCGCCATCGTGCAATATCTGGCCGACCTGAACCCGCAAGCCGGGCTGGCGCCGCCCAACGGCACCTGGGACCGCAGCCGCTTGCAGGAATGGCTTAACTTCATCAGCACCGAGATCCATGGCGGCTTTGGCCCGCTGTTCAACCGGGCCCTGCCCGCCGAGGCGCGCCAGTGGTGGCAGGCCCGGGTGGAAAAGCGGCTGGATTATCTGGCGGGCGTTTTGCAATCTGTGCCCTTCCTGCTTGGCGACCGCTTTGGCGTGGCCGACGCTTACCTGTATGCCGTGCTGCGATGGGCCCGGTTTTTTGACATCGATCTGGCGGGCCGACCCGTGCTGGCTGACTATATGGCGCGCATTGAAATGCGGCCGAGTGTGCAGGCGGCGCTGGCGGCCGAAGGCATCGCCCGCGCAGTTTGACGGACGATGTGGCGCGCCGTGTCATGCCAGCGCGATGTGCCGTGTGATGTGCCTTGTGATGTGCCCTGTGATGTGCCCTGTGATGTGCCGGATTAACGGGCCGGGACTCGCACATCAGCGAAACGCATCCACGCCCCGCATCAGCGCCGCCGCCATGGTGGGCTGGCGCAACTGCTCCAGCCACCATTTCAACGCGCGGCCCTCGTGACCGCCGCGCCATGCCAGGTACAGCATGTTCGGTTCACGCGGTGTCTCGGTGGCCATTTCCAATAATTCCCCGCGCGCCAGCAACGACGCCACACGGTGGCGCGGCACCCAGCCTATGCCCAGGCCGTCGCGCTGCGCCAGGATCTTTGCGCGCATGCTGGGCACGGCCAGCACCGGCTGACCGCTGACCCGGCCATAGCCGCGCGCCGCCGCCCCGCGCGACGTGTCCGCCACCACCACCGCGCGGTACTGCTGAATCTGGTCCTGCCGCAAGGGCGTTTTCAGCTTGGCCAGGGGATGGCGCGGCGCCACCGCGAACAACCATTCCATTGCCCCCAATTGCGCCCACTGAAGATTCGGCATAGCTTGGGGCTCGTTCGTCGCTCCCACAATCAGGTCGGCCCGGCCTTCACGCAGCGCCTCCCACGTGCCGCCCAGCACCTCATGCGTCAAGCGCAGGCTCACCCCGGAATCCAGGCGATCAAACGCATGTATCAACGGCGACATCAATTCAAATTCCAGGATCTCGTCGCTGACGATATGCAGCCGATCTTCCCAACCGCTGGCTACCTGCTTGACGCGTTGCGTCAGCCGGGACACGTCCAGCATCAGCCGCGCGGCTTCGTCCGCCAGCAGCTGCCCGGCGGGCGTCAATTGCAGCCAGTAGCGGCGGCGGTCGAACAGCAGCGCGTCAAAGCGCTCTTCCAGTTGGCGGGCCGCGTGCGACACGGACGATGGCGCTCGGCCAAGCTTTACCGCCGCGCGAGACAGGCTGCCGCTGTCCCGGATGGCTTCCAGCAGCGCCAGTTCATGGGCGGTCAACATGTGCAATTCCTTCGAACGTGTTCGTTCGAAAGATGGTACGACAAAGCGCCGCCCCAGGCGCAACATGGCTACACCTTATCGAACGACTCCCAAGGAGATCACCATGAACCGTTTTGAACACAAGACCGTATTGGTCACCGGCGGCACCAGCGGCATCGGCCTGGCGGCAGCGCAAGCGTTTGCGGCCGAAGGCGCCCGCGTCATCGTCACGGGCCGCGACGAAGCCGCGCTGCAAGCCGCGCGGGCCACGCTGGGCAACAACACGCTGGCCATCCGCAATGTGGCCGGCGCGCCGGGCGCCTCGGCTGCGCTGGCCCAGGCACTGAAAGACGCGGACGTGCGGCTGGACGCCGTTTTCGTCAACGCGGGCATCGCCAAGTTTGCGACCTTGGCCGAGGCCACCGAAGACCTGTGGGACCAAACTTTCAACACCAACATCAAGGGCGTGTTCTTTCAGCTACAGGCCTTGGACCCGCTGTTGAACCCGGGCGCGTCCATCGTGCTGAACGGCTCGATCAACGCCCACATCGGCATGCCGGCCTCCAGTATCTACGCCGCCAGCAAGGCCGCGCTGATCTCGCTGGCCAAGACGCTGTCGGCCGAGCTGCTGCCCCGAGGCATCCGCGTGAACGTGGTCAGCCCCGGCCCGATCGCGACCGCGATCTACGGCAAGCTGGGCCTGGACGCAGCCACCCTGGAAAAGACGGCCGCCGGCATCCAGGCGCAGATCCCGCTGGGCCGCTTCGGCACACCGCAGGAACTGGCTTCGACCGTATTGCATCTGGCGGCGCCGGAATCCGCGTTTATCGTGGGCACCGAAATCATCGTGGATGGCGGCATGAGCCAGCTTTGAACGCAGCCGCTACGGCCCGACCGACCGCAGTGCGCGCTTGCACAGGCGTTCGGTCGCGGCGGTCGGCGTGCCCGCCAGCCGCCGTGCGCATACCTCGCGCAGCCAGGCGGGCCGGTTTTTGCTGGCGTCACACCGATTGGCAAGTGACGATATTGACACTGCCGGTGATCCGGACTGAACGCGGCCGCTATCATCCCGTTGTCATCCGTCTTCCACACTGCGCCATGTTCCCTATCCCGCTTGTCCGTCTGATGCTTGCCGCACTGGCGCTGATCGCATCGCCCCTCTACGTTGAGGCGGCCGGTGCCGCGGCGGCCGGTGCCGTGGCGGCCAATGCCGCGGCGGCCGGTGCCGTGGCGGCCGCACCCGCCGAAACCCGCTTACGCACCGTCTACGTCGGCACGCTTGAAGGCGCGGGCGAGGTGGTGATGGAATTGGAGGGTCAAGGGGCGGACGGCAGCCCCGGGACGGGCCGGTATTTCTATCCGAAGCACGGCGTCGACATCCCCTTGCAAGGCCCGCCCGAAGCCCTGGCGGAACCGCGACCGTTTTATGAACTACAGGAAGCGGGCATTGCCCCGGACGCCGAGGCCGCCGCAGCCGCCACCTGGCAAGGGCACCGCGACGGCGACGGGTATCGCGGCCACTGGGTCGATGCCCGCACGGGCAAACAACGCGCCTTCGCGCTGCGGCGCGTGGCGCGGTACGACCCTCGCGCGCTGGCGCCGGGCAGCGGGCAGGCCGTTACCGATGCGATCAGCGGCGGCATGGGCAGCGGCATCGATCACGGCGTAAGCATCAACGCCAACAACGCCCCCTACGAGACCTTGAAGCTGGCCGGCCACGCCGTGCCGGTCGGCGCTGACAGCGGCACCGGCGCCGTCGCCTACCGCATGTGGCGCGACCCCCGCACACAGTTCAGCTACCCGCGCCTGAGCCGCCACCCCGATCCTCAGGTGATGGCCCGCGTCAACGCGCTGCTTGAACAGCGCCACTGGCAGATGAGCCTGGCGGCGCTGGCTTGCAAGGCGTCTGCCTACACCAACGACAATCCGGCCGCCGGCACGCTGGGCAGCTATGACGAGGAAGCCATCACCGTGCAATGGCTATCCACCGCGCTGATGACCGTGACCGAATCCGGCAGCCTGTACTGCGGCGGCGCGCACCCCAACAACCATTTCGAGCCCTACACCTTCGACCTGCTTCAAGGCAAATACCTGGATTGGAACCGCGTGCTGGATGCGTACGTGCCGGGCGAAAACGGATGGCGCGAAGCCAGCCCCGCGCTGCTTGCGTTGATCGACAAGGCCCGCGCGCCGCAAGCCGACATGAAGATCGAGGGCGGTGACGACGATTCGCTGAAGGAATGCTCGGACCTCTGGCCCAGCTATCTGGCCTTGGGAACCGAGGCGCCGGGCGTGCTGACCTTGTCGGTATCCGGCGTGGGCCACGCGATGGGCGTGTGCCTGGGCACGCACGCCACGGTGCCGTTCAAGGACCTGACGCCGTATCTGGCACCGGGTGGGCAGGCGTATCTGGTGCGCGAGTAATCGCGACTGAAGCATCGGCAAGGCGTGGGCATGGCAATGCACGGCAAAGCACCGGCACAGCGCCGGCAAAGCACCGGCAATGCGCCGACACAGCGTCGAGACAGCGCCGACACAGCGCCGGCACATTCCGCCACCACGGATCGTCCGGCCTAGCGATACAGCACCGTGGGCAGCCACATGCCGATGCCCGGGAACACGTACAACAGGAAAATCGCCACTACCTGGATCCCCATGAACGGCATCATGCCCAGGAAGATCTGGTTCAACGTCACGTGCGGCGGCGAGACGCCCTTTAGATAGAACGCCGACATGGCCACGGGCGGCGACAGAAAGGCGGTTTGCAGGTTCAGCGCCACCAGCAGGCCGAAGAACAGCGGGTCGATACCAAAGGCATTCAACAGGGGCACGAAGATGGGCATGAAGATCACGATGATCTCGGTCCACTCCAGCGGCCAGCCCAGCAAAAAGATGATGACCTGCGCCAGCAACAGGAACTGAATCGGCGTCAAGCCCAGCGACAGCACCCATTCTTCAATGATGCGCTGGCCGCCCAGCAGCGCGAACGCGGCGGAAAAGATCGACGAGCCCACGAACAGCCAGCACACCATCGCGGTGGTCTTGGCGGTTAGGAATACGGATTCGCGCAGCACGGGCAGGTTCAGCCGGCGGTAGGCCAAGGCCAGCAAGGCCCCGCCCATGGCCCCCATGGCGGCCGCTTCGCTGGGGGTGGCAAGGCCGAACGCGATCGAGCCCAGCACGGCGGCAATCATCACTGCCAAAGGGAAGAACGAGCCCATCAGCATCTTGAAGATTTCCAGCCGCGCCCACGTCAGGGCGGCATAGAACACGGCCAGCACCACCGCGCAGACGGCGACGAATATCCAAAACCCGGTGGGTGCGGGGCGGGACGCAGAGGCGGACGAGTCCGCGGCGCCGGGCGATGGCGGTTCCGCCAATTGACCAGCGGAAGGCGCCGCCGACCCGCCGACGGGTGGCTCCGCCAGTCCCCCGACGGGTGGCTCCACCAGTCCCCCGATGGGTGGCTCCGCCAGTCCCCCGACGGGTGGCTCCGCCAGCCCCCCGATGGGTGGCTCCACCAGTCCCCCGATGGGTGGCTCCGCCAGTCCCCCGATGGGAGGCTCCGCCAATCCCCCGATGGGTGGCTCCGCCAGTCCCCCGCCCGGCGGCTCTGCCAAGCCGTCCGCCCCGGGCTCGCTCAGGCCGGAATCAAACCCGCCCGATCCCAACTGCAATTCCGCCGGAATGTCGTATTCCACGATCGGACGCGTCACGCCGTGATGCACCACGGCCACCAGCAATACCGTCAGCGCCAGCGGCGCCAGCACCGTGACCAGGTTGCGCAGCATGAAGCCGAACGGCACCCCGTGATTGCGCCGGCCCTTGAACAGCGCCGCCACCATGCCCGACAACGCGCGCGTGTAGCCGGCGGCGGCCAGCGTCTTGGCTTCGGGCGACAGCGGCACGCCGCGTTCGCTGACGGGCAGCGGCGGCGCCATGTCGGGACGCAGCTTGGCCACCAGGATCACATACAGCATGTACAGGCCGGCCAGCATGATGCCGGGAAACAGCGCGCCCGCGTACAGCTGCACCACCGACACGCCGGTGGTCGCGCCGTAGACGATGAGCATCACCGACGGCGGCAGCAAGATGCCCAGGCAGCCGCCCGCCGTGATCGACCCCGCCGTCAGGCGCACGCTGTAGCCCGCCTTCAACATGGCGGGCATGGCCAGCAGCCCCATCAGCGTCACCACCGCGCCGACGATGCCGGTGGCCGTGGCGAAGATCGCGCACGTGGCCAGCGTGGCAACCGCCAGCGCGCCCGGCAGGCGCGCCAGCGCCAGATGCATGGACCGGAACAACTTTTCGATCAGGTTGGCGCGTTCGACCAGGTACCCCATGAACACGAACAGCGGAATCGAAATCAGCGAATCGTTGGTCATCGTGGCGTACGTGCGCTGCACCATCAGGTCCAGCGTCTGCCCCACCGACCGACCCGCGTCGGCGCTTTGCATGTAGTACGCCAGGAAGGTGAACAGCACGCCCATGCCCATCAGCGTGAACGCCGTGGGAAAGCCCAGCATGATCGCCACCACGATCAGCGCCAGCATCAACAGCCCGATGTGCCCCGTGGTCAGTTCGCCCCACGGCGTCAGGAACGCGATCATCAGCAGCACGATTCCGATGCACGACAAGCCGAACCACAAGGCCTTGTGGATTTTCATCGGCGCGGCTCCCCGGGCGGGGTCACGTAGCGGTCAAGCTGGACGATGTCCTCGTCTTTGACGTGCACCATTTTCTTGAGCTTGTCCACGTCCACTTCCTCGACATCTTCCTCGCGCGATGGCCACGCCCCGCGTTGCAGGCACAGCACGCAACGCAGCACCTCGGCCACGCCTTGCAGCAGCAACACCGCGCCCGCCACGGGGATGAACGCCTTGAACGGATAGATGGGCGGTCCGTTGGCCATCAGCGAGGAATGCTCGCCGATGGCGATGGAGTAGCCGGCGTAATACCAGCCCGCCCAGACCAGCGCGATGGCGCCGGGAAAGAAGAACACCAGGTACAGCAGCACGTCCAACCCCGCCTGCACGCGCGGCGGCAGAAAGCCGTAGAGGATGTCGCCGCGCACGTGCCCGTTCTTGGCCAGCGTGTAGGCGCCGGCCATCATGAAGAGCACGCCGTAATACATCATCTGCATGTCGAACGCCCACGCGCTGGGTTGGTTCAGCAGATACCGCGCCGCCACCTCCCAGCACACGTGCAGGGTCAGCACAACGATCAGCCAGGCAAAGGTCTTGCCGACGAAGGTGGAGACGCGGTCGATCAGGCGGATAAGACGAAGCATCGATGGGCCTGGGATAAGGTCAGGCCGGCTTGCTGGTGCGCGAAAAATAATGGTTGTAGGCCATCCGGTAATTGACCGAGGTATCCCCGTGCCAACGCCCCACCCGCTCGGCAAACGCGCGCTGCGAATCCAGCACTTTCTTGAACAGCGGATTCTCGGCGGAACGCTTGGCGATCATCTCGTCCCAGATCTTCAACTGTTGCTGCAAGATGGCGTCCGGCGTCTTGTAGAACTTGACGTTGTGTTCCTTCTGCAGCTTGATGTAGTCCTGCGAATAGCGGTTTGCCGCCTTCCACGACATATCGGCGCTGCTGGCCTGCGCCGCGTAGCTAAGCACGTGCTTCAAGTGCGGCGGCAGCGAGTCGTACTTGGCCTTGTTGAACAGCACTTCAAACTGCTCCGCGCTTTGGTGAAAGCTTTGCAGCATGCAGATCTTGGACACGTCTTGAAAGCCCAGCGCCAGGTCGGACGACGCGTTGTTGAACTCGGCGCCATCGAGCAGCCCGCGATCCAGCGCCGGCACGATTTCGCCGCCGGGCAAGGCGTTCACCGCCGCGCCCATGGCCGTGTACATGTCGATGGCCAGGCCCACCGTGCGGAACTTCACGCCCTTGACGTCTTCCACCTTGGTGACCGGGCGCTTGAACCAGCCAAACGGCTGCGTCGGCATCGGGCCGTACATCAACGACACCACGTTCACGCCCATGGCCTTCTGGATTTCGGTCAGCAATTCCTTGCCGCCGCCGTATTCATGCCAGGCCAGCAACATGTTGGCATCCATGCCGAATGACGGCCCCGAGCCCCACAGCGCCACGGCCGTGTTCTTGCCGTACCAATAGGCCACGACGCCGTGCCCGCCGTCCAGCGTGCCGGCCGATACCGCGTCCAGCAGGTCGAACGCCTTGACCACCGCGCCGGCCGGCAAGACTTCGATCTTCAACTGGCCGCCGGCCATGTCGTTGACCTTTTGCGCATAGTCGCGCGCGAACTCGTGAAAAATGTCGTTGGCGGGCCAGGTGCTTTGGAACCGCAATGAAACCGGCGCATTCTGCGCCCGTGTCACGGCAGGGAAACCCAGTGCGGCGGCGCCGGCGACGGCAGCGCCCGAGATGAACTTGCGGCGGGGCTTTGTGACGTGTTGCATGGCTACTTGTCTCCTTGGTGGACTACATGGACCAGCGTGTAGTAACTGCACCTGCGGGGGACGCGGGGAAACGCCTGCTGCGAGCTTCCCGGTGTCGGGGCTACGACTGCGTTGCAACTTTTTGCTGATTAAACCTTCCTGACTAACGGCTGACAATCAGCTGTTTGTCAGGACTTACCCTAGCCGAAGGACCTAGCGCGTTTGGCCGCGATAAACAAGCGCGCCGCCATGTGCGGACATGGCGGCGCGCGGGCAAGAACGTCGTTCGGCGTGCGGGTGGATCAGGTCGGGCGGCGCACGGCGCGCACCTTGCCCGCGTTGCCACCGCCGCAGAAAAAGCGGTCGGCGCCGTCGGATTCCAAACCCGACACGCCCACGCCTTCGGGCATGTCGATGCTTTCCAGCACGGCGCCCGTGTCGGGCTCAAGACGCCGCAGTTCGCGTGCGTTTTCTTCCCAGGTGCCGTGCCACAGCTGGCCGTCCACCCACGTGACACCGGTCACGTAGCGGTTCGAATCAATGGTGCGCAGGACGCGGCCCGTCTCCGGGTCCACCTGGTGGATCTTGCGTTGTTGGTACTGCCCGACCCACAACGAGCCGTCGGCCCAGGCCATGCCCGAGTCATCGCCGCCGCCCGGCGCGGGAATGCTTGCCAGCACCTTGCCGCTGACCGGGTCAAGCTTCTGTATTTTCCCTTCGGCGATCTGATAGAGATGCTTGCCGTCGAAGGCCGTGCCGGCGTTGGCCACGACGTCCAGCGTGCGCAGGGTTTCGCCGGACTCAGGGTCCAGCGCGATCAGCTTTTCGCCCAGCGCGACCCACACATGGCGACCGTCGTAGCTGACGCCATGCACGGCGTCGGCACCGGGGAACGGGCCGTATTCACGGACGATTTCAGCTTGGCTTCGTTTCATGGTTGCTTCCTTGAAAGAGGGGAAACTTCATCCTACTGACCGGGCATGAGAGTGGGGAGTAACAAGCTTGTCGTGAACGCCGGCACGCTGGGCGTCGTCCAGCGGCGCGCCCTGCCCTGGCCCAGCGGCAGCACCTGGCCCGACGCGGCCAGCGCATCCAACGCCCGCTGCACGGTGCGCTGACTGGCGCCCAGCGCCAGCGCCAGGGCCGAGCTGGACCAGGCCTGGCCGTCAACCAGGCAAGCCAGCACTGCGGCGTGATCCCGGTCGGCCACGTCGACCGGACGCGCCAGCACGATGACGCCCAGATCGGCGTGGGGTCGCAGCGCAAAGCCGTCACGCGTGGCGGTCACCGCCGCCAATGGCCGCAACGCGGTCCGCAAGCGTCCGATTTCCACACGCAGGCGGGCGCGATGCGAATCGTCTTGAAAGCCGGTGCGAAAAGCGCGGGCAATCAGGAATTCGCGGCTGACGTCGTGTGGCCAGCCCTGGGCAAGCAACCGCGCCAAGGCAAACAGAATCGGGCGGCTGGCCAAAGGCACGATCCGTTCGCCTTGCCGCACGGCATTGCGGCACGCGTCGACGATCAGCGCCGGGGACGCCAGCAGCGCCTCGGCGTCGGCCAGCGTCAGGTCGCGCGTGCCGTCCGGCGTGACGTGACGGGCGGCCACCGCGTGCAGCGCCTGCACGGCGTGGTCCACTTCGGCCACCAAGGCGGGCACGCCGGCCTGGCGCGCGGCGTGCTCGGCACGGGCCAGCGCCGCTGCGGCGTCGTGCGCGCGCAGCCGGCGCAGCGCGATGCCGCCCGCGATCAATTCGTGGATCGCGCGGGACGCGGCAGGCATGGCCGGGGCGTCCACGCCGGCCAGGGCCCGGTCGGCTTCGTCCAGGCGACCCAGCAGCAATAGCCGCCGCGCCTGCAAGTAGGCGGCGTGCGCGGCGTTGACGGGGTCGCCGTGGACGGACAAGGCGGTGCGAGCGGCGGCCAGCGACTTTTCGGGCCACGCCAGATCGCGCGAGGCCAAGGCGACTTCGGCTTCGGCCACGATGCAACGGGCGCGCGCGGCCGGGTTGGCTGGCCCGAAGGCACGCGCGGCCTTGCGCAACAGCGCGTTGGCCCGGGCGAAGTCGCCCAGTTGCGCCATGGCGATGCCGCGCAAGGCCAGCGCCGGGGCATCGTCACGCAGCGACACCTGGTTCAGCGCCGTCAACGGGTCGCCGGCGGCCAAGGCACGCGCCGCGCGGGTGATCGGCAAATCGATGGAGTGCTCAGGCAACTGAAGTTTCCCTGTATGGGCTTGGGCTTCGGCATCGGCTTCAGCTTTGGCTTTGGCTTTGGCTTTGGCTTTGGCCTTGGCATTGGCCTCGGTCTCGCCTGGGTCCGGGCTTCGGCCTTGGCTTCGGCCGCGCATCAATCTACCACCGCTGGCCGTGGCCTGATCTCCTGTTCCGCCAGCCCCGGCCCTGCCGCTGCCGCCCGCCACCTGCCGCCCTGCCGGCCCGCGCCTTCGGCCCAGGCGCGACGCTGGTGGCAAGCACGACGCGTGCGTGGGGGCAAGGGATGCGACCCCATTTACATGGTCACCATGATTCCCCCACCCTTGGGCGGCCCGCCAGCGTGTAAACTCCCCCCTTTTTGACTCTGGTGGTATGTTGCAAGCCCCACAGCGCACAGGTTTAAGCGGCCCGACGCTCATTCGCTTGCTGACTCGCCTGACGGATGTCGACGTTCCGGAATCCAGGCAATCGTTGTCCGACCATTTGAGCCAGTGGCTTGGTTGGACGGACGCGATCGCACTGTCCGCGGCCCTGAACACGAGCCCGCCGGTGATCGCCCCCGGCGCGCGCATGTTCAGTAGCGCCGAAGAGCGGGAATGCGCGCGCGTGCGCACGACGCTGGCCGACGCCATCGCCAGCGACACGGCAGCCACAAGCGCCAAGCGGATCGTGCCGGGACAGGCGCCGGCCAAGAAGTCGGCAGCCGTCGAGCAGGCCGAGGCCGATTACTCGAATTTTCGCCAGCGCTACCTGTCGTTGCAGCACACGATGGAGACCAGCGTGGGCAACTTGCGCAGCCGTCTGCGCGGAATGGTCGCGGCCAAAAATGGCGAGATGACCCGTCTGGCCGTGGTGGACGCCATCATGGACCGGGCGCTGCTGCCCAAGGAACGCGCGCTGTTCGGCGCGATCCCCAAGCTTTTGCAGGGGCATTTCGAGCGCTTGCGGCTGGCCGAGGCGGCGGCGTTGGCGCCCGTGGATGCGTCTGTGGATGCACCCGTGGACGCACCCGCTGCCGAAGCCGACGCTGCACCGCCCACCGATCGCGCCGCCAAGCTGGAGGACGGCAACGGCAAGGCGCCCGTGCCGGCAACCGCAACACCGCCTGTCACCCCCGGCGCCTGGCTGGACGTTTTCCGCAAGGATATGCGCAGCGTCCTGCTTGCCGAATTGGATGTTCGACTACAACCGGTCGAAGGGCTGCTTGCCGCCCTTCGCGCCAGCTAACCAGGACACCATGTCCAAGACTCTGATCAATTTCGTTGTATTTGTGGCCGGCTTGGCCGTTGTGGGCTGGATTGGCGCGGGCTATGCGGGGACGAACCCGCTGGCGCTGGCCGTGACGCTGCTGATCGGCGTCTGCTATCTGGCGGGCGCTTGGGAACTGCTGCGCTATCAGCAAGCCACCAGCGGGCTGGCGCGCGCCAGCACCTCGCTGAACGAACCGCCTGCCAGCCTGGCCTCGTGGCTGGACCAATTACCGGCCAGCCTGCGCAACGCCGTCCGGCTGCGCGTGGAAGGCGAACGGGTGGGTTTGCCCGGCCCGGCGCTGGCCCCGTATCTGGTCGGCCTGCTGGTTTTGCTGGGCATGCTGGGCACCTTTTTGGGCATGGTTGTGACGCTGCGCGGCACCGGCATGGCATTGGAAAGCGCCACTGACCTGGGCGCCATCCGCGCCTCGCTCGCCGCGCCGGTCAAGGGCCTGGGCTTTGCGTTCGGCACCTCGATTGCCGGCGTGGCCACGTCCGCCATGCTGGGCCTGCTGGCCGCGCTGTGCCGCCGCGAACGCGTGCAGGCCGCGCAGCTGCTTGACGCCAAGATCGCCACCACGCTGCGCGTGTACTCGCAAAGCTATCAGCGCGAAGAATCGTTCAAGCTGCTGCAACGCCAGGCCGAAGTCATGCAGCGCCAGGCCGAAGCCATGCCCACGCTGGTTGACCGCCTGCAAGCCATGATGCAGGGCATGGAACAGCAGACGCGTTCCCTGAACGAACGCCAGTTGGCCAGCCAGGACGCATTCCAGGGCAAGGCCGAGGCGGCGTACGCCCGCCTGGCTGCCGTGATGGAGCAGTCCATGAAAGAAGGCGTGGCCGAAAGCGCGCGCTCTGCCGGCGTGGCCTTGCAGCCAGTGGTGCAAGCCACGATGGAAAGCCTGTCGCGCGAAACCGCCAGCCTGCAAGACACCGTGGCACAGGCCGTGCAGCAGCAACTGAGCAGCCTGACCTCGGGCTTCCAGGCATCCACCAGCAATGTGGCCGACATCTGGAACCAGGCGCTGGCCGGCCAGCAACGCGCCAGCGAGACGCTGGCGCAAGATCTGCGTGCCTCGCTGGACCGCTTTGCCGAAACCTTTGAACAGCGCTCGGCCGCCTTGCTGGACGGTGTGTCGGCGCGGCTGGAAGCGTCGTCGGGCAACCTGTCCGAGGCCTGGACGGCGGCGTTGTCGCGCCAGGAACACGTCAGCGAAAAGCTGGCGGGCGACAATCTGCAAGCGCTGACGGCTGCCGCCGCCAGCTTCGAAAAGCACTCGGCATCGCTGTTGCGCACGCTGAACGATTCGCACAGTTTGCTGCAATCGGAACTGGCCTCGCGCGACCAGCAACGCCTGGCCGCCTGGACCGAAACGCTGGGCGCCATGGGCGCCACGCTGCGCCAGGAATGGGAACAGGCCGGCACGCAAGCCGCCACCCGGCAACAGGCCATCAGCGACACGCTGGCGCAGACCGTGCGCGACATCAACGCCCAGGCCGCCGCGCAAGCCAGCGTGCTGGAAGCGGTGTCGGCCCGCATGGAAGCCGCCGCCAATAACGTGTCTGACCGCTGGAACACTGCCCTGGATCGCCAGAGCGAAGTGGCCGAAAAGCTGGCTGCCGACAACCAACAAGCCCTGACCACCGCCGCCGCCGCCTTCGAGCAGCATTCTGCATCGCTGCTGCGCACGCTGGACCAGTCGCATGCGGACCTGCAAGCGGCGTTGGCGTCCAAGGACGAAGCGCGTCTGGCCGCCTGGACCGAATCGCTTGCCGCTACGGCTGCCACGTTGCGCGCTGAATGGGAACAGGCCGGTGCGCAGACCGCGACTCGGCAGGAAGCCATCAGCGCCGCGCTGGCCGGCACCGCGCGCGACATCGGCGCGCAAGCCCAAGCGCAGGCGCAGCTGCTGCAGAACGTATCGACCCGCCTGGAATCCGCCGCCAACAGCGTGTCGGACCGCTGGAACACCGCGCTGGATCGCCAGAGCGAAGTGGCCGAAAAGCTGGCCGCCGACAACCAACAAGCCTTGACGACCGCCGCCGCTGCGTTCGAGCAGCATTCGGCATCGCTGCTGCAAAAGCTGGATCAGTCGCACGCCGATCTGCAAACGGCGCTGGCCGTCAAGGACCACGAACGCCTGGCTGCCTGGACCGGCACGCTGACCGCCATGGCGGCCACCTTGGGGCAGGAGTGGAAGGCCGCGGGCGACCATACCGTGGCGCGCCAGCAGGAGATCAGCGACGCACTGGCGCTGACGGCGCTGGACGTCACCGGCCAGACCGAAGCGCAGGCGCGCCTGCTGGAAAGCGTGTCTGCCCGCCTGGAAACCGCCGCCAGCAGCGTGACGCAGGCCTGGACCGAGGCGCAGGCGCGCCAGGAACAGGTCAGCGCCAAGCTGGCCGCCGACAACCAGCAAGCCCTGACGAGCGCCGCCGCCACGTTCGAGCAGCACGGCGCATCGCTGCTGCAAAAGCTGGATCAATCGCACGCCGATCTGCAAGCCGCGCTGGCGTCCAAGGACGAAGCGCGCCTGGCTGCCTGGACCGGCAAGCTGGCCGCGCTGGCCGATGCGCTGGGCCAGGAATGGGAATTGGCGGGCGCGCAGGCCGCCACCCGCCAGCAGGAATTGACGCAGGCGCTGGCGCACACCACGCAAACAATCACGGCGCAGGCCGAGGCGCAGGCAAGCGTGCTGGACACCGCGTCCACCCGCCTGGAGACGGCGGCAAGCCAGGTCACCCAGGCCTGGACCGACGCCCAGGCGCGCCAGGAGCAGGTCAACCAGCAACTGGCCGACGGCAACCAGCAGGCGCTGGAGGCCGCCGCCGCCACGTTCGAACAGCATTCGGCATCGTTGCTGCAAACGCTTGACCAATCCCACGCCGATCTGCAAGCGGCGCTGGCCGCCAAGGACGAAGAACGCTTGGCCGCGTGGACCGGCAAGCTGGCCGCCGTTGCCGACACGCTGGCGCAAACCGCCAACGACATCACCGCGCAAACGCAGGCGCATGCCAGCGAGACCATCACCGAAATCGGCCGATTGGTGCAAGCCGCATCGGAAGCGCCCAAGGCCGCCGCCGACGTCATCGGCGAACTGCGCCAGAAGCTTTCCGACAGCATGGTGCGCGACAACGACATGCTGCAAGAGCGCAACCGCCTCTTGGAAACGCTGGACACCTTGCTTAACGCCGTCAACCACACCGCCGCCGAACAGCGCACGGCCGTGGATGCGCTGGTGGCCTCGTCGGCCGAGCTGCTGGAACGCGTGGGCACGCAGTTCACCGACCGCGTCCAAGCCGAGACCGGCAAGCTGACCGATGTGGCTGCGGCAGTGACCAGCAGCGCCGTGGAAGTGGCCAGCCTGGGCGAATCGTTCGGCGCGGCGGTGCAGCTGTTCGGCGAGTCCAACGACAAGCTGGTGGCGCACCTGCAACGCATCGAAGCCGCGCTGGACAAGTCCATCGCGCGCGGCGACGAGCAACTGTCGTACTACGTCGCGCAGGCGCGCGAAGTGGTGGACCTGAGCCTGATGTCGCAAAAGCAGATCATTGAAAACCTGCAACAGCTGGCCACCCAGCGCGCCACCGCCGGAGAGCAGATCGCATGAGCGAGGACATCGACGGCGGCGTCGAAGCCTCCGCACCGGCCTGGGCCGTCTTCGGCGACTTGATGTCGGTGCTGCTGGGCGCGTTCGTGCTGATTCTGGTCAGCGTGATCGGCGTGCAGCTGCAACTGTCGACGCAGCTGGAAGAAGAGGTCAAGCAACGCCAGGAAGAAACGCAGCGGCGCGAAACGCTGGAGCAGGCGCT
Organism: Achromobacter sp. 1L-A-4-B-C2; assembly: GCF_057291955.1. Lineage (NCBI taxonomy): Bacteria > Pseudomonadati > Pseudomonadota > Betaproteobacteria > Burkholderiales > Alcaligenaceae > Achromobacter > Achromobacter sp. 1L-A-4-B-C2. The sequence goes on from NZ_JBXAWP010000002.1 coordinate 553,270, forward strand.
GGCGGGGCCGCTGGCCGCCGGCCGCGTGACCTTGATCAACGGCCGCATCGGCATCAGCGGCAGCGTGCTGTTCGCCTTGAACTCGGACCAGTTGCAGCCCGAAGGGCGCGAGGTCTTGAAGACACTGATCGAACCGCTGGCCGCGTACCTGAAGACGCACGACGAAATCCTGATGGTCAGCGGCTACACCGACGACCAGCAGGTGCGCGAAGGCAACCGCCGCTTTGCGGACAACTGGGACTTGTCGGCGCAGCGCGCGCTGACGGTCACGCGCGCGTTGATCGACGAAGGCGTGCCGTCCGCCACCGTGTTCGCCGCCGCCTTTGGGTCCGAGCAGCCGGTGGCATCGAACGCCGACGAAGCCGGCCGCGCCAAGAACCGCCGCGTGGAAATCACGCCCATCCCCAAGCCGTCCAATGAGCCGGGAAAGCCGCGTGAACAGTAACGACGATGTCGGCGGCGCGGTGGATGCCGTGAATGGCGTGGACGGCGTGGACGCGGCGGATGCCGTGGACCCAATCAATGCCGTCCAGGCCGCCCACGCCGTGGATACCGCGGGCGCCGCCGACGCGGCGGACGCAGCGGGCGTTGACGTGCCCACGCTGGCGGCACAAGCCACCCTGGACGCCTGGGGCGACAGCGGTGCCGACCGCCTCGACCCGGTGCGCTTTCGCTTTCTTCAATCCATGGCGCGGCGCACCGCCGCCCTGCAAGGCCTTGCCCGCCAACAGCTGGAGGACAAGTTGGACACGCATCTGCGCGCTTATGCGCAGCTGCTGGAGGCAGTGGAGCCGGACGCTTCGACGATGGATTCGGCCGAGGCATCGCCTGCCGCCCCTGCCACCCCCCAATCCGCTCCCGCCGCGCTGACCCAGCTGCTGGCCTACCTGACGTACCCCGACGCCCCGGACAACGACCCGACCTGGGACCGCGATGCGCTTGGCCTGCGCGAGGCGTATCCCGACGTGCAGATGCTGGAGTATTTTCGCGGTGTCTGGTCGCGCGTCAGCGCCGACCGGCAGGTGCGCCAGTCGCAAGAGCAGGTGCACAAGAACGCCGGCCCGCTCAATTCCAACCAGCTGGTGCACCGCGCGCTGTCGCTCATGCGCGAGCTGTCGCCCGGTTACCTGCAACAGTTCCTGTCGTACACGGACGCGCTGATGTGGATGGAACAGATCCACGCGGCCACGGCGCCCGCGCCCAAGGAAAGCACGCGCTCGGGCGCCGCGAAAAAGACCTCGCGGGCCAAGGCGCGGCAAGGCTAGCCCGTGCGCCCGGGTTGCCGGCCCTGCCTATAATTAAGCCCATCCGTATCCGGCCACCCCGTCCGGCCACCCATCGCCCCCACCCGCTTTGACGGCCCCGTCGCCGTGCCTCATGTCCACCTTGCCTATCCGTGTGCTGTCGATCATCCCCCCGATGACGCAGCTCAATACGCCCTACCCCTCCACCGCCTATCTGACCGGCTTTTTGCGGTCGCGGGGGGTCACTGCCTATCAGGAAGACCTGGCGCTTGCGCTGGTGTTGCGCCTGTTGTCGGGCGACGGCCTGCGCGCCGTGGCGGACCGGATCGCCACGTTGCCGCTTGAAAAGCACACGCCCGCCATCCAGGCGTTCGTGGCGATGCAGCCGCGCTACCTGGCCACCATCGGCCCGACCATCGCGTTTTTGCAAGGCCGCGATTCCACGCTGGCGCACCGCATCGTGGGCCGTCACTTTCTGCCGGAAGGCCCGCGTTTCAGCACCTTGGACGTCTATATGGACGAAGACGGTGGCGACCCGCTGGGCTGGGCGTTCGGCGCCTTGGGGCTGCAAGATCGGGCCAAGCACCTGGCCACGCTGTACCTGAATGACCTGGCGGATGTGCTACGCGACGCGGTGGACTCGCGCTTTGAATTCGTGCGCTACGCCGAATCGCTGGCCGGCAGCCAACCCACGTTCGACCCTTTGGCCAACGCCCTGGCCGGCGCGCCCACGCTGGTGGACGACACGCTGCACGGCCTGACGATCGACGCCCTGGCCCGCCATCAGCCAACGATGGTGCTGCTGTCGGTGCCGTTTCCGGGCGCGGTATACGCGGCGTTCCGCATTGCGCAAACCATCAAGGCGCAGGACCCGGGCATCATCACCGTGCTGGGCGGCGGCTTCGTCAACACCGAACTGCGCGAACTGAAAGACCCGCGCGTGTTCGACTACTTCGACTTCGTCAGCCTGGACGCCGGCGAACGCCCGTTGCTGGCGCTGCTGGAACACGTGCAAGGCAAGCGCTCGCGCCAGCGTCTGGTGCGCACGTTTCTGCGCGACAAGGACAGCGGCGCCGTCCAATACGTGAACCTGGTCGAACCGGACGTGGCCTTTGCCGAAGTGGGCACGCCCACGTGGGACGGCCTGCCGCTGGACCGCTACCTGTCGCTGCTGGACATGCTGAACCCCATGCACCGCCTCTGGAGCGACGGGCGCTGGAACAAGCTGACCGTGGCGCATGGCTGCTACTGGAAAAAATGCAGCTTCTGCGACGTCAGCCTGGACTACATCGGCCGTTACGAGGGCGCATCCGCTTCGGTGCTGGCCGACCGCATCGAAGCCATCGTGCAAGAAACCGGGCAGACCGGTTTCCATTTCGTGGACGAAGCCGCGCCGCCCAAATCGCTGAAGGCGCTGGCCACCGAACTCATCGACCGCAACGCGGGCATTTCGTGGTGGGGCAATATCCGCTTTGAAAAAACGTTCAGCCCGGAATTGTGCGAACTGCTGGCCGACAGCGGTTGCATTGCAGTGTCGGGCGGCCTGGAAGTGGCGTCCGACCGCTTGTTGAACCTGATGAAGAAAGGCGTGTCGGTGGATCAGGTGGCGCGCGTCACGCGGGCGTTTTCCGACGCCGGCATCCTGGTGCACGCCTACCTGATGTACGGCTTTCCCACGCAAACGGTGCAAGACACCGTGGACGCGCTGGAATACGTGCGCCAGCTGTTCGCCAACGACTGTATCCAAAGCGGCTTCTTCCACCGCTTTGCCTGTACGGTGCATTCGCCGGTGGGCAAGAACCCCGAGGAATACGGCGTCACGCTGCAACCCCTGCCGCCCGTCACGTTCGCCAAGAACGACATCGGCTTTCATGACCCCACGGGCGTGGACCACGACGCGCTGGGCCGCGCGCTGAAAAAAGCTATCTACAACTTCATGCATGGCATCGGCCTGGACGAAGACGTGCGTACGTGGTTCCCGTTCAAGGTGCCCAAGACCACCGTGTCGAAAAACCGCATCGCCCGCGCGCTCAGCCAGCAAGGCTGAAGCCGGGGCGAACGCCGGCCAGGGCCGGCGCCGGGTGGCTTCGGTTTGCTCCGATTTGCCCGGATTGCCCCGGTTGCCCCGTCTTCCCCGTTTGCCCCGTTTGCCGCGTCTGCCCCGTTTGCCCCGTTTGCACGTGATCGTCGCGCGCAGTACTATACGATCCATATACAAACCATATACGGATCATTCCTTCATGGGCCTCGTCAAAATTTCCGAGCAGATGCATGAGAATCTGCGTGTCGCCAGCAGCGCGCTCAGCCGCTCGATCAATTCCCAAGCTGAACACTGGATGCGCATCGGCATGCTGTCCGAGCTTTACCCCGAGATGTGCCACGCGGACATCTGCCAGTTGCTGATCCGCATCGAACAAAGCGAAGGCTTCACGATTGCATCGCTGTCCCGGCGCACGCCGGACGCCGCCCAGGAGGTTGCGTAAATGGCGCGCAAGGTTTCCATCAAATCCGCCGCTGATATCGCCATGGCCCGCAAGGCCGGCGCCATGGCGGCCGAAGTGCTGCACATGATCGGCGAACACGTGCGCCCCGGCGTCACCACCGACGAGCTCGACCGCATCTGCAACGAATACATCGTCAACGTGTTGAAGGCCATTCCGGCCAACGTCGGTTACCACGGCTTTCCGAAAACGATCTGCGCGTCGGTCAACCACGTCATCTGCCACGGCATCCCGTCGGCCAAGGTGCTGAAAAACGGCGACATCCTGAACATCGACGTGGCCGTCATCAAGGATGGCTGGTTTGGCGACACCAGCCGCATGTACTACGTGGGCCAGCCCAGCCCCTTGGCGCGCCGCCTGGTCAACACCACGTACGAAGCCACGCGCGCCGGCATCATGGCCGTCAAGCCCGGCGCCACGCTGGGCGACATCGGCCACGCCATCCAGACGGTGGCGCATCGCGAACACTTCAGCATCGTGCGCGAATATTGCGGCCACGGCATCGGCCAGATCTATCACGACGAGCCGCAAGTGCTGCACTACGGCCGCCCCGGCGAAGGGCTGGTATTGCAACCCGGCATGATGTTCACGATTGAACCGATGATCAACGCCGGCAAGCCGGCCACCAAGCAGTTGCCGGACGGCTGGACGGTGGTCACCAAAGACCGCTCGCTGTCGGCGCAATGGGAACACATGGTGGTTGTGACCGACACCGGCTACGAGGTGCTGACGCCCTGGCCCGACGGCTACGGCGACTATCCGCCGATACCCTGACGGGAAGTGTGACCGTTGCGGCGGGCCGCGCGGCCTGTCGCCTCAACGTCGCGGGGTCCATGGCAAGGACCGGAGTGCAGGCCATCAAGGGCACGATCATGATCGTGCCCTTGCCGTTTCCGGCGCGATTGCAGCCCCTGCCCCATCCCTTCATGCCCGTCCCGCCCGTCCTGTCTTCCCTGCCCGCCGCCTTTCGCCGCTTGGCCGCGTCCAACCTGGCCGCCCAGTTTTCCGAACAGATGGCATTGGCCGCTGCCCCGTTGGTGGCGGTTTTGACGCTGGGCGCCACGGCCGCGCAGACCGGCGCGCTGCAAGCGGCGCAGACCTTGCCGTTTCTGCTGCTGTCGCTGCCGGCGGGCGTCCTGGCCGACCGGATGTCGCGCAAGGCGCTGATGACGGGGGCCGAATGCGTGCGCGCGGCCAGCCTGTTGGTCTTGCTGGCGCTGCTTTGGATGGGCGCGCTGAACCTGACGTGGCTGGCGGCGCTGGGTTTCCTGGGTGCAGTGGGCACCGTGGCGTACAACGTATCGGCCCCGGCGCTGGTGCCGCGCCTGGTGCGGGCCGGCGACCTGGCCAATGCCAACCGCTGGCTGGAGTTGGCGCGCAGCTGCGCGTTCTCGGCCGGGCCGGCGGCGGGCGGCGCGCTGGTGGGCTGGATGGGCGCGCCCATCGCCTATGTGCTGGCCACCACCTTGTCGCTGCTGGCGGCGGTGTGCCTGGCGGGCTTACCGCAAGAGGCGGGGTCTGATGCAGAAGCGCCTGCGCGGGATGCGCCGCCCGGTGCCGCCCCCTTGCGCCCCGGCATCCTGGCGCAATTGCGCGAAGGCGCTGCGTTTGTCGCGGCGCATGCATTGCTGCGTCCCGTGCTGATCACCGCCGTGTTCTTCAACACCGCCTGGTTCATCCTGCAAGCCGTGTACGTGGCGTACGCCATCGACCGGCTGGGCCTGAGCGCCACGGGCGTGGGCATCACGCTGGGCGTGTATGGCGCCGGCATGCTGGCCGGTGCGTTGGCGGCGCCGTGGCTGGCGCGCCGGCTGAGCTTCGGCGCGATGATCGCGGCCGGGCCGCTGACGGCGTTGGTGGCAAGCGGCATCTTGCTGTCCACCCTGGCCTACCCGTCCAGCGTGTGGGCGGCCCTGGGGTTCTTTCTGTTCGGCGCGGGCCCGATTCTGTGGACGATCACCACCACCACGCTGCGCCAGGCCGTCACGCCCAATGCGCTGTTGGGCCGCGTGTCGGCGGTGATCCTGACCGCCACGTTCGGCGCCCGCCCGGTCGGCGCGCTGATCGGTGCGGGCCTGGCGGCGCGCGTGGGGGTCGAAGCGTGCCTGTGGGCGTCCACGGCGGGGTTCGTGATTCAGTTCCTGGTGCTGTTCGCGTCGCCGGTGTTGCGGCTGCGCAGTCAGCCGGAAAGCGTCGGCGCGGGCGCCTAGCGCGGCGTTGCCATCAGGCGGGCTGGCGGGCTGGCGGGCTGGCCGGACGTTACGACGAATGCCACGCGGGCTGGGTGGCTAGCTAGCTGGCCGGCCGGACGTTACGACGAATGCCACGCGGGCTGTTGCGGTCGTCGGTGGGCGTTTCTGTATCTGGCGGGGCACGACACGGCCCGTTAGACTCGCCCCTGTCCTCGCGCCGGTAAGCCGATGGCATACCCCATTAGTTGCCTCTCACTTCATTTGCCCTCACTTCATCTGCGCCCACTTCATTTGCGCCCACTTCATTTGCGCCCACTTCATCTGCGCCCACTTCATCTGCGCCCACTTCATTTGCGCTGCCCCCACCAATACGCCGCCCCCGCATGATGCTGAAAATTCTAGGTAAAGCTTCGTCCATCAACGTGCGCAAAGTGCTTTGGACCTGTGCTGAATTGAACCTGCCTTTCATCCGCGAAGATTGGGGCGCGGGCTTTCGGCCCACCAGCGACCCGGAATTTCTGGCGCTGAACCCGAACGGCATGGTGCCCGTCATTGAAGACGGCGACTTCGTGCTGTGGGAGTCCAACAGCATCATCCGCTACCTGGCGGCGCAATATGGCGGCGATGCGCTCTACCCCGCCAATCCCAAGACACGCGCCCGCGTGGACCAATGGATGGACTGGCAGGCCACTGACCTGAACCGGTCATGGAGCTACGCTTTCATGGCGCTGGCGCGGCATTCCCAGGCACACCAGGACGCGGCAAGCATCGACGCCTCGCGCCGGGCATGGGCGTTCTATATGGGGATACTGGACGCGCGACTGGCGGCGACCAAGGCCTACGTGGCGGGCGACGCATTCACGCTGGCGGACATCGCCATCGGCTTGTCCGTCAACCGCTGGTTCGCCACGCCCTTCGCTTTGCCGTCCCTGGCGCCGAACGCCGCAGCGCCCGCTGCTACGAACGCTGCACCGTCCGCCGCACCGACGGCCACACCGACCACGACGCCGCCCGCCTCGCTGTCCGCCGCGGCGTCATTGCCTGCCTTCGACAAGCCCGCGCTGCCCGCGGTGCAGGCCTACTACGATCGCCTTACCGAGCGCGACGGCTATCGGCTGTACGGCCGCAACGGCGTGGCCTGACCCTGGCAGGCGGGCGACGCCGCGCCCGCATGCCCTGTCCGCACGCCCTGTCCGCACAGCCTGTCCGGACGCCCAGCCCTGACGCCCTGTCCGCGCTACTTCACCACGCCGCAAACCAGTCGGCCGCCTCCGCCGCCCAAGGGCGCCGGGGTGTCGCTGTAGTTGTCGCCGCCCACGTGCACCATCACCGCATGCTTTTTCACGTCGGCCAGCTTCAGATGCGGCGCCACCACGGCTTTTTTGGCGGTGCCATCGGCGGCCACCACGATGAAAGGCAGATCGCCTTGATGGCCGTCGGTGGCCATGGGGCCCTTGTGCGCCTTGGTGCCCTTGGGGTCCAGGTGCCCGCCCGCCGCGCCGCCGGGCGCCATCTTGTCGTTCACCATGCCTGGCATGCACGAGCCTTTTTCATGCACATGAAACCCATGCTCGCCGGGCGGCAGGCCTTTCAGGTGGGGCGTGATCTGCAAGCCGCCCTTGGTGTCCTTCAGGGAAATCGTGCCGGCGCTTTTGCCCAGGCCCTCGGCAGTCAGAAACGACATCGTGACGTCTTCGGCCAAGGCCGCGCTGGATGCGCCCGCCAACGTCAGGCCCGCAACCAGCATCGAGATTTTCTTCATGAAGTGCCTCCTGGAATCATGCACGCAAGGTGCGGATGCCCAGCCACGGCGACCGTGCCGCCTGGCCGATGGCGCAGAAAACAATAGCACCGGCGCGCCAACGCGCGCCAGCACTCTTCCTTCCTGATACAAGCCATCAGGCTTGTTAACGATTCAGCAGCAGCACCAATGCGTGCAACGCCACGCCGATCAAGCCGCCCACCAGCGTGCCGTTGAAACGGATGTATTGCAGATCGCGGCCCACGCTCAGTTCCAGTTCATCGACCAGATGGCGTTCGTCCCAGTTCTTGACCGTGCGCGAGATGTGCTCCGTCACGCCGATGCGCAGCCGCCCCGTAAGCCGCCGCGCGCTGCCCAGCACGTGGCTGTTGATGGCTTCGCGCAGGCCGGGGTCTTCGCCCAGCTTGCGGCCCAGTGCCAGCAACGCGCTTTCAAGGTGAGCCGCCAGCGCCGAGCCTTCGTCGGACAGATCGCGCCGCAGCGCCGCGTGGATGTCGTCCCACAGCCCTTGCACGTATTCCTGCACCTTGGGGTGGTCAATGGCGCGCTGCTTCAGTTCTTCAACCTGGGCGGACAAGGCCGGGTCGGCCTTCAGGCGTTCGATGTAGTTCAACACCCACGCCTCGTAGTCGCGGCGCACGGGATGGTCGGGTTCGGACAGCACGTCGCGCAGCTCGTCCATCAACGCCATCGCCAGCCGGTCGGCCAGGTTGTCGGCGATGCCGTCCACCGACTTCACCGCGTTCACGGCCGCGATGATGCGCGGCCATTCCTTGCGCGCGAATTTCACCAACAGCGTCGACGCGCGATCCTTGACCTCGTCCTGGCCCAGATAGCCGCCCAGCCGTTCCATGGCGGCATCCAGCAATTCCTGATGGCGGCCGTCGCGCGTCAGCAGGCCCAGCACTTCGCCCACCGTGCCCGCCGCGTCCCAACGGCGCAGGTTCTTCACGACGAACTCCTGGATCACGCCACGCACGGCGTGGTCGTCCAGCATGTCCAGCGTTTGCAGCGCCACGCGGCGCGCGCCGTCGCTCAAAGCCTGCGCCTGCCTGGGCCGCACCAGCCAGCGTGACAGCCGCGCGGCGGGATCAAAGACGCGCAGCTTTTCCATCAAGGTGTCCGGATCCAGGAAGTGGTCGCGCACGAACACCGCCAGGTTGTCGCCGATGCGGTCTTTGTTGCTGGGGATGATTGCTGTGTGCGGGATGGGCAGGCCCAGCGGGCGGCGAAACAGCGCCACTACCGCGAACCAGTCGGCCAGCGCGCCCACGGTGGCGGCTTCACAGAACGCCCGCACCCAGGCCCACGCGCCTTGTCCGCCCATGACGTGGCTGGTGACGAAGCCGCACACCATGGCCACCAGCAACGCCAGCGCGGCGATTTTCATGCGCCGCAATTGTGTGCGGCGCACATCGGAAGCCAGGGACGAATGCGTGGCGAACGCGGCGGCGGGCGAGGAAGTTTCGGGCATGGCGGTTCCGGCGTGGCGAGGCGTCAGCATACCAACAGCGCTATTCGCCCAGGAACTCCGACACGGCCTCCAGCCCTTCGATATGGTCGGCCACCACCTTCGCGATAAAGGCAATGGGCACGGACAGCAGCGTGCCCCAGATGCCCCACAACCAGGTGAACAGCAGCAGCATCATGAACACCGCCACCGAGTTCATCCGGGCAATGCGGCCCGACATCCACGTGGTGACCAGCACGCCGATCAGCAAGGCGATCACAACCGAACTGCCCGCCACCTGAAGCGCCGGCCCGATCTCGCCGAACTGAATCAAGGCGGCCACCCCCGTGCCCACCGCCGTCAGCAGCGGGCCGAAGTACGGGACGATGTGCAGCGCGCCCGCCACCACGGCCCAGGTGGCGGCGTTTTCCAGGCCCAGCAGCCGAAACGCCCCCCACGACAGCACGCCCAGCGCCACATTGGTCACCAGCATCATCGCCATGTACATGTGGATCGAGCTGTTGATCTGGTCAAGCATGTGCACGCTGATCTTTTTCTGCGACAAGGTCTTGCCCGCCACCTTGACGAACTTGCGCTTGAACGCGTTACCCGACAGCAGCAGGAAGAACACCAGGAATACGCTCATCGTCGCCTGGCCCAGGAAGGTGGCCAGGCCCTTGGAGCCCCACAGCAGGAATTCGCTGAATCCCGCGTCCGACTTCGTCACCACAACCTGGCGGCCGGGCGGGATGCCGCCGGTTTCCTGCAGCACGCTGGCCGCGCCCTTGATGCGTTCGATGATGGAGCCGTCGCCGCTGGCAAAGCCGCCCAGCGTGCGCGAGATCTTGCCCGAGATCTCGGGCAAGGCGTCCACGATGGAAGTGACCTGGCTTTGCGTGGCATACACCAGCCCCGCCAGGCCGAAGGCGATCACGGCCATCAGGATGACGATGCCGATGGGGCGCGGCACGCGGACGCGCTCCATCAGCGCGACGGCCGGGTCCAGCGCATACGAGACCACGATGGCCATGACCACCGGCACGATGAATTCCTGCGCCATCTTCAGTGAGAACAGCACGGCCAGCACGGTCAGCGTGGTCAGACAGGCGCCGCGGGCCCAGACGTGCGTGACGTCAGGCGCGGGCTCGGGGACGATGCCGGCGTCCTGGACCGTGGCTTTTTCGTCCGAGGCCCGATCATCCGGCCCCGACTTTTCCGCCGCGCGTTCTTCGGGTGATTTTGGCTCGGCCGCGCCGGCCGCAACCGCCACGGCCTTCGCCTGGGCGGCGCCCGCTGCGCGGCCTGCCGTGTCAGGCACTGTGGTGTCGCGCGTGCGGTCCCGCGCGCTGTCCTGCGTGCCGTCCCGCGTGCCGTCCCGCGTGCCATCCCGCGTGCCATCCCGCGTGTCATCCCGCGTGTTGTCACGCGTGTTGTCCGGCGTCTTGTTCGCCGGTGTCGCGCTATCCATCCCGCCCCCACTTTCCGTTTTTTGGTTGAGGTGGTCAGCAAGTATCGTGCCCGGCGCTTGTCAGCCCTTCACCGCCAGCAGGCCGGCCTGCCCTTCGTGACTGCGCTGCGCGCGTTCCAGGATGAATTCGATCAGCATCGAAATCGCGCGCGGATGGTGTCGGTTGGGCATGTACAGCATATACATGCCGCGTCCAAAAATGCTTAAACGCCATGGTGTCAGCACCGGCAGCAGTTCGCCCCGCGCAATGTCGTCGTGCACCACGTAATCGGGCACCACGCCCACGCCCAGCCCGGCCCGGATGGCATCGCGCAGAAATGCGTAGTTGCGGGAAATCACCGTCGGTTCCAGCACCACGTGCTGGCGCGGCTGGCCGTCGTAATACGCCGATAGCCGCAGCGGCCTGCCGATCACGGCGGCGCTGATGACCGGCAGTTGCGCCAGGTCTTCCGGGCGTTCGGGCAAGCCCCGGGCGTCGGCATAGGACTGGGACGCGCATGCCACGTAGCGCACCAGGCCCAATTCGCGCGCCACCAGGTTTTGCGGAGGCTCGGACATGATGCGCACCGCGATGTCGACCTCGTCGCGCAGCAGATCGTCCACGCTGTTCTCGAACAGCACGTCCAGCACGATGTCGGGATAGGCCGCCTTGAATTCCAGCAGCCAGGGCGTCATCACGAATTGCCCGTAGCCACTGGGCACGCTCAGCCGCACCTTGCCCTGCGGCGTCTTGCCCAGCGTATCGACGGCTTCGCGCGCCGCCACCAGCTCGTCCTGAATGCTGCGGCCATGTTGATACAGCTTCAGGCCGATCTCCGTGGCCTCAACGTGCCGGGTCGTGCGCCGCACCAGCTGCATGCCCACCGACCGTTCCAGCTGGTTCAGGTGATAGCTGACGTTGGCGCGCGTCATCTTGAGCCTGCGCGCCGCTTCGCTCAGGTTGCCGGCGTCCAGGATGTCGACCAGCAAGGTCAGGGATTTGGTGTCCATGGTGTCTCCTTGCGCGGCATTGTCAAATTTTATTATCCGTAGTGTCAATTCCAGATGTCATTGTCAAGACATCTTTACTGCGAAAGAATAAAGAAATAAGAGATCAGCGATACGCGACAAGCGATCAGCGATAAGCCGTTACCGGCTTGCCCAGGCGCCGCCCCGGCGGACGCCTTACCGGAGACAAGGACCCCATGACGGACAGCAGCCCTGCCGGCGCCGCCCACGCGCGCCGCGACGAAGACATCCTGGTCATCACCCTGGACCACCCTCCCGTGAACGCCCTGAGCGCCGATGTGCGCCGCGACCTGGCCGACGCCATCCAGGCAGGCCAGGCCGATACATCCGTGCGCGCCATTCTGTTGGTGGGCGCGGGCAAGAACTTCATCGCGGGCGCCGACATCCGCGAATTCGGCAAACCGCCCAAGCCGCCCGCGCTGCCCGACGTGTGCAACCACATTGAGGCCAGCACCAAGCCCGTCGTCGCCGTGCTGCACGGCGCGGCGTTGGGCGGCGGCCTGGAAGTCGCGCTGGCCGCGCACTACCGCGTGGCGCTGGCCAGCGCCAAGCTGGGCTTGCCCGAAGTGAACCTGGGCCTGTTGCCCGGCGCCGGCGGCACGCAGCGCACGCCCCGCCTGATCGGCGCGGCGGCGGCGCTGGACCTGATGCTGTCCGGCAAGCACCTGTCGGCCGACGCCGCTCTGCGTGCGGGCTTGGTGGATACGCTGGCCGACGGCGACGACGCCTTGGCGGCCGGGCTGGCCTACACCCGCCAGCTGTTGGCGCAGGGCGCCGGCCCGCGCCGCAGCCGCGACGCCACCGCCGCGCTGGCCGACAAGGCCGCCGCGCTGGCCCAAGCCGCCGCCGCCGGCGAACGCGTCGCCCAGACCCTGCGCGGTTTGTATTCCCCCGCGAAGATCGTCGAAGCCGTGCGCGCCGCCATCGAACAACCGTTTGACGAGGGCCTGCGTACCGAACGCGCCTTGTTTCTGCAATGCCTGGACAGCCCGCAACGCGCCGGCCTGGTGCACGCCTTTTTTGCCGAACGCGAAACCACCAAAATCCCCGAACTAAAGGAAGCCAAGCCGCGCCGCCTGGACAAGATCGGCGTGGTGGGCGGCGGCACGATGGGCGCCGGCATTGCCGTGTCGGTGCTGGACGCGGGCCTGCCGGTGGTCATGGTGGAACAGGACGACGCCGCGCTGGAACGTGGGCGCGCCCGCGTGGCGCAGGTCTACGACCGACTGGTGAAAAACGGCCGCATCAGCGCGCAGGAACGCGATGCTCGGCTGGCGCGGCTGGCCGGCGCCACCACCTACGATGCGCTGGACGATGCAGACCTGATCATCGAGGCGGTGTTCGAGGACATGGACGTCAAGCTGGCCGTCTTCGCGCAGCTGGACCGCGTGGCCAAGCCCGGCGCGGTGCTGGCCACGAACACGTCTTACCTGGATATCAACCGCATCGCGTCGGCCACACGCGGCCCGGCCGACGTGCTGGGCCTGCACTTCTTTTCACCGGCCAACATCATGAAGCTGCTGGAAATCGTGGTGGGCGAACATACCGCCCCCGACACGGTGGCCACCGGCTTCGAATTGGCGCGCCGCCTGCGCAAGACGCCGGTGCGCGCCGGCGTGTGCGACGGCTTCATTGGCAACCGCATCCTGGCCGTCTACCGCCAGGCCGCCGACATGATGATGGAAGACGGCGCGTCGCCCTATGACATCGACGCCGCCGCGCGCGAATTCGGCTACCCGATGGGCCCGTATCAAATGGCGGACCTGGCGGGCGGCGACATCGGCTGGGCCACGCGCAAGCGCCGCGCCGCCACCCGCGACCCGGCGCTGCGCTATGTGCAGATCCCGGACCGGTTGTGCGAACGCGGCTGGTTCGGCCAGAAAACGGGCCGGGGCTTCTACCAATATCCCGACGGCGCGCGCGTGGGCACGCCGGACCCCGAGGTGCTGGCCATCATCGACGAAGAACGCCGCCGCGTCGGCGTTACGCCACGCGCCTTTACCCACGAGGACATCCTGCGCCGGTATCTGGCCGCCATGGTCAACGAGGCCGCCAACGTGCTGCACGAAGGCATCGCGCTGCGGCCGTCGGACGTGGATGTGGTGTTTCTGTCCGGCTACGGCTTTCCGCGCCATCGCGGCGGCCCGATGCACTACGCCGACAGCGTGGGCGCGGCGCAGGTGCTGGCCGACATCCGCGCCTTTGCCAAGGAAGACCCGGCGTTCTGGAAGCCGTCGCCCTTGCTGGTGCGCCTGGCCGAATCCGGCGGCACCTTCGCCAGCTTGAACCAAGGCGCTTGAACGCGGGCAATCCATGCAAGCCCCGATCGCCGCCCAGGATCGCCGCGCCGGGCCGCTGCACCGGATCGCAGCCACTTAGCACGGCTGCCTGATCACGGCCCCTTACTTTTTACTGGAACTCTTATGCGCGAAGCCGTCATCGTCTCTACCGCCCGCACCCCCATCACCAAGGCGGGGCGCGGCGAATTCAACCAGATTGCCGGGCCCACGCTGGCCGCGCACGCGGTGCGCGCCGCCGTTGATCGCGCCGGCATCGACCCCGCGATGATCGAAGACGCCTTCATCGGCTGCGGCTACCCGGAAGGCGCCACCGGCCGCAACATCGGCCGCCAAGCCGTCATCCGCGCGGGCCTGCCCGTCAGCGTGGGCGGCGCCACCATCAACCGTTATTGCGCGTCGGGCCTGCAAGCCATTGCGTCGGCCGCCGGCCACATCGTGATGGACGGCGCGCCGGCCGTGATCGCGGGCGGCGTGGAATTGGTGTCCCAGATTCGCACTCGCGATGACGGCGTCAGCGGCATGGACCCGTGGATCCTGGCCAACAAGCCCGAGCTTTACCTGCCCATGATCGAAACGGCCGACATCGTGGCCGCGCGCTACGGCATCAGCCGCGAAGCGCAAGACCGCTTTGCCGCGCAAAGCCAGGCGCGCACCGAAGCCGCACAGGCCGCCGGCCGCTATCGCGAAGAAATCATCGCCGTCACCACCACCATGTCCGTCACCGACCGCGCCACCGGCGTGGTCAGCGAACGCGAAGTCACCGTGGACCAGGACACCTGCAACCGCCCCGGCACCACCTACGAAGCCCTGGCGGGCCTGGCACCCGTGCGTGGCGAAGGCCAGTTCGTCACGGCCGGCAACGCGTCGCAGCTGTCCGACGGCGCCGCCGCTTGCGTGCTGATGGAAGCGGCCGAGGCGCAGCGCGCCGGCATCCGCCCGCTGGGCGCGTTCCGGGGCCTGGCCATTGCCGGCTGCGAGCCCAACGAAATGGGCATCGGCCCCGTCTACGCCGTGCCCAAGCTGCTGGCGCGCCACGGCTTGAAGGTCCAGGACATCGACCTGTGGGAACTGAACGAGGCGTTTGCGTCGCAAGCGCTGTATTGCCAGGAAAAGCTCGGCATCCCCATGGACCGCCTGAACGTGGACGGCGGCTCCATCGCGCTGGGCCACCCGTTTGGCGTCACCGGCGCGCGCCTGGCCGGCCATGTACTGATCGAAGGCCGCCGCCGTGGCGCCCGCTACGCCGTGGTCACCATGTGCATCGGCGGCGGCATGGGCGCGGCCGGCCTGTTTGAAATCTATGCTTGATATCGCCTGAGGATCGTCATGGACCTGGAATTCACCCCCGAAGAAAACGCCTTTCGCGACGACGTGCGCGCGTTCCTGGCGGCCAAGCTGCCGCGCCGCCTGTCCGACAAGGTCAACCTGGGCAAGCTGCTGACCAAGGACGACATGGTCCAGTGGCACGCCATCCTGAATGAACAAGGCTGGCTGGCCACGCACTGGCCCGTGCAATACGGTGGCACCGGCTGGAGCGCCACGCAGAAGTACATCTTTGACAACGAATGCGCGCTGGCCGCCGCGCCGCGCATCGTGCCCTTCGGCCTGAGCATGCTGGGGCCGGTGCTGATCAAGTACGGCAACGACGCGCAGCGCCAGTACTGGCTGCCCCGCATCCTGGACGGCAGCGACTGGTGGTGCCAGGGCTATTCGGAACCGGGCGCGGGGTCCGACCTGGCCTCGGTCAAGACCACGGCGGTGCGCGATGGCGATCACTACATCGTCAATGGGCAGAAGACGTGGACCACGCTGGGCCAGTACGCCAACATGATCTTCTGCCTGGTACGCACGTCGCAGGAAGGCCGGCGCCAGGAAGGCATCAGCTTTTTGCTGATCGACATGAACAGCCCCGGCATTGAAGTGCGCCCCATCATCACGCTGGACGGCGAACACGAAGTCAACGAGGTGTTCTTCTCGGACGTGCGCGTGCCGGTGGCCAACCTGGTGGGCGAAGAGAACCGCGGCTGGACCTGCGCCAAGTACCTGCTGACCTACGAACGCACCAACATTGCCGGCGTGGGCCAGTCCACCGCCGCGCTGGAACGCTTGAAGGCCGTGGCCGCCAAGCAAAAAAAGAACGGCCGCCCGCTGGCCGAAGACCCGGACTTTGCCGCCCGACTGGCGCGCGTGGAAATTGAATTGGCCAACATGCGCACCACCAACCTGCGCGTGGTGGCGGCGGTGGCAGGCGGCGGTGCACCGGGCGCGGAAAGCTCCATGCTGAAGATACGCGGCACGCAGATCCGCCAGGAAATCACGGCGTTGAACCGCCGCGCGATGGGCCCGTACGCGCGCCCCTTCGTGCCCGAAGCGCTGCATGACGGCCATGAGGCCGCCCCCATCGGCCCCGAAGGCGCCGACAGCGCCGCCGCGCAGTACTTCAACAACCGCAAGCTGTCGATCTTCGGCGGCTCCAACGAAATTCAAAAGAACATCATTTCCAAGATGATCCTGGGACTGTAAGGGCCGGCCATGAACTTTGAACACACCGAAGACCGGCGCATGCTTTCCGACATGCTGCGCCGCTTTGTCACCGAGCAGTACGACTTTGCGACCCGCGAACGCAATGCCCAATCGCCCCAAGGCTATAGCGAGCAGTTCTGGCGCCGTTATGCCGAGCTGGGCGCGATCGGCGCCTTGTTCACCGAAGCCGACGGCGGCTTGGGCGGCGCGGGCTTCGATATCTCCGTCGTCTTCGAGGCCTTGGGGCGCGGCTTGGTTGTTGAACCCTTTCTGGACGCTTTGATGGTGGGCAGCGCGATTGCCGCCGCCGGCACGCCCGCCCAGCGCGAAGCGGTGGACGGCCTGATCGCGGGCAGCATCACGGCCGCGCTGGCGCAGGCCGAACCGGACTCGGGCTACGAACTGTCGCGCGTCAGCACGCGCGCCGAACGGTCAGGCGACGGCTGGGTACTGAACGGCGCCAAGGCCGTTGTCACGGCGGGTGAACATGCCGACCTGTTCCTGGTGTCGGCGCGCACCTGGGGCGCGCAAGACGACGAAGCGGGCATCAGCCTGTTCCTGGTCAGCGCCGGCACGCCCGGGCTGGGCGTGCGCGGCTATGGCTTGATCGACGGCGGGCGCGCGGCGGAAGTCACGCTGGACAACGTCAAGCTGGGCCCCGAGGCGCTGCTGGGCGATGTGGATGCGGGCCATGCGGTGCTGGAACGCGCCGTGGGGCGCGGCATCCTGGCGCTGTGCGCCGAAGCCGTGGGCGCGATGGACTGCGCCCGCGACGCCACCTTGGAATACTTGCGCACGCGGCGCCAGTTCGGCACGCCCATCGGCAGCTTCCAGGCCTTGCAGCACCGCATGGCGGATGTCTTGCTGGAAATCGAACAGGCGCGCTCGGCCGTCATCAACGCCGCCGCCGCGCTGGACCACCCGGACCGCGCCACCCGCGAACGCGCGCTGTCCGCCGCCAAGTTCACCATCGGCCGCATCGGCACCCTGGTGGCCGAAGAGAGCATCCAGCTGCATGGCGGCATCGGCATGACCTGGGAATTGCCGCTGGCCCACTACGCCAAGCGCCTCGTCATGATCGACCACCAACTGGGCGACGAAGACCACCACCTGCGCCGCTACATCGCGCTGGCACAGGCGTGAACGGAGGCCGGCACACCATGACGCAGGCCCACGCCGCCCCGCCCCTGTCGCCCCCATTCTCGGCGCCGTTCCCCGTGCGCAGCGCCGCCGACGTGCAGCGCCTGCAAGCGCGGCCGCTGGCGGAAACGCTGACGGTGCAAAGCACCTACGAGATCTTCCGCAACTCGGCCGCGGCCTTCGGCGACAAGACCGCGCTGACCTTCCTGCGATCCGCCGACCCGGACGACGAGGGCATCCGCTGGAGCTACCGCGACTTGCTGGACGGCATCCACCAGACGGCCAACCTGCTGCACGACCTGGGCGTGCGCGCGGATGACGCCGTGGCGGTCATGCTGCCCGGCTGCCTGGAATACCACCTGGCGCTGTGGGGCGGCGAGGCGGCGGGCATCGTCCAGCCGCTGAACCCGATGCTGACCGAAGACAAGCTCGCGTCCCTGATGACGGCGGCGCGCGCCAAGGTGCTGATCGCCTACGGTGCCGAGGCCGAATGCGAGATGTGGACCAAGGCCCTGCGCCTGCGCGACCGCGTACCGACCTTGCAGACGATCCTGCGCGTGGCGCCCCACACCGAAGCGCTGTCCGACCGGCCCGCCCTGCCCGATTACGCGCTGGACTTCAACGCCAACCGGTCCGCGCAGCCCGCCAGCCGCCTGCTTAGCGAACGCGTTATTCGCGCCAGCGACGTGGCGGCGTATTTCCACACGGGCGGCACCACCGGCGCGCCCAAGTTGGCCATCCACACGCACGCCAACCAGGTCTTTACCGCCTGGGCCGCCGTGCAGTTGCAGAACGCCGGGCCGACGGACGTGGTCATCAACGGCTATCCGCTTTTTCACGTGGCGGGCGTATTGCCGGCGTCGCTGGCGGCCTTGTCGGCGGGCGTGGAAACCGTCATCCCAACGCCCATGTTGCTGCGCAACCGCGAGGTGCTGCGCAACTACTGGCGGCTGGTGGAAAAGCACCGCGCGACCTCGCTGCAAGGCGTGCCGACGATTTTGGCGGCCCTGGCAGACATACCGTTGGCCGGCGCCGATATCTCATCGCTACGCTATTGCCGCACGGGCGCCGCGCCCTTGCCCGCTGAACTGGCCGCGCGCTTCAAGCGGCTGTTCGGCTTGCAGGTAAACGAAAGCCTGGGCATGACGGAAATGGCGGGCATATCGTCCATCACCCCGCCCGGCTCGGTATTCCCGGTCAATTGCGTGGGTTACCCGCTGCCTTACGTGCAGGTACGCATCGTGGGGCTGGACGTGCCCTCGGGCCAGGCCGCGCGCGACTTGCCGCCCGGCACGCCGGGCATGGTGCTGTTCAAGGCACCCAATGTGATCCCCGGCTTTCTGGACCCGGAAGACACCGCCCGCGCCTTCACGGAAGACGGCTGGCTGATCAGCGGCGACGTCGGCTTCATGGACGACGAAGGCCGGCTGCACCTGCAAGGCCGCGCCAAGGACCTGATCATCCGGGGCGGCCACAACATCGATCCCAAGACCATCGAAGACGCCCTGGCCACGCACCCCGGCGTGCACCTGTGCGCGGCGGTCGGCGCGCCGGACGCCTACGCCGGCGAGCTGCCCGTGGCCTTCGTCACGCTGATGGACGGCATGCAGGTCACGGAGGCCGAACTGGTTGCCTACGCCGCCGCCCATGTGGACGAAGGTCCGGCGCGGCCCAAGCGCGTGATCGTGCTGGACGCCATGCCCATGACCAATGTGGGCAAGATCTACAAACCCGATTTGCGCCGCCTGGCCACTGCCGTCTCGGTAGAGGCCGTGGTGGCGCGCACCCTGCAAGCGGCCGGCCTGACGGAAGACAGCAAGATCTTCCGCGTGCTGGCCGATGCACAACCGGATGTCGCCGTCCAGGCGGACGCCGACGCGCCCACGCCGCTGAAGGAGCAGCTGCGCGAGGCGTTGGCGCGATTGCCGGTCAAGGTCGCCTTGCGCGACTGAACCGACGCCGCCCCCCCGCCCTTTCAGCGACAACCGACGACCGACCACAACACACCACAACAACACCACAGGAGACAACCCATGCTGAAGATGCCTTTGCGCCGCGCCTGCCTGGGCGCATTGCTGCTTGCCGCCGTTGGCGCCGCCGTGCCGCTGGCCGCCAGCGCGCAAGCCGCTTTTCCCACCAAGCCCATCACCCTGATCGTGCCGTTCCCGGCCGGGGGCTCGACCGACCGCCACCTGCGCATCGTGGCGCAGGACGCCTCCAAGTACCTGGGGCAACCGGTCATCGTGGAAAACCGCCCCGGCGCGGGCGGCACGCTGGGCACGGCCACCATGGCGCGCACCGCCAAGCCCGACGGCTACACGATCGCGCTGTACACGCTGGCTATGCTGCGCATGCCCTACATGCAGAAAAGCAGCTGGGACCCGATCAACGACTTCAGCTTCATCATCGGGCTGTCGGGCTATACGTTCGGCTTCACCGTGCGCTCGGATTCGCCCTACAAGACGTTTAACGAATACATCGAGGCGGCTCGCAAGGCGCCGGGCACCATCGACTACGGCTCCACGGGCATCGGCTCGTCGCCGCATCTGCTGATTGAAGAAATCGCCATCAACGCCAAGGTCAAGCTGAACCACGTGCCGTTCAAGGGCAACGCCGACATGCAGCAAGCGCTGCTGGGCGGCCACGTCATGGCGCAAAGCGACGCCACGGGCTGGGACCAGTTCGTGGACTCGGGCAAGATGCGGCTGCTGGTGACCTTTGGCGAAAAGCGCACCACGCGCTGGCCCGACGTGCCCACGGCGCAAGAGCTGGGCTACAAGGTCGTGTCCACGTCCCCGTATGGCTTGGCCGGCCCCAAGGGCATGGACCCGGCCGTGGTCAAGACCTTGCACGATGCGTTCAAGAAAGCGCTGTTCGACCAGGCCAGCATGGACGTGATGAAGCAGCTGAACCAGGAGCCGGCCTATCGCAACAGCGAAGACTACAAGGCGTGGGCGCAGGCGACCTATGTGAAGGAAAAGGGCTTGATCGAATACCTGGGTCTGATGGCCAAGGACTGACGCCGGGGGGTGCGCGCGGGCGATAAGGCTGCGCGCACCTCGGTATGACGGCCTGGGGGGCAAAGCGTATGCAAGCACAACGCGCGCCCGGACGCGGTTTTGCATCCGCGCTTTGTATGCAAAAAATGTTTGTCTTTCCTGTCCGGCTTTTTGATAGACTGGCTGCCCGAAGATTTTGCCCTGCGGCCGCCGCAGCCGCGTCCCATGACCCAGGAAGTTTCCACAGACCCCAGCGCCGACGATATCGCCCGCGAAGTTTCCGCCGCCATCGTGGCGCACAAGCTTCCGCCCGGCACCCGGCTGCGCGAAGAGGCGCTGGCGCGGGTCTACAAGGTCAGCCGCACCAAGATCCGCGCGGCCCTGCTGATGCTGTCCAAGGACAAGCTGATCAATATCGTTCCGGACAAGGGCGCGTTCGTCAGCAAGCCCGACGCGAACGAAGCGCGCGAGGTCTACGCCGTGCGCCGCATCCTGGAAGCCGCGCTGGCCAAGGAATTCGTGGCGCGCGCCACAGCTGCCGATTACCGCCGCATTGACGCCCATCTGGCCGAAGAACGCGCGGCGCTTGAAGCTGGCGACGTGCAAAAGCGCAACCAGCTGCTGGGCCATTTCCACATCCTGCTGGCCGAAGCCGTGGGCAATTCGGTGCTGACCGGCATGCTGCGCGAGCTGTCGGCGCGCAGTGCCGTGATTACCGTGCTGTACCAAAGTTCGCACGACGCCAGTTGCTCGTCGCAAGAGCACCACGCCTTCATCGAGGCGGCCCGCGCGGGCAACACCGAACGCGCCTGCGCGCTGATGGACGAGCATCTGGAACACGTGCAGACAGCGCTGAACTTCACCGACGACAGCCAGGGCGGCAGCGATCTGGTGACGGCGTTGCTTAGCTAAAGCCTGTTTCCAAGGCCGTCTCCCAGCTACGCCGCCCGCTTAGTTCGGCACGGCGGTTCAGCCTTCGAACTGGTGGTAGACCTTGGCGATGACCTTCCAGCCGCCATCGATCTTGATCAACGTCAGAAAGTCGTTGTAATCCGCGCCGATCGCGTCCTTCTCCATATCAACACGCACCACGGCCGTGGTCGGCGTGATTGCCAGCACGTCCAGGCGCGTGGCGATGTCAGGCGCCCGACCATTCTTCTTCACAAAATCGAACAGGTTGCCGATGGGGCCACCCAGCAGCGCACCGTTGGTGAATCCGTACATCACGGCGTCGGGATGAAAGGCTTGAGCAACGCCTTCGGCGCTGCCAAGACGCAGGCCATCGACGTATTTCTGGGCGACTGCGATAACGGCATCGTAGTCTTGGGTCGCGACGGGTTTGATGTTCTTGCTCATGATGTTGTCCTTTGAGTCGGGGTGGGAAAAATGCAGGTGAAGGAAGGGAAGGAACGACGGAAGGGAAGGAACGACGGTCCGCTCAATACGAACCGTTGGGCCAATCGATGTAGCCCTTCGCGCCGCCGCCGTAATACGATTCGCGCGGCGCGACCGTCAGCTCCGCGCCACGACGCAGGCGCTCGACCAGGTCCGGATTGCCGATAAACAGCCGACCGAAAGCCACGGCACCGATCTTTCCCTGTGCGCGCCGCTTGATGGCCATTTCCAGGTCATAGTTGTTATTGCCGATGAAAGGCCCGGCAAAGAGTCCGCTCAGCGCGTCCAGATCCACACCGGCGGGCACCTCCCGCGACGTGGCGGTCGCGCCTTCCACAACATGCAGATAGGCCAGGCCAAACCGGTTCAGTTGCTTGATCAAATACCCGTACATCGCCATCACGTTGCTGTCGGGCGGCGTGTTGCCCGCATCCGGCGTCACTGGCGATAGCCGGATGCCGACCCTGTCGCTACTCCAGATGTTGACGACGGCCTCGGTGACTTCCAGCGTCAGGCGCGCTCGGTTTTCGATCGAGCCGCCGTAACGATCGGTGCGATGGTTGGTGGAGTCGCGCAGGAACTGATCCAGCAGATAGCTATTGGCGGCGTGGACTTCCACCCCGTCGAAACCGGCACGTAGAGCATTCATCGCCGCGATCTTGTATTGCTGGATGATCCCGGCGATTTCCTCGGTTTCCAGTGCGCGGGGCATGGAAACCGGTACAAAGCCGTCGACCGTATACGTGTTGCCTTCCGCCGGAATGGCCGAGGGCGCGACAGGGGCTTGGCCATCGGGTTGCAGCTGCACACTGGAAAAGCGACCCACATGCCAAAGCTGGCTGACGATCGTGCCGCCAGCGGCGTGCACCGCATCGGTGACTTTCTTCCAGCCCGCTACCTGTTCGTCGTTCCATATGCCGGGCGTCGCGGCATAGCCGCGGCCTTGGGCAGAAATATTCGTCGCCTCGCCAATGATCAGTCCGGCTCCTGCGCGTTGTGCGTAGTAGGTGGCGTGCAAGTCGTGCGGGACGCCGTCCTCGCCGTAGCGGCTGCGGGTGACAGGCGCCATAACAATCCGGTTGCTCAGTTCAATCGCCCCAAAGCGTGCAGGGGAAAACAAATCGGTGCGCGTGCTGTTATCAGTCATAGGTCATAAGTCATAAGTCATAAGTTGTCGGATACGGCTGCGGAAAATAGTTGACCAGTCGTCTACAAGGCAGCCAAAAAAAACTACCCGACCAGACGTTGGGTAGTTGCGAAAGCGGTATCGAAAGGCGTGGTGGCTTTGTTCAGCTTGGCAAGAAGCGACGCGCCAAGCCAAAGCTCGTAAAGCGACTGGGCCAGAGCCTCGGCCGGCACGGCTGACGTGATCGAGCCATCGTCCTGCCCTAGCCGCACACAGCGCGAGATCCGTTCAATGATCGCGTCTGTCCCGCGTTGAAGGACGATGCGCATGTCCTCGGAAAGGTCGCACATCTCGGGGCCTAACTTGACCACCAGGCATTTATCGTCCGGCAGGTCCGTGCCTTGCGTGTCAGCCCAGTATTTGAAGTAGCCCAGCAATCGCTCTGCGCCGGAGCCATCCGCTGCCAGCAGGCCGTCCACCGTCCGCAGATAGTCGGCAAAGTACTCGTCCAACAACGCCTGGCCGAATTCCCCCTTCGACTTGAAGTAGTAGTAGAACGAGCCTTTTGGTACCCCCGCCGCCGCCACTACCTCGGCCAGGCCGACGGCGGTGTAGCCCTTTTGGGTCATCAGGGCTCGGGTCACATCAAGAATGTGCTGTCGCGTCTCTGCTGCTGGTTTTTTCATTTTGCGAGTGTACAGAAAAAACCGACCAGTCGTCTAGGTTTGTGTAACGACCGCGCGGCGTACGGGGTCGTCAGGTCAGCCAGCGCGAAGCGGCACCGTCATTCGAACGCCTTTTTCTTCCACAGCTCCCATGGCCGGCCCATCACGCCGGCCATCATCTCGTCGGCCATTGAGGCTTCGGCGTCCGACAAAAAGGTGATTTCACCGTTCAGCCCGATAGCCTTCTGCTGAAGCGAAGCGTTCATTTCGGTATAGACGGCGCGATAGACGGCCACTGGCAGGCCGTTGCCCACGGTGACAAAGCCGTGCCCTCGCATCAGCGCTACGTGGCTTTGTTTCAGCGAACTGGCAAGCTCTCGACCGTGGTCGCGATTGCGTACCAGCATGTCGGTATCGCCGAAGCAACAGCGGATGTCGAAGACCGGTGCGCCTGCGCCCAGGAAACCGGCCATATGGTAAATCGGCCGCAACCGCACGTTGGAACCCGCAAAGGGAATGACGGAGGGGGTATGGCTGTGCACCACCGCCTGCACGTCGGGCCGCGCGCGATAGATTTCGCCGTGTATATACCGTTCCAAGTATGGCTTGCGCGTGTCAGCGCCAACGGGCTCGGAGTCCTCGTTGAACTGCATGATGTCGTCGGCCGTCACCAATTCGGGAGCAAGCGAGCGCGACAACAGGAAATGGCCCGGGTTGTCGGGATGACGCACGCTGACATGTCCGAACCCATCCAGAACGCCGAAACGGGCCAGGATGCGGTTGGCTACGACCAAGTCTTCGATGAGGGCATTGATGGGCGATTTGTCGTTCATAAGGGCTCCTTTGATTGCCGGGATCCGACTATTGGTCGAGCGAAATGTTGGCCTTCCTTGCCACGGCTCCATACAGTTCGATATCCGAGTCCAGCTGCCGCGCCATGGCCGCGCCCCCCGTTTCCGAGGTTTCGTAGTAGCGCTCGTGGAACTCCTTGCGCACCGCCGGATCTGCCATGGTGGCGACGACGGCATCCTGGAATTTTTCCTTCACGGCCGCAGGCAGACCCTGCGGGGCGAACAAGCCGAACCACACGGAGATGTCCAGTTCGCCGAAAGGCGCGGTCTCGGCGACGGCGGGCACGTCGGGAAGGAACGAGGCCCGGTTTTTAGAGGCCACGGCGATCAGCCTTAACTTGCCCGCTTGGGCGTGCGGCGCCAGATTCGGGATGGTGCTCATCAGGATAGGCACCTGGTTGCCCAGGCCATCGTTGATCGCCGGGGCGCAACCCTTGTAGGGCACGTGTACCAAATCCAGCTGCGCCATCCGCTTGAACGACTCTCCAGCGAAATGCTGAGGCGTGCCGTTGCCACATGACGAGTAGCTCAGCTTGGTACTGTTCTGCCGGATATAGCTGACCAGTTCCGGTACGTTGTTCGCGGCGATTGCCGGGTTCACGCCCAAGGCGACCGGTGCCGAAACCAGCAAGGAAATCGGTGCAAGGTTCTTTTTTACATCCGGCGTGCCGCGCATCGTCAGGGCCGCGTTGATGGTAAGCGTGCTGTTCGTCAGCAAGAAGGTATAGCCGTCGGGCGTGCCTCGCGCGACCTGGTTGGCACCGATGTTGCCCGATGCGCCCGGCTTGTTGTCCACGATCACCGTCTGCCCTCCCAGATGGGCTGGCAGCTTGGCGGCGATTAACCGCGCCACGACATCGGCGCCTCCACCCGCCGCGAATGGCACCACTACCGTGATCGGCCGGTTGGGATAGGAGTCATCCGCCCTGGCCGTCGCAAAACCTAGCATCAAAAAACAGGAACTGAGCGCGCACAAGCGCCTGACGAGCGTTGGATGTCGCACGTTTTGTCTCCGTTATGAGTTTTTATGTGCAGCTATTGTCGGCAGGCGGGCATGGCGTTTCCAATGAAATTATCTTATTAGCCATGCCATTTTTTGTATGGCTTGAGCTCGCTTCGACCACCATCGAACCGAGCTCGCATCACCCCAACAATTGCCCCATCCGTTCCTGCAACCAAACCTCGGTCGCGCTTAACGTTGCCCCTTGGAGCCACAGCGCGCGCACCGACAGCATCGGCAAGGACAGGCCCGCGCACGGCACGCGCGCCAGCGTGCGGCGAAAGCTTTCGTATTCCGCGATGTTCAGCGGCAGGATCGCCCAGCCCAGCTCGTCCGCCACCATGCCGGCGATGCTGTAGAAGCTGTCCGTGCGCCACACCGTCGGGCTCAGCACCACCTCTTCCACGCCTTCCATCTGCATCACCAGTTGCCGATAGCGGGCCAGATCGCTGCGCGTGACCTCTGCCAGTTCGGTCAGCGGATGCCCCGACGCCACGAACACCGCCTGCGCCACATTGCCCAGGTAACGGTGCGCGAACGCGCTGCCCGGGTCGCCCCGGTCAAAGTGGAACGCGAGGCTGGCGCGGCCTTGCTGCACGTAGTCGGCCACCTCGGTGGCGGTGCCGTTCAGCTGCGTCAATTCCAGGGCGGGAAAGCGGTCGGCCACTTCGACCACCAGCGCGCCCAGCACCTGATACGGCAGTGCTTCGTCCAGCGCGATCGACAGGCGCGCATCCTGCCCGGCGGCAAACGACAGCGCCCGCTGGTCCAGCCCGCCGGCCTGCCGCAGCAGTTCGCGCGCTTCTTGCAGCATGACTTCGCCGGCGGGCGTCAGGGTGGCGTTGCGGCGCGACCGGTCGAACAGTTCCACACCCAGATCGGCCTCCAGCAGGCCCACCGAGGTGCTGATGGCGGACTGTGCCCGCCCCAGCCCGCGCGCCGCCGCCGAGAAAGAGCCGGCGTCGGCCGCCGCGACGAAGTGCCGAAGTTGGTCCAGGGTCCATTGCATGAGCGTCTCCTTAATTCATCTATTTTATAGATGGAATCAAACTTTTTAAGGCAAATAAACAGATAGATAATGCGTGCCTTGCGCTTGGCAGCCGCCCTTGCGGCGCAACAACCCAAGCGTGGATTCAAGGGAGTAGAACTATGCAGCGGACTCATTCGAACGCTGTCGCCACGGCCGATCCGCGCCGTTGGCTGGTGCTGGGCATTGTGTCCATCGCCTTGTTATTGATCGTGGTGGACATGACGGTGCTGTACACCGCCCTGCCCCGGCTTACGCACGAGCTGGGCGTCACCGCGTCTGAAAAATTGTGGATCGTGAACGTGTATGGCCTGGTGGTGTCGGGCCTGCTGCTGGGCATGGGCACGCTGGGCGACCGGCTGGGCCACAAGCGGCTGTTCATGATGGGGCTGGTGGTGTTCGGCGTGGCCTCGCTGGCAGCGGCGTATTCGCCGGCGGCCGCCCCGCTGATCGCGGCGCGCGTGCTGCTGGCCGTGGGCGCCGCCATGATGATGCCCGCCACGCTGTCCATCATCCGGCTGACTTTCGCGCAAGAGCGCGAGCGCGCCGTGGCGATCGGCATCTGGGCCTCGGTGGCCTCGGGCGGCGCGGCGCTGGGGCCGGTGGTGGGCGGGGTGCTGCTGGAGCATTTCTGGTGGGGGTCGGTGTTCCTGATCAATGTGCCGATTGTGCTGCTGGCGCTGCCGCTGGCCTGGCGGCTGATTCCGGCCAGCCGCCCCGCCACCGCGCGGCCGTGGGACCTGACCGGGTCGCTGCAAGTCATGGCCGGCTTGATCCTGTGCGCCTATGCGCTAAAGGAACTGGGTCGCGCGTCTACGTCGTGGCTGCATGCGGGCCTGGCCTGCGCCGCCGGGGTCGCGATGCTGACGGTGTTCGTGCGCCGCCAGCGCCGCCGCCCCTATCCGTTGATCGACTTTGCCATCTTCCGCAACGCCACCTTCAGCTCGGGCGTCGCCGCCGCGCTGTTCGCCGGCGCCGCGCTGCTGGGCCTGGAACTGGTCTTCAGCCAGCGCTTGCAGCTGGTGCTGGGCATGTCGCCCATCCAGGCCGCGCTGTTCATCCTGCCGCTGCCGCTGGCCGCCTTCGTGGCCGGCCCCGTGGCAGGATGGCTGCTGGCCTACGTGCGCGGACCTCGGCTGATGTTCCTGTCGCTGGCCGTCTCGGCGGCGGGCATGGGCGCTTACCTGCTGTGCTATGACGGCGCCGTGCTGCCGCAGATGGTCAGCCTGAGCGTGCTGGGGCTGGGCATCGGTGCAACGATGACGGCGGCGTCCAGCTCCATCATGCAAAGCGCCACGCCGGAACGCGCGGGCATGGCGGCATCGATTGAGGAAGTGTCGTACGAGCTGGGCGGTGCGCTGGGCGTGACGCTGATGGGGTCCATCCTGTCGGGCGTGTACGCCAACACGCTGGACGTGCCGCCGGCGTTGGCAGCAGCCCCCGCACTGCGCGACAGCCTGGACGAAGCGTTGATCGTGGCCGAAGGCCTGCCCACCGACCTGGCAGCCACGCTGACCGAGTTGGCCCGGACGGCGTTCGACACGGGCTACGCCGCGGTCATCGCCACCGCCACGGTCATGCTGGTGGCCACCGCCGCGTTCGTGCTGCTGAACCGGTCGCGGCGGCAGGCGGTGGCTGCGTAGGGTGGCTGCGTATGGTGGCGCAACCCGTCCCCTGCGCCCTAAGCATCCAAGCGTTCAGCGCGTGCGAAACGCGTTGTCCATGTCCGCGATCAGGTCTTCTTCGTGCTCCAGCCCGATCGAAATGCGGATCAGCCCTTCCGACACGCCCGCCGCCTCGCGTTCGGCGGCCGGCACGCCGGAATGGGTGGTGGACGCGGGATGGCACACCAGCGATTCCGTGCCGCCCAGGCTCACGGCCGACTTGAACAGATGCAGCGCGTTGATGAAGCGGAAGGCGCGTTCGCGGCCACCGTCCAGCACGAACGCAAACGTCGAGCCCGGCCCCGTGCACTGCCGCTTGTAGACTTCCAGATACGTGCGATCCGCAATCATCTCGGGATGAAAAAGCGTGACCTTTTCGTAGGGGTTGCCGGCCAGCCATTGCGCCACCTTGGTCGCCGTGCGCGCGGCCTGCTTCATGCGCAGCACCACGGTTTCCATCGACCGCGTAATCATCCAGCACGAATGCGGGTCCAGCTGCGAACCGAACGCGCTGCGTATCGCGCGCACCTTCTTGATCAGGTCCTTGCTGCCCGTCACCGCGCCCGCCACCAGGTCGCTGTGACCGCCCACGTATTTCGTCAGCGAATACACGCACAGGTCCACGCCATGCTCGGCCGGCTTTTGGAAGATGGGCCCCAGCAGCGTGTTGTCGCACACCGAGACCGGGCGATAGCCGTGCCGCGTTTCGAAGGCGTCCAGCTCGTTCTTCATGCCTTCGAAATCGATCAGCGCGTTGGTGGGGTTGGCGGGCGTTTCCACGTAGAAGACGCGCACCGGCCCCTTGGCCGCCGCCGCTTCCAGCGCCGCGCGCATGTGCTTGGGCGACAGCCCGTCCTGAATGGGGTGCGAGCCAATACCCCATTCCGGGAAAATCTTGGCAATCAGGGTTTCCGTGCCGCCGTATAGCGGCAGCGATTGCACCAATTGGTCGCCCGGGCGCAAAAAGGCCATCAGCACGGCGCTGATTGCGGCCATGCCACTGGCCGTCACGGCCGCCGCCTCGGACCCGTCCAGCAGGGCCAGCCGGTCTTCCACGATTTCCAGGTTGGGATGGTTGAAGCGGCTATAGACCAGCCCGGCGGATTCGCCCTGGGGCAAGGGTTTGCGGCCCGACACCAGGTCGAAAAACGCCGCGCCGTCCTCGGCGGACCGGAAGGCAAAGGTGGACGTCAGGAATACCGGCGGCTTGACCGCCCCTTCGGACAGGAAGGGGTCGTAGCCGTACGACATCATCTGCGTTTCCGCATGCAGCGGACGGCCAAAGATATCTTTCTTGTGATAGGTCGAATACGTCATGGTGTGCCTCTTTCTTCGGGGTTCCAGCCGACCGGGCAGGCGCGTGTCGCATGCTGCGACGATAGCGCCAGCCGCCTCGGGATGTCTTGCAGTATTAATGAGAAATACTGATGAGAAACTTTGTTTCCCATTCGCACTTGTCCCTGAAAGACACTGCCTTGTTACATCAACTGGACGCGATCGATTGGAAAACCATGAAAATCCGTCCGGAAGATGGCCGGCTCAGCAAGGCCGAGCTGGCCGAGCGCGTGTCGCTATCGGCCCTCGCCCTGCTGGAAACGGTTACCGCGCCTGGAGCGCCTTGCGCGCATGAAGCGAAGTCGTCAACCCCGCTTCACCTGTCGCGGCGCCTAGGCAGGCGCTTGCATCTGCCCGGGAACGACGCGGTTGCGGCCGTCGCGCTTGGCTTGGTAAAGGCCGCGATCGGCCACCTGGATCAGGTCGGTGCAGGGTTGGTCGGCCACCGGAATGGCCGTGGCCGTCCCGATGCTGACGGTCAGCCAAGGGCCTGAGCCCGTGTCCTTTTGCGGAATCTGCATGGCCTCGACGGCGCGCCGCAGTTTCTCGGCCGCCAGCCTGGCGCTGCCCGCCGGCGAGCCTGGCAGCACCAGCGCAAATTCCTCGCCGCCAAAGCGGGCGGCCAGGTCGGTGGACCGGTCGCAGCTGGCGAAGATGGTGTTGGCCACGCGCTTCAAAGCCTCGTCGCCCGCGATGTGGCCATAGGTGTCGTTGTAGGCCTTGAAGTGGTCCACATCGATCATCAACATGCTGATTTCGCGTTGGTCGCGACGCGCGCGTTGCCATTCGGCATTCAGGTATTCATCGAAATACCGGCGGTTGCCCAGGCCCGTCAGCCCGTCCGAATTGGTCAGGCGGCGCAACTCCATATTGCTTTCCAGCAGCTGCTGCTGGCTTTGGCGCAGCGCCTGGTAGGCCTCGTCGCGCTGCACCAGCGCCAGGTACGAACGCGAGTGATAGCGGATGCGCGCCACCAGTTCGATGGCGTCCGGCAGCTTGACCAGATAGTCATTGGCGCCGGCGGAAAACGCGGCGCTTTTGATGGCTGCGTCTTCCTTGGTGGACAGCACGATGATGGGAATGTCGCGCGTCACCGGATGGCTGCGGTATTCCTTGACCAGGCTCAGCCCGTCCACGCCCGGCAGCACCAGGTCTTGCAGGATCACGGTGGGCCGCGTCTGGATCGCCACCGTCAGCGCTTTGTACGGGTCCGAGCAATAGTGGAAATCGATGTTCCCTTCCGTGGCCAGCGCCCTCCGGATCGCTTCGCCGACCATCACCTGATCGTCAACCAGCAGCACCATGGCTGCGTGCGCGTTCAGGTCGGCCGAGGCTGCGCTGTCGAAAGGTGGGTGCATGGTAAGTCCTTGATGTCGAACGGGATCGAGCGCTTAGGCCAAGGCCTGAATCAAGCGCGGCGCGATCTGGTCCAATGGTTTGATTTCCACCGCGGCCTGCATGGCGGCGGCCGCCTTGGGCATGCCGTAGACGGCACTGGTGGCTTGGTCTTGCGCGATGGTCAGGCAGCCTCGCTCGCGCATGGCCTTCAAGCCACGCGCGCCGTCCTGGCCCATGCCGGTCAGCAGCACGCCAACCGCCGTGCCGCGCCAGTGCTGCGCCACGCTGTGAAAGAACACGTCAATGGAAGGCCGATACAGGCTTTCTTTTGGGTCTTGCGTGTAGCGCAGCGTGCCGTCGGGCAGCAGATGCAGATGGTCGTCCGTGCCCGCCAGCAAGATCTGGCCGGGCATCGGCCGTTCGCCCTCGCGCACCAGCCTGACGGGCAGCTGCACCTGGTCGTTCAGCCAGTCCGCCATGCCTGCCGCGAACGAGGCATCCACGTGCTGCACCAGCACGATGCCGGCGGGAAAATCCAGCGGCAGGTCGCCTAGCAGCTGGGCCAACGTGGCCGGGCCGCCCGCCGACGCGCCGATCACCAGCAGGCGTTGCGCGTCGGCACGCGCCGCCGATTTGGGCACGGGCGTCAGCGTGGGCCGGTTGCCATAGCGCCCGATCAGCCAGCCGATGTTGCGAATCTTGCGCAGCAAGGGCGCGGCGGCGGCACGCATGTCGCCGCCGCTGACCACCGGCGTGTCCACCGCGTCCAGCGCGCCGTGGCCCATGGCGTCGAACACCCGCGCCGTATGGCGGGCGACGTCCACCGTCACCACCACGATGGCGCACGGCGTTTCCGCCATGATGCGGCGGGTGGCCTCTACCCCGTCCATGACGGGCATGATGAGGTCCATCAAGACCACGTCGGGCCGGTCGCGCGCGCATTGCGCCACGGCTTCTTCGCCGTTTGACGCCACCCACGCCACTTCCAGCCCCGGTTCCAGCGCGATGGCGCGGCGCAGGGTTTCCACCGCCATCTGCATATCGTTGACGATGCCGATTCTCACGTCAGTGCCTTCCCGATCAAGTCCTCGACAGCGTCCAACAGCGCGTCATCGTGGAAGCTGCCCTTGGCCAGATAGTAATCAGCGCCGGCATCCAGCCCGCGCCGCCTGTCTTCTTCGCGATCCTTATACGACACCACCATCACCGGCAAACCCTGCAGCTTGGGGTCGGCCTTGATGCGCGACACCAGTTCGATGCCGTCCATGCGCGGCATGTCCACATCGGTCACGACCAGGTCGAAATCCTCGCCGCGCAGCATGTTCCAGCCATCCATGCCGTCCACCGCCACGGCCACGTCGAAGCCCCGGTTCACCAGCAGCTTGCGTTCCAGTTCGCGCACGGTCAGGGAATCGTCCACCACCAGCACGCGCTTGCGGCGCCGCTCCTGGGCGATGGGGCCACCGCCGTCCACCCGCGCCAGCCGCCCGCCTTCGATCAGCTTTTGTACCGACAGCAGCATGTCTTCCACGTCCAGGATCAATAGCGGCGTGCCGTCGTCCATCAGCGCGCCCGCCATCACGTCCTGCACTTTGCCCAGCCGGGGGTCCAGCGCTTGCACCACCAGCGTGCGCTCGCCGACGTAGCGGTCAACGGCGATGCCGTACCGCTTGTCGTGGTCGCCCACGACCACCACGGCCATGGACTCGGTCGAGGGCGCGGGCTCGCCGCCCCGCAGGATCTGCCGCGCGGACACCAGGCCCACCTGCCGGCCCATGAAGCGAAAGTGCTGGTGCCCTTCCAGCTGCTCGATCTCTTGCGAGCGCACCTGCAAGGCATGGCTGACATAGGCCAGCGGAAACGCGTAGATGTCGCCTTGCACCTCGACCAGCAGGCTGCGCACCACCGATAGGGACAGCGGCATTTCCAGCACGAAACGCGTGCCCTGCCCGGTCGTCTGGTGCACACGCACGGCGCCGCGCAGTTGGCGCACCATGGTCTGGACCACGTCCAGCCCCACGCCGCGTCCTGAAATTTCAGTGACTTCGCCGCGCGTGCTGAAGCCGGACAGAAACAGGAATTCCAGCAGCTCGGCTTCGCTTAGACGGGCGGCCGTTTCCGCCGTGGTCAGCTTGCGCTGCACGACTTCAACGCGTAGCCGATCCAGCGAAATGCCGGAGCCGTCATCGCTCAGTTCAATCACCAGCATGCCGGCCGAATGGCGCGCCGACAGCCGGATCAAGCCTTCGGGCGGCTTGCCGACGTCCATGCGGTCCATCGGCATTTCAATGCCATGATCCACGGCGTTGCGCAGCAGGTGCATCAGCGGCGCGTCCAGTTTTTCCAGGATGTCGCGGTCCACCTGCGTGGCGTCGCCGTCTATTTCCAGCCGCACCTGCTTGCCCAGCGATCGGCCCAGGTCGCGCACCATGCGCGCCATGCCGCCCACGCCGTCGGCAAACGGGCGCATGCGGCACGTCAGCGCGGTGTCGTACAAGCGCTGCGCCAGATGGCTCATGCGCCAGCCAAATTCATCCACTTCATTGGTGCGTTCAATCAGTTCCTGCTGGCATTGGTCCACGATGCGCTGCGCGTCGTCCAGCGCCGCCTGGGCGCGCGCGTCCAGCTGCTGTCCGGCCAGGGCGCTGCGCACGCCGTCCAGCGCTTGCGCGGCGCCCGCCTGCATGCGCCGCAGCCGCAACATGGACGCGCCAAACGGCCCGACCCAATGCGATTCCACCAGCGTTTCGCTGGACAGGCCCAGCAATTTGTTCAGCGTGTCGGCCGTGACGCGCAGCACGCGTTCGCCTTCGGAGAGCCCCTGGTCGGAGCTGCGGCGCACCGGCGCCGGGGTGGGCGATGCGGGTGAGACCGGCACGCCCAAGGGCATCGGATCGGGCGACCTCGGCGGCGTTGCCGTCAGCGGCTCGTCCTCGACGCGCTTGATGGGCGGCAGGAAATCCGACGGCCGGGGCGCGCGCGGCGGCACGGCCGGCGGCGCGTTGGGCGCGCTGCTCAGGCGCACCACCACCTCGTCGATTTCACCGCCCAGCTCCGCGCCCGGCGTAGCGACCCGCTGCAACAAATCGGTGCCCAGCAGCAAGGCGTCGATATCGTCTGCCTGCAAGCGCAGCCGCCCTTCCTGCGCGGCCACCAGGCAATCTTCCATGGCGTGCGCGATGCGGACAGCCGGGTGCAGGTCCACGATGCGCGCGGCCCCTTTCAGCGAATGCGCCGCCCGCATGCAGGCTTCCAGCTGCGCCGCCGAGGTGGGGTCGTGTTCCAGCGCCAACAGGCCGTTGTTCAACACCTGCACCTGGGTGCGGGTCTCAAGCTGAAACAGCTCAAGCAGCGAGGCGTCGCGCATTTCGTCCGGGTTCACGCCAGACTCCGTTCCAAAGCTTGCATCAACTGGGTTTCGTCCAGCACGCCCACGCTGCGGCTGCCGCAGCGCTCCACCCCGCGCGAATATTTCAGGCCCGCGCCCTGCACCGTCGACGGCAGCGGTTCCAGCCGGTCCAGGTCGACGGCGTGTATCCCTTCCACCTCGTCCACCGGCAACACCACGGCCCGGCCCGCGCCGCCGAAGATCAACATGCGCGCGGCGCCCGAGCGTTCGCGCACATCCAGCGGGGCCGGCGTCATGTCCAGCCCCAACAAACGCGCCAGCGACACGCAGACGGTCAAGGTGCCGCGCACATTGGTCACGCCCAACACTGCCGGGTCGCGGCGATGGGGCAGCGCCAGAATGCCGCGCGTGCCGGCCACTTCGTCCAGCGCGCGCGTCGACAGGCCCAGCCATTCGCGGCCCAGCCGGAAGACCAGCAGCGAAGACATCTGAACGTCTTCATGGGGTTTGTCGTGGTCGGCGTCTGGCGAATCACCATCAAACGCGTCCATCTGCGGCGGCAGGCGGTCCAGGATGCGTTTGGCGGCGGCGGCGTAGACGGGGCAATTGCGGCAATGCACGTGCTCGGGCAATTGCGGGCAGGTTTTGTCGCCCCGGATGCCGATGCGGTTCCAGCAGTCGTCCACGTCGGACAGCAGCGCGATGGGTTCAACCACGTCTGGCCTCCTGTCGCGCCGCGCGCGCTTGCAGGCGGCGCGCGCCTTCGATATCGCCCGCCGACGCGATGAGCGCGGCCAGGTGCAGCAGCGCCTCGCGGTGGGTGGGGTCCAGGTACAGCGCCTTGCGGTAGGACGCCTGCGCCTCGCGCGAGTCGCCCGCCGCATCCTGCAACAGGCCAAGCAGATGCAGCGCGTCGGCGCTGACGCCGTGGATGTCGATATGCGCGCGGCACTGCGCCAGCGCGTCTTGCACGCGGCCCCGGTCGGCCAGCGCGGCGATCTGGCGCAGGGAAGCGTCGGCGCTGGGGGATGCGCTGGGGGATGCGCTGGGGGATGCGCTGGTGGATGGGCTGGGGGATGCGCTGGTCGATGCGCCGGTCGCCGCGCTGGGCGATGCCTGCCAGCTAGCGGCGTTTGTCGCCCCCGACGTCGACCCGGACGTCGACCCGGACGTCGCGGTCGGGCCGGCCACGGATGAGCGCATCGGCGACGCCCCCGAAGCGGGCGGAATCGCCGCATGCGGCACCGGCAGGTGTCCGGTTGGGACCTGCGCCACCGGCCGTCGGGGCGGCGTCCACGCGTGCACGATCGGCCGGGACGCCGCGGGCAAATCGGCTTGGGGCGGCATGGCTTGATTACGGAAGGCGAACGAGCGCGCCATTGCCACCGACGGCAGGCGGCGCGCGGTCAGCAAGCTGGTTTCAGCCGGACCCACGAAGATGACGCCGTCGGCGCGCGTGAAGCGCCGCAGCACCTGCACCGCGCGCTCCTGAGTCGGCCCGTCGAAATAGATCAGCAGGTTGCGGCAGAACACGAAGTCATACGGCGACGTGCCCAGCAGCAACTGGCTGTCGAACACGTTGCCCTGCCGAAAGCACACGCGTTCCCGCACCTGCGCGGATAGTTGATGGCCGTCGGCCGTCTCGGCAAAGTGGCGGTCGCGGTACGCCAGGTCGTCGCCGCGAAACGAGTTGCGCCCATACACGGCGCGTTGCGCAAACTGGACCATGCGTTCGCTGATGTCCACGGCATCGATCTGGAAACGCGCAGCGGGCACCCCGGCGTCCAGCAAGGCCATGGCAATGGAATACGGTTCTTCGCCGCTGGAACAAGGCATGCTCAACACGCGCAGCACGCGGTCATCGGGCGCGCCCGCCGCGAACAGGCGTTCACGCGCCAGCGCGGCCATCGCCGTCTGCGATTCCGGATACCGAAAGAACCAGGTCTCGGGCACGATCACGGCTTCGATCAGCTGCTGCATCTCGGCCGGCGTGGTGTGCAGGCGCGTCAGGTAATCGTGTTCGTCGGCCACGCCCGCCGCGCCCATCCGATGGCGCACGGCGCGTTCAACGGCGGCCTTGCCGATGGAGCCGCTATCCAGCCCCATCTTGCGTTTGAGCAAGGCGCTGAATTCGTCGACCAGCATCATGGCGTGATCTCCCGGTCCGCCGGGTACAGCATCGCGCGCACGGGCGGCGGCAGCAGTTCGTTCACGCCCACCGCCTGCACCATGCCCTGCCCGTCGTTCAGCACGGGCCCCAGGTAGCGCGCATTGGCGTTATCCAGCGCAAACGGCTGGAACGCGGCGGGGTCGTAATGCACGGTTTCGGTGGCCTGTTCCAGGATCAGGCCCAGCACATGCTCGGCCGCCGCCCCGGCTGCCCGATAGCGCACCAGCGCCAGGCGGGTGCTGGTCACGCGCGCCGCGTCGGCGTGGCCGGCCAGCGCGCTCATGTCGATGGCGGGCACCGCCGCGCCGCGCCATTGCAACAAGCCCGCCACCCACGACGGGGCGCCCGGCACTTGCTTGAAGACGCGCAGGCCCAGCACCTCGATCACATCTCCCGCGTCCAGCGCATAGCGGTCGCCGCCGATGCGAAACAGCAGATACAGCCGCCTGGCCGCCGCGTTGGCGGCGAGGGCGACGCTGGGCTTGGGCAAGGACGCAGTTTCCAGCATGGAAGAATCAGATCTTGAAGCGCGACACGCCGCTGCGCAGGTCGTTGGCCACCAGCGTCAGTTCTTCGATGGCCAGGCTGGACTGTCGCAGCGATTCCACCGTTTGCTGGGCCGCATCGCTCAATTGCTGCAAGGCCTGGTTGATCTGCTCGGCACCCGTGGCCTGCGCCTGCATGCCTTCGTTGACCATCTGCACGCGCGGCGCCAGCGTCTGCACCTGCTGGATGATCTGCGACAGCTGATCGCCCACCTGCTGCATGTCGGCCATGCCCCGGCGCACTTCTTCCGAGAACTTGTCCATGCCCATCACACCGGCCGACACCGACGACTGGATCTCGCGCACCATCTGTTCGATATCGTAGGTGGCCACGGCGGTCTGGTCGGCCAGACGGCGGATCTCGGTGGCCACCACCACAAAGCCTCGGCCGTATTCGCCGGCCTTCTCGGCTTCAATCGCCGCGTTCAGGGAAAGCAGATTCGTCTGGTCCGCCACTTTCGTGATCGTCGTAACCACCTGCGTGATATTGCCGGCCTTCTCGTTCAGGATGGCCAGCTTGGCGTTGACCGAACCCGCCGCGCCCACCACGTTGCGCATCGTGTCTTCCATGCGCGCCAGGCCCACCTGCCCGCTGCCCGCCAGCGACGCCGTCTGCTCGGCCGCGCTGGACACTTCCGTCATGGTGCGCACCAATTCGCGCGAGGTCGCCGAGATTTCGCGCGAGGTTGCGCCGATCTCGGTCGTGGTGGCCGCCACTTCGGAAGCCGTGGCTTGCTGCTGCTTGGAGGTGGCGGCGATTTCCGTGACCGAGGTCGCGACCTGCACGGCCGAGCGCTGCGTCTTGCCCACCAGGCCGGTCAGCTCATCGACCATGCCGTTGAAGCCGGTTTCGATAGCGTTGAATTCATCTTTGCGGGCCAGCGACAAGCGGCGGGTCAGGTCACCCCCGCCGGTCGCTTCCAGCGTCTTGACGATGTCGCGCATGGGGTTGGCGATGGCGCGCATCAGCAAGAAGCCGCACACCAGCGCCGCCGCGATGGCGAACGCCAGCGACACCAGCATGCCGACTTCGGCCGAATCCACGGCGGACTTGATGCTGACGGCGGCGTCATCGGCCTGCTTCTTGTTTTCGGCCACCATCTTGGCCAGGATGTCGCGCCCTTTGTAGAAGGCGGGCCGCAGTTCGTTCTTGACCCGCATGCGCGATACAAGCGGATCGGCCGTCGCCGCCAGGATGTCGGCGCGGATGCGTTTGTATTCCTGCAAGTCTTTTTCAAAATCCGCGAACATCGCGCGGTCGTCGTCGCGCGCAATTGTGCGGCGGTAGAAATCGACGTTTTCTTGCAGCTGCTGATCGTTCTTGGGCAGCGTTTCCAGCGTGTCGCGGCGCTCTTGCTCGGTGTCGCTGTTAAAGGCGTCTTGCACCACGACAAAGCCCGCGAACCACGACGCCCGGATCGACGTGCTGTAGTAAATGCCCGGCACGGCATCGGTGTTGATCATCACCACTTCGTCTTCGATGTGCAGCAGGCGCCGGTAATCCACCACCACCATCAAGGCCATGATGGCCAGGATCACCATGAAGCTGGCCAAGATGCGCTGGCGAAGAGTCAGATTATTCATACTGGAAGACCTTTGTGGTGGTGCCACACGACAACGCCCGACCCTGAACCCATGACAGGATGTGGGGAATTTGGCTGATTATTGCAAAGCCCGGTCCACCCAGCCATGAAAAACTAGGGAAATCCCCGCAAAAATGGGGCATTCGTCAGAAAAAAGCAAAGATCGCTTACAAAGCTTGTCTTTTCTGGATGACGGTGCGTAGCGCGGTTGGGGCGCGGCGTGGCGCCGGTCAGGCCCCTATGGCGGCACGGGCGCACGGGGCTGGGGCCGCACGGCCGACCGGCCGATCGGAAGTTCCCGCGCCTACGTCGACGCGGACCACAGCGCAGCAGGCGGATACGCGGCAACCCAATCGCAGGCCTGGTCGTACGCCTGGGCCAGGCGCAACACGTCCAGGTCCGCTTGCGGCGGCCCGATCAACTGCATGCCCATCGGCAGGCCGTCAGGGCTGAAGCCCACCGGCACGCTGATGACCGGGCAGCCGGCCAGCGTCCACGGCGTAACGGTTTCCATCCAGCGGTGATAGGTGTCCATGGGGCGCCCGTCGATGTGCTTGGGCCAATCCAGCGTGGCGTCAAAGGGAAACACCTGCGCGGACGGCACCGCCAGAAAGTCCACGTCTTCGAACATGCGCAGCACCGTCTGGTACCACGCGCTGCGTTCCTGCGTGGCCTGATAGACATCCAGCGCCGTCATGCCGTCCAGGCCTTCCACTTCCCAGATCAGCGCCGGCTTGACCAGCTTGCGCGTGGCTGGGTCCTGCACCAACGCCTGGAACTGCCCGCCCACCATCAGGTGGCGATGCGTCAACCACATGCGCCACAGCCGGTCGCCGGCGAACGGCACGTCGTAATCGACCACGTCGCAGCCCACGGTGTCCAGCGTGGCCAGGCCCTGCGCGCACACGTCAAGAATGCCCGGCTCCATTGGCAGATAGCCCTTCCAGTCGCTCAACCACCCCACGCGCTTGCCGCGCATATCCGCATCCAGCGCGGCAGTGAACTGCGCCGGGTCGTCACGCAAGGACAAGGGCGAACGCTTGTCATAGCCAGCCAGAACGGACAGCAGCATTGCAACGTCGCGCGGGGTGCGACCCATGGGGCCTTCGTAGGAGAGCTGCTTCAAGAACACTTCGGGCGACGGCCCAAACGGCACGCGCCCCGCCGACGGCCGCATGCCGTACACGTTGCAGAACGCCGCGGGGTTGCGCAGCGAGCCGCCAAAGTCGCTGCCGTCGGCCACCGGCAGCATGCGCGCGGCCAGCGCTGCCGCCGCGCCGCCGCTGCTGCCGCCGGCCGTCTTGGTGGGGTTGTAGGGGTTGCCCGTGGTGCCATAGACCGGGTTGTACGTGTGCGAGCCCAGCCCGAATTCCGGCACGTTGGTGCGGCCGATGAAGATGGCGCCCGCCGCCCGCATGCGTTCGACGATGATCGAATCGTGCTGCGTAACCTGGTCTTTGTAGACCAGCGAGCCCATCGACGTGACCATGCCGCGCACGGCGGTCAGGTCCTTGGGCGCCTGGGGCATGCCGTGCATCCAGCCCAGCCACTGGCCGGCATCCAGCTGCGCATCGCGTTCAGCGGCCTCGCGCAGCAGTTCATCGGCATCGCGGCGCGCGACGATGGCATTGACCTTGGGATTGACCTTGTCGATATGCGCCAGATAGGCGCGCATGACCTCGACACAGGAGAGCTCGCGGCGCCGGATCGCGTCCGACAAGGCATGCGCCGACATGGCGACGATGGGGTTCAGGCTGGCGGCGTCGGCCGGCGTGGCGAGAGGCATGCGAGAGGCTCCGGAGGATCGTGATGGTTGTCACACTGGCAGGCAGTGCCAGTGCGCCCAGGCCACATACTACGCAACCTGGGCGGGCGCAGGCCAGCGCCGCTACGGAAACAAATGCTGCGCCAGGTGGTCGATGAACACGCGCAGCTTGGGCGACGCCTGACGGCTGGCGGGCCACAACGCCCACATCGTGCCGCTGCCGCGCGTGCGGTCTTCCATCACCACGTGCAACTGTCCCGCCGCCAGCTCGCGGCGGATCGTAAAGTCCGGCAGGCAGGCAATGCCCTGCCCGCCCACGGCAAGCGCAATCCGCATTTCCACGCTGTTGCACACCAGCGTCAACGGCAGCTCGGGCGCCTGCGCGTCCTGCCCCAGTTTGAACGGCCATTTTTCCAGGCGGCCCGTGGCGGGATAGCGGTAATGCAGGCAGGCGTGGCCCAGCAGATCGGCGGCGCGTTTGGGCGTGCCGTGCTGACGCAGATAGTCAGGCGAAGCCGCCAGCACCCGGCGGAACGGGCCCAGGCGGCGGCGCTTCAGGCCGGAGTCTTCCATGTCGCCAGTGCGGACCACGGCGTCGTAGCCCTCGCCTATGACATCGACCATGCGGTCGGTGAAGTCCAGGTCCAGCTTCACAAGCGGGTATTGCCGCATGAAGCTGGCCACGGCGGCGTCAAACAGGCCGCTGTAGCGAGGCAGGCTCACGCGCAGCTTGCCCTGCGGCGCGTCCGAGGCGGCGGAAAGTTCCAGCTCTGCCGCTTCGACCTCGGCCAGGATGCGGCGGCAGCGATCCAGAAATTTCTCGC
This sequence comes from Achromobacter sp. 1L-A-4-B-C2, assembly GCF_057291955.1. Taxonomy (NCBI): domain Bacteria; kingdom Pseudomonadati; phylum Pseudomonadota; class Betaproteobacteria; order Burkholderiales; family Alcaligenaceae; genus Achromobacter; species Achromobacter sp. 1L-A-4-B-C2. The sequence goes on from NZ_JBXAWP010000002.1 coordinate 594,494, forward strand.
CTTCCGGCGTCAGCGCCAGTTGGCGTGTGCTGCGATGAAACAGTCGCACCTTCAGGCGCGCTTCCATTCGCGCGATGCTCTTGCCCACCGCCGACGGCGACACCCCCAGCGCGCGCCCTGCCTCGGCAAAGCTGCCCGCCTGCGCCACCAGCACAAACACCCCTATGCCGCTAAGGCTATCCATTTGACGCACTCCAATACGGACATAGGTGTCCGGAATGTCGGGAATCCTAGCCTATTTTTCTTTTATGTATCGCGCCCTAAGCTGGCCGTCCTTTCGTTTTCCCTGGCGCGTTCCATGCCCACCCACGACCATTTACCCCCTTACCGCCGCTGGCTGCAATTGCTGTCGGCCTGCCTGACCGCACTGCTGATTCCGCTGTGCTTTACCGGCCCCGCCGTGGTGCTGCCGTCCATCAGTCACGACCTGGGCGGCACGCCCGTGCAACTGAATTGGATCTTGAACGGCTACATCCTGGCGTACGGCAGCGTCATCATGGTGTCGGGCAGCCTGACCGACCTGTACGGGCCGCGACGCGTATGGCTGCTGGGCCTGGTGGGCTTTTGCGTCACGACCTTCGCCATTGCGTTCGTGCCGACAACGGGCTGGATCAACTTGCTGCGCCTGATGCAGGGCGTGGGTGGCGCGGCCGCTTTCGCCGCCGCCATGTCGTCGCTGGCGCCGCTTTTCCACGGCGTGGCGCGCACCCGCGCGTTCAGCCTGCTGGGCACCACGTTTGGCGTGGGCCTGTCGTTCGGGCCACTGGCCGCCGGCTGGATGGTGGACGCGGCCGGTTGGCAGTGGGTGTTCCTGGCTACCGGTGCGGTGGGCGTGTTGGGCGCCGCCATGGTCGCCGTCAGCGTGCGTCCCACGGCGCGCGCCGTGCAAGGCCGGCTCGACTGGCCGGGCGCCATCAGTTTTACCGGCGCGCTGGGGCTGTTCACCTACGGCATCCTGCTGGCGCCCGAAGCGGGCTGGACGGACACGCACGTCCTGGCCGCGCTGCTGGCGTCCGTGCTGCTGGCCGTGGCCTTCGTGCGGATTGAACGGCGGGTAGCTCGGCCCATGCTGGACTTGCGCCTGTTCCGCAGCCCGCGCTTTGTCGGCGTGCAGGTGCTGGCGGCATCCCCCGCATTCCTGTTCATTGTGCTGGTCGCGCTGCTGCCCGGCCGCTTTATCGGCATCGACGGCCATAGCGCGCTGCAAGCAGGGCAACTGATGATCGGCCTGGCCGCGCCTTTGCTGGTCGTGCCTTTCGTGGCCGCGTTGCTGACACGCTGGTTCCGGCCGGGCGTGCTGTCGGCGCTGGGTTTGTTGGCGGTGGCGGCGGGTTTGGTGTGGCTGGCCGGCATCCTGGACACCGGCACGGCGGCGCTCTGGATGCCGATGCTGTTGATAGGGTGTGGCATCGGTTTGCCGTGGGGGTTGATGGACGCAATGGCGGTCAGCGTGGTCGACGCCCGCAACGTCGGCATGGCGACCGGCATTTTCAATACGGTGCGCGTGTCGGCGGACGGCGTGGCCATCGCCGTGGTCGGCGCGCTGCTGGCGTTGCTGATCCAGACGCAGTTGACGGTGGCGATGCCCGAGGCGCAGGCCTTGGCCGCGGCCGCCAACCGCGCGGCGCTGGGGCAGTTGGACGACGCGGCGGCGCGGCTGCCGGCATCCCTGACCGATGCGCTGCCGCTGCTGCATCACGCCTACGACAACGCGTTTCGCCACGTCTTGCATGCCCTGGCCGTCATCGCGGTGCTGACCGCGCTGGCGATAACGCTGCTGCTGGGCCGTCGTGATCCGGTTGCCGCGCCGCTCAGTCCACCCGCCACCAGCTAGGCAGCAGGCCGCGCACCTTCGCGCGGCGGTAACGGTCGTCGATCAGGTGGACCGTGCCCACATCGTTTTCGGTGCGGATAACGCGGCCGGCCGCCTGCACCACCTTTTGCATCCCGGGATACAGGTAGGTGTAGTCGTAGCCGTTTTCCTCGCCGTAGCGCTGGTCCATTGCCCGCTTCATGTTTTCGTTCACGGGGTTGACCTGCGGCAAGCCCAGCGTGGCGATGAACGCGCCGATCAGCCGCTTGCCCGGCAGGTCCACCCCTTCCGAGAACGCGCCGCCCAGCACCGCAAAACCCACGCCCTGCCCCGTTTCGGTGAAGCGCGCCAGGAAGGCCGCCCGGCCCGCTTCGTCCATGCCCGGTGTCTGCAACCAGATCGGCACCGCAGGATGGCGCTCGCGCATCAGGTCGGACACCTGCCGTAAGTAGTCAAAACTGCTGAGAAAGCCCAGGTAATTGCCCGGTCGTTCGGCGTACTGCGTGGCGATCAGGTCGACGATGGGCGCCAGCGAGCGCTCGCGGTCGCGATAGCGGGTGGACACGTTGCCCACCACCCGCACCGCCAACTGTTCGGCCTGGAACGGCGCGGCCACGTCGATCCAGGGCGTGTCGCGCGGCAAGCCCAGCGTGTCGCGATAGAACTGCTGCGGGCTTAACGTGCCTGAAAACAGCACCGTGGCATGCGCCGCGGCGTAGCGCGCCGCCAGATACGGGGCGGGTATCACGTTGCGCACGCACAGGGTCGACGGCCGGGTCTTGGCGCTGGCCACGCCCACGTCAGACAGCGTCACGTCGAACAAAGCGTGCGAACCGAATTGTTCCGCCAGTCGCATGAATTGCAGCGCCTGGAAGTAGAAGGTCAACACCGGGTCGTCTTGCGGCAAGGGAGTTTGGCCCATGTATTCCATGATGGCGCCCACCGCTTTCTGCACCGCCGACAGCACACCGGCCGCCACCGCGTCGTACGCCTGATAGCGTTCCGCCTGCTTCTTGTTCAGCGCATTCCAGGACCGCTGCAAGCCATCCAGCGGCTTTTTCAATTCCTTGGGCGCGGCATATCGCGCCGCCGACAGCGACGCCTGATCCAGCTCACCCGTGTACATGCGACGCGCCCGGTCCACCAGGTTGTGCGCCTCGTCCACCAGCACCGCCACTTTCCATTGATAGGCCTGCGTCATGGCGTACAACATGGCCGACGCGTCGTAGTAATAGTTGTAGTCGCCCACCACCACATCGCTCCAGCGGATCAGCTCTTGCGACAGGTAATACGGGCAAACGCGGTGATCCCGGGCAACGGCTCGCAACGTGGGCGCATCCAGCCGTGCGTGCTGCACCGCCGCCTCGCGCGCTTGGGGCAGGCGGTCATAGAAGCCTTGCGCCAAGGGGCAGGAATCCCCGTGGCACGCCAAATCCGGATGCTCGCAGGTCTTGTCGCGCGCTTGCAGATCCAGCACGCGCAGGCCGGGCGCGGCGGGTTGCGCGTTGACGGTGTCCAGCGCTTGAACGGCCAGCGCCCTGCCCGAGCCCTTGGCCGCCAGGAAGAAAATCTTGTCCAGGCCGGAGCCGGGGCTGGCTTTGAGCAACGGGAAAATCGTGCCCAGCGTCTTGCCGATACCGGTGGGCGCCTGCGCCATCAGGCAACGGCCGTCGCGCGCGGTGCGGTACACGGCCACGGCCAGGTCGCGCTGCCCGGCACGGAATTCGCCATGGGGAAACGCCAGTTTTTCCAGCGCCGCGTCGCGGGCCTGCCGATGCGCCAGTTCGGTCTTGGCCCAGGCCAGGAAACGGTTGCACTGTTCCTGGAAGAACGCGCGCAACGCGGCGGCGTCATGCGTTTCGGTCAGCACCGTTTCTTCTTCGGTAACCACGTTGAAGTACACCAGCGCCACGCGCACCTGCTCCAGCCCGCGCGATTCACACAGCAGATGCCCATAGACCCGCGCCTGCGCCCAATGCACCGCGCGGTGGTTGTCGCGCACGCTGTCCAACTGGCCGCGATACGTCTTGACCTCTTCAAGCTGGTTCAAGACCGGGTCAAAACCATCGGCGCGCCCGCGCACCAGCAGGCCCTCGTGCTCGCCGGACAAAGACACTTCGGTCTCGTACTGCGGGCCGCGCCGCCCCGTCACCACCGCGTGCCCGGCCATACCCTCCAGGCCGGTCGGCGCGGGGGTAAAGCGCAGGTCCAGGTCGCCGGCGCGAGCCGTGAATTCGCACAGCGCGCGCACCGCCACGGCATAGCTCATGCCGCGCCCTCCTGCCAGCTGACGTGGCATACGCGCACCGGCATGCCGTGCGACACGCAGTATTGCAACCACCGAATCTGGTTGTCTTGCAGCTTGTCGCCCGGGCCTTTTACTTCGATGAGTTCATAGCGGCGCTGCGCCGGCCAAAAGCGGATCAGGTCCGGCAAGCCGGATCGGTTGGTCTTGACGTCGCGCAGCAGGCGCGTGAAAACCAATTTCAGGTGCGCGGGGGGCAGGCAATCCAGCGCCAGCGTCAGCAAGGTTTCGGACAAGGCGCCCCAGAACACAAATGGCGATTGCAGGCCGGCTTTATCGGCGTAGCGCTGCAAGATCACGTCGCGATATTCGGGCGTGTCCAGTTGCGCCAGGCAGTCGGCGAACAGGTCTTGGCGGCGCTGGTAAAAATCAGGCGCGTCCAGGTCGGCCGGGCCGCGTTGGAACGGATGAAAGAACGCGCCCGGCAACGGCGCGAACACGGCGGGCCAGCACAGCAGGCCGAACAGGGAATTAAGCAGCGCGTTTTCCACGTAGTGCACGGGCGCGTCGTCTTGATGCAGGTGGTCGCGCGTGATGAATTCAACCGAAGCCGGCGTCGGCGGCCGTTGCAGCGTCAGATCGGTGCGCGGCACGGCATGGACGGGTGGGCGGGCCGGCCCGCCCTGCCCCACCGCCCGATACAGGCGCGGCAACATGCGCGCCACGCGCTGGCTTTCTTCTTCGCTTTCCGGTGCGTCGCGCGCTTGCAGCGCCAGGGTCAGCGCCTGGTCATACCGCGCCATGCGCTCGTGCACGCGGATGCGGCGATGGCGCGCGCCGGGGTACGCGCATTGCTCATAGGCGGCTTGCGCCGTGGGCCAGTCGCGGGCGCGTTCACATGCCTGCCCGATGCGCAGCAGCACCTTGGCGCGGCGCTTTTCCAGCCAGGGGTTCTGGCTGACACAGCCGTGCACTCGAGCCAGCAGGTCGGGCATGTTCGCGCCTTCTTCCAATGCCGTCCGGCAGGCGTGCAACGCCAGATAAGCGTCTACGTCCGCCCGCGTCTGGAACGCGCGGGACGAGGCATCAAACGGTACGGTTTCATACTGGAAGACGCCCAGGTCAGCCAACACGAATTCCGACCAGTCCTGGTGCAGATTGCCGAAGAACATCAGGCGCAAGCGTTCGCACAAGTCGCCGACCATGACGCGCCAGACGGGTTCTTGCGCAGCGGGGTTCCATTCGGCATAAGGCCGGGGCGCGTCGTGCACGGCACGCAGCGCGATCAGCAGATCGGCTTTGCGCGCGGAGGGTTTGAGGCAGGCGAAGTGATGCGGGCCTGTGCTTGGGCCGCAATTTGATTCCGAATTTGAGCCCGGATTCGATCCCGGATTTGATCCCGGATTTGCGCCCGAGTTTGCGCCCGAACTTGCGCCCGACTTTGAGCCCGAACTTGCGCCCGACGTTGAGCCCGAACTTGCGCCGAAAAACAGCCGGCAAAGCTCGGGCTTGGTATGCAGATCGAACAATTCATCCAGCGTCATCGGCGCTGCGGCATCCAGCCAGCCCAGCGCGGCAAGCGGCCCGGCGGCGTCGGCGGCGTTGCCGATTTCCTCGTATACCAGCCGGCTGGCCCGAAACCAAGGCCCACGGCGCATCAGCATGCGCGCCATCAACGCCTGCGAGGCTTGCGGCAAGGCCTGGAAGTCTGCCAGGAAACGGCGTTCGTCGGCGTCCAGCAGGTCGGCGTAGCGGTCGCCGACCCACGCCAGGGCGCAGAGAAAATTGTGCAGGTAGTAGTAGCGGTGCGGGGGAAACATCGGCCGGGCCGGATAGCTGTGGTTTTATCCAGTAATCATAGCAGGCGGCCCGGCGTTGCACCGGGACATTCTTGCGTCGGTTCTCAGCCTTGCGCGTGCGTCACGATGGTCAGCCCTTCCTGCGGACCGGGCTCGACAAAATAGGCGGTGATGGCGTCGTACTGCGCATCCGATGTGGAAAATGCGTGCGTACCGGACGCGTTGCGCGCGCGCAACCGTGCTTTGCACAGCGCATCCGACGCGCGCAAGTAGTGCAACTGGTGCGGGCAACCCGCTTGCCGCGCCACGTCCAGCAGCCATTGCCGACCCGCCAGCGTATTGGCCGGAAAGTCCAGCACCACGGACACCCCTGCCCCCACCAATGCCGCCACGTGGCTGCCCATGGCGTTGCGCAGCCTATCCGCGCAGCGGGCGTAATCCGCGATGCCCAGGATCTCGCCGGGATACAAAGCCGCCAGCCACGCATCTTCGCTGATCAGCACCGTATGGGGTTGCGCGGCAAGCTGCGCGGCCAGGGTGGACTTGCCGGCGGCAATCTTGCCACACAGAAAATGCAGGGTGGCAGGCGTGAAGGACGGGCTTCGGGCCTGAGCTTCGGTTTGAGCTGCGGCTTCGGCCTGGGGTTGGGCGGGGGTCGGGGTCGGGGACGGCGGCGTCATGCAAGGCTCTCCTGGGAAATCCATGCCTGGCGAGCCAACAAACAACCCGCCGGTTGGCGGGTTTATGTGGCGATGTACCGATGCGCGCTAACCCACCTTGGTGACAAGGCGGCTAATAATCACGGCGAACGCGTTCAGGGTTTGGCGCATGGGCACAACAGTGCGCCTGGCGCGCTTTGTTGTCAATGGCCGCTCCGAAAAGCGGCCACTTCCCACACTGCCTTAGCGCGCCGGCTGCGCTGCCGCGCCGACGTCCTTGCGGACCTTGGCTACGTCGGCCGCGCTGACCGCCGCGCCCTTGTTGCCCCAGCTGGAGCGCACAAAGGTCACCACGTCGGCTACTTCCTTGTCGGTCATGCGCCAGTCAAAGCCCGGCATGGCGTAGGCGGTCGGGGCCGCCGTCGTGCCCGGCATCTGCGCGCCCTTGAGCACGATGTGGATCAGCGACGTGGGGTCCGCCGAATTCACCGTCGAGCTCAGCGCCAACTGCGGGAACGTTTCCGTGTAGCCCTTGCCCGTGCTGCGATGGCAGGCCGCGCAGTTGTTCAGGAAGGCCATGGCGCCATCGCCCTTGTCCTTGCCGGTACGCAGCGCTTGCGCCACGGTCTCGTCATAGGCCAGGGGCTTGGTGGCGGCGTCCTTGTTCACCGGCGGCAAGCTCTTCAGATACACGGCGATGGCGTTCAGGTCGTCATCGGTCAGGTGCTGCGTGCTGTCCTGCACCACCTGTGCCATGCCGCCGAACGCGGCCGAATGGCCGTTGCGCCCGGACTTCAGGAAGACGGCGATGTCTTCCTTGGTCCAGCTGCCCAGGCCGTCGACCATGTCGCCACGCAGGTTCTTGGCCAGCCAGCCTTCGACCACGCCGCCCGACAGGAAGGCCGAGCCGTCCGCGTCGCTCAGCGCCTTTTCCTGCAAGGCAAAACCGCGCGGGGTGTGGCAGGTGCTGCAATGGCCCAGGCCTTCAACCAGGTACTGGCCGCGCAGCAGTGCCGCGCGGTCCGCGCCCTTCAGGTCGCTGGCGGCCGGGCCGTTCACGACATCCGGCGCAAACATCCAGCGCCACACCGTCAGCGGCCAACGCATCGACATGGGCCACGAAATATCCGTGTCCTTGTTTTCCTGCTTGACCGGCTCGACCCCGTGCATGAAGTACGCGTACAGCGCCTTGACGTCCTCGGGCGTGACCTTGGCGTAGGCGGTGTAAGGCATGGCCGGATACAGCGAATGGCCGTCCTTGGCCTTGCCGTGGCGCACGGCCTGGTCGAAGTCCTCGTACGTGTAGTTGCCGATGCCGGTTTCTTTGTCGGGCGTGATGTTGGTCGAATAGATCGTGCCAAGCGGCGATTCAATGCCCAGGCCGCCGGCAAAGGGCTTGCCGCCCCCAGCCGTGTGGCAGGCAATGCAATCGCCGGCGCGCGACAGGTATTCGCCCTGCTTGATCATCTGCGCGTCGTTCGAGGCCGGCGTGCCGTCCGCCGCGAAAGCGGCGCTGGCGACCAGGGCCGAGAAGGCCGCAACAATGGTTTGCTTGAACATTGTTCCGTCTCCTTATGCCTGGACCAGCGGGCCGGGGTTCTTCAAGTACTGATCGCGGATCGCCTGCGCGGCCCAATAGGCCAAGGCGCCCACCAGCCCGGTCGGGTTGTAGCCCATGTTCTGCGGGAACACGCAGGCCCCCATCACGAACACGTTCGGCACATCCCAGCTTTGCAGGTACTTGTTGACCACGCTTTCCTTGGGGTTCGAGCCCATGATCGCGCCGCCGGTGTTGTGCGTGCTTTGGTAGACGCGCGTGTCATAGCGCGCGCCCTTCTTGCGCACCGCCACGAAGTGCTTTTCCGGATTCATGGCCTTGGCCACGGTTTCCATGCGCTTGCCCATGTAGCCCAGCATGTCGAATTCGTTGTCGTGCCAGTCGAACGTCATGCGCAGCAGCGGTTGGCCGAAGGCATCCTTGTACGTCGGGTCCAGCGACAGATAGGCGTCGCGGTACGACATCACCGAGCCCGAGATGCCGATCGTCATGAAGCGCTGGTACGCGTCTTGCACCCCGGCCTTCCAGGCCGTGCCCCACGACGGCGTGCCCGGCGTGGTGGGCGTCTGCTTGATCGGACGACCGCCGTAACGCACGTGGCGAATGCTGGCGCCACCCACGAAACCCAGCGGGCCGTGATCGAATTGGTCGCCGTTCAGGTCGTCCATGCCGACGCCGCCCGCGCCCGTGCCCACGAAGGGGTTCAGTTGCGTGCCCTTGGGCAGCAGCACGTTGACCGCGCCGTTCATCTGGTAGGCGTAGTTCTTGCCGACCACGCCTTCGTTGGTCTTGGGGTCATACGGCTTGCCGATACCCGACAGCAGCAGCAAACGCACGTTGTGCATTTGATACGCCGACAGGATCACCAGGTCGGCCGGCTGGTCGATCTCTTGGCCCTGGGCGTCGATATACGTCACGCCGATGGCCTTCTTGCCGGTCGAATCCAGATTGACCTTGATGACCTGCGAATGCGTGCGCAGTTCGAAGTTGGTCTTCTTCAGCAGCACCGGCAGAATCGTCGTCTGCGGCGATGCCTTGGAATACATGTAGCAGCCGTAGTTTTCGCAGAAGCCGCAAAAATTACAGGGGCCCAGGCGCACGCCGTACGGGTTGGTGTATGGGCCGGACGCGTTGGCGGCAGGCGCGGGATACGGGTTGAAGCCCACTTCGCGCGCGGCCTTTTCAAACAACTGCGCGCCGTAGGTGGTGGTCAGCGGGGGCAGCGGAAATTCCTTGCTGCGCTTGCCTTCCAGCGGATTGCCGCCTTCCACGATCTTGCCGTTCAGGTTGCCGGCCTTGCCCGACGTGCCGCACACGTATTCGAACTTGGAGAAGTATGGTTCCAGTTCGTCGTAGGTCACGCCGAAGTCCTGGATGGTCATGCCTTCCGGGATGAAGTTCTTGCCGTAGCGCGTTTCGTAGCGCGTGCGCAGTTCCAGTTCTTCGGGCAGCACGCGGTAGTGCATGCCGTTCCAGTGGAAGCCCGCGCCGCCCACGCCAGTGCCCAGCAGGAACGAACCATTTTGCCGATACGGCACGGCCACATCGTCCACGCCGTGGCGGATGGTCACGGTTTCTTTCGACAGGTCCTGGAACAGCTTGCCACGCACCGAATAGGCCAGCTCGTCGATCACCTTGGGGTATTCGGCGTCCTTGGGGGTGTCCTGCATGCCGCCGCGTTCCAGCGCCAGCACGTGCAGGCCGGCTTCGGTCAGCTCTTGGCCCAGGATCGCGCCGGTCCAGCCGAACCCGACCAGGACCGCATCAACTTTGTCTTTCTTGATTGCCATGATTGATTAACCCTTTTCCCCAGAGATCGACACGGGGCCATAGGGATACTTGACGTTGGGCTGGTCGGCCCAGTCCATGTAGTCGGCGCGCGCGCCGGGAAAGCCCACCATCTTCCAGCCCACCATGTTCTTGTTGCCGCCGTAGATCGGGTCGGCAAAGAAGCCTTCTTTGGTGTTGGAAAGCAGGAAGCTGAAGAAGGTCGATGCGGGAACGGTTTCCAGCTTGATCTTGTTGCCTTGCAGGTCTTTCAGGATCTGTTCCTGCAAGGCCTTGTCCAGCTCGGCATACACCTTGCCGTGCGTTTTCACGCACCAGGCATTGCAGGCTTCGATGCCGTGGCGATAGACCTCGCGCGGGTTTTGGTTCAGCTGATAGCCCAGTTCAGGCACCTGGTCGGTGTGGAACGGGCCCTGCATGTACCAGAGCTTGCCGTGGCCGAACGGCGTTTCCATTTGACGGTCGATGAATTCGGGCACACCGGCTTCAATCGCACCAGGACCGTATTGGTCGGCGGGGATCAGGTGATCCACCGCGGCAACGATGAAGTCCCATTCGGGCTTGGTGAAATAGGTGGGCTCGTAGGGCTTGGCGGGCGCGGCGGTCTTGGTGTCCGCAGCGTTGGTACAGCCGGTGGTCAGTGCACCAACCGCCAATGTCGACGCCGGCACGATAGCCAACGCCTGAAGAAACCGACGACGCGGCTTTGCATCATCTGTCATAGACATCTCCGTGAATTTTCCAAGTTGTCCTAGCGCGCTACCGAACATGAACCCTGGAAACACGAACTGCCGAGCTAGTGACAACACGCTCTGTACTTACAGAAACAAGCTGAACCTTCTCTTCATGGGGGACGCAAGAGAAGGTGCTGCATTATGCGCCTATTCAGGCATCTGATCTGCTCATTGGAGCGGATCAGATCAAAATTCTTGACATGGAAAAGTCTTTTGCTTTAAGGACAAAGTAAGAAGTCCGAAAATGCGGGCTTTTCTGACAACTGGGTGAACGGATTCTGTATATTCCGCGCATGGAACACCACGGATGGCAGGCATGAACGACAAGACCAAGATCTGGAAAAGTTCGACGACAACGCGCAGCTGGAGTTCCACAACGAACTTGACGCCCGAGCAGCAGGCAAGCATCGAAGAACTGTTGGGCGGCGCGCCGGGCAGCGTCAGCGTTCAAGAAAAATGGAGCTACGCCGGCACGGAAAACGGCGAAGCCTTCAAGGTCGATATCGACAACGGCGCGGTCACCGTCAACGGCCGGCACTACGACAGCCTGGACGAGGTTCCGCGCGCCACCCGCGAACGCATCGAGGCGCTGCGCGACGGCGAAGGCATGAAAGGCCTGTGGGACATGCTGAAAAATGCCGGGGTGCAGATTGAAGATATGCCGGGTGATCACGTTGCGCGCACTGGCAAACCTGCGTTTACGATTGAGACGGACGGTGATGGCGCGGGTGCGATAGCGGCAACCTCTGCGCCGGTGGCTGACGCGCCGGACGCCGCTGAAACCGGCAGGCCCCCAAGCACTGCCGCCGCGCAGGGCGCGCGCGTCGAGATGGACCCCGCCGCGTCCCCCGGCGCCGTGCCCAAAAGCGGCGGCCTGCGGCGCGCGCTTTTAATCGGCATCGCCGTGGGCTTGGCGCTTTGGGTGGCGCGGGCGTTGAATGTGTTTTAGGGCGATTGCCGTCGCGCAACACGACACGAGTGCTTTGCGTCCGCCAATGCATCACGCACGGACTATTTGATCAGGCGCATGCCGGTGGCTTTTGCCGCCTTCACGTCAAACGTCGCCGTGTATTCACACAGCGCCTCGTGTCCGGTGCGCTCGATCAGACAATCTGCAAAATCCGCTGTGGAGGCGGCGTACAAACGCACTGCCTTCCATACCGTCTCGCATTGGTATCCAGGCCGATCATCGCGCTGACTTGCCCTGCTCGGCGATCGCGTCGTTCATCTCTTGAATCGTGACGGGTTTGCGTGGTTTCGCGATGATGCCTTTGAGCGCCGTAACCGAGTACGTTGCCGGCACCATTTCGTAACGGCCGCTTGCCTCGTTTAGAACAAACTCGATTCTATCGCCAGTCGGCAAGCCCAGATGGTTCCGTACATCGACCGGAATGGTGATCTGGCCCTTGGAAGTCAAGGTGGCGGAAGGCATTGGCTGGCTCCTTGGAAGTGTGCCTTACCAAAATGTAAGGCACGCGCTTGCGCAAGGCTGCGCCATCGGATTGCAGCAACCCTATGCGCCCTGTCATCCGCGCCGCGCGTAGCACCCCAGGAACATCTCCACCGCCGAATCCGCCACGCGCTTACGCTCGGTGGCGCTCAATGGCGGTTGCCCCAGCGTGACTTGCGGCCAGAACGCGAAGCTTTTGACCAGCCCCTGCAACTGGTGGCCGGCGAACTCGGGGTCCACGTCCATTAGCCGCCCGTCCTGGATCGCCGCGCGTATCCACGCCGTTTCGCCGCCCTCTTTTTCGCCCATGCGGCACACGATGGCCTGGGCGCGTTCGGGGGAATGGATGATTTCGGCCATGGCCACGCGCGCCAGATCGATGAAGTTGGGGTCCGCCAGCAGGTCCAGCTTTTGCATCAGCAGCTGCCGCAACTGCTGATCCAGCGCCACGTCGGGCTGATAGGCCAGCGAAACGCTGTCCGCAATGGTGGCCCAGAGCTCTTCAAGAATCAGCGAGAACAGCGTTTCCTTGCTGGGGAAATGGTTGTAGACGGTGCGCTTGGAAACCCCCGCCGCCGCCGCGATGCGATCCATGCTGGTGGCCTCAAACCCGGCCGACCGAAACTCTTCCACCGCCGCGCGCACGATGGCTTGGCGTTTGCGGTCAGTGAGGCGGGTCGGGGGGCTGGACATGAACAGGCTCGGCTTTTTGGAAGGTGGAATAGGCGGACGGAATACGCGGACGGAATGCGCGGATCGGAGTGCGAAAAATTTTACACTGATCGGTGTACTTTTCAGAAAAACAAAACTACACTGCGCAGTGTAATTTTTTGCCCCCTGGAACCCGCCGTGACCGCCCTCACCTCCTGCCCCACTGCCCAGCCCCGCTATCCGCAGTCGCCCCAACACCACGAGGGCCGTTTTAGAAACCCCTTGCCGCGCCCGTCGCTGGGCTTCTGGCAAGGCGTGAAACTGATGTGGACGTTCTTCTTCGCCAAGCCCCGTGGCACGGTCCCCGAGCAAGCCATTCCCGTGCGCCCCCTCACCCTGGCCGACCTGCAAGCCGCGCCCGACCGCAGCCTGTACCGCCTGGGCCACTCCACCATTCTCTTGAAACTGCGCGGCCGCTTCTGGCTGACCGACCCGGTGTTCTCCAAGCGCGCCTCGCCCGTGCAATGGGCCGGCCCCGCGCGCTTTCACGCCCCGCCCATTTCCATCGAAGACCTGCCGCCCATTGCCGGCGTGATCCTGTCGCACAACCACTACGACCACCTGGACCGCGCCGCCATCGACAAGCTGGCCGCCAAGACCGCCCGCTTCATCACCCCCTTGGGCGTGGGCGACCAACTGATCGCCTGGGGCGTGGACCCGGCGCGCGTCGAACAACTGGACTGGTGGCAATCCACCGACGTCGACGGCCTTCGGCTAACCGCCACGCCGGCCCAGCACTTTTCGGGACGCGGCCTGACCGACTCCGACCGCAGCCTGTGGGCCTCGTGGGTCATCCAGGACGCCGACCTGCGCGTCTTCTTCAGCGGCGACAGCGGCTACTTCGACGGCTTCAAAACCATCGGCGACACCTACGGCCCCTTTGACCTGACGCTGATGGAAACCGGCGCCTATGACAAGCGCTGGGCCTTCGTACACATGCAGCCCGAAGAAACCCTGCAAGCCCACCTGGACCTGCGCGGCCGCTGGTTGCTGCCCATTCATAACGGCACATTCGATCTGGCGCTGCACCCATGGGAAGACCCGTTTGAACGCATTGCCGCGCTGGCAGCGGCCAAAGGCGTCGCGCTGACGACGCCGGTCATGGGGGACCGGGTGGCGATAGAGACCCCGGAGGTGGGTTCCCCCTGGTGGCGAATCGGCGACGCCGCCGCCTGATCGCTCCAGTACAATCCCGCGTTTGGCGACGTTGTGATCGCCCACCTTCTGGACCCGAAGCATGTTGCGACTGACCGAAATCAAGCTGCCGTTGAACCACACGCCCGAGGAATTGCCCGCCGCGATTCTCAAGAAACTGGGCATACCGGCCAGCGACCTGCATGGCTTCACCATTTTTTTGCGCAGTTACGACGCGCGCAAAAAGCACAATATCCTGCTGACCTACACGCTGGATATCGACGTGGAAAACGAGGCCGCGCTGCTTGCGCGCTTTCATGACGACCGCCACGTCAAGCCTACGCCCGACACCGAATACAAATTCGTCGCCCAGGCGCCCGCCACGCTGACCAAGCGCCCCATCGTCATCGGCACCGGCCCCTGTGGCCTGTTCGCCGGCCTGGTGCTGGCGCAGATGGGGTTCAAGCCCATCATTCTGGAACGCGGCAAGGCGGTGCGGGAACGCACCAAGGACACCTGGGGCCTGTGGCGCAAGCGCATCTTGAACCCCGAGTCCAACGTACAGTTCGGCGAAGGCGGCGCGGGCACGTTTTCGGACGGCAAGCTGTACAGCCAGATCAAAGACCCCAAGCACTACGGCGAAAAAGTCCTGAAGGAATTCGTGCTGGCCGGCGCACCGGAAGAAATCCTGTACGTCAGCAAGCCGCACATCGGCACGTTCCGGCTGGTGGGCATGGTGGAAGTCATGCGCGACACCATTACCAAGTTGGGCGGCGAAGTGCGATTTTCCAGCAAGGTGGAAACGCTGCATCGCGAAAACGGCCAGGTCACCGGCGTCACGCTGGCCAGTGGCGAGCACATCGAAGCCGACCACGTGGTGCTGGCCATCGGCCACAGCGCGCGCGACACGTTCCAGATGCTGCACGAGCAAGGCGTGTTCATGGAAGCCAAGCCTTTCTCGATCGGCTTCCGTATCGAACACCCGCAGTCGCTGATCGACAAGGCGCGCTTTGGCCCCAGCGCCGGCCACCCCATCCTGGGCGCGGCCGATTACAAGCTGGTGCATCACGCCAGCAACGGGCGGTCGGTCTATAGCTTTTGCATGTGCCCGGGCGGCACGGTGGTGGCCGCCACGTCGGAGCCGAACCGCGTCGTCACCAACGGCATGAGCCAGTATTCGCGCAATGAACGCAATGCCAACGCCGGCATCGTGGTCGGGATTTCGCCCGAAGAAGACTACCCGGAACACGTGCTGGCCGGCGTGGACTTCCAGCGCAAGTGGGAATCGCAGGCCTTTGTGCTGGGCGGCGAAACGTACAGCGCGCCCGGCCAGTTGGTGGGCGACTTCATCGCGGGCAAGGCGTCCACGGAATTCGGGTCCGTGCTGCCGTCGTACACGCCCGGCGTGCACCTGACCGACCTGGCCACCGCGCTACCCGACTTTGCCATCACGGCCATCCGCGAAGCGCTGCCCGCGTTCGACAAGACCATCAAGGGCTTCGGCATGCACGACGCCGTGCTGACCGGCGTGGAAACGCGCACGTCGTCGCCCGTGCGCATCAAGCGCGACAACGACACGCTGCAAAGCCTGAATACCAAGGGATTGTTCCCGGCCGGCGAAGGCGCCGGTTATGCGGGCGGAATCTTGTCGGCGGGCGTGGACGGCATCAAGATTGCCGAAGCCGTGGCGCTAAGCATCATGGGCCGCCAAGGCTGAGAACGAATAGCCAAGGCTGAGGCCGAATAGCCAAAGCTAAGGCCGAATAGCCAAAGCTAAGGCCGGATAGCTAAGCCCTCCGAGCCAAAGCCCCCCCGCACGTCAAAGCCCCCACGACAAAGGGCGCCAGACGGCAAGGTTGACCTTGCTGCCCGGCGCCCTTTTTTCGCACTGAATCGGGGTGGGCACCCCGATCCCCCTTAGAACGACATCTCAGGCGTGGGCGCGGCGGGTGCCTTGGACTCCTCCGGCAGCTGCGCCACGGTGGCGTCGGTGGTCAGGATCAGGCCCGCGATAGACGCCGCGTTCTGCAACGCGGTGCGCGTCACCTTGGTCGGGTCGACCACGCCCAGGTCCACCAGGTCGCCATAGTTGCCGGTGGCGGCGTCATAGCCGTAGTTGCCCTTGCCTTCCAGCACCTTGGCTACAATCACCGAGGGCTCGTCGCCGGCGTTCGTGACGATGGCGCGCAACGGCGCCTCCAGCGCGCGCAACACGATGCGGATGCCGGCGTCCTGATCGGCGTTGGCGCCCTTCAAGCCGTGAATGGCCGTGCGCGCCCGCAGCAACGCCACGCCGCCCCCGGGCACAATGCCCTCTTCGACGGCCGCGCGCGTGGCGTGCAGCGCGTCGTCCACGCGGTCCTTCTTCTCTTTCATCTCGACCTCGGTCGCGGCGCCCACCTTGATGACCGCCACCCCGCCCGCCAGCTTCGCCACGCGCTCCTGGAGCTTTTCGCGGTCGTAGTCGCTGGTGGCCTCGTCCGCCTGTTTGCGCAGGACCGCCACGCGCGCCTGGATGTCCGCCTGTTTGCCCGCGCCGCCGATGATGACCGACTCTTCTTTGCGGACCTCGACGCGCTGCGCGTTGCCCAGTTGTTCCAGCGTGGTCTTTTCCAGCTGCATGCCGGTCTCGTCCGAGATCACCGTGGCGCCCGTCAGGATGGCGATATCTTCCAGCATCGCGCGGCGGCGGTCGCCAAAGCCGGGGGCCTTGACCGCCACCACCTTCAGCACGCCGCGAATCGAGTTCACGACCAAGGTGGCCAGCGCTTCACCGTCCACATCCTCGGCCACGATCATCAACGGCTTGCCCGCCTTGGCGGCAATTTCCAGCACCGGCAGCAGATCGCGAATGTTCGAGATCTTTTTGTCATGCAGCAGCACCAGCGGCTCATCCAGCTGCGCCACCTGCTTCTCGGGGTCGGTCACGAAATACGGGCTGAGGTAGCCGCGGTCGAACTGCATGCCCTCGACCACATCCAGTTCGTTGTCCAGCGACTTGCCGTCTTCCACCGTGATGACGCCCTCGCGGCCCACCTTGTCCATGGCCTTGGCGATGATCTGGCCGATGGTCTCGTCGGAATTGGCCGACAAGGACGCGACCTGCGCAATTTCCTTGCTGGTCGAGATGGGTTTGGAAAGATCCTTCAGCTTGTCCACCACCGCCTGCACCGCCTGGTCCACGCCCCGCTTCAGGTCCATGGGGTTCATGCCCGAGGCCACATACTTCATGCCCTCTTGCACGATGGCCTGCGCCAGCACGGTGGCGGTGGTGGTGCCGTCGCCTGCCACGTCGGCCGTCTTCGAGGCCACTTGCTTGACGATCTGCGCACCCATGTTTTCGAACTTGTCCTTCAGCTCGATTTCCTTGGCGACAGACACGCCGTCCTTCGTGATGGTGGGCGCGCCGAAGCTGCGTTCCAGCAGCACGTTCCGGCCCTTCGGACCCAGCGTGACCTTGACGGCGTCGGCCAGAATGTTGACGCCCTTTACCACGCGGGCGCGCGCGTTATCGTGAAATTGAATGTCCTTGGCACTCATTTCTAAGGCTCCTGCTATTTCTTGGGTAGATTCCTGATAGCGGCTCGGGCAAGCGCGTTATGCCGCTTTCTTGAACGTGTCGCGCGTGGGTTCCAGCACCGCCAGCACGTCGTCTTCGCGCATGACCAAGAGTTCCTGGCCGTCGACCTTGACGGTCTGCCCGGCGTATTTTCCGAACAGGACGTGGTCACCCACTTTAAGTTGCAACTTCTGCACGGCGCCGTCGCGACCGACCTTGCCGGTACCGACCGCCACGACTTCGCCCTGCTCGGGCTTTTCCGCCGCGGAATCGGGAATCACGATGCCGGATGCGGTCTTGCGTTCCTGTTCGATGCGCTTGACGATTACCCGGTCATAGAGGGGACGGATCTTCATGACTCAATCTCCTGAACAATTCAGATCACCAAACACTGCGCCTTCGCGGGCGCGCATCAGGATTTATGGGCGGGGCCGCGCAAGTTCAAGACCCGCAAATTGAATCAAATTGCATCAGAGACGTGCATCACCGACGTGCATCACCGACGTACATCACCGCAGACCCAGATGCCGACCGCCTTTCCCAGACGAAAGGTCACGCGCTTTTGCAGCTTGGCGGCGGGCGCGGCATGCACGGGACAGGGTTGCGTACGGCCGCCCTCGGCGTCCACCGTGGCGTCATCCGCGTCGGTCTGATTCCAGATGCCGTTCTTGCGCGGCCGGAACATCCAGCGCAGATATCCCTTGCGCGCGGCCAGCTCCATCAGCGCCGAATGGTCCGGCGCCTCAAGCGCTACGCGTTCCTGCCCGCCGGGCAGATCGGAATAGTCGGCAAACGCCCGACGGCAAGCCACGGCTTCTTCCAGCGGCGCATTCAGGCGGCACCAACCGGGATGCGCCACGCGTTCCACGTCCCAGGCGCCCAAGCGCCATCCGGCTTCGAGCACGGCTTCGTCGATTTCGGCGTAGTGGTTCCAGCGCTGATTCAACTGCAAGGCCGACGCCGCCACCGAACGCAGCGGCTGTGCAATCGCCGTCCGGTCAGGCTTGAAGCCATGCCAGTGCAGCGTCAACAAAATGGGGGTGTCTGCCTTTTGCACCGCGCTGGCGCTGACCGCATACAGCGGCAGGCCCAGCGCGGCGATGTGCGTGTGGATAGTCGTGAATATGTCCATGGGATCTCCGTTTGCCAAAAGCGGATTTCGCGTGGGGTCATGCCCATCGAACCAACGTGTCGAATGAATTTATCGCGTCTTCACAGGGCGCTCAACCGGCGGGGAAAGGCGCATCGTGCCACGGCCGTTCAACGCCGCCCGCGGGCCACCACCCGCGCTAAAAATCCGCAATTTTTCCCGCCGCCTTGATTGAAGAATTCAATCGCCCCCTCTCTTGAAACCCGCAAACCCGATGCCACATTTGCGCTATGGCGGGGCAGCGCAGCGTAGACACCCCATGCCGCCAAGCCCTACGCCCGTCTGAACCAGACCTTATCGGGAGACGAACATGGCAACTTATCCATTTTTCGATAGCGGCATCAGTTCCGCCCTGGACACCCTGCAACAGCTGGACAAAATCCTGCGATCCTCGACCGCGCCTTCCAACCTGCGGTCCACGGCGCGCGGCGACTTTCCGCCCGTGAACGTAGGCGCGTGCGCTGACTCGATTGAAGTCGTGGCGTTTGTGCCCGGCGTAGACCCGGACGCGCTTGAAGTCACCATGGAAAAAGGCCTGCTGACCATTTCGGGTGAACGCCGCGAAGAAGAACCTTCCGGGCAAACCACCCTGTATGCACGCGAACGCGCGCGCGGCCGATTCAGCCGCGTGGTGGAACTGCCTGCCGACGCCGATCCAGAGAACATCCAGGCGCGCTACACCGACGGCTGCCTTTGCATTTCGATCGGCAAACGCGAGTCCGCCAAGCCGCGTTTGATTTCCATCCAATGAACACTGGCCGACGACACAGGAGGATCATCATGGAAGAACGCAACCAACTAGCCGCCACGCGCGGCTCGGAATCCCTGGCCAAGGTCGCTGACGACACCAACCGCCCCGCCACCCTGCCCGCCGTGGACATCTACGAGAACGCCACGGGCATTACGCTCTTGGCCGACCTGCCCGGCGTGTCCAAGGACAGGCTGTCGATCAAGGTGCAGTCGAACGAATTGCTGATCGAAGGCGAAGCCGCGGTGCAGGTGCCGGCCGAGGTGCGGCTGGTGCATAACGAACTGCGCGAACCGCTGTTCCGCCGCAGCTTCACGCTGGGCCACGATCTGGACAAGGACAACATCACCGCCAACTTGAAGCACGGCGTGCTGACCTTGCAGATTCCGCGACTGCGCGAGGCGCAGCCCCGCAAGATCTCTGTCACCGTGACTTGATCGGCAGGCTTGAAACGTTGCGCCCGGTGTATGCCGGGCGCCTTCGCGTTTTAGCCACCATGTGGGGGAGGCCTTATGGAGCATTCCGTCATCACGCAGTATCGCGGCTACGTCCTTAGCGTACGTGCCATCCCGTTGCGCGCGCTGGAAAAACCAGGCGCGTTGCCGGCCGGTTTCATTTCGCTGGTGCAGGTGGTGCGATGCACCGACATCCTGGTTGACTGGTGCATGCCGTGCCCGCACACGCCCTGGGAAACCCCCGCCGAGGCGTTGCGCGAAGGCACGCAGTATCTGCAACGGCTGATCAACACGGGCGCGATCGGACTGGGCGCGCCGATGCTTCAATAGCCTTGGCTGGGGCACCAAGACGTCGCTTGCGCACCCACGATCGCAAAGATGGGCGGGCATGTCGGCACCGACGCCCGCCCATCGTCGCCTCAGGCTGCCTGATAGCGCGCGGCCGCGCTGGCCATCTTGATGTCGCCCAACAGCGCTTGGCGCGCCCCGTCCAGGGCATCCCAGCGCGACGCCTCGTGCAGCGGCGGGATCGTCACCGTCTCGCGGCGGTCGAATCCGACCAGCGCCGCATCCACCAATTCACCCACGTCCATCACTTCCGGCAGCGCATTGATATCGATGCCCGCGCGTTGCCAGATCTCGGTGCGCGTGGCGGCGGGCAGCACCGCCTGCACATAGACGCCGGCGGGCGCCAGCTCTTCATGCAAGGCCTGCGACAAGAACAACATATAGGCTTTGGTGGCGCCATACACCGCCATGCCGAACTGCGGCATGAAGCCCACCACCGACCCCACATTCACGATGGCGCCGGTGCCGGCCTGCACCAGCCGCGGCGCGATGGCGCTGGCCAGCCGCGTGGGCGCGGTCGTGTTCAGCGCCACCAATTGGCCGGCCGCCTGGGGCGTCTGCGCCACAAAGTTGCCGGTCTGCGCAGCGCCCGCGTTGTTGATCAGGATCTGGATGCGGGCATCATCGCGCAGCCTGGCCTCGACGGCTTCAATGTCGTCATTGCGCGTCAGGTCGGCCGCCAGCACGTCAACCGCCACGCCATGGTCCTGCCGCAATCGCGCAGCCAGCGTCTCCAGCCGGGTCAGGTCGCGCGCCACCAGCACCAGGTCGTGGCCGCGCCGCGCAAAGCGCTCGGCATAGGTTGCGCCTATGCCCGACGACGCGCCGGTAATCAAAACAGTAGAGGAATTCATTTTGCAGTTCTCGTTGTAAGTCCGCGGATGGCACGCCGCGAAAACGGCGATAGCCCGCCAATCAGCGCGCGTCGGCCAGCGCCGGGTAGTCGATATAGCCTTGTGCGCCGCCGCCATACAGCGTGGCGGGGTCCAGCTGCGCCAGCGCAGCGCCCGTCTTCAGGCGCTGCACCAGATCGGGGTTGGCGATGAACGGACGGCCGAATGCAAACAGGTCTGCATGACCCTGGGCAAGCTGGGTGGCGGCCAGGTCCAGCGAATAGCCGTTGTTGGCGATATAGGTGTTCGTAAAGCGCCTGCGCAGCGAACCGTAGTCGAACGGCGCCACATCACGCGGCCCGCCCGTCGCGCCCTCCACCACGTGCAGGTAGATCACGCCCAACGCATTGAGCTGGTCAGCGATGTAGTCGTACTGCGCCTGCGGGTCGCTGCAAGTAATGCCGTTGGCCGGCGACACCGGCGAAATGCGCACGCCGGTACGGTCGGCGCCCACCTCGTTGGCCACCGCCTGCGTCACCTCCAACAACAGCCGCGCACGGTTCTGCACCGAACCGCCGTACGCGTCGTCGCGATGGTTCGCGCCGTCCTTGGCGAATTGCTCAAGCAGATAGCCGTTGGCGCCGTGGATTTCCACGCCATCGAAACCCGCCGCAATGGCGTTCGCGGCTGCTTGGCGAAAGTCGTCGACGATGCCGGGCAGCTCGTCCAGCGCCAAGGCGCGCGGCATCGACACCGGCTCAAAGCCATTGTTGACAAACGTCTTGGTCTCGGCGCGGATGGCGGACGGCGCGACCGGCGCGGCGCCGTTCTCTTGCAGGTCCACGTGCGACACGCGGCCCACATGCCACAGCTGAAGGAATATCTTGCCGCCCTTGGCATGCACGGCCTGCGTCACTTGCTGCCAGCCTTCGACCTGCGCTGCCGTGTAAATACCCGGCGTGTCCTGATACCCCTGCCCTTGCTGCGAGATCTGCGTCGCCTCGGCAATCAACAAACCCGCCGAATCGCGCTGGGCGTAATACGTCGCGGCATGGCGGCTGGGCACAAAGCCCGCTTCGGCGCGATTGCGCGTCAGCGGCGCCATCACGATGCGGTTGGAAAGCGTCAGGGTTCCCAAGGTGTAGGGCTGGAACAAAGCGTTGTCGGTCATGGTCGGGTTCCATAAATAGGGGTTGATTGCGGTGCGCAAGGCGGTGGCCTTGGGCTGATCGCGGCAGGGCCAGGTCCGGATTACGGTCCGGGCCGGGCGGCCAACGGCGTTAATGATGATGATCAACATCTAAATCGTCAAGCACTTTGATGATGATCGACATCAATGTATATTTGTCACCTGCACATGGCATTAACAGACCGGCACGCGCGGGCGTGTCATCAAACGAGGTTGCAAAAATGAGGGTCACCAAGGCGCAGGCGCAGGCAAACCGGGCGCACATTGTCGAGACCGCATCGACCCTGTTTCGAGAACGCGGGTACGACGGCGTGGGCGTGGCCGAACTGATGGCCGCTGCCGGCTTTACCCACGGCGGGTTCTACAAGCACTTCCGCTCCAAGGCCGACCTGATGGCCGAAACGGCCGCGTCTGGGTTGTCGCAATCCCTGGCGATGACGGGCGACATGGACCCCGCCAAGTTCGTCAACATCTACTTGTCCCGCGCCCATCGCGACGGCCGCAGCGCGGGCTGCACCATGGCCGCCCTGTGCGGCGACGCCGCGCGCCAGTCCGACGACGTCAAGACCACCTTTGCCGCAGGCATCGAGAACATGCTGGCGGCGTTGGCCAAGGACGACGTTGCGCCGCAAGATTCGGGCCTGAACGCGGACCCGGATTCGGGCGCGCATTCGGGCGCGCATTCGCGTGCGCATTCGGGTGCGAATTCAAACCCCGATTCAAACCCGAACATAGACCCGCCTTTATCCGCCAAGCGCGCGCGCGCCAAGCGCATCGATTTGCTGGCCCACGTGATCGGCGCCGTCGCGCTGTCGCGGGCCTGCCCTGATGACTCGCCGCTGGCCGACGAAATCCTCGAAGCCTGTCGCAGTGAATTGCTGGCGTCCCTGGCTTCGGAATCCCCCCGCTGATTTTTCCTTATTCACGCCTGCCACGCCCACCGACGGAGCAAACCAACATGGCCGTGCACTACCTGGAAGACCTGACCCCCGGACAACGCTTCATCGGCACCGCCCGCGTGCGCGTCACGCGCGAACGCATCAAGGCCTTCGCCAAGGAATTCGACCCGCAGCCGTTCCATCTTGATGAAGACGCGGCCAACGTCACGCTGTTCAAAGGCCTGGCCGCCAGCGGCTGGCACACCGCCGCGCTGACCATGCAACTGCTGGTCGCCAGCGACTTCAAACCCGCCGGCGGCATCATCGGCGCGGGCGTGGAAGAAATGCGCTGGCCGCTGCCGGTGCGTCCGGACGACGAGTTGCGGATAGAAAGCGAGGTGCTGGAAGTGCGGCCATCGAAAACCCGGCCGGAACAGGGCTTGGTGAAAGCGCGCACCACCACCTTGAATCAGAAAGATGAAGTGGTGCAGGTGTTTGTGAGCAATTTGGTGGTGAAGAGTCGCGGGGGGTGATGACCGGCGTTTGCGCGGGGCGGGCTGGCAGCGTCTTTCCCCCGCTCACCCCTGCTCCACCGCCAACGCAAAGTACGCTGCTGCCCCCGCGTCCGTGCCGCGTGTCAACACCGCCCGCACGTTCACTGCAAGCCAGCGGCCATCCTTGCCGCGCATTTTTGCGCCAAACGCGGCGGTGGGCCTGCCGTGCAGCATCTTCTTCAGGCGCGCGCCGCCATCGGCCAGCAGCCCGGCCAGGCCATCGCCCAGCAGCGCTTTCGGGTCGGCCCCCAGCATCCTCGCCAGCACCCCATTGACGGATTCGCAGCGCAGGTTGGCGTCCAGCAGCGCCATGCCTTGCGACGTCAGCTCAAACACCGCTTCAAAGCGCGCCTGCTGATCGCGCAGGGATTGCTCGGCCAGCTTGCGGGCGGTGTTGTCCATGCTGATGCCGACCACCTTGACGATGCGTCCGTCAAAGTCGCGCACGGGCGTGGCGCGGGAGGAGATCCAGCGCAGGGCGCCATCCGGCTGGATCACGCGAAAGTCGAATTCGTGCGCGTTGCCCGTGCGCAGGGATTCGTCGTAGACGGCCTGCATCATGGCAACGTCGTCGGGGTGCACGTGCAACCAGAAGCTGTCGTTGCTGACGATGCGCCAGCCGTATACGGCTTGGACGTTGGGCGAGTAGCTGACGTCGTCCGTGATCAGGTTCCATTCCCACGTAACGATGCGCGCGCCCTCTTGCGCCAGCTTCATGCGCGCTTCGCTTTCCATGATGTCGGCCATGTAGCGGCGGCGCGTATCCGTCATGGGGATGTCCACGGCGCTTGCTGCACCGGCCTCTTCCCGCGCTTGCTCGCCGTATCGCAGCCAGATCCAGTTCACCCCCAGAAACGCCGCCAGCTTGCGCAGCTTTTCGTAGTCGATCTCGCCGCCCTTCGTCCATTTATGGACGGCGGGGCGCGAGACGTTCAGCGCGCCGGCCACGGCTTGCAGGGTCAGTTGCTTGTGTTCAAGCAGCTCTTTCAAGCGGAACGCAAAGCTGTCTTCTTTCATGACGACCGCGTCCGGCCGACACAGCGAAAACAAAAACCACCCGTTACAAACGCGCCGTTTTCCGATTGAAGCTTGTGCATGGGCAAGGTTCTTCCTACAGTCCGGGTCAATCATTGGGTTAATCAATGGTTAATGTAAACCGCTGGTTAACACACGACAAGATACCGTGCGCAACGACGCAAGGAAGGAGACAACGTGAAAATAGCCGCGCCACGCCGCGACGGGTTCCTGACGCTTTGCACACTTACCGCCGTGCTGCTCACCGTCATCGCCATGGTCCTGTGGCCCATGCAAGCCGCCGCCACCGCGGCCGATCTATTCGACTGGACCACGCGTTCATTCGGCTCGCTGATCCAGGTGTTTGTCTTCGGCTGCGTCATCGCCTGCATTGGCCTGGCGTTCAGCAAATACGGCAACGTGCGCCTCGGTGACAGCAAGCCCGAATACTCGACGCTGTCCTGGATCTTCATGTTCATCTGTGCCGGCATGGGCTCGTCGACGCTGTATTGGGGCGTGATGGAGTGGGCCTACTACTACCAAACGCCCGGGCTCAACGTCGCGTCGGGCACGCGCGAGGCCCTGGAAACCAGCATCAGCTATTCGTTTTTCCACTGGGGGTTAAGCGCGTGGGCGGTATACGCACTGCCCTCGCTGGCCATGGCCTACCACTTTCATGTGCGCAAGAAGGCGGGGCTGAACCTGGCATCTATCCTCCAAGCGATAACGGGTTTTCGTGCGACGGGTCCCGTCGGCCGTCTGGCGGACCTGATCTTCCTGCTGACGATGTTCGGCGCACTGACGGTGTCCATTGCGCTGACGGCATCCACCTTCACGCGCGGCCTGACCAGCCTGGTCGGCACGCCCGACACCTTCGCCATGCAGGTGATCGTGATCGTCGGCGTGTCCGCGCTGTTTTCGGCCAGCGCCTATATCGGCATCGCCAGCGGCATGAAGCGCCTGAGCCATCTGGTCTGTTGGGGCGCGCTGCTGCTGGCTGCCGTCGTGCTGGTCGTGGGCCCCACGCAGTTTTCCGGCAACAACATCGTCAATGGCCTGGGCCTGATGCTGCAAAACTACGTCCGCATGAGCCTGTTCACCGACCCCGCCGGCGACGGGGCCTTCAACCGCGGTTGGACGGTGTTCTATTGGCTGTGGTGGGTGTCGTATTCGCCGGGCGTGGCCATGTTTGTGGCGCGCGTTTCCAAGGGCCGCAAGATCAAGGAAGTGATCTATGCGCTGCTGCTGGGCGGCAGCGCCGGATGCTGGTTCTTCTTCGGCGCGCTGGAGAGCTATTCAATGCACCAGTTCATGACGGGCGCCATCGACGTGCCCCGCGTCTTGCAGGAACAAGGCGGCGAAACGGCAGTGGAAATGCTGCTAAGCGCGCTGCCGGCCGGCAAGCTGTTTTTGGCGCTGTACCTGGCAACCATGCTGGTCTTTCTGGCCGCCCACGTCGACGCCGTGGCCTACGCCGTCGCCGCCACCACCACGCGCAACCTGTCGGAAGGCGAAGACCCCACGCCCGCCAGCCGCGTCTTCTGGTGCATTGCACTGACGCTGGTCCCGCTGGCAATGCTGTTCACCAAGGCGTCTTTGGAAACGATGAAAACGGCCGTGGTGCTGACCGCCATCCCCTTTGTCTTCATTCTGGGCATCAAGCTGTTCGGCCTGTTCCGCTGGTTGATGCAGGACTACGGAGATATCCCGGCGCATCAGATTGAATCGCCCACCCAACCGGCCTTTGTTCCCAGGAGATCATCATGAATCGCATCCCCAAGCTGCCCGCCGACTTCAATGCCGACGAAGAAAACGCCTGGACGCTGCCCGCCCCGTATTACACCCAGGACGCCGTCTTCCAGTACGAGCAGGAAAAGATCTTTGCCCACAGCTGGATCTGCGTGGCCCATCGTAGCGAATTAGCCGAGCCCAACGACTACGTAACGCGCGACATCATCGGTGAAAGCATCATTGTGCTGCGCGACCGCGACGGCATCCTGCGCGCGTTCTACAACGTGTGCCCGCATCGCGGCCACCAGCTGTTGCAAGGCAGCGGCAAAGCCAAAAACGTCATCACCTGTCCGTACCACGCCTGGACGTTCAAGCTGGATGGCGAGCTGGCCTTCGCCCGCAACTGCGACAACGTGCCCAACTTTGACCGCGACAAGGCCACGCTGGTCCCGATCAAGGTCGAAGAAGCCGCGGGCTTTGTCTTCATCAACCTGAACCCGCGCGCGGGGTCGGTAGAAGACCAACTCCCCGGCTTCGAAGCCCGCCTGCGCGCCGCCTGCCCGGTGGTGGACACGCTGCAACTGGCCGCGCGCTTCGTCACCGAAACCCCCGCCAATTGGAAGTCCATCGTCGACAACTACCTGGAGTGCTATCACTGCGGCCCGGTGCACCCCAGCTTTGCGGACTCTGTCCAGGTCGACAAATACACCCACACGATGCACGGCAACTGGACGTTGCAATTCGGCTTGGCGAAATCGTCCGAAAAATCCTTCAAGGTTGATGCCTCGGTGAAGGACCCCAGCTTTGCAGGCTTCTGGGCCTGGCCCTGCACGATGTTCAACGTGCCACCGGGCGCCGACTTCATGACCGTCATCTACGAATTTCCCGCCAGCGCGGGCGTCACGTTGCAGCACTACGACATTTACTTTCTGAACAAGGAATTGACCGAGGAACAGCAGAAGCTGGTGGACTGGTATCGCGACGTTTTTCGGCCTGAAGACCTGCGACTGGTAGAAAGCGTGCAGAAGGGATTGAAGTCGCGCGGCTATCGCGGGCAAGGCCGCATCATGGTCGACCGCCAGCGCAGCGGAATCAGCGAGCACGGCATCGTGCATTTTCATCGCAAGCTGGCCACGGAATACCAGGAAGCCTTGTCTGCCGACACTTCCCCGCCCGCGCTCCATCGCGCCACGGCGCGAGCATGAGGACCGTGAGCAACATGAGCAACATGAGCAACCTGAGCAGCCTGAGCACCGCCAGCACGGAGAGCACCGCCAGCACCGCCGGCACCGCCGGCACCCTTGGCGCCCAAGCGGCCCTGCTCGTGCGCGTCGCGCGCATCGAGCACGTCACCCCGCTGGTCAAGCGCTACACGCTGAAAGCCATGGACGGCGGCGCGTTGCCGCCCTTCACGGGCGGCAGCCACATCATCGTGCAGCTGCGCGACGGCAGTCGCCATTACAACAACGCTTACTCGCTGATGAGTTCGCCCAACGCCCTGGGCAACTACCAGATCGGCGTGCGGCGCGAAACGCCGTCCAAAGGCGGGTCTGCCTTTATGCATGACAAGGTGGCCGAAGGCGACGCACTCTACATCACCGCGCCCAACAACCTATTCGCCCTGGACGAGGCCGCCCGCCACCACGTCCTGATCGCCGGCGGCATCGGCATCACCCCATTCATGTCGCAGTTGCATGACCTGCACCGGCGCGGTGGTTCGTACGAACTGCACTACGCCTTTCGCGCTGACGAACACGGCGCCTTTCGGGACGAGCTTGCCCGGCTTTGCGGGAATGGCGTCCGTTTCTATGTCGACAGCAAAGGCCAGCGCATGGATCTGGCGGGCCTGCTGGGCGGCATGGAACCCGGCGCGCACGCCTACGTGTGCGGCCCCACCCCACTGATCGATGCCGTGCGCGGCGCCGCGCAAGCGGTCGGGATCGAGTCAGCGCGCGTGCACGTCGAACAATTCGCCGCGCCCAAGCAAACCGGCGGCGCTTTCACGGTGGTGCTGGCCAAGTCCGGCAAGACCGTAGAGGTGGCCGCCGGCGAGTCCATCCTGAACGCCATCGAGCGCGACAGCACCGTGCCGGTGGATTGCCTGTGCCGCGAGGGCGTGTGCGGCACCTGTGAGACCCGCATTCTGGAAGGCGAAGCCGAACACGCCGACCAATATCTCAGCAACGCGGAAAAGGCCGCGCAAAAGACGATGCTGATTTGCGTGTCCAGCGCCAAGGGCAGCAGGCTCGTGCTGGATTTATAAGGCAGCACGGCACGGACAGCCTCAACACGTCACCGCCCGTGCGGCCAGCTTCCGTAGGCGAGTTCCAGGTTATCGGCCAATGCCGGGTTTATTGCGGGGAGCCCACCGGTTTGTCCGGCTTTGCCATCAACGCGGGCGGGCGTCATCAAGCAAGGCCAGCGCGGGCCGAACCAGGCCACGCAGCAACTCCGGTTCCGGCCGCGAGCGCGCCAGCACGCGCAGGCCCATCAGCAAGCCGAGCAGCATGCGCGCAAGGTCATCCGCCGGCTGCGTGGCGTTGATCGTGCCGGCTTGCTGGCCCGCCTGCACGCAGCGCAGGAAGAAAGCCTCCATATCCCGCAGCACAAGCGCCAGCGCCTCTTGGAACTCGGCATCGTGCGCAGACAACTCCAGCGCCGAGTTCACGATCATGCAGCCCTTGCGCTGCTCGTCCGCCAACGATAGTTCGATGATCTCGTCAAAGAACGCGCCGATGGCCTCGCGGGGTGTCATTTGCGATTCAAAACGCCTGACCCGTTCGCAAAAGCCGCGCTCGACGTAATGCGCGAGCGCCCGCTGGTACAGCCGGCGCTTGTCGCCAAACGTGTTGTACAAGCTGGGGCCCACGATGCCCATGGCAGCGGCCAGATCACGCACCGACGTGGCTTCATAGCCGCGCGACCAGAAGCATTCGATAGCGGCATCAAGCGCCGCCGCTTCGTCAAACTCTTTGGGGCGCGCCATGTGCAACCCTACGCGGCTGTGTCGTGCAACAAACAGACGATGGTGACGTCGTTCTATTACGCTCGTTCTGCATCTTCATTTCAAATCGCTTGCGACGACGCAGGCGCGAAATTTGAGGGGAACAAGGCCCGCTTGGTCTCGTCGTCGTTGACGGTTTTCCATTGGTGGCTTTTGCTGAGCGCCCGGGCGCGCGCAACCGCCGGGCGTGCATCCACGCCGGCGAACCAGCGCTTCAATTCCGGAAACGGCGCCAGCGGATCTTCCGCGCCCTTGCGCACGCGCGAGGCCCGATCAAGCCAGCCCCACGCCGAAATATCCGCGATGGTAAAGCGGTTGCCCACGATGAATTCGCGCCCCTTCAGATGCTCGTCCAGCACCTGATAGTGCCGATCGGCTTCGCGGCGGTAACGGTTGACGGCGTAGTCCAGACCATCCGGCGCGGCAAACTGAAAGTGCACCGCCTGGCCGGAAAACGGACCCAGGCCGGACGCAATGAACAGCAGCCACGACAGCAGCTCAGGCCGATCTTCGGGCGTGCCCGTAAGCTGGCCGGTCTTGTCGGCCAGATAGATCAGGATGGCCGTCGAGTCGAACACGCGCGCTTCCTTGCCGCCAGGGCCGTCAGTGTCAACAATGGCCGGCACCTTGCCGTTCGGGTTGATGGCCCGAAACGCCGGCGTGTGCTGCTCGCCTTTGCTGGTATCGACCGGCACGGCTTCGTACTCCAGCCCGGTCTCTTCCAGGAAAAGCGCGATCTTTGCGGGGTTAGGCGTCGGATGAAAGTAAAAACAGATCATGGCTGTTGTCTCGCTGTCGTAGTGGTCGATGGGACTGCTGCTTTGCGCTTGGGACGGGCCGCCAGCAGCACGCCGCCAACGACGGCAAGAAGGGCAATGCCCTCTTCCCACGACGGCAGCTCGCCCAGGACGGGAATGGCGGTCAGCGCGGCAACCGCCGGGATCAAGGCAATGATGGCCGTGGCGGCGGACGGCCCCAGCAGCGCAACGGATCTGTTGAAGGACACGATGGCCACGCCGCTCATCAAGACGCCTTGGTAAAACGCCTGCAAAGCAATTTCGCCGGGCGACGCCAAACCAAGGCGGCTGAGGCCGGCAATCAGGTAGATCGGCAGAAACAGCACGGCCGACCACAAGCAGATCAACGCCGCCGCCTGCACCGGCGTCAGCGCGCTGCGCCGAAACAGCAGCGTATAGACGGCCCACATCGCGGCGGCGGTAATCAGCGCCAGGATCCCCACGGGGTTCGCCACCCCGTGCGCCGAGGCGCCGCCCGCAATCATGCAGACCAATCCGATGACGATGGCCAGATAGCCCAGCCAGCGGCTCCAGCCCTGCTTTTCTTTCAGGAAGACCCAGGCAAAAAGCCCGACAAAAACGGGCATCAATGTCGGCGCGACTGCCGCCGCCCGCCCGGCTGACGTGAGCTGTAGTCCCAGAGCTACCGCCAGGACAAAAGGCATGCCCCACAGACAGGCGTACAACAGTCCTTCACCCCATTGTTTGCCGGATATGCGCCCGGAACCCCGCAGCAGCACCGGAAAAAGAATTACAGCGCCGATACCGAACCGCAGCGCGGTGACATCCCACAACCGCAGTTCGCGCGTCACGCTAAAGCGCGTCACCACAAACCAGCCGGCAAAGATCAACACGCTGATGCCCGCCCAGCAAAGCCCGTGGAGGGTTTTGCGGGAGGGTCGCGGAAGTCGGGGTACGGACACGGGTCCAACGGGGGCATCCTGGACGGGGTCGGCAAGTTGCGTCATGCGGTGGCCTTCCGTGGGGCAAGCGGGTTGACGAAGGCACGTGCGTGGCAGGTACCCGAGAACGTCCGGGAATTTTATATCGATCGCCATAAAACATGCCAGCGTTGATATTTGCGCTGGGCACATGAACGGCTAACGCCGCGTCGCGGCGTCAGCAAAGGCGGACAGATCGCGGTTGAAACGCTCGGCCTCCTCCAGAAAGGGAGCGTGCCCCGAGTCTGCGTAGAACTTGCCGATGGCGCCGGCGTTCAAGGCCTTGGCGCGATTGAAGGACGGTTGGGCCTGCACCAACGCATCACGCGCGCCATAAATCAACAACAGCGGCTTGTGCATGGCCCCCAAACCCTTGGGCGCATTCAGCGACATACCATGCACGGCGTTCTGCATGCTCTGGGAAGCCATGGCGGCATTGGCCAGCAAACGCTGGAACGTCCGCGCGTCAGGCTGGGTGGCAAAGCACAGGGCCACAAATTCGCGTTCAGCATCGAGATGCGTCTTGAGATCTGGCGATGCCATTCCTTTGTAAGCATGCGGCTGCGACACGATTTGTTCCGGTGTCAGTTCGATGACACCCCCCACGTACATAGCACCGGCGATTTTCTCGTCACCATAGGCAGCCAGATAATTCGTGGTAACTGCTGCGCCTAGCGACCATCCCACCAAGACGGGCTGCCGGGCGCCTGACCCCGCAATCACCGCAGCCAGATCATCCGCCCAACGGCGTCCATCACGGTAGGCATCGGCACGCTCAGGTTGCCCGGACAGGCCATGCCCCCGCATATCGAAAGTGATCAGGCGGTAGCGCTGCAACTGAGGGCTGTTGACCTGCTTTTCCCAGCTAAGGTGGCTGCCAAGCAAACCGTGAATAAAGATGATGGGCTGACCGTTCGGGTCACCGGCCTCTTGCACCGCGATGCGCACGCCATCAGGCGCCGTCACTGTGTATGGATCTACTGCGGCCCGCGCCAGCGTGGATAGAACCATCAGGGCCATTGCGGCAAACCCCTTGCGCCAATGGATGAAAGCGCTGAAAGACATCATGTTGAAGCTCCTTCGAATGGAAAGAGCCCAGGCTAAAGCCTGACATTAGTGTCACAGTCAAGCACTAGGTGATAAGGTTCGATCCATGAATAAAACTGAGTCCACCACCCTGCTCAAGATCGGCGCGCTGGCGCAAGCAACCGGCGTCAGCGTACGTTCGATTCGTCACTACGATCAGCACGGCTTGCTTGCGTCAACGCGTGCCCAGAATGGCTACCGCGCCTTTGACGCAGTGGCCGTCACTCAGGTCAAGCAGATTCAGCGATTGATCGCCACCGGCTTCAGTTTGGAAGAAATTCGCAGCTTTCCGGGTTGCATGTTGCTGATTGAAGGGGCGAAGGCATGCGCGGATATGAAGGATGCGAAGCGCAAACGGCTGGCGATCTTGGAGAAGCAGATAGCGGCGCTGGAAAGACAGCGCCAGCGGTTGCGAGGCATGCTGATCGAGGGGGGCAGGCACGAGTGAGCCTTCGGCTTTCGTTTATTGCGACATCCAGATCTTCGATGCATGCGTACTCTACCCCGCGCCGCTGCGTGACTTTCTAATGTAGCTGGGACTGTCAGGACGATCCCGTGCCCGCTGGAGTCGCGACATTCACTGTAGCGCTACCGTGATTGTCCATTGGCTTCTTGCGCCACAGCGGTCGGCGCGTCGGTGCCCGGGTGGCGGGCCAGTTCAATGAATGCCCGCACGTAGTCAATGGCGCTGTCCGCTTCGCGCGCACCCAGAAAAATCTGCTTGGCGATGCCGCGCGCGCCCAGCCGTACCGGCACCACGTCCATCCGGGCCGCGTACTCCTCGACCAGCCAGCGCGGCAGCGCGGCCACGCCGCGTCCGCTGGCTACCATCTGCACCATGATGTCGGTGGTTTCGATGGCTTTGTGGCGCTTGGGCGTGACGCCTGCCGGCAGCAGGAACTGGTTGTAGATGTCCAGGCGCTCGATGTCCACGGGGTAGCTGATCAACACTTCCTGCGTCAGCTGCTGCGGCTTCACGTACGCAGCCGTTGCCAGGCGATGGCCCTTGGGCACGACCAGCACCTGCTCGTAGTCGAACACGGGCTCGAACTTCAGGCCCGGCTTGAACAGCGGGTCGGGCGTCACCAGCAGGTCGATCTCGTAGCCGAACAGCGCGCCGATCCCGCCAAACTGGAACTTCTGCTTGACGTCCACATCCACGTCGGGCCACGCCGCCAGATACGGTGAAACCACCTTCAGCAACCATTGATAGCAAGGGTGGCATTCCATGCCGATGCGCAGCGCGCCGCGTTCGCCCTGCGCGAACTGGCCCAGTCGCTCTTCGGCCAGGTCCAGTTGCGGCAGCACGCGGTTCGCCACCGCCAGCAGGTATTGGCCGGCCTGGGTGAGGCGCAGGCTTCGACCTTCGCGCAGCCAGACGTCGGTGCCCAGCTGCACTTCCAGCTTCTTCATGCTGTGGCTCAGTGCCGACTGGGTCAGGTTCAACACGCCCGCAGCGGCCGTCAAGGACCCTTGCTTTTCGACCTGCTGGACGATGCTGAGGTGGATGCGTTCAAGCATTCAGATGATTCCTGCTCATGGATAGGTGAAATAAAACCATTTTACTTCATCGTTACCCTCCTCTAGCATGCGGTTCCAGCTTGATGCTGCAACTGCACAAAGACAGATGCCGCGCCGGGCAGCTCTATTCATGTGAAGCAAAGATGACACGTCCACTCCGTCTAGTCGCAGTTTCCGGCGGACTGCAACGCCCCTCGAAGTCAGCGGCCCTGGCAGAACACCTGCTGGACCTGATCGCCGACCATATTCCGTGCGAACAACACCTGGTTGAACTGGGTGAGCTCGCCCCGCAACTGGCCGGCGCCGTCTGGCGCTCTCAATTGCCCGACACGGTGGAGCGCGAGCTTGGCGCGGTCGAACAAGCGGACGTCCTGGTGGTGACCACCCCGGTCTACCGAGGCTCGTACACGGGGCTGTTCAAGCACTTCTTCGACTTCATTCATCAAGACGCCCTGATCGACAAGCCCGTCTTGTTGGCGGCCACCGGCGGCAGCGAACGCCATGCCCTGATCATCGATCACCAGTTGCGGCCCTTGTTCAGCTTCTTCCAGGCGCGCACCTTGCCGCTGGGCGTCTACGCGACCGACAAGGATTTTGCCGACTACCGCCTGCACGACATGGCCCTGATCGAACGGGCCAGACTGGCGGTCCAGCGCGCGTTGCCCTTGATCGAATTGATGCGCCACCCAAGCACCGCCGCCGCACAAGAACCGGTAGCAGCCTGAAGCAAAGCCAATTCAACGCCGCCCGCAGCGGCCATAGCGTCCGTCGCCTGGCGGCAGCCGGCTCCGTATTCCATTCGCCAAAATCAGCACACCATCACCATGAGCAACGCGTTCACCTTCAACATCAAGAGCATTCCTTTTGATGAAAATTATCAGCCGTCCGACAACACGCGCATCACGACTAACTTCGCCAATCTGGCGCGGGGCGCGAGTCGCCAACAGAACCTTCGCAACACGCTGAAGATGATCGACAGGCGCTTCAATAGTCTGGCGCATTGGGACAACCCCAAGGCAGATCGCTACACGGTCGAACTTGAAATCATCTCGGTTGAAATGAACATTGCCGCCAACGGCGGCAGTGATGCGTTTCCGCTGATTGAAATCTTGAAGACCAATATCGTCGACCGCCACAACAACGAACGCATCGATGGGATCGTCGGCAATAACTTCTCTTCGTACGTGCGCGACTACGACTTCAGCGTGCTTTTGCAAGAGCACAACAAGAACAAATCCAGCTTTAGCTCGCCCGACGGTTTCGGCGACTTGCACGGCAAGCTGTTCAAGCACTTTGTCGGTTCCAGCGCTTACACCGAGCGATTCAGCAAGCCGCCGGTCATCTGCATCAGCGCCTCAAGCAGCAAGACGTACCTGCGTACTGAAAATCAGCACCCCATCCTGGGTGTTGAATATCAGCAAAGCGAATTCTCGCCAACGGACCAGTACTTCGAAAAAATGGGCTTGCAGGTCCGTTACTTCATGCCCCCGGGCAGCGCCGCGCCGTTGGCCTTTTACTTTCAGGGCGACCTGCTTGGCCACTACACGAACCTTGAGCTGATCAGCATCATCAGCACGATGGAAACGTTCCAGAAGATCTACCGCCCCGAGATCTACAACGCCAATTCCGCCGCGGGCAAGGTCTATCAACCGAGCCTGAAGAATCAGGATTACTCGCTGACGCAGATCGTCTATGACCGCGATGAGCGCAGCCAGCTTGCCGTGAAGCAGGGAAAGTTCACGGAAGAGCACTTCATCAAACCCTACAAGCACGTGCTGGAAAGCTGGGCCGCCAACTACGCGCACTAATCACTCAAAAAACAGACGAGACCCCTGACCATGAAAAAACTACTGCCCACCTCCACCGCCGGCAGCCTGCCCAAGCCCTCGTGGCTGGCACAGCCTGAAAAACTTTGGTCGCCTTGGAAACTGCAAGACGAAGAGCTGGTCGAGGGCAAACAAGACGCCTTGCGCCTGGCGCTGCAAGAACAACAGCATGCGGGCATTGATATCGTCAGCGACGGCGAGCAAACCCGTCAGCACTTTGTCACGACGTTCATCGAGCATCTCGACGGCGTCGATTTCGAAAAGCGCGAAACCGTTCGAATCCGTGATCGCTATGACGCCAGCGTGCCGACCGTGGTGGGCGCCGTCAGCCGTCAAAAGCCGGTGTTTGTTGAAGACGCCAAGTTCCTGCGCCAGCAAACCAAGCAACCCATCAAATGGGCGCTGCCAGGCCCCATGACGATGATCGACACGCTGTACGACGCCCACTACAAGAGCCGCGAAAAACTGGCCTGGGAATTCGCCAAGATCCTGAACCAGGAAGCCCGCGAATTGGAAGCCGCGGGCGTGGACATCATCCAATTCGATGAGCCGGCATTCAACGTGTTCTTCGACGAAGTCAACGACTGGGGCATCGCCACGCTGGAACGCGCCATCGAAGGCCTGAAGTGCGAAACCGCCGTGCACATCTGCTACGGCTACGGCATCAAGGCCAACACCGACTGGAAGAAAACGCTGGGGTCCGAGTGGCGTCAGTACGAGGAATCGTTCCCCAAGCTGCAACAATCCAATATCGACATCATCTCGCTGGAATGCCACAACTCGCACGTGCCGATCGATCTGCTTGAACTGGTTCGCGGCAAGAAGGTGATGGTCGGCGCCATTGACGTGGCAAGCGATAAGGTGGAAACGCCCGAAGAAGTGGCCAATACGCTGAGAAAGGCGCTGAAGTTTGTGGATGCCGACAAGCTGTATCCGTGCACGAACTGCGGCATGGCGCCGTTGTCGCGGGCTATTGCGAAGGGCAAGCTGCTGGCTTTGAGCGAAGGCGCGGAAATCGTTCGCAAGGAACTGTTGGGCTGATACTGAGCTGCACCATGGAGTCAGACTGCATTTTTGCGCTGGCATCGGCGAAATTGCAGTCTGACTCCTTATTTCTTATTTCTCTACTGTTCCTTCAGCCCCAATGACTTCATCAATGGGGCGAACAATTTCTTCTCGTCCTGCACACGCGCGGTGTAGTCGGCCACGCTCAGCGGTAGCGCCTCGGCGCCGGCGTCCAGGAATCGCGCCTTGATCTCCGGCCGTGCCAGCACCTTGTTGATTTCGCCGTTCATGCGATCGACCACATCATCGCGGGTACCAGCGGCGGCATACACGCCGAACAGGCTGTCCGCGAAAACGCCGTCAATGCCCGCCTCAGAAAAGGTTCGTATGTCCGGCGCCACGGCGGCCCGTTGCCGGCTCGCCACCGCCAGCACCTTCAGCTTGCCCGCTTGCACCATGGGAAAAACCGTGGCCGGTCCAAACGCAAAGTCGATCTGGCCCGCAGCCAAGTCTTGTATCGCCGGCGCCACGCCGCGATATGGCGCATGGGTGGCCTGCATGCCGGTCGCCTGCTTGAGCAGCTCGCCAGCCAGATGCGGCGTCGTGCCGTTGCCGGCCGACCCGTAGTTAAGTGGATTGGGCTGCTTGCGCGCGTATTCGACGAACGCTTCAAGCGTGTCGACGCCCAGCGAGGACCGGACAAACAGGAACAACTGGCTGTTGGCCAACAAGGCAACCGGCCGCAAGTCCCGCTGCGGATCGAACGGCATGCTGGTGAACATCAGCGGGTTGACCGATTCGGTGGTCGAAGGATTGAGCAAGAAGGTATGGTTGTCGCCGCCGTTACGCACCACCTCGGCGCCCGCCACGTTGCCGCCCGCCCCGCCCCGATTCTCCACGATAACGGTCTGCTTCAAGCCCTCGGCCAAATGCGGCTGAACCGTGCGCGCCAGCACATCAACCAGCCCGCCAGGGGCTAATCCCACAACCAGACGCACCGGCTTGGTGGGCCAGGCCTGAGGCGCCGTTTGAGCCTGGCTGCCCGTCGCCCAGCCAGTCAGCGCCAGCATCATCACGGCCAGGCAATGTCTACGCAACAGCATCCGATTCTCCTTCTGGGCCGCCACCGCGCGATCCTGCGTACGGTGCGTCAGGTGCCGCACCCCGGTGAACCACCTTGATGCCTCATCGCGGCGGAGCCCTGCATCTGGCGCTTATTCTTCACAAAAGTTTAAGCATAAAGAATCCCGGATAACCCTAGTTTGCTGGTGACGACAAGCACGGTCTGGCAAGACCGCGTAAGTCCAAATTAAAAACGGGAGGACTCGAATTCGAGTCCTCCCGTTTTTAA
The DNA here is from genome assembly GCF_057291955.1 of Achromobacter sp. 1L-A-4-B-C2. Classification (NCBI taxonomy): domain Bacteria; kingdom Pseudomonadati; phylum Pseudomonadota; class Betaproteobacteria; order Burkholderiales; family Alcaligenaceae; genus Achromobacter; species Achromobacter sp. 1L-A-4-B-C2. Next base: position 632,375 of record NZ_JBXAWP010000002.1, read on the forward strand.
TTGCAAGGTCTACCGCCAAGCGGCTTAGCTGATCAGCAACAGCCGCTGACCGTCGACCTCGCGATGGTGTCAGACTAGACTCACCCGGATTTCCCGGACGAGAAGGTCATAAGCGAAAAGGCGAGAGAACGCTTTCTGTCGCTGGACATCACTCATCGGCCTCGCGTTTTCCGAAGCTCTTTCGAGTGCGCACTGTCGCGTTACTCGTCCGCGAAGAAATCCTCGTCCAGCCGTTTGAACTCGATACTGCGACTAACACGGACGCCGACCCCATATTCGATCATCAGGTCGGTCAGCCGGTCCCCGTCGATCAGGATGACCCGCTGGGCAAGGTGTTTGACATAGTCCCGCGCGTGGCCGGTGAAGGTGGAGGTGGTGACGAACACGCCCTTGGTGGCGCCATGGCCGACCAGGCTGCCGACGAAGGCCTGCACATCGGGGCGGCCGACCGTCGTATCTGCATAGCGTTTGGCCTGCACATAGACCCGGTCCAGCCCCAGCCTGTCCTCGTTGATGACGCCATCCACGCCGCCATCGCCTGAACGGCCGAGCTGTGTGGCCGCATTTTTGTGCGATCCGCCATAGCCCATGGCGATCAATAGATCGACGATCAGTTGCTCAAAAAAGGCCGGGCTGTTCTGGACGATACGTTCAAGCAGTTCCGCGCGAAGGGCTGATTGCACGGCCTGATAGGCCGCCTCAATCTGCTCCTCGGGCGTCCCGGTTTCGGATGACGGGACGATGACCGCGGGCGGAGCATCGACATCGGCCGATTTCTGCCCGCTGTAAAACTCGCGGAAGCTCTCATACTCCTTCAGCTCGTTCACGCCGATCTGCGCGGGATTGGATGCTAGCAGCGCCCGCCCCGCATCCGTCGCGATGAATTTCCCCCGCTTCGGAGAGGTGACAAGGCCCGCCTTGGACATATAGAACTTTGCCCAATGGATGCGGTTGTGAAGCAGGCGTTGCCGCCCGCTAGGCAGCATCTCCTCGCGTTCAGCGGGGCTGAGGCCGAGATCGTTGGCAATGCGTTCAGCGGCGTCGGCTACGCGCTGTTCGCCAGTGGCAGCAAGGTGCAGGACCGGCAGCATCAATGTTTGGTAATCGGGGATGGGCATGGGAATCAGGCAGCCTCCTTGCGACCGCGCTTGGCCTTTGGCTCGGCGGCGCGTTCCCTTATACGATCGAGCAAGGCGCTGGCGGGTTCGTCGGCCGGGTCTTGCGCAACCAGTTCACCCTTGAAGGCTTTAGTGAGCATGGCTTGATCGAGATGGTCGATCAACTTGCGCGCGCTACTCGTATTGGCGGCGAGCCGGTCGATCCAAGCAAAAGCGGATTTAATGCGTCGGATAATTTCAGACTGCTCTGACAGAGAAAATGCGGGGATTTCCAACGCCATGAATTTGCCTTGCGTGAGGTTCAGGCCGCTGTCACTAATGCCTGTTTTCATGACCTCCAATTCTGAAAGACACTGAGGTGTATTAAGCATATAGGTCAAAAACGCGGGATCAGCCATTTCGGGATTGGTGCGAAGGCGATAGGCTTTGTCGCACAACATCAGCTTAGGATAGTTTTCGGTTACAAAACATGAAATGGCGACCCGGCTGCGCGGACCCGCGCGGGTTATGAGCACATCACCAGCGTTGATGACAATCCCCGGCCGAGGCGTAAGACTAGCAGGGAGGCGCTTGTTCTCATGCGGTAAAAATTGAACGGGCTGAATCGCTGTCGTTTTTATGACACCCCAGTCATTAGCGTCCGCTGGCTCGCTTGCACACTTGGGGCTCCAACCCTGATCTAGTGAGTCTACAAATTCTGACAACGGCAATAGTTTCGGCGGCCGAGTTTCAACACACAGTTCCCCTCTAAAAGCTGCGGCGAGGATGGCCTGTTTGTATTTTTGGACGAGGCGGGGGATGTGGTCGAGATGGTCGCGGGCGCGTCTGGATTTGCTAGTGAGGCTGTCGATCTTCGCTACGATCCGCTGCTGCTCGGGGAGAGGAGGAAGCGCAACACTGTGCTCTTTGAGAAAAATCGCCGGTACGCGCCTTTGACCTACCGCGCCCGTCATTGACGCTTCGGCGTCGTTCCGAAATGACTTTTGCCGCAAATAGCGCCAAAGAAAATCGGAAGATATACCGCCGGATGGCCGCACGACATGGAACTCGGTCGAGCCGCAGGCCACCCCACCCTCCAATGCACGTGCGATAGCGATTTTGCCATTTTCCATGCATGGCGTGATCTTCGCAAAGATCACGTCGCCCTCACGAAACTGCGTATAGCCTCTCGACACTTCGCCATAGGAGCGGATGGACGGATTGACTATCTCTCCGTCGATATCGCTGACAGCTGGCATCGGAACGAATGAAATCTGCGCGTCGACAGCAATATCTCCGAGTCGTCCCGGATTGACTTCGGCGATATCCTGAATGCAGGCTTCTGCCCATCCCTGCGGCAAATCACTCATTGCGCTGCCTCCGCAATGACAGCAGCCTCGTCAACGCTATCCGGCTCCAACTCCTCCGACAGCGTTTCAATTTCCTCCAATGCAGCCTTCAAATGGCCGATGATGGCCGCTGCAATATCCTCCGGTTCGGTCAGCGTCTCTTCGGCCTCCGCCTCGGTATCGCGAAGCCAGCTTATGTCGAGATTGTCGTTGCGGTCGGTGATGGCTGCGCGGTCGAACTTGCGCCAGCGGCTGTCTTCGCCCTGGTCCTGCCGTGTGGCGTTGCCATTGGAATCAGCGCCATAGGCGGCCTCGAAATCGGCGAAGTCGGCAACCGTCAGCGGACGGGTCTTGCCAAAGGCGGGCATGTTTGCCCGCATGTCATAGACCCAGACGGCCTTGGTGTTCCCCTTGTCGCTCTTGCCGCGCCGGAAGAACAACACATTGGTTTTGACGCCCTGCGCATAGAAAATGCCGGTTGGCAGGCGCAGTATCGTGTGCAGATCACACAGGTCCATGAGCCATGTGCGTAGGCGGCGACCGGTATTATCTTCGAACAGCACGTTATCAGGAATGACTACAGCGGCACGGCCGCCTGGGGCCAGTGCCCGCACGATATGCTCAACGAAGGCAAGCTGCTTGTTCGACGTATCTGCCGTAATCGAGAAATCGGAACGGGTCGGACGCCCCCCGCCCTTCTTCGTGCCGAAGGGCGGATTGGTCAGGATCAGGTTGGCCTTGGGCAGCGCCTCGCCATCGGGCGAGAGCGTGTCGATATTTTTCATCCCGCCTTCGATGCCATGCAGCAGCAGGTTCATCATGCTCAGGCGATGGGTATCGGGCACCAGCTCCGCCCCTGAGAAGGCGTTGTGCCGCTGGAAGAAGGCCTGTTGCTCGGTCAACGTATAGAGATCGTCTGTGTGATCCTTGATGTAGCGATCGGCAGCGACGAGGAATCCCGCCGTTCCCCCTGCCGGGTCTTGGATCACTTCCCCCGGCTGCGGTTGCATCAGGCGCACGATGCAGTCGATCAGCGGCCGGGGCGTGAAATATTGCCCAGCGCCGGATTTCTTGTCGGCTGCGTTCTTTTCCAACAGGCCTTCATAGAGGTTGCCGAGCCCCTCTTCACGGGCTGAAAACCAGTCGAGCTGATCGATGTTCGACGTCAGCGCCTTGAGGTTGGTCGGCTTGCGCAGGCGGGTCTGCGCATCGATGAAAATCGCGCTGACCAACTCATCCTTCGCTTTGCCAAGTTCCAGCAGCATCGCCTTGTAATAATTGAGCTGTTCCATGCCCTCGAGCTTGGCGAGCTGGCCCCAGCGCCACCCTTCCGGCAGCCGATCTTCCTTGCTGGTTTCCTCCAACATCTTGAGGAACAGCAGGTAGGTCAGCTCCGTCACATATTCGTTATAGGTGACGCCATCGTCACGCAGGACGTTGCACAGTCCCCAGAGTTTGGCGACGATATCGGTGGTTGTTTTCATTTATGCGGCCTTCTTCCACAATTCTTCATTAATTCCGGCAAGGATGCTTTCCAGCTCCCCGCCGAACACTTTATTAAGCCGATTGAAGCCACCATCGGCGATGAATGGCTCCTTGTCGATGGCGCTACGGTCCACCACGATTTCTTTTTCAATCTGTTCGCCGATCCGCTTGAGCCAGCGTTTCTGCGGGTCTGTCCATGCGCGGCGCGCCATAATCGCGCGCATCGCGTCCCGTACCCGGTCTTCATATGGAATCAGAGGGTCGCCTAGTGCGGCCTGACGGATGAAGCCGATGACCGAGGCAGCGATCTCTTCATTACGTGCGTCGGCCCAGGCACGGCGCAGATTGGCGTCGGAAAAGCCCTTGGAGTCGAGGGCAAGGCGCAATGCCTTCAGATCGGCGCGAGTCAGATCACGAGGGCGCTGCACGACGACTTTCAACGCGGCGATCGAGTTTATATTGTCGCGCACGAAGGCGGCGAAACTGTCCAGAAAATCCTCTGGCTTCGCGGCACTCCCATAACCGCGCGACACATCGACTACCTGATCCGCGTGCTTGGAAATAGGCACATGGGCAGGATTGTCGCCATCAGTCCGCCAATCGAGGATCGGGCCGATTGCGGTGCGTTCCTTTAGCCATGCAGCAAGACCCTCTGCACCGCCCGACACAACCCGTTGCAGCATAGCCTCCGGCGTTTCACCCGCGTCGGCCTCGAATTGTTGCCTTGCTTCGTCGGTCAGCTTCTGGATCCGACGGCGCAGTTTCACCGCGAGCTGTTCGCGAATGGCCTCCCGCTGCTCATCGTTTTCGGCTTCCGTCATCTCCCGGATTAGCTGCGCGAAGCTGATCGACGGGTTGACGACGACAGGCTTCATTTCGGTCATGTGCTGAAGATGCGGATAGAGATCGACGGCGTCGAAAATTCGGAAGACCTCTTTGCTTATTTCCGGACACTGCCGCGTCGCACGGCCGATCATCTGTTCATAGAGGATGCGGCTGTTCACCCGGCGCAGGAACACGAGGTTCGTGATTTTCGGCACGTCGATGCCGGTGGTGAGCAGATCGACCGTCACCACTATTTGCGGATTGGCATCATTGCGAAACGAACGAATCAAGTTCTTCACCTTGTCCACGCTTCCGGTGATTTTCTTCACAGCTGCGTCATCGATGCCGCCATAGGCTTCAGCGAATGCGATCTTGATGGCGCTGACCACCATGTCCGCATGGGCATCGGTGGCGGCGAAGATCAGCGTTTTGCCGGGTAGCGCCGGATCAATATGCCGCGCCAGCTCCTCCGCGACCACCCGATTGAACTCCCGTGTAATGACCTGCCGGTTGAATGCCTCGACCTCGAAACGAATTTCGTCTGGGGCGTGGGCTAGATCGACTTCGCCCGTCCGTGGGTTGAGTAGTTCAACCTCCTCGTCCTTCTCGAACTTGATACCGGCGCGCGCCAGAGCAGTTTCGATGCGGATCGGTGGCTCATGGTCGATCAGGAACCCATCGACCACTGCCTCGCGGTAGGAATAGGTGAAGACCGGATCGCCAAAAATGTCAGTGGTGTGCAGCGCCGGCGTGGCCGTCAGGCCAATCTTTACCGCATCGAAATAATCCAGCACGCGCCGATACTTGGAGATGTAATCGTCCTGCCCACGGAAGCTCAGCTCGGCATCGGACATTTCGCGATCAAGCAGGTAGCCGCGATGGCATTCGTCGATGACCATCAGGTCATATTGGTCGACAGGCGGCACGGACGTTGCATCGGCAGCAAACAGTACACGCTTCACCAGCCCCTGAATCGTGCAGATATGGACCTTGGTTTCGACATCGGGCGTGACGTCGCCTAGCCCCTTGAGGCCAAAGATTTCCGCAAACGTCTTGCCAGAGACGACCTTGGTGGTCGAAAACTCTCCCTCAGTCTGATCACCAAGGGCGCTGCGATCGACGACGAAGCAAATGCGCCGGAACCGCTTGGCTGACAGCAAGCGGTACAACATGGCAATGGCTAGCTTAGTCTTTCCGGTGCCCGTCGCCATCGCGACCAGCACGGCGCGTTGCTCGGCAGACAAGGCTGCTTCTATCGAGCGAATCGCGCTTTCCTGATAATGGCGGAGCGGAAATCCGAACTCGAATGGCTGCGCTTGCAGGGCGACATGGGCAGCATCCTGATCGACTTCAAGTTGACCAGTCAGGCCTTCCGGTGTGGGCCAGTCGACCAATGCGCGACGATGGTTTGCGGCGCGGCGGGTATCGCGGAACCAGATGCCACTCTCCGTCTCAATCTGCTTGAGATAGGATCGGCCATTCGCGCTGAACACAAATGGCACCTTGTGCTCACTCCAAGGGCCACCGGCATAACTAAAATCAGCGCTGTCCTTGATACCGGTCGAATAGCGCTCAGCCTGGTCGATCGCAGCGGACACGTTCTTCCGCCGCCGCTTCGCCTCAACGACGCCGACAAGGGTGTTGCCAACAAACAGAGCGTAATCAGCGGGACCGTTTTCTGTTGGCCATTCAGCGATGGCGAGATTACGGCCTTTGGCTGGGCGCACGCCATTACTGTATCGAAGGTCGCGGGTGTCGACCTCCCAACCGCGGTCGCGCAGTTGCTGGTCTATGAGCGCGCGTGTTTCCGCCTCGTCGAGATCGATCTTTTCCGCAGCCTTTTCACCCCGCTCAACCAATTGCGCTGCCTCGGAGCGAGGAGCGCCTTCCGCCTTGGCTTGGAGTGCGGCGAGCTTACTTGCGACCTCTGCCTTCTCGGCATCGATGTTCTGGGCGATCTCCTCCCACGCGGCACGCTCCTCGGCCTCCCGCAAAAGCCTTGCTTCTACCGCCTCGCGCGCGTGGGCCTGTTCCTCAGCTTCAAGGCGAGCGCGAGCCGCATCACCCTCAGTTTCAACCACTCTCTGCCTGAGCTTTTCAATCTCTTCGCGCAGGGCAACCGTCGCATCGGCAGGCTTGCGCGGTGGCACAAAAGCACCGGACTGAAAATTGGGAGCGCGGCCATAGGTCCGATGAAACCAGATGCCGAGCGACCAAGCGAACTTCAGCGCCGTAAGAGCGGTCGAGTGGTCGCCAGTTGCTTCATGCACAGCGCTATTGCCGGCCTTCCGCAACGCATGAAAAATATCAGCGGCCTCCTTCGGTATAAGGCGGTCGTATGACAGGCGCCGCAGAGTTCCTTCGAATGTTTCACGCTCATCACGATAAACAGCGTGATGGGCAGCGACTAGCTTCGCCGTCAATTCAGCAAACTGGCGCAGCTTGACGATTGCTGTAGAGGGATCGCTAGGGAAATAGCTCTCTGCAAGGCCACCGAGGGTCACTAACTGCTTATTGTGCGGTGCCAAGAAACCGAAGTTCAACGAATCCACCTTCCCCCCAGTCCATTATCAAGTGACTATGCACACGCTTCCGGTATCCAACTACATTTATTACCCGTGTGAGCGCAACATATCGGCCACCAAACCAGGCTCGAATAATAACTCGTCTCTGAAACCACACAATCGACAATAATGCCCCAACGGAAAGAGCGCCGAAGCGCTCTTTTCTCTTACCTCAACCCTTAAGCAGGATCACTCCCACTCAATCGTCGCCGGCGGCTTGCTCGACACGTCATAAACCACGCGGTTAATCCCGCGCACTTCATTAATGATCCGCGAAGAAACGCGAGCCAGCAGCGGGTGCGGCAGCGGCGCCCAGTCAGCGGTCATGAAGTCAAACGTCTGCACGGCACGCAAGGCCACAACGTACTCATAAGTCCGTCCATCGCCCATCACGCCCACCGACTTCACCGGCAGGAACACGGCAAACGCTTGCGAGGTCAGCTCGTACCAAGTCAGACCACTAGCCTCATCCTTGGTGTTCCGCAATTCTTCAATGAAGATCGCATCGGCACGGCGCAGCAGTTCAGCATATTCATGCTTCACTTCGCCCAGAATCCGAACACCCAAACCCGGACCCGGGAACGGGTGGCGGTAGACCATCTGCGGCGGCAACCCCAACGCAACGCCCAGTTCGCGGACTTCGTCCTTGAACAGTTCGCGCAGGGGTTCCAGCAGTTGCAGGTTCAGCGTGTCCGGCAGGCCGCCCACGTTGTGGTGCGACTTGATGGACGTGGCCTTGCCCGTCTTGGCGCCGGCGGATTCGATGACGTCGGGGTAGATCGTGCCCTGGGCCAGCCACTTGGCGCTTTGCTGCTTGCCGGCTTGTTCCTGGAACACTTCGACGAATTCGCGGCCGATGATCTTGCGCTTGGCTTCGGGGTCCGCAACGCCAGACAGCTTGCCCATGAATTGGGCGGTGGCGTCGACGTGAATGATCTTCACGCCCATGTTTTCAGCGAAGGTCTGCATGACCTGCTTGCCTTCGTCCAGGCGCAACAGGCCGTGGTCGACGAACACGCAGGTGAGCTGGTCGCCGATGGCCTTGTGGATCAGGGCAGCGGCCACCGAGGAGTCCACGCCGCCGGACAGGCCCAGGATGACTTCGTCGGTGCCGACTTGCTCGCGGATGCGGGCGACGGCTTCGGCGACGTAGTCGGGCATGTTCCAGTCGCCCTGGCATTCGCAGATCTCGTTCACGAAGCGGGCCAGCATGGCCTTGCCTTGGACGGTGTGCGTGACTTCGGGGTGAAACTGAACGGCGTAGAAGCGGCGGTCTTCGTCGGCCATGCCGGCGATGGGGCACGACGGCGTGGACGCCATCAGCTTGAAGCCCGGGGGCAGCTCGGTGACCTTGTCGCCGTGGCTCATCCAGACCTTCAGCATGCCGTGGCCTTCGGGCGTGGTGAAGTCGTCCAGGCCTTCCAGCAGCTTGGTGTGGCCGTGCGCGCGCACTTCGGCGTAGCCGAATTCGCGGTGGTCCGAGAAGCTGACCACGCCCCCCAGTTGCTGCGCCATGGACTGCATGCCGTAGCAGATGCCCAGCACCGGCACGCCCAGTTCGAACACGGCGTGCGGCACGCGCATCGAGCCTTCTTCGTACGCGGATGCGTGGCTGCCGGACAGAATGATGCCCTTCAAGCCCTGCGCCATTTGGTCGCGCACGAAGGCGTCGTCGACGTCGCCCGGGTGCACTTCGGAATAGACGCCGGCTTCGCGGACGCGGCGGGCAATCAGTTGGGTGACTTGCGAACCGTAATCAAGAATGAGGATGCGCTGGTGCATTGAGCTCTACCGATTAAATAAAACCGCACCGGCAGAACCGCGATTGTTAATGCGATTCTGCCGGTGCGTGATGCATGACATTGTAGTTGACTGTACGGATCAGTCGGCGCGGTAGTTAGGCGCTTCCTTGGTGATCTGCACGTCGTGTACGTGGGACTCGCGCACGCCGGCGGAGGTGATCTCCACGAATTCGGCCTTGGTGCGCATGTCGTCAATGGTGGCGGCGCCGCAGTAGCCCATCGAGGCGCGGATGCCGCCGACCAATTGGTAAATGATGGCCAGCACGCTGCCCTTGTAGGGGACGCGGCCTTCGATGCCTTCGGGGACGAGCTTGTCGGCGTTGTTGGCCGGGTCCTGGAAGTAGCGGTCGGCCGAGCCGTCCGTCATGGCGCCCAGGCTGCCCATGCCGCGGTACGACTTGTACGAGCGGCCTTGGAACAACACGACTTCGCCCGGGGCTTCTTCCGTGCCGGCGAACATGCCGCCCATCATGCACGAGAACGCGCCGGCGGCCAGCGCCTTGGCGACGTCGCCCGAGTAGCGGATGCCGCCGTCGGCGATCAGCGGAACGCCCGTGCCTTCCAGCGCCTTGGCCACTTCGGAAATGGCATGGATTTGCGGCACGCCCACACCGGCGACGATACGCGTGGTGCAGATGGAGCCGGGGCCGATACCGACCTTGACGCCATCGGCGCCGTACTCAACCAGCGCGCGCGCGGCGGCGGCGGTGGCGATGTTGCCGCCAATGACTTCAACCTTGGGGTAGTTCTGCTTGACCCAGCGCACGCCTTCCAGCACGCCCTTGGAGTGGCCGTGCGCGGTGTCGACGATCAGGACGTCAACGCCAGCGGCAACCAGCTTTTCCACGCGTTCTTCAGTGCCCGCGCCCACGCCAACCGCTGCGCCAACGCGCAACTGGCCTTGGCCGTCTTTGCTGGCCATCGGATGTTCGGTGTTCTTGACGATGTCTTTGACGGTGGCCAGGCCACGCAGCTCAAAGCCGTCGTTCACGATCAGCACGCGTTCCAGACGGTGCTTGTGCATCAGCGCCTGGGCCTCGTCCAGCGTGGCGCCTTCCTTCATGGTGACCAGGCGTTCCTGCGGCGTCATGATGTTGCGCAGGGGTTGATCCAGGTTTTCTTCAAAACGCAGATCGCGATTGGTCACGATGCCGACCAGCTTGCGGCCTTCAACGACCGGCAGACCCGAAATGCCATGCTGGCGCTGCAACGCAATGGCGTCGCGCACTTTCATTTGGGGGGTGACGGTGACCGGATCGATCACGATGCCGAATTCGTGGCGCTTGACGCGAGCCACTTCACGGGCTTGCTGATCGGCGGTCAAATTCTTGTGAATGATGCCGATGCCACCTTCTTGGGCCATGGCGATAGCCAGGCGCGACTCGGTGACGGTGTCCATGGCGGCGGACACAAGCGGAATATTCAGGCTGATATTGCGGGTCAGGCGGGTGGACAGGGAGGTGTCGCGCGGCAACACCTCGGAATACGCAGGCACCAACAACACATCGTCGAAGGTGAGCGCTTTTTGAACGAGACGCATGGGTAACTCCGGGCGCAAAGCAAGATTATACGCCGCCCGCTGATTTTTTCTAGGTGTCTACCCTAGGTTTATGCAGGGTTTTTTACAGGGTACGGCGCAGCCAGGCCGGCACGCATGGGTGCCGGAATCAGTGCCCGGGTTATAGCCCCGACACATGAATCCCACAACTGTTTTTATCCGGATATTATTGACAGGTTATTTTTACCCGGGTCATAATTGCACCACGTTTCCGCCGCCGTTTCACAAAAGGCGTTGGACGCATCCAAGCCGATATTGGCCACCGGAACCCATACGCCATGACTGTCTCTGACCACTCGCCCACCCCCACCTACACCGCCTTCGAAGGCTACCGAATACTTGCCGCCGGGCCGCTGGCCGACGTGGCGCTTGCCGTCAAGCGCGCCATGGACGCCGATGCGGCGCAAGCGCTGCTTGTCTATCAAGACGGCAGCGGCACGCAGACGGACCTGAACCTGTCCGGGTCCGACGCGCAGGTTGCCGACCGCTACGGTTCGCCCGTTGGCGCGGCGCCCGTCGGCGCGGCGCCCGCTGGCGCGGCGCCCGATGGCGTGACACCCGTCGGCGGCCCCCCCGAATCGAATGAGATCTCCGACAGCGCCGCCCTGGCGCCGCGCGGGCGCGGCAGGCCCAAGCTGGGCGTGGTGGCGCGCGAAGTGACGCTGTTGCCCAGGCATTGGGAATGGCTGGGCGCGCAGCCGGGCGGCGCGTCGGTGGCGTTGCGCAAGCTGGTGGAACAGGCTCGCCGTGACAACGACGCGCAAGGTCGGCGACGTCAGCGCCAGGAAGCCGCGTACCGGTTCATGTCCGGCATGGCCGGCAACCTGCCCGGCTTTGAAGAAGCCACCCGCGCGCTGTACGCCGATGACCGCGACCGCTACGCGCAATGTGTCGCCGCGTGGCCGGAAGACGTGCGCGGCTACGCGATGGGCCTGGCGTGGGATGCGCCGACGACGCCCCGGCCGCAGCCCTAGGCGCCGCCCCAGCAGCAGCCATAAAGGTAAAAAAAGCCATCAAGTTTCTGTACGATTCGGTTTTCGTCCTTCGCCCTTCTTGAACCGGAAAACACAGGCATGCCACAACTTGTATTGCTGCTCTTGGGAGTCCCCTATCTGCGCAAGCGTTGGAAGGGCCTGTTCGCGGCCGGGTTGTTTTTCTTGGTTGCGGGCATCTTCGTTTTCATCGACGCGCTGGACAACGCGCTGTACTTTCCGCTGAACGCCTTCGCCATTCTCTTCATCATCGAAGGGCTGGCCACGCTGATGATCGCGTCCAGCGGCGTGGGCGGGCAGCGTGTGCTGCGCTATGTGAAAGGGCTGTTCGTGCTGCTGGCCGGCAGCTTGATATTGGCGGGCCACCACCACGGGCACTTTGCCCTGTCGATGATTTTTGGCGCCTTGTTCCTGACCGACGGCGTATTGCAGTGCCTGGCCGCGTATGTGGTGCGCTACCAGCGTTGGCGCTACGCCTTTGCGGGGGGCATTGCAGAAATCCTGCTGGCCATTTTCTTCTTCCAGCCCTACCCCACCAACTATGTCGGCACGCTGCCGTATTGCGTGGGACTGTTCCTGGGCATCGCGGGCCTGAAGCTGCTGTGGCTGGCGCGGCGCGTCAGGCACCTGGCATCGAACCCGGCGTTCGCCTCCAACCCGTCGCCGGACTTCATGCCGTCGGAGCCCGTTTCTGCGGCGGCTTCACAGGCAGGGTCGACACTGGCGCCCCGCCCCCTTGGCCCCACCATGTGGGATGGCCCGCCCGCCGACTCCGAGCCCGCGCTGACGGTACACGTGTGGACGCCGTCCGGCTCGGCCAAGGCGCAAACACGCAACCTTCCGCTGGTGGACCGCTACATTGCGGCCGTGGATGTCAACGGCGTCATCTCGACCGGGCACGCCGCCCTGGAATCGCCGGAAGGCATCTACATCAGCCTGTACCCGCGCGACGAAATCGACCGCTCGCCCGATGAATTCGGCAACCTGCTGCGCGCCACCGCCGAAAACGATATCCCCGGCGTGTATCAACCCGACTACCCCACGGAATCCAAGGCCTGGTGCCCGTCCACCGTGCGCGTGCGGTTTCGCAATTACGACGCGCAGAAGCTGGCCGATTTCTGGCAGCAGTATCGCCAGGACAGCACCTACAACCTGACTCACCGCAACTGCTCAAGCTCGGTTGCCCGGGCGCTGGATGCCGCGCTGGACGGCGTGGTGGGACGGCTGCATGGCAGCCAGGCCGGCTGGCGCGTATTGCTGCGTCTGCTGTTGACGCCGGAACTGTGGGTGGCCTCGCAGATTCGTAAACGTGCCCTGACGATGGCCTGGACGCCCGGGCTGACGCTGGACTACGCGCGCGCCATGAGCATGCTGGCCGACCCCCGGCCGTTCGGCTGGTGGAAAATGTCGCAAGCGGCGCTGCGCCAGATCGGACAGCTGCGCGCGCGCTGGCGCGACCAGGATCGCGACGCCGCCACGCGCCGCCCGCCCGCGCAAGGGTGAAGGCCGGGGGCTGGCAGAACGCCCCGCGCACAGCGGCACGCATTGCGCTTTAATGGACCTGTGTTTTCAACCCAAGGTGCATCATGTCCATCTCCAAGAACTTCCTGTTGTACGACGGAGACTGCCCCTTCTGCTCGAACTACGTGCGGATGCTGCAATTGCAGAAAGCGGTAGGCCCGATCGACCTGCTGAACATGCGCGACCACCCGGACCTGGCCGTGGCCTACAAGGCGCAAGGCTACGACTTGAACCAGGGCATGCTGCTGCACCTGGACGGGCAAGACTACTGGGGCGCCGATTGCATCAACCGGCTGGCCCTGATCAGCACCAGCAACGACCTGTTCAACAGCGTGAACGCCGCCGTGTTCCGCAACCCCTGCCTGTCCACGGCGTTGTACCCGTTCATGCGTACCGGCCGTAGTTTGGCGTTGACGCTGCTGGGCAAGCGCAAGATGCAGCTGTAGCCACGGCGGCCTACGGCGCGCGGCGCCCCGCGCCATCCACCCCCACCACGCGTTCCAGAAACGCGTCCAGCGCGGGATTGTCATGCTGGGCGTGCCACGCCAAATACATATCCGCGTAAAGATCGCGCTGGCCGATCGGACGAAACTCCACGCCTTCAAAGCGCAATTCACGCGCGGAATCCGGCACGATGCCCACGCCCAGCCCCGCCCGCACCAGCGCCAGCAAGGTATGGGTTTGCCCCGCGCGCTGCACATAGTCCGGCTGCACATCGGCCAGCCCAAACGCGCCCACGATACGGTCGTAAAAATACTTGCCGTCACGCGGCGAATACAGCACGAAGGGCTGCCCTTGCAACAAGCGCAGCGGCACCGTCTCGTGTTCGCATAACGGCGATCCCACGGGCAAGGCCAGCACCAGCGGCTCGCGCTCGACCAAACGCGATTCGATGCCCGCCTGCTGCGGCACGCTGCGCGCCAGAATCGCGTCAAGTTCGCGCGCCACCAGCAAGCGCGCCAGATCGGTGCTAACTGTTTCGCGCAGCTGGATTTCAACATCGGCCAGCAGCTTGCGCGCCCGCATGATCATCGACGGCATCAAGCGGTAGGACGCCACGGCGGTAAAGCCCAGGGTGATATGTCCGGCCTCGCCGCCCGAGGTGCGCCGCGCCGTGGCGGCGGCCCGTGCCGAGAACTCCAGCAAATGACGGGCATCGCGCAGAAAGCGGCGTCCGGCGGCGCTTAGCAACACCTGCCGGCTGTTGCGCTCGAACAGCGTCACGCCCAGGTCCTGCTCCAGCAACTGGATCTGGCGCGACAGCGGCGGCTGCGTCATGCATAGCCGTTCGGCCGCGCGGCCGAAGTGCAATTCCTCGGCTACCGCAATGAAACACTCCAGCTGACGAAACTCCATCGATTCAATCCTTGAATTGATCAATGCTATTTATAGCTCGAACGGCTATCCATCGAAAGCCGTTTCTATACTCGCAAAAAATGGCCGCACGACGGCATCAGGGATCCAAAGGAGCATCACCGCAGCACGGTAATTTTTCGCGGCGCAAGCCGTTTCCCACCCCAAAAAGAGAAAAGATATGGAGACAACCCCCATCGCACGCCACCGCGTCCGGCTCATCGCCGCGGCGCTGGCCCTGACCGCCACCGCCGCATTGCCGTTCAGCGCGCAGGCCGCCGGGTACCCCGAGCGCCCGATCAACCTGATCGTGCCTTTTTCACCGGGCGGCGGCACCGACATCTCGGCGCGCCTGTTGGCGGCGGCGTTGGGCGACAAGCTGGCGTCGTCCGTGGTCGTGGACAACCGCCCCGGCGCGGGCGGCCAGATCGCCGCCGACCTGGTGGCGCGTTCGCCCGCCGACGGCTACACCCTGCTGTTCGCCAATTCGGGCATGCTGGCGATCAACCCGTGGATCTACAAACTGCATTCGGACCCGGCCACAGCCTTCGCCCCCGTGTCGCTCTTTTCGGACCTGCCCTTCGTGCTGGTCGTGCCCACCACCCTGCCCGCCAAGAACGTAGGCGAGTTGGTCAAGCTGGCCAAGGCGGAACCGGGCAAGCACACGTTCGCCAGCTCGGGCACGGGCGGCGCGCCGCACCTATCCGGCGAAATTTTCCAACAGGCAACGGGTGTGGACCTGATGCACGTGCCGTACAAAGGCGGCGGCCCCGCCATGACCGACCTGATGGCCGGCCGCGTCGACATGCTGTTTGCGTCCGTACTGGAAACCATGCCCTACGTCACCGGCGGCAAGCTGCGCGCGCTGGCCGTCACGGGCGCCACGCGTTCGCCCGCCATGCCCGACGTGCCCACGATCGATGAGGCGGGCGTGAAGAACGCGCAATCCGGCTCGTGGACCGCCGTGCTGGCGCCGGCCGGCACGCCGCCCGCCGTGATCGAAAAGCTGTCGCAAGCCATTCGCGACGTGGCCAACGATCCGGTCATGAAGACCAAGCTGGAATCGCAAGGCGCCGTCGCGCACGGCTCCACCCCGCAGCAGTTGCAAGAGCTGGCCGCCAGCGAACGCGCGCGCTATGGGCAGATCATCAAGACCCGTAATATCCAGACCAATTGATCGTTGACCGGCCCGATGGTCGGGCCGGTCGCTTTCATTTAGCCATTTTCTTTCAGCCTTCCAATAAGCCGCATCCATGACAGATTCCACGCCCTCCTCCGCCCCGCACCTGTTGATGGTCGGCCCATTGCTGCCCGATCTGGTCGCCGACCTGGAATCGCGCTATCACGTGCATCGCCTGTGGGAAGCCGCCGACGCCGATGCGCTGCTGCGCGAACACGGCGCCAACATACGCGGCATCGCCACCAGCGGACGCTTTGGTGCTACCGCCGACCTGATCAACGCGCTGCCCGCGCTGGAAGGCATTTTCAGTTTTGGCGTGGGATACGACACGATAGACCTGGCGGCAGCCCGCGAACGCGGCGTGGTCGTCACCAACACCCCCGGCGTGCTGGACGCCTGCGTCGCCGACACGGCGTTGGCCTTGATGCTGGCCGCCCCGCGCCGCATCGCCCAAGCCGATCGCTTCGTGCGCGCCGGCCGTTGGCCCAACGAAGGCTTTCCGCTGGGCACCCGCATGAGCGGCAAGCGCTGCGGCATCGTGGGGCTGGGCAATATCGGTTTGCAGATCGCCCGCCGCGCCGCCGCCTTCGACATGCAAATTCTGTACACCAACCGCAAGCCGCGCCCGGATGCGCCGGCGGAATACCGTTACGTGCCGGACATCGAAACGCTGGCGGCGCAGTGCGAATTCCTGGTGCTGGCGGTGCCCGGTGGCGGCGCCACGCAGCACATGGTGAACGCGCGTGTCTTGGAAGCGCTGGGCCCCGATGGGTGGCTCATCAATATCGCGCGCGGCACGGTCGTGGACGAGGCCGCGCTGGTCAGCGCCCTGGAAGGCAAGCGGATTGCGGGCGCCGGGCTGGACGTGTTCGAACATGAACCCAAGACCCCGGCCGCCCTGCACGCCATGGACAACGTGGTGCTGTTACCCCACATCGCCAGCGGCACGCACGAAACCCGCCGCGCCATGGCCGAGTTGATGGTGGCCAATCTGGACGGCTGGTTTCGGGAAGAAAAGGTGCTGACGCGGGTGGTGTAAAGCCCGCCCTACTCGCTAACCCATTGCAAGTCTGGTGACGGCGCGCCTTCCTGGTGGAAATGCAGCAGCGCCGCCCTCGCCATGTCGCGGTCCACGCATTGGTATTGCTGGTAGCTGCCCGCCTGCCCGCCCACCACCACTTCCTGATCGTGGTCTTCGGACCGCGACGGGTCGATCAGCGTATAGATGCGCGCGTCGTCATCCAGCGTAATGGACACGACAAACGCGCCATCGCCGCCCCCGATCGCCATGACGGTGTCGTCTTCCGTCACGAAGGCGACGGAACTGTATTGCGCGCCGTCCAGCTGGTCCAGCGCGGCCAGCGTATCGGCGTGGGTCGGGTCGTCGCGTTCGCTGACGGCGACGCGTTCGCCCAGACGGCGTTCTTCAATCAGTTTTTTTATTTTCACAGCGTTGATGCCCCCTTGATATTGGCGCCTGGCCACCCGCATGGGCCGGCGCCGGTTCGTTGCCCCATTAAAACCGGGACGCGAAAGCAAGCAGTCTACCGGCATTAACGCGTGCCGGCGCAAGCTGGGGTTTATGCCAGAATGGCGCCATGAAATTGATCATCACCGCCGCCATTTTGCTATTGGCCACCGTGGCATCCGTGGTTTATCGGGTGACCCAACGCAGCCCGGATGACACCGGCCACCGCATACGCAGCGATATTTTCGCGGGCGGCTTGATGTTTGCGTTCATCGCGCCCGCCATTGGCGGCATCGCCGTCACGCTGGTTCTTAGCGTGCTGTCGCAAACGCCCCAAAACCTGATGATCATGGTCTTTGGCCTGCCCTGGTTTTATCTGTTTGGCGTCATTCCCGCGCTGCTGTGCGGGATCGTGGCCGGCGCGCTACGGCCGGTGCAATCAAACTGGAAAGCCTTG
Source organism: Achromobacter sp. 1L-A-4-B-C2 (assembly GCF_057291955.1). Taxonomy (NCBI): domain Bacteria; kingdom Pseudomonadati; phylum Pseudomonadota; class Betaproteobacteria; order Burkholderiales; family Alcaligenaceae; genus Achromobacter; species Achromobacter sp. 1L-A-4-B-C2. The sequence goes on from NZ_JBXAWP010000002.1 coordinate 650,026, forward strand.
GGCAAGATAGCGCTGGTCGGCCTGGTCTTTGGAATGGGTGCATTCCTGCCGTTCTCCGGCCGCGACGCCGCCGTGCGCGACATGGTGTTTCCGTTATTTGTGGGTGGCCTGCCGGGTATGCTTGCCGGTTTTCTTTGTGCCTACTGGTACTACGGCAAACCCGGCAGCGTGCGTCCGGCTAACGCAGAGGCGTCGCAAACGGCGTGACGTGAAGGGAGTGACCTAAACGGGGTGAGCTAAACGGGGTAACGCAAACGACGTCGCGCCCCCGGGTGCAATGACCCAGCGGGGCGCGACTGAAACCGGCCGCTGATCAGCGGTCTTCCCGCTGCTCCTGCTCTTCCGCCGCCGCCACATCCTCCAGCTTTACCGTCTGCGTACAGCCATTGGCTGCCGCGCATTGACCGGGCTGCTGCGAGCTTTTCACGCATTCGGCAAATGCCAGCGCGGCGTCCACCGTGGCGAAATGGTACGAATGGCCGTCCGCGAATGCCACCTTTCCTTCTACCGAACAGTCCATGACGTCTCCAGCTGATTGGATTCGTCCCCATAGCCGAAAGGCCAGCGACGCTTATTTGGTTCGGGTGTCGGCTTCTCGTTATTCATGATGGACTCCTAGTTTCGAATATCCAAATCCTATCGTTGGAGTCGTAACACCGATGTAAGGGATCGAAAACAAGCCCTTCAATAGGGGGGAACCCTCGCTCAGCCGGCGAGCTATCGGCGGGCAGCGCCGCGTCTGGCTTCAGTGATTTTCCTTCGCATGGTTGACCGTGTACTTGGGGATGTCGACCGTCACGTCCTCATCGCCGACGATGGCCTGGCAGCTTAGGCGTGACTGCGGCTCGACTCCCCAGGCGCGGTCCAGCAGGTCTTCTTCGCCCTCTTCCACTTCATTCAGCGCATCGAAACCGCTGCGCACGATGCAGTGGCATGTCGTGCAGGCGCGGCTTTGTTCGCACGCGTGTTCAATGGCTATTCCGTGGTCCAGCAGCGCGTCGCAAAGCGACGTTCCCGCGGGAACGTCCAGCTCTGCGCCGGCGGGAGCAAGATCGGGATGGGGAAGAACAGTGATTTTTGGCATAGGGCCCGCCTTATTGGGTGGTCTTGGAACATTCAAACCAGGACCCCAGTCTAAAGATGCCCACGCTGGCAAGGTCAAGCGCCGGCCAGCCAAAACAATTGTTAAGTCCACACGGGTTACCGCGTCAGAACACAGTTATCGCCGCACAATGATTGCGCACGAATTCTCTGGACATTTGTCCTTTGGGAGAAACCTATGTGCGACTGTGCTGATTGCCTGACTGCTTCCACGCTGGACAACCCCCGCCGCCGCCTGCTGTTGGGCGCGGCGGGTCTGGCGGCCTTTGGCGCGACGGGCTGGGCGGAAACCGCCTATGCCGAAGTCCCGTCGAATGACATTGGTGGCGAAGAGGCGTTGAAACGACTGCTGGCCGGCAACGCCCGGTATGCGGCCAACAAACCCAATATGCGGGACTTTTCAGCGGGCCGGGCGGCTCGCGTCAAAACGCAGAAACCGATTGCCGCGATACTCAGTTGTTCGGATTCCCGGGTGGCGCCGGAATTGGCCTTTGACCAGAACCCGGGCGATGTATTCATCGTTCGCGTGGCGGGAAACTTCGTCAATGACGATGGCTTGGCCAGTTTTGAATATGCCGCCAAGTTTCTGAACGTGCCGCTGATCGTGGTGCTGGGCCATAACAATTGCGGCGCGGTGGATGCCACGGTAAAGGTGCTGAAAGAAAACGCCGAGCTGCCCGGCCATCTGCCCGAGCTGGTCAACGCCATCAAGCCCGCCGTGGAACGCGCCAGCAAGGGCGAACCGAAAAACCTGCTGGCCGCCGCCATCGCTGAAAACGTCCGCTTGGCCGTCCAGCGATTACAGAGCGCGCAGCCGGTGTTGAAAAGCATGGTCGAGCAAAAGAAGCTGATGGTGGCGGGCGGCGTGTACGACTTGGCCACTGGGAAGGTGACGCTGGTTTGATCGCGCGGGGCTGATGGTTCAGCCTCATCCGTGTGGGCACGGTCGCGGCCTTCCTCGGTTGGAAGGCCGCGACCGGATAGCAAGAATGACGACCCCCAGTGCTGGGGTCCTTATTCCCTTACTGCTTCGTCGCCAACGGATGCTCGAAGAAAAACCGCAGCATCTCTTGCGTGGCATCCGGGCCAGAAGCATCCGTGTACGAGCCCCTGGGCGACCCGCCTGCCCAGGCATGGCCCGCGCCGTGCACCACCCAATATTCCGCCACCACCTTGCCCGATGCGTCCATATATACGCGCTTGGTGCTGTCGCGCCCCCGGTTAGCGCCCGCCACACGCTGGCTTTGGACCTGGGCATTCGCCCCGGCGCTGGCGGCCACGACCGCATCGCCATTGCTCGGATGCACGGTGGCGTCGCGGTCGCCGTGAAAGACAATCGTCGGCACCGACGTGCCGGACGCCGCGCCGGGGCGCACGCCGATCCCCTTCATGGCGGACAAGGCCGACGGCAGATCCGTGGCCGCGCCCGCCGCCAGGCCGGAATGCACGCCGGCGGCTGCATACAGCTGCGGATAGGTGTTGGCCAAAATCGCGGCCATCGCGCCGCCTGCTGACAAACCCGCCACGTACACACGGCGCGGGTCGATGCCATATTCGGCGATGACGTGGCGCGTCATGTCGGCCAAGATCGACGGCTCGCCTTTGCCAGCCTGCTGGTGATTGTGCTTGAACCAGTTCCAGCACTTTTGCGGATTGGTCTCGCGCGGCTGCACCGGATACAGCACATAGAAACCTTGCTTGCGCGCGGCCTCATTCATCGCGGTGCCTGCGGCAAAGTCGTCGGCATCCTGCGTGCAGCCGTGCAGCATCACAACCAGCGGCCGAGCTTGCCCGTTTGCACCGGGCGGCACATACAACTTGTAGGCCCGCTGGCCGGCGCTATTGCGAAACGAGCCGGCCGTGAAGTAATCACCCGGCGTGGCCGAAGATTCGCCGGGCGCCCGGGGCGTGTCGGGGGTGTGGGGGTTTTGCCCGACGTCGTCGTCCCGAGCCCGGGACGGCGCGGGGGTGGAATGGGACCCGGAGTCAGACGACGCGGCAGCGCTTACCGTCGACGCAGGAACCTCACGCGCCTCGACATCAATGACATCGGCCTCGTCATAGCGCGGTGCGGCGGATGCCGCCGTGGGCGACGCGCCCATCAAGGCGGCCTGGATGGCGGCGGTGGCCGCGGCCAGGTTGCCGGACCGGGTAAGGCGCGTGGCCTGGCTCATCAACTGCTGAAAATCTGGATGCATGGGGTGACCTTTAAAGCGGCAATAACGTGTCAGCGGATGCGCTGACGCAGGGCGGCCTTGACTGCGGGGCTGGCGTGCAACGCGCCCAGCACCGTCACGGATTCAATCGTGGCAAGCGCCAATTCGGGCGTGACATCGGGCGCGATGGTCGCCAGCCCCAGGATTCGGATCTGCAACATCTGGCCCGCAGCCTGCACCGCCAGCAAGTCGTCGGCCGTGTAGTGCTGAATGCCTAGCACCAAGGTTTTTCGGCTGACCGCCTGCCGCACCGCGTCGCCATGGGCGGCAAGCTGGTTGCGGATTGCGGTGCGGATCAAGTCGGTACGGTTGGCGTAGAAGCCTTCCTGGACCAGAAGATCGATCTGCCCCAGGTCGACATAACCGAGGTTGATCGTGATCTTTTCGTCCGAAGGCTTAGGGGCGGAAGCGAGGCTTGGAGGGCGAGGAGGCATGGACGGAATCTTAAAACCATCCAAGTGGATGGCCTATGGATGTTTCAATTTGACGGACTTTCCCGCCACACCCGCGCATTCGCTCCGTCCCTAAGCCCTTGAAATAACGCGTAGTTATGAAAAAGCATAAGGAAATCCCCTATTAGGGAATTTGCTTATGCCTTTTAACTATTTGCTGCGCGCATACTTGCCGGGCAAGAATTCGCCCTGAGCATAAAGCAACACAGATGGAACTTCGCCAACTCGAGGCCTTCGCGGCCGTCATGTCCACAGGTAGCGTCACCGCTGCCGGGCGCCTGCTTGGGCGCTCGCAGCCGGCCATCAGCCGCCTGTTGCAAGAGCTGGAAGCTGAGATCGGCTATGCCCTGTTCAACCGCAGCGGACCGCGCGTCACGCCTACCGAACAGGGCTTTCTGCTGTATGACGACGTAGAACGCGCGCTGGCCGGCTTGCAGCAGATTCGCAGCCGCGCCGAAGAAATTGCGCGTGGCCAAGCCAAGCCGTTGCTGCTGGCGGCAACGTCGGCGCTGGCCGCAGGCCTGCTGCCCGACGCGCTCAAGCGCATCGAATCCCAAACCGGCGCCACGCGCGTGCAAGTGCGCAGCGCCTCGCCCGAACGCGTGGTGCACGCGGTGCTGACCGGCGCCGCGCAACTGGGCGCCACCAGTTTGCCGCTGGAGCATCGCGGCTTGACGGTGCATTGGATTGCCCAAGCGCCCTGCGTCGTGGCACTGCGCGACGACGACCCGCTGGCCGCGCACGACGTGGTGCCCGTTCATCTTCTAGCCGGCCGCCGCCTGATCACCATGGCCAACCCGTACCGGCTGCGTCGCCGCCTGGACGCCGCGCTGGCGCCGGACGGCAATGCGCCGGGCACCATCGAAACCAATTCTTCCGTCAACGCCCTGGCCGCCGTGCGCGCCGGCCTGGGCGTGTCGGTGCTGGAACCGATCACCGCTTACGGCGTCCCGATGCCGGGCGTGGCGATCCGCCCCATCGACCTGGACATTCCTTTTTTCTTCGGGGTCATCACCCCGCAATCGCAACCGCAATCGCAACCGTTGACGCCCGCCTGCCAGGCCATGGCCGACGCCCTGGCCGAAGCCGCCGCCGCCCTGCTGCCCGGTTTTGTGCTGCACGACGCCTGCGAACACGCGGCGCTGTTGCAGTCGATCTACGGTGATGACGCCCCTGTTTTGGACACCCCCACACTATGAATCTGCCCATTGCCACCCCGCCGCAAGGCCTGGATGCGCTGGAAGCGCGTCTGCGGCAAGACCTGTCCTGGCTGGAAATTCCCGCCAAGAACTGGGTTGCGCCCCGTCTGGTTGATGGACAACAGGTACTGGACGTTGTCGTCATCGGCGGCGGCATGGCCGGCCTGGCCGCGGCCGCGTCGTTGACGCACCTGGGCATCACCGCGCCCATCTTCGACCAGGCGCCCGAAGGCTACGAAGGCCCGTGGGCCACCACCGCCCGCATGGAAACGCTGCGTAGTCCCAAGCAGCTGACCGGCCCCGCGCTGGGCTTGCCCGCGCTGACGTTCCGCGCCTGGTTCGAAGCGCAATTCGGCACCGCCGAATGGGACGCGCTGGACAAGATTCCGCGCCTGCAATGGATGGACTACCTGCGCTGGTATCGCCGCGTGCTGAACCTGGACGTGCGCAACAAGCATCGCGTGCTGTCCGTGCAACCCCGCGCCGACCGCCTGGTGCAACTGGACATCGAATCGCCCGCCGGGCGCAGCACCGTGCTGGCCCGCCGCGTGGTGCTGGCCACCGGCCGCGACGGCCTGGGCGGCGCCTATGTGCCTGACTTTGCCAAGAAACTGCCGCGTGACCGCTGGGCGCATTCGTCCGACGTGATGGACTACGCCACGCTGGCCGGCAAGCGCGTCGGCGTCGTTGGCGCGGGCGCGTCCGCCATGGACAGCGCCGGCACCGCGCTGGAAGCCGGCGCCGCCAGCGTCGACCTGCTGATCCGCCGCAACGACATCCCGCGCGTGAACAAGGGCAAAGGCGCAGGCAACCCCGGCCTGACCCACGGCCACCTGACCCTGCCCGACGAATGGAAGTGGAAGATCCGCCACTACATCAACGCCGCCCAAGTGCCGCCCCCGCGCGGCAGCACCTTGCGCGTGTCGCGCTTCCCGAACGCCCGCTTCAACCTGGGCTGTGGCGTGCAAGATCTGGCCTTGGTCGGCGACGACATCCACGTCACCACGCCCAAAGGCGTATTCGTGCTGGACTTCCTGATCTTCTCGACGGGCTTTCGTATCGACTGGACCGTGCGCCCGGAATTCGCCCCGCTGGCGCCCCACGTGCGCAACTGGGGCGACCGGTTCACCCCGCCCCCCGGCGAAGAAGACCAGGAACTGCATGACTCCCCCGACCTGGGCGCCGTCTTTGAATTGCAAGAAAAAGTGCCCGGCGCCTGCCCGGGCCTGGACCGCGTGCACTGCTTTTCCTACCCCGCAGCGCTGACCCAAGGCACGATCTCGGGCGACATCCCCGCCATTAGCGACGGCGCCAAGCGCCTGGCGCAAGGCATCGCCGGCCTGTTCTACCGCGAAGACGTCGAAACGTACTACGCGAACATGGAAGCGTTTTCCGAGCCGGAAGTGTTCGGCGATGAATGGACGCCGGCCCCGCCGCCCGCGGCAATCGCCACCCCGGCCTCGCAAGCGGAGACCACGCAATGACCGGTTGGTTGATACGCCGTGTCGCGCAAGCGGCGGTGGTGGTGTTGCTGATGACGCTGATCGTCTTCGTAGGCCTGCACGCCATCGGCAACCCCGTGGACATCCTGATCGGCCAGGACGTGGACCAGGTGGACCGCGCCCGCATCATCGCGGAACTGGGCCTGGACAAGCCGCTGTGGCAGCAATACCTGGGCTTTCTGAACGGGGCGCTGCACGGCAACCTGGGCAACAGCTTCGTCTACAACATCCCCGCGATTGAACTGGTGATCCAGCGCCTGCCCGCCACGCTGGAACTGGCGATCAGCGCGCTGCTGCTGGCCGTCATCATCGGCCTGCCGCTGGGCTTGATTGCCGGCCTGTACCCCGACAGCCGCTTTTCCAAAATGATCATGGCCGGCAGCATCGTCGGCTTCTCGCTGCCCACCTTCTGGGTGGCGCTGATGCTCATCATGACGTTCAGCGTGTCACTCGGCTGGCTGCCCGCCAGCGGCCGGGGGCAGACGGTGGAATTCCTGGGCTTTCAGTGGTCGTGGCTCACCGCCGACGGCTGGCGCCATTTGATCCTGCCCGCGCTGAACCTGTCGCTGTTCAAGATTTCGCTTGTCATCCGCCTGACCCGCGCCGGCGTACGCGACGTGATTCCGCTGGACTTCGTGAAGTTCGCGCGTGCCAAGGGCTTGTCGCCGTTTCGCGTGGTCTGTGTGCACGTGCTGCGCAACACGATGATCCCGCTGGTGACCGTGCTGGGCCTGGAGCTGGGTTCGACCATTGCGTTCGCCGTCATCACGGAAAGCATTTTCTCGTGGCCCGGCGCCGGCAAGCTGATCCTGGACAGCCTGAACGCGCTGGACCGCCCCGTCATCGTCGCCTACCTGATCGTGGTCGTGTGCCTGTTCGTCACGCTGAACCTGATCGTCGACATTCTTTATAAAGTGCTGGACCCCCGGGTACGGCTGGAGGGCTCGGCATGAGCACCACTGCAACCCCTGACAAGATTCCGGCCCTGCGCCGCGAATCGCCCTGGCGCCGCAACCTGACCGAATTCCTGTCGTCCAAGACGGCGGTGTTTGGCCTGACCGTTGCCACCCTGCTGATCCTGGCCGCCATCTTCGCGCCGTGGATCTCGCCGCAGAACCCGTACGACCTGCTGCAAATCGACGTGCTGGATTCCCGCATGCCGCCGGGCTCCATGAACGGCCTGGACACTTTCCACTACTGGCTGGGCACCGACGGCCAGGGCCGCGACCTGCTGTCCGGCATTCTGTACGGCCTGCGCATCAGCTTGATGGTGGGCGTGGGCTCGGCCGTTATCGCCGGCATCGTCGGCACGCTGCTGGGCCTGCTGGCCGCCTACGCGGGCGGCAAGGTCGACGCCTTCATCATGCGTTTGGTCGACTTGATTCTGTCGTTCCCGTCCATCCTGGTTGCCATGATGATCCTGGCCTACCTGGGCAAGGGCGTGGGCAACGTGGTGCTGACGCTGGTGATTCTGGAATGGGCCTATTACGCCCGCACCGCGCGCGGGCAGGCCCTGGTGGAACGCCGCCGTGAATACGTCGAAGCCGCCCGCTGCCTGGACATTCCCAACTGGCGGATCATGTTGAAGCACATCCTGCCCAACTGCCTGCCGCCGCTGATCGTCATCGGCACCTTGCAGATCGCGCGCGCCATCACGCTGGAAGCCACCTTGAGCTTTCTGGGCCTGGGCGTGCCCGTGACCGAACCGTCGCTGGGCCTGCTGATTTCCAACGGCTTTCAATACATGCTGTCCGGCGAATACTGGATCAGCTTCTACCCCGGCATCGCGCTGCTGATCACCATCGTCGCCATCAATCTGGTGGGCGACCGCCTGCGCGACGTGCTGAACCCAAGGACTCACAAATGACCGACCGCACCGCTTTCGCTGGCGCGCCGGCCACGCTTGAAGTGCGCAACCTGCGCACGCACTTCCACACCCGCGCGGGCGTGCTGCCCGCCGTGGACGACGTGTCGTTCACGCTGGAGCGCGGCAAGATCCTGGGCCTGGTCGGAGAATCCGGCTCGGGCAAATCCGTGACGGGCTTTTCCATCATGGGCTTGGTTGACGCCCCCGGCCGCATCGTCGGCGGAGAAATCCTGTTCCAGGGCCGCGACCTGACCAAGCTGGCCCCGCGTGAACTGCGCAAGTTGCAAGGCAACCGCATCGCCATGATCTTCCAAGATCCGATGATGACGCTGAACCCCGTCTTGCGGGTGGACGTGCAGATGATCGAAACCGTGCGCGCGCATAACAAGATGAGCAAGGCACAAGCCCGCACGCTGGCCCGCGACACGCTGGGCATGATGGGCATCCCCAGCCCCGAAGAACGCTTGCTGGCCTACCCGCACCAACTGTCCGGCGGCATGCGCCAGCGCGTGGCCATTGCCATCGCCATGCTGCACCGCCCTGACCTGATCATTGCCGACGAACCCACCACCGCGCTGGACGTCACCATCCAGGCGCAGATTCTGTCTGAAGTGCAGAAGCTGGCGCAGCAACACGGCACCAGCCTGATCTGGATTACGCATGATCTGTCGGTCGTGGCAGGCTTGGCTGATGACGTGGCCGTGATGTACGCCGGCCGCATCGTTGAACACGGCAAGGTCGACGACGTGCTTGACCGCCCGCAGCACCCCTACACCGTCGGCCTGATCGACAGCCTGCCCAGCAATAACCTGCGGGGCCAGCGCCTGCGCCAGATTCCCGGCATGACGCCCAACCTGCTGCACCTGCCCGCCGGCTGCGCATTTTCGGCGCGCTGCTCGCGCGCCACCACCGCCTGTGGCCAGCAACCCGGCATCACGCAAGCTCTGCCCGAACACGACGTGCGCTGCTTCCATCCGACTATCCAGATCCACAACGAGGTGACGGCATGACTGTATCCGCCGCCCCCACGCCGCTGATTGACCTTGCTCAAGTCAGCAAGCGCTTTGGCGAAAAAAAGGTCGGCGCAGCCGGCCGCGCCATGCAAAAGCTGGGCTTGTCCAAGCCGCCCGCCATCACGCGCGCGGTCGACAACGTGGACCTGATCGTGAACCCCGGCGAAGTCGTCGGCCTGGTGGGTGAATCCGGTTGCGGCAAGTCCACGCTGGGCCGCATCGCCGCCGGCTTGTTGACGCCATCGGGCGGTGAAGTGCGCATCAACGGCGTGCGCCCGTCCGACATGAACTCGGCCGCCGCCCACGCCGCGCGCCTGACCGTGCAGATGATTTTCCAGGACCCCTACGCCAGCCTCAACCCGCGCCTGCGCGTGGACGAGATCGTGGGCGAAGCGGCCCGCATCCATGGGCTGGTCGACAACGCGGGCTTTGACGACTACGTCAGCGCCCAGCTCGAACGCGCGGGGCTCGACCCCGCCCTGCGCCAACGCTACCCGCACCAATTCAGCGGCGGCCAACGCCAGCGCATCGGCATCGCCCGCGCGCTAGCCGTGCAGCCGTCCATGCTGGTGTGCGACGAAGCCGTGGCCGCACTGGACGTGTCCATCCAAGCGCAAATCCTGAACCTGTTCATGGACCTGCGCGAAGAACTGAACCTGACGTACCTGTTCATCAGCCATGACCTGGGCGTGGTGGAACACCTGTCTGACCGCGTCGTCATCATGTACCTGGGCCGCGTCGTGGAAACGGCCACCGTGGAAGAAGTGTTCCAGCGCCCCAATCACCCGTACACGCAAGCGCTGCTGGCGGAAATTCCCAGCCTGAAGTCGCGCCACAAGATCTTTACCGCGATCAAAGGCGAGATTCCCAGCCCGCTTAACCCGCCCGGCGGCTGCCATTTTCATCCGCGATGTCCGCATGCGATGCCGCGCTGCAAGACCGAGGTTCCCACATTGAAGGGAATCGCCATCAACCATTTAAGCGCCTGTCATTTGAACGACATGGCCTGAACCTAATTGGCGGCGTTGTCCTGAATGCCTTGAATTCCTTCAGTGGCCTGAATGACAACGCAGCCTTCGGAACACTTAACTCGTTCCCCCCCTACCAAGGACCCCGAACATGAAACGCCTGATTCTTTCGACCCTGACCGCCGCCATCCTTGGCGCCTCTGCCGCCGCGTCCGCCGACAACCTGTCGATCGGCTTTGCCGACCCGCTGTCGTCCCTGGACCCGCAGCTGAACAACCACGCCGGCGACCGCTCGGTGGCCCTGCACTTCTGGGACCTGCTGATCGAGAACAAATGGAACAAGCTTCAACCCGGCCTGGCCGTCAGCTGGAAACCGCTGGACCCCACCACCTGGGAATTCAAGCTGCGTGAAGGCGTCAAGTGGCAAGACGGCACGCCGTTTACCGCCGACGACCTGATCTATTCCTACACCCGCGCGCGCGCCGTGCCGGGCAGCGTGGCAACGTACGCCGGCTACCTGCGCACCATCGACACGATGACCGCCAAGGACCCGCTGACCCTTATCGTCAAGACCAAGGCGCCCAACCCCGACCTGCCGCTGAACCTGGCATCCGTGCACGTCGTCAGCAAGCACGTCGGTGAAAAGTCCACCACCGAAGACTACAACTCGGGCAAGGCCATGGTCGGCACCGGCCCGTACAAGTTCGTGTCCTACACCCCCGGCGACCGCGTCATCATGGAACGCAACGACGGCTACTGGGGCGAGAAGGCCACCTGGGACAAGGTCAACTACCGCTACATCAACAACGCCGCGTCGCGCACCGCCGCCCTGTTGGCCGGTGACGTGGACGTGATCGACAAGGTGTCGGTGTCGGACCTGGCCAAGCTGCAAAAGGCCCCGAACATCGCGGTGTACCCGTACGACGGCCTGCGCGTGATGATCCTGCAACCCAGCTTCAACCCCGCGCCCAACCAGTACATCACCGACAACAACGGCAAGCCGCTGGACAAGAACCCGCTGCTGGACCTGCGCGTGCGTCAGGCGCTGAACCTGGCCATCAACCGCAAGGCCATTTCCGACCGCATCCTGCAAGGCGCGGCCACTGAAGCCAACCAGTGGATGCCCAAGGGCACCTTCGGCTACAACCCCGACGTCAAAGACATCCCCAACGATGTCGCGCAAGCCAAGAAGCTGCTGGCCGAAGCGGGCTTTCCCGACGGCTTCAAGCTGACCATGCACGTGCCCAATGACCGCTACCCGCAAGGCCCGGAAACGGCCCAGGCGGTGGCGCAGTTCTGGACCCGCGTCGGCGTGAAGACCCAAGTGGAAGTGGTGCCATGGGCCGTGTACTCGGGCCGCGCCAACAAGAACGAATTCGCCGTCAGCATGCTGGCGTGGGGCAACGGCACGGGCGAAGCCAGCTACGCGCTGGTCAACATCCTGGCCACCGTCGACGCCAAGAAGGGCCTGGGCGCGTCCAACTGGGGCCACTACACCAACCCCAAGGTAGACGCCGCGCTGGAACAGTCCACGTCGGAATTCGATGTGGCCAAGCGTGAAGCCATCCTGCGCGACTCGGTCAAGCTGGTGTCCGACGACGTCGGCATCATCCCGCTGTTCCACTACAAGAACATCTGGGCCACCAAGAAGGGCTTGAAGGTGACGCCGATGACCAGCGACCGCACGGCCGCCATGATGGTCACCAAAGAACCCGCCGCCGCGGCCGGTAAATAAGCCATGGCGCCGACCCTGACCATCACCCCCGCGGACGCCTTGATCGACGTGCCGCGCCAGATCCGGGTGGAAAACGTGGCACCCGGCCAAACGGTGCATATCACCGCGCGCACCCGCCGCAACGGCGTGATCTGGCAAGCCCAGGCCGCCTACACGGCGGGCGAAGACGGCGTGGTCGACCTGACCCGCGACGCGCCCGTCTCGGGCGACTACACCGGTTTGTCGCCGATGGGCCTGATCTGGTCGCAAGCCCCCGTGGACTCGCCCAGCCGCGAACACTTCAACCACCCGGTGACCGATGCCTTGGTCACCGACGTGGTTGCGCGTGTGGGTGCGGTTGAAGGCGGCACTGATGCCGGCGTTGTAGCCGACATGCAGGCGCAAGCCACCTTCACGCAACGCTTGGCGCTGGACGGCGTCACGCGCCACGAGGTCCGCGAAGAAGGCTTGGTCGGCACGCTGTACCTGCCGGCAGGCAGCAAGCCCGGTTCGCACCCCGCCGTCATGATCCTGAACGGCTCGGGCGGCGGCATCAACGAACCCCGCGCGGCGCTATACGCATCGCGCGGCTACGCCGCCTTTGCGCTGGCGTACTTCAAGGCACCGGGCCTGTCCGACTACATCTCGAACACCCCGCTGGAATACTTCCAGACCGGCCTGCGCTGGCTGCGCAAAAAGGTTCAGCCCAAGCACGACTTCGTCGCCATCAGCGGCCAGTCGCGCGGCGGTGAACTCGTGCTGCTGCTGGGCGCAACCTTCCCCAAGGAAGTGTCCGCCGTCGTCGCCTACGTACCCGGCGCCGTCGTCCACAGCGGCCAGAACGCTTGCGACCCCAAGATCGGCCGCGAAGGTCCGACCTGGCTGCTGGGCGGCAAGCCCATCCCCCACGTCTGGGAAAACAACCGCACCGCCACCTGGGCCCCGTTCGATGAAGGCCCATCGCCGCATCGTCACGAGAAAGCCATCCTGACCGCGCTGCAAGACCCCGACGCCGTCGCCCGCGCCCGCATTCGCGTGGAAGACATCGAAGGCCCGGTCATGCTGCTGTCGGCCACCGACGATGGATCATGGCCGTCGAGCCTGTATTCGAAGATGGTGCAGGACAAGCTGGTCGAAGTGAAACACCCCTACCCCGTCGAATGGCTCGACTACGAAAATGGCGGCCACTCGATCCTGTTCCCGTACGTGCCCACCACCCAGCTCGTCTACGCTCACCCCGTGTCGGGCAAGATCAGCACCAGCGGCGGGAATCCAAAAGACAACGCACGCGCCGACCAGGAATCGTGGGAAGGCGTGAAGAAGTTTTTGGACGCGGCGGTGAAGGCGCGGGCGGCTGCGGTTAATTCGGCTAGCGCGGATTCGGGACGTTCGGATTCCCCAAGCTCGCAATCGGCTGCCGCACAGTCAACAAGCACTTCCGGCAACGCCAGCTGATCAGACACCAAGGAGAACATCCCCATGGCACAACAACCCATCGTCTATGACGCCGTCAATGATCTGGTCGACAAGCTCGTCGGCCTGACGCCCGGCAGCAAAACTTTTCAGGTCCGCCACCAACGCGAAAAAGTCGCCGCCGCCACGCAAGGCAGCTACGACGCCCTGTTCGACCCGCCACTGCCCGGCTTGTCGCTGGCCGAACGCCTGCTGGTCGCGCTGTACGCCACCCGCATCAGCCCGTCGCCGCTGCTGGCCTCGCACTACCGCGCACGCTTGGCGGAAACCGACGCAGCCCCCGCCGACATCGCCGTCGCAGAATCCGGCACGCCGTCAGACGCCTCCACCCCGCGCCTGGCTGCCGTGTTGGAATTCACGCGCAAGCTGATCGAAAACCCCGTCGAAGGCGACGAAGCCGCGCTGAAGACCCTGCCCGCAGCAGGCGTCACCACGCCCGCAGTGGTCACCCTGTCGCAACTGATCGCCTTCCTGTCGTACCAGACCCGTCTGGTCGCCGGCCTGGCCGCGATGAAAGACCTGGAAGGCCAAGCCCCCCGCGCCGCCGCCGTCCCGCCCGCGCCCTTCGAACCCAACACCGCCGCCACCGAACCCGGCGCCGTCATCAAGGCCCACGGCTTCACCAACGAAGTGCTGGAGTGGAAGGCATGGCTCGACGTCGTCAACGTCGACACCGCCACCCCGGAACAAGTCGCCGTCCTGGAAGAAAGCCACCCCAAGGCCAAGGTCTCGGACTACTACCTGTTCCTGGTCCACCAACCGGAAATCCTGCGCCAGCGCTCCACCGCCTTCAACGCCATCATGTACGCCCCAGGCGGCCTGTCGCGCGCCGAACGCGAGCTGGGCTCCACGGTCGTCTCGCGTGTGAACGGCTGCGTGTACTGCGCATCCGTCCACGCACAGCGCTTCGAACAACTGGCCAAGCGTAATGAAGTGATCGCGCAAGTGTTCGAAGACCCCTACACCGCCGGCACCACGGCGCGAGAACTGGCGATTGCCCAGTTCTCGATCCAGATCACCGAAGCCCAGGCCGACGTCAACGCCAACAGCATCCAGGCATTGAAGGATGCGGGCTTGAGCGAAGGCGAAGTGCTGGACCTGCTGCACTCGGACGCGATCTTCGCCTGGGCAAATCGTTTGATGCTGAACCTGGGCGAACCGGTTTTTGCCACCGTAGGCTAAGACCCGCTTTTTGTACTGCCCTGCGGGCGCATCAGCGTTTTCGTTAAACTGACACTTTCCGCGCCACTACGCGCCCCGCCCCGTGCGGGGCGCTTTGCCTTCCCCCATGTCAGAAAAAACCCACGACATCCGCCCCGGCCAGTCGATCGAACTCCTAAAAGCCCTGCACATCCTGACCCGCGACGGCAAGATGAACCAGGACAGCCGCCGTAAGCTGAAACAGGTCTATCACCTGTTTCAGTTCATCGAGCCCTTGCTGAAAGACGTGCAACAAGAACGTGGCGCGGTGACGCTCGCGGATCACGGGGCTGGTAAGTCGTATTTGGGGTTTATTTTGTATGACTTGTTCTTCAAGGAACAGAAAGATGCCGTCGGGAATGGGTCCCATATTTATGGGATTGAAACTCGCGAGGAACTGGTGAAGTCGTCAGAGGAACTGGCGAAGCGGCTCGGGTTTGGCGGGATGTCGTTCTTGAATCTGTCGGTGGCGGAATCGATCACGTCGGATAAGTTGCCGGCGACGATTGATGTGGTCACTGCGTTGCACGCTTGTAATACCGCCACCGATGACGCGATTCACTTTGCGTTGGAGAAGAAGGCGAAGTACATCGTCGTTGTGCCTTGCTGCCAGGCGGAAGTGGCTTCTGTGCTAAGGAAGAATAAAGGCACGGCGCTGGCTGATCCGCTGGCGGAGATCTGGCGGCATCCGTTGCATACGCGGGAATTTGGAAGCCAGATTACGAATGTGCTGCGGTGCTTGCAGCTGGAAGCGCATGGGTATCAGGTTAGTGTGACGGAGTTGGTCGGGTGGGAGCATTCTATGAAGAATGAGCTGATCGTGGCGCAGTTTAAGGATTTGCCGACCCGGAAGCCTGCGGAGAGGTTGACGGAGATGTTGGAGCGGATTGGATTGCAGGAGTTGAAGGATCGGTTTTTTGTGCCGGTGGCTGCATGAATATGACGAAGGGCTCTGCGGAGTCCTTTGTGCTTTTTGACTGTCGTTTGGGGCGAGACAAAAACGTCACGCGCATCGTTGCTGCTTCCGTAGCGTTCCGCCGTATACTCGCCCTGCGGTCACACCAATGACCGTCCGGTTTGACAGCTGGAAATGACAAAAGGCGGACTGCCGCTGCAATAGCGGCATTTTTACGTCCGTAGGCCGACGCACGTCCCTGCTATGGGCGGGCCTTGGCTGGGGCACGCTCGCGTGCGCCGGTTTCTTTTGTCACCGGTCTGTCAACCCGGCCTTGCGCCCGCCCACCCCGATTGACAGCGGGGCGCGGGTCTAACGACGAAAGAGGCTGCTATGAATGATCACCCCTTTACTTATGACCGCTGGGCTACGCCGGATGATCCGGAGTTTGCGCTTGTGCGGGTCGATGATTTGAGGAAGATGGAGCGGGCTTGCCAAGGGATTTGGGCTATTGCTCGGATTGTGGGGAATAGTGTGAATGAGCCGGGGGCGACGGGTGCGTCGCCCATAAACGCGGACGTAATGTCAAATTTGATGGGTGGGGTGGAAAGCCTTTGCCATCCCGTTTCCGAACTGATTACGGATCTACTTGAAGAAGCTAGATCGAACGAACAGCGATCAAAAGAGCGAGCGCAAACTACCGGATAAAGCTTTACCCAGTTAAACCACCGTGGCTTTCCAAGGACGCGCGAGACTGAAATTACAAAAAAGATCGATTGAGCTAGGCTTTCGCTGTTCTTCGGCAAATTTTAAAAACAACCCTAGGCCGACGAAATCCACACAAAATTTGCAATTCCTCTGACCAAAATGAAAAGTACAACCAAAGATATTTTAGAGAACATCAATAAAGAATTAAGCGGCAGCGAAAGGGATTTATATCGGGAAAGCCAGAGATCTCTGAAATTCTACGTTCGAGAAATTAATAGTGATTTCAGTAGGTGGATAGCAGCAAAAGATCGCGAAAGAGACCAGCAGAAATACGAACTCACATGGACTCTCGGTTTAATCGGCGTCATTGGAGTTATGTTAGCGATCACCCGGTCAGCCAGCAGTGATTGGGAGTGGGCACGCGAAAACACCTTAACTTTCCGACTATGTGCTGTAGTTCTGTGTACTTTGTTCGTCGGGATATCCTTAGAGCGTTCGGCAGTGGTACGGTCGCTGTGGAGCTTCACCATTACCAAGTTCTTGGTGTCCATCATCGTTTCCGGATTGGTTCTTTATGCTCGCGGAAAAGCTGCAGGACACATCAACGAAATATTTCACGTTGACGCTTCTGCATTCCCCATCACATTGATCTTCACAACGGCAATTCTGGTCCTTAAATTTCTGGTTCCGTTTGTCCTGGCGGTAGCGATATTTCTATTCTCGGTACATATCTTCACCGGAGCGCATTGGTGCTGGGCCAAATTTAAAGGCAAAGATACCCAGTTATTCCCGGTGTATTCTTTACTAACCGCATTCGTATCAGCCGTAATTCTTTATTTTGGTTGGGGTTGGTCGACCAATCAACTATCAAACTCCCGAGTGCCGGAGAAAATTTATTTGATGGCATATGCGCTAGACTTTAGCCACTGGAATGAATGCGCTAATGTGCCACTGGGTCAACCAATAGTCTTTCTGGGAAACGATCAAGAGTCTGTATTAGTCGCCCCACACAAATTGACTGATTTCGATTTTTCAACGTTTTTCGAGGCATCAGTTGACGTGCCGACCGATTTTATTCGACTACGCTGCGACTACAAATCCGCGCCGAAAGCTAACGATCTCCCCGCCGGCTGATTGTGCTTACTTGCTCTAAT
This sequence comes from Achromobacter sp. 1L-A-4-B-C2, assembly GCF_057291955.1. Taxonomy (NCBI): domain Bacteria; kingdom Pseudomonadati; phylum Pseudomonadota; class Betaproteobacteria; order Burkholderiales; family Alcaligenaceae; genus Achromobacter; species Achromobacter sp. 1L-A-4-B-C2. The sequence goes on from NZ_JBXAWP010000002.1 coordinate 667,488, forward strand.
CTCGCCCCCTTCCAACCGCACTTTTGGTTAATAGACCTTCGAGGGACGTGGGGCCCCGGTCAAGCACACTAGGGCCGATTAGGTGTGTTCGGTAGGCGCTTACGTCTATGTGGCGCAATAGGCCGTTTCAAGAATTATCGCGGGAGTTCTGGCGTCCTCTGTTCCAGCGCCATTACTTTCTGGGTGGCGTACAGTTTGTAGGCCGTCATTCGAGAAACGATAGTAGCCACGATCTTTCTTCGGGAACCCTTCTGAAACGGGTTGTGTGATGAGGTATGCACCAAACCCCTTTGCACAAGGCGGTTTCACATCAAACTCGGTATATTGCTCCCCGGCTTGCATAACCGTCCGGATCGCCCCATCAAGCGCGGCCCCTTCTTTCTGCGTATAGACCGGTCGCGGATACACCGCTTCGGCGGGTTTTTCAAATTCGACGCACGCGAAATTGGAGGCCGAATATCCGCAACAATTTCCGCCAAAATTCGTCTCAGATATAACGCTCCACAGAGCAAGACGGCCATCATCCGGGCCAGTTTTACCGCACAGCTGGTCGGCAAAGACATTTAGGGGGGTGGGCAGAGGGTGGTGAATAGAACCCGCCCAGTTGAGCGACATACCAGGTTGGACAATCACGTTCTGACGGACTGCCATAAATTCACCGCTCACTGCACGCTCGACACGAAAGCTCTTAACTCTAGGCCAACGCTCGAATGTCCACCCGCCCTTTTGACCGAGTAGGCAAGTTCGGAACCTACTGAGGTCTTGTTCGAGGACTGAGCATTGATCGCCCGCATTGCCACGCCAAACGTTGGATGGCATGCTTAGCATCACCTCGTCAGAATACTGGTCGCGCGTGGGTATAACCCAGTTCGACTTGTCTTGCGGCGTAGCGGCTATCTGTCGCACCGCAGTATCCGCAAGCTGCCTGACATAGTCGAGATAGCTCCTCAGGATCAGACCCTCATTTAGCGCGGCCGCGTTTTGATATTCGTTCGTCGACATCCCGTCGTTAACCGTGGCCAGCTCTTCCTCCAGCAACCTTAGAGTCGCGACAGCCGCTGTCAATCTGCCGTTGTTCGGGGCAGGGATTGGTTTTGGTACTGCCGGCGGCCATCCGCTCACGGCGCCGTAATCCGATAGCTCGCCACTCAGGGCCTTGGCCTGGGATGGGAAGTTGCGTACCTCGGGAAGGAACTCGCCGAGCCTTCGGATGAGTTGTTCGGGGGTAAGGACGACGGCTCCGCCCGTGCTATCGACCCCACCGCTTGCGGGCATATGGCCAATCGCCAGCAAGGCGAGCAATTGCCCTGTATCGCCTCCCGTTTGCACGTAGCGAACCGTCACTCGGCGCCCCTGCGACAGCGTCCGAATGGCTTCATCATATGATCCTGCCCCTGCGAACCCGCTTGCTGCAGCTTTAACGTCAATCCTCAGCTGCTGTGACTCTGCAGCTGATGTCGTGGCGAATTCCATCAGTGCGGCTAGCTCACCGCCGTAGCTGATGCTGCGGACGAAACTGTCTCCGTATCCCTGAAAGAAATCTTCAGGACTGCTACTGGCGGCGGCTACAGCGTTCGCGTTGAGGGGGTAGGTCGATATGCTGTCCGTCCGAATTTCCACCAACGCGCGGACCGCCACATATGCGTTTCGACGGCTCAATGTGCTCGAACGCATGAGATTTGCCCGTGCATTGCCCCCAACGCCGCCGGCGCCATACGACGCCGCCGCACTGATTTTCAGCACTCGGGCGAGCTCGCTATAGTCGTCTACGTATTGGAGGTCATATTCGACACGGTTTGACTCGGAAGGGGTGACCTCGGGCAACGCTAGCGCCTGGGCCCGCATAGAACCGACCCCCAGCGCGTAGCCTTGCCCTAGATGGGTAGACTGTGTCAATGGGATTGGGGGCAGCGCTGCGACTTGCCCGTTTACGACACTCGTCAGCGTGAGGCTAAGCGCGACGCCAGGCACGGCCAGCCATGCTTTGCGGAATTTCCCGTGCGTCTTCGAGCCAACATTATTGTTCATGTTAGAGCTCCACCGCGCCGGTGCTTTCCCCCACCGGTCATGGCGCGTCTGACGGTGTGTTCCATCATATCGGCAAATACTGCGCTCGTGCTGTGGACGATGACAAGATGGTAGAAACCCGCGCAGCGCCAGTGCTCTACGGCACCCGTGGAATGGTTTCTGTAACGCACAACGGCATTCACTAGAAGAGCTGCTTCAAGCGCCGGAGCAACGTCGGCAGGCGATATCCAGAGCGCGTCGCAGCGTAGGCATTGCGTCCGGTCTCGGGGAATGCGGGCCACGTTTTAACTGAGAAATGTATGTGCGATGTGTCGGTCATCGCGCTTGCATACGGGCTGCATCCAATAGCGTTCAACGCTCAAAACTCCAGGGCGATGAATACCTGAAGTCGACCGCCATTTAAGAACCGGTACTGAAAGTTCCAGGAGGAGATCCCGGGGAGTTGTCTGCTTTTTCCGATCGTACCTGACCGTTCTCGACGTCAAGGGCGCCTCCACCGGCGGCGCGGCTTCGCCGGCGCTGCCCCTTGACCGCTCCGCTGCGGCCAGGTCCTGGCGCGACACCAGGCAACCCGCCTGGCTGCCACGTAGGACCAAAAAACGATGCTGCATCGATCTGTGTTCTCTTCCACTCCCACCGCCTCCCTGCCGGAATAGCCGCGTAGCCTTACCGCTATCTTGCCAACGGCGAAGTTGAAAGCGATAACTCCGCAGCAGAGCGGTCGCTGCGCGGAGTCGCTCTCGGCCGCAAAATCTATCTGTTCATGGGTTCGGAACGCGGCGGTGAACGAGCCGCCACGATGTACAGCCTGATGGAAACGGCCAAGCTCAACGGGATTAACCCCGAGGCCTATCTGCGTCATGTACTCTTGGTGATCGCAGACTATCCCGTTAACCGCGTCGCCGATCTGCTGCCCTGGAACGTCAAGTTCTGAGCAACTTGCTCCCCGTCGTCAAGACGGTATTGGGCGGGCCCATACCGATTAGACGATCGAAGCAAGGGTTAACCGAGGCATGAATTGCAACGGCGGGAGAGCGCCCAGCGAATCGCGCAGGCGTTTTTGGTTGTAATTGAGCAACCATTGATCGGTAATCGCTTGGACCCGCTCAACGTTGTCGAATAGGGGCGCGTCGAGCACTTCGGTACGTTACGCTAGGTTCGATTGAAGCGCTCGATAAAGGTGTTCTGTTTTAGCTTGCCAGGCTGGATATAGCGAATCGCAATACCTTAACCGCCAGCCCATTCGGTAAAGCCTCTAGGATCATCTCCAGACCGTTATTCAGCCGTATTTCATCGGGAGGACCATAGCCAGTTGATCAAACGGCTCAAGACCTGAATCAGGAGCGTCAAAGGGAAGGGCATGCCTACCTCAATGGCCAACCACTCCCGGTTCGCCTCGTCACGTTCAGAGTCCGAAACCGTCGGCCGCAGTAGAGAACCTCATGAATGAAGTCGACCGCCAAACAACGATTCGATTCTGTGGCCAGATCCAATGGCTGTCGCAGTCGGTCGGGTAGCCGCCTTTTGCAGCGTCGAGGCAAATTCAGACCCGTGTCACGGTACCTTAGGCCTACGTCAAAGCCGTAAATCCTCCTTTGTTGAAGGCAACTTCCGACTCAGGGAAATCCAAAAAAATCTACAGCCTGGTGTCTACCTCAAGGGCGAACTTATGCTAGCACCACAATTTATAAGAGCAAAATAACGACGCGGAGATTCCGAACACCCCTGCCACACAAAACGTAGTGCGAAATGCTCGCCCATAGGTCCAGAGGCGACTCCACCCATTGGATGTATGCGCATCCTTTAAGAAAAAAGCAGATTCGTCAATAAACAAATGCGAGGACGAATCTAGGGAGCTCTGTTCCAAGGCCGCAATGACAGCCTCCGCGCGCTTCACCAGCACACACACTCTCTGATCCAATTTCCAAAAGATAAATGCGATGAAAGACAAAAGCAAACCAAGAACAATTCCAATAAAATTCAAGCTCCGGCCGCCTTGAATGGCGGTAGCAATCCCTGCAGCTAAAAGCCCCGTCGCGCCCAAAAAAAAATTAAACACTGTCATACGCTGCTTAGCGTGGAGCTCAAAGTAACGCCATGCATGCTCTATAGACTTGTCGTGCGCTAAACGCATACACCCTCTCTAGTAATATATATTTACTGCAACAAAGTAGATTTCACGCTTATAGAACCGATTTATTAATTTTTAAGATTACGTATTCAGCATCCCTGTTCGCTGAGAGCGCCTCATTGATCTATAAGCTTAGGAAGCTGATTACTCATGACCTCCACTACAAATCTCGCGGATATCACGCATGCTGAAGCATGTAGGGCATCTCCTTTAGCCGAATCTCCCATGTCTACCACAGCTTTAGCTCCAAAGAAAAATGGCGCGAGCACTGATTGATTCGCGGCTTCATACATGGCGTACATCTCCATCTCTAATGCACCCCACTTCCTGTGTTGCTCTCCAATCTGGGCCATGCGTTCGGCATCTGCTATTACTACCGAGCCCGACGAAACAGGAGCTATACGAACAATTGACTCCTTGAGTTCTGTATCGAAAAGATCCTCTTTTAAACGCTTCAGCAATAAAGGCTGCTCAACGAGTTGCTCCAAGTCAGTCCGAAAGACTGGGGACATCGGCACTTGATATGGCTCCTGACAGAACTTTCCATCCTTATATTTCCCAGTCTGGTATTCCCAACAGACTTGTCCAACTACTATATCTAAGAGATTAGACTCGCCTTTCACTCCAGCACAAATCCCACTCATAGAAACAATTCTTGGCGCAAACAACTCAATTGCCTTCGCACATGTTATTGCCATATTTACTAGCCCCATACCGGAGGGCGTTATACACATGCCTCGATAGTTTCCGATCGCCATTTCTTGACAATTCAAGCCCCCAATCTGCTTGAACTCCCCTAGCACTGCAGAGGTAGATCTATAGCCGTTTCTCTCCTTAGCTAGAGCACAGAAAACTATGAAGTCCAATCTTCGTTTACTTTTTATTTTTTCGAACTTTTGCAACAAGCTTTGCTTCCATCGGCTATCTTCCGCCCCGAATGCGACAACAGTAATCCCATTATCATTGAAGAGTGGCGACTTTACCAATGCATCATCTTCATATTTCGTAATAGCAATCGCCTCGGAATAATAATTCTTGCTTTTTGCAAACTCCGCGACAATATCAGCCGATACGTCCTGCTCGTCTGTCCGCCCATGTATCAATGGAAGGTAGATATCGAAAACAATCAGATCATAAGACTTCGTGAGAATTTTAAGACGTGCGTCGGATAAGTTATCTACTCCATCAACCAGCGCGACAGCATCGATAGAGTTTATATACTCAAAAATCTCTCTGTACTTATTCTGGTCATCTTCAATCAACAGATATTTCATTTTTCGTTCTCAACACTTCGGTTAGCGTTTCTCGCCACTCGGCAGATTCGTTGTCATAGTGAACAACCCATACCTTTTTTATTTCGTATAGTGAATTTATTACCCCAGCAGCATTTTCTATCGAGTAGTATTCAAATTCAATTTCAACATCCGGGTATTGCGTTAACACTACCGTCGGAATAAGAGTCTTGCCAAGAATTTTCAACTCAAGGATAATTTCTATGCCACCAGCTGGCATCGATACGGGGCTACCTTCCCCAGCCACTGCGGGATGACTGGGAAGCGACATATCCAGCACAATAAGATCTGGGACCTCAGACCTAAGGTAATTAACAGCGCCAAAAACATTATCGTGGTGTATTAGATCAATCTCGCTAAAGATTTCCTTCAGCAACTCTGCTACACGGGAAAACTTAAAAAGATCATCTTCAACAACAAGAATTTTCATCTAATAATCAACTTTGAATGAAAATGAAGCGGCAACCTTGCGCACGTCAAAGTTAAAAGTGACGTCTTCAATATAGCCCTCCTGCTCCATTCTTCTAAGCTTTTTTATGCCGCTGCGCCCTTCCACTACTAGGGCATCTTCACAATCACCCTCCAGCGCAGTAAGAATTGAAGCTCTGACCACCTCGATGCAATCATATGAACGGATTTCAGAAGCAAGGCTAATAGAAACCCTCTTCTTGCCTTCAATCTCTTCCAATCCAATATTCATTATCAAAACCCCGTCAGGTTTTCCCTTTTGGGCAGCATTATATATCAATATAAACAATGCATCATATAAAACAAAATACGTGCCGCCATTTAATATAAATCCGGAGTCGTTCACTATTACTTCAGGGTGGTAATCAGGCTCCAATGATTTAACTTCAGACACCACCGCTTTGAATAGAAGGGAAATATCCGCGCTAGGAGATGCAATAGATGGCTTATTAAACCAAGATGCGATCGTCCTAAATCTCTCGGCGGTTAAAGAGTTCAGTTCCTGCCCAAACTCATGAAGCTCTCGTTGCCTCGCAATTGGCGCTGATGAAACAGCCGTTCTGAATACAGCATGCTTGGCCTTCTTCTCCATCACGAATTTCCGAATATTGGACAAATCCTCTTCCAAAATTCTCCAGCAGTACTCTAGAATTATGTAAGGCAACTCCAAGCAAGATTTATTGGTGCCAAACGATTTTATAATGTCGTACAGCAGGTGATTAGCGGCCAATCGTTTAGTGGCAGACCTAAAGTCTCGAAATATCAAGCCTTCTGGCTTGTCTTTGTGGTGAATGTGAAGATATTTATCTCTCAATTCATCCAGTGCCAGCTCATACCCTTTTAGCCATACTCTATAAGCATCCTCAATTTCCCTCAGCTCGAATAACGCTGAAAACCGCTCATTTTTTACAAAGTTTGCGACGTCACTGAAACCCGTTCCTTTCAATGTTCCATGGCGAATTCTTCTGCCAAGATACGACGCGACGCCATAGATCTTATTTGAACAAAATTCTTCATAGCATTTAACAACTAGGCTTCCTAACTGTTCATAGATCCCAATGCCCGTTTTTACTTTCTCCCAGGTCAAAGACTGGAGAACCGCCTCAATTGGCTGAGGAAGCGACTCAAGCAAGATAGCAAAATCATCTGACACATGATCATTAACCCACTGAGTGAATTTCACCGGATCCACGTAAATTCTAGAATCATCGATCGTTCCCCTTTCTTTGTTTATTTGAACATCAATTCTCAGATTTTTAGCTCGCTCCAGGAAAATTACATCTCCTGTTTTTTCCGCGTACCATTCTAAGATGTTGGCGCGCTCTTGAATCGCTGCATTGGGCGTTTTTATAATCTGAAATAATTTACTCAAAAATGTCTCGTCTGCGGTCTGAATAAGATGCTCCGCAACTGAAGGGGAGACACTGTAGATGTAACTCAACAGACCGGTCAGTTTTCCGTCGAAATCTCTTTCAGCCGATCCTTGTAAGACCGCCCTGAGCTCGTGTTCTTTTAACTGGCTTTTTTGTTTTATATGGGCCAGACAATGGATAACTATTTTCAATTCATCTGTTGCCGCGCGCGCCTTAATGCTCTCAATATGTTGAGTAGGACATATTATCCCTATGTCCCGTGTGCGGGACATAAGCCGGACGAAATCCAAATCATCACCCGCAAGCTGCCCATCCGATCTTTCTAATGCGTATATTAAAGCCGTAGAATTCTGAAAATGACATGCTGACGCGGCAGAATACCTATCGATTCCAAACCCACCCGAATACGGCACAGACCCTATATCCGATAGCTTACGAACATTCGCAAAATAGTCACAGAGTAATAGCCTCTCGTATGGCGTTCTTCGCTCTTCTTTATTTTCTAAGTTATTGTATAAAGCAGCATGAATAGTTTTATATTGGCATAACTGATTCAGCTCGATAAGTAAAAAAGCTTCTCTAAATACAAGTGCCCCTTTTACCTCATCAGAGGCATCATAAATATCTTCTATTTTTATTTTTATTTCCGAAAGCGCCCGATAGGCGGAGACAATATCGTCGTCAACTGGAGGCACAAACGGGAGGCGTGCTGTCTGTAGTCTGCAGAAGTACAGGAACGCATCCAGCAGAGATATGAGGTAATGGCTATTCAGAGTCTGCGCGAAAACATTCTCACTTCTAGGAATATGATCGATAAAGCTCTGAGCAACCAAGACACTTACTCCTGGCTCAGACCTATTAACTCGATCAGATATGTTTATATAATCGGTTTTGTCGCTGCTAAGCTCCTTCATCGCATTTGAAATGTAGCGAACATTATTGACCGACAAAACTCTGAACACATCTTCGATCTCACCAAGAAAATCTACATCGGAGACGTGATTTTTAATGAAATGGAGATTCCTGAGTAAGAAGAGAGACGCACCACCATTATCAGCGAGTATTCCACATTGACGTAGCCCTTCAGAAAAATCTCTTCTCGCTGTTGCCTCAATAACTTTTGAACATATATCCAAGAGATCAAGAAGCTTATTCTTGTTTTTTCTGAATTTTTCTAGAATTACTTCTGGAGAAAAGGCCGATACGACCTGCTTACCCACAAGCCTAGTAAATTTCTTGTTGAAATCTCTACCAACATAGCTTCCCGAAAATATTGGACTCTCGCGAATGATCTCAATAGCGATTTTATAGTCTGATTCGGTACACGATCTTCTTATCTTCTCTAGCTGTCTGACTGAATCCGAGACATCTGTATTTGCCAACATCCCCCGTAATAAATTTCTTGCTGAAATTGAAGAGAGATCGCCAATTTTTGGATTTTTTTTCATTTTTTCTATTCAATTACAGTATTTATATCTACGAATGCAGGGCAATTCCGAACAATCGCTGCGCCGGTCAATTCTCGACAGGAATTCCGATGTATAACACTCGCCTTCCAGGGATACACAACTTCCCCTTCGCAGAACTTCCGGCTTGGACCAATTAGGAATTAACAGGCGGCCATAGCGAGCAGGCCGCTGGAGCCTGCTCACGAAATATTAAAAAATGGTAGCGCGCGTGACGGCCCTGCAAGCGCCAAAAGTGAGGCCATCTACTGGCGCGACAGTGGTACGGAACATCGAATCTCGTTCTAAGGTTGAAAGATAGAAACTCTTTACCTCGGAAAGCGCTTGCGTACGTGACACTCTGGATCCAAATCGATGATGCGGATAGTGCGGCTCCGTGCTTTTTCGGTGTCACTGTGCAACTTCTACCAGTCTAGCCCAGCAGATGCATAAGCAAACTGCAAAGGAGACATATTGGCTTAACGAATCGAACAGGAATGCGTTGCCTCGAACAAAGATCCAAAGGCAAAGATCGATCAAAGATTCTAAATGTTACCTTAGTTACTAGTTTTGATCCACGATAAATCTAAGGTTCCGAGCGCGCGGCCATACGTACGCATGGACCGTGCTGTTGTCTCGTTTGGTAACTGCCGAGGGGGGACTGTCATCTTCCCTCCACCCGCCCCCACCTCCCCGCAATCCCCCCCGCCGCCGCCTTCATCCTCTCCACCACCATCCCAAATCTCTCCACCCCCAACCTCTCCGCCATCGCCGTCACGGTAATCGCCCCCAGCGCTACCCCACCCTCCGTCAACACCGGCACCGCCACCGCACTAGTCCCCGGCATTAACCCCATTGCCGCATGCGCAATCCCCTCCCTCCGCGCCGCCTCAACCCGCGCAATCACATCCTCCACCCGCTCCCCCATCACCTCCAGCCTGGCCGCATTCCCCCGCACCAACTCCACACTCTCTTCCCTTCCCAAACTAGCCAACAACGCCACCCCCGACACCCCCACGCCCAACGGCCGTCTAACCCCCACCTCAATCGACAGCACCTGTATCGGATGCCTGCCCGTCCGCCGCCCGATACATATCGAATCGTGCCCATGTCGAATACTCAAAAACACCGTATCCCCCACCTGATCGGCCAGCTCGCTCATATACGGGTCCGCCAGTGTCAGCAGCGGAAAGCGCCTTGTCCGCGCCAACCCCAGCAAACTGATCTCTTGCCCGATCAAATACCGTCGCGTTTCTGAATCCTGTTCAACCGCGCCCTCTTGCACCAGCGTCTTCAGCAAGCGATGCACGGTGGGCCGATTCAAGCCGGACATGCGTTCCAGATCCACCAGCCTTACCCCGCGCTCTTGTCCGCAGGCAATCAGGCGCAGCAGCGCCAAGGCCCTGCGTACCGTCTGTGCGCCGGACGCGCTTTTATCTTCTGAGTCGCTCACGCGGCCTCCGGTTTGATAATGGATTTGGGCGTCTGCTGAATACCGCGCTTGGTGACGATGGGGCCTAGCGATGCGTAGTTCGGCCCGCCGATGCGGCAGATGGGGCGTAGTAATGCCGTATCGATCTTGCCGTCTTGCAGCAGGCCATCGCGTATATGGAACATCACGACTTCGCCCACGAAGAACTCCGCGCCGGTGTCGCCAAACGGGGTGACGCTATGAAAGCGGCATTCCAGGCTGATGGGCGCGGCGGCAAGTCTTGGGGTGTCGATAACGGCGCCGGGAAGCACGCTTAAACCCAGCACGTCGACTTCACTGACTTCGGGCGGGTGTTCTTGGGCGCTGTCGTGCAGGGGATCAAGCAGGGTTTCGTCGCCGACGTTGACGACGAAGTGGCGGTTGGCCAGGATGTTTTCAGCGGTGTCTTTGCGTTTGCCGGCTTTGCGGCCGATGTTGACGCCGATCATGGGGGGTTTGTTTGAGACGAAGGTGTAGCAGCTGAACGGCGCCAGGTTGACGCCGCCGTGGGCGTTGACGCTGCTGATCCAGGCGATGGGCCGGGGCACGACGATGCCGCTCATCAGGCGGTAGGTTTGTTCGGGGTTCAGGTCGCTGGCGGGAAAGTGCATGGTGGGTCTGGCTCCGTAGTCCGGATATTGAACATTCAACAATGAATAAAACCGCGTGCGCAATAGGCGCCCAGGGTAATTCTGCGGCGAAATGCGGTGCGGCCAGAAGCCGCCCACAAAGCAACCTGCCAAAAGAGTCCAACATCCGGAACTTTTCTTGAAATTCGGATTGTTCAGCGGCGCGGGAATTTCTAGAGTGTCGTCAAACACAACAAACAAAACGTGATGACACGACCAGGAGACAACCCATGCATCGCAATGCGCTTCGCGCCTGCGCCACGGTGGCGCTGACCGTTCTGACTTCCATGGCGCACGCCGCGTGGCCCGAGAAACCCGTGAAGATCGTGGTGCCCTATCCGCCGGGCGGCAATGTGGATGTGGCGGCGCGGCTGATTGCGCCGGGCTTGCAGGCGGCGTTTGGGCAGCCGTTTATTGTCGAGAACAAGCCGGGTGCGGGCGGCATGATTGCCGGCGAGCAGGTGGCGCGCTCCGAGCCCGATGGCTACACCTTGTTCATGGCGGCGAACGGGCCGCTGCTGTTCTCGCCGCTGATTTTCAAGCGGGATGCGTACAAGTGGGACCGGGACTTTGCGCCGATCAGTTCGGTGTCGTACACGCCGCTGGTGTTGCAGGTGAAGCCCGGCTTGCCGGCGCAGACGCTGGCTGAATTGCTGGCGCTGGCGAAGAAAGAGCCGGGCAAGCTGAACATGGCGTCTCCGGGTGCGGGGACCACGAATCATCTGGTCAGCGAGCTATTGCAGTCGTTGACGGGCGCGCGTTGGACGACGGCGCAGTACAAGGGCAACGCGCCGGCCACAACCGATCTGTTGGGCGGGCAGGTGGATTTCAACTTTGATCAGATTTCGGTGGCGCTGCCGTATGTCAAGGAAGGCCGCTTGCGCGCCTTGGCGGTGACAACGGTCAAGCGCGTGCCCTCGATGCCGGACGTGCCGACGTTTGCGGAAGCGGGTGTGCAGGGCATGGAGGCGGCCACGTTTACGGGCCTGCTTGCGCCCAAGGGCACGCCGCCGGATGTGCAGAAGCGCTTGAGCGAAGCGCTGACGAAGATTCTGGCGCAGCCGACGATCATTCAGCGTTTTGATGAGCTGGGCGCCGAGGCGCGCGGCAGCTCGCCCGAGGAATTCACGCGCTATCTGGCAGCGGAAGACGCGCGCTGGACGCCGATCATCAAGCGTGCGGGCATCACGGCGAACTAAGGGCAGACCACCGCCGCCGGACCGCAGCCTGGCCTGACCCGCCAGCAGCCACGCCCTGACAACCGAACGCATCGCGGCCTTGCCTGGTCATGGCCGCGATGCCGCCCCACCCTCTTCTTTCCACACGGAACCCGCCATGAGCAGACGCAGCATTTACGCCGAAGGCTTCAGCCACAAGAACCCCATTCCGGCCGCGTGCCGGATTGGGCCCATGCTGTATTCGGGCAGCATCCAAGGCACCGACCCCGCCACGGGCGCGTACGGCGCGACGTTGGAGCGCCAGTGCGAACTGATGTTCGACCACGTGCGGCGCATTGTGGAAGCGGGCGGCGGCTCGCTGGATCACATCGCGAAGATGACGGTGTGGATGCGCGACCGCAGCCAGCGTGCGGCGCTGAATGCGGTGTGGCTGCAAGCGTTTCCGGATGCGGAGAACCGCCCGGCACGGCACACGATGCAGGCCGATCTGGATGGCGACAAGCTGATCGAATGCGATTTTGTGGCCGTGATCGGGTAAGGGAGACAGACGATGACTCAAAGCCAAATGACTCAGAGCCAAATGAATCAAAGCCAAAGTTCACAGAATCAAGCCGTGCAGAATCCAGCGTCGCAGAAGCAAGCGCCGCAACATTCCCCTTCGCAGTACCAACCCTTCAATCCCCGCCCCACTGCGCCCGCTATCCGGCTGCCGCCTAAGGCCTGCGACAGCCAGTTTCACGTATTTGGCTCCGCAGACCGTTACCCGGTTCGCCCCGGCGCGGCGTACGAGATGCCCAGCGCCACCATCGAGACCGCGCTGGGCCTGCACCGCCTGCTGGGCATCGAGCGCGGCGTGATCGTGCAGGCTACGACCTATGGCGCGGATCACCAGGTGGTGTTGGACGGCCTGGCCGCCGCCGGCCCGTCGTATCGCGGTTGCGCGAATGCGGTGGTGCTGGCCGAGCGTGACGACGCCTACATACAAAAGCTGCACGATGCGGGCGTGCGCGGGGCGCGCTTCACGCGCCAGGGCTTGGGCATCAGCATGGCGCCTGCCGTGTTCGACCGCGCCATTGCGCGCATTCGTGAACTGGGTTGGTACGCCAAGTTTCAGCCGGAGCCCGACGGCATGATGGCGCAGGCGGCGCAGTTTGAACGGCTGGATATTCCGGTGCTGCTGGATCACATGGGGCGTGCCGATCCCACTGCGGGCGCGGCAGATCCGACTCGGCAGTTGTTGGAGTCCTTGCTACGTCGCGGCAACTTCTGGGTGATGTTGTCGCTGACGGAAAAGATCTCACGCAGCGGCCCGCCTTGGGACGACGTGACGCCGCTTGCGCAAGCGCTGATCGCCGCCAACCCCGACCGCGTGGTGTGGGGCAGCGACTGGCCGCATCCCGTCTCCACTAAACCCACGCCCGACGAGGGCCAGTTGGTGGACCAGTTGGCGCGTTATGCGGGCGACGCCGCGACGCTTAAGAAAATCCTGGTGGACAACCCCGCTCGCTTGTTTGGATTCGACGAATGAAACTGCTGACTTATACGCATGAAGGCCGCACGCACTTTGGTGCGTTGCGCGGCCAGGACCAGATCGTGGCCTTGGATCAACATGGCCATGGTTATGACAGCCTGCGCGACGCGCTGGAAGCCAACGCCATGCCCGCGCTGGCCAAATTGGCGGACTCGCTTCCCGCCACGCACAAGCTGAACGACGTGCGGCTGTTGCCGCCGATTCCGCAGCCAGAAAAAATCATCTGCGTCGGCGTGAACTACGGCAAGCGCAACGAGGAATACCAGGACGGCAGCGCGCCGCCCGCCTACCCCAGCGTGTTCCCGCGCTTTCCCGGTTCGTTCGTGGGTCATGGCGAACCCTTGCTGCGCCCCCCGGAATCCGAGCAGCTGGATTACGAAGGCGAGATCGCCATCATCATCGGCAAGGCCGGCCGCCGCATTGCGGCTGAGGACGCCTGGAGCCACATCGCGGGCCTGACCTGCCTGAACGAAGGTACGGTGCGCGACTGGATCAAACACGGCAAGTTCAACGTCACGCAGGGCAAGAACTTTGACGCCAGCGGTTCGATGGGGCCGTGGATGGTAACGGCCGATGAGTTCGATCCGGCCGCACCGCTGACAGTGAACACGCGCGTGAACGGTGAACTGCGTCAGCAAGACGCCACCGACAACCTGATGTTCCCGTTCGCGGAACTGATCCGCTACATCTCCATCTGGACCACGCTGAAACCCGGCGATGTGATCTCCACCGGCACGCCCATCGGCGCAGGCGTGCGCTTCACGCCGCCGCGCTTTTTGAAGCCGGGCGATGTGGTTGAAGTCGAAGTGGCCGGCATTGGCGTGTTGTCCAACCCCGTGGCCGACGAAGTCGCCGCGCACTGATCAGGAGCCTTCCATGCTTAACGACGACGACCGCGCCCGCGCGGCCAGCCTGCTGCTTGAAGCCGAGCGCAGCGGCGTGCCCACCACGCAGTTGGACCAGGCGTTTCCCGGTATTGAGATTGCGGATGCGTACGCCATCCAGCAACGTAATATCGACCAGAAGATTGCCGACGGCGCCAAGCTGCGCGGCCACAAGATCGGCCTGACGTCCAAGGCGATGCAAAGCACCGTCGGTATCGACGAGCCGGACTACGGCCATTTGCTGGACACGATGTTCTTCCAGGACGGGCAGACCATTCCCACCGACAAGCTGATCGTGCCGCGCGTGGAAGTCGAGCTGGCTTTCGTGCTGGGCAAGCCCTTGCGAGGCCCGGATGTGAGCCTATTCGATGTGTTGGATGCCACGGATTACGTGGTGCCGGCGCTGGAACTGATCGACGGCCGCAGCAAATATCCGCGCCGCATCGTGGACAACATTGCCGATAACGCGGCGTGTGCCGGCATCGTGCTGGGCGGCCGGCCGGTGCGGCCGATGGATATTGATCTGCGCTGGGTTGGCGCCCTACTGCTGAAAAATGGCGTGATCGAGGAATCCGGCGTGTCGGCGGCCGTGCTGGGGCATCCGGCGTTGGGTATTGCGTGGTTGGCGAACAAGCTTGCGCAGCACGACGCCGGGCTGGAAGCCGGACACATCGTGCTGGCGGGGTCCTTCACACGCACCGTTGCGGTCAAACGCGGCGACACGCTGCATGCCGACTACGGCAAGCTGGGCAGCATCTCGGTGCATTTTTCATAAGGCGGCGCGCATGGAACTCCCCATCAATACGTTCAAACGCGCCCTGCGTGAACAGCGTCATCAAACCGGGCTGTGGGTCACGCTTGGGAATGCGAACAGTACCGAACTGGTCGCGGCCAGCGGCTTTGATTGGCTGCTGCTGGATACCGAGCACACGCCCGTGGTGCTGCCGACGGTAATGGCGCAGTTGCAGGCGGCTGGCGCGTATAAGAGCCATCCGGTGGTGCGCCCGTCTTGGAATGACAAGGTGCAGATCAAACAGTATCTGGATATCGGCGCGCAGACCTTGTTGCTGCCGTATGTGCAGAACGCGGACGAGGCGCAAAGCGCGGTGGCGGGTATGCGTTATGCGCCGCGCGGCGTGCGGGGCGTTAGCGGCACGATGCGCGCGACTCGGTATGGGCGTGTGGCGGACTATATGCACCGGTGCGAAGAGGAATTGTGTTTGCTGGTGCAGGCAGAGACTGGCGAGGCGCTGGAGAAGCTGGACGCCATGATTGCGGTGGATGGCGTCGATGGGGTGTTTATCGGCCCCGCGGATCTGGCTGCCAGCTTGGGATATCCCGGCGAGCCGCAGCATCCGAAGGTGGTGGCCCAGGTGGAAAGCGCCATCCGGCGGGTACGCGCGGCAGGCAAGGCGCCGGGGGTGTTGACGGGCGATGAGGCGCTGGCGCGGCGCTATATCGAGGCAGGGAGTTTGTTTACGGCGGTCGGCGTGGACGCGGCGATCTTGGTGCGGCATTGCGATGCGTTGGCGGAGCGCTTCGCAGGCATCTAAGGCGGGTGTTTATCGGCACGGCGATCTTGTCTGCCTCGTTCTGGGCGTAGCAAACCCGCTGGGCCACATTTGGCCCGATCAAGCCAAATTTGACCCGCTATAACTCATTGATAAAGCACTGCTAATTTTTAAACGGGCCAGATATGGCCCGTTTTGCGTTGGAAATTCCGGCAATTCCGGGTGCTTGGCGCAACGCAGCGCGGGCGGCGTCGCGCAAATAGCCCATAAGTCATTGATAGCGTTGACGGTTTTACTTTTCTCTGTCGGCATGGCACGGATATTGCATTAGTCCTCACAGCACTTCGTTTTGAAAGCGCCGGGTCGATTCATTTACGACGCTGGACGCTAGTGAATGGCGTGACGTGCTTTACACGCCGAATTGATCGCGGAGTTGATGATGAGTTCGCATGCAAGCTCTTTCGCCCACCAGGCTCGGCTGGCGGTGTTGGAAACGATGGCGGTGCCAGCAGGTACTTGCCGCGCTTGCGAGCGCAGCGGAATGCCGATCTTGTTGCTGCGCGATGCGCCATTGCCGCCAAGATCCTCGCCGTCTTGGACATCTTCGTCAACGTCGTTGCCGTTCGACCCTGAACAAGACCGCGTACGCATCGATATGCAGCCGGGCAACTATCGCCTACTGCGCGAAGGGTTTGTGTATGTGCTGCTGGATCAGGAAATCTGGCACGCGTACCAAGTCACCGCCGACGGGCACATGCGCCAATATGATCCGTACCGAATGCCCGAGGGCACGCCCCGCCCCTTGTCCAAGGCTTGCACGGGTGTAGGGCACGACGTGCGCGCTTCGTTCATACACGTCGACACGAAGGCCTACAAGGAAGCGTGGATCGCGTTCTCGCAAGATCGGTGGCCTGAGCCGGTGTTGGATGCCTACAAGGCGCAGACGGCGCCATCCGCGCGGTTCTTGAAAGTGGACCTGGCAACGTTGCGTGACACGCCCCAAACGGTATTGCACGGGTTGAAATTCGCGGATGGGTTTCTGACCGATCGCGTGTGGGAATACCGTTACGACGGCGAGGATTTCGGCAGCCGACATGCCGTGCGTACACGTACCCCCAGGTTTGTGCCGTTGAATGATTACGTCGACGACATCGCAAAGACGCAAGGCCTGCCGCAAGGTGTGCCGGTATTGGCGTTGCCCGATCCGGTGGGCGCGGTGTTGGAATTCAATCAACAACGCCATTTGCTGATTAACGACCGGCTCGCATGGGCGGGCAATGCCGAACGGCAGTATCTGCTTTTTACATCGGCGGCGCTGGTGCAGATCAGAGAGTTGGAGAAGACCTGGGCACACACCCAAGCGGTACAGGAAGTCGAAAAAGACATCGAATACCGCCGACAACATAATGAGCATCCGGTGCTGGGCACGCGTTCCCATTTGCCGCCGGTGGATGTCCCACGAGAAACGGAAATCGCAGCCAGGCGCATCACGGCTGATTATCACGAACGCCTGGAACAACGCTACAGCGAGCCGCGTCGCAAGCAGTTTCAGGACATGCACGATAAGGAATGGCAGCGCAGGCAAGGACTGATAGATACGATGGCGGCCCGCTATGTCGCATGGCTGCAATCCCTGGCCTGGCTGCGCATCGCGCGATACGACTACTCGGCTACCGATCCGCACTCGGCAGCGGCGTACACCAAGATGGTGGCAGCCTGCCTGGACGGCGGCCCCAGCGAAGCGCCCCCGGTTGGTGGCGCGGATCTTGGTCCCACGCAGCAGCTGTGGAAGGCCTTGCTGGAAAACCCCGACAGCATTCTGTACC
The DNA here is from genome assembly GCF_057291955.1 of Achromobacter sp. 1L-A-4-B-C2. Lineage (NCBI taxonomy): Bacteria > Pseudomonadati > Pseudomonadota > Betaproteobacteria > Burkholderiales > Alcaligenaceae > Achromobacter > Achromobacter sp. 1L-A-4-B-C2. The sequence goes on from NZ_JBXAWP010000002.1 coordinate 685,255, forward strand.
AGGCGCTACTAGCCAAGAACGCACGCCTGCTTGAAGGCCTGCGTCCCACTTTTACGGAAGGCTTCAAGGCCAATGATTCCGGCAAGCTGTATGCCGCAATCAAAGACGTGATGGCCTCGCAAGAAGGCGAGATGTACCTACGCAGCAGCGTGAAAGACGCGGTGGGCCAACTGCAAGGCGCGATGATCAACGCGATGTTGACGATGGACGCACGGGCGCAAGAACAGCTTCTACCCGTGGCCGCCACCGTGCATCAAGCCGCCCTGCTGCTGTGCGAGCGCGTCCAAATGCTGCGAGTTCAGATCGAACTGACGCTGGGCGAGTATCAGGAATTACTCACCCAACAGATGCGCCAGGAATACGACAAGGCCGCAAAGGAAACCGGCAAGAAGGCTCGCGCGCTGATATTCAGCGGCATGCTGACCCTGCCGGGTCCGGCACAGAACCACATATTCAAAGCCACGTTCTGGGTGGCGGATACCGCTGAAGGACTGAAAAACAAGCTAACTGCAATGTCCAACGCCACGGCGGAGACCCTGGAAGGCGGTTGGCGCAGCGTGGTGGTGGGCATTGGCGGCCTGGAACCGAAGGCACATGCAATAGCCGGGCAACTACGGACCACTGCTGCGGATGCAAAGCTACGGGCGCATACCGCCTTTGTTGGAATACGCGGGATGGCGAACTTGGATTTGGCGTTGTCCATGGGCGCGTTGTTCTTTCAGCAAGATGGGCTGGCAAGAAGCCTGCAAGACCTGGAGCGCGTGATGGGAGACAAATACCCAGAAGCCATGGCGGGCGTGGCGGCAAGCGCGGTGGGGGTGGTGGGCGTCAGCATTGAAGCGACGGGGTTGGGAATAAGAAGCGTGGCCCGGGCGATGGAGAAAGCCGCTGTCGCCGAAGTACGCGCGGTGAATGCGTTGACGCTGGGCAAGGGATTGATTCGGTTTGGCGGAGTGACCACTGCGCTCTCAGGTGTGGTGGAGGGAGTGCAGTATCGGTATGCGGCTCAACGAAACGAACGTGCCGGCGACTCTGACGCCAGCGCTCGTCACGTGTGGGCAAGCCGGTCTGCCGCATTAGGTGGCGCAGCGGGCGTCTTGGCTGCGTATGTAGGCTCAAGCTCGCTACTGGGATTTCTCGGTCTCGCGCTCGCATTAGGCCTTTGCGCGTATGCCTTGGCTCAAAGCGCAAGAAAGCTGGAATCGACTGCCTTAGAACAATGGTGCCGTCGCTGCTATTTCGGCAATCATGACGAAACACCATCGGTTTGGTGGAATAGCGCAAAGACTGTCGCGTCCATTCCAGCGTATTCGGACCCAACAGTAGCAACAGAAAAATCCCGTGCTGCAAATAGTGACCGAGATATAGCCATCAGCGCTCTTAATGCAGCAATATTGGGATTGGAAGCCGAAGCAAAGTTCCTAAATAATCCCCAGCCGACGCTCGACATTCCTGGTGAAAGTTCGATATGGGGCCAAGCGGTGGCATATCGAATCTGCTTGCCCAATTGGGATTTCACTCGATCCGCCTACGCAATGTACGTCGGCCTGCACAGCTATAAGGGCGAGCATATTGCGGTTGTACGCCAACTCCACACTTCGGCCATCCACAAACTGTCTCCACCGGAGCGGCATTCCAGCTATGAGGTAGATAGCAATGCCACGACAGGCCCCTCACCTGCTGATCCAGTAATAGCAGGAACGCTACTTCTAGCATTTTTAGAACGTGACATCACATCTGCCACGGTGCGCGTCAGGTATTGGCCGGACAAATCAGATATTGAACTCTACGCGGACCTGACTCATACCGCGTATCGATAGTCCCATCGGTGCGCACATCGAGTTGACGGCCTGTAAGGAAAATAATAATGGAAACCACCCATGTCGCATAGGCGGCCCAATCTTCACAAACCCCACTTGGGATGGCAGCGCGACTTGCCGCCGCCCGCTGAAGAATTTACCTCTGAAGTTCGATCTCATTCTCAGCCAGTCATTAACGCGTTGGATGGAGCTTTCCTGGAGATATCTCGTCGCTCTACGAAGATGCGCGGCCTGATGCTTTTCATATCGGGTTTTGGCTTTTTTTTACTGGCGGATTCTGTACCCCGCCTACATGCTTGGTGGACCGTTGGGAGTGGCAGTCCCGTCACGCCGATAGGGGCGTTTCTCGTGGATGTGATCCTTATATTCTTCTGCGTTCGCATTGACACTGCTATTCCCCGTGACGAACCCATCCGCTTCAATCGCTTGCGCCGCAAGGTCTACGTCTACAGCTTCCACTACATATTGTGGAACCCCTTCGCCCGCTGGTACGTCACAACCCGCGCCTACAACTGGGACGATCTTCGCGCCGAAGTCTGGCGCCAACGCGGCGCCACCGCGCAAGGCGGTTTGATCTTCACGTGGGGCGTATCCATCGCCGTCGTCAAACCCGGCACGAACCAGGTCATTGATCGCTTTCCGTTAAGCGTCGGGCAAGACGAGGGCGGCTCGTGGGATTACGTCCGTGCCTACATGCAGCACGGACCCAACGCATTGCCTCCCGTCGACACGTTCAACGATCCAGACGAAGTGCCGCCCTACAACCTTGCGCTGCGTCTTGCGCCTAAAGTCAGGTGGCCGGCGGAAATCGATGCGGAGTCGCGTAGTGGCCAAGACGACCCCGCTATTGCCCAAAACGCCAATTAGATAAGGCACGGTTCGCAAGAACCGCTCCACACCTACGCATATCAAGCGCGCGGAAAAAATATTATCCGGATTTCTCGTAAAGGCAATGTCAATCGCGAAGAGCACCACGCAGGACAAACCTGCTTTGATACCCCCACATCCCGGCCGGGTCCGCGACCTTCCTCCGCCCGGCGAAGCGGTACTCCGGTTTGACGGTCGCCATCCCCCGCCCCCCATCAATTCGATGAACAACATTCACTTGGAAATCAGCCGCAGAGGGCAAAAATTGCGCGGGCTGATGCTCATCCTGTCCTTGGTCGGCATTGCGTGGCTCGTATTCGCAGTGCCGAAAATCATCATAGGCAGGACAGGGTTTTCTCACTTTATAAAAGCTATACCGATTACGGTCGGAATGCTTTGGTGGACCATTTTTATGATCCGGGTCGATACCGCCATTCCCCGTGACGAACCCATCCGCTTCAATCGCTTGCGCCGCAAGGTCTACGTCTACAGCTTCCACTACATATTGTGGAACCCCTTCGCCCGCTGGTACGTCACAACCCGCGCCTACAAGTGGGACGATCTTCGCGCCGAAGCCTGGCGCCAACGCGGCGCCACCGCGCAAGGCGGTTTGATCTTCACGTGGGGCGTATCCATCGCCGTCGTCAAACCCGGCACGAACCAGGTCATTGATCGCTTCCCCCTAAGCGTGGGCCAGGATGAGGGCAGCTCGTGGGATTACGTTCGTGCCTACATGCAGCACGGGCCCGACGCATTGCCTCCCGTGGAGACGTTCAACGATCCGGACGAAGTGCCGCCCTACAACCTTGCGCTGCGTCTTGCGCCTAAAGTCAGGTGGCCGGCTCAAATGGATGCGGAGTCGCGTAGTGGATCTAGCTAGAACGATGAAAATCCCGATATCAATGCCCGCGCCCGTCGCGGCGCCCAAATTCGCCTTGATCGTAGCGGTCCAGTCACAGAATTAACGCGACGTTTGTTCGTAATCGCAGAGAGGATCAACTGGCTTGCACAATCGCGAACCCTTTTTCCGAGAGAGGCCAGAATTGACATCGCAGCAAAGAAGCCCTAATCACAGCACTCCTGCTCTGGACAAGCCATATCGCGGGCGGGTGCGGGATCTGCAATTGCCGGATGATTCAGCAGCGTCGCCCAAGCGGAACACTCCGATACCGGTCGTTAACTCAATGAACGGAATCTACCTCGAATTGAGCCGGCGCAATACCATGCGTGGACTTTTGCTTTTCCTGGCCATCTTCCCATTCATCTGGATGTTCTTCGCGATACCCTTTCTGCTGATAAGAAAACCGGATCTGTCATATTTTCTTATGGATATCCCCTGTTTTCTAATGGCGCTTTGGATAACGGCATTGACTGTTCGCATAGACATATCCACACCGAGCGACGAGCCGATTCGGTTTAATCGCCTTCGTCGAAATGTCTACGTAAATAGCTTCCACCATATTTGGTGGAAACCTTGGTCGCGATGGCACGTCACCACAAAGGTCTACCCCTGGCAGCATCTGCGCGCCGAAGTCTGGCGCCAACGCGGCGCCACCGCGCAAGGCGGTCTGATCTTCACGTGGGGCGTATCCATCGCCGTCGTCAAACCCGGCACGAACCAGGTTATTGATCGCTTCCCCCTAAGCGTCGGGCAAGACGAGGGTAGCTCCTGGGATTACGTCCGTGCCTACATGCAGCACGGAACCGACGCATTGCCTCCCGTCGAGACGTTCAACGATCCAGACCAAGTGCCGCCCTACAACCTTGCGCTGCGTCTTGCGCCTAAAGTCCGGTGGCCGGCGCAAATCGACGCGGAGTCGCGTAGTGCGCCTAGGTAGAAAGATGGAAACCTTGATACCGGGTTCCGCGCCAGTGACCGCGCCCCAATTCGCACCTAGCTTGGCGTCCAAGTCAACTCACTTGCACAACCGCTAAAGCTGTCTGAATAACGCGGTCCGACACTTTTTTAGCTGGACATTTGTAAGCTGTCTAGCTGCCTTGTTTCCGTCGCCTCGTGCTAAAAAATACAGTCCCGTCCGGAACCTGATATCGATGACGCCACTACCAAAGCGGTATGCCGCGGTGAAACTGTCCGCCTTGTGGAGCTCGCGCCCATGAGCACCCTAGACACCCTCGTGCCCGCCCGCAGCGCGTTGTTGGTCATGCATTATCAAACCGACATCATCAACCTGTTCCCTTCTGTCGCGCCCACCTTGCTAGCGAATACGCGCGCGCTTTGCGACGCGGCACGGCGGCAAGGGATCAAAATCTATTTCGCCCAGATTCGGTTCAGTCCGGGCTATCCCGAAGTCAGTCCGCTAAACAAGAACGGGCAAGGCATCAAGCAACTTGGCCTTTTCACCGGCGACCAGATTTCCCCTGAATTGGGCCGGCAGCCCGACGAGCCGATCATCATCGCGCATCGCGCCAGCGTGTTTTTTGGTACGGACCTTGAATTGCGGCTATCGGCACAAGGCATCGATACGCTGCTGATGGTGGGCATTGCGTCCACTGGCGTGATACTGTCGTCGATTGCGCATGCCAGTGACGCAGACTACCGATTGTTTACCGTCAAAGACTGCTGCTACGACCCGGATTCGATTGTGCACGAGCACCTGTTTTCCACCGCGTTCGCGTCGCGCACCACCGTGCTGTCGCTGGTTGACGCGTTGGCGTTGCTGACGTAGCGCGCAGGCCCGCGAACGGCGGCCCCCATGGACGCCGCGCGACGACATTGCGGTGTAAATCACTTGGCCGGCGCAAATATCACTTTGACCGGGTTGTCCGCCTTATACGAAGCGGAACGCGGCCCGGACTTTGGATCAAATCCGGGATGCCATGCCCGAAGCTCCGCCTCCGACAACCATTCCAGTTGCAGTTGATCGTCGGGCGCATACGACTGGAACTGCGCCAACGCATTCACCGCAGACTGGCAGTTTTCTGATACGCCGGACTTCAGGACCGAGACCTGGGTTTGCGAAGTCGATGACATGGCGCCGGGCTCAGCGCATTTGCGAACTTCTACGTGGTATTGGCCCTGTGGCGAAGGCAGATCCACAATGATTTTGTTTGGACCGCATCCCGCCAAGAGCGCGGTCGATAAAGCGAAGAGTGCAGAACTTTTTATCATTAAGCTACCTTGAACTTTTCAATGGATTCAGACGGCAAATAACACTTCCGGAAATGCTGCCTGACACCTTTATCACAAGATGGGTGATGCCACCCTGCCCGCCCTCACAAATGCCGGTGGCTCCACACCATTGCCTGGCCCGTAAGATCACCGATCAACTCTGCGATGCCATGCGCGTCTTCTTCGGCCAGCCCTTCCATGCGTACCATCCGAAAACCCATTGCCAAGCTGTAGCGCCAGTCGAGCTCCAGAATTCGATAATCGATGCCGTTTTGTTCGCAATGCCATTTCGCGGCCGGGTCCTTGTACGCTGCGCCGATAAAATCCACGTGCGAATCAAACGGCGGCATGGCTCCCAGCGGTTGGTTCGATCCGGGCAGGCAGGGCTCCGACAGGTTTTCACCGACGGCAACGCTCGGATTCGGGCCATCAAACGCCAGCAGCATCAGCGGGAAATTTCGTGGGTCCTGGTCATGGGCGGCGCGGGTGTCGGCGCCTAGGTACGGACGCGCGGCCGGGCCCAGGCAGTATTGCGGGCTGTGCCAGTCGCTGCTTTCGTAGTCTTCGAAAAGCGGATCGGGGGTAATGCCGTGTTGCGCCAACAGGGCCAGTGTTTCTTCCAAGGTGTCGTCGTACCGAATTGGCAGGTCGGCGGGCAGATAGCCGGCCTGTATGTAGCGCGCCACCAGTGCGCCGGTTGACCAAACGCCTTCCGGATTTTGATAAGAGCCTTCGTTCAAGCCGGCCAGCCCGAATACCAGGTTGGAAATGGCGCGATACGGTATTTGCTTGCCTCGCGGTTCCAGCACATAACCGCCTTTCAGCAGTTGCGCTTGCAGCGCGCGCCAATCCGGCGGTGGCAAATGAAAGTCGCGCGGGCAAATGAATTGGTGGTGTTCAGACATTGATCGGTGCGCTTATTAGCTAGGGACTAAGGATGACGTTGCAGCGTATGCCAGGTCTCGCGGGCCACAGCCAGCCGCAAAAGTCTAAATGAAAATCCAGGATGAACGGCGCGCGTGATCGGCATAAACTTGCCATCATGCCTACATCGTCAGACCTCTTTGCCCCGCCCAAAAAGCAACTTGCTGCGCGCCAGAATTCGCTGCTGTGGGTGCTAGAGCCTCTGGAGCGCGACGCCAATTATCAACGACGGAAGATGTTCGGCTGCGATGCCGCGTATCTGGATGGCGCGCTGTATTTGGTGGTGGCCGACCGTGATGAGCCTTGGAATGGCGTCATGGTGTGCACTTCGCGCGAGCGTCATGCGGCGCTGTGCGAAGAGATGCCGAGCCTGTTGCCGCACCCCGTGCTGGGCAAGTGGCTGTATCTGCCCCAGTCGGATGACGCGTTCGAGGCGCTGGCTTCACGTCTGGCGACGCTGTCCCTGGCGCGCGACCCGCGTTTGGGGGTGGTGCCCAAACCGCGCAAATCACGCCGGAAGTCTTGGCGGTCGGACGAATAGGCGCGCGGGAGGCGCACGGGCGCTGAAACTGTCCTGACCGGGGATGCGCGCCGGGCCAGTCTTGCCCGGCAGCCGGGCCCCGCGCGTTTGGGCTTAAACGATACCTGTCGGGCCACATTTGGCTCGATCGAGCCAAATATGGCCCGTCGTAAGTCGTTGATAAGGCGGCGCTTAGTTTTTATCGGGCCAGAACTGGCTCGGTTCTCGTTTAAAACCCGGTCAATTTCAAATCGCAGGCATTGCACCACGCTGGCTGCCACACACGATACGTTCGTAAGCCATTGATAGCGTTGAGGGTTTTGTGCCAGCGCCGCGCATGGCATGGATATTGCATTAGGCCTGGCAGCACTTCTTTTTGAAAGGCGCCCTGCCCTAGTGGCCGCGCCGCGCAACCAGGACAACGCTATGCCTACGCACGCACTTTGCCGCTGTCCGGCTTCTTGCCGGATGCCGCCACGATGACATCGTTTGCGGCTTTGCTTGCCCGGTCCCGAAACGCCGACCAGGGCTTTTATCTGTTGATCGATCCCCAGGCTGATCGCGCCGACGATAGCCCCTTGCATCCCGACAAGCTGCTGGCGCGGTTTGCAGCGGAGGCTATCGCGCCCGTTTTGCGTGCGGATCTGGCACACGACACGTCCGCCTGTCCCAAGCTGATCACGTTGGCTGAAGCGGGCCAACGGTTCGATCGGGACGTGCTGCGCCTGACGGTCAACACCGCGCTGGCCGAGCCCATCGGCGGCAAGCGCATGGTGTGCGGTTGGCTGAACAGCCCTTCGCCTTTGGCTGTATTGGCCGAGGACCTCGCGCAGCGCTGCCTGGTGCCCGATCAGGATGCGCAGCGCGTCATACCCCTATTCGAACCGTTGCGGCTGGAGTTGTTGGCCGTTAGTTTGCGCGAGCGCATGGGCTCGTGGTTGAACCCCATCACGCAGTGGATCGTGCCGAACAGCGCGGGCCGCTTGTTGCAGCTGCGCAGCCACAACAACACGCCGACGCCGATTTTCGACACGGCGGACATGAACGCGCAGCACCTGGCGCCGCTGGTTGGCAACGTGTTGACCGCGTGGAAGCGGCTGGCCGATCAGCCGATGCCAGCCGACGCGCGCGTGCTGGCGCCCCTAATGCAGGACAAGCCCGGCCCCGCCACGCACGCGGCTGCCAAGGTCTTGTCGCATCTGCGGCGCACCCATGCGCTGGGGCTGCGCAACGCCTCGGACCGCGTGACCTTTGCCTTGAAGCATCTGACGGTGCACCCGCATCTGGAAACGCACCCACGTATTCAGCAGTGCATTCAAGAGGCGGTGGCCGGCAAGGCTCGGCTACTGGGTTCTTTCGCGGCGCTGGATACCGCGGAATGGCGCGACGTGCTTTACACCCTGAACAGAGTGCGGAGTTAACGATGAGTTCGAATGCCGATTCTTTCGCCTATCAGGCGCGGCTGGCGGTGTACCTAGGTGGAAATTCGCGCCCAGGTTCGGGTCGTTGAATGACCCCGCAGCTTGTCGGGCATCCCCTGCCTTCCACCGCCACCCCAAAATAAACAAGCCCCACACGGGGGCTTGTTTTCTGTTTTCACTCAACCTCAGCAGCAGCCGATTCGCTTCTTGCCGCCGTATCGCGCGTCCTGGCGTTCGCGGAAGAAGGCTTCGTAGGTCATCGGCTCTTGGTCCGGGTGGGTGCGCCGCATGTGCTCGACATAGGTTTCGTAGTCGGGCACGCCGACCATCAACCGTAGCGTTTGGCCCAGGTAGCGGCCGGCGGCGCCGGCTGCCGAGGTCATGTTGCTGAACAGCATGCGGCGTCTCCGTTCGGGGTCAGTCGGCGCCGGCGGCGGCCGGCAGCGCTTCGTACGGCGTCTCGCGGGACGTCGGCTTGTTCTCGGCGCGGGCGCGCTGCACCGACTTCACACCGAACACCACGATGCTGATCACCACGAACATGAAGATCGCGCACAGGCCGGCGTTGATGTAGTCGTTGACCACGACCCGCGACATTTCCTTGAGCGAATGCGCGGGCGCCAGCACATTGCCTTGCGCGATGGCGGCGTTGTACTTGTTGGCGTGGGCCAGGAAGCTGACGCGCGGATCGGCATGGAACAGCTTCTGCCAGCCAGCGGTCAGCGTGCACGCCAGCAACCACAGCGTGGGCAGGATCGTGACCCAGGCATAGCGGTCGCGCTTCATCTTGAACAGCACCACGGTGCCCAGCGTCAGCGCAATGGCGGCCAGCATCTGGTTGGCGATGCCGAACAGCGGCCACAAGGTGTTGATGCCGCCCAGCGGATCGACCACGCCCTGGTACAGGAAGTAGCCCCAGGCCGCCACGCACAAGCCGGTGGCGATCAGGTTGGCGGGCAGCGAATCGGTGCGCTTGAGCGAAGGCGCGAAAGTGCCCAGCAAGTCTTGCAGCATGAAGCGGCCGGCGCGCGTGCCCGCGTCGACGGCGGTCAGGATGAACAGCGCTTCGAACAGGATGGCAAAGTGGTACCAGAACGCCATCATGCCCGGGCCGCCAATGGCCTGATGCAGAATGTGCGCCATGCCGACGGCCAGCGTGGGCGCCCCGCCCGCGCGCGAAATGATGGTGCTTTCGCCGACGTCCTTGGCGGTCTGGATGAGGTCTTGCGGCGTGACCACGAAGCCCCAGCTGGAGACCACTTGTGCAACCTGGTCCGGCGTAGTGCCGATGACGGCGGCCGGACTGTTCATGGCGTAGTAGATGCCCGGCTCGATTACGCAAGCGGCAACCAGCGCCATGATGGCCACGAAGGATTCCATCAACATGCCGCCGTAGCCGATGTAGCGGGCCTGCATTTCGTTTTCGATGAGCTTGGGCGTGGTGCCCGAGGCGATCAGCGCATGAAAGCCCGACACCGCGCCGCAGGCGATGGTGATGAACAGGAACGGGAACAGGTTGCCCGACCAGACCGGGCCGGTGCCGTCCACGAACTGCGTCAGCGCGGGCATCTTCAGTTCCGGCGCCACGACCACGATGCCGATCGCGAGGCCAAGAATCGTGCCGATCTTCAGGAAGGTGGACAGGTAGTCGCGCGGGGCCAGCAGCAGCCACACGGGCAGCACGGCGGCGATGAAGCCGTAGACGATCAGGATCCAGGTCAGGCCCTTGCCGTCGAAATCGAACATGGGGCCGATCACCGGGTGGGCGGCCACGTCCTGGCCGAAGGTGATGGCGGCCATCAGACCGACGAAGCCGATGATGGAGACCTCGCCGATCTTGCCCGGGCGGATGTAGCGCAGGTACACGCCCATGAACAGCGCGATGGGGATGGTGGCGGCTACCGTGAACGTGCCCCACGGCGAATGCGTCAATGCCTTCACCACAATCAGCGCCAGCACGGCCAGGATGATGACCATGATCATGAACGCGCCAAACAGCGCGATCACGCCGGGGATCTTGCCCAGCTCGGACTTGACCAGGTCACCCAGTGAACGGCCGTCGCGGCGGGTCGAGATGAACAGGATGGTGAAGTCCTGCACGGCGCCGGCGAACACCACGCCCGCCAGAATCCACAGCATGCCCGGCAGATAACCCATCTGCGCGGCCAGCACCGGGCCCACCAAGGGGCCGGCGCCGGCGATGGCGGCAAAGTGGTGGCCGAACAGCACGTGCTTATTAGTAGGCACGTAGTCCAGGCCGTCGTTGTGCTTCCAGGCCGGCGTCATGCGCGAGGCATCCAGCTGGAACACGTTCTTTGCGATGAAGCGGCTGTAGTAGCGGTATGCGATCAGGTAGACGCAGACGGCGGCAATTACCACCCAAAGCGCGTTGATGGTCTCTCCTCTGGCCAGCGCCACGGTGCCCAGCGCAAACGCGCCCAGTACCGCAACCGCCAGCCAGACCAGGTGCTGACCCAGTCCCTTACTGCTGGTTTGCATAAGTGCTCCTCTTGCCTCCCGCCATGCTTGTGGCGTGAAACGCTTTTTTCGTCTCGCGGAAGGCAGACTCATTGTTGTGGGGTGGCGGGTGCGCAAGCGCCCGCGCTGCGTCCTGCTGGACGCGGGCGTTAGTATTTCGTTTTGCCCCCCCGCCAACAAGCGCGGAACTACGCAATCCGGGTACGTATTACTACGCAATGCGCCGCAACATAAAATGGCGGAATCCGGTGAATCCTCGCTGTTAATCAACATCCTCCGTCAGGCCGCCCCAATGCGGCGGCGCACCAATTACCCCTTAGACAGAATTCCCATGAAGCTGCGCTTGAAGATCCTGCTGCTGGCAGCGGTGCCGTTGCTGGTGGCCTTGGCCGCCATCACCGTGGCCGTCTACGTGCAGGGCTTGCAGCTGGCCCAGCGCGAAAAGCAGGTGGTGGAAAGCGCCTGGCTGGCCAGCAAGGAAAGCGAGTTGCGCCACTATGTCAGCCTGGCCTACAGCGCCGTGGCGCCGTTGCAGGCCACGGGCGACGACGAAGCCACGCGCCAGAAAGCGCTGGAACTGCTGGCGCAGATGGAGTTCGGCCACGATGGCTATTTCTTCGTCTACGACCTGCAAGGCAACAACCTGATGCACCCGCGCCAGCCCGAGCTGGTGGGGCAAGACCTCTGGAACCTGCGCGACACGCGCGGGCAAGCCGTCATCCAGAACCTGTTGGCGGCCGCGCGCCAGGGCGGGCAGCAAGGCGAGGTGGTGCATTACCTGTGGGAAAAGCCGTCCACGCACCAGACCGTGGAGAAGCTGGGCTATGTAGTCGTGCTGGACCGGTGGGGCTGGATGCTGGGCACCGGCATCTATCTGGATGACGTGGAGCAGGCCCTGGTGCGTATCGATGCCGCCGCGCAGGCCAACATCCGCAGCATGTTCGCCTGGGTGGCGGGCATTGCCGTGGTGTCGATCCTGTTTGTGGCGGCCTGTGGGCTGGCGCTGAACATCAGCGACCACCGGCAGTCCGACGCCAAGCTGCGCCTGATGGCCCAACAGGTGGTGCGGTCGCAGGAGGACGAGCGCGCGCGCCTGTCGCGCGAGCTGCATGACGGCATCAGCCAGGTGCTCGTATCGATCAAGCTATCGGTGGAAGCCGCCCGGGAAAGATTACGGCAGGCGCCGCCGGCCGAACCCCAGGCCCATGCCCATATCGACAAGCCGCTGGGCGGCGCGCTGGACCGGCTGAACACGGCGGTGGGCGAGGTGCGGCGCATTTCGCATAATCTGCGCCCCACCCTGCTGGACGACTTGGGCCTGCCCGCCGCGCTGGAACATCTGGGCAGGGAATTCGCCATTCCCAGCACGGACGGCGCGCCGCCGCTGGCCGTGCGCCTGTCCACCACCGGCCAGCCTGTGAAGCTGCCGGACGCCTACGCCACCGCGCTGTTCCGCGTGACGCAGGAAGCGCTGACCAACGTGATCCGCCATGCCCACGCCACGCGCGCCGACATGACGTTGGCCTATTCGGCGCACGATCTGCGCCTGACCATCACCGACGATGGACGCGGTTTTGACTATGCACAGGTGCAGGAAGACCCGCGACGCGGCATCGGGCTGCGCAATATGCGCGAACGCCTGAACGCGCTGTCAGGCAACCTGAGTTTTCATTCCAGCCAGCAAGGCACCACCTTGCAGGCCTGGCTGCCGCTGCCCCCGGCCGCCCTTCCCCCGGCCGCCCTTCCCCCGACCGCCCCTCCCCCTTCAACGAGCCCCGCATGAATTCCACGCCCGACGCCATTCGACTGTTGCTGGTTGACGACCACCCGCTGGTACGCGACGGCCTGCGGTTGCGGCTGGAAACCGTGCCCCGCCTTCAGGTCGTGGGCGAAGCCGGCAACGCCGCCGCCGCGCTGGCATTCCTGGCCGCGTGCCAGGCCGAAGCCCCGCTTGGCGACACCCTGCCCCACCTGGCGCTGATGGACCTGAACATGCCGGGCGGCGGCGGGCTGGAACTGACGGCGCAACTGCACGAACGCTATCCGCAGATTGCCGTCCTGGTGCTGACCATGCACGACAACCCGGAATACATGGTGCAGGCGGTCAAGGCCGGGGCGCGCGGCTATCTGCTCAAGGATGAGCCGGCCGAGGAAATCGTGACGGCGATCAGCGCCGTGATGGAAGGCCGCAGCTATTTCAGCGCGTCCGTCGCGGTGCGTTTGTCGCAGGCCAGCGCACCGGCCACCTTGCTGACGCAACGGGAACGCGACGTGCTTCGCCACATCGCCACCGGCCAGGCCAACAAGCAGATCGCGCACGCGCTGGGCCTGTCGGTGCGCACCGTGGAAACGCACCGCTTGAACATCAAGCGCAAGCTGGGTATCGACGGGCAGGCCGAACTGATCAAGTACGCGGTGGAAAACCGGGGGGTTTGACGAGCGTACCGAAGGCTGGACCGGGCGGCGCATGAATGCGGCTTTTACCCTGCCCTGACCCACCTATGAACCGCCCATGGCGTGGGGTTACCCATGATTGCAAGCGCGCGCTGCGGTAGACTTGCCTGCATTCCCGCGTCGCCGACGCGGCACGCGACAATGCCACGATGAACGTGTTGCCCCTGGAGTCCCCCATGTCATTGGAAAAGAACTACACCGCCATTCTCGAAGCGCTAGGGGAAGACCCAAGCCGCGAAGGGCTGGCCGATACGCCCGCCCGCGCGGCCAAGGCCATGCGCCACCTGTGCCGGGGCTACGCGCAGAACCTGGACGAAATCGTGAACGGCGCGCTGTTCACGTCCGATACGCGCGAAATTGTCCTGGTCAAGAACATCGAACTGTATTCGCTGTGTGAACACCACATGCTGCCCTTCATCGGCAAGGCGCACGTGGCGTATCTGCCGGCGGGCAAGGTGCTGGGGCTGTCCAAGGTGGCCCGCATCGTTGAAATGTACGCGCGCCGCTTGCAGATCCAGGAAAACCTCAGCCGCCAGGTGGCCGAGGCCGTGCAGAAGGTGACCGGCGCGGCCGGCGTGGCCGTGGTGATCGAAGCGCAGCACATGTGCATGATGATGCGCGGCGTTGAAAAGCAGAATTCGTCCATGGTCACGTCCGTGATGCTGGGCGAATTTCATGACAACCCGTCCACCCGCGCCGAATTCCTCAGCCTGATCCGCTGATCGTTCCAGCACGCCACAACGGGCGGTGCGGCCAAGCTGGCTGCACCGCCCGTTTCACTTGGCATTGAATCCGCGGAGATAGCACCCGCCGACGTCCTTGCTCGGTGGATTGCGCGATGGCATTTCGAGCCCATCGCCTCGTTTTGCAGCGTCTGCGCGCACCCGCCCGGATATCCGCCTGAATTCGCAGAATCGACCGGCTTATCACGGGCAATTGAAACGCCCCAAATCCCCACCGCAAGCCTCCGTTTTCAAGCGAACGGAGGGCGCCGACGCGCTCTACATTGAAGTCATTCGCAGCCCCCTCACAATCATTACGCTGCGAACCGCGGCCTAGCAATCGGAGCCGCCACAGCCTCCGAAAGCGAACGTCGTGAGATGTCTAGTTGTTGTTTGAAGTTGCAGTCGTCGCAGCAAAAACGGTGTCGTCGCCTTCCCCCCCCCGATCTGACACACCGTTCGCAGCAGCTTTACCCCGACCGGCCTGCCGGTCGGGGCATTTTTAAGACTCTTCCAATTCACAAGAGCGTTATTAGCCGTCAGCATGACGGGTCGCCTGGCGTGCACGCTTTATCGCTGCAATCGTTGCGCCAGTCCGTTTGCACAAGACCGCCAATTTGCAGGTTCGCGCCTTGGCGCGGCCCCGCAAGCCAGCGGCGTCCATTCGATGCAGCAACCCATGAAAGTCCTCGTAATCGACAATGACAAGACCTCGGCGGAAGCACTGAGCCATACGCTTGCCGAGCAAGGCCAGATCGTCCACATTGCCACCGATGGAGTAAGCGGCCTACGCATTGCAAAAACATTTCCCTATGACCTGATCCTGCTTGATGTGCAGCTACCCGTGATGGACGGTTTCACCGTGCTGCGGGAACTGCGCAAGGAAAGCAATGTGCCGGTGCTGATCGTCTCGGCGCGCGACGAACTGCAAGCCCGCGTGCAAGGCTTGAGCGAAGGCGCGGACGACTACCTGGCCAAGCCCTATGCCACCTGCGAGCTGGTCGCGCGCATGAAGGCGATCAACCGGCGATCCTCACCGGCCGACGAGCCCAGCACGCAACACGTCTTGCGCGTGGGCGATCTTGAACTGCAACTGCTAAGCCGCAAGGCCTTGCGCGAAGGCCAACGCATCCGGCTGACCGCGATTGAATTCGCGCTGCTTGAACGGCTGATGCGCAAGCATGGCGAAGTGCAGTCGCGCATGAACCTGGCGGCGCACGTGTGGGGCATCAACTTTGACCGTGGCACCAACGCCATCGACGTGGCCGTGCGCAGGCTGCGCATGAAAATGGACGACCCCTTCAGTTCGCGCCTGCTGCACACCGTCTGGGGCCTGGGCTACGTCCTGGAACAACGCGACCCGCCCTACTGATTAATGCGCGCCGCGCTCACGCCCGGCGCGCATCGGCTCATGCGTCACATCATCATCGCGCCACGCTCCTCACGGACCGTGGCGCGCGGCCGCAGGTAACGGCCCTTGCCCGGTTCGCCTTGCACCTGGCTGCCGTCATACACCAGTTCGCCACGGCGCCACGTGCCAAACACATGCACGGTGTAGGGCCGGCCGAACGCCTGCTCAGGCTGCGCCGCCGACCGCCCGGGCGCCAGCACGACGAAGTCCGCGTCCTTGCCGATATCGAACGAGCCCTTGCGGTCGTCCAGCAGGAAATGTTCGGCGGGCTTTTGCGACAGCAGTCGTACCACCAGCGTGGGCGACAGGCCGCGCGATTCGCAGCCGGACCACAGCGCGGGCAAGAGCAGGTCGGGCCCGTAGTCCACGGTGGGGGCCGAGTCATCACCGGCGTCGTCGCCGCGCGCCTGGTATCCGCTGGACACGAAGGTGCACATGTCGGTGGCCAGCCGCCGCCACAGGGCGTCGACCTCGACACTGGGACGCAGCAAGGGGTAGTCGTCGGCTGATCCACCAAACTGCTGCATCGCATCTTCGGTGCTCATGACCAAGCTGCGCAGGCTGGTTTCGATGGTGACCCAGTGCCCGGCCTGGCGGTAGCGGGCGCACATGGCATAGCCTTCTTCGGACCACACATCCGCCGCCTGCATGCGCACCCCGGCCGCCGCGCCGACGCGACACAGCAGGCGCGTGGTCAGGCCTTCGATCAGGGGCAGGTTGGCGCGGGCCAGCACTTCCCTGCCCGCCCGGCCGGCATCCAGCAAGCGCCGCGCGTTACGGCTGGCCGTCAGCCGCGCGTGGTTGTGCATGCTGCACGCCAGGCCGAAGCGCGCAATGCCCTGAAAAGCCTGCAATAAATCGCTTTCGTGATGGGCAAAGCGGTTGCGTTCGTGCTCGAACGTGGGAATGGAAAAGGCGCACACGCCGCCGCTGGCCAGGGCGTCAGCGGCATCCAGGCCGTGCTGGGTGTTGACGGTGCCCGCCACCGCCACGTCCACATGCGCCTCACGCCCGATGCGCGAGACCATCGCATCCAGCTGCGCGCGGCTGGCGACCACCTCGGCGTGTTCGTAAGGCATGTCCACCAGCGTGGTCACGCCGCCTGCGGCTGCCGCCCGGGAGGCGCGGCGGATGCCGCAACCATCGGCCCAGCCGCCGATATACGTACGGCTGTCGACGGCGCCCGGTAGCACCCACAAGCCGCGCGCGTCCACCAGATCCCGCGCGGCGGGCGGGCTGTGGCTGCCCATTGCCGCGATCTTGCCGTCCATGATCCCCAACCAGCCGTCTTCCAGAATGCTATCGGCGTTGACCAGCGAACCGCGTATCACCATGTCGAAATCGCTCATTGTTTTCTTCTTGTCGTGAGGGCACGCGGCCGACCGGCTGCCCGGCTTTGCGCACGTGCGTAGCGTTGATCGACCGCTGGCCTATCCCCACGGAACCGGCCAGCGGATACTACCGGGCGGGCGCCAGATCCTCCTTCCGGCGCCGCTTCGTCAGAACACCTGCCAATCGTCCTGCACGGCCGCACCCAGGCCCGCCGGCGCGGGCGCCGCTGCCGGGCGCTGCAACGCCACGCGCTTGCGCGGCGCCCCCGCCCGGGCCGGGTTCGTCTGGTTTGCCGTGGATGCATTCGACACACGCGCATCGGGCATGTCGATGACCACGCGCGGCGATACGGTGAAGACGGCGACGGTTTGCGCCAGACCTTCGGCCTGGTCGCGCAGCGCGCGCGCCGATGCGGCGGCCTGCTCGACCAGCGCCGCGTTCTGTTGCGTGGCCTCGTCCATGCTGGACACGGCCAGGTTCACCTGGTCGATGCCTTGGGCCTGCTCGCTGGATGCCGCGGCAATTTCACCCATGATGTCGGTCACCCGGTGCACGGCGCTTTCGATTTCGCGCATCGTTTCGCCGGCCAGCGCCACCTGCTGCGCGCCCGCCTGCACCCGGCCGGCCGAGTCGGCGATCAGCTGCTTGATCTCGCGCGCGGCCAGCGCGCTGCGTTGCGCCAGCGCCCGCACTTCACCGGCCACCACGGCAAACCCCTTGCCCTGGTCCCCCGCGCGCGCCGCTTCCACGGCCGCGTTCAGCGCCAGGATGTTGGTTTGAAACGCAATGCCGTCGATGACCGACACGATGTGCGTGATCTTGGCCGAACTGGCGCTGATGTCCTGCATGGTGCCGACCACGTCGGCCACCACCGCCGCGCCCCGCCCCGCCACCTGCGACGCGCCTTCGGCCAGCTGGTTGGCGCGCAGCGCGTTGTCGGCGTTTTCCTTGACGGTTACCGCCAGCCGGCCCATCGACAGCGCCGTTTCTTCCAAGGTAGCGGCTTGCTGTTCGGTACGCGACGACAGCAGCACATTGCCTTCGGCGATGTCGCGCGTTCCGTGGCTGATCTGGTGCACGCTTTGGCGGACGGCGGCGACCGTCTTGGCCAGGCTGGCCTGCATGCGTTGCAGGCCAAGAAAAAGTTGACCCATTTCATTGTGCGATTTGATCTCGATCGGGTTGGTCAGATTGCCGTCGGCGATGCTTTGAAAATGCGCGCCGGCGCGCAGCAAGGGGCGTAACACCGAGCGGCTGACAAACAGCGCCGCGCCGATACTGAGCAACACGGCCACGGCAAGCAGCGCCGCGATCAGCGTATTGGCGCGCACGTGCTGGGTGGCGGCGGCTTCGACAAAGCCGTTGGTCTGGGCGTCGACATAGCGCAGATAGCCGGCCACTTCGTGGTCGAACGCCAAGTGGGCGCCCTGCACCGCGTCCATCTGCAAGGCGAACGCCCGGGCGTCCTGGCCGCGCATGGATTCGAACTGTTCGGCGGCCAACGAGTCGTAAAGCTTGAACGCGGCCGCCACCGGGGCCGCTTTTTCCTGCAACGCGGGCGCGCGCACCTCGCTGGCGAACGCATCGAACCGCTCGCGCGAGCGTCGCCACAGGTCTTCGGCACGCGCGGCGTCGTCATCGCTTTCCGTGGTGCGGCCGACCTGCCGGTTGATCATCGCGGCGTCCATCGCCAGGCGCGCGCGCAGCATCAGGGTGTAGGCCTCGTAAACGGGCACGACGCGCATTGAATAGGCTTCGTTGACCTGGCCCAGCTTGGCGTTGCTGGAGCGTGTGTCCAGCCAGGCCGCGCCGTTGGCGACCAGCATGCCGGTGAAGAACAGCGCAAGCAAAATGCCCAGACAGCTGCGGACTTTCAAGTGAGTGAACATACGACCTCGAAGGAATTCATGACCCCGGGGCAGCAACGCGCGCCAGCGGGGACTGAGGGCCTGGGGTGTCCACCGCGCCCGCTGGGTCGGACGAAACGAATGTATCCCAGCGCCTCCGACAAATCGTTAACAAATGAATGACATTTCCGTCACCGCGAAAGCGATGCTTTGGTGCTATCGACGAGCGCTGGCGCGGGCCTCGGGCATTTGGCCGATAGCCGCTGGACGATGCCGGGAACCACCATGGGCACATCCCGCCCGCGCGCGGCTCGGGTCGCCGCTTTGGCACCTACTGAACCGCCCATCTGGACCTAGCGTTCTGGCCCTATCCGGGCAAACTGGCACCAGGCCGCACCGGCACAAAGCCGGTCGCGTCGGGGCGCGGCCCACTCTCTTTCGGAGATCACCATGAACGCGATTTACCGCCTCATCCGCCGCTGCACCCTGGCCGGCCTTGCCGCTGCGCTGGTGGCCGCGCCCGCTTACGCCCAGACCAAGCTGGTGGTGGGCTATCAACAGATCGTGGGCCCGTTTTTGTCGTCCATTGCCGATGGCAGTTTCGATGCCGCATTTAAGGAAGCCGGGTACCAGGTCGACTGGCGCCAGTTCACGTCCGGCGGGGATATTTCCACGGCGCTGGCCTCGGGCAATGTGCCGGTGGGGGTGCTGGGGTCGACCGGCATCACATCGGCCGCCACGCGCGGCGTGGACCTGCAACTGTTCTGGATCCTGGACAACATCGGCAAGTCCGAAGCACTGGTGGCGCGTAACGGCTCGGGCATCAACAGCACGGCTGATTTGAAGGGCAAGCGGGTGGCGACGCCGTTTGTATCGACGTCGCACTTTCACCTATTGGTGGGCCTGGACCAGGTATGGAAGATCAACCCGCGCGACGTGCGCATCCTGAACATGCAGCCGCCGCAGATCGTGGCCGCCTGGCAGCGCGGCGACATCGACGCCGCCTACGTCTGGCCGCCCGCGCTGACTGAAATCGAAAAGACCGGCAAGGTGATTGCCGATTCCGAAGCCATCGGCCGCGCCAGCGTGCCCACGTTCGACGGCATCGTCGTGGACCGCGCCTGGGCGGCGAAGAACCCGAAGTTCATGGCCGCCTTCACGGGCGTGCTGGCCAAGTCCTATGCCGACTACCAGGCCAACGGCGCCAAGTGGACGGCCGATTCGCCGCAGGTCAAAGGCATCGTGCGGCTGATCGGCGGCAAGCCGGACGACATCATCGGCGCGCTCAAGCTGCTGGTGTTCCCGACCGCGCAAGAGCAGGCGTCGCCGACATGGCTGGGTGGCGGCAAGGAATCCGGCGCGGTGCGCGCGCTGGACGCCAGCGCCAAGTTCCTGAAGGACCAGAAGCAGATCGACCGGGCGCTGACCGACTACAGCCCGCACGTGACCGACCAGTACGCGAAGGCGGCGGCCAAGTAGGTAGCCCGGCTGTCTTCGGAAAGGACGCCCGCCTAGACGCGGGCGTCCCGTTACAAGGGGAATCCGCATGAACCACCCGACCCTGCCCGCCGCCCAGGCGCTGCGCGCGGACCATGTCAGCGTCACTTATCCCGGCTTGCACGACAGCGGGCCGGTCATCGCGCTGCAAGACGTCAACCTGACCATCGAGCCCGGCGAGTTCGTCGTGGCGCTGGGCGCGTCGGGCTGCGGCAAGACCACCTTGCTTAGCCTGCTTGCCGGCTTTCTGTCCCCTACCGAAGGGCAGATCACGCTGGGCGGGCGGCCCATCATTGGCCCGGGCGCCGACCGGGGCGTGGTGTTCCAGAAGCACGCCCTGCTGCCTTGGCTGAACGTGCTGGAGAACACGGAATTTGGCCTGAAGCTGCAAGGCGTGGACAAGGAAACGCGGCGTGCCCGCGCCCGCCGCAACCTGGAACTGGTGGGCTTGCAGGACTTTCACCGTCACATGATCTACCAGCTGTCCGGCGGCATGCAGCAACGCGTGGGCATTGCGCGCGCGCTGACCTGCGACCCCGCCATGCTGCTGATGGACGAACCCATGGCGGCGCTGGACGCGCTGACGCGTGAAACCATCCAGGAACTGCTGCTGGATATCTGGCGCCAGACCAACAAGATGTTCTTCTTCATTACCCATAGCGTGGAAGAGGCGCTGTTCCTGGGATCGCGGCTCATCGTCATGTCGCCGCGCCCGGGGCGCATCACGCACACCTTCACGCCGGATTTCAACCGGCGCTACCTGGAGACCCGCGATGGCCGCCGCATCAAATCCAGCCCCGACTTCATCGCCATGCGCGAGCAAGTCCTTGGCATCATCTACGGCGACGAGCTTGCCGCCCACGAGCCCGCCCGCGAGCCGGCCCATGCGTGAACCGCGCGGGGGCCGCAAGCCGGCCGCCCCCGGCAAGGTCTATGGCGCCCCCGGCGCGGGCTACAGCGGCCACATCAGCCTGATCACCAGCATTGCGCTGGTGGCGCTGTGGTTCCTGGTGACCAGCACCGGCTGGGTCAAGCCGCTGTTCCTGCCTTCGCCCTTTGCCGTGTACGACAAGTTCGTGTCGGCCATGACCGACGGCGTGGCCAATTCCACCTTGGCCGAACACGCCATGGCCAGCCTGACACGCGTGTTCTCGGCATTTTTCCTGGCCTGCATCACGGCGGTGCCGGTCGGCATCCTGATGGGCGTCAACCGCTACGCGCGCGGCATCTTCGACCCGCCCATCGAGTTCTACCGCCCCCTGCCGCCGTTGGCGTACCTGCCGCTGATCATCATCTGGTTCGGCATCGGGGAATTTCCGAAGATCCTGCTGATTTATCTGGCGATCTTTGCACCCATGGCCATCGCGGCGCGCGCCGGGGTGCGGTCGGTATCCATCGAACAGATCCATGCGGCCTACGCCATGGGCGGCACGCCGATGCAGATCGTGTGGCACGTGATCCTGAAGGCGGCCATGCCGGAGATTTTCACGGGCCTGCGCATCGGCATCGGCGTGGGGTGGACCACGCTGGTGGCCGCTGAAATGGTGGCAGCGGACCGGGGCCTGGGCTTCATGGTGCTGAACGCCGCGCAGTTTCTGGCCAGCGACATCGTCATCATGGGCATCATCGTGATCGGCGTATTCGCCTTCGCCTTCGATCTGCTGGTGCGATACGTGGAGAAATTTGCCATCCCCTGGAAGGGACGCATCTAGCCGCACGGGCCGATGTGGCGGGCTGATGGCGCGGCCCCGATTGCCCTGCCCGGCCGCTGCACGCGCCCGGCAGGGCAATCCCCCATTCCGCCCCAAAGGGGCGTCCTCTATCCTACCTACCGGATCGCGCGGCGGCCCTTGCCTTGAGGCCCCGCGCCGCCATCACAAGGAGCCGTCATGTCCAGCCAGGCCGCGATGCAAAAGCCTGTGATGTGGGAACGCCTGTTCGAACGGGAAAGCGCGCCCAACCTCAGCCTGCAAGGCCGCGTGCGCCAGATGCTGGTGTCGGCCATTCTTAGCGGGCACCTGCCGCCTGGCATGCCGGTGCCGTCCAGCCGCCAGTTGGCCGACCAGCTTTGCATTGCGCGCAACACGGTGGTCTTTGCGTACCAGCAGCTGGTCAGCGAAGGGTATCTGGTGTCGCGCGAACGTAGCGGCCATTTCGTTTGCGATTCGGTGATGCAGGGGCATTCGGGTTCGGCGCCCGATCCGACCGCCGCCATGCTGGACGTTGAGGCCCCGCAACGCGTGCGCTGGGACGAGCGCTTGCGCTTTCGGCCATCGCAACAGCGCAATATCACCAAGCCGCAAGACTGGCAGAAGCAGCCCTACCCGTTTGTGTACGGCCAGTTCGACGCAGACCTGTTTCCCACCGCCGAATGGCGCGAATGCTGCATCAAGGCGCTGTCGGTACTGGACATCCGCAGTTGGGCGCCCGACCTGATCACGCACGACGACCCCGCGCTGATCGAACAGATCCGCACGCAGGTATTGCCGCGCCGGGGCGTGTGGGCGGATGCCGAAGAAATCGTGATCACCGTGGGTGCGCAGCACGCCCTGTATCTGCTGGCGGACCTGCTGGTCAACGAAGACACCGTGGTCGGCATGGAAGACCCCGGCTACCCCGACGCCCGCAACATCTTTGCCAGCCATACGCGCCACTTGCTGCCGATGCCGGTGGACGAAGGCGGCCTGTGCACGGGCACGCATCTGCTGGGCTGCGACTATGTGTTTGTGACGCCGGGGCATCAATGCCCCACCACCGTCACGCTGTCGATGGAACGCCGCGAAACCCTGCTGGCCTTGGCGCGACAGGCCGACAGCATGATTATCGAAGACGACTTCGAAAGCGAAAGCCGCTGGGGCGAAGGCGCGATTCCGGCGCTGAAAAGCCAGGACCGTGACGGGCGGGTGATCTATGTCGGCAGCCTGGCGAAGTCGTTCGCGCCGGGCCTGCGCATCGGCTATATCGTTGCCCCGCGCGAGCTGACCCGCGAACTGCGCGCGCTGCGCCGGCTGATGCTGCGGCACCCGTCCGCGTACATCCAGCGCGCGTTTTCGCTGTTTATTTCGCTGGGCCATCACCATTCACTGCTGCGCAAGCAATCGCAGGCGTATCAGCGGCGCGGCGCGGAACTGGCGCACGCGCTGGCCCGCCACTTGCCCGACTTCACGCCCACGCCCATCACGGGGTCGTCGTCGTGCTGGCTGCAAGGCCCACCCTGGCTGAACGCGGCGCAGCTGTCCGAGGCGGCGCTGGCCGAGGGCGTGGTGGTGGAACCGGGCGACGTCTTTTTCATGAACGGGGCCGACGCGCCCCGCAACTTCCTGCGTGTGGGATTCACGTCGATACGGCCCGAACTGATCGAACCGGGCATCGCAAAACTGGCGCAGGTGGTGCGCCGGTATCGGCTGCGGGCGGCGGCGTAGGCGCGGGCCGCGTTCGGCACGCGGTTCAGCTTGCACGCTACGGGGGCCCCGCCACCGATGCACGACACCTGTGCACGCTACAGATGCTCGTCCCGCAGGTGATACCAGCGATACAGCAGCCCCTGCCCCAGCCGCCTGAACGGGGCGAACAGGTGCCCGGGCAGCGGTGAATCGTAGATGGGCAGGTTCCAGGGCGCGCCGTCCTGGCCCATCATCCGCTGGGCCAGCCGCTTGCCGGCCTGGGCCGAGAACGCCACCCCGTTGCCGCCGTAGCCAAAGGCGTAGTACACGGGCTGGGACGGGTCGGGCTGCGTTACGCGCGGCATCATGTCGTGGCTGACGTCGACCCAGCCCCACCACGAATACGCCACCTCGACATCACGCAGCGACGGAAACTTGCGCGCCAGCCCCTCGCGCAGCAAGGCCAGGTGGCGCGGGTGCTGGGCGTCGGCGCCGCGCAAGGCGCTACGGCTGCCGATCTGCATGCGGCCGTCGGGCAGCAGGCGGTAATAGAAACGCAAGGTGCGGGTGTCGGTGATGAACACGGTGCTTTTCAGGCCGGCGGCCTCGCGCTCGGCGTCGGAGAGCACACGCGTCACCATGGAATTGGACAGCACCGGCATGATGCGATTGTCCAGCAACGGGTTGATGCCCTGCGCCGTGTAGCCGCCGGTGGCAAACGCCACGCGGCGCGCACGCACTACACCCGCCGGGGTTTGCAGGGCGATGGCGCCATTGTCGCGGCGCCAGCCCAGCACCGGGCTGGACGGATGCACGCGCACGCCCAGCGCGCGCGCCTGGCGCAAATAACCATACGCCAGCTTCAAGGGATGCACGCCCACGCCGTCGGGCTCGTGCATGGCGCCGACGGCCTCGTGATCGTGCACATAGCGTTCACGCAACTCACCCTGGCTGAGCATGCGGGCGTCGTAGCCGAACACCTCGCGCATGACGCGCGCCTCGTTCGCCAGGAACGCCATCTTCTTCTGCCGATGCGCGGTGTACAGATGCCCGCCGGGCTGCGCGTCGCAATCGACCTGGGCCACCAGGCTTTTCCAGTATTCGAACCCTTCGCGGATTTCGGCGTCCAGGCGCTTGGCGGTATCCATGCCCCAGCGGCCGATCCATTGCGACCGGTACAGGCGCCCGGAGGCATTCTGCCCCTGCCCGCCATTGCGGCTGGTGCAGCCCCACACCGCGCGGTTGGCGTCCAGCACCAGCGCGCGCACGCCGAAGTCGCGCGCCAGCGTCAGCGCGGCGGACAGGCCCGTGAAGCCCGAACCCACAATCACCACATCGGCATCCACGTCGCCCTGGATGGGGCCATCGTCTTCGGGCGGTGCGCCCGCGGTGGCGACCCAGTAGGTGGGCGCGTAGTCCTGCCCCTGGCCGGGTGGCGACACCAGCGGGTCGTACGTGGGGTTGTAGGCGTTCACGCGTGCGGCGGCGGCCGGCGCCGGGCGCGTAGTGTCGAAGGACATTTGGGTATCCATGCGCGTCTCACGCCCGGGCGGGCAATGCGGGCCGCTGCTTGCGGAACGCGTTCTTCACGCGGATCTTGCCGTCTTGAAAGGTGAAGATATCGACCATGTCGGCCTCGACGCGCGTGCCGTCGGCCGCCGTTCCCGTGAATGTGCATTCCGACACGCCACGATCGCCCGCCACCCAATGCCGGCCGTTGTTCCATTGCGCATCCGGGAAGTTCTTCCAGGCCGCCGCGAAGGCCGTGCGGACGGCTTCCGCCCCCGTGTGCCGGCTGCCGCAGGCGTCCGGTCCGCCGACGGTCTCGAACACGCAGTCTTGCGTCATGAAGCGCATCAGCGCGTCGATATCGTGGCGGTTCCAGGCGGCCGCGAATTCGGCCAGCATGTCGGCGGTGACGGTGTTTGGCATTGCCTGCTCCCTGTGTCGAAATACCCGTCGCAAAGCGCGCGCGGGCGTCTGGACTCAAGGTACGTGGCGGGGGTGGCAGGGTCTAGAACCAGACGCGGCAAATCGCTTGCACCAGAATTTTCCGGGTTCAAGCGTCGCGTGCTGCCAGCAAGGCACGGGCGTGCAGCACCGCGATGGCGCAGCTGTTGACGCGCGCCTGCACGGAGTCGGACCGGCTGGTCAGCAGCACCGGCACGCGCGTGCCCAGTACCAGCCCGGCGGTGTCCGCGCCGGCCAGCCAGGTCAGCTCCTTGTAGAGCATGTTGCCCGCTTCGATGTCGGGCGCCAGCAGGATGTCGGCGTCGCCCGCCACGCGCGACACAATGCCCTTTTCGTGCGCCGCCTGCCGCGAAATGGCGTTGTCGAATGCCAGCGGGCCATCGATGTCGCCGCCACGTATCTGCTGGCGGTCGGCCATCTTGGACAGGGCCGCCGCGTCCAGCGTGGCGGGCATGGCCGGGTTGACGGATTCCGTGGCGCACAACACCGCCACCTTGGGCCGGTCGATGCCCAGCGCTTGCGCCAGGTCGATGGCGTTTTGCGCGATGTCGGCCTTTTCCATCAGCGTAGGCGCGATGTTGACCGCCGCGTCCGTCAGGATGAACAGCTTGGCGTAGGCGGCAACGCCCATCACAAAGGCATGGCTGACGCGCCGGCTCGTGCGCAAACCGGATTCGCGCGACACCACGGCGGCCATGAAGTGTTCGGTATGCAGGCTGCCCTTCATCAACATCTGCACGGCGCCGTCGCGCGCCAGCCCCGCCGCCGTCTGCGCGGCCAGGCATTCGTCATCGGGCGTGTCGACGATGTCGAAGTCGCCCGGCCGCAAGCCCGCCTGTGCCAAGCGGTCAAGCAGCTTGCGCGCCGGCCCCACCAGCACGGGCTCGATATGGCCGGCGCGCTGCGCCTGCACGGCGGCATCCAGACTGGAGGCCGACATGGGGTACGCCACCGCCGTGCGCAAACGGCCCGCCGACAGCGCGGCATCGCGCAGGGGCGCGAACAATTGATCGCTAGCCATACGGCGGGCTCCTGGTCTCTGGCGGCGGCTGGCCCTAACGCCCAACCGGATCGATCGGCAACGGCACCTCGCCCGCCTGGAACGGCTGGTTGACGTAGCGCTTGTACTTATCCAGAAAGCGCACGGGCTGCTTCAGCGCGTCGCGCCGGAACGGATCGCCCAGCTCTTGGCTGACCATCATTTCCAGCACCGTGGTCTTGCCTTCGGACTGCGCCTGGCACGCCGCCTGCAACGCCGCGCCCACCTGGTCCGCGTGTTCGACGCGGATGCCCTCGGCGCCCATGGCGCGCGCCAGCTCGGAAAAATTCGGGTTCAGCAGATTGCTGCCCACGAAGCGGCGGCCATAGAAGTCCACCTGGTTTTTCTTTTCCGCGCCCCACTGGCCGTTATGGAACACCACGGCCGTGACCGGGATCTTTTCGCGCACGCACGTCAGCAATTCCTGAAAGCTCATGCACCACGCGCCGTCGCCCACATAGGCCACGGCCGGGCGGTCCGGGCGGCCCAGCTTGGCGCCGATCAACGCGGGCAGCGCGTAGCCGCAGTTGCCGAAGCTCATGGCGGCCAGCATGGAGTTCGGCTCGTCAAAGCGCAGATAGCTGTTGGACACCGAGCAGATGTTGCCGATGTCGGTGGACACCATGACATGCTTGGGCATCGCGCGTTCCAGCTCGCGCAGCATGCGCCGTGGGTGCATGCGGCCGCCGCCTTGTTCGATGATGTCAAGGCTCCAGTCGTCGCGTTCGTGCGACCAGCCATCCAGCTCGGCTTCCCAGGCGGCCTTTTGCGAGGCGATGTCGTCACCGCGCGCGGCCTTGGTGCGCACGCAAGCGACGTCACGCGACTTCAGCTTTTCGGTCAGCGCGGCGGCGGCGGGCCTGGCGTCGCCGCAGATGCCGACCGACACGGGCCGCACCAGCCCCAGCATGCGGTGGTCGGCATCCACCTGAATGATGCGCGCGCCCTGCGGCCAGTAGTCCAGGCCGTGCTGCGGCAAGGTGCCGAACGGCCCCAGCCGCGTGCCCAGCGCCAGCACGACGTCGGCTTGCGACAGCAGCTTCATGCCGGCCTTGGCCCCTTGATAGCCCAGCGGGCCGCACCACAGCGGGTGGCTCGCGGGAAAGGCGTCGTTGTGCAGATAGCTGGTAACGACCGGCGCGCCCAGCAGTTCGGCCAAGGCCACGCATTCCGCCTGGCCCTGGGAAAACAGCACGCCGCCGCCCGCCACGATGACCGGGAATTTGGCCTCGGCCAGCAGCCGCGCCGCCGCTTCCAGGTCTTCTTCGGCGCCCGGCCCCCGGCGCACGCGGCGCGGTTCGGGGATGGCCACATCGATCTCGCCGTAGAAATAATCGCGCGGGATGTTCAGCTGCGTCGGGCCGCGTTCGGCCATCGCGTTGTCAAAGGCCTTGGCGGTGAATTCCGCCATGCGATCCGGCCGGTTCACGTGCGCCTGGTACTTGGTGATGCGGGAAAAAATGGGCAGCTGCTCGGTTTCCTGAAAACCGCCCAGGCCCATGCCGGCCGTGCCGGTTTCGGGCGTGATCGCCACGACGGGGCTGTGCGCCCAGTACGCCGCGGCAACGCCGGTGACGAAGTTGGTGATGCCCGGCCCGTTCTGGGCGATGCACACGCCGTGGCGGCCGGTCACGCGCGAATAGCCGTCGGCCATGTGGGCGGCGCCCTGCTCGTGCACGGTGGGCACGAAGCGGATGCCGGCGGCGGGGAACAAGTCCAGCGCGTCCATGAAGGCCGAACCCACAATGCCGAATACGTCCTTGACGCCCTGCGCGACCAACGTTTCAACGAACGCTTCACTGGGGGTCATGTGTTGCTTGCTGCTCATGGTGTCTCTCCTGGCAGGCCGGCGCTGTGGGAGGTGGCACGCGGGGCGGTTGCCCGCATCGTGCTTGCATCGTGGCCGGGGTGAATCGATACTGCCGGAGAAATCCCGCGTTTCCCATCCCACTGCGTTCCATTTTCTGCAAAATCCGTACGACGATGGCGCCCTGGCAGCTGAATCTTCAAATATTGAAAGATGAAAGACGAATCCTCTGCCGCGCTACGCGCGCTGACCCTCTTGGAACAGGTAGCCCGGTCCGACGCGCCGGTGTCGCTGGCGGCCCTGACCGACGCGACGGGCCTGCCCAAGCCCTCGGTGCTGCGCATCCTGACGCGGCTGGTCGACGCCGGGATGCTGCTGCGCGAACCCGCCGGCAAAAGCTATGTCAGCGGCCCCCGGCTTAGCGCCCTGGCCCGCGAGACGCTGCTTAATTCCCCCTTGCGCGGTGAACGCCATCGCATCCTGGACAGCCTGGTCGACGAAATCGGCGAAACCTGTAACTGCACCATGCTGGATGGCGACGAAGTCATTTACCTGGACCGCGTGGAAACCGCCTGGCCGCTGCGGGTGAACCTGCAAACGGGCTCGCGCGTGCCGCTGCATTGTTCGGCCAGCGGCAAGCTGTTTCTGGCGCACATGCGGCGCGAGGCGCGCGCGCGCCTGCTGGCCGCCGCGCCCCTGCCGCGTTACACGCCGAACACGTTGTGCGAGGTGGGCGCGCTGGAAAACGAGCTGCGCGCCATCAAGAAGGAAGGCGCCAGCTTTGACCGCGAGGAATTCCTCCTGGGCATCGTCTGCATGGCCGTGCCGATCCTGCGTGGCTCGCGGGTGATCGCCGCCGTGGCGCTGCACGCGCCGGTGGCCCGCTTGTCCATCGACGGGGCGCGCGGCTGGCTGCCCCGCATGCAAGAGGCCGCCCGCGCGCTGGCCGGCACCTACGACGCTGAAGGGTAGCGGCGGGGCTAGCGGCACAGCGGGCGGCTGGGCTGGGGCTGGGGCTGGGCTGGGCTCGGTTGGGCTGGGTTGGGCTGGGTTGGGCTGGGCTGGACTGGGCTGTGGGGCTGTGGGGCTGGGGCTGTGGGGCTGGGGCTGTGGCCAGGGCCAGGGCTGCGGGCTAGGGTCCGCCCACTCCAGGGCTTACACTGTCGGTCGACTTCGTTTTTTCGCGGTTTTTGCGAACCGCCCTATTGTGACCAACACGCCCTTTTCTACCCTTCCCCTTCTGCCCGCCCTGCTTGATAACCTGCAAAGCCTGGGGTTTGAGCAAATGACGCCTATCCAGGCGCAAAGCCTGCCGCTGATCCTGGAAGGCCGCGACATCATCGCGCAAGCCAAGACCGGCAGCGGCAAGACCGCGGCGTTTGGCCTGGGCGTGCTGCAAAAGCTGGACCCCACCCGCCTGGCGCCGCAAGCGTTGCTGGTGTGCCCCACCCGCGAATTGGCCGACCAGGTTGCACAGGAACTGCGCCGTCTGGCGCGCCTGATTCCCAACGTGAAGATCTTGACGCTGTGCGGCGGCGCGCCTGCCCGCCCCCAAGCCGAATCGCTGGCGCGCGGCGCGCATCTGGTGGTGGGCACGCCCGGCCGTATCCAGGACCATCTGGAACGCGGCAGCCTGGACCTGGCCGGCCTGACCACGCTGGTGCTGGACGAAGCCGACCGCATGGTCGACATGGGCTTCTACGACGACATCGTGGCCATTGCCTCGCACTGCCCCACCAAGCGCCAGACGCTGTTGTTCTCGGCCACCTACCCCGACAACATCCGCAAGCTCAGCGCGCGGTTTCTGCGCAACCCCGCCGAGGTCAAGGTCGAGGCGCAGCACGACGCCAGCCGCATCGAACAGATCTTCTTTGAAATCGACGAAAAAGACCGCCTGGACGCCGTGGCCCGCCTGTTGGCGCATTACCGCCCCGTGTCCACGCTGGCGTTCTGCAACACCAAGGTCCGCAGCCACGACCTGGTGGAACGCCTGCAAGCCGACGGCATCAGCGCACAGGCGCTCAATGGCGACCTGGAACAGCGCGAACGCGACGAGATCCTGATCCAGTTCGCCAACCAGAGCTGCGCCGTGCTGGTGGCGACCGACGTGGCGGCCCGTGGCCTGGACATCCAGAATCTGGGCGCCGTCATCAACGTGGACGTCACCAAGGACACCGAAGTGCACGTGCACCGCATCGGCCGCAGCGGCCGGGGCGATCAGAAGGGTTTGGCGCTAAGCCTGTGTTCGCCCGACGAGATGCGCTGGGCCAACCTGGTTGAGCAATACCAGGGCTCGCCCTTGAAGTGGGGCGACATCAAATCGCTGAAACCCAAGGCCGACCGCCCCTTGCGTGCGCCCATGGTCACGCTGTGCATCCAGGGCGGCAAGAAAGACAAGCTGCGCCCGGGCGACCTGCTGGGTGCCCTGACGGGCGACGGCGGGCTGACGTTTGAACAGGTGGGCAAGATCAACATCACGGAATTCAACGCCTACGTGGCGCTGGACCGCCAGATTGCCAAGCAGGCGTTTTCGCGCGTGTCCAACAGCAACATCAAGGGCCGGCGCTTCCGTATGCGCTTTCTTGAGGAATTCTGATTTTTGGCAGGGTTCGATACGCCCGGCGGTACCGCCAGCAATTACCGCCAGGACGTGACGAAAGCTTGATGATTTTGCAGGGCATTTGCCATAATGGCGCCGCTTGACGCAGCCGCCCCGTCGGATGCGCGGCGGTGTGGGCTTGGAACCAATGGTTCGCGGTGGGTTCCAACGTAGCCTTGTCCTCCTTTAACCATCACAAGAGAAATTCACCATGATCAAGTCCGACGATACCGGCAAGCTGATCCTGCGCCTGGCTTTGGGCATCCTGATTCTGCTGCACGGCTTGTCCAAATTGATGGGCAATGGCGTTACCGGCATCAGCGGCATGCTGTCTTCGCACGGCCTGCCGGGCTTTCTTGCCTATGGCGTCTACGTGGGCGAGATCATCGCGCCCGTTCTGCTCATCGTTGGCGTGTACACGCGCCTGGGTGGCCTGATCATCGCCATCAATATGGTGGTTGCCATCTTGTTGGCGCACACCGGGCAGCTCAGCAGCATGACCAACAATGGCGGCTGGGCACTGGAACTGCAAGGCATGTTCCTGTTCACCGCGCTGGCGCTGGCCTTCATGGGCGCCGGCCGTTTCAGCCTGGCCGGCAACGGCGGACGCTGGAACTGATCGCCTCCACTGCCGCCATCGCCGTTACGCGGCGTGACGCGGCGTGACGCAAAACGGGGTCGCCATGGCGGCCCCGTTCTTTTTTCCGCAACGTTTGATACCAACGACATGCGCCGTCACGCAGGCGCAAACATCGGTCACGCGAAAGCTGTTTCGGATCGATTACAAGAGGCGAACGACTGCCATCCGGTATGGCCTAATCCTTACCAGCGCACCAAGGGCGTATGACACGCCTGGCGCAGGTAGGGAGTCAAGAACATGAAGAAGCGCCTTTTGTTGATGATGGTGATCGCCAGCACGCTGACCGGATGCGTCGTGGTGCCGGCCCGCCCGGCGTACTATCGCCCCGCGCCGGTGTATTACACGCCGCACTATTACTACCCGGCGTATCCCGCGCCGCATTACTACTACCGCGGTTATTGACCGTCGCCGTCGACGCGTCCTGAAGGAACTGCCATGACGCCCCTAGCCCGGATTTCCCGCCTGCGGCCTGCCGCCGCCCATATCGCTCTTGCCGTGTCCTTGCTGGCGACGGGCAGCGCCGCCGTGGCGCAAACCTACGACGCCCCGCCGCCCCCGCCGGGAGCGCCCGCCGCTCCTGACTACGATGGCGGCGACCCGGCATCCGCGAATCTTGCGCTGGTGGACCGCAGCCCGGAACCGCCGCCGCGCTTGCCCCAGTATGTGCAGCCGCCTGCCCCGGCCGACGGCTATCTGTGGGTGCCAGGCTACTGGAGCCGCAACCGCTACGGATTTTTCTGGGTGCCCGGCGCCTGGGTGCTGGCGCCCTATAACGGCGCCTTGTGGACGCCCGGATACTGGGGGTTCTCCAATGGGCTGTACGTATGGAGCCCCGGTTACTGGGGCCCCCACGTGGGATTCTATGGCGGCATCAATTATGGCTTCGGCTATGTCGGGCTGGGCTATGTGGGCGGTTACTGGAAGCGCGACCGCTTCTACTACAACCGCTCGGTGACGAACGTAAACGTCACGCGGGTCACCAACGTCTACAACCACACCGTGGTCGTCAACAACATCGACAACCGCCGCGTCAGTTATCACGGCGGGCCGAACGGCATCCGGCGCGCGGCGGACCCGCGCGAGCTGGCCGCCCGCAACGACCGCCATGCGCCGCCGACCGACCTACAGCGCAACTACGTGCGCGAAGCGGGCAATAACCGCGCGCAGTTCTACGACCACAACAAGGGCCGCCCGCCGCAGGCGTTTGTGGATCACCCCGATAACGGTCGCGGGCCACAGGGTGGGCGACCGGGCGGCGACAACAACCGCCCCGACCCGAATCGCGGGAATCCGCATCGGCCGGACCAAGGCCGAGGCCCGGGCCAGACCGTGGTCGGGACGCAGGCGCAACGGGATGTGCAGCAGCGGGATGTAGAGCGGGTCCAGCAGCAGATTCAACAGCGAAATTCGCAACGGGATCAGCAGCAGCGGGACCAGCAGCAACGCGATCGCCAGCAGCGAGACGTGCAGCAGCGGGATGTAGAGCGGGTTCAGCAGCAGATTCAGCAGCGAAATCCGCAAGGGGATCAGCAGCAGCGGGACCAACAGCAACGCGACCGCCAGCAGCAAGACGTGCAGCAGCGGGATGTAGAGCGGGTTCAGCAGCAGATTCAGCAGCGCGATCAGCAGCAGCGGAATCAGCAGCAGCGCCAGCAGCAGCAAGATCGCGAACAACAACAAGTGCGCCAGCAACAGGCGCGTGAACAGCAGCAGCAACAAGCCCGCCAACAACAAGGCCGCGAACAGCAGCAGGCGCGGCAACAGCAGGCGCGTGAACAGCCGCAGCGGCAGCCGGGCGGTGGCGGCGATGGCGGCGGCCGAGGCGGTGGCCCTAACCGTGACTGAACTGGACCCTGGGCCGCGCGCGGACTACAGTAGGCCACTTGCCGCCCACCGCCGCGCGCCCAACGATTGATTATTGGAGACTTCCATGAAGCGCCTTGTTTCTAGCCTGATGCTCTGCGGCCTGCTGGCCGCCGCATCTGCCCACGCCGCCTTGAACGTCGGGGCGCCCGCGCCCGACTTCAGCACCGACGCCTCGCTGGGCGGCAAGGTCTTCACGTTCAAGTTGAACGACGCGCTGAAGCAAGGCCCGGTCGTGCTGTATTTCTTTCCCGCCGCCTTCACGCAGGGCTGCACCATCGAAGCGCACAACTTTGCCGAAGCCACCGACGAATACAAGTCGCTGGGCGCCACCGTTATTGGCGTATCGACGGACAACATCGACACGCTGAACAAATTCTCTGTCAGTGAATGCCGTGGCAAGTTCGCCGTGGCGGCGGATGCCGATGGCAAGATCATGAAGTCGTATGACGCCGTGCACGACAAGCGCCCGGAATACGCACAGCGGATTTCCTACGTGATTTCGCCGCAGGGCAAAATCCTGTACGAATTCACCGACATGAACCCCGAGTCGCACGTGACGAACACCATGCGCGCGCTGCGCGACTGGAAGGCCAAGCAGGAAAAGGCCAAATAAGAAGCGACTTCCGCAAGCAAGAAAAAAGGCGCCAAACGGCGCCTTCGTTATTTTCCGGCCACGAGCGCGGAACGTCCTACGTGTTAAACGGCCACACGGTCGGATGCGTGCCCGGCGGGCTGGACGGGCGGGTCCAACGGGCCGGCGTTTCCGAAAAGCGCGCGCCATGACGCACGGCTACCAGCTCGCCAAAGCCCGACGCCTCCGTTTCCAGCAAACCGTCAAAGTCCGGCATGCGGCAGTCCAGCCCGCCTTCCACCCTGCCCATCCCGCGCAACCAATGCGCCGTCTGCGCCAGCGACACGCGCACGTGCCAACTGCCGCCTTCCGTTGCTTGGCGCGCCAACGCCACCTGCGCGCCAAACGCCATCAGGTAGCCCGAGGCATGGTCAAGAATCTGCATCGGCAGGGGCTTGGGCGCTTCCTGGCCAGCTGCCTGCGCTTCGGCGTGGTTGAAGCCCGTGGCGGTCTGCACGAGCGAATCGAAGCCCCGGCGGTTGGCCCACGGGCCCACGTTGCCATAGGCCGATAGCGACACATACACGATGCCCGGGCGGATACGTGCGGCGTCTTCCGGCCCGAAGCCCAGCGCCGCCATCCCGCCCGGCCGATAGCCCTGTACAAACACGTGGGCGCTGCGCAGCAGGTTGCCCAGCGCGATGCGGCCGTCGGCCGTGTCCAGGTCAGCCAGCACCGAGAGCTTGCCCCGGCTGGTGTCGATGATGTTGTCGATGTTGGGCAACTGCGGCGAGTTCACCAGCATCACGTCGGCGCCATAAGCCGCCAGCGCCCGGCCACACACGGGGCCGGCGATGATGCGCGTCAGGTCCAGCACGCGAATGTCTTTCAGCGGCCGGGCGTCGTGCCCATACTTGGGCAAGGGACGCGGGTCGGCATCGCCGATGCGCTCAATGGTCATCAAGGGTTGCGCCGCCACGGCCTGGCCCTGCGGATGGCGGTCCCATTCGTCAAAGCTGCGCATCGCGGCAACCACCAGGCCCGCGTCGGCGGCCACCTGTTCAAAGTCCAGCGCTTTCCAGCGGCTCAACGCCGCCTGGACCGCGTCGCGCGTAGTGCCCTCTCCGACGGGACAGCCCAACAGGGCCAACGCGCCGTCTCGATGGTGCGCAAAGTTGGCATGGATGCGCACCCAGCCCCCGTCACCGCACTGGTAGACGCCGCTGATCGGGTCCCAGATATTGGGCGTGACGCCGTTGATGGTGAAGTGGCTGCGGCATTCCTGCGCCGCGTGCAGCATGTCTACGCTGACCTGCTGGCGCGAGCCGCCTCGCAGATACCAGAGTTCAGCCGCTGCCAGCGCTGCGGCGGCCATGCTGGCTTGCGCGGCCGTCCCCACAGCGAACGAAGACGGCAACACCGGTTCGGCGCCCGTCAGCATCACGTGGTCGAGGGATTCGTCGGGTAAATCGAAAGAACGCCACAACTTTTGCAGGACGTCGCGCGATGTCGTGGCGGCGGATGTGCGTCCCCGTAGAAAGGACGGGCGAAGGTCCATCAGATTTCCCATAGCGTTCAACTTTTTTTCAGTCGTTGAATCGATTACATGGCGGCGGCCCAGGCGCGTCAATACAAACCTCGCGCCAGCGTGTTTCATGGTTTGACCGGTATAGGCCATGCCGCCAGGCTCGCAACATGCTGCGTGACGTCATTCGCGTCCCCACGCTACCCAGGAGAGGCGCGGGTTCCGGGCGTCACGCGAGCGGGCGCTCGGCAAGCGCCGATTCCGCGACTCCGCGCCGTCACATCTACTCGTAGTTTTTACATCGTCTTCCATGCGGCGGGCCAATATAGAATGCCAGCCTCGACGCAGGGCATCGCCCTTCGCCCACTTTTTGCCTGGGATCGCCCTCCATGAATACGCTGCTCTGGCTGCGCACCGACCTGCGCATGCACGACAACCCCGCGCTGGCGGCTGCCCGTGAAAACGGAACGGTGACTGCGCTGTTCCTGGCCGCGCCCGAACAATGGCGCCAGCACGGCGACGCGCCGGCCAAGGTGGATTTCTGGTTGCGCAACCTGCGTGAACTGTCGCGCGATCTGGGCGAACGCGGCATTCCGCTGAAGCTGCTGACGGTGTCGGACTGGAGCGACGCGCCCCAGGCGATTGCTGATTTCTGCCGGGCGCACGGCATTTCCCAAGTGCACGCCAACACCGAATGGGCGATCAACGAACGCCGCCGCGACGCCGCCGTGGCCGCCGCGCTGGACGGCATCGGCGTGGATTGGACGCTGCATCACGGCGCGACCCTGCTGCGGCCCGGCACGGTTACCACGGGCAAGGGCGACTGTTATCGCGTGTACACGCCGTATGCGCGCACCTGCCGCGAACGGCTGCGCACGGCGCCGGTGGTAGCGGTGCCCGCCCCCCGCCCCCAAACCCCGCCCGATTGGACGGCCGACCCGCTGCCGGACGCCTTCGACGGCTTCGCCGCGCCCAGTGACGCGGTGCGCACGCTATGGCCCGCCGGCGAAACTGCCGCGGGAGACCGGCTGGACGCCTTCACCGACGGCATCATCGACGCCTATAAGGACGAACGCGATTTTCCGTCCTTGCCCGCCACCAGTTGCTTGTCGCCCTATCTGGCGGCAGGCGTACTGTCGCCCGGCCAGGCGCTGCGCGCGGCGCTGGCGTCCAATCACGGCGAGATCGATAGCGGCAAGGCGGGCGCGGCCACATGGATCAACGAACTGCTGTGGCGCGAGTTCTATCAGCATCTGCTGGCCGCCTACCCCTCGCTGTCCATGCATCAGCCGATGAAGCCGGAAACCGCCGCCGTGCCGTGGCGCGACGCGCCAGATGACCTGCACGCGTGGCAGCAAGGCCGGACCGGTATTCCGATCGTGGACGCGGCCATGCGCCAATTGCTGGCGCTGGGCTGGATGCACAACCGGCTGCGCATGGTCACCGCCATGTTCCTGTCGAAAAACCTGTTGATCGACTGGCGGCTGGGCGAAGCGTGGTTCATGGCGCAGCTGGTGGATGGCGACCTGGCCGCCAACAACGGCGGCTGGCAATGGAGCGCGTCAACGGGCGCCGACGCCGTGCCGTACTTCCGCGTCTTCAACCCGCTATCGCAATCGCGCCGCTTCGATCCGCGCGGCGTGTTCCTGCGCGAATGGCTGCCCGAACTGGCCGACCTGGACGACAAGGCCATCCACGACCCCAGCCCGATGGAGCGTGCGGCGGCGGGCTACCCGATGCCGATCGTCGACCTGGCGCAAAGCCGCTTGCGTGCGTTGGAAGCGTTTGGGAATTTGCCGGCGGTGGGGTGAATGCGATCAAGCGCGGCGCGCGGCCGATCACGAACCCGCCGCCGCCTGCTTGTCCAGGCGCTTGATGAACACCTGCAATTCCTTTTCGACCTGTTTGTCGCCGCGCGCCTGGGCGGCCGCCACGCCCCGGTCCCACGCTGCGCGCGCCTGCTCTACGTCGCCCCGCCCCAGGCAAGCCTTGCCCAGCCATTTCCACGCGACGGAATACGCGGGGTCGAACTCCAACGCCGCGCGCAAATGGGTTTCGGCTTTTTCAAAGCTGTCTTGCTCGGCATAGGCCTTGCCCAGCGAAAATCGCAGCAACATATTGTCGGTGCCCTTGGCCAACATCGCCTCCAGGCGTTCGATCATTCCTTCCATCGGCGTGCTCCTGCGTTCGTCTTGTGCATCGTCTTGTGCAGCGTTATTGACTGCAAGCGGCCATGATAGGACGACGTGCCGCCAAGCGCCGCAATGGCCCCAGCCCGCGCCGGGTCGGCAGCGAACTTAAAATTGCGGTTTCCGCGCGTTTCAGGACCGCCCGGCGCGGGAATGTTCGGAGGATTATCCTGTCACACCGCTTATTGCCCTTTCAGGGTCTTGCGCCATGATGCGATCACGAATGCTGCTGACCAACGCCGTGCCAATGCTGTGCCTGGCGCTGGCGAGCGTGGCAGCGGCTGCTGCTTCCCCTGCCGCGGCCACTGCCCCGCAAGAGGACACCCGCGCGTATGAAGCCGCCCTGGTCAACCGCATCACCTGGGGCGCCACGCCCGCCGAGCTGGCTCGCATCCGCGAGATAGGCGCGCAGCGCTACCTGCATGCGCAGTTGCACCCGGACGCGCACGCGCGGTTACCCGCCGAGGTGCAGTCGGCCATCGATGCACTGCCCATCAACCGGGAATCGGAACAGGACGCCCAGGCGCGGCAGCGCAAGCTGCGACAAGACGCGCGCGATCTGGATCCCCAGGCCAAGCTGCAAGCGCAGCGCGAAGCACGCGCGATATCGCGGCAGCGCGCCCAGGACGCCGCCAGCCGCGCCGTGTGGCGCGCGCTGTATTCGCCCGCCCCCTTGCAGGAACAGATGACGTGGTTCTGGATGAACCACTTCAATGTGTTCGCGGGCAAAGGCGACGTGGGCACGTATCTGCCGCAATACGAAGAGCGCGCCATTCGCCCACACGCGCTGGGCAAATTCCGCGACATGCTGCGCGCCACCGTCAGGTCGCCCGCCATGCTGGTGTACCTGGACAACACGCGCAATGTGGCGGGGCACATCAACGAGAACTATGCGCGCGAAATCATGGAGCTGCACACGCTGGGCGTGGGTGGCGGCTATACGCAAAAAGACGTGCAGGAACTGGCGCGCATCCTGACCGGCCTGGGCGTGCATAACAGCGACAAGCCGCCCAAGGTCAAACCCGAATTGCGCGCCGGGCTGGTCCAGCAGGGGCTGTTTTTGTTCAACCCCGCGCGCCACGATAGCGGGGACAAGGTGTTCCTGGGCCACACCATTCGCGGCGGCGGCCTGGACGAGGTCGATCAGGCCATCGACCTGCTGGCGCGCCACCCGTCCACCGCGCGCTTTGTCAGTACCAAACTGGCCGCGTACTTCGTGGGGGAATCGCCGCCGCCCGCGTTGGTGGCGCGCATGGCCAAAACCTTTCAGGCCCAAGATGGCGACATCGCGGCCACGCTGCAAACGATGATCGCCTCGCCGGAATTCGCCAAGTCCTTGAAGACCGGCGTGTTCAAGGACCCGGTGCATTACGTGTTTTCTGCTTTGCGATTGACCTATGCGGACATGCCGCCCATCCGCAATCCCAAGGCGGTGTTGTCGATGCTGCAACAGATGGGCCAGGGCATGTACCAACGCCCCACGCCCGACGGCTATCCGACGTCGCAATCTGACTGGGCGGGTTCGGGGCAGATGACACAACGGTTTGAAATTGCGCGCGCCATTGCCGCCGCACCGCAGCCGTTTTATCGCACGACAGAGGCCCCGGAGCCGGTCGCGCTGCCCAAGGCGACGCCGCTGCTGGATGCCAACCCGGATCTGTTGCGCGTCCTGTCGTCCGCAACGCGCCAGGCCATGGGCCAGGCCCGAAAACCCGTGGATGCCAATACCTACCTGCTGGCCTCGCCAGAATTCATGCGCCGCTAGGAGAACGCGATGGACCGCCGCCGCTTGCTTCAAATGATGGCCACCGCCCCGCTGCTGCTGGGCGGCAGCCGCTTGTATGCGGCGCCCGCCGCGCCGGGCAACCGCCTGCTGGTCGTCTTCATGCGCGGCGCGTACGACGCCGCCAGCCTGCTGGTGCCCACGTCCAGCGACTTCTATTACGAGTCGCGCCCCAGCATTGCCATCGCCCGACCCGGGTCGGGCGATGGCGCCGCCCTGCCGCTGGCCGATGGCTGGGGCCTGCACCCGGCGCTGGCTGATAGCCTGCTGCCGTTCTACCGCAACAAGCAGCTGGCTTTTGTCCCGTTTGCCGGCACCGAGGACCTGACCCGCAGCCACTTCGAAACGCAGAACAGCATCGAGCTGGGCCAAGGCGCCCGCAAGGATGGCAACTACCGATCCGGGTTTCTGAACCGCTTGACGTTGGCCCTGGGCGCCAACGGTTCGCACCCCGCCGCGTTCACCTCCGATGTGCCGCAAATTTTGCGTGGCGATGCCCGCGTGCCCAACGTGGACCTGGGCGGAGCGAACAGAAAATCCCGCTTGAGCGACGCCGACAACCGCGCCATTGCCGCGATGTACCGCGACACGGACCTGCACGCGGCCGTGGACGAAGGCCAGCGCGTCATGGGCGCCACCCGGCAGGAACTGGACGCCGAAATGCAGGCCGCGAATGGCAACGCCGTGTCGACCGACAAGCTGGAAAAGGAAATCCGCCGCATCGCCCGCTTCATGACCGACCGCTACAACGTCGGGTTTGTGGATGTGGGCGGCTGGGACACGCACGTCGGCCAGGGCGCCGCCACGGGTGCCTTGGCCGGCCGGCTGGGGCAGTTGGGGCGCGCGCTGGCGGCCTATGCCGACGCGATGGGGCCGGCCTGGGGCCAGACCACCGTCGTGGTCATCAGCGAGTTTGGCCGCACGTTTCGCGAAAACGGCAACAAGGGCACGGACCACGGTCACGGCACCGTGTATTGGGTGATGGGCGGCAACGTGCGCGGTGGCCGGATTGCCGGACGCCAGG
Source organism: Achromobacter sp. 1L-A-4-B-C2 (assembly GCF_057291955.1). NCBI lineage: Bacteria > Pseudomonadati > Pseudomonadota > Betaproteobacteria > Burkholderiales > Alcaligenaceae > Achromobacter > Achromobacter sp. 1L-A-4-B-C2. Next base: position 726,075 of record NZ_JBXAWP010000002.1, read on the forward strand.
TCCCTGTCCGCCACGACACCCTGTTCCAGGACCGCGACTACCCTGTTCTGAACGAATACCGCGCCGTTTTCGCGGGCCTGTTCGCGCGCTTGTACGGGCTGGACAAAGCCCGCCTGGCGCAGGTATTCCCGGGTGTGGCCCCCGTGGATATCGGATTGGTCTGATACCCCGGCGTGCGCACGCGGCGCTACACTCCACGAGCCAATTGGCGCACCGACGCGCCCGCGTCGCAACGCCCGACACAGGAGCCCGCATGAGCACGATTTTCGATTTCACCGCCCGCGATATTCACGGGGTGGATCAATCCCTGGACACGTATCGCGGCCGCGTGCTGCTGGTCGTCAATGTGGCGTCCAAGTGCGGCTTCACGCCGCAATACGCGGGGCTGGAAGAGCTGTACCGTTCGTTCCGTGACGACGGTTTTACGGTGTTGGGCTTTCCGTGCGACCAATTCGGTCACCAGGAGCCGGGCGACGAAGCCGAGATCCGTAATTTCTGCGCCACGCAGTACGACATCAGCTTTCCGCTGTTTGCCAAGATCGACGTCAATGGGGCCGACGCCCATCCGCTGTACCGCTGGCTCAAGGGCGAAAAGCCCGGTGTCTTCGGCACCGAAGGCATCAAGTGGAATTTCACCAAATTCCTGGTGGGCCGCGATGGCCAGGTCATCAAGCGCTACGCGCCCACCGATACGCCGGCGGGTTTGAAGGACGACGTGGCGCGGGCGTTGTCGGCCCCGGTGTAAGGGCTGGGACTACGCGGCTGGGACGACGCGGCCGGGACTTCGCCCTTAGCGCAACGGCGGCAGGCGGCGGCGCACCGTATGCGCCTTGACGATGGCGGTGTTGGTTTCAGCGAACTCCGTCACGCGTTCCAGGATGCCGTCCAGGTGCGAGATCGACCGCAGCACCACACGGGCGATAAAGCAGTCGTCGCCCGTGACCTTGTCGCACTCGACGAATTCCGGGATTTCCTCGATCAAGCCTTCGACGTGACGCAGCTGGCCCGGCAGCGGCCGGATGCGCACGATGGCTTCGAGCGTGTAGCCCAGCGCCACCGGGTCCACATCCAGCGTGTAGGCGCGGATGACGCCGGATTCCTCCAGGCGCCGCAGCCGGTCCGCCACGCTAGGCGCCGACATGCCTACCTGCCGAGCCAGGTCGGCCGTGGTGGTCCGCGCGTTGGCCGCCAGGGTCTGCACCAGGCGGCGATCAATACCATCCAGTACCGGGTTTTCGTTTTTTAGGTCGTTCTGCATAAAATTCACCTAAATGAAGGTTAGCGGATGAAAGCGCCACGCATTCATCATATAACCGCATCGATGCGCCTGGGATAATTTCTCCATCAAGAACGTGGCCAGACGGCCGATGGAGACCCCCTCATGACCCCCGCATCAGAACGCCTTGGCCTGGCGCAAATGGCCGCCGCCATGACCTTATCCGGCACCCTGGGCGTGTTTGTCCTGGAATCCGGTCAAAGCGCCTGGAACGTCGTTTTCTTTCGCTGCCTGTTCGGGGCCATGGCGCTGTTCATCTATTGCTGGTCGCGCGGCCTGCTCAAGCCCGGCCTGTTCACGCGCAAGACGCTGTTCCTGGCGCTGGTGGCCGGCGCCGCGCTGGTCATGAATTGGGTCTTGCTGTTCTCGGCCTACCGGCTGGCGTCCATTTCCCTGGCCACCGCGGTCTACAACGTGCAGCCCTTCTTTTTGATCGGGCTGGGCGTGCTGTTCCTGGGCGAACGCCCGTCACGCGGCAAGCTGGCGTGGTCCGTAGTGGCGTTTGCCGGCCTGCTGCTGGTGCTGCGCCTGACGGACACGCACGCGGGCGGCCAGGCCTATCTGTCGGGCCTGCTGCTGGGCCTGGGCGCGGCCGCGCTGTATGGCGTGACGGCAGTCATCGTCAAGCGCTTGAAGGGCGTGCCGCCGCAGGTGCTGGCGCTGGTTCAGGTGACGCTGGGCGCCGTGATGCTGCTGCCGATGGCGGATTTCAGCGCCGTCCCGACCGCGCCGCTGCAATGGGGTTATCTGGTGGCGCTGGGGCTGGTGCATACCTGCCTGATGTACATCCTGATGTATTCGGCCATCCAGAAGCTGCCGACCACGTCCACCGCCGCGCTCAGCTTCATCTACCCCGCCGTGGCCATCCTGCTGGACCTCGTCGTCTACGGCCAACGCATGGAACCCATGCAGGTGGTGGGCGTGGCGATGATCTTCGTGGCCGCCGCCGGCGTCAGCCTGAACTGGACGTGGCGGCTGCCGGGCGGCTCCCACCGGGTGGTGTAAGGCGCGGGGGTTGGTGGCGGCCAAGAAACCCGCCCCCGGCCCCGGTTATTCGGGGCCGGCGACAATGCCTGCCGCTATCATGGCCTTCCACCCGCCGGCACGGCCGGCGGCGCCTTGATTCCCAGGACGCACCCCATGATCGATCTCTATTACTGGACCACCCCCAACGGCCACAAGATCACGCTGTTCCTTGAAGAAACCGGCCTGCCCTACAAGATTCACCCGGTGAACATCAGCCGCGGCGATCAGTTCAAACCCGAATTTTTGGCCATCGCGCCCAACAACCGCATCCCCGCCATCGTCGACCAGCAACCGGCCGACGGCGGCGCGCCCTTGTCGCTGTTCGAGTCGGGCGCCATCCTGCTGTATCTGGCCGAAAAGACCGGGCGGTTCCTGCCGGCCGACCTGCGCGGCCGCGCGGAAGTGTCGCAATGGCTGTTCTGGCAAATGGGCGGCCTTGGCCCCATGGCCGGCCAGAATCATCACTTCTCGGGCTACGCGCAAGAGCGCATCCCCTACGCCATCGACCGCTACGTCAAGGAAACCAACCGCTTGTACGGCGTGCTGAACAAGCGTCTGGCCGACCGCGAATTCGTGGCGGGCGACTACTCCATCGCCGATATGGCGGCCTACCCGTGGATCGTGCCGCATGCCAAGCAGGGTCAGGACCTGAACGACTTCCCGCATCTGCAACGCTGGTTCAACGCCATCGCGCAACGCCCCGCCACGCAGCGCGCGTACGCGTTGGCCGACAGCGTCAACACCGCGCCGTCCATCAGCGATGAGGAATCGCGCCGCATTCTGTTCGGCCAGACCGCGCAGAACCTTGCCCGCTAGCCAGGAGCCCTGCGATGTCCGATCCGCAATTGGTCTTTCGCCGCGCGCGCTGGGAAGACCTGCCGCACATCGTGGCCCTGTTGGCCGACGATGAGCTGGGCGCCAAGCGCGAAGACGCCTCGGTGCCGCTGAACCCGCGCTACACGGCCGCCTTCGCCGCCATCGCGCAGGATTCCAACCAGTTCCTTGCCGTGGTTGAGCAAGGTCCACACCTGGTCGGCTGTTTGCAGTTATCGTTCATACCCGGCTTGTCGCGGTTGGGCCTGTGGCGCGGCCAGATCGAAAGCGTGCGCATCGCCTCGTCGGCGCGCGGCCAGGGTCTGGGGCGCGCCATGTTCGAATGGGCCATCGACCAGTGCCGCGCTCAGGGCTGCGGCCTGGTCCAGCTGACGACCGACCGCGCGCGCCCCGATGCGCGCCGGTTCTACGAAAGCCTGGGCTTTACGGCCAGCCACGACGGCATGAAGCTGAACCTGTAGTTTTTGTTCATTGATTTCGCAAGGAGCGCCCATGCATGGCGAATACAAAGTCCCCGGCGGCAAATTGGTTGTCGCGGATCTGGAAGTGCGCGACGGCCGCCTGGCCAACGTACGCATCAGCGGCGACTTCTTTCTAGAGCCGCCCGAAGCGCTGGAAGCCATCAACAGCGGCTTGAACGGCATGCCGGCCGATGCCGGCGAACTGGAATTGGCGGTGGCGGTGCAATCCGCCCTGCCCGCCGATGCCGAACTGTTCGGCTTTTCGGCCGAAGCCGTGGCCGTGGTGCTGCGGAGGGCGCTTGCATGACGCGCACCGACTGGAACGATTACGACTGGCAATTGATCCACGAAGGCCCGCAGGCGCCGTCGCTGCACATGGCGCTGGACGCTGTCATTACCGATGAAGTGGGCGCGGGCCAGCGCCCGCCCACGCTGCGCATCTGGGAATGGGCGGCGCCCGCCGTCGTTATCGGCCGTTTCCAATCGCTGAAAAACGAAGTGGACCCCGACGGCGCCAAGCGCCACGGCATTGAAGTCGTGCGCCGCGTCAGCGGTGGCGGTGCGATGTTCATCGAACCGGGCAACTCCATTACCTATTCGCTAAGCGCGCCGCAAGCCCTGGTGCACGGCATGAGCTTCCAGGAATCCTATGCATTCCTGGACGCCTGGGTTTTGACGGCGTTACAGGGCCTGGGCATCAAGGCCTGGTATCAACCCCTGAACGACATCGCGTCCGACATCGGCAAGATTGGCGGCGCGGCGCAAGCCCGACGTGCGGGCGCGGTGCTGCACCACGTGACCATGTCGTACGACATCGACGCCGATAAAATGGTCGAGGTTTTGCGCATTGGCCGCGAGAAACTGTCCGACAAAGGCACCACCAGCGCGAAGAAACGCGTGGACCCGCTGCGCACGCAGACCGGTCTGGCGCGCGAAGTCATCATCGAGCGCATGCTGGAAACTTTTGCCGGCCTGCATCGTCTGACTCCGGGGCAAATCGGCAGCGACACGCTGGCGCGCGCCCAGCAGCAAGCCGATGAAAAGTTCTCGACGCCCGAGTGGACGGGCGTGGTGCCTTGACGGCAAGATCTTGATTTTGTGGAGGTAGTTCAATGCGTCGCACATTCACGCCGCCAGGCGGGATAAGCGGTCTGATCCTGGGCGCGGCCTTGTTGGCGCTGGCCGGCTGCGGCAGTACGCCGCCTGCCAACATCACCCTGGCCGCGCCCGCTTCGACCACCCCGGAAAAAGTGGGCGACCTGTCCACCGAGCGGATCAAATGGGCGTCGAACAAACCGGGCTGCGAAGGCGACTGCCCGCGCATTGAAATCGACAGCGTGGCGTTTCCGGGCATACCCAAATTGACGGCGTTGGTGGACCACGTGCTGGCCTACATGACCGGCACCGATGCCAATCGGCGTGGCCCCTACAACACGCTGTCGGAATACACCCAATACTTCTGGTCGACCGCGCGCGCCCGCGACGCCACGTATTTCAAGGCGTCGGTGAAAGACACGGTGGGCGACATCGTGGCGATTGAATTGCACACCGAGCAATTTTTGACGGGCGCCGCGCACGGCATTCCGGCCACGCAGTATTTGAACTGGGAGCGTTCGCGCGGCCGCGTCATGAGTCTGGATGAAGCGTTGATCCCAGGCCGGCGCGCGGAATACGTTGCGGCCTTGCAGCGCGCGCATGCCAAATGGCTGACGGGCAACCCCGACGCCAAGCGCGATCCCGCCGCCTACAACAAGATGTGGCCCTTCCAGGAAAGCGACAACTTTGCGTTGACGCGCGACGGCATCGTCGTCAAATACGACGCCTATTCGATTGCGCCCTACTCGCACGGCGAACCGGAACTAAGCATCCCTTATGCCGACCTGCGCGGCATCCTGAAGCCGGAACTGCTGCCCACGTCATAGGCCAATGCCAAGACCGGCAACGGGCGCATGGCCCAATGCCGGTCAAGGATGCGTGCTCAGCGCGGCGCAAGGCCTTGTGCAGGCCGAGGTTCGGGTGAGCGGACTGAGAGTGGAGCTAGGGAGGTGGCCGCTTTTTTCGCGTCTGTGGCCGGGTAAGACGCCCAGTCCGCTCAATGCAACCGCGGCAAGAACGGGCCGGCGGCGCGCGTCGCCGGCCTGCCGCGATGGCTTAGAAGCGGTGGCGCACGCCCACGATGCCGACGGTGCTCTTGACGCCGTCAACAAACGCGAAGTCGGTCGCGTACGAACCCAGCGCGTACAGGTTGGTGCGCTTGGACAGGTTGTACGTGTAGCCGATGCTGTAGACGTTCATCGTCGAATCGTTGCCGGCGGTCAGCGGGTTGCCGTTCGGGTCGGCACGCTGCCACGACGCCAGGATGCTGCTGGCGCCCAACGGCACGGTCAGGCCGACCAGGTACGAATTGGCCTTGAAGCCGGACACGGCAACGTTGGTGCCGAAGCTGCTGGCCGTGGGGCTGCCGCTGCCGAACGAGTTGATGCTTTGGCCGGTGAACCAGCCGTCGCGCGTCTGGCCAAAGCCCAATGCCAGCTTGACGACTTCGAAGTCGTAGGCGGCCGCGATGGACCAGGACTTGGGCGTGGCATCCGTGCCCAGCTGGTTGGCCGGGTTCAGTTGGTCGTACGTGGCGGCGACGTTCAGCGGGCCGTTCACGTAACGCAGGCCGGTCGTGATGGCGCGCGTGTTGTCAGCAGTCTTGAAGCCGGTTTGGGCGGCGGTCGTGTCGGACGCGTTGAACGAGTAGCCCACGCCAAACTGGAAGCCGCTGAACGACGGGGTCGAATACTGGACCATGTTGTCGTAGCGGACGGTGTTGGCGGCGCTGAAGGCCACGCCCACGTTGGCTTGGCCATAGCTGCCCGAGAACGGGTCGATCGAGGCCAGGTACTTGGATGCGATGTTGGTCTGGCGGCCGAATTCCAGCAGGCCCCACGAATCGGCCTTCAGGCCGACGGTGGCTTGGCGGCCGAACAGGCGACCGCTTTGGCCGGATTGGCCGTTGCCCGAATTGAAGCCGCTTTCCAGCGTGAACACGGCAGACAGGCCATCGCCCAGGTCTTCGGCGCCACGCAGGCCCCAACGCGAGCCGCTCGACACGCCGTTAACCATGCCGACCTTGGATTCGTGATAACCGTCGCCCTTGATGCGCTGGTAGCCGATACCGGTGTCGATCAGGCCATACAGCGTTACCGAGGTTTCCGCTTGGGCCACGCCGGTGACGGCGGCCAGGAGCGCGGTTGCGAGCAGAGTCTTTTTCATTACATATTCCCTTTGATTGAACATACCCAGGCCGCGTGCCGGCTTGCTGGGCAAGCGGCGCATGGCGCATGGCAGGAACGAATTCTAGGGACGCTATGTGTCAGAAAATGATGCGGTACGGCTAGTGGCCCCGATTCGCGAAAAAAAAGCCCCACTGTGGTCAGCGCTCCACAACCGGGAAGAATGCCGGTGCGGCCACGAGCACGTCACCAGAGCATGTTATGAAGGGCGCACTGGCAATGCAATCACGGCATCACCGAGCGTGGTTCGGCGCGGATTGGAGTGTTGTTTCGGCGCAGTTTCGACCTGGGTTTGGGCGTCGACTCAAGCGTCGCTTCGTCCCTTAACGCGGACCCTTCAGCGGCAGCAGGCGGCGGTAGCCCGGCGGCAGTGGCTCGGCCGCGTGTTCGCTTACGGCGCGGGCCAGGCGTTGTTCCAACTCGGGCGGGAACGGCGTGGCGCGACGCGTGTTCAGGTCCACATGCAAGGACAGCTGCTCCATGGTGGCGGCCAGGTAGCCGTCGCGGGTCTGGGTCAGTTCCATCAGGCAGAGCACCCGCTTGTCATCCGATTCCAGCAAGCGCACGCGCAGCATCAGCGGGTCACCGGCCAGCACTTCGCGCAGATAGGCCACGTGCACGTTCATGGTGTAGATGCCGCAGCGCGTGGCCTCGGTGTAGTCCAGCCCCACGCCCACCTGCCCCAGCAGCTCAAAGCCCACACGATCGAAGATGCCGACATAGTGCGCGGCGTTCAAATGGCCATACGCGTCGATCCAGGCGGGGTCCACGGTCAGTGTCGTGGACGGCAGGGCTTGAGTCATGAAGGTCTCCGGGTGGCGAAAGGGGGAAGTGTCGATGAGCGGCGGCGGCTGCGACCGGCCTGGGTACGGGCTCAGCTTGGGTATAGGCCTGGACCTTGGCATGGACCTAGGCCTGGATCTTGGCCTGGATCTTGGCCTGGACCTTGGCATGGGCTGGGGCTCGGCTTTGAGCTTGGGCTCCAGCTCCGGCACATTCTATTCAGATTGCGCCGGCCATGCCCCAATGGAAATCGCCCCTTGCGGGGCGATTTCTCTTTTTGTCTGCCTCGGCCTCCTCGGCGCCGCGTCAATGACGCCACGCCGATTCAGTCATCACGGATACAGGCCGCGCACCTGGCGCGCTTGCAGGATGCGCGTGCAAGCCACGATGAACGCGGCGGTGCGCAGCGTTACCTTGTGTTCCTTGGCCACCTGCGACACCGCGCTGTAGGCTTCGCGCATGATGCGTTCCAGGCGCTGGTTGATCTCTTCTTCGCTCCAGAAGAAGCTGGAGAAGTCCTGCACCCATTCAAAGTACGACACCGTCACGCCGCCGGCGTTGGCCAGCACGTCCGGCACCACATACACGCCGTGTTCGAACAGGATGTCGTCCGCTTCCGGGGTGGTGGGGCCGTTGGCGCCTTCCACCACGACCTTGGCGCGCACCTTGGCGGCGTTGTCGGCGGTGATCTGGCTTTCCAATGCGGCCGGGATCAGGAATTCGGTTTCCAGCGTCCAGAATTCGTCCTTGTCCAGCGCCTGACCACCCGAGAAGCCGCCCACGCCGCCATGTTGCGACACGTGCGACAGCAGCTTGTGGACGTCCAGACCGGCGGGGTTGTGCACGGTACCGGTGTGGTCCTGGGCGGCAATGACCTTGGCGCCGGCTTCATGGAACAGACGGGCAGCGGTGCCGCCCACGTTGCCAAAGCCCTGCACGACCACGCGCGCCTTGGACACGTCGATGTTCAGGTCGCGAGCGGCTTCGCACGCCACCACGAACACACCACGGCCGGTGGCTTCGACACGGCCCAGGCTGCCGCCCAGCGCGATCGGCTTGCCGGTGACCACGCCCGTGGCGGTGGCGCCTTCGTTCATGGAATAGGTGTCCATCATCCAGGCCATGGCCTGGGCGTTGGTGCCGACGTCGGGGGCGGGAATGTCTTTGGACGGCCCGATGATGACGCCGATTTCGCTGGTGTAGCGGCGCGTCATGCGTTCCAGTTCGGATTGCGACAGCGTGCGCGGGTCAACGCGGATGCCACCCTTGGCGCCGCCATAAGGCAGGTTCACGGCGGCGTTCTTGACCGACATCCATGCGGCCAATGCCATCACTTCGGAGAGCGTCACGTCTTGGTGGAAACGCACACCGCCCTTGCCCGGGCCGCGCGACACGTTGTGCTGCACGCGATAGCCTTCAAAGTGCGCGATGGTGCCGTTATCGAGTTCGATCGGCACATCGACGATCAAGGCGCGCTTGGGACGCTTCAGCGTCTCGACCCACCGACCCAAGGTGCCGAGGTACGGGGTGACCCGGTCGACTTGTTGCAGGTAATTACCCCAGGGGCCGAGGTCATCGGCATTCAGATAAGACGGCAAGGCATGGGTGGGAGTGTGAGACATGAGCATGATCTCCTGACAAAGTTGCGCCATTTTATCCACGAAAACTATAGCGTCCCTATTTAAAACCTAAATATTTTTAATAGGGACGCATAGTTGGGGCGGATACCGTACGGGTCACGAGCCCGGCTCGAAAACTGACCTATCCTAAGCCGCGAACGCGCACGCGTCCAGCCTCGGTCAACCGCAAGCCGCGTCGGCCGGGCTTTACCGGAACAGCGATGAAAAAGGGGCAGCCCCGTTCAGGACTGCCCCCCCTTTCACCGCGCACCTCTTCACGGCGCCATCAGCTGCCAGGCCAATCGCGCCGCCGCGCGCGCGCCATGGCCGTCCACGTCAAAGCGCGGGCTGTACTCGGCCAGGTCGGCCACCCGCAGCTTGCCGCTGGCCTTCACGCGCAGCACGATTTCCTCAACAACGGCCATCGGCACCCCGTAAGGCGCGGGCGCCGACACGCCGGGCATCACCGCCGCCGGCAACACGTCCAGGTCGATGGTCAGGTACACGTGGCGCGCGCGCGCGAGCAACGCGTCCACGTTGGCCAGCCGAGCTTCCAGATGGCGCTCCTGCATGTCGCGGTCTTCTACCCACACGGCCCCCACCTCGGCGGCACGGGCGTACAACGCCGGCGTGTTCGCCAGCCGCGAGACGCCCAGGCAGGCATATTGCAGCGCCCGCCCCTCGGCTTCGCAGTAGCGCGCGATCTGGTCAAAGGGCGTGCCGGAACTTCCCGGGCGGCCGGTACGCAGGTCGAAGTGCGCATCCAGGTTCAGGACCAGCACGGGTTCGGTGTCGCCACGGGCTTGCAGCCAACGCGCCAAACCCTGGAAAGTGCCCCAGGCAATTTCATGCCCGCCGCCCAACACCAACGGGCGGGCGCCCTGCCCCAGCAGTTCCGCCACGCGCAGGCCCAGGCGTTCTTGCGCGTCTTCCAGCGCATCGCCCTGGCACACCACATCGCCGCCATCCAGCAGCCGGGCAAGTCCATGCGCCGGCAAGCCGGCCAGGAATTTGCGGATGCCCGCCGGCCCTTCGGCCGCGCCGACACGCCCCTGGTTACGCGCCACGCCCGCGTCGCAAGCAAACCCCAGCAGGACGGGTTCGCCCTTGTTTGCCTGGCCGGCTTCCGCCTGAACGATGTGCGCCAAGCGGCGCGTGTCGCCCTGTTCGGCGCTGTCGTCGCGCGCCTTCCACACATTCTGATCCAGCTGTGCCGCGCTCATGCCGCCGTCCCCTGACTCAATACCGCTTGCAGGAATTCACGGGTGCGAGCCTCGCGCGGTTCAGTAAAGATCACTTCGGGCGGGCCGGATTCCAGGATCACCCCGCCGTCCATCACCGCCACCACGTCGGCCACATCCCGCGCGAAACCCATTTCGTGCGTGACGACCATCATGGTCATGCCTTCACGCGCCAGCAGTTTCATCACCTGCAGCACTTCGCCCACCAGTTCGGGGTCTAGCGCCGAGGTCGGCTCGTCGAACAACATGACCTTAGGCTGCATGGCCAGCGCGCGCGCAATGGCCACGCGCTGCTTCTGCCCACCCGACAGGCTGGCCGGCATGGCCGCCATTTTCTGCACCAGCCCCACCTTTTTCAGCAGGTCTTCGGCCAGCGCATTGGCCTGGTCGCGCCCCATGCCCCGCAGCGTGCGCGGGCCCACCGTAACGTTATCCAGCACGGACAGGTGCGGAAACAGGTTGAAGCTCTGGAACACCATGCCCACCTGCATGCGCAGCTGGTTCAGCGCGGCCTCGGGCAGCAGCGTGCCGTGGTCCAGCAAGGTCTGGCCGCAGATGTCCACGGTGCCCGCCTCGGCCACTTCCAGGCCGTTGCAGCAACGCAGCAGCGTGCTTTTGCCCGACCCGCTGGGGCCGATCACCACGACTACCTGCGACGGCAGCACGTCAAAGTCGATACCCTTGAGCACGGCATGCTCGCCGTAGGATTTTTCCAGGCCGCGGATGCGGATCATTTCCTGCGGATTGCCTAGCGGGTTCATTGCACCATCCCTCCGGCGCGCAGGTGCTTTTCAACCCTGCGCAAAATCAACATGGCGGCGGTGGTCAGCACCAGGTAGATCAAGGCCACCACCAGATAGGTCTCCAGCGACCGATACGACACGCTGATGATCTTCTGCCCTTCGTGCATCAGGTCGTGAATGGTCAGCAGCGACACCAGCGCCGAATTCTTGATCAGCGCGATGAACTCGTTGCCCAGCGGCGGAATCATGCGCACGACCGCCTGCGGCAGGATGATGATGCGCATGGCCTGGCCGGACGACATACCCAGCGAACGCGCGGCCTCAGTCTGGCCACGGTCCACCGACTGAATGGCGCCGCGCACGATTTCCGACACGTAGGCGCCCGAATACATGCCCAGGCCCAGCACGCCGCAAGCGAACGCGGGCAAGGTCACGCCAAACTGCGGCAGACCAAAGAACCAGATAAACAGCTGCACCAGCAACGGCGTACCGCGAAAGAACAGCAGATAAACGCTGCACAGGTTGTAGATGACGTAGCGCTTGGGGTTGAGCCGGCCGACGCCGACCAACAGGCCCATGACACAGCCCAGCAGCAAGGCGCCGGCGGTTACCTCCACGGTAACCACCGCGCCCCGCATCAGGCTGTCGAAGTCGGCGAAGACGGGGGCGAATTCCAGGTTCATTTCTTGGGCGCCTCGAACCACTTGTTCACGATGGCCTGGTAGCTGCCGTCCGCCTTCAGCTTTTTCAGGGCGGCGTTCAAATCACGGGTCAGCTCGGGCTTGCTCTTGGGCACGGCGATGCCGTAGTCCTCGGTCGTCACCTGGTCGTCCAGCACGGTCAGGCCGGTGGTGCTTTGCGCGAACAGCTTGGCGGCGGGCTTGCCCGTCACGGCGGCGTCGGCGCGGCCGATCTGCACCAGGTTGAACATTTCCTGGTTCTTCTCGACTTCCACGCGCTGCACGGCCGGCAGGTGCTCTTTCAGGTAGTTGACCGACTTCGTGCCCACCTGCACCGACACGTTGCGGCCGTCCAGGTCCTTGAGCGTCTTGATGGGGCTATCGGTCTTGGTCAGCACGACCAGGCCGCCCGCGTAGTACGGGTCGGTGAAGTCCACCACCTTGCTGCGCTCGGGCGTGATGTAGATGGCGGACACGGCGATGTCGGCACGGCCGGCTTGCAAGGCGGGGATCAGGCCCTTGAAATCGATGTCGATCCACTCGACCTTCTTGCCCATGGCGCCGGCCAGCGCTTCGACCAGCTCGATGTCAAAGCCGGTGCGCTTGCCGTCCTTGACGAACTCCATCGGCGGGAACGTGGCGTCGGTAACGGCGCGGATGGTTTCCTGGGCATGCGCCGCGCCGGCGCTCCAGGCAAGGCCCAGCGTCAGGGCGGCGGTCAACAATGTGCGGCGAGTAGTCATGGTGAGTCCTATGCGAATGGGTACGGCGGTGAGTACGGCTAGAGGGATGCGGCGGAACAGGCGGCTAAAAGGGCCGGCCCGCGGATGCGGCGGAGCAGGCGGCCAAGGGGACGGCTAAACGAAACGGCTGGGGCGACAGTGCAACGACATATTCGATTGGGATCGGGCGACAGCGCCCGGTCAGAGGCTCTTTAGTGGACCTTCAGGCGGTCGGAAATGCGGCGCGCCGCGGCCACGGTCATGGCGATCAGTGCGTCGGGCCGTTGCGCCGCGCGCGTGGACGGCGCCATCAGCGTGATCGAGGCCACGGCCTGATTGGGCCGCTGGAATATCGGGACGCTTACGCCCCACACGCCGGCATCCACTTCGCTATCGGTGACGGCATAGCCCTGCCCGCGTATCCGTTCCAGCTCGTCTTCCAGGCGGGACGGGTCCACCCCGGCTTCGTCGGCCAGATAGGCCAAGGCGGCTTGCAGACGGCCCAGCGGCATGAAGGCCAACAATGACTTGGCGGATGCGCCGCGCGCCAACGGCAGGCCGCGTCCCTTGGTGAACGAACAGCGCAGCGGGTGCTGGCTTTCGATCATGTCCAGGCACACGGCCTGATCCTTGACGGCGACCAGCAAACCGATGGTCTCGCCGGATGCGGCAGCCAGCGTCGCCATGTCGGGCTGCGCTTCGTGTATCAAAAAGGACGACTGGTCAAAGCCCCACGCCAGTTGAACGCAGAGCGGCCCCGGGCCGTATTCGCCCTCGTGCTCGGCCACGAAGCCCCAACGCTTGAGCAAGGCAACCTGGCGATACAGCGTGCTTTGGGCCAGCCCGGTTTTTTCCGCCAGGGCGGCGATCGTCAACGGGCCATCGTGCCGGGCCAGCGTGGCCAACACGTACAGGACACGATCCGCGCCCGCCCCTACCGATGGTTCCGACATCAACTCTGCTCCCGCCATTAAGGAGCCGAGATTATCAATTCATGGTGGTTCTTCTTTGATTTTTTCCCGGAGGATGAGAATAAGCAGGGAAAACCCCAGATAAGTACGAAAAAAAAGACCGCAATGCGGTCTCTTTGATGTGTCCCTATCAGGGGCAAAAGGGGCAACAGCGCATTGCGATGGCTGGGCGCCCCGCGTCCTGCGTGTTTACGGTGCGGCAGGGGTGTCGTAGTTGTTCAGCTTGACGCCGGACACCCCGCCCACGCTGGGTGCGGCGGCCGGGGCCGAGGCACTGCCGGCGGGTGCCGGAGCCCCGGCCGCCGGCGCGGCGCCCGGCGCAACGCCCATCGACGCGCCAGACGTTTCCCCAGCCGGCTGCGCGGCACCTTGCGCGCTACCCTGCGCGGCGGCATCCGCGCCCGTCGCGGCATCGGCCTCTACCGGCGCGGGGCTGGCCGCGCGGCGCGCGCGCTTGGCCTCGTCCGCCTGGGCCACCTTCGTGGTCAGGTACGTCGCCACCGCCGCCGACTTGCCGTTGCGCGCCCAGTCAGCAGCGCTTTGGCTCTTCAGGTCGCGCGTGGTGACGTCCGCCCCCGCCTTGATCAGCAGATCGACCATTTCTCGGTTGCCGCCCAACGCCGCCATCATCAGGGGCGTTTCACCGCCCGGCGCTGGCGCGTTCACCATGGCTTTCTTGCCCAGCAGCATGCGCGCCATTTCCATCTGCCCCTTGGACGCGGCGTAGTGCAGCGGCGTCCAGCCCAGCCGATTGACCTGGGCGCCCCGGGCGATCAGCTTTTTGGCGCGTTCGGTCTGGCCGGCAATGGCCAGGTACATCAACGGCGTTTCGCCGGCCGGATTCTCGGCGTTCACGTCCGTGCGCTTGTCGGCCGCAATCACGTCAAACACCTTCCAGGCGCCGTCGACCACCGCGCGCATCAGGGCGGGTTGCCCGTTTTGGTAGCGCACATTGGGGTCGGCCCCCTGCGCCAGCAGGTCCTTGACGTCGTCCGGGTAATCGTTGGCCACGTACACCCACCAATCGCCCGGGTTGGCGGCGTCGGCCACGGGGGCCGCGCAGGCACCGAAGGCGATGGCCAGCGCCAACAGCGCGCCTCGGCATTGCGACAGGACTGGGCGGAAAGTCGGTGTGCGGGCGGTCATGGCTATCCTGGATGGAAAGGAACGAGGGTTAGGTGGGCGGCGGCCTGAAGGCCGGGTTTCTGGCCTGGCCGATGGTGTGCATTCAAACCGTATGTCTTTGAACGGTATGTCTTTGAACGGTATGTCTTTGCGCACCGCCCTTACTGTTTACTGCTTCCTGCTTACTGCTTACTTCTTACTGCTTACTTCTTGATCTTGCCGAACAGCTTGAAGAAGTTCTCCGTGGACGCCCGCGCCACGTCGGCCACCGGGATGCCTCGCAGGTCCGCAATCTTTTCGGCCACGTGGATCACCTTGGACGGGTCATTCAGCTTGCCGCGATACGGCACCGGCGCCAGGTATGGGGAATCGGTTTCGATCAGCAGGCGGTCCAGCGGCACCTTGCTGGCCACTTCGTGCACGATCTGCGCGTTTTTGAACGTGACGATGCCCGACAACGAAATGTAGAAATTCTGGTCCAGCGCGGCCTGGGCCACTTCCCAGGTTTCGGTGAAACAGTGCATCACGCCGCCCACCTCGGCTGCCTTTTCTTCCTTGAGCATGCGCACCGTGTCTTCGGCGGATGAGCGCGTGTGCACGATCAGCGGCAAGCCGGTGTCGCGCGCGGCGCGGATATGCCGGCGAAAGCGTTCGCGCTGCCAATCCAGCGGTTCGGACAAACGGTAGTAATCCAGCCCGGTTTCGCCGATGGCCACCACCTTGGGGTGTCGCGACAAGCGCGCCAGCTCTTCGGGCGACGGATCGGGCGTGTCTTCGTAATCGGGGTGCACGCCCACCGAGGCCCACAGGTTGGGCTGGGGCTCCACCAGCGACATCAGGCCGGGCCATTCGGGCATGTTGACGCTGACGACCAGCGCGTGGCTGACCTGGTTGGCGGCCATGCGCTCAAGAATGGCTGGCAGATCGGCGGCCAGTTCAGGAAAATTCAAATGACAGTGCGAATCGACGTACATGATGTGACTACATAAAGTGATCGCGGCGCGGCCGCTGCGAAAGGAAATCGCGACAGGCAAAGCGCCGCTGAATCAGGGACTTACGCCTGGCAGGATAGCACCACGCGTTGCAGGGTGGCGTGCGCGAAAAGCTTGGCGTTCAGCGGGTGGGTGGCCAGCGCGCGCTGCCGCGTCAGCCAGCGCGCCGCCTCGGCCACGCGGGCCGTGTTCATGCGCGCGGCCACCTTGGCCACGCCCGCGCCCAACGCCGGAAAGTACCGCACGGGCGCGCCGGCGCTGGCCAGCATCAGATCCGTATACAGGCGCTGCAAGGCGTCGATCCATTCCGTGGCCGGCACCTTTTCCAGCGTTTCGGCCATCGTGCCGACATCGGGCGCCTGCCCCTGCGCCAAGGGGTTGATCAGTTGCGACAGCCAAGGCGGGCAAGGCGTATCGCCCGCCTGCGCCAGCCGTAACGCAGCCAGCGGCGCGCCGCCCGCGGCCGCCAGCCATTCCCGCGCCGGCTCTACGTTCTGCGCGCGCAGCCATTGCAGCGCGGTATCGGGGTCGGGCGCCGGCAAGGGCAAGCGCCGGCAGCGCGATACCAGCGTGGGCAGCAGGCGGTCAGGCGCGTCGGCAACCAGCAGGAAAACGGTATGGGGAGGCGGTTCTTCCAGCACCTTGAGCAAGGCGTTGGACGACACCACGTTCAACGCGTGCGCCGGGTACAGCAGCGCCACGCGCCATCCGCCCCGGTGCGTGGCGGTGTTGAACCAGGACTCCAGCGACCGGATCTGATCGATGCGAATTTCCTTGGACGGGGCTCGCTTGGCCGCGCCCGAGGTCGGTTCGGCGTCCTCGGCAGGCTCGGCGGCGTCCGCGCCCTCCTCCACGGCCACGGCCTCGGGGCGGATGCGGCGCAGATCAGGGTGGTTGCCGCTGGCAAACCAGGCACAGGCGGCGCAGTGGCCGCAGGCCAGGCCGTTATCGGGGGTTTCGCACAGCAGGCTGGCAGCGGCGGCAATCGCGAAATCCAGCTTGCCGATGCCGGCCAGGCCGTGCACCAGCCAGGCGTGCGCAAAGCGGTCGCGGTTGCCCAGCCAGGCACGCGCCGTCTCCATTTGCCACGGCAGGAACTGGGGCGCGCTCATGTCGTCGCGGCCAGCAACGCCCGCAGCCCGGCTTCCAGTTCCGTGCGGATCTGCGCGATGGACTGGGTGGAGTCGATGATGTGGATGCGGTCGGGGTTAGCCTGGGCGCGGGCGTGATACGCCTGCCGGGTGCGCTCGAAGAAGGCAGCGCCTTCGCGTTCGAAGCGGTCGGGCTCGCGCGCATCGGCCAGCCGGGCGCGCGCCACTTCCAGGGGAACGTCGAACAGCCAGGTGCGATCGGGTTGGCCCGCGTGCATCCATTGTTCCAGCACGGCGACCCGCTCGGCGCCCAACTCGCGGCCGCCGCCCTGGTAGGCGTAAGTGGCGTCGGTATAGCGGTCGCACACCACCCAGGCGCCACGCGCCAGCGCCGGTTCGATGACTTGCCGCACATGTTCGCAGCGCGCCGCGAACATCAGCAGGGTTTCGGTATCCAGGCCCATCTGATCGGTCAGTACCAGCGCGCGCAGCTTTTCGCCCAGGGGCGTGCCGCCCGGCTCGCGCGTGGAGACCACGTCCAGCCCCTGGCTGCGCAGGAAGTCCGCGATCCAGTCGGTATGCGTGCTTTTGCCGGCGCCGTCCACGCCCTCCAGCGTAATGAAGCGTCCGCGAGAGGTCATTGGTCTTGTCCTTCAGGTGTGTCGGTTTCGGAGTCCGTCGCCGCGCCGGGGCCGTCCGGCACGGTGACGGGCGCGGTGGCCGGGGGGGGCGCGGGCGTCAACGCGGGGCTCGGCGTAGGCGTCGGGGTCGGGGTCGGGCGGGCGCCCTGGCCCAGGATGTAGCGCGACACGTTGCGATTGTGGCCGGACAGGTTCTCGGCGAATTCGCTGGTGCCGTTGCCGCGCGACACGAAGAACAGGTACTTGTGTTGCTCCGGCTGCACCGCCGCCAGCAACGCCGCCCTGCCCGCCGCCGCGATGGGCGTGGGCGGCAGGCCGGGTCGCGTGTAGGTATTCCACGGCGTATCGGTCTGCAAATCACGCTTGCGGATACGGCCCTGGTAGGCGTCGCCCATGCCGTAGATCACAGTGGGGTCGGTTTGCAACAGCATGCCGATCTTCAGGCGGTTGGTGAACACGCCGGACACACGGCGGCGGTCCGGCCCGTGCCCCGTTTCCTTTTCGATGATGGACGCCAGCACCAGGGCCTCGTAAGGCGTGGCCACGGGCAGGTCCGCCTGCCGCTTGGCCCAGGTGTCCTGCAAAATGCGCTGGCCTTCTTGATAAGCGCGGCGCAGCAGGTCGTAGTCGGTGCTGCCCGGGGTAAAGATGTAGGTGTCGGGAAAAAATAGCCCTTCGGGGTGCTTGATGTCGGAACCCAGGCGCGTCATCAACTCTTCGTCGCTGACTTCGCCCAGCGTCTGCTTGACGTCGGGGTGCTCGCGCAGCGCCTGGCGGATCTGGCGGAACGTCCAGCCCTCAAGAAAGGTGATCTGGCGCTGGGTCATGTCGCCCCGCGCCATGCGTTCCAGCAGTTGCCAGGGCGAGTCGCCATTGATGGCCTGATAGCCGCCGGCCTTCAGCAGTTTGTCCTGCTCGGACAGGCGCGCCATCCAGACAAAGCCGGGCTCCCAGATGGGCACGCCCACGGCGTTCAGCGCGCGCGCGACCGTGCGCGGGCTACTGCCCGGGTCCACCACAAAGTCGATTCTGTCGGCGGGTAGATGCATGGGTCGATGCATCCAGCTCCAGGCGGCGCCAACCGCTGCGGCGGCGGCGATCACGATCAGCAGGAATGACCACAAGACGTAAAAACGGAGTCGCTTCTTCATAAGTCCCAGAAGTTTAATGGATCGCGCGGACCTGTCGTGGCAAAACCGGGGCCAGACGTTACGGGGCGGCCCTTTGCGCGGCGTGGGCAAGGGGCCAATGACGCGGTGAAGGCGGCTATCATCTGCACTTTGATGACGTGATCACACCGCCGCCATGCACGCTTTCTATTCTTCGATTCCTGCCAGCGCCGAAGGTTGCGCGACGGGTGCCCCGTCCGCTCCGTGCGCGCCGCTGGATGATTTTCTGGTGTTCAGCGCGTCCGGCGCCGACGCACTTCCTTTCCTGCACGGCCAACTGACGCAAGACGTTACCGGCCTGCCGCTGGACACCGCCCGCCTGGCGGGCTACTGCACGGCCAAGGGCCGCCTTCTGGCCACCCTGGTCATGTGGCGCGCCGCCCCCGGCGCCGACGACGCCCCGCAACTGTATGGGCTGGTCCGCCGCGACCTTTCCGAAACGTTGCTCAAGCGCCTGTCCATGTTCGTGCTGCGCGCCAAGGTCAAGCTGGCCGCAACCGCCTTGAACGTGGCGGGTGTGCAGGCCACCACCGAACAAGCTGCCGCCCTGGAAGCCGTAACTGGCGCCCTGCCGCGAGCGCCGTGGCAGCGCGTGGACCTGCCGTCGGGCACCTGGATCGCCGCCCCGTCGGCCGATACCCGCCTGCGCTGGTGGTGGATTGCTTCGGACGAACAACTGGCCCAGTCTTCGGCATTGGCCGGCGCGCTAAGCCTGGCGCCCGCTACGCATTGGCAGGTGGCTGATCTTGCCGCGGGCATTCCGTGGATTGCCTCGGCGACGCAGGACGTATTCATCCCGCAGACCGTCAACCTGGAGCTGGTTCAGGGCGTAAGCTTCACCAAGGGCTGTTACCCGGGCCAGGAAGTGGTGGCGCGCAGCCATTACCGTGGCACCGTGAAGCGGCGCATGGCGTACGGCACCATTGATCAGGCCGGCGAGCAAGCGGGCGGGCAAAGCGCGGCGCTGGCCGGCGTGGACGTGTTCGACGCCACCCAGCCGGGCGAGCCCATCGGCCGCGTCGTGGATGCCGCCAGCGAAGCCGGCGTGGCTTCAGTGCTGTTCGAAACCACGCTTGCCGCGCTGCCCCAGGGGGACCTGCGCCTGGGCGCCGAGGACGGCCCGCGCATCACGGTTGGGCCGCTGCCGTATTCCATTACGCCGTAAGTTAAGGCGGACGCGTTAAGGCGGACGCGGACGCGCGCCAGGGCCGGCGGCGCGTTGCTGCAATACGCCGTGGCAAGCGGACGCGGGCGCGCTTAGCGCCGTGGCAACCGGACGCGGGCCTGCTTTGCGCCGCCGCGTGTCCCACATAACGTCAGACCGCCGTCCCACATAACGTCAGACCGCCACCCCAAACAGCGCGCCGACGCCTGCCGTTGCCGCCATTGCAAAAGCGCCCAACAGCGTCACGCGTAGCGCGGCGGGCCCCTTGGGCGCCCCGCCCGCCTGCGCGGCCAGCGTGCCCAAGCCGGCCAGACAGAGCACCGACGCGCCGATTACCCAGCCGATCAGTTGCGGCACCGGCGCCACCACGGCCACGACCAAAGGCAGCGCCGCGCCGCCCGCGAACGACGCGGCGGACGCCACGGCCGCCTGCACGGGCCGCGCGCGGTTATGAACGGAAATGCCTAGTTCATCGCGCGCATGCGCGTCCAGCGCGTCATGGCGGGTCAGTTGCCGCGCCACCTGCGTCGCCAGCTGCCGGGTCAAGCCCCGGTCTACATAGATATCGATCAGTTCGGCAAGCTCTTCTTCCGAGTTGCCCTTCAGCGAGCGCTGTTCCATCCGCAGGTCGGCCGCTTCGGTGTCGGCCTGTGACCGGACGGACACGTATTCGCCGGCCGCCATCGATAAGGCGCCGGCCACCAGCCCCGCCAGGCCCGACGTCAGGATTGCGCCATGCGAGGCCTGCGCGGCCGCCACCCCGGTGATCAGGCTGGCGGTGGACACGATGCCGTCATTGGCGCCCAGCACGGCGGCGCGCAGCCAGTTGCTGCGGAAAATTCGGTGATGTTCTTTGGCTGGCATTACCCGGTACCCATGCAACGCGTGACAAGCGCGACACGCACCTGCCCCATGAAAGGGCCAGGCGCGTGGCGCGCCGGAGTCATCGCGGTGTCACGCGCACCGCGGTGAGCAAGCCTATCACGCAAAGCGTGGCTTGCTCACCTTCGTAGGCATGTACTTCCACCTGGCAGATCGACAGACGTTTGCCCGGCTTGACCACGCGGCCGCTGGCCACGTAGCGGTCGCCCTTGGCGGGCGCCAGGAAGTTCATCTTGAACTCCGAGGTCAGTACGTCTTCACCCGGGCCAAACAGCGTGTAGGCGGCGTAACCGCCCGCGCTGTCGGCAATTGTGGTGGAAATGCCGGCGTGCAGAAAGCCGTTTTGCTGGCAAAGGTCGGCCCGGTAAGGCAGCCCGATGTCCACCCTGCCCGGCTCCACCACATCCAGCCGCGCGCCCAGCAGCCGCATGACGGTCTGCTGGTCGAAGCTGGCCTTGACCCGCGCGGCGGGATCAGCCGACGCTTGCGGCGCGGCCATGTCAGTCTTGCTCGCGCTTGACCAGGTTGACGATGCTGGAGAAATCCAGCTTGCCCGAGCCGCCCGCGCTATGCAGCGAATACAGGTTGCGGGCCAGTTCGCCCAGCGGGATTGAGGCGCGCGTGGACAGCGCGGCCTCGGCGGCCAGGCCCAGGTCCTTCAGCATCAGGTCCACGCCGAAACCGCCGGCGTAGCCCTTGGACGCGGGCGCATGGTCCATCACGCCCGGCCACGGGTTGTAGAGTTCGGTCGCCCAGTTGCGGCCCGAACTCTTGGCGATGATGTCCGACAGCACCTTGGGGTCCAGCCCGTTGGCCACGCCCAGCGCCAGGGCCTCGGACGTACCAGCCATCAGGATGCCGAGCAGCATGTTGTTGCAGATCTTGGCCACCTGGCCCGCGCCGCCGGGGCCGGCATGAAAGATGTTCTTGCCCATTTTTTCCAGCACGGGCCGGGCGCGCTCCAGCGCGGCCGCGGGGCCGCCCACAATGAACGTCAACGTGCCCGCCGCCGCGCCCGCCGTGCCGCCGGAGACCGGCGCGTCGATCATGGCAATGCCACGCGCCTCGGCGGCCTGCGCCACCTTGCGGGCCGTGTCCGGCGCGATGGTGCTGCAATCGATGACCAGTGCGCTGGCCGAAATCTTGCCCAGCAGGTCGTGGTCCAGGTACAGCCCTTCGACGTGCTTGCTGGCGGGCAGCATGGTCACGACGACGTCCGCCCCCTTGACCGCTTCCGCCGCCGATGCCGCGGCGCTGGCGCCGGCATCGGTCAGCAGCGTCACCGCTGCCGGCACCAGGTCAAAGACCGTCAGGCTATGTCCGGCCTTGATCAGATTCAATGCCATGGGCGCGCCCATGTTGCCCAAACCGATAAACGCGATACTGCTCATGATGTTTTGTCTCCTGGTGCTATGGCTATGGCTATGGCTTGCTATTGCTATTGCTATTGCTATTGCTATTGCTATTGCTGTTGTTCTTGCTTTAGGTATGGACTCATCGTGACCTGCATGACGGGCCCGAGTCGTCTATCGGGATACGCGGGTACGCGAGGCTACGCGAAGGTTCCTCGGCGGGGTACGCGCGGCACGCCGACCCGCGCGTACGGGCCGGCCGCGGCAATCAGCGCCCTTCCTGTCCCAGGTCGGCCAAGGGATGCGGCTCGCCCTCGCGCCAGGGTTCCTCGAAAAACTTTTGCACCCAGGCGTCGGTTGCGACGTCGATCACTGCGGGGTTCCAGCGCGGCTTCTTGTCCTTGTCGATCAGCAAGGCGCGGATGCCCTCGGCAAAATCACCATGGGCCGTGCACGCCAGCGCCGCGATGTATTCGGCGCGGAACACGTCGTCCAGCGAGCGCAGGCGCATGCGCTGCTGCAAGGCGAAGGCCAGGCGTACCGAACCGGGGGAACCGGCCAACATGGTCGTCGCGGCGCGCGCCAGCCAGGGGTCTTCATGGTCTTTCAGCAGCGCCAGCTCTTCGTAGATCTCGTCCAGCCGGTTGCCCGTGCACAGGTTGTTGATCAGGAACGAATGCTGGCGCAGGTGGCCGGGTTCCAGCGGCGTTTGCGGTTCCAGCGCGGTAAGCGCGCGGCGCAGCAGGCCGTCGTTGATGGAGCGCGGCGCCATGGCCTCGTCCGAGGCGCCGGCCGGCTTGCCCGCCCACGGCTGTTCTTCCAGCGACGCCAGCAGGCGCGGCCAGTCGGCGTGGTTCAGGCGGAAGTCCGCCAGGCCCGCAAAGAACGCGTCCGCCGTGTTCATCTGCGCGCCGGTCAGCGCCAGGAACAGGCCGATGCGGCCCGGCATGCGGTTCAGCAGCCAGCTTCCGCCCACGTCCGGGAACAGGCCGATCGAGACTTCCGGCATCGCCAGGCGCGAACTTTCGCTGACAACGCGATGGCTGGCGCCCATCATCAGGCCGATGCCGCCGCCCATGACGATGCCGTGGCCCCAGCACAGCACGGGTTTCGGATACGTGTGAATGCGGTAGTCCAGCCGGTATTCGTGCTCGAAGAAGCGGCGCGCGTAAGCGTTGCTCCAGCCGCTTTTACCCGCGTTTTCGGTCATGCTGCGGTACAGGCCGTGCAGGTCGCCGCCCGCACAGAAGGCCTTTTCGCCCGCGCCTTGCAAGACCACCAGGGCCACGCCCGGATCGCGCGCCCATTGGTCCAGGCGCTCTGCCAGCAAGTCCACCATTTCCAGCGACAGGCCGTTCAGGGTTTGCGGCGCGTTCAGCGTCGCAATCCCGAACCGCATGCCGTTCGCCGCGCTTCTTTCTTCGAACAACACCGGTGCATTCATCTTATGTCGGCTCCTTTTTCCAACAATTGGCGGGCAATGATCACGCGCATGATCTCGTTGGTGCCCTCCAGAATCTGATGAACGCGAGTATCGCGCACCAGACGCTCCAAGGGATAGTCCTTCAAGTATCCGTAACCGCCATGAATCTGTTGCGCGTCCAGGCAGATCTGGAAGCCCATGTCGGTAGCGAAGCGCTTGGCCATGGCGCAATAGGTGGCCGCGTCCGGCGCGCCGCCGTCCAGCTTGCAGGCCGCCAGCCGCACCATCTGGCGTGCCGCCACCAGGTGGGTGGCCATGTCCGCCAGCTTGAATTGCAGCGCCTGGAATTCCGCCAGGCGGCGGTTGAACTGCCGGCGTTCGTCCATGTAGCGGCGGGCCGCGTCCAGCGCGCCCTGGGCCGCGCCCACCGAGCAAGTGCCGATATTGATGCGCCCGCCGTCCAGGCCCTTCATGGCGATCTTGAAGCCTTCGCCTTCCTGGCCCAGCAGGTTGGCGGCCGGCACGCGGACGTTTTCAAAAGTGATGGGGCGGGTGGACTGGCTGTTCCAGCCCATTTTTTCTTCTTTGCGGCCGTAGCTGATGCCCGGGCTGTCGGCGGGCACGGCAAACGCGCTGATACCGCCCGCCCCCTCGCCGCCCGTGCGTGCCATGACGACCAGCAGGTCCGTGTCGCCCCCGCCCGAAATGAACGCCTTGGCGCCGTTCAGCACGTAGTCGTCACCCTGGCGTTGCGCGCGCGTGGACAGGGACGCGGCGTCCGATCCGGCGCCCGGTTCGGTCAGGCAGTAAGAAGCCAGTTTCTGGCCGCTGGCCAAGAGCGGGCCCCAAGCCTCCCGCAGGGCGGGCTGGCCCCATTTTCCGACCATCCAGGTGGCCATGTTGTGTATCGTCAGGAACGCAGTCGTGGACGGGTCCACGGCGGCCATTTCCTCGAACACCAGGGTGGCGTCCAGGCGCGGCAGGCCCAGGCCGCCGATTTCTTCGCTGGCGTAGATGGCGCAAAAGCCCATTTCGCCCGCCCGGGCGAAGGCCTCGCGCGGAAAAATGCCTTCAGCGTCCCAGCGCGCGGCGTGAGGGGCCAGTTCGCCCTCGGCGTAGTCGCGGGCGGCTTGCGCAAACGCGCGCTGCTCGTCGGTCAGTTCCAAGTCCACAGCCTGTCTCCTGTTGGTGTCGGTATTGTCTGTTGGCGTTGCGGGTCGTCTCGTGAACGCCCGCCCATCGCCGTGGCAAGATGGATTCTGGCATGACGTTAACGTAAACGTAAATATGAAACCGCGTTTATGTTACGCCGGATGCCGGGGCGGTATTTGTCTTGTTGGTGACAATGTCCGGCGGCGCCGGCCCGGCCCGGAGAGCAGCCTGCGGAAGGTGGCCTGCACAAGGCGGCCTGCACAAGGGGCCTACAGAAGGGGCCTACAGAAAGCGGCCTACAGCAAGCCCGCGGGCCGAACCCGGCCGTTCTTGGCCGTCTTGGTCCGACGGTGTTCGGCGCGGCGGCGGCGCGATTCCTTGGGGTCGAAGCTCAGGCCCCGGTAGATTTCGACGCGGTCGCCCTCGGCCAGCCGGGATTGCGGTTCGGCGGCGCGGCCAAACACGCCCACCCCGCGTTCCCAGGGCTGCACCACCGGAAAGGCCTGCGCAAACCCACTGGCCGCCAGCGCGTCCGCTACCGTGGCACCGTCAGGCAGGCGCAGTTCGCGCAGCCACACGTGGCCGGGCAAGGCATAGCAAACGCTGACGTTCAGCAACGCCGCCTCAGATGGCTCATTCGCCATATTTGGCCTGCGCCCGCTTGGTGAAGGAATCAATAAAGCTGGTCGCGATGCGGTTGAATACCGGCCCCACCACCATTTCCAGCGCGCGGTTCGAAAACGCGTATTCCATGGTGAACAGGACTTTGCAGGCATCTTCGGCCAGCGCCTGGAATTCCCAGTGCCCGACCAGGCTGGAGAACGGGCCATCCACCAGTTCCAGGTCGATCCGGTCGGGATAGACGTGGGTATTGCGCGTGGTGAAGCGCTGCTTCATGCCCGCGAAACTGATCAGGATAGAGGCCTGCATGCCATGTTCGTCGCGGCTTTGCACCTCGGCCCCGCCGCACCACGGCATGAACTCGGGGTACTTCTCCACGTCGGCAATCAGGTCGAACATCTGGGCGGCGCTGTAAGGCACCAGGACGGATCGTTGTACTTTGTGCATCGACTATCGCAAATGGCTAGAATGGCAAGATTTTACCGGCACCGCGCAACATGAGCCTAATGTGGCGCTTTGCAGCCCGCAAATTGCCGTTATGAGCAAAAAAGGCGTTATGCGCAAAAAGGCGTTATGAGCATTATCGACAACCGCAAGGCCACGCACGACTATTTCATCGAAGACCGCTATGAAGCCGGCCTTGTCCTGCAAGGCTGGGAAGTCAAAGCGATTCGCGACGGCCGCGTGCAGCTCAAGGAAAGCTACGTCATCGTACGCGATGGTGAACTGTACCTGCTGGGCATGCACGTCAGCCCGCTGCCCACGGCGTCCACCCACATCCACCCCGATGCCATGCGCACGCGCAAGCTGCTGCTCAAGGCCGAAGAAATCAGCAAGCTGATCGGCAAGGTCGAGCAGCGCGGCTACACGCTGGTGCCGCTGAACCTGCACTACAAGAATGGCCGCATCAAGCTGGACTTCGCGCTGGGCCGGGGCAAAAAGCTGTTCGACAAGCGCGACACCGCCCGCGAAAAAGACTGGCAGCGCGAGAAAGAACGCATCATGAAGCACGACACGCGCGCACCCCGCAAAGACAAAGACGATTGATTCAGGCCGCGGCCGGCATGACCAGGCGCTCTGCCTGCTCGGCCGGCCCCACGATGCGGTTGCGCCCCGCCGCCTTGGCGGCATAGAGCTTGCGGTCGGCGCGTTCGAAAAACACTTGCAGGTTTTCGCCGGGCACCCATTCGGCCACGCCCGCGCTGAACGTGTACGAAATGGTGCTGCCGCCATGCGCGCAAGGCGTGCGCCGCACGGAATCGAGCAAGCGCGCCGCCACATCCAGCACGGCGTCGCCGCGCATATCCGGAAACAACACCCCGAACTCCTCGCCGCCCACGCGCCCGACATGGTCGCCCGTGCGCAAGGTGGCGGTGGCCAGCAAGCCAAAATGGCGCAGCACGGCATCGCCCGCCACATGGCCATGCGTGTCGTTGATGCGCTTGAAATGGTCGATATCCAATAGCAGCAGGGTCAGCGGACGCCGCGTGCGCAGCGCCTGCGCGCAATAGCGTTCGGCCTGCAACCACCACGCCTTGCGCGACATCAGGCCCGTCAGGAAATCGGTGTTGGCCTCTTGCTCGCGGTCGGCCAGCATGCGGTCGTGGATGATCATGATGGTGCCCAGCGTCAGGCACGGCATGATCAGCACGCCCAGCGTCAGGAAGGCGATGTTCCAGACGTTTGGTTCCATCAAGGATTCGGGCAGCGCCAGGTCCAGCGCGTAGATCGCGGCCCGCAACGCACAGACGGCGGCCGAGATCAGCGCCACGGTCCACACGAAGCGATAGCTGTAGCGCGAACGATGCACCGGCATGTTGCGCTGGACGGTGACCGCCACCGCAATCAGAAAGCCCATTTGCAGCAGCGACATCGCCACGATGCGCGGGCCGATGCGCCAGTCCACATACGTATAGGCCAGCAACACCACCAGCGCCACCAGGCATGCCAGCGTCATCAGGTGCTTGGGCACGCTAAGCCCCAGCAAGCGCCGCACGCCCGAGTAATAGGAAAACAGCGCCAGGCCCACGGCCGCGTTGGGCACCACAACCGACACCAGCCAGGGCGCCGATGTGTTCTGAAGCGCAAACGTAAAAAACGCCAACAGCGTAAGCAAGTTGGCGCGTATGGTTTCGCGGATGCCGGCCATGCCGCTGCGAGCCAGCGACCCCAGCACGCAGAGCGATAGCACCCCCGCCAGTGCTGCTATCAGAAGCAAATTAACGGGAGCGATCATGGGCGGCGCGCCGCTAGGCGCGGTATCAGGTGTTGCGCGTGGACTTCACGATGGTCATGGCCGAGGCGATCATGCCGCCCACGTCGGACATGTTGGCCGGCAGGATCAGCGTGTTGCCTTCCTTGGCCACGTTGGCGAACGCCTCGACGTAGCGCTCGGCCACCTTCAGGTTCACCGCTTCCATGCCGCCCGGCTGACGCACGGCATCGGCCACTTGGGTAATGGCCTTGGCGGTGGCTTCGGCAATGGCCAGCACCGCGGCGGCCTCGCCCTGCGCCTGGTTGATCTGTGCCTGCTTCTCGCCTTCGGAGCGGGCAATGGCGGCTTCACGTTCGCCGGTGGCGATATTGATCTGTTCCTGGCGGCGGCCTTCCGAGGCCGCGATCAGCGCGCGCTTTTCACGTTCGGCGGTGATCTGCGCCTGCATCGAACGCAGGATTTCGTTGGGCGGCGTCAAATCCTTGATCTCGTAGCGCAGCACCTTCACGCCCCAGTTCAGCGCGGCTTCGTCCAGCGACGACACGATGTTGCTGTTGATCGAATCGCGTTCTTCGAACGTGCGGTCCAGTTCCATCTTGCCGATGACCGAGCGCAAGGTGGTCTGCGCCAGCTGCGTGATGGCCGAAATGTAGTTCGACGAACCATACGATGCGCGCATCGGGTCGGTCACCTGGAAATACAGCACGCCGTCCACTTGCAGCTGCGTGTTGTCACGCGTGATGCAGACCTGGCTGGGCACGTCCAGCGGGATTTCCTTTAGCGAATGCTTGTAGGACACGCGTTCGATGAAGGGGATGACAAAACCGGCACCCGGCGACAAGACACGGTCGAACTTGCCCAGGCGTTCGACCACCCAGGCGTGCTGTTGCGGCACGATGGCGATCGACTTGATGACGATCAGGATCGCCAGCGCGACGACGACGAGCAGGACGATAGTGGATGTATCGATCATGATTGAAACCTCTTCTGAGTTAATGCGATGGCGTCGGACAACAAGCCCCCGACGCCTGCTGCGGGCCGCGCGAGGCGCGAGCCGGTCTTACCTGGTTGAACCCG
Organism: Achromobacter sp. 1L-A-4-B-C2; assembly: GCF_057291955.1. Lineage (NCBI taxonomy): Bacteria > Pseudomonadati > Pseudomonadota > Betaproteobacteria > Burkholderiales > Alcaligenaceae > Achromobacter > Achromobacter sp. 1L-A-4-B-C2. Next base: position 754,617 of record NZ_JBXAWP010000002.1, read on the forward strand.
GCGCCCCCGTGGGCTTGAGCACCAGGGTCGAGCCACGCAGTTCGGTAATGGTGTGTTCTCCGGCGTGGGGCGCGTGCCCCGGGGCCAGCTCGGCCTGCCAGTGGGCGCCGCGATACCAGACACGCGCCGTGCGCTGTTCGGACCACGATTCCACGGAAACCGTCTGGCCGATGTCCAGGTTCACGTCGGCGTTGCGCGCCGAATTGACCTCGCGCTTTTTCAGCACGCGCGTCTTGCGCAGCGCCAGCAGACCCAGCATCAAGACCACGCCGCACGCCACCAATTGCCATTCAAGCCCGGTGCCAAGCCACGCGGCAGCGCCGGCCGCCGCCAGCCCCAAGGCCACCAGCAGCAAATAGAAAGTACCCGTCGCCAACTCCCCGATAAGGGCCAGCGCGGCCAGTCCCAGCCAGATCCACATAGTCTTAACGTCGCCTGAAAGGATGATTCGTGAGCGGATTGTACGTATTTCCGGGACGTAACGGGAAAGCCCGTTGGCCTCGGTCCCGGCGGCGCTGGATTATGATGTGCGCCTGACGCGACGATCCCACCCGGATGGCCCGCGTCCGCCTTTTCAAGCACATCGATCCATGACCGCTGCAACACCTTCCGCCCTACCCGTCCTGATCCTGCATACCGGCGATCCGGACGACACGCTTAAAAGCCAGTTCGGCGGCTATGCCGAACAACTGACCCAGGCCGCCGGCCTGACGGCCGACGCGGTTGAGATCGTTGCCGTGCACGAAGGCCAGCGCCCACAATCGCCGGCGCACTATCGCGCCGCCCTCATCACCGGATCGCCCGCCATGGTTACCGATAAGGAACCCTGGAGCGAAGACACGGCCGCCTGGCTGCGCGAGGCCGCCGCCGCCGAGTTGCCCATGTTCGGCGTGTGCTACGGCCACCAGTTGCTGGCTTATGCGCTGGGCGGCAAGGTGGGCTACAACCCGGCCGGCCGCGAAGTCGGCACGCAAACCGTCGAGCTGCTGCCGCCGGCCTCGGGCGACAAGTTGCTGGCCGGCCTGCCCGGCACGTTTCCCGCCCAGATGCTGCATGCCCAGACCGTGTTGCAGCCGCCGCCCGGCTCGGCCGTGCTGGCGCGCTCGGACCTGGACGAACACCAGATGATCCGCATCGGCCGCAATGTGTTTTCGACCCAGTTCCATCCCGAATTTGGCCCCGACTTCATTCGCGCCCACCTGGATCGCTATGGCCGACGTTACGCGGCGGAAAACCTGGACCTTCCGGACCTGACCGCGAACGTGCGCGCCACGCCCGTGGCCGGGGGGCTGCTGCGCCGCTTCCTGGACGCTTACGCGCCGGCCTGAACGGCGGCGCGCAACATCCGGAGTGCGGGGCGAGTCGGCAACTGAGACCATGAATCTAAAGCGCAATCCATTACGCGCATGTCAGGAGTCTTCGATGAGCCCCATCGCCGCCGCAAGCAAGCAGCCGCCCGCCGCAGCCGCAGCCGCAGCCGGTTTAAGCAAACAGCTAGTAAGCAAACAGCTTGTAAGCAAAGAGTTGTTAAGCAAACAGCATGCCGCCGTCGTCGAACGCGCCTGCCGCGCCCTTGAGGCCGAGCAGCCGCCCGACCTGTCCACGCTGGCCGAACAAGCCGGCATGAGCCGCTTTCACTTTCACCGCGTATTCAAGGCAGCCACCGGCATCACGCCCAAGGCCTACGCCAACGCGCTGCGCGCCGCCCGCGCGCGCCAGCAACTGGAAAGCAGCGCCAGCGTCACCGACGCGATGTACGACGCCGGCTTCAACTCCAGCGGCCGGTTCTACGAAGCCGCCCCGGCCATCCTGGGCATGACGCCCACCGCCTTTCGCAAGAACGGCGCAGGCATCGACATCCGCTTCGCCGTGGCGCAGTGTTCGCTGGGCGCCTTGCTGGTGGCGGCCACCGGCACGGGCATCTGCGACATTTCGCTGGACGCCGACCCGGAACACCTGGTCCGCAACCTGCAAGACCGCTTCAAGGCCGCCCGCCTGATCGGGGCGGATGCCGAGTTTGAGACCTGGGTTGCCGCCGTGGTGAGCTTCGTCGAAGACCCGTCGCGCGGGCTGGACCTGCCGCTGGACGTGCGCGGCACCGCTTTTCAGCGCCGGGTATGGGAAGCACTGCGCGACATTCCGGTGGGCACCACGGTCACCTACACGCAAGTGGCCGAACGCATCGGTGCGCCCCGCGCCGTGCGGGCGGTGGCGCGCGCCTGCGCCACCAACTCCATTGCGCTGGCCATCCCGTGCCACCGCGTGGTGCGCACGGACGGGTCCATGGCGGGGTACCGCTGGGGCATCGATCGCAAGCGGGAATTGATCGCGCGGGAATTGAAAGCGGCGTAGCACTCCCGCCCCCGCATCGTGCGCCAAAGAAAAAACCCCGCATCCTGATCGGACGCGGGGTTTTTTATTGGAACGGGCCAGGCGCTTATTGCTTGGCCAGACGCTGCCAGGTGTCGACTACCGTATCCGGGTTGAGCGACATCGACAGAATGCCTTCGTCCTTGAGCCATTGCGCGAAGTCGGGGTGGTCGCTGGGGCCTTGGCCGCAGATGCCCACGTACTTGTTGGCGGCCAGGCAAGCCTTGATCGCGCGGCGCAGCATGAACTTCACGGCTTCGTCGCGTTCGTCGAAGTCGGCAGCCAGGAGCTCCATGCCGGAATCGCGGTCCAGGCCCAACGTGAGCTGGGTCATGTCGTTGGAACCGATCGAGAAGCCGTCGAAGAATTGCAGGAATTCGTCGGCCAGGATGGCGTTGGACGGCACTTCGCACATCATGATCAGCTTCAGGCCGTTTTCACCGCGAGCCAGGCCATGCTTGGCCAGCAGGTTCACGACCTTTTCGGCCTGACCCAGCGTGCGCACGAACGGCACCATGATTTCAACGTTGGTCAGGCCCATGTCGTCGCGAACCTTCTTGAGCGCTTCGCATTCCATGCGGAAGCACTCGGCGAAGTCCTCGGCGATGTAGCGCGAAGCGCCACGGAAGCCCAGCATGGGGTTCTCTTCCTCGGGCTCGTAGCGCGAACCGCCCACCAGCTTGCGGTATTCGTTGGACTTGAAGTCCGACATGCGCACGATGACCGGCTTCGGGTAGAACGCGGCAGCAATCGTGGCCACGCCTTCGGCCATCTTTTCAACGAAGAACGCGCGCGGGCTGGCGTGCCCACGGGCAGCCGATTCAACGGCCTTCTTCAGTTCGCCGTCCACGTTCGGGTAGTCCAGGACTGCCTTCGGGTGGATGCCGATGTTGTTGTTGATGATGAATTCCAGACGCGCCAGGCCGACGCCGCCGTTGGGAATTTGCGCAAAGTCGAACGCCAGCTGGGGGTTGCCCACGTTCATCATGATCTTCAGATCGATGGCGGGCATTTCGCCACGGCGCACTTCTTCGACTTCGGTTTCGATCAGGCCGTCATAGATGCGGCCTTCGTCGCCTTCCGCGCAAGACACGGTCACGGCCTGGCCTTCCTTGAGCAGGTCGGTGGCGTTGCCGCAACCCACCACCGCCGGAATGCCCAGTTCGCGCGCGATGATCGCCGCGTGGCAGGTACGGCCGCCACGGTTCGTGACGATGGCCGAGGCGCGCTTCATCACGGGTTCCCAGTTGGGATCGGTCATGTCGGTGACCAGCACATCGCCCGGCTGGACCTTGTCCATGTCGGAGATGTCGCCCACCACGCGCACGGGGCCGGCGCCGATCTTCTGGCCGATCGCGCGGCCGGTAATCAGGACCTGGCCGGTGGCCTTCAGGCGGTAACGCTGCTGCACGTCGTTCACGCCCTGCTGCGACTTCACCGTTTCCGGGCGCGCTTGCAGGATGTAGATCTTGCCGTCAACGCCGTCACGGCCCCATTCGATGTCCATCGGGCGCTTGTAGTGCTGCTCGATGATGACGGCGTAGCGAGCCAGTTCGTTGACTTCGTCGTCGGTCAGCGAATAGCGGTTGCGCTCGGACACGGGCACGTCAACGGTACGCACCGCGCGGCCTTCCGGACGCTCGGGGTCGAATTCCATCTTGATCAGCTTGGAACCGATGCGGCGGCCGACGATGGGGAACTTGCCTTGGGCCAGCGTGGGCTTGAAGACGTAGAACTCGTCGGGGTTGACGGCGCCTTGCACGACGGTTTCGCCCAGGCCGTAGGACGAGGTGATGAACACCACGTCTTCAAAGCCCGATTCGGTATCGATGGTGAACATGACGCCGGCGCTGCCCTTGTCGGAACGCACCATGCGCTGGATGCCGGCCGACAGCGCCACATCGGCGTGGGCGTAGCCCTTGTGCACGCGATAGGAAATGGCGCGGTCGTTGTACAGCGAGGCGAACACGTGGCGGATCTTGTCCAGCACGTCGTCGATGCCCACAACGTTCAGGAAGGTTTCCTGCTGGCCGGCGAAGGACGCATCGGGCAGGTCTTCCGCCGTGGCGGACGAGCGCACGGCAAACGAGCCCTTGCCGTCAGCGTCGAGCTTGGCAAAGGCTGCACGGATTTGTGCTTCGAATTCGGCCGAGAACGGCGCTTCGACGATCCATTGGCGGATCTGCGCGCCGGCGGTGGCCAGCTCGCGCACGTCTTCGGGGTTCAGCGTGGTCAGGCGTTCAGCGATGCGCTTGTCCAGGCCCGAGGCCTTCAGAAAATCACGGAAGGCGTCGGCGGTCGTGGCAAAGCCGCCCGGCACGCGGACGCCCGCGCCAGACAGCTGGCTGATCATTTCGCCTAGTGATGCGTTCTTGCCTCCTACCGAGTCCACGTCCGTCATGCGGAGCTGCTCGAACAAAACAACATACGACATTGAAGTCACCTTTTACAATGGAATGAAAGCGAGTTAGGTCAAAGCACGAAACAAGCACAAAAACTGCTTTTTTCAGACGCTGACCAAACTGGCCTTGGACCGCCCTTGGGGTGACTTATAGGGGCCTGATTGTACTCGGTGGAGTACCCTGGGCTATCTGACTGGTTGGAATTTTTTACACATGACATCTACCCCGATCGCACGCACGGTATACATCGTTTCCGACAGTACCGGCATCACCGCCGAGACCTTCAGCCAGTCGGTGCTGTCCCAGTTCGAAGAGGTGGAATTCAAGCCGATTCGGCTGCCGTTCGTCGACACCCTGGAAAAGGCCGCCGAAGTCGCCATGCGCATCGACCGCAGCGCCCTGGAAGCCGGTGTGCCCCCGATTGTGTTCAGCACCTTGGTCAACCCCGAGATCCTGGCGCGTGTTCGCCAGGCGAACGGCATCTTCATGGACCTGTTCGGCACCTTCGTCAGCCATATCGAGCAAGCGCTGGGCCTGAAGTCCAGCCATTCGATCGGCCGGTCGCACATGCAGGCCAATTCCGAAAAGTACCGCAACCGTATCGACGCCATCAACTTCAGCCTGGCCCACGACGACGGCCAGTTCGTCAACCAGCTGGACCAGGCGGATGTCATCCTGGTGGGCGTGTCGCGCTGCGGCAAGACCCCCACCAGCCTGTACCTGGCGATGCAGTACGCCATCAAGGCCGCCAACTTCCCGCTGACGCCGGACGATTTCGAACGCGGCACCCTGCCCTCAACCATCGCCCCGCACCGCGCCAAGCTGTTCGGCCTGTCGATCCAGCCCGAGCGCCTGGCAGAAGTTCGCAACGAACGCCGCCCCAACAGCCGCTATTCCCAGCTGGAACAATGCCGCTACGAAGTGGCGGAAGCCGAACGGATGATGCGCCGTGAAGGCATTTCGTGGCTGTCCAGCACCACCAAATCGATTGAAGAAATCGCGACGACGGTGTTGCAGGAAGTGGGCCTGGATCGGGGCTGAAAAAAACTTGGGCGCACCAATGGTGCGCCCAAGCTTGGCCTATTCAATAAAAATGGGCGTGGGCCAGAACTTGGCGCGCTCCACGGTTTCATTGCCGCATCCCCACGGGCAATATGACAGAACGAGACAGCGCCAAATACGCGCTTTCCGCCGGCAGGTAAAAACCCAGAAGTCTGCCTGACGAGGCCACCAGATAGGCCTCGCCTTGCCGCCTCGGCTGAAGAGTAAACGGGCCACTCACCGAACGGTAGACGTCTCCCTCAGGCAGGGCGCCCACTCGGCGCCACTGCGACCCGGCTGGCAAAGTCACGCTGTTGCCCTCAGGCCCAGCGGCGATGACGGCGCGAGACAACCGGATAGTGTGGACCGGATCCGCGGCAGCCACGGGCGTCATGCCGATTATCTGCATGCCAGACGTGCAGGCGCCCAGCGCAAGCGCGCATGCGGACGCCAGCAGCAACGCCCGCCAGATACGCGCAGGGCGCCCTTGCAACCTTTCCGCCCAGATCCTGTGAGCCGGCGATGCCGTCATAGCCACCTCGGAAGAAGTCAAAACGCGCAGTCTATGACCGCCACCGACTCTTGCAAACCCTGTGGTTTCAATAACGAAGCGCTTGGCGCCGCTGCTCGAACAGGCAGATCGCGGCAGCCGCGCCGACGTTCAGGGACTCGACGGCGGCCATGTCGTGGGGGATGCAGACCTTGAGCCGGGCGGCGGCCAGCAAAGCGGGATCCACGCCCTGGCCCTCGTGCCCGAAGACCCAGGCGCACCGGGCCGGCAACGCACCTTCGTACAGGTTCTGTGCGCCGTCCAGGGCGGTCGCTACCAGCGGCACGCGCAGGCTGGGCAATAAGGCGGGCAGGTCAACGTGTTCGTGGATGGCCAGCGCGAAGTGCGCGCCTTGGCCGCTGCGCAAGACCTTGGGCGACCACGCGGCGGCGGTACCCGTTGCCAGGAACACACGTTTCACGCCGGCCGCCGCGCAGGTGCGCAGCAGCGTGCCGACGTTGCCGGGGTCTTGGATACGGTCGAACAGCACGCAGTTTTCGTCGATGTCGGCCGGCAATTCCAACGGCGTGGGAGTGACCAGAAAGGCCACGCCCTGCCCGCTTTCCACGCTGGCCAGCGACTGCATCAGGCGTGCATCCAGCGCCAGGCAGCGGGCGTCGGGAACCGCGGCTGCCAGCGCGGCGATATCGGGTTGTGCCAGGCGGTCCACATCGAAGATGGCCTGGTCCGGCGCACCGTGGTGCTGCAACCAGGCCTGGCACAGGTGCACGCCGTCCAGCAATACGGGCGCGCCGCGTTTGCCGGCCGTGCCGGCCAATTTGGCCAAGGCCTTGACCGCCGGATTGTCGCGGGAACTGATGTGCTTCATGACGCCAGGCCAAACGCCTTGATCGGAGCGAAGCTGCGGCGGTGTTCCGCGCAAGGGCCGTGTTCGCGCAGCATTTGCAGGTGCAGCGCGGTGCCGTAGCCCTTGTGCTGGTCAAAGGCGTATTGCGGATACAGGCTGTGCAGGCGCACCAGATCGGCATCGCGCGCGGTCTTGGCCAGGATGGAGGCAGCGGAAATTGCCGGCACCAGCGCATCGCCCTTGATGACCGTCTGCACGGTGCAACCCAGCTTGGGCGCCTGGTTGCCGTCCACCAAGGCCAGTTGCGCGGGCAAGGACAAGCCCTGCACCGCCCGTTGCATGGCCAGCATCGTGGCCCGCAGGATGTTCAGGGTATCGATTTCCTGCACGCTGGCACTGGCAACGCACCAGGCCAAGGCGTATTCCTGGATCTCAAGCGCCAGCGCCTCGCGGGTGGCGGCTTTAAGCACCTTGGAATCGGCCAGCCCATCGATGGGCCGCGCCGGGTTCAGGATCACCGCCGCGGCATAGACCGCGCCGGCAAGCGGGCCACGGCCCGCCTCGTCCACGCCCGCCGTCACCATGGCGGGTTGCACGGGGGCCGCGAACAATTCAGGCTGTTCCACCCGCCACCTCCAGAATCGCCTGGGCCGCCAGGGCCGGCGTGTCGCGCAGCAATTCCTGGTGCATGGCGGTAAAGCGGGCCTCGACGCGGGCGATCAGCGCATCGTCGGTCAAGGACGCCCAGGTCGCCTCGGCCAGCTTTTCGGGCGTTGCGTCGTCTTGCAGCAATTCAGGCACCGCGAAATCGCGCAACAGCACATTGGGCAGGCCCACCCACGGCAGGTAAGGCCGCTGCTGCCCCGACTTCCACGTCATGATGCGGCGCATCCAGGGCGACAACACGTACGAAATCACCATGGGGCGCTTGTACAGCGCCGTTTCCAACGTGGCCGTGCCGCTGGCCACCAACACCGCGTTGGCCGCTTCCATCACGGACCATGCCACGGGCGCCTTGCGATCGCCGCCGGCGCCATGCAGGTCGTCGGCGGTAATGCAGCGCAGGCCGGGCACCGGGTGCTGAGCCAGAATCGCCTGGAATTCGGCGCGGCGCTGGTCGTTAACCATCGGCACGACGCACTGCAGGGCGGGATCTTTCTTCATTAACAGCTGGGCAGCCTGCAAAAAGCGCGGCGCCAGCAGGCGGATTTCGGACGAACGGCTACCGGGCAAAATCGCCAGCACGCGCGCGTTCGGGTCGATGCCCAGGCTTGCGCGCGCGGCAGCGCGGTCCGGCTGCATCGGGATGGCGCCGGCAAGCGGGTGGCCCACGTAGGTGACCGGAATGTTTTCCTTGCGGTAGATCTCTTCCTCGAACGGGAAAAGCACCAGCATGTGCGACACGGACTCACGGATCTTATGAATGCGTTCGTAGCGCCACGCCCAGATGGACGGGCCGACGAAATGCACCGTAGGGGTACCGGCCAGGCGTAGCTGATGTTCCAGCCGCAGGTTGAAGTCGGGGGCATCGATGCCCACGAAGACCTTGGGCGGCTCGGCCAGCCAGCGGCGCTTGACGTCGCGATAGGTGCTCAGCAAGCTGGGCAGGCGCTTGAGCGCATCGACGTAGCCGAACACGGTCAGCGCGTGCATGGGATGCCAGGCGTCAAATTCGCGGGCCTGCATTTGCGGGCCGCCGATGCCTTCGCACTGCACGCTGGCATCGCGGGCTTGCAGACCGGCAATGATCCGACCGGCCAGCAAGTCGCCCGAAGGCTCGCCGGCCACCATGCCGATCCGAGTGTTCATGGGCGAATGATGCCGCGCGAGGCGACGTCCAGGAAATCCAGCAGCGTTTGCAGATGCTCGGCCGCTTCGGGAATTTCTTGTTGGCGCTTGTGCAATTCAGCGCGCGCCGCGTCCAGCGGCAAACCACGGCGGTAGATGATCTTGTAGGCTTCGCGCAGGGCCGAAATCATTACGGGGGTAAAACCGCGACGCTTCAGGCCTTCGACGTTGATGCCCACCGGCCGGCACGGGTTGCCCGCCGCCAGCACGAACGGCGGCGAATCCTGCATCAACGAGCTGTTGCCGCCCGTCATGGTGTGCGCGCCCACGCGGGCAAACTGGTGCACGCCGGTCAGGCCGCCGATGATGGCCCAGTCGCCCACATGCACGTGGCCGCCCAGCTGCACCGAGTTGGCCAGAATGGTGTGGCTGCCAACGTGGCAGTCATGCGCCACGTGCACATACGCCATGATCCAGTTGTCACTGCCCAGCGTCGTTTCGCCGCCATCTTGGACGGTGCCCGTGTTCAGCGTGACAAATTCGCGCACGGTATTGCGGTCGCCGATCGTCAGGCGCGTCTTTTCACCGGCGTACTTCTTGTCTTGCGGCATGCCGCCGATCGAGCAGTAGCGGTAAAAACGATTGTCGCGCCCGATGGTCGTGACGCCGTCAACCATGCAGTAGGGGCCGATTTCGGTCCCTGCTCCGATGGTGACGTCTGGCCCCACCATTGCGAACGGGCCGATTACGGCGCTCGGGTCAATTTTTGCCGCCGGATCAACGACTGCGGTGGGATGGATGTTTCCTGCCATTTACTCTTCCAGGCTGCGAATCGCGCACATCAGCTTGGCGGACGCCACTTCTTGTCCGTCGACCGTCGCGCGCGCGGCGTACTTACAGATGCTGCGGCTCAGACGTTCGGCTTCGACTTCGATGCGCAGTTGATCACCCGGCACCACGGGGCGGCGGAAGCGCGCGCCGTCGACGCCGACCAGATAGTAGGCCGTCTTGGAGCTATCGCATTTGAGGCCGCCGTTTTCGTCCGTGAACGAGAACAGTGCCGAAGCTTGCGCCATGGCTTCCACGATGAGCACGCCCGGCATCACCGGATGGTGGGGGAAGTGGCCGTTGAAAAACGGTTCATTGATCGAGACATTCTTGATGGCGACAATAGACTTGCCGGGCACCATTTCGACGACGCGATCAATCAGCAGCATCGGATAACGATGCGGCAGCCTCTCCATGATCCCCTTGATGTCGAGTTCCATTTTTCTATGCTTTCCTGCGAGATGAAATAATTTTGGCGCGTGCACGCCCAGGCGGCAATTGCGCGCTCTAGTCTTTTTCCAGCGTGCGCACGCGGCGGCGCAGTTGCGCCAACTGTTGTATCACGGCGGCGTTGCGCTGCCAGTCGCCATGCTCGGCATACGGGAACACCCCGGTATAGCGGCCTGGCTTGGTGATGCTGGAGGTGACCGCCGTGCCACCCGAGATGTGCACGTCGTCGCCCAGGGTCAAATGGCCCGACAGCATCGCGGCGCCGCCGATGGTGCAGCGTTCGCCAATGGTGGTTGAGCCGGCGATGCCGACGCACGCCGCCACGGCGGTATGCGCGCCGATGCGCACGTTGTGCGCCACCATGATCTGGTTGTCCAGCTTGACGCCGTCCGACACCACGGTGTCGTCCAAGGCGCCACGGTCGACGGTGGTGTTGGCCCCGATTTCGACATCGTTGCCCACGGACACGCCGCCCAGCTGGGGAATCTTGCCCCAGGCGCCCTGCCCCAGCGTCGGGTCCGGCGCAAAGCCGAAACCGTCGGCGCCCAGCACGGCGCCGCTGTGAATGATGGCCCGCTCGCCCACTTTCACGCCTTCGTAAAGGGTGACATGTGCGTGCAGGCGGCTGCCCGCACCAATGGACGAGCCCGCCCCGACCACGCAGCCCGGTCCCAGGACCGTGTCGCGACCGATGCGGGCGCCCGCCTCGACCACGCAATTGGGGCCGATACGCACGCCCTCTTCAAGGACGGCGTCGGGCGCAACAACGGCGGACGGATGCGTGGAACCCGGCAACGCAGGACGACGCGCCGCGTCGAACCATTGGGCCACACGGGCATACAGCAGATAGGGATGTTTGCAGACGACCAGCGCAAAGGGCGGCCGATCGGCGCCCTGGGCTTCCAGCGCCTCGGCCACGTCGGCCGAGACGATGACCGCCCCGGCTTGCGTGGTGGTCAGTTGGCTCTGGTAGCGGGGGTTGGCCAGGAACGTGATTTCCTGGCTACCCGCCGAAGACAGCGTCCCGATACCGCAGACCTTGAAAGGTTCTGCGCCCTGGGGCGCGCTGATGCGCCAGTCCATACCCTGGGTATTGGCGGCGCTCAACAGTGCTTCAAGAGTCGGCGCGCGAGCAAGATCCAGTAAAACCGGCATGGTGTGACGGGTGCTGCTTACTTGCCCAGGCTCTGAATCACCTTGTCGGTGATGTCGATGCGCGGGTTGACCGTCACGGCGTCCTGGATGATCAGGTCGTAGCTTTCTTGCTCGGCGATGCGCTTGATGGCCTCGTTGGCCTTCGTGACGATGCCCGAGAACTCTTCATTGCGGCGGCGGTTGAAGTCTTCCTGGAATTCACGACGCTTGCGTTGCAGGTCGGTATCCAGGTTGGACAGTTCGCGCTGGCGCTTGACGCGGTCGGATTCCGACAGAACCGGAGCGTCCTTGTCGAACTTCTCGGCTTGCGAACGCAGGCTGTTGTTCAGGCGCTGGAGCTCGTCGTCGCGCTTCTTGAATTCGGCTTCGATCTTGCTTTGCGCCGTCTTGGCCGGGCCCGATTCACGCAGGATCCGCTCGGTGTTGACGAAGCCGATCTTGGTGTTTTGAGCCTGCGCGGGAATCGCAGCAGCCGAACCGAGAATGAGAGCACCCACCAGGGCAATGGAGCCGCCCAGCTTGCCACGGCGCTTGGCGCGCGGCGTATTCGATGATTTAAGTGCGAAATCAGACATCATGAAAATCTCACCTTCCAGTAAGGCAAAGCCAAAGTGTGTATTGTGCCACTAAACAGCAAGGGAGCCGGGCCATGGGGCCCCTCCCTTGTTTTCAAGCGTAACGGCGCGCTTAGAAACCGGTACCGATCTGGAACTGGAAGCTTTGCTTGTCGTCACCCTGCTTGGAGTTCAGCGGACGCGCGTAAGACAGCTGCAACGGTCCCATCGGCGACTGCCACGACAGGCCGACACCCGCCGAGAAACGCCAGCCGCAAGGATCCTCGACCTCGGTGTTGTTGCGGCCCCGGGTGCAGCTCAGACCACTGCCGGCAGCGACCTGGCCTGCATCGCTGAAGATGAACCAACGCAGCGTGCGGTCCTTGGTGGCGCCCGGGAACGGCAGATACAACTGCGCGTTGGCCACGACACGACGCGTACCGCCCAGGTAATCGCCGGTCAGCGTATCGCGCGGACCCAGCGACGACCCTTCATACCCGCGAACGGTGCCGATACCGCCGGCATACACGTTCTTGATGACGGGATAATTCTTGCTGCCGTAGCTGTTGCCCCAATCGACCATGCCGTTCAAGGCCAGCGTGTACGAGCCACCCAGCGGCACGAAGTACTGCTGTTGGCCGGTCAACATCGTGTATTGCAGGTCGACGGTGGATACGTCGGCCTTCAGGCGCGTGTACGAGCCCTTGGTCGGCGCCAGCGCGCTGTCACGCGTGTCCTTGGACCAGCCGGTGCTGAAGATGACCGCGTTCGTCGAATCGCCGTACTGACTTACGAAGTCGCGGTAGGCCTGCGGCGAGTTCGTGAACAGGTCGATCTGGTTGTGTTCGTAGTTGGCACCCAGGAAGATCCGGTCGTATTCCGAAATCGGAATGCCGAAGTTCATGCCCAGGCCGAGCGCCTTGACGCGGTAGTCGCCGTCGTTGTTGTTCCAGGGCTCGGTCACGCGGTAGTACGCGGACGTCGTGCGGCTGATGCCTTCCTTGGTCCAGTACGGGTCGGTGTGCGACAGCACGACCGCGCGGTTCGTCTTGCTGGTGTTCAATTGCAGCGTCAGGTTGGTGCCGCTGCCGAAAACGTTGTCTTCGCTGATACCGGCCGACAGAATCGCCTTTTCGGACGATCCGTAGCCCACGCCCAGGTTGATCATGCCGGTGGGCTTTTCTTTCACGTCCACGTTCACATCAACCTGGTCGGGCGAACCGGGGACGGGATCGGTCTTGACGTTGACGTCGCTGAAATAACCCAGGCGGTCGACGCGGTCGCGGGACGTCTTGATGTCCTTGGCGTCGTACCAGGCGGCTTCCTGCTGGCGCATTTCGCGGCGCACGACTTCGTCGCGCGTGCGGGTGTTGCCACCGATCTGGATGCGGCGCACGTACACACGGCGGCTCGGGTCGACGTAGAACGTCAGGTCGGCTTCGTGCTTGGCGCGGTCCAGCTGCGGGTTCGGGTTGACGTTGGCGAAGGCGTAGCCCAATTCGCCCAGGTAGTCGGTAATGGCCTTGGCCGAGTCGTTGGCCTTGGCGGCCGAGAACGTCTCGTTGGGTTTGGTCTGCACCAGGGCATTGATTTCCTTGTCCAGGCCCAGCAGGTTGCCGGCCAGCTTCACGCTGCGCACCTTGTAGGGCTCGCCTTCGTGAACGGTAATCGTAATGCGGATGTCTTTGCGGTCAGGCGAAATGGTGACCTGCGGGGGCTCGACCGTGAACTCCAGGTAACCCTGGTCCAGGTAGAACGAACGCAGGCGCTCAAGGTCGCCTTCCAGCTTTTCGCGGGAATACTTGTCGGTATCGGTGTACCAGGTCAACCAGCCCGGCGTCGTCAGCTTGAACTCGTCAAGCAGGTCGCTTTCCGAGAAGGCCTTGTTGCCGACGAAGCGGATTTCCTGGATGCGGGCAACCGACCCTTCAAACACGTCGAAGCTCACGCCCACGCGGTTGCGCGGCAGCGGGGTCACGGTAGAGGTGACTTCGACGCCGTACTTGCCCTTGGACAGGTATTGCTGCTTCAGTTCGTATTCCGCGCGCTCGAGCATCGAGCGGTCGAAAATGCGGCCTTCGGCGAAACCGACCTGCCCCAGCGACGTGGTGATCGCCTTGGAGTCGAATTCACGCATGCCGTTGAAGTTGACGGAGGCGATGGTCGGGCGCTCTTGCACAACGACCACCACGACGTTGTTGTCCGTCTGGATTTGCACGTCGGTGAAAAAGCCCGTGCCGTACAGGCGACGGATGGCTTCGGTGGCCTCTTCTTCGGTGAATTTCTCGCCCACCTTGACGGGGAGATAACCGAAGACGGTGCCGGCGTCAGTCCGTTGAATACCCTCTACGCGGATATCCCGCACGACAAAAGGGTCGAAGGCTTGGGCCATGGCCGGCAGCATTAATGCGGCGATGAGACCCGGCAGTACACCCTTTTTGTGATGAAACATCCGGCGAAAAGACATCCTTGAGTATCCTCGGTCGTGCAAATGGCGGGGGATTTTATGCTAAATCGCGTTTACGTGAATAAACGCGTGAAATCGTTGAACAGCGCAAGGCCCATCAGGCCTGCCAATAAACCTATGCCGGCGCGCTGTCCGATATCGATCCACCTCGCTGGCGGCGGGCTACCCCGCACAATTTCGACGAGATAGTACAGCAGATGGCCGCCGTCCAGCATAGGAATGGGCAGCAAATTTAGTACGCCCAGGCTGATACTGATCAAGGCAATATAGGCGATATACGCAACAATGCCGATCCGGGCGGTCTGGCCGGCGTAGTCGGCGATGGTGACCGGGCCGCTGACGTTGCGCCACGAGATATCGCCGGTGACCATGCGGCCCATCATGCGCAGCGAGAACCAGGCGGTATCCCAGGTGCGGACGGCACCGCGCCATACGCTTTCGAACAGGCCATAGCGAACGGTGACCATCGGCACGTCGCCGCCCAGTTGCACGCCCAAGCGGCCGATTTCCTGGCCGTTGACCGTTTCAGCGCGCGGCGTCACGTTCAGCGAAATATTGGCGCCATCGCGCAGCAGGGTCAGCGTCAGCGTCTGCCCGGCGCTTTGCTGGATTTGCTTGATGACCGATTCCGTTTCCGGCGTGGGCTGGCCGTCGATGGCTACGATCAGGTCACCGGTACGCATGCCCGCCGCCTGCCCTTCGCCGCCGTCGTTCACGGCGCGCACGCCGGGCTTGGGCTGGGCCAGGCGGATGCCGGCAGCGGCCAGGGGATCGCCCGAGGACGGGTCCATGGCGTTGGGCGGCAGATTGAGCTCGCGTTGCTGGACGGCGCCGGAAGGGGTGCTGACTTCGATCAGCGCGCGGCCGCCGGTGGACATGACGTCCATCAGGCGCCAGCGGGCGTCGGACCACGAGGCAATTTCCTGGCCATCCACGGCCAGGATGCGGTCGCCCGCAAGCAGACCGGCATTTGCAGCGGGCGTCTCAGCAGCGGGTTGGGCGATGATGGCCTGCGGTTCGTCCGTGCCGGCCATGTTCAGGCCGGCGTACAGGAAGACCGCCAGGATCAGGTTGAAGATGGGGCCCGCGGCAACGATGGCAATGCGCTTGCCCACGGATTTGTTGTTGAACGCGCTGGCGGCCTCGGCCGGGCTGGCCCCGGCGGGCGCGTCGTCCTGCATTTTGACGTAGCCGCCCAGCGGCAACGCCGAAACGGCCCATTCGGTGCCGTTTTTATCCGTGCGACGCAAGATGACCTTGCCAAAGCCCAGCGAAAACCGCAGCACCTTGACGCCGCAAAGCCGAGCCACCCAATAGTGCCCCAGCTCATGGAAGGTGATCAGGGAGCCAAGCGCTACCGCAAAGGCCAGCAGGGTGAAAAGCATCGGGATCGGGATCTAGGGAATCAGAAGCAAGCGGGGCCAGCCATCAGGCCAGCCCAAGGTTACCGGCGAAGATGCGCGCGTCGGCATCCAGCGCCAGCACTTCGTCAAGACTGTTGAGCGTAACAGATGCCCGGGCGGCTTGCCACTCCAGGGTGGCTTCGATGACGCGCGCGATCCAGGTGTAGGGAAGGCGGCCATCCAGGAATGCCGCCACGGCGACTTCGTTGGCGGCGTTCAGCGCCACGCAGGCGCCCTGCCCAGCCCGCAGCGCGGCAAAAGACAGCGCCAGGCAGGGAAAGCGGGCCAGATCGGGCTTTTCGAAATCCAGCCGGCCCAGACGCGTCAGGTCCAGCGGGCCCACGCCGCTGGCCAGGCGGTCGGGAAAGCCCAGCCCGTAGGCGATGGGCGTGCGCATGTCGGGCTGCCCCAGCTGCGCCAGCACCGAACCGTCGTCGTATTCGACCATCGAATGCACGACGCTTTGCGGGTGCACCACGACTTCGATGCGATCGGCCGGCATGGCGAACAGCCAATGCGCCTCGATCACTTCCAGGCCTTTGTTCAGCATGGTGGCCGAGTCCACCGAGATCTTGCGGCCCATGCTCCAGTTGGGATGAGCGCATGCCTGGGCGGGCGTCACATCGTGCAGGTCTTCAAGGTCGCGTCCGCGGAACGGGCCGCCAGAGGCCGTCAGAAGCAGACGGCGCACGCCCGGGGCGGGTGCATCGGGCGCTTGCGCCCGCCCGCCGTGGGGCAGGCATTGGAAAATGGCGTTGTGCTCGCTGTCGATGGGCAGCAGCTCGGCGCCGTGGTCGCGGATGGCCTGCATGAACAAGGACCCGGCCGCGACCAGGGCTTCCTTGTTGGCCAGCAACACGCGCTTGCCGCTACGGGCCGCCGCCAGCGCGGCGGGCAAACCGGCAGCGCCGACGATGGCGGCCATGACCGAATCGCATTCCGGGTCGGCCGCGGTGTCCGCCAGCGCCTGGGCGCCGACGCGGATTTCGGGCATCGGCTGCTTGCCTGTCCAGGCGGCGGTGAATTGCTTGCGCGCCGCGTCATCCGGCACCACGACAACAGCGGCGCGGCTGGCCTGCGCCTGTTGCGCCAAGCGTTCCATCCGGCTGTACGCGGACAGCGCATAAACCGCCAGCCGATCGGGGTGGCGGGCAATCACATCCAGCGTGCTTTCACCGATCGACCCGGTCGACCCCAGCACGACGACGCGTTGAAAAGCCGTCAAAACAACACTCCAGACAAAAGTAGCGCAAAGGGGGCCACCGGAAGAATCGCATCGATGCGGTCATAGACCCCGCCGTGGCCGGGCAGCAGCGTGCTGGAATCCTTGCGGCCGGCGCGGCGCTTGAGCAGCGATTCGAACAGGTCGCCAACAATGGACACCACGCCCAGCAAGGCGGCAATGGGCAGCGCCAGCCAGAAGCTCCAGCGTTCAACCAGCGCATGTCCGAACGAGCCGTCCCACAGGCTGGACAAGCCGATCCAGATCACGGCGCCCAACACGCCGGCAACGGCGCCCTCGATGGTCTTGCCCGGGCTGACCCGAGGAGCCAGTTTACGCTTGCCGAATGCACGGCCGGCGAAATAAGCGGCAATGTCGGCCACCCAAACCAGCGCCAGCAGCGACACCACGAACCCCGCGCCGCGCGCGATGAACATCTGCGCCAGCACCGCCCAGGCCGCAAACGCGGCGGGCACCGAGAAGACGGACCAGCCCAGGCTGGCAGGCGAAGCGTCGGAACGGCCCTGGATTACGGCCGTGAAGCCGCCCAACAACCAGACGGCCGCCACGGCCGGCACCACATAGCGCAACACCCACGTAGGATCGCGCCAGCCCACGCCGTTGCCCGCCAGCCAGGCCGACGCCAGCGCCAGCATGCCGCAAAACAGCAGCACGGCGACGCCGATGGCAATCAGGGGGGACGGGGGCTGGGGCAGCGTCAATCGCAGCCATTCCCAGTTGGCGCACGCGGCGGCCAGGGCCAGCAAGGCAACAAACCACCAGGGATTCGCGCTGATCATCGCGGCGGCCAGAATGGCCAACAGGATGACGGCGGTAACGATACGCTGGCCCAACATATGACGGTCTCCTCGTGTGCTGCTCTGGAAAGACACGCTTGTCGCGGTCTGCTTACTGCGCGCCGGTTTCGCTGACTTGCGCGCTGGTGCGGCCGAAGCGGCGTTCGCGGGTGCGATACCAGTCAAACGCCGCCTGCAATTCGGCGGCGCCGAAATCCGGCCAATAGCGATCCGTGAAGTAGAACTCCGCGTACGCCATCTGCCAGATCAGGAAATTGGAAATGCGCTGCTCGCCGCCGGTGCGGATGAACAGGTCGGGCTCGGGCGCCCAGGACATCGACAGGTGCCGGGCCAGCCGCTCTTCGTCGACGCGCTCGGGGTGGGCGGCCAGCTCGGGCTCGGCCGCGAGCATGGCGCGCGTGGCTTGAAGAATGTCCCAGCGGCCGCCGTAGTTGGCCGCCACCGTCAGGTGCAAGCGGTCGTTGTGGGCGGTGCGCGCCTGCGCGGCCAGGATCAGCTCTTGCAAGCGGGGTTCGAACGCGCTCAGGTCGCCGATGACGTGCAAGCGCACGCCCTGCTCGTCGAGCTTGCCGATTTCGCGTTCAAGCGCCTGCACGAACAGGCGCATCAGCAGCGAGACTTCCTCGGCGGGCCGGCGCCAGTTTTCAGAGCTGAACGCAAACAGCGTCAGATAGCGCACGCCCGCGCGACCGCAAGCTTCAACCACTCGGCGTACCGCCTGCACGCCCTTGGCGTGGCCGGCCGTGCGAGGCAGCAGCCGTCGCGTGGCCCATCTCCCGTTGCCGTCCATGATGATGGCCACGTGTTCTGGGATGTCGCGAGTATCGGGAACCGCCTGGGTCGAACTGGTTGCCATGGATGTGGGACTTAAGCGCGGAAAGCCGGCCAATATCGAAACTACGGGAGAAAAACCTGCGCCGTCGTTCCATTGCTGCGTAAGGGTGCTGCGAAGCAATGGTAAGGACGGCGCATGGGCAAGAAAATCCTGACGCCGGGGCGATACGGCCAAGCCGCTCGCCCCGAAGTAACCACGGATTATACGGTCATGATTTCCGCTTCTTTCTGGACGACCATCTTGTCGATGTCGGCCACGGCGCGATCGGTCAGCTTCTGGACATCGTCCTGCGCACGACGTTCGTCGTCCTCGGAGATTTCCTTGTCCTTGACCAGCTTCTTCAGGGCTTCGTTCGCTTCACGACGCAGGTTGCGCACGGCGATCTTGGCGTCTTCGCCTTCGCTGCGCACAACCTTGGTCAGATCGCGGCGGCGCTCTTCGGTCAGGGCGGGCATCGGCACGCGGATGGTATCGCCCATCGAGATCGGGTTCAGGCCCAGATCCGATTCACGGATGGCCTTTTCGATCGGGCCGGCCATGTGCTTTTCGTAGGGCTGCACGCTGATGGTGCGGGCGTCCACGAGGTTCACGTTGGCGACCTGGCCGACCGGAACCGGCGAGCCGTAGTACTCGACCTGCACGTGGTCCAGGATGCCGGTGTGGGCGCGGCCCGTCCGGATCTTGCCCAGGTTGATCTTGAGCGTATCAAGCGACTTGGCCATCCTGGCTTCGGCGGATTTGCGAATTTCTGCTGCGCTCATGGAATTTCCTTTTCTTTAAACGTGTACCAACGTGCCTTCGTCTTCACCGCTGACCACTCGCTTGAGCGCGCCGGACTTATTGATCGAAAACACTTTGATCGGCAGTTTCTGGTCACGGCACAGTGCGAAGGCCGTGGCGTCCATGACTTCCAGACGGCGCACGATCGCTTCATCGAAGCTGATCCGCGAATAACGCGTCGCGGTGGGATCCTTGTTGGGATCCGCACTGTAGATGCCGTCCACTTTAGTGGCTTTCAACACGATCTCCGCGCCGATTTCCGCGCCACGCAAGGCGGCGGCGGTGTCGGTCGTGAAGAAGGGGTTGCCCGTGCCCGCGGCGAAGATGACGACCTTGCCCTCTTCGAGGTAGCGCAAAGCCTTCGGGCGGATGTAGGGTTCGACGACCTGATCGATGTTCAGGGCGGATTGTACGCGGGTGTCGATGCCCTTGTGCTTCAGCGCGTCTTGCAGGGCAAGCGCGTTCATGATGGTGGCCATCATGCCCATGTAGTCGGCGGTGGCGCGGTCCATGCCCTGCGCACCCGGGGCGACACCACGGAAAATGTTACCTCCGCCAATGACGATGGCCAGTTCGACGCCCGTGGCGGCGACTTCGGCGATCTCATCGGTCATGCGGACGATGGTGGAACGATTGATGCCAAAAGCATCCTCGCCCATCAGCGCCTCGCCGGAAAGTTTGAGAAGAACCCGTTTGTATGCTCTGCTGCTCATAGGTGATATCCCGAAGAACAATCCGACGAAAGTGTATGACAAGAATGAGGGTGACCCTCAAAGCCCCAGGGCCGGCTATCTGCCGGGCGCTGCTGCACCCGAACCGGCCCCTCGGCGTAAAAAGGCCGGACTAGAATTTAATCTAGTGCCGGCCTTTAAGCACTACCCCAGAAGGTTAGGCGGCGCCGGCGGCGGCGGCGGCAACCTCAGCGGCGAAGTCGCTGGTCTTCTTCTCAATACCTTCGCCGACAACGAACAGCACGAACTTGCTGATCGAAGCGCCATTGGCCTTCAGATGCTGTTCGACCGTGTGCTTGTCGTTCTTGACGAAAGGTTGCGACAACAAGGTCACTTCCTTCAAGAACTTGGCGACCGAACCTTCAACCATCTTGGCGACGATGTCAGCCGGCTTGCCGGATTCGGCGGCCTTCTGCTCGGCAACCGAACGCTCGGCGGCGATGTCGGCCGGATTCACGCCGTCGGCGTTCAGGGCCTTGGGCTTGGTGGCGGCGATGTGCATCGCCAGGTCCTTGCCCACTTCTTCGGCGCCGGTGTATTCCACCAGCACGCCGATCTTGCCGCCGTGCACGTAGCTGGCCAGCGAGTTCGGCGTTTCGATGCGCTCGAAGCGGCGGATCGAGATGTTTTCGCCGATCTTGCCGATCAGGGCGGTACGGGTCGTTTCAACGGTGCCTTCACCGAACGGCAGGGCCGACAGAGCGGCGACGTCGGCCGGGTTCTGCGTGGCAACCAGTTCAGCCAGCTTGTTCACGAAGCCGACGAAGTCGTCGTTCTTGGCAACGAAGTCGGTTTCGCAGTTGATTTCGACCACGGCGCCTTGCTTGGCGTCGGCGGAGATGAACAGACCGATCAGGCCCTCGGCGGTGACGCGGGCAGCGGCCTTGCTGGCCTTGTTGCCCAGCTTGACGCGCAGGATTTCCTCGGCACGAGCCAGGTCGCCTTCGGCTTCCGTCAAGGCCTTCTTGCACTCCATCATGGGCGCGTCGGTCTTCTCGCGCAGTTCCTTGACCAGGGCAGCGGTAATTTCAGCCATGTTTGCTCCAATTTTGCTAAGACACGCCCCGGCTCGCCGGGGCAGTGATTTGATTCGATGGGACGCCCGCCAGAGGCGGGCCAGGAAGATGGGAGCCCACCTTCGCAGTGCCGGCGAGGCGGGAGCGGTTCTGTTTCAAAAGCCGCTCCCGGACACTAACCGCCGGACATGACAACAGGCTTAGGCCTGGTTGTCCTGCACTTCAACGAACTCTTCCTGACCTTCGCCTTGCTCTTCGACCAGACCATTGATGTTCTGTTCGCGGCCTTCCAGCACGGCGTCGGCGATGCCCTTGGCGTACAGCGCGATGGCCTTGGCCGAGTCATCGTTACCGGGGATGACGTAGTCGATACCGTCCGGCGAGTGGTTGGTATCAACCACGGCGACGACGGGGATACCCAGCGTCTTGGCTTCGGCGATGGCGATCTTGTGGTAGCCGACGTCGATGACGAACATGGCGTCAGGCAGACCGTTCATGTCCTTGATGCCGCCGATCGACTTGTTCAGCTTGTCCAGTTCGCGTTGGAACAGCAGGCCTTCCTTCTTGATCATGCGCTCGGCGCCGCCTTCGGCGACGACGACTTCCATGTCCTTCAGGCGCTTGACCGAGGTCTTGACCGTCTTGAAGTTGGTCAGCATGCCGCCGAGCCAGCGGGCGTCGACGAAGGGCATGCCGCAACGAGCGGCTTCAGAGGCGACCAGCTCGCGAGCAGCGCGCTTGGTGCCGACAAACAGGATGTTGCCGCCGCGAGCAGCGATCTGCTTCACGAACTTGGTGGCTTCCTGGTACTTATCAACCGTCTTTTCCAGGTTGATGATGTGAATCTTGTTGCGGTGACCGAAGATGTACGGAGCCATCTTGGGGTTCCAGTAACGGGTCTGGTGACCAAAGTGGACACCCGCTTCCAGCATTTCGCGCATCAAAGACATGTAATTCTCCAAGGGTTGGTTTCTTGCGCCGCACCTGCATCAGCATCTGGCTGACACCCTGGGTGGTGAGACGCGCGATTTCCCGCAACATGCGGGATGGACAAAATTTTAACCGGGCCGACCGATCACTGTCGCAATAAAACTACTGCTTCCGCGATAAACCCAGACGACCGACACGACGAGAGCCTTGCACTACACACTTGTTCCCGCTTGTTCTGCACAAGCAGGCGCTGAGCCAGACCCTCCAGGAAATTCCTGGAAGTTTCCGGGGTTCAGCGCACCCGGACTTGTTTTGTTGGCAGCGAAATCCAGCTCTTCGCAGTCAGGCTCAACGCCATCTTGCGCATCAGACCACCAGGGCATTTCTTAAAAAAACTCGAAGGTTTTCAAGAACTTAGTCTGGCGTCCATACCGAACCTGCATCGCCGCTCAAAAACATGACCGGGCGTACAAGCACGCCGTGCCCCGGTTTTGCTGATTTCAAATACCCACACAAATCCTGCGTGGCCCCTTTCGCACCTTGCACTCTTTCAGTACCTGGCAACCTGCCCGATTTCGCTCCACAACCTTCGCTTGCGGTGAAACTTCAGGGCATGCTGCCGATCTCATGAAAGATCGTTCGGGGCAAAGAGACTGGCAAAACTCATGCGGCGCATCTTCGACCACCGCTGCCAGGATCGGCTCTTGCCGTTACCCAGTTACGGTAACAGTACTGTTACCAGCACTACTACCACTGCTGCTACCACTACTACCACTGCTACTACCGGTATCACTACCGATGGCTCCCCAAAATTTTAGGGAAGCCTATAATTCTACTATTCTTTCAAGCAGACATTCAAGCGAGAGATCGTCAAGTTACTCCATGGGCACAATTACCAATCCGGCCGACCTGGCCAAGATGCGCGCCGCCTGCCAGGACGCCGCCAAAGTCCTCGACTTCATCACCCCCTACGTCAAGCCGGGGGTCACCACCGGCGAGCTGGATCGCCTCTGCCTGGAATACCTGACTGACGAATTGAAGGTCAAGTCCGCCACGGTAGGCTACGCCCCGCCCGGCTACCCGCCCTTCACCGGCGCCATCTGTACGTCCGTGAACCACCAGGTGTGCCACGGCATCCCGGGCGACAAGGTCCTGAAAAGTGGGGACTCTCTCAATATTGACGTCACCATCATCAAAGACGGCTGGTTCGGCGACACCAGCCGCATGTACCCCGTGGGCGAACAGTCGATCTTGTCGCGCCGCCTGACCGAAATCACCTTCGAATGCATGTGGAAGGGAATTCAGCAGGTCAAGAACGGCGCCACCCTGGGTGACGTGGGCAACGCCATTCAGAAGCATGCGGAATCCAACGGCTTTTCGGTGGTGCGCGAATTCTGCGGCCACGGCATCGGCCAGCGCTTCCATGAAGATCCGCAAGTGCTGCATTATGGCAAGCCCGGCACCGGCGTGAAACTGGAAACGGGCATGTTGTTCACCATTGAACCCATGATCAATGCCGGCCGCCGCGAAATCCGCCAGCTGGCCGATGGCTGGACGGTGGTCACGCGCGACCACAGCCTGTCCGCTCAATGGGAACACGCGGTCTGCGTCACGGAAACCGGCTATGAAGTGCTGACGCTGTCGCCCGGCATGCCGCCCCCGCCGGCGTTCATCACCGAGCCCATCGTCATCCCCGCCGTGTAACGCATCGCCGCCCCCCCATGACCGCCGAATTCCTGAGCTCCCTGCGCGAACGCATCCAGCAGTCCCGGCGCGCCGCGGTGGCGCAGTTTCGCGAACACGAGCGCCCGGACACCCTGCTGTCTGAATTGCGGCGCATCGTGGACGCCGCGCTGCGAGACCTGGTCAAGCACTATCCGCTGCCGCTGGGCGCCACGCTGGCCGCGGTGGGCGGTTATGGCCGGGGCGAACTGTATCCGCATTCCGACGTCGACCTGCTGATCCTGTTGCCACACGCCCCCACGCGCGAAGAAGAAACGGCGATTGAACGGCTGGTGGCGTCGCTGTGGGACTTGGGCCTGGAGCCCGGCCACAGCGTGCGCACCATTGAAGACTGCGAGCGCGAGGCCGACGCTGACATCACCGTGGAAACGGCGCTGCTGGAATCGCGCTGGCTGGCGGGCAGCCGCATCCTGATGCGCAAGTTCGACGCGGCCACCAAGTCGCGGCTGGATCCGCGCGCCTTCTTCCAGGCCAAGCGGGTCGAGATGCAGCAGCGCCATGCGCGCTATCACGACACGCCCTACGCGCTGGAACCGAATTGCAAGGAATCGCCCGGCGGCCTGCGCGACTTGCAAGTGATTCTGTGGATGGCGCGCGCGGCGGGTTTTGGCGACAGCTGGCGGTCGGTTGCGCAAGCGGGCCTGTTGACCTCATCCGAGGCGCGCGACCTGCGCAAGGCCGAACAGGCGTTCAAACGCCTGCGCATTGAATTGCATCTGCTGTCGAACCGCCGCGAGGACCGCGTGCTGTTCGACTTGCAGCCGGCGCTGGCCGAGGTCTACGGCATTCATGCCACCGCCACGCGGCGCGGCAGCGAACTGCTGATGCAGCGCTACTACTGGGCAGCGCGGCTGGTGACGCAGTTGAACGGCATCCTGGTGCAGAACATCGAAGAACGGCTGTTTCCGCGCCCCGATAGCGACGCGCGCGATATCGACGACGATTTCCGCAACCTGCGCGACCGCCTGGACATCATTCGCGACGACGGTTTCGAACGCAACCCCACCCTGCTGCTGCGCGCCTTCCTGGTGATGCAGCAGCACCCCGAACTGACCGGCATGTCGGCGCGCACGCTGCGCGCCATCTGGCATTCGCGCCATCGCATCGACGCGCAGTTCCGACGCAACCCGGTCAACCGCAAGCTGTTCCTGCAAATTCTTCAGCAGCCGCGCGGCATCGTGCACGAGCTGCGGCGCATGACGATGCTGAACATCCTGCCCCGCTACCTGCCGGTGTTTCGCCGCATTGTGGGCCAGATGCAGCACGACCTTTTCCACGCCTACACGGTGGACCAGCACACGCTGGCCGTGGTGCGCAACCTGCGCCGCTTCACCATGCCCGAGCACGCGCAGGAATATCCGCTGGCCAGCCAGCTGATTGCCGGGCTGGACCGGCACTGGCTGCTGTACGTAGCCGCGCTGTTTCACGACATCGCCAAAGGCCGGGGCGGCGACCACTCCGAATTGGGCGCCCGCGACGTGCGCAAGTTTGCGCAAGACCACGGCATGGACCCGGAAGACGCCAAGCTGGTGGAATTCCTGGTGCGCCAGCACCTGCTGATGTCGGCCGTGGCGCAAAAGCGTGACCTTTCCGACCCGGCGGTGGTGCAGGAATTTGCCAGCACGGTCAAAGACGAACGCCATCTGACGGCGCTCTATCTGCTGACGGTGGCCGACATCCGGGGCACCAGCCCCAAGGTGTGGAACGCCTGGAAGGGCAAGCTGCTGGAAGACCTGTACAAGTTGACGCTGGCCGCATTGGGCGGCGCCCACGCGGACGCGCACACGGTGCTGACCGAACGCAAGGAAGAAGCGGCCCGCCTGACGCGCCGGGCCGGCCTGCGCGACGACGCTCGCGAGGCCTTCTGGAACCAGCTGGACGTGGCCTATTTCCTGCGCCACGACGCTTCCGACATTGCCTGGCACACGCGCCACCTGTATCACCAGGTGGCTCCCGCGCAAGCCGTGGTCAAAGCGCGCCCCACCGAGCAAGGCGAAGGTTTGCAGATCATGGTCTACACGCGCGATGCGCCGGACCTGTTCGTGGCGATCTGCGGGTACTTCGACGCCAAGAGCCTGTCTATTCAGGACGCTCGCATCCACACCACCCGCCATGGCTGGGCGCTGGACAGCTTTATCGTGCTGCTGCCCGAAGGTGCCAGCGACCTGCGCGCGCAAGCCACGCTGGTGGAACACGAACTGGCCGAACGTCTGAAAGACCCACAGGCGGCCGCGCAAGCGCAGCCCAACCGGGGCGGCTATTACGGCCGCAACCGGCAATCGCGCGTGTCGCGGGTATTTCCCGTCATGCCGCAGGCTGAACTGCAACCGGACGAGCGCAGCACGTCGTGGCGCCTGTCCGTCACGGCCACCGACCGCCCTGGCCTGCTGCACGCTTTGGCGCGCGTGTTCGCGCGGCACGAAATCAACCTCTTGATGGCCAAGATCATGACGCTGGGTGACCGCGTGGAAGACGTCTTCATCGTGGACGGATCCACCTTGGCCCGCCCCCGCAGCCAGATGCAGTTTGAACGCGACATCCTGGATGCGCTGGCCGGCGACGAGGCGCAACAGCGGGTCGCTTGATCTGACCGCAGCCGCGGCATCGCCAGACGGCACCCGGACCGCATACAATCCGGGTTTTCGGCCACGCGATGCCCGCCCTCATGCAGCTCAACGACTATCTGCGCGTCTTTGGCAGCAGCTTCTTTTTTGCGCTGGCCACGCTACTGCCCTTCCTGAACCCGCCCGCCATCGCGCCAATCTTCCTGTCGCTGACCGAAGGCGCCTCGTCGGCCACGCGCGTGGTGCTGGCCAAGCGCGTCGCTATCAACGTGTGCCTGATGCTGGTCGTGGCCATGGTGGCCGGCAACGTGCTGCTCAGTTTCTTCGGCATTTCGTTGTCGATCGTGCGCGTGGGTGGCGGCATGCTGGTGATTGCCAGCGCGTGGCGGCTGGTGAATTCGCCCGACGCCGATACCGAGCGCGTGGCCCGCATGGCCGAATCGTTTACGCCCGAAATGGCCAAGGCGCGCGCGTTCTACCCGTTAACCTTCCCCATCAGCTGCGGCCCGGGCTCGATTGCCGCCGCCATTACCGTGGGCGTGTCGCTGCGCGACCAGAACCATGTGCTGAGCCTGGTACGCCTGGGCGGCTCGATTCCCGGCATCATCGCCGTGTCGCTGACCCTGTATATCTGCCTGCGCTTTGCCGCCCAGATGCTGCACCGGCTGGGCGACAACGGCACGGCCGTGTTCATGCGGCTGTCCGCCTTCATCATGCTGTGCCTGGGCGTACAGATCTTCTGGGAAGGCGCGCGCGACCTGATGCTGGGTTTGTTGACACAGGTGATGCAACCAATTCCGGTTCCCAAAGCCTAAGCGTTGGCCGGGCCGCGTGCCCGCATCGACCAATCTCAAGACAAGCTAAAAAAAATGACTACCCGCTCTGAACGCCTGCTACGCCTGATTGCCCTGTTTTGCTTCGGCGCCGTTGGCGTGGCCCTGATTTCACAACACGTCTTTGACATGCCGCCCTGCGCCTGGTGCGTGCTGCAACGCCTGATCTATCTGGTGATCGGGGTGGTGGCGCTGGTGGGCGGTTTTGGTGGCGGCCGGGCGCTGACCCGCATTGCCGGCGCGCTGGCGGCGCTGTTGTCGTTGTCCGGCGTGGTGGCGGCCTGGTACCAGTACACCGTGGCGGCCAACATGCTGTCGTGCGACCAGACGTTTGCCGACCGCTTCATGACGGGCATCGGCCTGGAAGGCAACGTGCCCTGGGTGTTCGGCATTTTCGCCACCTGCATGGACGCCAAGGTGCCGGTGCTGGGCATCGAATACGCCCTGTGGAGCCTGGCGCTTTTCGTGATCCTGTTCTTCATGGCGCTGCCGGTGGTCTTCGGGCGCGCGCCTGCTCGCTCGGCGCTGTGACTACCCTGAAATTTCTTACCGGCTATCCGGAACCCCTGCTCGTCCAGGCCCAGACGCTGCTTGAGCGCGGCAAGCTGGGCGACGCCCTGCTTGCGCGCTACCCGGATGGGCCGCACGACATCCGCACCGACCGCGCGCTTTACCAGTACGTGACCGACCTGAAGAACACGTATCTGCGCAATGGCGACCAGATCAACAAGGTGGCGTACGACAGCAAGATTCATGTGATCCAGCACGCGCTGGGCCAGCACGCGTACATCTCGCGCGTGCAGGGCGGGAAATTGCGCGCCAAGCACGAGATCCGGGTGGCGACGCTATTCAAGACCGTGCCCGCGCAGTTCCTGAAAATGATCACCGTGCATGAGTTGGCGCACTTGAAAGAGAAGGACCATAACAAGGCCTTCTACAACCTGTGCCTGCGCATGGAACCGCACTACCACCAATACGAATTTGATCTGCGGCTGTATCTGACGCATCTGGAAGCCACCCGCGAAACGCTGTGGGCGCCGGTGGGCTGAAGGTCGGGCAGCGTAGCTTTACAAAAAATTGGTCGTACCAGTTTCGCTTGGCAATATCGCGAATTAAACGAATCTTCCCGCGAGATTGAGCGGCGATTCTTGGGTATCATTGCCTCCGGCGCCTGATTGGCATGCGCCGCCGCCCGCAAGGGGCGGCAAATTGGTCGTACCAATATCCCATGCGTCTGTCAGACCAAGTCGCTGAAAAGCTGTTATCCCTGATCCAGGCCCGCAACATCGCGCCGGGTGGAAGGCTGCCGGCCGAGCGCGGCTTGGCGCAGAGCCTGGGCGTGTCACGCACCGCCTTGCGTGAGGCCATCCAGAAGCTGTCCAGCCACGGCATCCTGATCAGCCGCGTCGGCGCCGGCACGTTTTTGGCGGCCGACGCGCATCAATGGCCGCAGGAATCGATGTCGCCGTTGGCCGCGCTGATGCAGCACGATCCGCAGTACCGCTATGACGTGCTGGAAACGCGCTGCGCGCTGGAAACCAGCACCGCCAGCTACGCGGCGCAACGCGCCACCGATGCGGACAAGGCCAAGATCCAGCGCTGCTTCGATCAGATGGTCGACTACCAGCAACGCGGCAATGCCGAGCTCTCGGCCCACGCCGACGCGCAGTTTCACCTGGCCATTGCCGAAGCCTCGCACAACCTGGTGCTGCTGCAAGTCATGCGCGGGCTGTTCGACCTGATGCTGTCCACCGTGGCGCAAAACCGCCGCATCATGGTCATCCAGGACAGCCCGTCCTCGCACGACAAGCTGACCCATCAGCACCAGGCGCTGATGCAAAGCATCCTTGACGGCGACGCCGACCAGGCGCGCACCGTCATCGGCCAGCACCTGGACTACATCCGCGCCACGCTCGTCAAAATGGACGAAGACGCCGCCCGGCGCGACCGCGCCGCCCGCCTGCCCTCCCCGACCCCGCCCTCGCCCCAACCATGACGCCTGCCTCCGCCCCGGACACCGACACCGACACCGGCACCGAATTGCTGACCCAACTGCGCGCCGTGGTCGGCAACGCGCATGTACTGACCGGCGATGCGGCCACGCGCCGCTTTCGTCGCGGCCATCGCACGGGCGAAGGCCGTGTGCTTGCGGTGGTACGCCCCGGCAGCTTGCTGGAGCAGTGGCGTGTGCTGCAAGCCGTGGTGCAATCGGGGCGCATCGTCATCATGCAGGCCGCCAACACCGGGCTGACCGGCGGGTCCACGCCCGATGGCGATCAGTACGACCGCGAGATCGTGCTGATCAGCACGCTGCGCATTCCGGGGGTGCAAGTGATCCGCGACGGGCGGCAGGTGGTGTGCCTGCCCGGCGCCACGCTGGACCGGCTGGAGCAGACGCTGGCGCCGCTGGGTCGCGAACCGCATTCGGTGATCGGGTCGTCCTGCATTGGGGCGTCGGTGCTGGGCGGCGTGTGCAACAACTCGGGCGGCGCCTTGCTGCGGCGCGGGCCCGCGTACACCGAACTGGCGCTGTACGCGCGGCTGAACGAAGACGGTTCGCTTAACCTGGTCAACCATCTGGGCATCGACCTGGGCCAGACGCCCGAAGAGATCCTGACCCGTTTGCAGGCCGGCGACTATGGTCCCGGCGATATCAGCGATGACGTGGGCGCGGCGTCAGACCCCAACTATGCCGACCATGTGCGCCAGATCGACGCCCCCACGCCGGCGCGCTTCAATGCGGACCCCTCACGCCTGCACGAAGCCTCCGGCTCGGCCGGCCGTGTGTGCCTGTTCGCGGTGCGGCTGGACACGTTCGAGCGCGAACCCAGCACGGTGTTTTATATCGGCAGCAACCTGCCCGATGACCTGACCGCCGTGCGCCGCGAACTGCTGGCCAAGCTTCCACGGCTGCCCATCGCGGGCGAATACATCCATCGCGACGCATTCGATATCGGCGCGCGCTACGGCAAAGACGTGTTTTTGCTGATCGACAAACTGGGCACCGCCCGCGTACCCAAGGCCTTTGCCATCAAGAGCCGGCTGGACGGCATGGCGGAACGGCTGGGCCTGCCAGGCCTGATCGACCGCGCGATACAGGCCGCTGTGGCGCTGCTGCCGAATCATCTTCCGCGCCGCATGCGCGACTACCGCGACCACTACGAACACCACCTGCTGCTGCGCGTGTCCAACGATACGGTCGAGGCCACGCGCGCGTTTTTGACGAAGCACTTCGCGGGGCGCAAGGACGCCGCATTCTTTGAATGCGACGCCGAAGAAGGACGCAAGGCCTTCCTGCACCGCTTTGCCATCGCGGGCGCGGCAATCCGCTATCGCGACACGCATCGCTCAACGGTGCAGGACATCGTGCCGCTGGACATCGCGTTGCGCCGCAATGACCGGGAATGGGTCGAGACCCTGCCGGCCGACATGGAACGCGACATCGTGCACAAGCTGTATTACGGGCACTTTTTCTGCCACGTGTTTCACCAGGACTACATCGTGCGCAAGGGCGTCGACCCGGTCGCGATGGAGCATCGCATGTGGGCGTTGCTGGACGCGCGGCAGGCGGAATATCCGGCCGAGCACAACGTGGGGCACTTGTATGTTGCCAAGCCGGCGCTGGCTGCGTTTTATCGGGAACTAGACCCCACCAACACGTTCAACCCGGGCATCGGGCACACGTCAAAACTGTTGAATTGGGGCGCCTGCTGCGGCCAGCAAGGGTTGCCGGCCGCTTACCGCGGCCAAGAGGATGGCCGCGGCGCGCAGGGGTAGATCAGGCGTCGTTGGCGGCGTAGCCCATGTTGAATTGCAAGCCGCTGGCGCCTTCGTCCTGGCCGGGTTCGGCGCGCGACTGACCCAGGCGGGCCAAGTATTCGGCGGTGATGTCGCCCGTGACGTATTCGCCGTCGAAGCACGAAGCCTCAAAGCGCTGCATCTTGGGGTTCAGGTCACGCACCGACTGCTGCATGTCGGACAGATCCTGGTAGATCAACGAATCGGCGCCGATGGCGCGGGCGATTTCTTCGTCGGTGCGGCCGGTGGCGATCAGTTCCGATTGCGTGGGCATGTCGATGCCGTACACGTTCGGGAATCGCACCGGAGGCGCGGCGGACGCGAAGTACACCTTGTTGGCGCCGGCGGCGCGCGCCATGTCGACGATTTCGCGGCTAGTGGTGCCGCGCACGATGGAGTCATCAACCAGCAGCACGTTCTTGCCCTTGAATTCCATGCCGATGGCATTGAGCTTCTGGCGCACGGACTTACGGCGCACCGCCTGGCCCGGCATGATGAACGTGCGGCCCACGTAGCGGTTCTTGATGAGCCCTTCGCGGTAGTCCAGGTTCAGGCGCGCGGCCAACTGCATGGCGGCGGGGCGCGAGGAATCCGGAATCGGCATGACGACGTCGATGTCGCCCAGGCGCATGTTGCGCGCGACCTTGTCGGCCAGGTACTCGCCCATGCGCAGGCGGGCGTCGTAGACCGACACGCCGTCGATCAGCGAATCCGGACGCGCGAAGTACACGTATTCGAAAATGCAGGGCACCAGTTGCGGGTTCTCGGCGCACTGGCGGCTGACGAAGCGGCCGTCCAGGTCGACGAACACGGCTTCGCCGGGCTCGACGTCGCGCACGAAGACAAAGCCGCTGCCTTCCAGCGCCACGGATTCCGAGGCCACCATCCATTCAACGCCTTCGTCGGTTTCCATGCGGCCGATACACAACGGGCGGATGCCGTTGGGGTCGCGGAAGGCCAGCAGGCCGTAACCGGAAATCTGCGCCACGACGGCGTAGGCGCCACGCACGCGCTTATGCAGGGCCGACACCGCACGGAAGATCGCGTCGTCGTCTAGCGACACACCGTTGGCCGAGGATTGCAGCTCGTGCGCAAGCACGTTCAGCAGCACTTCGGAATCGGAATTCGTGTTGATGTGGCGACGGTCGACGCGGTACAGCGATTCACGCAGTTCACGCCAGTTGGTCAGGTTGCCGTTGTGGGCAAACATGATGCCGAACGGGGCGTTGACGTAGAACGGCTGGGCCTCTTCCTCGCTGGCGCTGGAGCCCGCGGTGGGATAGCGGACCTGGCCGACGCCGGACGTACCGGGCAACGAACGCATGTTGCGCGTACGGAAGACGTCGCGCACCAGGCCGTGAGCCTTGTACATATTGAATTGGTTGCCTTGCGACGTCGCGATGCCCGCGGCGTCCTGCCCGCGATGCTGCAACAACAGCAAGCTGTCATAGAGCAGCTGGTTGACCGGCCCGCGCCCGATGACCCCTACGATTCCACACATGGTGAGATTTCCTGGTTGATTTGAAGCTAATCAATACGGCAGCCAAGTCGCCAAAGACGGCGGCAGCCACGTTTTGATATGTTTGATGGCCTCGATGGCCGAATGCGAAAACATGGCGTCCTTCCACCACGGCTCTTGGGGCAGCGGCGTGTAGCCGGCAGCGGCCACCAACGCCAGCACGATCAGCAGACCACGGGCCAGCCCGAACATTCCGCCCAGACCGTGATCGGCCGGGCTGAGTCCGGTACTGCGGATCAAGGCGGCTAGCGTCATGTTGACCAAACCCACACCGAGCAGCACGAGGATGAACACCACGGCGTATGAGACTCCCATGCGCAGCAGCGTCGTTTCAATATAGGGCTCTAGCCACGTATACACCGTGGGACCCCACCATATCGCGGCCACGAAGGCCAGCAGATAGGCGACCAGCGACAGCACCTCTTTGAGCAGGCCGCGCACCAGGCCCAGCACACCCGAGACCGCCAGGATGGCCAGCACGACGAAGTCGAAACCGGTCACTATTGGGCGGCGATAAAACCATTGTCATAGCCCAAGGTGCGCAAACGCGCCTGGGCCGCCTGTGCCGCTTCGCGAGAGGGGAACGGCCCCACGCGCAAACGGTACTGCTGCTTGCCTCCGATGGAGGCTTGTTCAACAAATGCGTTGGTGACGCCCGCCTGATGCAGCTTGGCGCGACGCGATTGGGCGTCTTCCGACGTGGTGTACGCCGCGATCTGCAACACGAAATTGCCCTTGGCGGCAGGCTTGGGCGCGGCGGCCGGCGCCGAAGCAGCCGGTGCCGCGCGCCCTTCCAGCAGCGCCAAAGCGCGCGCACCGTCATCGGAACGCGTGTCGGGCTTGGCGGGGGTAGCCGGTTTGGCTTCCGGCTTGGCCTCGGGCTTGGGTTCCGGCTTGGGCTTGGCTTCGGGCTTCGGCGGCACCAGGGGCGGCGTGACCTGCACGGTGGTTCCTTGCGCGCTGGACGCCGTCGCGGCGGGCGGCGTGGAGGTCACGGCAGGCGGCGTGGGCACCGGGGTTTCGGTAGGCGCGGTGCCCGTGGCGGCGCCATTGGCGGCGGCTGCGCCCGACGCGGCAGCACCGGACCCGGCGGCCTGCGGCTCGCTTACCTGCGGTTGGAAGGGTGTGTTGCGGTCCGGCACGCGGATGGGAATGTTGTCGGCAACCGGCACCGGTTGCGAATCAAGCACCATGGGCAGGATGATGACCGCCGCCAGCACCAAGGCGACGGCGCCTGCCAACCTGCGCCGCGCACGGCCGCGCAGCTGCGCAGCCTGAACCTCGCTAGGCACTGCCGCCCGTTTAGAGGACTGCGCCTGGTCGGCAGGATCTTTGCGATTGAAAAAACCCATGGAAGAGAATTCCTTGCGGCGCCTTGCGGCAATATGGCGGCGGGCCGCCATGTCCCGTTTTGCCTATGCCTTGCGACCCAGAGCCTGCAAAACCGAGGCCACGGTGAGAAACGACCCAAACACGACGATTCTATCATTCTCGACCGCCCGTTCGCGCGCCGCCGCGTAGGCTTGCGCGGGATCGTCGAAGGCGGCGATGCTGGGGCTTTCCGCCCCCGCGGGCGGTGGCGGCAAGGCGGCGGCCACCTTGTCGGCCAGCGCCTGGCCCGACGTGCCGCGCGGCCCCGGCAGCCCTGCGCAATACCAGTGGTCGATGCGGGAGCCCAGCTTGGCGATGACGCCGGCCAGGTCCTTGTCGTTCAGCATGCCGAACACCGCGTGGGTGTAGGGATGAAAGCCCATGTTGTCCAGGTTCTGCGCCAGCACGGCCGCGGCATGCGGGTTGTGCGCCACATCCAGGATCACCGACGGCTGACCGGGCAGAATCTGGAAGCGGCCCGGCAGCGAGGCTTGTAGCAGCCCAAGCCGCACCGCCTGCTGCTGCACCGGCAGCCGGTCGCGCACCGATTCCAGCGCGGCCAGCGCGGCGGACGCGTTCAGCAGCTGGTTGGCCCCGCGCAGCGCCGGGTACGCCAGCGCGCTGCGGCGCTGTTCGCGCCCGCCATACGCCCATTGCTGGCGGTCGCCGGAATAGTTGTAGTCGCGCCCGAACAGCCAGAGATCCGCGCCGATTTTTTCAACGTGGTCCAGCAGCGATTGCGGGGGCACCGGATCGCTGCAAATGGCCGGACGGCCAGCGCGATAGATGTGGGCCTTTTCGAAGCCGATTTTTTCGCGGGTGTCGCCCAGCCAGTCGGTGTGGTCAAGGTCTACGCTGGTGACGATGGCGCAATCGGCGTCGACGATATTGACGGCGTCCAGCCGCCCGCCCAGCCCCACTTCCAGCACGATGGCGTCCAGCCGCGTTTGCGAGAACAGCCGCAGGATGGCCAGCGTGGTGAATTCAAAGTAGGTCAGCGAAACCTCGCCCCGCGCCGCTTCGACCGCCTGGAACTGCGCGATCAGCTCGGCGTCCGAGGCGATCTGGCCGTTGACGCGGGCACGTTCGTTGAAGTCGATCAGGTGGGGCGACGTGTACAGCCCGACCTTGTAGCCGGCAGCCAGCAGGATGGCTTCAAGCATGGCACAGGTGGACCCCTTGCCGTTGGTGCCGCCCACCACGAACTTCACGCCCGACAGCTCAAGCCCCATGCGGGCGGCCACGTCGCGCACGCGGTCCAGGCCCATGTCGATCGCGGTGGCGTGTATGGATTCCAGGTACTGGAGCCAGTCGGACAGGGTGGCGGAAGCGTCAGGCGAAGAAACGGGGGACATGTCGGGGCCGAGAGAGGAGATCAGGCCAGGATTTTAGCAGCCGGTGCCCGGTGTTTTCCCTAATCCCCTAGGGCGCGCCACGGTATCGGTTCCGAAAAAGCGCTTGCCGATGTTTTTCGCATACGTGAAAATGAATTTACGTATGAAAACTTAGACGGACGAACATGACGCAATCTTCACCCCCCCGCTGGCTGGTTCGCGAAGCCGACATCCCCGGCTATCACCCCGCCAATCACACCGGCACCTTGAACCGCCGGCTGATCAGCCCCGAGACGGTCGGCGCGCGTGGCGTGGAAGTGCTGCTGGGCGTGATTGAAAAAGGCCAGGGCGCGCTGCCGCATGCGCATCCGGGCATCGAACAGGTCTGTTATCTGTTGTCCGGCACCGCGCGCGCGCAGGTGGCGGACG
Organism: Achromobacter sp. 1L-A-4-B-C2; assembly: GCF_057291955.1. NCBI lineage: Bacteria > Pseudomonadati > Pseudomonadota > Betaproteobacteria > Burkholderiales > Alcaligenaceae > Achromobacter > Achromobacter sp. 1L-A-4-B-C2. The sequence continues at coordinate 790,356 of NZ_JBXAWP010000002.1, forward strand.
AAACGGCCGACATGGTGGCGGGCGACTGCTGCTACTTCCCGCCCGACATCCCCCACGTATTTACCGTGACCAGCGACGAGCCCGCCAGGCTGCTGGTGATCTACACCCCTCCGTACGAAGAATCCCCCGACCGCGTGATCCGGGACTTTCCGGCGCCCTCGCCCGCCGCTTGACGCGGCGCGGCACCAGGCAGCGGACGCAGAGCCGCGCTTGCATTCCTATCTATAAAAACTGGAGACAACCCATGCACCCCTTCCGTCTATTCGGTACCGCCCTGCTCAGCGGCGCGGCATTGTTGGCCGCGCCCCTGGCGCAGGCGGCCGACTACCCCAACAAACCCATTACGTTGATCGTGCCGTTCCCGGCCGGTTCAGGCACCGATGCCGTCGGCCGCATCTTCGGGCAGGAGCTGTCGACCATCCTGGGCCAACAGATCGTCGTCGAGAACAAGCCCGGCGCCAACGCGACCATCGCGGCCAGCTATGTGGCGCGCGCCAAGCCGGACGGCTACACCTTGTTCGTCACCACCAATACGTCGCACTCGGCGGCCCCCTGGCTGATGAAGAACGTGTCCTACGACCCCGTCAAGGATTTCACGCCCATCGCGCGCGGCGGCAACCTGCCCTTCATCCTGGTCGTGAACCCGAAACGGCCGTGGAAGAACGTGGCCGAACTGGTGGCCGACGCGAAGAAAAACCCGGGCCGCATCACCTATGCCAGCGGCAACAGCACGGGCATCGTCGCGGGCGCAACGCTGGCCGACCGCGCCAAGATCGACATCCTGCACGTGCCGTACAAGGGCACGCCGCAGGGGCTGACCGACGTGGTGGGTGGGCAGGTGGATTTCATGTTCACCGACCTGGCTTCCGGCCTGCCGTTCGTGCAGTCCGGTCAACTGCGGGCCCTGGCCGTGTCCACCGCCGAGCGCAGCGCCATCGTGCCGGACCTGCCGTCCATGGCCGAGGCGGGCGTGAAGGACTTTGACCTGAATTCCTGGAACGGCTATTTCGGCCCGGCCGGCCTGCCGCCCGAGGTGGTCGCCAAGTTGAACGCCGCGATCAACAAAGTGGTGACCAATCCCGACGTGAAGAAGCGCCTGGCGGGCCTGGGTTTCGACGCCTTCTCGGGTACGCCGCAGGACTTCGCCACGTTCGTCAGCGAACAGCGCGACCTGTGGGGCAAGCTGATCAAAGACGCGGGGATCCAACAACAATGACGCCGCATTCATCCACTGATGCCGCCGCCGGCGGCCCGCTTGCCGGCGTGCGCATCCTGGACCTGAGCTCGGTCGTGATGGGCCCTTACGCCACCCAGACGCTGGCGGACCTGGGCGCGGACGTTATCAAGGTGGAATCGCCCGCGGGCGACAACATGCGCGCCGTGGGCCCCATGCGCAATCCGGGCATGGGCAACTTGTACCTGCACCTGAACCGCAACAAGCGGTCCATCGTGCTGGACCTGAAGACGCCCGAGGGCCTGGCGGCTTGCTTGAAGCTGGCGGAAAGCTGCGACGCCCTGCTCTACAACATCCGGCCCCAAGCCATGGCGCGGCTGGGCTTGTCGTACGAGGCGGTGGCCGCGCGCAACCCGCGCATCGTTTACCTGGGCGCCTACGGGTTTGGCGAGGCCGGCCCCTACGCCGGCCGGCCCGCGTACGACGACCTGATCCAGGGGCAGACGGGCATCGCGGCGCTGTCGGCCCAGCAAAGCGGCGACGTGCCGCGCTATGCGCCGCTGACGCTGGCGGACCGCGCGGTGGGCCTGCACGTAGGCATCGCCCTGGTGTCGGCCGTGCTGCACGCCAAGACCACGGGGCGCGGCCAACAGGTCGAGATCCCGATGTTTGAAGGCATGGCGCACCTGGTGCTGGGCGATCACCTGGGCGGGGCGACCTTTGAACCGCCGCTGGGGCCCACCGGCTACGCCCGGCTGCTGGCGCCGCACCGCCGGCCCTACGCCACGGCCGACGGTTATCTGTGCCTGCTGATCTACAACGACAAGCACTGGCGCAACTTCTTCAAGCTGATCGAGCAGCCGGAATTGGCCCAGGACCCGCGCTTTTGCACGCATGGCGCGCGGGCGGCGCACATCAGCGAGGTCTACGCCTTCGTGGCAGACGTGATTCGCACCCGCACCACGGACCACTGGCTGGCAGCGATGGCGGGGGCCGACATCCCGGCCTCGCAGTTGTACACGGTGGACGACCTGCTGCAAGACGAGCACCTGGCCGCCACCGACTTCATCCGCCACATCGACCACCCCAGCGAAGGCCCGCTGCGCACCCCCGCGCCGCTGGGCCATTACCAAGGCACGCCGACATCGCTGCGCCGGCCCGCCCCCCGACTGGGCGAGCACAGCCGCGAGGTGCTGGCGCAGGCCGGCTACGACGACGCCCGGATCGACGACCTGCTCGCCCGTGGCATTACCCAGGACGGAAACGACTGATGGACTTTGCTTTCACCCCCGACCAATTGGCGCTGCGCGACGCCGTTTCGCGCATCTGCGACCGCTACCCCGACGAATACTGGCTGGAACGCGACCGCGAAGGCGGCTTTCCCGAGCCGCTGCATGCCGATCTGGCCCGCGACGGCTGGCTGGGCATCGCCATGCCGCAGGAATACGGTGGCGCCGGCCTGGGCATGACGGAAGCCGCGCTGATGATGCAGACCATCGCCGCGTCCGGCGCGGGCTTTACCGGCGCGTCCGCCGTGCACATGAACATCTTCGGGCTGAATCCGGTGGTGGTCTTCGGCAGTGACGAACAACGCAGCCGCTGGCTGGAACCACTGATCGCCGGCCGCGAGAAAGCCTGCTTCGCCGTGACCGAGCCCGATGCCGGGCTGGACACCACCAAGCTGTCGACCCGGGCGGTGCGCCAGGGCGATGAATATGTAGTGCATGGGCGCAAGATCTGGATATCGACGGCGCAGGTTGCCACCAAAATGCTGCTGCTGGCGCGCACCACGCCGTTGTCCGAGGTCGACAAACCCACCCAGGGCCTGTCGCTGTTCTATACGGACCTGGACCGCGAAAAGATCGAGGTGCGTGAAATCGAGAAAATGGGGCGCAAGGCCGTGGACTCGAACATGCTGTTCATCGACGGCCTGCGCATCCCGGTGGCCGACCGCATTGGCGAAGAAGGCCGAGGCTTTGAATACATCCTGCACGGCTTGAACCCCGAACGCATCCTGATCGCGGCGGAAGCCGTGGGCATTGGCCGCGCGGCGCTGGACCGGGCGGTGAAGTATGCGGGCGAACGCACCGTGTTCGGCCGCCCCATCGGCCAGAACCAGGGTATCCAGCACCCGCTTGCGCAAGCCTGGATGCAGCTGGAGGCCGCCGACCTGATGGTGTTCAAGGCCGCCAGCCTGTACGACGCCGGCCTGCCCTGCGGCCCCTACGCCAACACGGCCAAATACCTGGCGGCCGAAGCCGGCTACAACGCCTGCCAGACGGCGGTGATGACGCTGGGCGGCATGGGCTACGCCAAGGAATACCACGTGGAACGGCTGCTGCGCGAAAGCTTCATTCCGCGCATTGCGCCCGTCAGCCCGCAGCTGATCATGTGCTTTATCGCCGAAAAGGTGCTGGGGCTGCCGAAGTCGTATTAAGGATCAGGGCGGGGCCCGCGCCCCGTCAGGCCTGCTGTTCCAGGGCCGTGCAGGCCGCCCGCAGGATGCGCGCATACGCCTCTTGCTGCGGCTCGATCCGGTAGATCGGGCCGCCCACCGAAATCGCATAGTGCTCGCCCGACAGCGTGACGGGCCACGCAATGGCGCCCACGTCGGCGATCGATTCCCCACTGTTCATGAACCAGCCGCGTTGCCGCGAGCGCTGAAGATCAGCTTCCAGTGCCTCGGCGGTGACCAGCGTGCGCTCGTTGTAGCGCGTCATCGGCGTGCCGGCCAGGACGGCATGGCGCGCGGATTCATCCATCAGCGACATCAAGGCTTTGCCCAGCGAATTGGCATGTACGTCCTTGAACTCACCGGCAACGGGCGCGTATCGGATGGTATGTGGCGAATCCAGCACGTCCAGATAGACCACGCGGCCGTCCTGCGTCAGCTTGGCAAAAACAACGGTTTCGCGGGTGGCGTCGCGCAATTCGGCCAGGCTGGGGTAGACGCGATCCAGCACGGGGTCGGCACGCGCGATGCGTTGCGCCATGGCCAGCAGCCGGCCGGTGGGGTAGTACCCCTGGCGCCGCCCCGTTTCGTACAGGTAGCCCAGCCCGGTCAAGGTGCGGATCAGCGCCAGGCAGCTGGACACCGGCACATCCAGCAGACGAGCCAGCTCCGACAAGGGCAACGCGCGCTTTTCGCGGGCAAAGGTTTCGATGATTTCGATGACTCGCAGCGCCGTCTTGACACTCATTGCCCGATCCAAACTGATTAGCACGTGAAAGACCCAGCCCCGCCGGGGGCTAAAGTTCCCTGCAAAGGTGCCGTAATCGTAGCTGAGAATTCCCTGAAAACAGCGCGTTCCTCCGAGACGCCCACATCGCCGCTGGAGTGATCATGGCCGTAACCCCCCTAGCCCCCGCTACGTTCGCACCCGTTGCGCCCGTGTTGGCCCCCGTCGCAGCCGAACCGGCTGTGAGCGTGACGCCCGCGGCCGCCGCCACGAACAGCGGCGCCTCCGACAGTGCCACGTCGGACCAATCAGATTCGCAGAAGCTGCCGCTGGACAAGGCGCTGGACGAAATCAACGACCAGATGAAGGCGTGGTCGACTCAGCTTCAGTTCGAGATAGACCCGAACGTGCATCAGGTGGTGGTGTCGGTGGTGGACGCGGAATCGGGCGATGTCATTCGCACGATCCCCAGCGAAACCGTGCTGAAAATCGCCAAAATGATCGTGAACATGCAAGGCAACGGCATCAAGACTTCCGCGTAGGTGACCCTTTAAAACGGTGTTTTCCATGCAAGTTGGCGCCATTTCGTGAGGGAAACCCCGAATTAGGCCCGCCTTATGCCCTTACCCGGCCAATCGCCGGCATCATATTTTTGACAGAATCGCATCGCTAGGAAGGAATTTCACATGGCTTCTATTACCAACCTTGGGTCCGTGTCCGGCTTGCCGCTGGAAAAGATCCTGTCGGACCTGCAAGACGCCGAGACGAAAAAGCTGTCGGTCTACACGACCCGCGCCGAAAGCTACCAAACCCGTATCGACGCTTACTCGCAGCTGCAAAGCGCGTTGGAAGCCCTTCAGTCGTCTGCCGCCGTGCTGGGCAAGACCGAAACGATGGCTGCCATCAAGGGCAGCGTGACCGGCGGTTCCGCCCTGACGGCCACCGTGGCCGCGGAAGGCGCGGTGGCTGGCGAGTACACCATCGAAGTGAAAAACCTGGCGCGTGCCCAAAGCCTGCAATCGTCGGCCATTGCCGACCGCACGGCCCAGAACGGCGCCACCGGCACGTTTGAAATCGAACTGGCCGACGGCACCAAGCGTACCGTCGACCTGAAAGACGACACGTCGCTGAACGGGATCGTCAAAGCCATCAACGCCGATGACAAGACCGGCCTGCGCGCCACGGTCATCAACGACGGCAATGGCAACAACTTCCTGATGCTGACCGCGCGCGACACGGGCGAGAAGGCATCGGTCAAGTCCATTACCGTTAACGGCGACCAGTCGCTGAAAGACATCCTGACCTTCAGCACCGACGCCGGCGGCGTCACCAGCGGCATGACGGCCACCAAGGGCCAGGACGCCGAAGTCATCATCAACGGCATCCCGGTCAAGAGCGGTTCGAACAACATTTCGACCGCCATCGACGGCATCACGTTGAACCTGGCTGAAAAGACGGACGCCGACAAGCCGATCACGCTGAAGCTGGAAGCCGACACCTCGGTCGCCAGCAAGGCCGTGCAGGACTTCGTCACCAAGTACAAGACGCTGCAAACCACGATCAAGAACCTGACGTCGTTCGACGCCAAGGCCGCCACCAACCAGCCGCTGACCGGCGACGGTACGACGCGTTCGATCCAATCCGCCCTGTCCGGCGCGCTGCAAGGCGTCTTGGGCAACGGCACGCTGAAATCGCTGGCCGACCTGGGCATCACCACGGATGCCACCGCCCGCGAATTGAAGCTGGACACGACCAAGCTGACCAAGGCCCTGACGGAAAACCCGGCAGACGTCACCAAGCTGCTGACCGGCGAAAACGGCCTGGCCAAGAACATCGACGCCGCCCTCAAGGACGTGCTGGGTTCGACGGGTTCGCTCAAGACGCGCCAGGACGGCTTGGCCAAGTCCATCACTGCCGTGGATGCGCAGAAGGCACGCGCCAAGGCGTCCAGCGACGCTGAAATCGAACGGATGCGCTCGCAGTTTGTTGCGCTGGACACCTTCTACATGAAGATGCAAAGCACAGGCGCGTACCTGACCCAGCAGTTTGAGGCAATGAATAAGTCCAACAAGTAACTTATAGAAGATGCATTAAATGACGTATGCCGCCCGACGGCCCTCAGGGTCTTATTCTGTTCGTTCCTACGCCGATATCGGTCTGGAAACGCAAGTCCTGGGCGCAAGCCCGGAGCGGCTGATCACCCTGCTGTATCTGGGTGCGCGGGCGGCCATCGGGCAGGCACGTATCCATTTGAACGAAGGCCGGATCGCCGAGCGCGGCGCCGCCATCTCGAAAGCGATCAAGATCGTCGATGAAGGTCTGAAGACGGGGCTTAATATGGAGGCCGGCGGCGATATCGCCGCCAACCTCGCCCTGCTGTACGACTACATCATCCGCACGCTGCTGACGGCGAACCTGAAGGCGGATGCCGAACAGCTGGATATTGCCGACCGCCTGCTGGCCGACCTGGCCGAGGCCTGGCAGACTTCCATCGACCGGCCTGCCGGCGGCATGGAGCCGTAATGGCCAGAACCATGTCCCTAGCCAGCCTGCGCACGCCCGAGATTTCCATGACGTCCCTTACCCAGTCCCCTCCCTCCATCCTGGAAAACTACCAGGAGATTGCTGACATCACGGGGGAAATGCTTTCCGCCGCCAAGGCCGGCGACTGGGACCTGGCCATGGTTCACGGCCAGCAATACTGCGAACGCGTCGAACGCCTGCGTCAGACCGAACAAAAGGCGCCGCTGGACGAAGCCACGCGCGCCATGAAGTACGACCTGCTGGTGCGCATCCTGGAAAACGACGCGCTGACGCGTGATCTGGCCATTCCTCAACTGGCCCGCCTGGGCGAACTGCTGGGGCGCATGAAGCGCCAGCAGACGCTGCTGTCGGCCTACGGATACCAGCAGGCGCCTGAAGAATGAGCGTCGGTCCCGCCGCACTCGGTAACGTCCTGGTGCAGCGGTTGGACGCCGTGCTTGGCACGACGATGTCCGCCGCGAATGCCAACCAGGTTTCAGGCGCCCGGCCGGACGCCGTCAGCCAGCCTGGCGGCCCGGAAAAGCCCGGGTCGTCGGACGGGTCCACCCGCGATCCCCGGCAAGGCATACAAACTGGCGGCGCCCGAGGCGACCGCCAGAATACCGTTGTCGACGCCAAGACCGCCGCCGCACTGGCGCTGGCCGCGCGCGGGCTGGTCACCAGCAGCGACACCACCGCGTCCGCGCCGACCACGCTGGGCACCACCGCCCGCACGATTCTTGCCTTGCTGGCGCAATTTCCGGAGGCCGCGCCCGCCGTCCAGGGACGCGCCCCGCTGTGGAACGCCAATGGCGGCGCGGCGGAGCAAGCCCCCGCCCAAGCGGGATCCCAACCCGCGCCCGCGAACGGCCAGGCCGCCCAGCCCGGACAAGCCGCGCAGACGCTGCCGGGCGCCCCGCAGACGGGCGCTGCCACGAACACAGCCGCCCCCTCCGCCGCGACGTCCGGCGCCGATGCGGCCGCCGGCACCAAGGCCACCCGCCCCGCCGGCCACGCCGACACGGCCGCCACGCGCGGCGCCGACGCCGCGGCCCATGCCGCGCTTGCCGCCGGGGGCCCGTCGGCACGCCTGCTGGGACAGGCGCTGCGCCAGGCCTTGCAGACCAGCGGACTGTTCTACGAATCGCACCTGACCGACATGGTGTTCGGCCGCACCAACCCGGACGCGCTGCAAAAAGAGCCCCAGGCCAACCTGACCAAAGACCCCGCCCAGCAGAACGCGACGCTGGCGCGCAACCGCGCCGATGCGCCCGCCGCCAACCGCGCGGCCGGCGGCGGCGACGCGGCAACGGGCACCGGATCCTCGACCAGCCCGGCTTCCGGCACCCCCATAGCCGGCATCCACCAGGACCTGACCGTGCTGGTGCGCCAACAGCTGGACGTGCTGGCCAACCAGTCGCTGACCTGGCAAGGCGAAGCCTGGCCCGGCACGCCGATGGAATGGGAAGTAGAACGCGACCCCTACGGCGGCGACCCGGATTCGGCCACGCCCACCTGGGCCACGCGCTTGAAGCTGGACCTGCCGCGCCTGGGGCTGGTGGACGCCCGCCTGAACCTGGCAGGCGACCAGATCGTCCTGCAACTGGTCGCGCCGCTGGCCGCCGGTGAAATCAACGATGCGTCCGACCAGCTGCGCTCGCGCCTGTTGGCCGCCGGCCTGACGCTGAGCAACCTGGCGGTCAGCGTGACGGACCCGCGCCCCGTCATCCCGACCGACTTCTGATGAGCAACATCTCCTATTCCGAGGACGGCGGCCAAAATGGTGGCCCCAATGCCGGCCCCAACGCCAACCGCAATGCCGCCGTCGCCATTTCCTACGACGACAAGGACGGCGCGCCCCGCGTGGTGGCCAAGGGCTACGGCCAGCTTGCCGACACCATCGTGCGCGCCGCCGAGGAAAACGGCCTGTATGTGCATGAGTCCCGGGAATTGGTCGGCTTGCTCATGCAAGTGGATCTGGACGCACATATTCCTCCCCAACTGTACGTAGCGGTGGCAGAATTGCTGGCCTGGCTGTATCGCCTGGAATCGCGCGAGCTTCCCCAAGCGGCGCCGCCCGCCTGACCCCACTTTCTAAGGACCACCATCGTGTTGGAAGCCAGCGACCCGGAATTCCTGCTGACCCGGCCGGAAGACATGCGTTCCGCCCTGTTCGAGCTGACGCACCCCGACAGCCACATCCTGGTGCGCGACGCCGCCGACCGCGAGATGGCGGTGCTGGTGCTGGGCGCCGACAAGCAGACGCGCCAGTTCTTCTGGCGGCCCCGGGACTACGCCGGCGCCGACTTCGAACAGTCGGACAGCATGGGGTTGTTAAGCGGCACGACGTTCCACTTCCACGCCACCGCCTATGGCGGCGTGCAGATCCGCTTTCGCGTGCAGCGCCCCGAGGTTATTCATTTCGATGACGGCAGCGCGGCGTTGATGTCACCGTTTCCCGATCGCCTGGCCCGCATCCAGCGACGCAAGATGTTCCGCGCCTCGCTGGTTACCGGCGCGGGGCAATGCCAGGCCACGTGGCTGCCCGAACCCAAGGCCCGCCCCTTTAGCTTCACCGTGCGCGATATTTCCGTTGACGGCGTGGGCCTGCGCGCCGGGCTGGCCGTGCCCGCCCTGCCCGAGCGCGGCACCGTCATGGAAGACGTGCAGCTGGACTTCGGCGATCTGGGCAAGCTCAGCGCCAACCTGGAAGTGCGCAACGTCTACCCGATTTCCGGCCAGCCGATGGTCCAGCCCGACAGCCCGGACGAAGCGCCGCGGCATTTGTCGCTGACCGGCGAACCGCCGATGAGCCACGTGGGCGCGGTGTTCCTGAACCTGGACGCGCGCCAGGAAAACTGGCTGCAAAAAGTGGTGTGGCGTCTGGAGAAAGGCGCGCAGCGCAACTGACCCGGCAGCCCCGCGCCAAAAAGCAAAAAGGCCTTTCCAGTGGAAAGGCCTTTTCAAATCGACGCCGCCGTTAGACGACTTACCCGGCTTACCCGTCTTACACGGCCATCGACGAGATTTCCTTGTAGGCCGCAACCAGCTTGTTGCGCACCTGCACCGCCGTCTGAAAGCCAAGGCTGGCTTTCTGCATGTCGATGATCACATCGTTGAGCGAAATATCGGGCGCGCCCATTTCAAAGGCCTTCGCCTGCGCCGACGAGGCATTCTGCGCCGACGTCACGCGGCGGATCGAGCGCTGCAACTCGGCGGCAAAACCGTCGGGCTGGCCGACCGATTCTCCGGCGGCCAGATTGCCGGTTTCCGCCTTGCTCACGACGGTGCGCATCTGCTGGAGCATGCTTTCGATGCCGTTCAAGCCTGATACAGCCATTACCTGATTCCTTGCTGGTGGGGCGATTCGCCAATGTTGCCGCAAAGCGTACCGCCGATCGCGCGCACCCATAGCGATTAAAAACCGCCAAAAACCCCGACATTTCAACGAATGCCCATAGCCGGGGCCGGATCCGCCCATTCGCTATCGACATAGAGGATAAGTAACGCCAAAAACCGGCTGTTTTCATCGATTGGGATTGTCGACCCAACGGCAATAATCCAGGCTCTCCCCAGACCAGAAGCACGTTGCATGTGTAATCTGCCCTACCCAGACATGAAGTCCTTTTCCTTGCGCCGCGCAGCCAGCGGGAGCCGTCGATGAATCAGCAGGCCACTCTGAGTTCGTCGCTGCTGGCGAAGTTCCCTGTGCTGGAAAAGGTCCGCGCACTGCCCAAGCCCGTCTTGCTTGGCGCGGCGGCCGCCGTCGTCGCGCTGATCATCGCCGCGGTGATGTGGAGCAGCGAGCCCAAGTACAAGGTCCTGTTCTCGAACCTGGACGACCGCGACGGCGGTGCCATCGTTACGGCCCTGGGCACCATGAACGTGCCCTACCGCTACAACGAGACGGGCACTGCGCTGCTGGTACCGGCCGACCGCGTCTACGACGCCCGGCTGCAACTGGCGTCGCAAGGCTTGCCGCGCGGCGGTTCCGTCGGCTTCGAGCTGATGGACAACGCCCGCTTCGGCGCCAGCCAGTTCGCGGAACAGATCAACTACCAGCGCGGTCTGGAAGGCGAGCTGGCCCGTTCGATCGAAGCCATGAATACCGTGCAGCACGCCCGCGTGCACCTGGCCATGCCGCGCCAGTCGCTGTTCGTGCGTGAACGCCAGGCGCCCACCGCGTCCGTGCTGCTGAATGTCTACCCGGGCCGCAGCCTGAGCGACGCGCAGGTCTCGGCGATTTCGTGGCTGGTGGCTTCCAGCGTGCCCGAGCTGACCGCCGAGAACGTCTCCATCGTCGATCAGAACGGCCGCCTGCTGTCCGCGCCGCTGGGCGAAGGACGCGGCATGGACGCCGACCAGATGCGCTTCGTGCGCGAAATGGAACAGCGCACCGTCGAACGCATTCTGACGATCCTGAACCCCTTGGTCGGCCCCGGCAACGTGCACGCGCAAGCCAGCGCCGACGTGGACTTCGCCCGCCGCGAAGAAACCTCCGAGGTCTACCGCCCGAACCAGGAACCTGGCCAGGCCGCCGTGCGCAGCCAGCAAACCAGCGATTCCACCCAGCGCGGCGTCAGCCCCGCTCAGGGCGTGCCGGGTGCATTGTCGAACCAGGCGCCTCCCAACGCGCAAGCGCCGCTGGCCAACCCGCCCGCGCAGCAGCCGCCGCGCCCGGGCCAGCCGCCCGCCGCGGCCGGCGCCCAGCAACAGCAGCAACAACAACAGCAGACCGGCACCCAGGCGGCCACGGCCAACCTGAACGAGCGCCGCGACGCCACCACCAACTATGAAGTGGACCGCACCATCAGCCACATCAAGCAGCCGGTGGGCAACCTGAAGCGCCTGTCGGTGGCTGTGGTGGTGAACTACATCCGCGACAAGGACGGCGAGCCGCAAGCCCTGCCGCCCGAAGAACTGAACAAGCTGACCAACCTGGTTCGTGAAGCCATGGGCTATTCCGAAACGCGTGGCGACTCGCTGAACCTGGTCAACAGCCAGTTCAACGATGGCCCGCCGCCGCTGCCGATGTGGCGCGATCCGGAAATGATTGCCCTGTTCAAGACGATCCTGGCGTGGCTGGTGGGTCTGGTGGTTGCGTTCTGGCTGTATCGCAAGATTCGCCGCTCGGTCACCGAGTACCTGTACCCGCCGGTGGATCCGGAAATGGCTGAAGCCGAGCGTCAGGAAGCCGCTCGCGAGGCCCAGGACGCCGCCCGCAGCAAGGAACTCAGCCGTTACGAAGACAACCTGGAACGCGCCCGCACGATGGCCAACAAGGATCCGCGCGCCGTCGCGATGGTTCTGCGCACCTGGATGAGCAAAGATGAAAAATGATTCCACTCCGATGGACGGCATGACGCGCAGCGCCGTCCTGATGATGTCGCTGGGCGAAGACGCCGCAGCCGAGGTCTTCAAGTACCTGAGCGCGCGTGAAGTGCAGCAGGTGGGCGGCGCGATGGCCAGCCTGAAGCAGGTCACGCGCAACGACGTGGCCGTGGTGCTGGAAGAATTCCGCCAGGAAGCCGACCAGTTCATGGCCGTCACCCTGGGCTCGGACGACTACATCCGCAGCGTGCTGACCAAGGCGCTGGGCAGCGACCGCGCGGCCGGCCTGATCGAAGACATTCTGGAAGCTGGCGACGGCGGCAGCGGCATCGACGCGCTGAACTGGCTGGATCCGAACACCGTGGCCGAACTGATCGGCGACGAACATCCCCAGATCATCGCAACCATCCTGGTGCACCTGGAGCGCGACCGCGCGGCCGGCGTGCTGGCCTTGTTGACCGACCGCCTGCGCAACGACGTCATGCTGCGCATCGCCACGTTTGGCGGCGTGCAGCCGGCTGCCCTGTCCGAACTGACCGAAGTGCTCAATTCCGTGCTGGCCGGCCAAGGCGCCAAGCGCAGCAAGATGGGCGGCGTGCGCACCGCGGCCGAGATCCTGAACATGATGAATTCCTCGGACGAGGAAACCGTCGTGGCCAGCCTGCGCGAACGCGACAACGACCTGGCGCAAAAGATCATCGACGAGATGTTCGTGTTCGACAACCTGCTGGACGTCGAAGACCGCGCCATCCAGCTCATCCTCAAGGAAATCGACAACGACACGCTCATGGTCGCGCTCAAGGGTGCCCAGGAAGAGCTGCGCGCGAAGTTCCTGCGCAACATGTCCAGCCGTGCCGCCGAAATGCTGCGCGAGGACCTGGAAGCGCAAGGCCCGATCCGCATGTCGAAGGTGGAAGGCGAGCAGAAGAAAATCCTGCAAATCGCCCGCCGCCTGGCCGAGAGCGGCCAGATCGTGCTGGGCAATTCCGGAGACGACGCGTATGTCTGAAGCGGACAACGGCGCGACGACGCTCATCTCGCGCAGTGCCGCCTGGCGGCGCTGGCAGATGCTGTCGTTCGACGAGCCGGCGACCGTCGAAGCGGAGCCCGAACCGGAACCCGATCCCGGTCCGGACCCCGCGGTAGTGATGGCGCAGCTGCGCGCCCAGGCCATGGCCGAAGGTCGCGAGGAAGGCTACGCGCAGGGCCATGCGGCCGGCGTTGAAGCCGGCCAGCAGGCGGGCCACGAAGCAGGGTACGCCGCGGGCCGCGAAGCGGGTTACGCCGAAGGGCTGGCCCAGGCGCGCCAGCAAGGCGCGGAGGAAGCGCAGCGCTTGAACGCGCTGGTGCAAGCCTGCGCCGCGTCCGTGGGCGCGCTGGAAGAAAAGATGGGCCAGAGCCTGCTGACGCTGGCGCTGGACATTGCGCAGCAGGTCGTGCGCACCACCCTGTCCGAACAACCCGACACCGTGATTGCCGCCGTGCGCGATGTGCTGCACATCAACCCGTCGGCCGGCGGCCAGATGCGATTGTGGGCCAACCCCGAAGACATCGAGCTGATCCGCCTGCACCTGGCGGACGAACTGAAAGAAGGCCATTGGCGCGTGCTGGCCGATGAGTCCATCGCGCGCGGCGGCTGCCGTGCCGAAACGCCTTTTGGCGATATCGACGCCACCTTGCAAACCCGCTGGCGCCGCGTGGCGGCCTCGCTGGGCCGCAACGTGTCGTGGGAGGACCCGGCGTGAACGGCGATCAGGCTTCGGCGCAGACCGCCCAACCCACCGTGCCCGCGACCTCCGCGAGCACGGTGCCGGTGCTGGACCGCTGGAAGACGCAGCTTGAGATCGGTTCGATCCGCGCGGCGTCCACCGACCCCTGGCTGGTCAGCGGCAAGATCACCCGCGCCACCGGTCTGGTGCTGCATGCCACCGGCCTGCGCCTGCCCGTGGGCGCGGCCGCCCGCATTGAAATCGCGCGCGGCCACGATCACTGGGCCGATGCCGAAGTGGTGGGCTTTGATGGCCACACCCTGTACCTGATGCCGCAAGCCGATATTTCCGGCCTGCCGCCCGGCGCGCGCGTCGTGCCCGGCGAGCCGCCCGTGCAACGCGCAATTCCGCTGCCGCGCAAGGCCGAATTGAATGGCAATGCCAAGCCGCAGCTGGGACGCCACCTGCCCGTGGGCAACGCGCTGCTGGGCCGCGTGCTGGACGGCGCGGGCCGCCCGCTGGACGGGCTGGGCCCGCTGACCGGCGCCGAACTCGCGCCCTTGTCCGCGCTGCCCATCAACCCCTTGTCGCGCGCGCCGATCGACACCGTGCTGGACACGGGCGTGCGCGCCATCAACGGTTTGTTGACGGTGGGACGCGGCCAGCGCATGGGCCTGTTCGCCGGTTCGGGCGTGGGTAAATCCGTGTTGCTGGGCATGATGGCCCGCTACACCAAGGCCGACGTCATCGTCGTGGGCCTGATCGGCGAACGCGGCCGCGAAGTCAAGGAATTCATCGAACACAACTTGGGCCCCGAGGGCCTGGCGCGCTCGGTCGTCGTGGCCGCGCCCGCCGACGTGTCCGCGCTGCTGCGCCTGCAAGGCGCGGCCTATGCCACCCGCCTGGCCGAGCATTTTCGCGATCAGGGGCTGGACGTCTTGCTGATCATGGATTCGCTCACGCGCTACGCCATGGCCCAACGCGAAATCGCGCTGGCCATCGGCGAGCCGCCCGCGACCAGGGGCTACCCGCCGTCGGTGTTCGCCAAGCTGCCGATGCTGGTCGAACGCGCCGGCATGGGTGCACCGGGGCCGTCCGGCAAGGCCGGTTCCATCACCGCGTTCTACACGGTGTTGGCCGAAGGCGACGACCAGCAAGACCCCATCGCCGATTCGGCCCGTGCCATTTTGGACGGCCACGTAGTGCTGTCGCGCCATCTGGCCGAAGCCGGCCACTACCCCGCCATCGATATCGAGGCGTCGATCTCGCGCGCCATGACGTCGCTGATCACGCCGCAGCAATTCGCCGTGGTGCGTCGCTTCAAGCAGAACCTGTCGCGCTACCAGCGCAACCGCGACCTGATCGCGGTGGGCGCCTACGCGGCGGGCAACGATCCGCAGCTGGACGAAGCCATCGCCCGCTATCCGCGCCTGGAAGCCTTCTTGCAGCAAGACATCGGCGAGAACATCGGCTACGACGAAGCCGTCAACCAGTTGCGCGCCAGTTTCGAGTTAAGGGACACCTATGCCTAGCCAATTGCCCTTGGACATGTTGATCAACCTGGCCAAGGAAAGCACGGACGAAGCCGCGCGCCTGTTGGGCCGCCTCAGCGCCGAACGCACCAACGCCGAGCGCCAGCTGGGTATGTTGAGCGACTATCGCCAGGACTACCTGGAACGTCTGCAACAGGCCATGACGACCGGCATGTCGGCCAGCGATTGCCACAACTACCAGCGCTTTATCGGCACCCTGGACGACGCCATCGGCCAGCAGCAGGCGGTGTTGCGCCAGGCCGATGACAACCTGGCCAAGGGCCGCCAGTACTGGCAACAGGAAAAGCGCAAGCTCAGCTCGTACGACGCCCTGGCGCAGCGCGAACTGCGCGCGCAGGCCGTCGTGGAATCGCGCCGCGAACAACGCGCCAATGATGAATATTCCGCCCGCCTGGTCCAGCGCCAGGCCGGGATGCATTAAGCAATACCTAACAGGAAGCCCCAGATGACCGCTCCCCTGCCCTTGCCCACCGTCGCGCCTTTTGCGCCCACGTCCATCGCCGACGCGCTGGGTGCCAAGTCCGCACCCGCGAACAAGAAAGGCCCGAGCTTTTCCGACGTGCTGGCCCAGCAGCGCCCGAAGCCGTCCGCCGATTCGCGCCCCGCAAACAACGGCGCCAAAACGCCCGCCAAGAATGCAAACGCCGGTGACGCCGGCAACGACGCCGCCGGCAAGGCCGAATCGGCCGCCTCGGGCGCCATCGATGAAGCCGTAAAGACCGCCACGTCGGCCGAAGCCGGCGCGCTGGCCGTGGCCGCCGCGCAGCAGCCGGTTGCCGCGCTGCCGCAGCAAACGCTGGAACTGGCGGCGCAGGCCGCCGAACAGGTGCAGCTGGCACGCGGCACCGCCGAGTCCGCCGCCACCGCGATGAGCAACGGCGCAGCCATCCTGACCGCCGCGCTGACCGCCGCCGATGCACCCGCCACCCCGCGCACGCCGGTTGCCGCCACCGCCGTCCAGGCCGAAGCTGCTCTTGCCACCGCCGCGCGCGACGCCCAGGCCGCGCAACCCATCCTGACCAGCGCCGTCAAACCGGGCAGCGCCGTGCCCCCGGCAGCGGACGCCGCGCCGGCCGCCAAGCCCGCCGCGCCCACCACGGCCAAGGCCGATGCGCCGCGTCTGGCGCCCGAGATCCCCTTGCCGCGCGTGGCGCGCGACACGCACGCCGCTGCCGCCGAGCACACGACGACGTTGCCCGCCCACACCGAAGAGGAATTGACGGCAGCCCTGAATAGCACCGCGCAGCAATTCCAGGCGCCGCAACATGGCGCCACGCCGCAGGACAACCTGGCCCAGGCGCTTGCCGCCGCCAGCCAGCGCCAGGCCGCGCCGGTCGTGAACCAGGCCGCCATCGCCCCGCCGGCCGTACCGCTGGTGATGCAGGTCGCCACGCCCGTTGGCGGCACGCATTGGGGCACCGAGCTGGGCCAGCAGGTCGTCATGATGAGCACCAACGCGCGCCAGGGCATGCAGACCGCCGAGTTGCGCCTGGACCCGCCCGACCTGGGCCCCTTGCGCGTCAGCCTGAACCTGTCGGATGGCGTGGCCAGCGCGTCGTTCGTGTCGGCGCATGCCTCCGTGCGCCAGGCCATCGAAACCGCGATCCCGCAACTGCAACAGGCGCTGGCGCAAGCCGGTATCTCGCTGGGCCAGACCAGCGTGGGCGAACAGGCCGCGCAGCAGGAATTCGCACAGCAACAAGGCAATGGCGGATCGCATCGGCAGTCGGGCAATGGATCGGCGGTTGCCGAGGCATCGGCCGATATCGCCGCGCCCACCGTGACGGTGTCGCGCAACGCCAACGCACTGGTCGACACCTTTGCCTGATAAACACGCGGCCCGCGACCGGCAACGGAAGCGGGCGGTGCAGCAATAGCTTGAGATACGCGGCTTTCGCCCTGTTTTTCGCCTCCAAGGCGAGACGCACTTTGGGGCAGAATGCTTTCATCCACTAAGAATCCGTTTTCACCAGCGGCTTAATACGCATCGAAACCGAGATGGCGACTACCAAACCTATTACCGCGCCGTCGGGCGCCAAGAAATCCGGCGGCATCGGCGTCCTTCGCCTGCTGCTGGGCCTTCTGGTCCTGCTCATCGTTGCAGGCGCCAGCGCCGGCGCAACCTGGTTCATCACGCAGCGCATGCAGCAACCGCCCGCCGGCGCTGCCGTGCAATTGGGCGTGGGCCAGGTGCCCGGCGGCCAGCCCGGCCAACCCGGCCAGCCGGGTCAGCCCGGCCAAGGCCCGCAAGCCACCCCGACCACGTTTGTTGCGCCGCCCGCCGGCCCCATCGCCGTGCCCGCGCCGATCTTCGTGCCCATCGAAGCATTCACCGTCACGCTGCAAAACGCCGACACCGAACGCATCATGCACGTGGGCCTGACCCTGCGCGTCAGCGACGAGCAGACCCGCACGCGCCTGGAAAAGTACATGCCTGAAGTGCGCAGCCGCATCCTGATGGTGCTGTCGTCGCAATCGCCCACCGGCGTGCAGACCCAGCAAGGCAAGACCGACATGGCCAACGCGATCAAGGTCGCGGTCAACCGTCCGTTCTCGCCGTTGCCCGACGGCCAGTATGTCACCGACGTACTGTTCACGGCGTTCGTGGTGCAATAAGCATGGCCTACGAGGCATTTCTTTCGCAGGACGAAGTCGATGCGCTGCTTGCCGGCGTTACCGGCGAGAGCGATAGCAAGTCGGCGGCCCCGAACTCCAATGATGGCGCGCGTGCCTACGACCTGAGCTCGCCCGAGCGCGTCGTGCGCCGCCGCATGCAAACGCTGGAGCTCATCAACGAACGCTTTGCGCGGCATATGCGCAACGTGCTGTTGAACTTCATGCGCCGCAGCGCCGACATTACCGTCGGCTCGATCAAGATCCAGAAGTACGCGGACTTTGAACGCAACCTGCCCGTGCCCAGCAATCTGAACATGATTCAGATGAAGCCGCTGCGTGGCACGGCACTGTTCACGTATGACCCGAACCTGGTGTTCCTGGTTATCGACAGCCTGTTCGGTGGCGATGGCCGCTACCACACGCGCGTCGAAGGCCGGGACTTCACCACGACCGAGCAGCGCATCATCCGGCGCCTGCTCAACCTGACCCTGGAAAGCTACGGCAAGTCCTGGGACCCCGTCTATCCGATCGAATTCGAGTACGTGCGCTCGGAGATGCACACCAAGTTCGCCAGCATCACCGGCAACAATGAAGTGGTGGTCGTCACCTCGTTCCATATCGAATTCGGCGCGACCGGCGGCGACCTGAACATCTGCCTGCCCTATTCCATGATCGAGCCGGTGCGCGATCTGCTGACGCGGCCGCTGCAGGAAACCACGCTGGAAGAAGTTGACCAGCGCTGGTCGCAGCAGCTGTCGCGCCAGGTGCGCAGCGCCGATATCGACGTGGTGGCGGAATTTGCGCGCATCCCGTCCTCGATCCGCGAACTGATGAATTTGAAGGTGGGCGACGTCCTTCCCGTGGACGTGCCCGAGACCATCATTGCCAATGTGGATGGCGTGCCGCTGATGGAATGCGGCTACGGCGTCTTCAACGGCCAGTACGCGCTACGCGTACAGAACATGTTTACCTACGATACCGATTCAAACGAGGCCCCCGACCATGACTGACAAGAACGAGCCTGGCTCCGGCTCGTCCCCGGCCGACGACTGGGCCGACGCGCTCGCCGAACAATCCCGCGCCAACCCGCCCACGCAAGCCGACGGCTTAAAGCCGCAGGACGACTGGGCGGCCGCGATGGCTGAACAAACCGCCTCGGCGCCCGCTCCCGCTGCTGCGGCACCGGCGCCCGCGCCGGCACCGGCTGCTCCCGCACCGGCCGCTGCCCCCGCTGCCCCCGCCGCGCAATCGGCGGCGCAGTCGGTGTTCAAGCCGCTGGCCGGCGCCACAAGCGGCACCGGTACCGACATCGACCTGATCATGGACGTTCCCGTCCAGTTGACGGTTGAACTGGGACGCACCCGCCTGACCATCAAGAACCTGCTCCAGCTGGGCCAGGGTTCCGTGGTCGAGCTGGACGGCCTGGCCGGCGAGCCGATGGACATCTTCGTGAACGGCTACCTCATCGCCCAAGGCGAAGTCGTGGTTGTGGAAGACAAGTACGGCATCCGCCTGACCGACATCATCACCCCGTCCGAGCGGATCAACCGCTTGAACAACCGCCGCTAGCAGCCCGGCGCCATGACTGAATCCGCCCTGCTGCGCGTCATCATCGGCCTGGTGCTGGTGGTGGCCGCCATCCTGGTATCGGCCTGGCTGGCGCGGCGGGCCGGATTGACCCAGCGCGGCGGCGGCAACCTGCTCAAGCAAGTGGCCAGCCTGCCCGTTGGGGCGCGCCAGAGCATCGTCGTCGTTGAAATCGACAACACCTGGCTGGTGGTGGGCGTAGGCCCGAACCAGCTCACCACGCTGCATACCCTGCCCGCCGGCCAGATGCCGGAGGGTTCGCCCTTGCCCGCCGCGGCCTTCGCGGCCAAGCTGGGCCAGGCGCTCAAGCGCCGCTAGCGCGACACGCGCATCTTTGCGACACCCATGAGCTTTCTCTCTCGCACGACACTCCTGCCTGCTCGCCCGCGCGCGCTGCCCCTGCTGGCCGCCGCCGCGGTGCTGGGCCTGGCCTTCTTTCCCGCCGGAGTCGTCGCCCAGGCCACCCTGCCCGCCCTGACGGCCACCCCCGGCCCCAACGGCTCGGAGACGTATTCGCTCAGCATGCAGACGATGCTGCTGATGACGTCCTTGTCGTTCCTGCCGGCCGCCTTGCTGATGATGACGGGCTTCACCCGCATCATCATCGTGCTGGGCCTGTTGCGTAGCGCGATGGGCACGGCGATGTCGCCGCCCAACCATGTGCTGATCGGGCTGGCGCTGTTCCTGACCTTCTATACGATGTCGCCGGTGTTCGACAAGATCTACGCCGACGCCTACAAGCCCTTGTCCGAAGGGTCAATCCAGTTCGAGACCGCCGTGGAACGCGCCGCCGGTCCGCTGCGTACGTTCATGCTGCACCAGACCCGCGAAAACGATCTGTCGCTGTTCGCCAACCTGGCCAAGCAGCCCGCGCTGGAAGACCCATCGCAGGTGCCCTTGCGCATCCTGGTGCCCGCCTTCATCACCAGTGAATTGAAGACGGCGTTCCAGATCGGCTTCACGATCTTCATCCCGTTCCTGATCATCGACCTGGTGGTGGCCAGCGTGCTGATGGCGCTGGGCATGATGATGGTGCCGCCCGTGACCGTGGCGCTGCCGTTCAAGCTGATGCTGTTCGTGCTGGCCGATGGCTGGAACCTGCTGATGGGCTCTCTGGCCCAGAGCTTCTACCAATAACGCCGGAGCAATCGCCATGACCGCGGAAACCGTCATGACCATGGCCTACCAGGCGATGAAGATCGTCCTGGCGATGGCCGGCCCGCTGCTGCTGGTGGTGCTGGTGGTGGGCCTGGTCATCAGCATCTTCCAGGCCGCCACGCAGATCAACGAAATGACGCTGTCGTTCATTCCGAAGCTGCTGGCCATGTGCGGCGTGCTGGTGCTGCTGGGCCCGTGGCTCATCGGCGTCATGGTCGACTACATCCGGCAGCTGATCGGCCAGATTCCCATGCTGGTGTCCTGAGCGGCCCGCGCCGCCCGGCCCCGGACGTCTCCCCATGATCGCCTTCACGCTCGAACAGCTCAACGGCTGGATCGGCCAGTTTCTCTGGCCCTTCGTGCGTATCCTGGCGCTGATCGGCACCGCGCCGCTGTTCTCGGAATCCGCCGTTCCCGTCAAGGTGAAGGTCGGCCTGTCTTTCGTGCTGGCCGTGGCGGTAAGCCCCGCGCTGGACCCCATGCCGCCGATCTCACCGGGCTCGTATGCCGGGCTGTGGATGGTGATGCAGCAGGTGCTGATCGGCATCGCCATGGGCTTCACGATGCGCATCGTGTTCGCCGCCGTGCAGACGGCCGGCGAATTCGTCGGCCTGCAAATGGGCTTGTCGTTCGCCTCGTTCTTCGACCCCAGCGCCGGTGCCAACACCGCTGTGCTGTCGCGCCTGTTCAACATGGTGGCCATGCTGACCTTCCTGGCCCTGGACGGCCACCTGCTGGTGCTGGCCGCCCTGGTGCGATCCTTCGACACGCTGCCGGTAGCGGCGATCCAGCTGCACCAGAACGGCTGGGGCGTCGTGGTGGAATGGGGCAAGACCGTCTTCGTCTCCGGCCTGCTGCTGGCACTGCCGCTGATTTGCGCGCTGCTGACCATCAACCTGGCGATGGGCATCCTGAACCGCGCCGCCCAGCAACTGTCCGTGTTCTCGGTCGGCTTTCCGGTCACGCTCATCATCGGCGTCACCGTGCTGACGGTGGTGCTTCCCCACGCGGGACCGTTCCTGGAAACGCTATTCGAATCCGGGTTGGGCGCAATGAGCCGCGTGGTGGATGCGTTGGCGGGCCGGTAGGGCCTTGACCCTGTGATGCTGGCGGGTTGGTAGGACTGCGCCGCGCCGTCGCACTTCCAGATGCCAGGCCAGGGGCAAGGCGTACCGGACGCCGCCGTCACCCCGTGCTCGCATTGCCCTGGCTTGACGAGGCGCCCGCCGCGCCGGGACGCAAGCGAATGGATTCGACGATCGCGTCCCATAACGCCACGGCCTCCGCGTCCGATGCAAACGCGGGCGGTGGCGGGTTGCCTTGGTTGTCGCGGTTGCGCTCCAGGACGCCCAGTTGTGCGGCTAGATTCGGCTCGGTGATCGAGTCATCCTTGCCTTGCGATTCCCAGGTAAAGGAGTAAAGCCGCTGTCCTTCCTGGCTGCCCGCCGTGGCGTATTCCTCGGCCTGGATCGGGCCAACGTTGCGCTCGCCTTTGCGCAAGGTGGTCATGCCCGCGACTAGCTTGGCAACGCCCATCAGGAAGCCGCCCATCCTTTCCAGCAAGCGGTTTTCTTCGGCGCCAGTGCTGGAGCGGAATAGAAATTGCGCGCCGGGATGGTTGGGAAAGGTCACGCCCACCTCGAAGTCTTCGACTTGGAATGCGCTGCCGGCGATGAAGGCGCCGTCGATGCAGAAGCCGGGGTCGGTCGGAATTTCCAGCGGTTGGCGTGAACGCAGGTTGCTGGTCCAGTTTCTTACGTACCCAAAAGTCATCTCTTCGCGATCGGGCGATACAAGATGCTCCAACCGCAAAATCCGTCCCGCCGGCTGCGCCACCGCATAGGTCTCAAGGCGATAGGCCTCCAAACTGTAGTCCGCGTACCAGGAAGAGAGTCCCATCGCGTCGGGACCGAAGGCTATGCGACGTAAGAACAAACTGCCGTTACTCTTTTGATGCGGCTGTGCCTTGAGATCACGCTCTCTTGCAGCAAGGACCTCGCCAAGTGCAGAAGCCCGTTCTGTCATCCACTTCAGCGGGTCACCCCACAGCCTGTAACTGGGTCTGATAACTGCATTCGCAGGAAGGTCGACCACATACCGACCAAAGCAGTGAGTGTTCCATCCTTCTTTGTTCACGGTGGAGCTCCGAGATGGAGTCGGGAAAGCGGAGCAACCGGACAGCGCCAGGGAAGCCGCCACGCCAGCAGCAATCAATGCTCGAAACACAGGACTCATATCGCTGCCTATCAGAACGCTTTGACCAGCCGCCACGGCACTACACGCCCGTCGACCAGCGGCAAAATCTGGCCATGCATGAAGGTCTGCTCAGGTTCCTGCGCCGCGCCGTCGCACTTCCAGATGCCAGGCCACGGGCAAGGCGTGCCGGACACCGCCGTCATCCCCGTGCTCGCATTGCCCTGGCTTGACGACGCGCCCGCCGCGCCGGGGCGCAAGCGAATCGATTCGACGATCGCGTCCCATAACGCCACGGCCTCCGCGTCCGATGCAAACGCGGGCGGTGGCGGGTTGCCTTGGTTGTCGCGGTTGCGCTCCAGGACACCCAATTGCGCGGCTAGATTGGGCTCGGTGATCGAGTCATCCTTGCCCTGCGATTCCCAGGTAAAAGAGTAAAGCCGCTGTCCTTCCTGGCTGCCCGCCGTGGCGTATTCCTCCGCCTGGATCGGGCCGATGTTGCGCTCGCCTTTGCGCAAGGTGGTCATGCCCGCGACTAGCTTGGCAACGCCCATCAGGAAGCCGCCCATCCTTTCCAGCAAGCGGTTTTCTTCGGCGCCAGTGCTGGAGCGGAATAGAAATTGCGCCCCGGGATGATTGGGGAAGGTCACGCCAACCTCGAACTCTTCGACTTGGAATGCGCTGCCGGCGATGAAGCCGCCGTCGATGCAGAAGCCGGGGTCGGTCGGAATTTCAAGCGGTTCGCGTGAACGCAGGTTGCTGGTCCAGGTCTTTGCGCGTTGCATCGCGCGCTCTTCGCGGTCAGGTGATATCGGAACTTTTAGGCGGAAGACTCGGCCGGCAGGCTCAGCAACAGCGTAGGTGTCTAGAAGATAAGCCTCGTCGCTAAAGTCCACGTACCAAGAATAAAGACCCGTTGAGGTCGGGCTAAGCGCAACTCGACGAACGAACATGGTCCCACCTGATTTCAAGTGAGGTTGCGCTTTCAATTCACGCTCTCGAACATTAATGACGTCATCAAGCGCCGATGCCGGACCTTTGAGTGATTCCAGCTGGATACCCCACAGCTTATAACTTGGCCTAACGACAGCATCCGGTGGAAGGTCGATAACATACCGACCAAAGCAGTGCGTAATCCATTCGTCTTTTTTCACGACGACATTCCGAGAGTGAGTTGAAAAGGAGGAGCAGCCGGAGAGCATCAGGGAAGCCGCCAAGCCAATAGCAATCAACGCTCGACTTTGGTGGGTCATGTCACCCCCTTGTCAGAAGGATGCCAGTTTGCGAGCTGCGCAATTTTTATGATGCTGAATATCGCCGCCCATTGAGCGCGCTCATCAACATAGCTATCTGCGTGTTCGTAACCCTCGTCTTTGTTGTAGTCGCCGTAGCCTTTACTGCCGTGCCGGAAACTTGCTTTTATGCCGCTTCTTCCCGGCAGCCGGCCGGAATCTGTTGACACGGTTCCATCTCCTCCACTGCCGTGAGTGTCCTGGCCCTGAGCAGTCCAAGCCGGCGTCGTAGGGATCAAAGTGGGGAGCTTGCGTTCGAACCAACCCTGGTAGCTGCCATTGCCATCGTCGCGAGGCTTGGCACCGAATATTTCCAAGGGTGTGGGATCGCCTTGCCAGATAATCTCGCGCCAACTATGCAATCCATCATCGGCCCCGTAATGGGCATACGTGTGGGGGTGATAGCCTCCGGCCGCCAGGGCACCTTGAAATTTGGCAACTTGATCCAGTTGGATTTTGAAGGTCTTCCGCAGATCCAAGTCAATCGCCGATCCCTCCGACTTCTCCAACATATTCAAATACTTCGTGTTCTGCTCCGGCACCAAGCCATACCACGCTTCGGTTTTATAAATTTCTTCGTACGGATTCCCGCGTTGCGGATAGGCGCGGGGAACACCGGCTGCGTCTTTCAACACCTGCCCCTTGGCATCGCGCAGGAACAGCCATGGCATGCCGCCTCGGTGCTGTGTCGTGGGTAGCAATTCCAGGCCGCCCGGCGAACGCCCCACGACTGCGGTGACCTCGCCGGCGTTGGACCCCAGGATGATCTGAACCGCGCCTTCGTAACCGCAGCGCATGTGGTGATAGGCCGCTGGTGCGCCGCTGGCGGGCTGCACGCCGTGGACTACGCCCAGCACGCGGTCGTACCCCTGCAACTGAGTCAGCGCGCGGCTGACGATGCCGCCCATCGAGTGCGTGACCAGGATCACCTTCATGCTGTCGGCTTGCTCGGCGCTGACGCCGCCTTCGTCGCGGTAATGGGCTAGCACCGTGTTTTCGAGGTAGTCGCGGATGTCTGCTGCGGAATCCGCATTGGATTGCAGCCAGTTGTAGCCGGCGCACCAGACGTCGAACTGGTATTTGCCGGCGTGCATTAATTCGCCTTCCGTCAGCGCGGTGACCTGGCCCCGTTCCTCGCCGTATTCCGCGGGGTCGCGCAGGCTTTCTTCGTTCCACCACTTTTGAATTTTTCGCGCTCGATAGATGTTGTCCAGCAGTTGTTCCAGGCGGGCCAGGAACGGGTGGTAGTACATCTTGTGAGCGCTGCCCCACCCCCGTCGTCGTGCCGCGTCGGCGTTTAGCCCAGAATCGCCCAGACTGATCGGGCCGCTGCCGTCCACCTCGACGGCCGCCGGATCCAGCAGCTTCTGACGCACCTTTGGACCCCGGCTCCACCAGGTAAAGATCGCGGCAATCAGCCCAAAGATATCGGCGATTGAAAAGCTGGTATTTGGCGGTTGCCATACCGACGCCTTGGTCGCTTTATTGCGCAAATTCGTACCCATGATCCCGGGCAGAAACACCACCGGTATCGGCGCCGGCACGGAGCAAAGCAGCACCTTGTCGCGCTTGTCTTCCGTCGGCGTCAGGCGTGTTGAATACACTCGCCGGCCCAGGTCGTCGCGTGTACACGGAATCAGCACCTCGTCATCGGGCAGCATCGGCTTCATGCGTTTTCCTTGCGATTGTCTTGTGCGTCGGAATCAGCCGACACGGTGCGCATGCTGACCAGGTCCATCAACAGATCCTGCTGCATGGGCAGGCGGCCCTGAGCGTCGGTGACCACCTGAAAGATGGCGCCGTCACCCCGGCGCAATTCCACCTTGGTGTGCGCCAGCGGCTCTAGGCTGGCGGCGTCTCGCACGACGTAGGCGTCGTCGAAGGGCGTTGCGTCCCAGGTGTTGAATTCCATCGACGCGCTGCTTGGCCCCGAAAAAACGTGCTGCGCTGCCTTCACCGTAAACGTGCCCGGCATGCCCAGTTCGATGTTGCCGTCGGCGATCTTGATCGTCGCCCCGCCACACAGCAACGTGATGTGCTTGTCGGCGGCGACCAGCACGTGTTGTTGGCTGGACGTGATTTCCGCGCTTTGATCGGCCTGGATGCGGATGGCGTTGTGCTGCGCCTGTAGCAGCATTTCGCCTTGATGCGCGATCTGGCGCAGCGCGCCGCTTTGCGAGAACAGGCCTACATCGCCGCCCGCGTTCAGCACGATCTTGTCGCCCGCGCTGACCTGCTGATGCTGCTGCGCGACGCTGTCCACATTGCCACCGGCCGACATCACGATGCCGGCCGGCGTGGCGGCGGCGATGCCGGCTGGCGCGCTTAGCGCGATGGCGCCAACGTCGCCTAGGCCGTTACCGTCCGACTGGTTATTGGCGCCGTGGCCCAGGTCGCGCACCGCATCCGACAGGGATTGCTGCGGCTGGGCGTCGTGGGTAATGCCTTCATGCTTCTCGGCGTAATCCCCCAGGTTGCGGGCAAGTTCCAGCGCCACTTGCAAAGCCGCGACGATATCGGATCTATCCAACTGCCCGCCCTTGGCGTGCAGTTGCGTCTCGGCCGTCAGCAACAATCCCTTCGCCGCGCGCAAGGCACCGTGTTCATCCGTGCGCAGTTCGAACCCTTCACCGCGAGCTTGCCCACCGCTGGGACGCGGATGCGTCAGATACCCCAGATGCAGCTGTGTATCGCCGTGTTCGCTCATCAACGCCGCGCTGATCTGTGCGGACGTGTCATCCAGCCGCAATTCGTTGGCGCGATTGCCCCTGAATTCCTTGCTCTTGATGGTGTTCAGGACGTTGTGGCGCGGCAGTTCATAGGGCGGCAGATTGGTCGCTCGGAAAGTTCTGCCGATTATCAGCGGCTGGTCCGGGTCGCCGTTTGCGAATTGCACGATGACCTCTTGTCCGATGCGAGGTATCGCCATGTGGCCCCACTGCGCACCGGCCCAGTTCTGCGATACGCGAATCCAGCACGAGCTATGTTCGTTGTGCTCGCCTACGCGATCCCACGGGAATTGGACTTTGACGCGGCCCCATTCGTCGCAATAGATTTCTTCATTGGGCGGGCCGACCACCGTCGCCATCTGGTGGCCGTCGATACGCGGCTTGGGTAAGGGCTCGGGTTTCCAATCGACGTTGTCGGGCACCAGTTCAGCGGTGTAGCGGTATTGTGTGCCGTGCTCCGGGCGATATTCCGAGCGGTGCATCGGGCCATGATCCAGCCCGCCTTGCTGACCGTATTCGGCTCCGAACCCGTCTTCTTCCTGGCTGGCAGGCTGCACGCCCCGATGTTGCATCCGCACGGGTCGCCAACCATGGTTCCAGTCTTCACGAGGATGGCCCACGAGATCGAACGCCACGCCAGGAATCAAGCGCGCGTCATCCCCTTCGACCAGTGCCACGCGCGCATCGCGGCGGCGGCCCAGTAAGCGCGTCTGGGTAAACGGCTGACCCGCCTCATCGCGTTTGTACCGGCCGGGATAGTCGTAGCGTTCGTAGCGGGCATCCTGATGAGAAAGATCCGATGCAACCGGCGAATGTTCCTGGCTGTAGCGCGGATGCGTGTAGGTGTAGTCGCGCTGCGTCTGCACGGCGGTGCGCACGCGCTCGGCATAAGAAAGCCGATGCAACGCGGGTTCTGCCTGATCGCCTCCCGGCATCGGGTTGTAAACCACCGGCCCGCCCGCGATCTCGCCGTGGATATAAATCCGGTCGCCATGAATCAAACGGTGCCCATGCTCCGAATGCGCATAGCGATAGAAATAGCCTTCCTCGGCCGCCAGCCTGCCGATAAACGCCAAGTCCGTGTCGCCGGCCTGCACGCAATATTCGCGCGGCAGGTGTTCCTGCGTCGTCACCTGTTCGTAGTCGGTAATGCCCTGCCGCTTGATGACGTCAGCCAGGATCTCGGGCGCGGACAGATGCTGATAGATGCGCCAATCGGAACACAGCGCGGCGCGCGCCAATGACGGTTCCAGCACCAGCCGATACCGCGTGCGCCGAAAGCCCGTGTCGCCCTGGACAAATTCAGTGACGACGCCGTGCACGTGCCGCACAGCCACCGCCCCGCGCCATATCGTGAACAGCGCCGGCTGATCCAGCAGCGCGCCGAAATCCACCGCGGGATCAAAGCTGGACAACTCCACGCATAGCCGATACGTCTCGGACAGCGCCTCGTCCAGCGTGAATTCAATGACGTCGAATGCCGCGCCACTGGCGGGCGTGAACGTAAAACGATAAATGTGCGCCTGCAAAGACACTGGCCCCTCCAGGACGAATCCAATGAGAGGGGCCAGTGTGCGCAGCGTAGGCGCCGCGCGTCTATAGGAGGCTTACGAAAAAGGCTACGGCTGCCCTGTCAGGCGGAAGACGCGAATCGTCTCGCGCAGCGCGCCGGACTGCGTGCCCAGCTGCATCACCGCACCGCCCAGTTCCTGCACCAGCGCCGTGTTCTGCACGGTCATTACGTCCATCTGCGACACGGCGGTATCGACCTGCTCGATGCCGCTGGACTGCTCTTGGGACGCTTGCGAGATCTCGCCGATGATGTCGGTGACCCGATTGACGGCGGCCACGATTTCTTCCATCGTCGCGCCCGCCTGCTCGGCCTGCGCCGAACCTTCCGACACGCGGTCCACGGAATCCTCGATCAACCCCTTGATCTCCTTGGCCGCCTGCGCGCTCTTTTGCGCCAGGCTGCGCACTTCGCCCGCCACCACCGCGAAACCCTTGCCGGTTTCACCGGCGCGGGCCGCTTCCACGGCAGCGTTCAACGCCAGGATGTTGGTCTGGAACGCAATGCCTTCGATGATGCTGACGATGTCGGCGATCTTGCGCGAGCTGGCCGAAATGCCGTGCATGGTGTCCACCACCTGGCCCACCGCCACGCCACCGCGCCGCGCCACGTCCATGCTGCTGGCCGCCAATTGGTTGGCTTGACGTGCGTTGTCCGCGTTCTGGCGCACGGTGGACGTCAGCTGCTCCATGCTGGCGGCCGTCTGCTGCAAGGAAGACGCCTGCCCTTCCGTGCGGCCGGCCAGTTCCTGGTTGCCGCGCGCGATGTGCACGGCCGCATGCGTCGTGCCCTCAATGCCGCGATAGACGTCCTGCGCGATGCCGATCAGGCTCTTGCGCATGACTTCCAGCGAGAACTTCAAGCTGCCGACTTCGTCATCCGAGTCCGCGATGATCTGCGTGGTGAGATTGCCGGCGGCAACCTGGCGCGCCATGTTGGCGGCATCCTGCATCGGGTCCAGCAGCGACCGCGACAAGCTCCAGCCCATGCCAAAAATGGCCATCACGCCCAACGCGATCACCCCGCAACCCAGGCCGGCGCCCCACACGCCCAAGCTGTCCCAATTGGCGTGCAGGCCATAGGCGCCCGCGCCCGCCACGATGCCCGCGGACACCAGGGCATGACGGAACATACGGCTGCGCACGCTGCGCCGGAACGGAAACGCGATCACGTCCAAGCCACGCCGCCAACCAGCGCGCACCGGCCGTCCGCGCTTGATGCGGACGCCGCGTGCCGTGCCTTCGCGGATGCGGGCGTAGAGATCTTCTGCCATCTCGATCTGTTCGTCGGACGGGCGCACGCGCACGGACGAATACGCCACCACTTCGTCGTTCTCGACGATGGGCGTGGCGTTGGCCAGCACCCAGTAGTAGCCACCGTCCTTGCGACGATTCTTGACCAGGCCCAACCACGACTCGCCGGCTTCCAGCGTTTCCCACAGATCTGCGTAGGCTTCGGGCGGCATGTCGGGATGGCGCACGATGTTGTGCGGCTTGCCGATCAGTTCTTCGCGGGTAAATCCGCTGACTTCGACAAAAGCCGGGTTCGCGTAAACGATGCGGCCCTTGGTGTCGGTGCGCGAGATCAGGTACTGATCCTCGCGCAGCTTGGTTTCCACATCGTTGATGGGTAGGTTTACGCGCACAGCTAGTCTCCAGTGACATCTATAGAGCAGCGAATGATTAGCAGCGAGCAAACCGGCCCTAACGCCCCGGATAAACCTGTCCCCGCCCGGTTTGTCCGATGGACGCGCCGCGAGCGCCGCCCTATCGTCAAACACTGTTCACCGCCCTTCCCCAGGCGTTATTGTTATTAACGGACTTATTTTCGAAAACTTAACGTGCGTATTAATTCGCCGCTTGGGCGCGGGCACGTCGGAGCATGGCGACGTCACAGCATGGCAACGTCACAGCATTGCAACGTCACGACATTGCATCGTGACGCCGTCCAGCATGACGTTCCCGCCGAGGCGTGCCCCGGCGGGAAGTCGGTGGCGATCAGCCCTGCGTCAACGTCGGCGACGCGTAGCCGCTGAGTTGATGCGCGGGCACTTCAATGACTTCGCCCGCGTTGATCTTGAACACCGCCACGGCTTCGGCCAGACGATGCGCCTGATCTTGCAGCGAACCGGCGGCAGCCGCCGCTTCTTCCACCAGCGCCGCGTTCTGCTGCGTCACTTCGTCCATCTGCGAGACGGCGCGGTTGACCTGGTCGATGCCGCTGGATTGTTCTTCCGATGCGGCCGAGATTTCGCCCATGATGTCCGTCACGCGCTTTACCGACGCGACGATTTCCTGCATCGTCGCACCGGCGCGTTCGACCTGCTGCGAACCGGCGCCAACCTTGTGCACCGAGTCTTCGATCAAGCCCTTGATTTCCTTGGCGGCCTGCGCGCTGCGCTGAGCCAACGAGCGCACTTCGCCCGCCACCACCGCAAAGCCCTTGCCTTGCTCGCCGGCACGCGCCGCTTCCACGGCGGCGTTCAGCGCCAGGATGTTGGTCTGGAATGCAATGCCATCGATGACGGACACGATTTCGGAAATCTTGCGCGAGCTGGCGGAAATGCCCTGCATCGTGCTGACCACTTCCGACACCGCCGAACCACCGCGCTCGGCCACGTCCGACGCGCTGGCGGCCAATTGATTGGCCTGGCGTGCGTTGTCGGCGTTCTGCTTCACGGTAGATGCCAGTTCTTCCATCGACGCGGCGGTTTCTTCCAGCGATGCCGCCTGCTCTTCCGTGCGGCTGGACAAGTCGGTGTTGCCGGCCGCGATCTCGCGCGAACCCACGGTGATCTCGTCCACGCCACGGCGCACCGTCGCCACCGTACGCGACAGGCTTTCCTGCATGCGCTTGACGGCAGCCATCAGCTGGCCGATTTCATTATGCGATTTGACTTCCACGCGGCTGGTCAGGTCGCCGGCGGCGATCTTGTCGAAGTGCTGGCCGGCTTCCACCAAGGGGCGCACCACCAGGCGGCCGAACAGGATGCGGCAGAACACCATCAACAGCAGGGCCAGGCCCACGGCGACACCCACGGCAACCATGGCGCGGTTGAAGTTGGCTTCGGCCTGGTCGATCGTGGCTTGCTGCTGGTCGCCGATGTACTTGCTGAAGTCGCTGATCGCCTCGATGAAGGCGGCGCTGCGCGGCGTGCCATATTCGTTGTTCACCATGTAGAACGTTGAATAGTCTTCGCTGCGCAGGGCTTCGACCATCGTGTCGACGCCGTCGTCAATGTACGAGCGGTAGCGGCGCACCAGGTTCATCGACAGTTGGCGGCCGGTGTCGTCCTGAAGCATGTTTTTCTGGAAGTCCGAGAAGCGGCTGCGCACGCCCGTCAGCAGGTCCGTGGCGCCCTTGAGCGCGGCGGCTGCATCGCGTGCCGAGTTCTCGCCGCTGCCCCAGCCCGATTCCTGCAAGTGGCGCGCGGCCACCATCAGGCTGACGCGGGCGCGCAGCATGTCGCTGTTAATGACCTCGACCTGCTTGGCGCGTTCGGTCAGCGCGTTGACTTCGCGGATGGACTCGTAATTGTGCTGCAAGAAGAATGCCGCCAGACCGCCGACGGCCGCGATCAAGATCGCGAAGAACGCCATGACCCACAGCAGCATCGTGCCGACGCGGGCGTCGCGCAGCCGTAGCTTGCGTTTCACCTTGGGTGCGCGCGCGGCCTTTTTCTTGCCGCCTTTGCCGGCCTTTGCGCCGGATTCGAGACTCGCTTCCATATTATTTCCCCATCCCTCAGGAACTGCTCTGACCAAATGAAAAACCACCTTGTGGACACGCCCTGTTACACGGCGGGTACATTCAAGGCGACGTACATTGCGGCGTGAGCCGCAATGCTCTCTACCGGATTTCCAGCGCTACTTGCCTTTCGGCGCCAACACGGCCGGTTCGCCCGGACCAGGTATGTAGATGGTTTGGACCTCGGGTTCGGCCACGGGCTGCGCCCAGTCCTGACGCACGTCGGGCATGGGCGCGGGGCCCAGCAACTTCTGGCGTTCCCAAGGTTCCAGCAGAATATTGGTGCTGTCGACCAGCCGCATCAAGCGGCCATCCGGGCCGAACTGCAACAGCGCTTCCTTGCGGCTGTACAGCCCATCGGCGACAAACGTGATCTTGAAGGACCAGAGGGCAAGCTGCGTGCCGTCGGTCTGTCTGTATAGCTTGTCAGGCGGCGCGGTGAGCGCGCGCGAGGCTTCTTCCAGCGTCGTCTGGCCCGGGGTCAGGGTGCCCAGCTTGCCCGGATCAAAGTTATGACCCGTGGCCGCGCAGCCGCCCAGCAACAACGCGATGGCGGCGGCCGCCAGAAGATGTCTATAGCCTCGCATACCTTACCTGTTCGCCGGCTGCGCCGGCATCAAAAAGATTCCCAGTCGTCGTCGGACGGCGCGGTACGGCGGCTCGGCGCGGGGGCCGGTTTGGCCTCACCTGCCGGGGCGGCGGCGCGCGGTGCCGGACGACGCACCGGACGTGTCGCGGTGGCGCCTTCAGCGGAGGCGGCCGGCTTGGCTCGCGTGGCATGCGTCAGGCGCACGGCCGGCGCGGCGCGCGCGGGTGCCGGCGCTTCGGCGGGCGCTTCGGACGCGGCAGCCGGTGCGGCCACGCGCGGCGCGCGACGCTGCGGTTGCTGCTGCGCCAGCTGGCGAGCCGGCACTTCAATGACTTCACCCGCATTGATCTTGAACACGGCCACGGCCTGGACCAGACGTTCGGCCTGCTCTTGCAGCGAACCGGCCGCCGCGGCGGCTTCTTCCACCAGCGCCGCGTTCTGCTGCGTCACTTCGTCCATCTGCGACACGGCGCGGTTGACCTGGTCGATGCCGCTGGACTGCTCGTCCGAGGCCGCCGAGATCTCACCCATGATGTCCGTCACGCGTTTCACCGACGCGACGATTTCCTGCATGGTCGCGCCTGCGCGTTCGACCTGCTGCGAACCCGCGCCAACCTTGTTGACGGAGTCTTCGATCAAGCCCTTGATTTCCTTGGCGGCCTGCGCGCTGCGCTGCGCCAGCGAGCGCACCTCGCCCGCCACCACGGCAAAGCCCTTGCCCTGCTCGCCCGCACGCGCCGCTTCCACCGCGGCGTTCAGCGCCAGGATGTTGGTCTGGAAGGCGATGCCATCAATGACGGACACGATTTCCGAGATCTTGCGCGAGCTGGCTGAGATGTCGTGCATGGTGTTGACCACTTCCGACACCGCCGAACCGCCCCGCTCCGCCACGTCCGACGCGCTGGCCGCCAACTGGTTGGCCTGGCGCGCGTTGTCGGCGTTCTGCTTGACGGTAGATGCCAGCTGCTCCATCGACGCGGCGGTTTCCTGCAAGGAAGCGGCTTGCTGCTCGGTGCGGCTGGACAGGTCCGTGTTGCCAGCGGAGATTTCACGCGAGCCCACGTTGATTTCGTCTACACCACGGCGCACGGCCGACACGGTGCGCGTCAGGCTTTCCTGCATGCGCTTGACCGCCGCCATCAAATGGCCAATTTCATTGGACGAGGTGGCTTCCACGCGCACGGTCAGGTCGCCGCCCGCGATCTTGTCAAAGCTCTCGCTGACGGCGCGCAAGGGGCGCAGGATGACGCGGTTCATGAACAGGAAGGCGCCCAGCGACACAGCCAGGATCAACGCGGCCAGGCCCAGGTACACAAACGTCATCGTGGACGCCTGCGAGCGCGCGGCCTGCACTTCTTGTTCGCTGAAGGTATTGATGTTGCCGGCGAAATCGCTCAGCTGCTTGAAAAAAGCACCGCTGGCGGCGCCCGCCTTGGTGTTCTTCAGCGTCAGGTACGTCGCGGCGTCGCCCTTGTCCAGCGCGCCCATCATGGCCTGCAAGGCCCCCGAGAAGGCGTTGAACGTCGCAATCAGCTCGCCTTCCGCCGTCTTGCCCATGGTCGTGAGCTTGGGCACGGCCTTGAACGCTTCCATCTTCTTGTTCGCATCGCCGATCAGTTGCTGCACGGTGCGCGAGTTGTCGGCGGCGCCGTTCGCGTCGCCCGCCGCACGTTGCGCAGCGGCGATATCCGCACGGATCGTGGCGCGCAACATCTGCGTGTACGCGTCCTTGATCAGATTGCTTTGCTGCACGCTCAGCGAATCCAGCGCGTTGATCGTGACAGCACTGGCCTGCATGCTGTTCCAGCCCAAACCAATTGCAACCAGTGCGGCCAGGGCAACTGCCAACTGAGCGAGCATCAAGCCCGTGCGCACCTTCAGATTGCTAAACATGTTCCAAGAGTTCCGGTAGTCGTCCCGGCGGCACGCTGTGGCCGCCGGTCCGTAAAGGGGGGGTACTGTTCGTAATCGACTGCCTGTTCAATGCACTGACGTGGGTTGCGTCAGAAGGACTCCCAATCATCATCCGCGGGCGGCGGACGGCGGCTGGCGGCGGGCGCGGAGGGAGACGTTGCCGCTCCGCCCGCGCCGGCGCCATCAGCGCGCGTCGCCGGGCGGCGCAACGGGCGCACCACCGTGGCGGCGGTAGCCGCCGGCTTGGGGCGCGCCACCTGGGTCTTGCGCGGCGCAGGCGCAGGCGCGGCCGCCGGGGCGGGTGCGGGCTGCGTCGACGCTTCGTATTCGTCGTCCGACTCTTGCGTTGCCGGTTCGGCAGCGGCCGGCATCGGCGTGGCCAGGCGCGCGGCAGAGGCGCGAGGGGCGGACGATGACGGGGTCGATGCTCGGGCGTGGGCCGAGGCGTGGGTGGAAGCTTGCGGCGGCGATTGCGGCGGCGACACGCGCGGCGCGCTTTGCTGCGCGGCAAGTTGACGCGCCGGCACTTCGATGACTTCGCCCGCATTGATCTTGAACACCGCCACGGCTTCCGCCAGGCGTTGGGCCTGCTCTTGCAGCGAGCCCGCCGCAGCGGCCGCTTCTTCTACCAGCGCCGCGTTCTGCTGCGTGACTTCATCCATCTGCGAGACGGCGCGGTTGACCTGGTCGATGCCGCTGGATTGTTCTTCCGATGCGGCCGAGATCTCGCCCATGATGTCCGTCACGCGCTTCACCGAGGCAACGATTTCTTGCATCGTCGCGCCGGCGCGTTCCACCTGCTGCGAACCCGCGCCAACCTTGTTGACGGAGTCTTCGATCAAGCCCTTGATTTCCTTGGCGGCCTGCGCGCTGCGCTGGGCCAGCGAGCGCACCTCGCCCGCCACCACCGCAAAGCCCTTGCCCTGCTCACCCGCGCGCGCCGCTTCCACGGCGGCGTTCAGCGCCAGGATGTTGGTCTGGAACGCGATGCCATCAATGACGGAAACGATTTCCGAGATCTTGCGCGAGCTGGCGGAAATGCCCTGCATCGTGCTGACCACTTCCGACACCGCCGAACCACCGCGCTCGGCCACGTCCGACGCGCTGGCAGCCAGCTGATTGGCTTGGCGTGCGTTGTCGGCGTTCTGCTTGACGGTGGACGCCAGTTGCTCCATCGACGCAGCGGTTTCTTCCAGCGAGGCGGCCTGTTGTTCCGTACGGCTGGACAGGTCGGTGTTGCCGGCGGAAATTTCCCGCGCGCCCACGTTGATCTCGTCCACGCCACGGCGCACCGTGGCCACCGTGCGCGTCAGGCTTTCCTGCATGCGCTTGATGGCGGCAAACAGCTGGCCGATTTCATTGGTGCTGCGCACGTCGATACGGCCGGTGAAGTCGCCACCGGAAATCTTGTCGAAGTGCTCGCCCGCCTGATGCAGCGGACGCAGCACCGTGCGGTTGATGAACAGCCAGCAGCCCAGCGCCAACAGCAGCGAAATGGCCAGCAGTGCAATGGTGACCGTGCGCGAGATGCGGTGGTCGACCTCGGCCTGCACCACCAATTCGTCAGTGCGCGCATCGACAAACTGCAAGACGCCATACACGCCTTCGCGGAACGCCGTGTTGGCGGCGCCGCCGGCATCGTTCAGGTCCAGATAATCTTGAATGGCCAGGTTCGCCAGCGCGGCGGCCTGACGCTTGTAGACGTCTTCGAACTGCTTGTAGCCGGCTTCCAGCTTTTGAACCAC
The DNA here is from genome assembly GCF_057291955.1 of Achromobacter sp. 1L-A-4-B-C2. NCBI lineage: Bacteria > Pseudomonadati > Pseudomonadota > Betaproteobacteria > Burkholderiales > Alcaligenaceae > Achromobacter > Achromobacter sp. 1L-A-4-B-C2. The sequence continues at coordinate 826,965 of NZ_JBXAWP010000002.1, forward strand.
GGCGTCCGAGCCCGGCATGCGGGGGTTTTTGCGGAAGGCGTCCAGCTGTTGGTTGCCTTCCTGCATCAGCGCGTCTGCGCGCTTGGCCTGCGAGGTGGCCTGCTCGGTCTTGCCCTGCTGCATGTCCATCAGCGAATTGGCCAGCAGCAAGCGGCCACGCAGGAATGCGGCGTACGCGCGATTGAGCTGGGTCGCCTGATTGGAATAGGCGTCATTGACCTGTTCCAGCTTGGCGTTGCTGGAATTGAGACCCATCCACGCCACGCCGTTCGACGCGAACATGGCGGCCGTGAAGAGCAACAGCACCAGGACGATACAGGTGCGGACTTTCAAATTGACAAGCATGAAATACCCGAGCGTTAAGCAACGTGAAACGACACAACCTACCCTGAACGCAACCACGGACGCCCCGGCCCTTGACCGGAAGCGTCCGAGAGTGGCGCACTAGGCTCAAGCCCTATCCTGGCCCGGCCTGGAAAACCTGCCGCTTATTTGCGGCTGAAAAGGCTGGATCCCTGGATGGTCAGGAACGCGCCGGACGCGGCTTGCAGCGCCACCTGGCGCAAGGCAAGCTGGCTGGTGCCGGCGTAGTAATCCAGATCTTCCAGGTCCGACAACGTCTTGGAATACGTCAGGCCCTTCTTCGTGCCGGTCGCGTCCAGCGCTTCCAGCTCGTTCATGCGGGCGCCGACCGAAGCCGCCACGGTCAGGACGTTGTCGTAGTTGTTCGACAACTTCTTGTTGGCCGTGGCCAGTTCGTTGTTCAGCTTGGCCAGGGCAACTTCATCACCGGCGATCGGCGAATCCAGCACCTTGATCAGGCTGTCCAGCGTGTTGAACATATCCAGGTCCGCCGACTGCACGGACTCGACATTGATGACATCGCCGTTGGCCGGCGTGCCCTTGATCACAACCGACACGCCACCGAAGTCGATGGCCGCGCCATCGGTATAGGGCGTGGCGGTGGCGGGCGGCGCGGGCGTGACGACGGGCGGCACGGGCGGGTTGGCATTCGGGTCCGTCGTGGTGACGCGGTAGCCCATGCTGCCCGTGGTGGGGTCCGCTTCGAACTGGACCTGGAAATTCTTGCCGATGTTGGCCGAACCCGGCGTGACCGACACCGTGCTGAACTGCGCCGTGCCGGTGTTGCCGTTGGCGGCGGTGCTGACGTAAGCCTGCGAACCGGGGTTGGCGCGGCCGAACACATCGCTGCCCAGATCGCTGGTGGACAACTGGCGCGATTGGTCCACCTGCACCGTGCGTTCGCCGGTGGCGCCGCTGTAGACGATCTTGCCCGTGGTGTCCTGCGAGTAAGGCACCACGCCGCCCTGATAGCCCGAGAACACGTACTGGCCGTTGCCGTCCGTGCTGTTCGCCAGGCCCAGCAGTGCGTCGCGGGCGCTTTTCAGCGCGGTCGACAAGGCTTGGCGGTCGCTGTCGGCAAACGTGCCGTTACCGGCCTGGATGACGCGGGTGCGCACGTCCTGCAACGCGGTGGTGATGGACTCCAGGACGTTGCTTTCCTGCCCCAGGTTCGTCATGGCCGTGTCACGGTTCATGCCGTACGTGCTGTTCATGCTCTTGGTCTGCGCCACGCCGATGGACAGCGAGGCCGACAGGGGATCGTCCGCGGGCGTCAGAAACTTGCGACCGCTGCCGACCTGTTCAACCAGGCGGTTCATGTCGGATTCCTGAGCCATAATGCCGCTCAGGCCGTTCGCGTACATCATCGAGGTGCTCAAGCGCATGGTCCAACTCCGAATTGCTTTTTAGTCATCACAGTAAAGATCGCCTTAGCCGCGCAGGCCCAACAGCGTGTCGAACACGGTGCTGGCCACATCGATGATGCGGGCGCTGGCTTGGTACTGCTCTTGATAGATCGACAGGCTGACGTATTCTTCGTTCAGGTTCACGCCCGACACCGCCTGCTGGGCAGCCGTCGTCTGCTTGATCAGGTTGGCCTGCGCCGTGGCGGCCGTCTTCACCTGGGCGGTCTGCACACCCACCGTGTTCACCACCAGGGCGAACATGTCCGTCGTGCTCATCGTGCCGTGGCCCAACACCTTGGCGCTTTGCAGTTGCGCCAGCTTCAGGGCGTTCTTGCCGTTGGCGTCGCCGCCATCGGCGTCGGCCGCGGCCACTTTTTCCGGATCGGTGATCAGCACGTTGATGTCACGCGCGGCATCGCGGGTGGGCGACAGCGACCACTTGTCGCCGGCTTGCGGCGGCGCGTCGATCGTCAGCGTCACGCCCATCTCGGCGTCCAGGTTCAGCGTGGCGTTCGGCGGCGTGCCGGTCGCGGGGCCGTTGTACACGCGCGCGCCTTCCGGCATGCGCAGCACCTGGTAGTTGGTGCCGTCGAACGAGATCTCGTAGTCCTTGGCGTTGATGTTGTTCAACGTGGTGAACTGGCCGGTCAGCTGCGCGTTGCTCTTGTTCGCGGTGTTGGGCACGCCCGTGGGCGAGCCGATACTGAAAAAGTCGGTGCCCGGGTTGCCGTTCTGGTCCAGGCCCTGCTTGTGTTGCTCGTTGAACGACAGTGCCAGGCCAACGGCCATCTGGCCCAGCTGGTTCTGCATCGTGTCCAGCGACGTCGCGCGAAACTGCAACAGGCCGCCCAGGCTGCCGCCCGTGACGTCGCTGTCGTTCATTTCAACGGCGACGGTCTTGCCCGAACCGGCCGGCAGCGTGTAGGCCACGACCGTGCGGCTGGCGTCCTTGGACGAGGCCACCGCTTGCAGCGGATACAGCGTCGTGCCCGACAGCAGCGACTGGCCGCCCTTGGTCAACGAAATATTGATCTTGTTGCCCTGCTCGTAGGTGGTGATGCCCACGATCTGGTTCAGTTCCAACACCGCCTGGTCGCGCTGGTCGAGCAAGTCGTTGGGGGGGCTGCCATTGGCCTTGCCCGCCGCCAGAGAAATCTGCGTGTTCAGGTCGTCGATGCGGCTCAGGTAGCTGTTGACCTGATCGACCGTCGTGGTGATCTGCGTGTTCAGCCCTTCACGCTGGTTCTGCATCTCGGAATAGGCCGAGCGGATCTGCGTGGTCAGGCTGTTGGCCTTGCCCAGCAGGTCGGCGCGGGCCGCCGGGTCGGCAGGCTTGCTGGCAACCGTGTTCATGCTGGTGAAGAAATCGGTCAGGCCCGGGGCGATGCCCACGGTGCGGTCGGCGAACAGATTGTTGATCTGCGACACCTGTGCAAACTGCGTCTGCAATTGCGCACCGCTGCCTTGCGCGCCGACCAGCTGCTTGTACAGGAAGCTGTCGTAGCTGCGCTCAACCGTGTCCACTTGCACGCCGCGGCCGATGTAACCGTTGGCGGTGGCTTGGGCGCCGGCGGTCGAGGTCAGGACGCGCTGGCGGTTGTAGCCGACCGTGGTGGCATTGTTGATGTTGTGGCTGGTGGTTGCCAGGCCGGCCTGGGCGGCGTTCAGCCCGCCCAGCGCTGTTTTGTACAAGTTCATGCTGACAATGCCCCGTATGTAACCGCAGCTGATATTTCTGGATACTCCAATAACGGCAGGAGATCGTCCAAATTTAGAGTCCTTCCAACATCTGGCGAGAAATTTCCACGTTGGAGGCCGCGCCGCGCAATTGGCCCATGATGCCGATCAGTTTTTGTGCATAACGCGGGTCGGTTGCGTAGCCCGCGTCCTGGATCTTGCGCGCCGCGTCGATCTCGTTGCGCGCCTGGGTAACGGCCTCGTAGCGGGGGCTGTTGCCAATCAGGCGGGCGTAGTCCGAGAACGATTCCTCGTAAGAGGAATAGGCACGGAACGGCTGCGTCACCTTTTTGGCAACGCCGCCTTCGTATTCGGTGGTCAGCACGTTGACGACCTTGCCGTTCCAGCTTGCGCCTGCCTTGATACCGAACAGGTTGTAGCTGGTGCTGCCGTCCGGGTGCTTGATTTCGCGCTTGCCCCAGCCCGATTCCAACGCTGCCTGACCCATGATCAGGCGAGCCGGCACGCCGCTTTGCTGCGACGCCAGGTTGGCCGCGCGCGACATCTTCGACACGAAGTCCACCACGTGCTCGGGCGCGCCTTCGGCGGCGGCCAGCGCGCGGTCGCTGGGACGGTTGTTGCGCATCACGTTCAGCAGTGCCGACACCTCGCGCGAACCGCCCGTGCGGAAGTCCAGGTCGCCGCCCTGCCCGATCGCGCGCACCGCCTCGTCGGACATGTCCGCCGGCTTGCCTTGCTGCATCTGCGACAGGATGGATTGCGTCAGGCCGATGCCGGGCGAAGCCAGGTGCAGCGCCAATTGCTCGTCGGCCATGGACTGCATCATTTGCGTCTGCTGCGAATCGAACAGGCCTTCCTTGGGCGTGGCCTCGCGCATGCGCTTGACCATCATTTGCAGGAACAGGGCTTCGAACTGCTTGGCGACCTGCTTTTGCTGCTCGGTGCCGGCGGGGTCTTTCTTGACGTCGCGCTTCAGGTCCGACAAGCGGCCCATGTCAAAGACCGATTCCTGGCGGCCCGCGCCGCTTGCCGCATCTTGAGTAATCGCCATGGCCGTCAGATGATTTCCAGTTCGGCGCGCAAGGCGCCCGCGCTTTTCATGGCCTGCAAGATGGCCAGCAGGTCCTGCGGCGTGGCGCCCAGGGCATTCAGGCCCTTGACCACATCAGCCAGGTTGGCGCTGGTGCTTACGCGCTGCAACGAGCCGTTGTCCTGGCGCACTTCGATCTGCGTGTTGGGCACCACCACGGTCTGCCCTTCCGTGAACGGGGTGTCCGGTTGCGACACCTGGTTCTGGCGGTTGATGATGACCGACAGGTTGCCATGGGCCACGGCCGCCTCTTCAATCATGACCGTGCGGTTCATCACGACGGAACCGGTGCGGGCGTTGATGATGACCTTGGCCACCGTGGGCGCGCGCGCCACCTGCAAGTCTTCTACTTGCGACAGGAAGCGCGCCTGCGAGGACTGCTCCATGGGCGTGCGCACCTGCACCACGCGGCCGTCCAGCGCGGTGGCCGTGCCTTGGCCAAACTTGCGGTTCAGCGCCTGCGCCACGTTCTGCGCGGTGCCGAAGTCGGTGTTGTTCAGTTCGACGTGGATATAGCCGTCGCGCGAGAACGTGGTGGGCACGCCGCGTTCGACGATGGCGCCCGCGCTGATGCGGCCGCCGTTCAATTGGTTGATCTGCACGCTGGAGCCGCCGGCCGATGCGCCCGCGCCGCCGACCAGGATGTTGCCCTGGGCGATGGCGTAGACCTGGCTGTCCGCGCCCTTGAGCGGGGTCATCAGCAAGGTGCCGCCGCGCAGGCTCTTGGCGTTACCCATGGACGACACCACCACGTCCAGCGTCTGGCCGGGCCGCGCGAACGCGGGCAAGGTGGTGGTGACCATGACGGCCGCCACGTTCTTCAACTGCATGTTGCTGCCGGCGGGCACAGTGATGCCCAGCTGCGACAGCATGTTGGTCAGGCTTTGCTGCGTGAAAGGCGTCTGGCGAACCTGGTCGCCGCTGCCGTCCAGGCCCACGACCAGGCCGTAGCCGATCAACTGGTTGCCCCGCACGCCCTGGATCGAGGCCAGGTCCTTGAGCCGCTCGGCGTGCGCCGCGCCGGCGCCGGCCACCAGCCCTACCGCCACGCACACACGGGCGAACAGGGACAGCATGGCGGATATGGAGGTGGGTTTTGTCATGGTCAGAACGGCGAAGCAAGCAGGAAGAAGCGTTGCAGCCAGCCCATGGTCTGAACTTCGTCCATGACGCCCTTGCTGCGATATTCGATGCGGGCGTCGGCCACCTGCGTGGACGACACGGTGTTCGTGCCGGTGATGGAGCGCGGGTCGACCACCCCGGCGAAGCGTACGTATTCGCTGCCGCGGTTGATCGCGATCTGCTTCTCGCCAGCCACCTGCAAATTGCCGTTCGACATCACGCCCACGACCGTCGTGGTGATGGTGCCGGTAAAGGCATTGTTGGCGGTGCTGTCGCCCTTGCCCTGCGCCACGTTGCCGCCCTTGGCGTCGGTGTTCAGGTTGGCGCCCGCCCAGCTGTCCATGAAGGACGGGGCGGCGGCAATACCCAGCGTGGCCGATCCGGTGCGGTTCGTATTCGTCGCCACGTTCTTGGACGCATTGGTGCGTTCGTTCAGCACGATGGTGACGATGTCGCCCACGTTGCGCGGACGACGATCCTCGAACAACGGATAGTTGCCGTACGTGGTGGGTTGATAGATCGAGCCCGTCGGCTGCGCCATCGGCATGGGCGGCGGCGGCGGCGCGGCCGTGGTCGGCCCGGTCACGATGGGCTCGGGCGGGATCATGGCGCAACCGGCCGCCAGCATAGCCAGCGCCGCAGCGAATACCAGACGCAGGACAGACATGGGCATCACAGTTGGGTCAGGCGGGCCAGCATCTCGTCAGAGGTCTTGACGGCCTTGCTGTTCATTTCGTAGGCGCGCTGGGTCGTGATCATGTTGACCAGTTCCTCAGCCACGTTCACGTTGGACGTTTCAACGTAGTTCTGCATGATCGAACCCGCGCCGTCCACGCCGGGTTGCAGCAGGTTGGCGGGGCCCGATGCATCTGTTTCCAGATACAGGTTTTCGCCGATGCTTTGCAGGCCGGTGGGGTTGATGAAGGTGGCGATCTGCAACTGGCCGATCTGCACGTTCACGCCGGCGGCGCCGGGCTGGGTCACCGAGACGATGCCGTCCTTGCCGATGGAGATGGACAAGGCGTTGTCCGGCACGTTCATGGGCGGCTGGATGACGTAGCCGCTGACGGTCGTCAGCTGGCCGTTCTGGTCGCGTTGCAGGGCGCCGTCACGGGTGTAGCCCTGGGTGCCGTCGGGCAGTTCGACTTGCAGGAAGCCACGGCCGTTGATGGCGATGTCCATTTCGCCGCCCGTGTTGTTCAGGTTGCCGGCGGTGTGGATGCGCTCGGTGGCGGCCACGCGGGCGCCCGTGCCCAATTGCAGGCCGGACGGCAGTTGCGTGGCGTCGCCGACTTGCGCACCGGGCTGGCGCAGCGTTTGGTACATCAAGTCCTGGAACACGGCGCGGCCGCGCTTGAACCCGTTGGTGGAAACGTTGGCCAAGTTGTTCGAGATCACGTCCATGGAGGTCTGTTGACCTTCCAGGCCCGTTTTGGCAATCCACAACGAACGCATCATGATGAAGTACTCCTGGTGCCGCGGCAGCGCCGCGCGCGAAATTTGGGTTGAATCAGCGGCCGAGTCAGCTGACGGACAAGATGCCGTTGGCGCGTTCGGCGTTACGGTCCGACTGCTGGATCACCTGCATCTGCTGCTCGAAGCGGCGGGCGTTTTCAATCATGCCCACCATCGCTTTCATCGGATTGGTGTTGCTGCCTTCCAGCACGCCGGACAACAGGCGCAGGCTGGGGTCCGCCGGCGCGGGCGGCGCGGGCTGGCCATTGACCGGCGCCAGGCGGAACACGCCGTCGTCGCCATGCACCAGTTGCGCGTTGTTCGGGTTGGCCAGCTTCAGGCGACCGAGGTTCAGAATATTGTTCGGGCCGTCGCCGGCGCCGATGGCCGTGATGGTGCCGTCGGACGTGATCGTCAGCGAGGCCTGGTCGGGCACATCGATGGGGCCGCCCTGGTCGGACAGCACCGGTTGGCCCAGCGAGGTCTGCAACAGGCCATTGATGCCCACTTGCAGGCTGCCGCCGCGCGTATAGGCTTCGCCTTGCGGCGTCTGCACGGCGATCCAGCCGTTCTCACTGGCCAGTGCCACGTCCAAGTCGCGGCCCGTGGTCTGCATGTTGCCCATTTCAAAGCTGTTGCCCGGGGTCGAGGCCACCGTCGAAACACGCGTGGGCAGGCTCACTCCGTCCGTCACGGGAACCGAGCGGTACAGCGCGATCTGCTCGCGAAAGCCCGTCGTGTTCACGTTGGCCATGTTGTTCGAAATCGCGGCCTGCTGCTCAGTGATACGTGCCGCGCCATTCATGGCGGTGTAGATGATTCTGTCCATTGCCTATTCCGTCGGTGTCGTCGCGAGCCAGCTTTACTTCAGGTTCATCAGGACTTGCATGATTTCGTCCTGGGTCTTGATGGTTTGCGAGTTGGCCTGGTAGGTGCGCTGGGCAATGATCATGTTGACCAGTTCCTTGCTCATGTCGACGTTGGACGCTTCCGTCGCCTGACCCACCACCTTGGACATGCCGTTGGTGCCCGGCTGACCCAGGATCGGCTGGCCCGAGGCGGACGTTTCCGTCCACGCGTTGTTGCCCACCGGTTGCAGGCCTTGCAAGTTGGCGAAGTCGGCCAGCACGATGTTGCCGACCACTTGCGTTTCACCGTTGGTGTAGCTGGCCACCAGGCTGCCGTCGCCGCCGATGTTGATGCCGCTGAATTCACCGGAGGTGTAGCCGTCGGGCTTGGCAACCAGCTTGTAGTTGCTGCCGTACTGCGTGGTGCCGGTGTAGTTCATGGCGATGCTGATGGGGTCGGCGGGCGTGGTGGTGCCGCCGGGCTGGGCAAAGCTCAAGGTCACGACCGGGGCGCTGGTCAGCGCGCCGGCCTTGTTGAACGTGAACTGCTGGGGGGTGCCCCAGACGCCGCCCGCTTCGGTCGTGGGCGCCATGGCCTGGCCGTCCATCGTGTAGTAGACGTCGTACACGCTGTTGCCGGCGGCATCCGCCGGGCGCTTGACGAAGTACTGCATCACCTGGTGCGAGTTACCCAGCGAATCGAACACCGTCATGGGCGACGCGTTGGTGTAGCTGTTGGACACCGTGGGGTCGAACGGACGGCCGATTTCGGTGACGGCGGCGGTGTAGTTGACGTAGCCGGGGATCTGGCTGATGTCGCCGGCCGTGATGGCGCCCGTGGCATCGATGGTGACCGTGTTCGGCGCGGTGCCGTAGGTGTTGGCCGGCGGCGTGGCGCCCGACCAGACCAGTGCACCCAGCGGATCGCGGGTGAACGTATATGCCGTGCCGCCCAGGGACACGCTGCCGTCGACGGCCGGGGCCGTGACGGTATCAACCGGGTAAACCACCTTGGCGTTGGCGTCCAGGTTGGCCACGGTCGTGCCGGTGGCGGTGGCGCGCGGCGCCACGTTGGCCGTAGGCAGTTGCAGTTCGACCGGGTTGGCGCCAATGGCGCCGGCGGGGTAGCCCGTCAGGCGGTAGCCCTGCGCGTTGACGATGAAGTTGTTCTTGTCGACCAGGAATTCGCCATTGCGCGAATACATCACCGCGCCGCTGGTGTCCGTCAGGCGGAACATGCCCTTGGCGCCGTCGATGGCGATGTCGTATTCGCCACCACCGCCCTGCACCGTACCGACGGTGAAGCGTTGGTTGATGGCGGCGACCTTGACGCCCAGGCCCACGCGCGAGCTGGCGTACACGTCAGCAAACGAGGCCGTGGCCGACTTGAAGCCGACGGTGCCGGAGTTGGCGATGTTGTTGCCGATCACGTCCAGGTTCTGCGCAGCGGCGTTCAAGCCGCTTAGTCCTTGTCCGAAGCCCATGTTTTCTCTCGCTAATTAATGATGTGGAGCCGTCGCCCGTGCGCCGGCATCGATTCAAATCCGCCCGGTTCAGGCGCCGATAACCTTGCGCACGTCCAACATGCTGGTCTGGCCTTCCAGGCCCAGGTCCAGACGCAGTCCGTTCGTCGAGTAAGCCACGCTCTTGACCTGGCCGTAGCTCAGGACTTCCGCGTTCACCTTCTTGCCGTCGCCGTCGGTTGCCAGCACGGACACGGTGTAAGCGCCCGGCTCCAATGCCACGCCGCCGTCGTTCTTGCCATCCCAGTTCAGGGTGTAGACGCCAGTCTTCTGTTCGCCCATTTCAATGGTGCGCACCACGGCGCCGTTCGCGTCGGCGATACGAACCTGGACCTTCTGCGCATCGCTTTGCAGATCCAGGCCGTAGGGGGTGACGACGCGCTCGGCGGCGTTGTCGCCGTCCACGCCGACCTTGACCTTGGAACCCGGGATCAACACGCCCTTGCCGATCATCGACACGGCGTTCATCGACTGGGACACATCGATCTGGCCGCTGATGGCCAGGATGGTGCTCTTCAGGTTGGTGATGCCTTCCACCGTTGCGATCTGCGCCATCTGCGAGGTCAGCTCGGCGTTTTGCATCGGGTTCAGCGGATCCTGGTTCTGCAGCTGCGTCATCAGCAGCTTCAGGAACTGGTCTTGCAGGCCCTGCGACGTAATGGAGCTGCCGGCGCCCGCCTGGGCCAGGCCCAAGCCGGTGGTGCTGGTGTTTTGATCGACGGTGGTCATGGATTCACTCTGAGCGGAAATTAGGATTGACCGATGGTCAACGTCTTTTGCATCAAGGACTTGGCGGTGTTCAGCACTTCGACGTTCGCCTGGTACGAGCGCGACGCCGCGATCATGTTGACCGTTTCGGCCACGGGATCGACGTTGGGCATGCTGACGTAGCCCTGGGCGTCGGCCAGCGGATGCTTGGGGTCATAGATCTGCTTGAGCGGCGACGGGTCCTGGATGACGCCGGCAACGCGCACGCCGCCAATCTCCTGCCCCATGGCCTGGCCGGCGGCCGGGTTGACCTGGAATACAACCTGGCGCGCGCGATACGGCTGGCCGTCCGGGCCCACCACGCTGTCGGCGTTGGCCAGGTTGCTGGCCGTGACGTTCATGCGCTGCGACTGCGCGCTGAGCGCCGAACCGGCGATATCGAAAATGCTCAACAAGGACATTGCCTGTTGCTCCCTTTATGGATCAATCCTGAATGGCGGTCTGCATGGTCCGGATGCGGCCGGAGATCATTTGCATCGTGCTCTGGTAGTGCAAGGTGTTGTCGGCGAACTGCACGCGTTCGATGTCCATGTCCACCGTGTTGCCGTCCATGCTGGGCTGGTAAGGCAAACGGAACAGCAGGTCCGTCGGGCCCTGCGACACGGCCTTGGCCGGAATGTGGCGCGCGGAGGTCAGCGTCAACGACGTATCGGCCAGGCGCTTGGAATCTTCCATCGCGTTCTGCATCGCCGTCTTGAAGTCGAAATCGCGGGCCTTGTAGTTCGGCGTGTCGGCGTTGGCGATGTTGGACGACAACACTTCCTGGCGCTGCGCGCGCAGTCCCAAAGCCTGCTGGTAGAACCGGAAATCTTCGTTAAGCCTGTCTAGCATCGTGGCGCCTTCGTGCGTTGCAATACGGATAGAGCACGGGACTTCGGACGCACCGTTATCCCATTGGATGACGGAATCATAGGGGCCGACGGTGAAACACAATCAGCCAAATAACCCGCCATTTCTCATCCAATTCACGTATTGCCAAGCGGCTCGGACTCTTACAATTCAGTCATCATGAAAATCTCCGCACGACTTCTCCTCGCGCGCGCAAGCGGCCTTCTTGTCCTGGCATTGGCAGGCAACGAAGCCGCGCTGGCGCAAGACGCCGCCAGCCAGCCGCCCGAGGCCATCGTCAACGCGGCGCAAGGCTATCTGCTTGAACAATTGGCCGGCCTGCCCGGGCAGCCCTCGGTGGCGATCGACCCGCCCAGGGTGGACCGCCTGGCGCCCTGCGACGCCATGTCCCCGTTTATGCCGTCGGGCATGAAGCTGCGCTCGCGCATGACGGTGGGTGTGCGATGCAACGCGCCCAAGCCCTGGACGACGTATGTGCAGGCCACTGTCAGCGTGCCCGGGTACTATTACGTCGCTTCGCGCATGATCGCGGCGGGCCAGGCGCTGACGCCGGACGACCTTTCCCCCCGGGACGGCGACCTGGTGTCGCTGCCGCCGGGTGCCATCACGGACCCGCAAACGGTCGTGGGCATGTCGGCCGCTTACCGCATCAACGCCGGCCAGCCGGTGCGTGGCTCGTCGCTGCGCAACGCGCAGTCGGTCATGCGGGGCGCCAACGTTCGGATCAACGCGCGCGGCAACGGATTCGTGGTCAGTAGCGAAGGGCAGGCACTGGACAATGCAGCGCCGGGCGCCACGGTGCAGGTGCGCACCGCCAGCGGCCAGGTGGTCAGCGGTGTGGTGCGTAACGCGGGTCTGGTGGAAATACAACTGTAGGGTCTGTTACAAATCGCGCGACACCATTGGGCAAGCTGCCCTAAAGTTCCTTCCGGCCCTGTCGTTACAGAGACAATAGTAGGCGTATCCGTCGCAAACCGACCCAGGACGCCCTGCGGAGAAAACCTTGAAAATCAATTCGACCACCAACCGGCCCCTTTCGGCCGACGCCGTGAGCCAGCGCCCGGATTCCGCGGTTGCGCAAGCCTATGGCGCAAGCACCCCCTCGGGCTCCAGCAGCTCGCAAGTGGCGTTGAGTTCGGCGTCGCGCAAGATGCTGGCCCTGCAAGACGGTTCGAACGACATCAACGTCGAGCGCGTGGCTGCCATCCGTGCCGCCATTGCCTCGGGCCAGTTGAAGATCGATACCGGCCGCATTGCCGACAGCCTGATCGCCAGTGCGCGCGATCTGCTGAAGTAATCCCGTCCACCGCCCTGTCCTCCTTCGAAGCATGACCATGAACCCCGTCGACTCCCTCCAGGCCTGCATGCGTCAGGAAGACGCGCTGATTACCGAGTTTTCAGCCATTCTGGAAGAAGAGACCGAGGTTCTGGTCGGCCCGGGCAACGTCGGCGCGCTGCAAGCCATTACCGAACGCAAGTCGCGCGTGGCACAGCAGCTGGTTGACCTGAGCGGCACGCGCGACGGCCTGTTGGCCGAAATCGGCCTGCCCATCGGCCACGCCGGCACCGAGCAGGCTGCCGTGCTGCATCCGCAGTTGTCGGGGATCTGGCAGGCGCTGTTGACCAAGTCGGCATCGGCCAACGAGATCAACCTGCGCAATGGGGCGTTGATCGATGTGCATCTGCGCTACACGCAGCAGTCGCTGGACGCGCTGCGCGACGTGAACGGCGCAGGCAGCAAGAATGCGACCTATGACGCGTACGGCCGAGGTGCGCGCGGCGCGCCTAATCGCAAACCGATCGTCGCCGGCTGATCCGGCGTATAGTCCCTGGCGCGGCATGCGCGCCAAAATACGCGAATTCTCGTGAAAAGCGCGCGGGATCCCTGACGGGATACCGCGCGCTTTTTGCTGGACAGGAGTGCCGGGGCTTCGGCTGGGCTTGAGCCTGGCTCTGGGGCTCTGGGGCTTTGGGGCGCTGGGGCTTTGCCTTGGCTTCGGCCCTGGACTTCAGCCGCCCGCGGCCATCTCCAGCATGGCGAACATTTTCAGGATCGCCACGGGCAGCAGGCGGCCAGACAGCTTGCGTTCCGAGCCCATGATGCCGGACAGCGGGCCGCGCACGACGGCGGCGGACGGCGAATGCGCCATCTGCCAGCAGGCCGCGCCCAGTTGGCCGGCCATCAATGACTGGCGCGCCAGCGTGTGGGCGCCGTCGACGGCGGGCAGCGCCTGCCAGGCGTTGGCCATGTAGCGGAAGCCGGCCTTGGCTTCGTCCTGCAATACCAGCCAGCGTGCGACGGTGGCGGCGTCGGCCTGGGACGCGGGCAAGTTGGTCAGCCCGAACAGCTGTGCGGCAATTTCGCCACTGACCGTATCGATCAGTCGCGCGCAGACCAGGCGGATCGGCGCGGTTTCGGAGCGGCCCGGCAGGCTGATTTCGGTGCCCGAGGCCCACAGCGCCAGCGGCACGGTCTGGCCGCCCTGCTCGCGCGTCAAACCGGGCATGTCGCCAGGCTGGCCCACGGGCAGATAGCCCACGCTTTTGCCGACGGCATTCAGATTGGTCGGGCATTCGTCCTGCACCACGCGCATGCCGCCCGGGAAGCGCGCCACCCACGAGGCGCCCTGCTCGCTTAACGACTGCCACAAGGCCGACGTGCCGGCCTCCAGCAGATGCACCATCGGCAGGCGCGGCAGCTGTTCGCCCAGCCAGCGCACGCGCGCTTGCAGCGCCGGGCCGGCATCCGCCAGACCCGCCGCGCCGGGCGCGAACGAGGTCAACATGCCGTGGGCCAACGCCAGCTGCTGCGCGGGCGCGGCCAGGGCCACGCCACGGTCGCTCATCAGCAGCGACCCCATCAACACACCACCCGGCAAACCTTCGCCTTTCATGCTGGTCTTGCCATGCATGGCCAGCAGATGGCGGTTGCAGGTGGCCGAAAATTCACGTCGCACCATGGCCAGCGGGTCGCCACCCAAGGCCGCCAGACTGGCGCCCGCGCCGTCGCCGACATACTCGCGCCACGACGCCCGGGCTTGTACGCAGGCCGGGTCGCTGTCCAGCATGGCAATCGTGTCGTCCAGATGTTGCGCGGCGGCGATCGACGCCGACCCGCCTTGCGGGCGCAGGATGGCCGAGGCCAGCAATTGGCGGCGGCGGGCAGGATCAACGGCATCGGCCTCGCGCGCGGCCGGCACCAGCGACGCCAGGTCCGCCTCGCTGGGCGTGTACAGGGCGCGCGCGCGCTCGACCATGGCAAAGGCCCGGTCGATCAGCACGTCGGCGCGCGCCAGTTCCATATGTTCCGGCACCTTCTGCCCCACCGACATGTAGTGGATGGGCAGGCGGTGGCGGATGGCCGTGTCCAGCGCCGCGCCCAGGCGGGTGGCTTCGTCCAGCTTGGTGATGATGCAGCCGGCCACGTCTTCGCCCACGCCGTTGCGATAGGCGTGCGCCACTTCGTCCAGCGTGTCGCCCTGGCTGGCGGCGTTCAGCACCAGCAGGCGGCGCACGGGCTTGCCGGCGCTGGTCAACATCGCGGCCTGCTCGGCCACCAGGCGGTCGCGCTGGCTGATGCCGGTGGTGTCGATCAGCACGATCTTGCGGTTGCCCAGTTCGGCAAGAATGCGGCGCAGTTCGCCGGCGTCGCGCACGGAATGCGCGGGCACGCCCATCAGGCGGCCGTAGATCTGCAATTGTTCCAATGCGCCGATCCGGAACAGGTCGGTCGTCAACATCGCGACCTGATCGCGGCCTTCGCGGGCTACGCAACGGGCGGCCAGCTTGGCCAGCGTGGTGGTCTTGCCGACGCCCGTCGGGCCGACCAGCGCGTACACGCCGCCGGCCAGGAATTCGTCTTCCGAGGCCACCACGGGCAGGTGGGTAACCAGTTCATTGCGCGCCCACGCCTGCGCGGCGTCGGACGACAGCCCTTGCGGCAGGCGGTCCACCAGCGTGCGCACCAGCTTTGTGCTGAACCCGGCATCCAGCAGGCTGCGGAACAGCGCGGCGGCGGCGGCTTCACGAGTCGCGCCGGGGCGACCACCCCAAAGCAGTCCGTCCATCCGCGTTTCCAGCGCGCCGCGCAAGGCGCTGATGGCGTCCTGCAAGCCGGCCGTGGTGTCCGGAGGCAACGACGGCGGTGCCTGACGCAACGGCGCATCCGGCATGCGCGCCATGGACGGCGCGGGTGCGGACGCAGCGGCTGCGGTGACCGCGGCGCGCGCGGTGGTCGAAGATGCGGCGGGTGCGGCGGCCGGGGATGAGACGGGCGCATACGCGGCGGGTGCAGCGGCCGGGGATGCAGCGGACGCATAAGCGGCGGGTGCGGCGGCCGGGGAGGCAGCGGGCGCATACGCGGCGGGTGCGGCGGCCGGGGATGAGACGGGCGCATAAGCGGCGGGTGCATTGGCCGACGATGCGGCATGCGCGAGGGCCGACGATGCGGGCGAATACGCGGCGGGTATCGCGGCGGGTATCGCGGCGGAAGTCGCAGCGAGCGGCGACGCGGCAGCCATCGGCGTGGCGTGCGTCGGCGCGCCTGGACGGGCGGGCGCCAAGGCCGGCAGCTCGACGCGGGTCGCGGCGCCTACCAGCGGGGTGACCGGCGTGGAAACCGGTTGCGAAGCAACAGGTTGCGCGGCCGACGATTGCGCAGTCGCGGGTTGCAGCGGCGTGGGATACGACGCCGCCAACGGCATCGCTGCCGCACTTGCCTCAGCGGGCGAGCCTTCTTCTTCCGGCTGGGCCGACGATGCAAATGCCGATTGATACGCGGCAATCGAACGCGACGGGGTCGTGTAGCCGGGTTGCGGCATGGCGGGCGGCGCCGCCGTGTAGGGGCGCGCTTCTTGCCGCTCGGGCGCGGCGCCATAAGCTGCGGGGGGCTGCGCGCCATAAGCTGCAGCGGGCTGCGCGCCATAAGCTGCGGGGGACTGCGCGCCATAAGGTGCGGCGGGCTGCGCGCCGTAAGGTGCAGTGGGCTGCGCGCCGTAGGGTGAGACCGCCGGCCCCTGCGGACGCGAATCCGAAGGCGCGGCAGCCGCCGCTCCGGACGCCCCAGCGTGCGACGACATATCGCGTTGCGGCGTGTCCGACGCAGAATCCTCGAACGCGCCGTCCAACGTGGCCAGCACTTCCACCCCGCCGTCCACGCTGCGGTTCGATACGATCAGCGCGTCCGGCCCCAGGGCCAGGCGCACCTGGCGCATCACGTCACGGCTATTGGCGCCTACAAAGCGGCTTATCTTCATTACCCATTACTCCCGCCGATCAGCGCGGTCACGCGGACCATGCGCTCATCCGGTATTTCCGTATTCGACAACACGCCCAGCTGCGGCAAATGGTGGCGCAGGAAGCGCGACAACGGCGCGCGCAAGACTGGCGACACCAGCAGCACCGGCGCATTGCCCTGCGCTTCCTGGCGCTCGACCGCCGCCTGCGTTTCGCGCAGCAGCGTGTCGGCCAGGCCGGGCTCCAGGCCACCGCTGGTCGTCATTGCCTGCGACAGCACGCGTTCCAGCTTCACGTCCAGCCCAATGACCCGCAACTCGCCTTCGCCCGGGAACCACTGCTGCGTAATCGCGCGGCCGAGCGAGCGGCGCGTCAGCATGATCAGTTCGTTGATGTCGGGTTGACCGCCCGTGGCCGCCGCCTGCGCCGCCAGGCGCGGGCCGTGCTCGGACAGCGTATCGATAATGGTGCGCATGTCGCGGATCGGCACTTCTTCCGACAGCAAGCCTTGCAGCACCTTCTGCAACGCCGTCAGCGACAGCGTCTTGGGCACCAGGTCTTCCACCAGCTTGGGCGCGTCGCGGCCGATGCGGTCCAGCAACTGCTGCACTTCCTGACGGCCCAGCAGGTTCGAACCGTGGCGGTGCATCAGGTGATTCAAGTGCGTGGCCACCACCGTGCCCGCGTCCACCACCGTGTAACCGGCCACCTGCGCCTGATCGCGCAAGCCCCCGTCGATCCACAGCGCCGGCAAGCCGAACGCCGGATCGGTGGTGGGCGTGCCCTTGATCTGGATGGTGACGCCGCCCGGGTCGATGGCCAGCCACTGGCCCGGCATCGCCACGCCATGGCCCACTTCCACACCGGACAGCAGGATGCGGTAATCGTTGGGCTTCAGCTCCAGGTTGTCGCGAATGTGCACGACAGGCGGCAAGAAGCCCACGTCCTGCGCAAACTTCTTGCGCAGGCTGCGGATGCGATGCAGCAGCTCGCCGTTCTGCGCGTGGTCCACCAGCGGGATCAGGCGATAGCCCACTTCCAGCCCCAGTTGGTCCACCATGGAAACGTCGTCCCAACTGGCTTCGGCGGCTGCCGCCTGCGCCTGTGTGATCGCGGCCGGCGGCACCACTTCGGCGGCTTGCGCGGCCGCCAGGCGCCGCTTGTGCAAGGCCCAGCCACCGTAGCCCAGCGCGCCAGCCAGCGTCAGAAACGCCACGTGCGGCATGTTGGGGATCAGGCCCATGATGCCGATGATGCCGGCCGTCAGGAACAGCACGGCCGGGTTCGAGAACAGCTGGCTCATGATCTGTTGGCCAACGTCCTGGTCGGTCGACACGCGCGACACCACCACACCGGCCGCCGTCGAAATCACCAGCGCCGGAATCTGCGCGACCAGGCCGTCACCGATGGTCAACAGCGTGTAGACGCGGCCCGACTCGGCCATCGACATATCGTGCTGGGCCACGCCCACGATCAGGCCGCCGATCACGTTGATCACCATGATCAGCAGGCCCGCAATCGCGTCACCGCGCACGAACTTGCTGGCGCCGTCCATCGAGCCGAAGAAGTCGGATTCCTGGGACACTTCGGCGCGGCGCTTGCGCGCTTCGTCTTCGCCGATCAGGCCCGCGTTCAGGTCGGCGTCGATGGCCATCTGCTTGCCGGGCATCGCGTCCAGGGTAAAGCGCGCGCCCACTTCGGCAATCCGGCCCGCACCCTTGGTGATAACGATGAAGTTGATGATGGTCAGGATCACGAACACGATGATCCCGACCGCAAAGTTGCCGCCCACCAGGAAGTGGCCAAACGCCTCGATCACCTTGCCCGCCGCGTCGGGGCCGGTGTGGCCGTGCAGCAGCACGACGCGGGTGGACGCCACGTTCAGCGACAGGCGCAGCAACGTTGCAAACAGCAGCACGGCCGGAAAGGCGGCAAAGTCCAGCGGCTTGCGCGTGAACATGGCCACCAGCAGAATCATTACCGACAGCGCAATGTTGAAGGTGAACAGCAGGTCGAGCAGGAACGTGGGCAGGGGCAGCACCATCATGCCCAGCACCATCACGATCAGGATCGGGCCTGCCAGAAGCCGCGCATGGCCGGCCCCGCTACTCTTCAACATGGTGAGCAAAGCGCTCATACCTTAGACTCCTTGTGCTGCGGTTTTTGCTTGCGGGTCCAGCTCGGCGGGCACGGCCAGGCGGGTCGGAGCCGTCGGTTGGACGCCCCATCCCGACCGCCACGAGCGCAGCTGGAAGACCCACGCCAGCACTTCCGCCACCGCGGTATATAGCTCGGCCGGGATTTCCTTACCCAGGTCGACGTGTTGATGCAATGCGCGCGCCAACGGCGGCGCTTCCAATGTGGGAATGCGGTTTTCAGCAGCCAGTTCGCGGATCTTGGCCGCGATCAGGCCGGTGCCCTTGGCGATCACGCGCGGGGCGCCGCTTTTGTCCTCGTCGTACTTGAGCGCCACGGCGTAGTGCGTCGGGTTGGTCACGACCACATCCGCCTTGGGCACTTCCGACATCATCCGGCGCCGCGCCGCCTGGCGCTGCTGCTGCCGGATACGCGCCTTCACGTGCGGATCGCCTTCGCTTTCCTTGTGTTCCTGGCGCACATCCTCTTTGGACATGCGCAGCTTTTTCAAATGGCTCCAGATCTGCCATGGCACATCCAGCAGCACAATCACCAGCAGCGAGGACACGATCAACGCGCAGCAGATCGCCACCAGCGACAGCGCCTTGATCAGCGCGGCCGACGGGGCCACGTGCATCAGGCCCAGCATGTCGTCGTGGTAGCGCCAGATGACCCAGACGGCCACGCCGCCCACCAGCAACGCCTTGGCCAGCGCCTTGATCAGTTCCACCACCGTCTGCGACGAGAACATCCGCTTCAGGCCGGCGAACAGGCTCAGCTTCGAAAAATTGGCTTGCAGCGGCTTGCCGGAAATCACGATGCCGCCCAGCAACACGCTGGACAGCACGGCCACCACTGCCAGCACGCCGAATACGGGCAGCAAGGCGGTCAGGGCGTGGCCGAAGCCGATCACGGCCTGCTCCACCATCACGCCCGGGTCCGTCACGATGCGCTGGTCGAAGGCCAGGCCGTTGTGCAGCACGCCGCTCATGCCCTGGTACAGCGAACCGCCCAGCGCCCAGATCACCCCGACACCGGCGGCCAGCATCATGAACGTTCCCAGTTCGCGGGAACGCGCAATCTGCCCCTCCTCGCGCGCCTTTTCCAGGCGCCTGGGAGAGGCTGCTTCTGATTTCTCGAGGTCGCTTTCTTCAGCCATGCTCTGCGGTGTCGTTGCGGCTCGCGGATTTTCGGATTACGAGCCGCCCGCCGAGATTCTAGGATCGCCCGGGGTTGGGCGATAAGCCAAGAAGCGGGAAGAAAGCGGCGCTATTCGCCGTTGCGCCCGATGGCGGGCGCGCGGCCCCCGTCCAGCGCTGCCTGGAAGCGCACGTAGTCCAGCCCGATACGGACGGCGCCCCAGTGTTCCGACCCCAAATAAAGCGGGACGGAAATGTCGTTAACGATCTCGCCCGTATCCCGGGAATAGGTCTGGAACAGCATCGCGCCGGTATTGGCCGCCAGCCGCGCGCCCACCGGATCGTCAAAGATGCGCTTGTGCCGCGACCGCGCGATGTCCTGCTGCGGGTCGCCCGTGGGCGGATGCGAAAAGCGCCCGTTGTGGGCCGGCGCATAGCCGCGCGCATCCACCACCAGCGTGTAGATGCCGCCGGGCACGGCGTCCAGCACCTCGTCCAGCAACTGCGTCAGGGCGTCGTCGATGGCACGGTCGTAACGCGTGTGATAGCGCGGCGGCTCGCTGCCCGCGATGCGCTGGTAATGGCGGTCGAACACGTCCACGCCCCGGCGCCGGGCGTCGTCCAGCAAGCGCGTCGCCGCATCGCGGAAACTCTCGACCGCCTCGCACAACTGGTCAAAGGCGGTACGGCCGGTGCGCACGTCCGCCAGCACTTCCTGCACGCTTTCGGTCTGGCGGCGGATGCGGTCGATCTCGTCCGACATGCTGCCCACCCGGCCCAGCACATCGGCGCTCAAGGCGGCGATGCGGCTCACTTCCTGGCTCATGCCGTGGTTGGTGGCGTCGACGTCGCCGATGGCCTGCACAACTTCGTTCACTTGCAGGTTCATGCTGCCGAAATCGCGCACGAAGCGTTCGAAGTCGGTGCAGGTGCGGTCCAGCACCGCGCCGGACGCGTCCACATCTTCGCGCAGCGTGCCGGTTTGGCGCTGGGTGGTGTCGACCAGGTCCAGCATTTCAACCGTATGCCGGCCGATATCGTTGGTCGCGGCGTTCACGCGCTCGGCCAGCCGCCCCACTTCGCTGGCCACCACCGCAAAGCCCCGCCCCGCGTCCCCTGCCCTGGCCGCTTCCACGCCCGCATTCAAGGCCAGCAGCTGCGTTTGCAGGGCAATGTCCTTGATGAGCTTGCTGATGTCCGCGACCGAACGCGCGCGCAGGGTCAGCTGACCCACTACTTCGGTAAATGCGGCCATCTCGCGCGTCATGCGGTCGACCCGGGATTTGACGTCGGACAGCTCGGACAGCGCCGCTTCGGCCGCATGCAGGTTCTTGCCGGACACGTCGGCAATCTGGCGTGCATGTTCGGATGTGGATGCGGACAACGCGGCAATCTGCGCGCCGCTGTCCGCCAGCGCACCCGCCGCCCGCGCCTGCTCTTGCGCCAAGACCGAACAGCGCCCCGCCTGGTATTGCGTGCGGGCCGCGTTCAGCGCGATTTCAATGCTGGATTGCCTGACGGTGACCACGCGCCCGCGCATGCGCGACAGGAAACGATGCAGGGGAAATACCGCGGGACTTAAGGAAAAGGTGCGTTCCGACAGCGTGCCGTCGCCCCGGTTCAAGCGGCGTAACAGTGCCCACATGCCGCCGAGGCGGAATACGGATCTGGCCATGATGGACCTCCTTGTGCTGGCCCGGACCGCCTTCTGTGGGCGTCCGTTGCCTGGCGCGCGGCGCGCGCCTTGTCTCGTACTGCAAGGCCCCCCTGCTTATTCTTCTATGCACGCGCCGCCGGCGGCCAGGCCGGGCGGCGCGATGGGTCGATCAGAACCCCAGGCTGGCCAGCAGGTCGTCGACCTGGTCCTGGCTGGTCACCACATCGGTCTTGCCCTGCGGACTGATCTGCGGACCGTTCAACAGGCTGTTGGCCTCGTCGCGGCGTTCCTGCGGCACGTTGTCCAGCAGCACCTGCAACAGCTCGCGCTCAATCGCGCCGACCACGTCCATCATGCGCATGATGACCTGGCCCGTCAGGTCCTGGAAATCCTGCGCCATGATGATTTCCATCAGCTTGGACTGGGTCTGCTGCGTCTGCTTGGGCACATCCGCCAGGAAGGCGCGGGTGTCCTTGACCAGTTCACGCGCTTCGGGCATTTCCAGCGGCTGGTCGTACCATTGCTGCCAGCGGCTATCCAGCGCCTGCGCCGAACGCGACATGCCGTCCTGGATGGGGCCGGCCTGCTCGGTGGCGTTCAGCACGCGGTTGGCGGCCTGCTCGGTCATCTGCGCCACGTAGCGCAAACGATCGCGCGCATCGGGGATGGCGTTGGCGGCGTCTTTGATGGCCTGATCCAGCCCAAGCTCGCGCATGCTGTCGCGCAACATACGCGTCAACGAGGCGATCCGATGAATCAGGTCAGGATTTTCCCCAGCGGGTTCTACATGTTCCGTTGTGCTCATTGCACACCTCAGCCCGCAATTTTCTCGAAGATCTTGGTGAGCTTTTCTTCCAGCGTTGCCGCGGTGAAAGGCTTGACCACGTAACCGTTGGCGCCGGCCTGGGCCGCCGCGACGATGTTTTCCTTTTTGGCTTCAGCCGTCACCATCAGCACCGGCAACGAAGCCAGCGATGCGTCGGCGCGGATCTGCTTGAGCATTTCCAGGCCGTCCAGGTTGGGCATGTTCCAGTCGGACACGACGAATTGGAAGCCGCCGTTACGCAGCTTTTCCAGACCGATCGCGCCGTCTTCGGCCTCGTCGACGTTCTCGAAACCCAGCTCTTTGAGCAGGTTGCGGATGATTCGTCGCATGGTGGGGAAGTCATCCACCACCAGAATCTTGATGCCCTTGTCTACCATCTTTCACTCCAGAAGAAATTTGCTTGAGATCGATCGGGGTGCAGTCGCGTCACACGCGGTGCCCACGGTCGCCCAGGCGAGTCAGAATGCGTTCGCTAATCGCCGACAGCGTCACCACTTCGTCGGCTGCGCCAATGGCAATGGCCTCGCGCGGCATGCCGAACACCACGCAGCTGGCTTCGTCTTGCGCGATGGTGTGCGCGCCCGCGCGGTGCATGGCCAGCATGCCCGCCGCGCCGTCCTTGCCCATGCCGGTCAGGATGACGCCGATGGCGTTCTTGCCCGCGGCCACGGCAGCGGAATTGAACAACACGTCCACCGACGGGCGGTGGCGGTTGACCGGTTCGCTGGCTTCCAGTTCGATCACATAGTTGGCGCCGCTACGGCCCAGGCGCATGTGCGTGTCGCCGCCCGGCGCCAGATACACGTGGCCCGGCAGCACGCGGTCGCCATGGACGGCTTCGCGCACCGTGACGGCGCACAGCGCATCCAGCCGCTGCGCGAACGAACGCGTGAAGCCGGCGGGCATGTGCTGCGTAATAAGAATGGCGGGGCTGTCCGGCGGCAAGGGTTGCAGCACTTCGCGGATGGCCTCGGTGCCGCCCGTGGAGGCGCCCACAATCACCAGCTTTTCCGAGCTGGCCAGCGGCCGGCGCAACATCGGCGCGGGCGCTGCCGGCGCGGCGTGCGGCGTGGGCGCGCGCAGCTTGGCGCGCGAGGCGGCACGGATCTTGTCGGCGATGATCTCGGTGTATTCCAGCAGGCCGTCGCGAATGCCCAGCTTGGGCTTGGTCACGAAGTCGATGGCGCCCAGTTCCAGCGCGCGCAGCGTGATTTCACCGCCGCGCTCGGTCAGCGACGACACCATCACCACCGGCATCGGCCGCAGGCGCATCAGCTTTTCCAGGAAATCCAGCCCGTCCATGCGGGGCATTTCCACGTCCAGCGTCAGCACGTCGGGGTTGTGGCGCTTGATCAGGTCGCGCGCCACCAACGGGTCGGGCGCGGTCGCAACCACTTCCATGTCCGGCTGGCTGTTGATGATTTCGGTCATCAGCCCGCGCACCAGCGCGGAGTCGTCTACACACAAAACGCTTATTTTTTTCATTGTTTGCTGCCTCGACCCGTTCAGGCCTTACTCGCACATTCGTAGACGGTCTGCCCGCGCAGACGAAAATCACGGCTGATGTAGGTGAAGTTCTCGGAGTGCCCCGCAAACAGCAGGCC
The DNA here is from genome assembly GCF_057291955.1 of Achromobacter sp. 1L-A-4-B-C2. Lineage (NCBI taxonomy): Bacteria > Pseudomonadati > Pseudomonadota > Betaproteobacteria > Burkholderiales > Alcaligenaceae > Achromobacter > Achromobacter sp. 1L-A-4-B-C2. The sequence continues at coordinate 850,684 of NZ_JBXAWP010000002.1, forward strand.
GCCCGGCTTGAGCAGCGGCGCAAAGCGCTCCAGGATCTTCGCCTGTGTCGGCTTGTCGAAATAAATCATGACGTTGCGGCAGAAAATCACGTCGAACTTTTCGTTGATCGGCCAGCTGGGCGCCAACAGGTTCAACGTTTCGTACCGCACCATGTCGGCAATCTCGGGGCGCACGCGGACCTGGCCGGCGTTGGCGCCACGGCCCTTTAGGAAGAAGCGGCGCAGGCGCTCGTCTTCCATCTTGGCCACGCGTTCGGCCGGATACACGGCGGCGCGCGCGCGGTTCAGCACGTTGGTGTCGATGTCGGTGGCCAGCACCGTGGACGAGGCCGCGCGCGGGCCCAGGGCCTCGACCAGCGTCATCGCAATCGAATAAGGTTCTTCGCCCGTGGACGCCGCACAGCACCACACCGACACCGGGCCGCCGCGCTTTTGGGCGAAGTCGGCCAGGATGGGAAAGTGATGCGACTCGCGGAAAAACGCCGTCAGGTTGGTCGTCAGCGCATTGACGAATTCTTCCCACTCGTGCGCGTCGGGCTCGTTTTCCAGCTGGTCCAGATAGCTGCCGAAGTCGTGGCGGCCCAGCGCGCGCAAGCGTCGGGCCAGGCGGCTGTAGACCATTTCACGCTTGTGCGTGCCCAGCGAGATGCCCGCGCGCGCGTGGATCATCTTGCGGACGCGGGAAAAGTCCGCGTCACGGAAATCGAATTGGCGGTCCACCGAGATGGACGGCGCCTGGGTTGCCGCAGTTGCCACGCGATTCCTCAGTGCCCAAGCGCAAACGCGTCAGGCGCTTGCAAACGAGAGTCTTCATCGGACGGGCGCGCCGAAGACAGGCGATGCGCCGGTACTTCGATGACTTCGCCCGCATTGATCTTGAACACGGCCACGGCTTCCGCCAGGCGTTGGGCCTGCTCTTGCAGCGAGCCCGCCGCGGCGGCCGCTTCTTCCACCAGCGCCGCGTTCTGCTGCGTCACTTCGTCCATCTGCGACACGGCGCGGTTGACCTGGTCGATGCCGCTGGATTGTTCTTCCGAGGCCGCCGAGATCTCGCCCATGATGTCCGTCACGCGCTTTACCGACGCGACGATTTCCTGCATGGTCGCGCCCGCGCGTTCCACCTGCTGCGAACCCGCGCCCACCTTGCTGACCGAGTCTTCGATCAGGCCCTTGATTTCCTTGGCGGCCTGCGCGCTGCGCTGCGCCAACGAGCGCACTTCGCCCGCCACCACCGCAAAGCCCTTGCCCTGCTCGCCCGCGCGCGCCGCTTCCACCGCGGCGTTCAGCGCCAGGATGTTGGTCTGGAAGGCGATGCCGTCGATCACGGAAACGATTTCGGAAATCTTGCGCGAGCTGGCCGAGATGTCGTGCATGGTGTTGACCACTTCCGACACCGCCGAACCGCCCCGCTCGGCCACGTCCGACGCACTGGCGGCAAGCTGATTGGCCTGGCGCGCGTTGTCGGCGTTTTGCTTGACGGTGGACGCCAGCTGTTCCATCGACGCGGCGGTTTCTTCCAGGGACGCCGCCTGCTGTTCGGTACGGCTGGACAGGTCCGTGTTGCCGGCCGCGATTTCATGCGAGCCCACGTTGATTTCGTCCACGCCCCGACGCACGGTCGACACCGTGCGCGTCAGGCTTTCCTGCATGCGCTTCAAGGCGGCAAACAGCTGGCCGATTTCATTGGTGTTGCGCACGTCCACGCGCGCGGTCAGGTCGCCGCCCGCGATGCGGTCAAAGTGATGACCGGCCTCTTTCAGCGGCAGCAGCACGCGGCGGCGCAGGAACACGTAGGTGGCGAACACCAGCAGCGCGGCGATCACGCCACCGGCGGCCACGGCGATCAACACAAATTGGTAACGCACCTGCGCCACTTCGTGCGCGTCCAGCATCTTGCTGGCGCGCCAGAAATCAAAACCTTCGACGGCGCGGGCAAAGCGCCCTTCCAGCGCGTCCTGCACCGTCTGCACCTGCTTCTGGTAGGCCGGCATGTCGGCCTTTTCCAGCGCGGCGACCAGCGGGGTCAAGCCCTGCTGCACCAGCGCGGCGTACGACGCTTCGATTTCTTTCAGCGATTCGGCGGCTTCCGCTGGTTGCGGCAGGCTCTTGTAATACTCGTATTCGGCCTGGCCCTTGTTCATGGACGCCTTGGCGCGTTCCAGCAAACCGGTGGCTTCCGCCGACAGGCCCGTCGTCAGCAAGGTGGCCTGGCCCACGCTGCCCACGATGTCGGCATAGTTGGCGGTGGCGGCGCGGCCCAGGCCGCTCATCGTGTCCTTGTAGCTGTACACGACGCGGCCCACCGCGTCGTCCAGTTCCTGCGCTTGCTTGATTTCGGCCAGGGTGCCATTGCTGATGCGCAGGGACAGCACGCCCAGCGCCGCCCCAATCACCAACATGAATGAGAAGAACGCCAGCACCCACAACAGGCTGCTGCGTATCGTCATGTTCGCGAAAAACTTGCGCATCTCAAGAACCACCCTTTGACTGCAATCGTTAAAGGAAAGCGCCACATCGGATTGAATATGGCGCCTCTACCCCGCGTTCCGGCCGGATTCCGATCAGGAAGCGACCTTCTCCACCAGCGCCATTTCATCGCTGGTCATCATCTTTTCGATGTCAACCAGGATCAGCATGCGTTCGTCCACCGTGCCCAGACCGGTCAGGTATTCGGTGGACAAGGTGGCGCCGAATTCCGGCGCCGGACGAATCTGGCCGGCGTTCAACATCAGCACGTCGGACACGCCGTCAACCACGATGCCGACGACGCGGCGATCCAGGTTGAGGATGATGACGACGGTCTGCTCGTTGTAGTCGACGCGACCCAGGTTGAACTTGATGCGCAGGTCCACGATCGGGACGATGATGCCGCGCAGGTTCGTCACGCCCTTGATGAACGTGGGAACGTTGGCGATACGGGTCACCGTGTCGGCGTCGTAGCCGCGGATTTCCTGCACCTTCAGGATGTCGATGCCGTACTCTTCGTCGCCCAGCGTGAAGACGAGGAATTCGCTGCCGACATCTTCGTTGCGCGCGGATTGCGCTTGCGGTTTGGCTGCCATGATTTTTTATTGCTCCATCAATTCAGAATGGCTTCGGGCTGCGACCAACGCTCACGGTTGGCGCGCGCAAGCGCAAATACGTCGACAATCAGGGCCACGCTGCCATCACCCAGGATGGTGGCGGCCGAGATGCCAGGCACCTTGCGGTAGTTGGATTCCAGGTTCTTGACCACCACCTGGTGCTGGCCGATCAGGTGATCCACCAGCAGCGCAAATCGACGGTCTTCGGCTTGCATGATGACCGCGATGGCCTGCGTGGGATCGGTCTGCGCCTGGGCAACCGAGAACACGCGGTGCATCTCGACCAGCGGCAGGTATTCGCCGCGCACATGCATCACGCGTTCGTTGCCCGCCACCGAGTAGATCTGGTCGTTGGTCGGTTGCAGCGATTCGGTAACGTGGTTCAGCGGCAGGATGAAGGTCTCTTCGCCCACCCGAACCGACATGCCGTCCAGAATGGCCAGCGTCAGCGGCAGCACGATGCGCGTGGTGGTGCCGTTGCCCGGCTCGCACGACAGCTGCACGTGGCCGCCCATGTCCTGGATGTTGCGGCGCACGACGTCCATGCCCACGCCGCGACCCGAGATGTCCGTGACCTTTTCCGCCGTGGAGAAACCCGGCGCGAAGATCAGCTGCCAGATTTCATCGTCAGGCGAATTTTCGTTGACGGCCAAACCTTGCGCCATCGCCTTCTTCAGGATCTTTTCGCGGCTCAGGCCACCGCCGTCATCGCTGACTTCGATGACGATGTTGCCGCCGTTGTGTTGCGCGGACAGCACCAGCTGGCCAACCGGGTCCTTGCCGGCGGCGATACGCTTTTCGGGCGTTTCGATGCCGTGGTCCAGGCTGTTGCGCACCAAGTGCGTCAGCGGGTCGATGATGCGTTCGATCAGGCTCTTGTCCAGCTCGGTCGCGCGGCCGTAGGTCTGCAATTCGATCTGCTTGCCCATCTTGCCGGCGATATCGCGCACCAGACGCGGGAAGCGGCTGAACACGTAGTCCATCGGCATCATGCGGATCGACATCACCGCTTCCTGCAAGTCGCGGGCATTGCGTTCCAGCTGTTCCATGCCGTTAAGCAGGCGGTCGTGCAGCACCGGGTCCAGCGTGGACGCGGTCTGCGCCAGCATGGCTTGCGTGATGACCAGCTCGCCCACCAGGTTGATGACCTGGTCGACTTTTTCAACGCCCACCCGAATCGACGTGGATTCCTTGTCGGCATGCGCGGGCGCAGCCGGACGCGAGGCGCGGGCGGCGGCTTGCGTGATGGCTTCGGCCGCGGCGGCGGTGTCGGCGACCGACGGCACGGGCTCGGCGGCGACGGGCGCCGGGGCGGCTGCCGGTGCCGGGGCTGCTGCCACGGGTTCGGCCACGGGCGCGGCGGCCTGGGCGGCGGGCGCGGCTTCGCGGGTGATGGACAACTGGTCGCCGTCAACGATGAAGCAGCACACCGCTTCGATATCGTCCGGCGTGCACGTGCTGTCCATCCACACGGTCAAGGCGCCGTTGGCACGTTCGCTGGCGCGCACGTTGCCCAGGTTGCCCATTTCTTCGAGCAGCGACGCGGCGTCCTTGTCGGACACCTTGGTGATCCTGACCTTGAGCGGCAAGTCGCCGGCGTCAGCCGCCGGCGTCTGTACGGGTTCGGGCGCGGGGGCCGGCGCAGCGGCGACAGGCGCGGGCGCAGGGGCCACGACGGGCGCGGGGGCCGCCGGCGCGGCCACGGCCGCGGCGGGGTCCTTATGCTCCAGCGCCAACTGCCTCAATACGGCGCAGATACGCTCAAACACGGCTTCATCGGGCTCTTCGGAGGCCCGATAGGCATCCAGTTGGCTTTTGAGCACGTCTTTCGTTTCCAAGAAGATATCAATCATGTCCGTGCGCAGCGCCATTTCGCCGCGACGGATTGCGTCAAGAAGGTTTTCAAGCAGGTGGGTGGTGCCCGCCAGCTGCGTAAAACAGCCGAATGTCGCCGCGCCGCCCTTGATCGAGTGCGCTGCGCGGAAGATGGCATTGAGCTGTTCAATGTCGGGAGACCCTACGTCGAGCTCCAGCAGCAGCTGCTCCATCTGCGCGAGCAGCTCATCCGCCTCGTCGAAAAAGGTCTCGTAAAACTGACTGAGGTCCAAACCAGAACTCATGACCCGTACGCCTTCATAAATGAACCTGCTTTACGCGCCGGCCTGCTCATCGAGCAGCTCGGTCGCCAATTCCACCAGCACATCGGGGTCGACCGGCTTGGACAGCCAGCCACAAACGCCCAGATCCCGAGCGGCCATCTTGCTACCCACATCGTCTTCCGTGGTCAGCACCAGCACCGGCACATCCAGGTACTGGTCCAGCTCACGCAGGCCTTGAATCAATTCAAGCCCGCCCTTGACGGGCATATTCCAGTCGCTGACCACGAGGTCCACCGGATGGCTCTTGGCCACCTCCAGCGCTTCCTGACCGTTGCCGGCCGTCAACACTTTCCACCCCGCGCCCGTCAACGTCGCCTGGACGATCATCCGCATCGTCGCCGAGTCGTCCGCCACCAGAATCGTTGCCGCCATTGCTATCGAACCCCCTGAACCGGCGGCGCGTTCGCCGCTTCGCCTTGATTGGTTGCCGTCGCGGCCTGGGCGGCGGCTTGCACCGCCTCCACGGCCGTCCCCACCTCGCGAGCATCTTTGGCGCTTACGTCCGCGGCTGCGGCGTTCTCGTTTTCGATGCGCTTCTGGGTGTTCATATTGAGCACCACGAGGCTGATACGTCTATTAACGGCTGCATACGGATCATCTTTAACCAGACTCATGCTGGAAGACAGACCCTGGATGCGCATGACCTTGCTTTCGCTCATGCCGCCGGCCACCAATTCCTGACGCGAGGCATTGGCGCGGTCGGCCGACAATTCCCAGTTGCTATAGGCGCGCTCACCGCGCGCGTACTGCGAGGCGTCGGTGTGGCCCGAGATACTGACGCGGTTGGGCAGCTCGTTCAGCACCGGCCCCAGTTCGCGCAGGATGTCGCGCATGTACGGCTGCACTTCGGCGCGGCCGGTGGCGAACATCGGGCGGTTCTGGTTGTCGATGATCTGGATGCGCAGGCCCTCGGTCGTCAGGTCGATCAGCAGCTGCGGCCTGAAGCTTTTCAGGACGGGGCTGGTCTCGATGACGTTTTCAAGGCGGCGCTTCAGGTTTTCCAGGCGGTGCTGTTCGCGCCGTTCGGCGTCGCCCATGGGTTGCGATTCGACCCGATTGCCCTGCCCTTTGCGCACATCGCCCTCGCTGCGCAAGGGGTCGCGGCCGCCGCCGGGCACGGCGCTGGTCTCGGCCGAGCTGCTGGGCCCGCCCGTGATCGCCACGCGCAGCGGCATGCGGAAGTATTCCGCGATGCCCTTGAGCTCTTCGCGCGGCACGATGCTGATCAGCCACATCACCAGGAAGAACGCCATCATCGCCGTGATGAAGTCGGCGTAGGCGATTTTCCAGCTGCCGCCATGATGCCCGCCGCCCTTGACCTTCTTGCGGCGGATCACCACACGGTGGTTGTTTACGGTGCTCATCGCCCGCTCCGTCAGGCCTTGCCGGTCGACTTGGTTTGCCGGACGTGCTCTTCCAGCTCACCAAAAGTCGGACGCACGGACGAGAACAGCACCTTGCGGCCAAATTCCACCGCCAGCTGCGGCGGGTAGCCGTTCATGCTGGCCAGCAGCGTGGTCTTGATGCATTCCAGCACTTTCATGGCTTCGTCATTGCGGCGCTCGACCCGCGAAGCCAGCGGCCCCACGAAACCGTACGCCAGCAAGATGCCCAGGAACGTGCCCACCATGGCCTTGGAGATCAGGTCGCCCAGGATGGCGGGCGGCTGGTCCACGGCGGCCAGCGCCTTGATCACGCCCAGCACCGCGGCCACGATACCGAAGGCCGGCAGGCCGTCAGCCATCTGTTGCAGCGCGTGCGCGGGCACTTCGCGTTCATGGCGATAGGTCTCGATTTCCTCGTCCATGAGCGTCTCGATTTCAAACGAGCTCATGTTGCCGCTGATCATGATGCGCAGGTAGTCCGTAATGAACTCCATGAGCTTCGCGTCTTTGGCAATGCGCGGATATTCGCTGAAGATCGGGCTGGAAGCCGGGTCCTCAATATGCGATTCGATGGCCATCAGGCCTTCACGGCGCGCTTTATTCAACAACACGTACAGCAGAGCCATCAGCTCCATGTACACGTCCTTGCTGTAGCGCGAGCTTTTAAGCGCGTCGGGCAGCGCCTTCTTGACCAGCATCAGCGATTTTTTGCTGTTGCCGGCAAGAAAAGCCCCAAAGGCCGCACCAAAAATCAGTGTCAGCTCGAAGGGCTGGTAAAGCGCGCCCAAATGGCCGCCCAGCGCTATAAAGCTGCCGACGACCGACACGATCACCACGAGAAAACCGATAACAATCAACACATCAGGCCCCTGCCAACGAAGTCTAAAACTGGCGTCAATGATCCCCTGTTCCCCCCGACCCAAAAAGGCGGGTTACGGGGAGTTTTCCAGGGCTTTTGATGTATTTGGACGCGCGCCTGGCGCGTCCGGGTCACGGACGGGCAGCGCCGAGCGCGGGCACCGGACGGGTGCCGGCACGGGCTTTGGCGGCCGCGCGCGTCTTGCCGGCGCGAGGAGGCGGGCGGCAGATCGCGCACACGAAATCCGAGTGCGGATCGTGGGCATGGGCGATGAAATGGCCACCGCATTGGCGGCAGGCGGACAGCTGGAGCATGCCGCTGTCAAAGAAACGCACAAGCATCCAGGCACGAGTGAAGCTCAACACCGGTTCCGAGCTTTCGGCCGTGTCCAGGCCGGCGTTTTCCAGATAAAGGCGGTAGGCGTCGATGATGGCGCGAATGCCTTTGCTGCTGGTGCGCGCGTTCAAGAACGAATAAACGTTGTAGAACAGCGACGAGTGAATATTCGGCAGCCAGGTCATGAACCAGTCCACCGAGAACGGCAGCATGCCCTTGGGTGGCGAGCAGCCGCGGATTTCGCGGTACAAGCGTGCCAGGCGGTCGTGGCTGAGGCTGGTTTCAGCCTCCAGAACCTGAAGCCGCGCTCCCAGGGTAATCATGGAGCTGGCAAGCAGGATGTCGTCCGCTTCCTGAGATACGCTTTTGGAGGCCATTACACGAGTCCGAGTGGGTGTTGGAGCGGCCGTCAGGCCAGTTCTTCTACAGGTTGCTTGGCCAGCAAGATTGTTGCGTGAGCTTGTTGCAGCGCGCCGCCCAGAACATCATGGGTCAGGGCCGACAACAGGCTGTAGTCATCAAAGCGGAAACGGCACAGCAGCGAGCTAGAGCTGGCCAGCTTGACCAGTTGCGCCGGCGACAGGCGCATCAGGATGTCAGCGACTTCATTGCTGAATCCCAAACGAAACATGGATGCTGCAAAGTCATCACGCAACATACGTTGCGCAAGTAACAGGTATGACAGATTCACTTCGCGAATGTCTGCCAGCAAAGAATTTTCGACTTGTTGCACGCCCTACTCCCTATCCCAATCCCACCCACGGGGGCTCGATAACCAAAAGCACCGGTGTCTTAGTGACACCTGATTGCTGCTGCATCCTGTTTTAATGCGAAATGTATCATTTGTTCGCAATTTAAGTAAAATTTACCACAGGTGATGTCATTTTCTATGACTTATATGACAAATCTTTGTTGATATTGCGCAACCTGTGAGTTTCGATACACATTGACATAGAAACTCGTGACGAATTTACGTCAATTTGGCAAATAAGCATTCAAAACGTTGCGTACTTCCAGGAATGAAATGTTGTGCAGTGCCGACAATGTCACCTTGCCGATCACTAAATCCTGGTCGCTTTAGCGCAGCCGCGCGTTTGTCGACAATGTCGCAAATTGACAACGTCTGACGATGCGTCACGATGGACACCGCCTGACATTCCCGCAATGCCCCACGCAGATGACAGCTTGGTCGAATATGCCCCGCTAGTGCGGAAGCTGGCCCTGCAATTGCTCGCACGGCTACCCGCTAGTGTGGAGCTCGACGACCTGATACAGGCCGGCATGATCGGCCTGCTTGACGCCGTAAGGCGCTATCAGGAAACGGCAGACGCCCAATTCGAGACCTACGCCACGACCCGTATTCGTGGCGCGATGCTGGACGAGCTTCGCGGCCAGGACTGGCTGCCCCGCAGCGTCCGCACCAAGGCGCGCAAGATCGAGCAGGCTATCCAGCAGCTTGAGCAGCGCCTGATGCGCGCGCCTTCCGAAGCCGAGATCGCCGCCCAGCTTGAAATGCCGATCGGCGAATACCAGTCGCTGCTGCACGACGCCCAAGGCGTGCAGATCGTGCATTACGAAGACTTCACCACCGAACCCGATTCCGCCTCCGGCCAATCCGACTGGACCGCCACGCTGAACCACGGCTCGGCCGGTGGGAATCCGCTGGACGCGTTACTGGCTGGTGATTTCCGTCAGGCGCTGGTGCAGGCGATTGATGCCTTGCCTGATCGGGAGAAGTTGTTGCTGTCCTTGTGCTACGAGCAGGGCCTGAATCTGAAAGAGATCGGCGCCATCATGAATGTGACCGAGGCACGGGTGTGCCAGTTACGGTCGCAGGCCACGGCGCGGATCCGGGCGAAGCTGAAAGAGATGGCTTGGCAGGACCTGCCGCTGGAAGGGCAGATCGCGCAGATTATTTGAGGCGCCGAGCATCCGACTTCAGCGCCGGCGCAACGGCCGGCGAAATCGGGCTGGAAACGGGGTGAAATCGGACCTTATTCGCCCCTTCCATTGCCGCTGCGCACTGCTAGCCTTTCAACTGCCCTACAACTTTTGCGGCGTACCGCCTTTAGCGTCGCCGCGCACCCTTTCTTTCCCGGAATTTCGCCATGAGCGCACAAGACCGCTTGACGCAGGCCATCTCAGACGCCTACGACGAAACCCCCTATATATCTTTACCGTTTTCCTATACCGCGCCAGGCAGCCTCCGCGCCGTCGCGAGCCTGTACGGTCTTTCCGCGCCGGCACTTGATCGTGCCCGAGTCTTGGAGCTTGGATGCGCCGCTGGGGGCAATGTGCTGCCCTTCGCGCTGGCTTATCCTGATGCCCGCGTCGTAGGCGTGGATTTATCGCCACAGCAAATCGAGGCAGGGCAACGCGTCGCTGAAGCTGTGGGCGCCCGCAACCTCGATTTGCGGGCGATGAGCCTAGTGGACATCACCGCCGATTTCGGCATGTTCGACTACATCATCTGCCATGGCGTGTTCAGCTGGGTGCCGCCCGAGGTCCGCGATGCCATCTTCCGCATCTGCCGCGATAACCTTTCTCCGGAAGGAATCGCATACGTCAGCTACAACACCTATCCAGGCTGGAAGGCGTCAGACGTCATTCGCGACGCCATGATCCTGAATAGCTACGGCGCCGAAACCCCTCAAGAAAAGGTGGCCCGCGCTAAAGATATGTTGGAGTTGATCGAAAACGGCCTATGGAATGACAACCCGTTGCAGTCGGCACTACAGCACACGGCCCAAAAGCTGCGCGGCCAGTCGGATCATTATTTAATCCACGAGTACCTGGAAGCGATTAACACACCCTGCTACTTCCTGGAGTTCGCCGCCTCCGCTCAGCAAGCGGGCCTGACATACCTGACCGACGCGGAACCTCAGCTGACATTCCCATCCACGTTCGGCTCGAAGGTCGCGCTGGGCCTGAACGGTCTGGCCGTCAACGCCAGCCGGGAAATGCGGGAACAGTATCTGGACTTCGCAGTCGGCCGATCGTTTCGGAAGAGTCTGCTCGTCCACTCGGAGCGCGCCGAAGCCATCTTGGATCAACCCGAAGGCTCCGCCTTCACCGCCATGGCTTTTGCCGCCGACCTGACTGCATTGCCGGCGGCCCCTGGCGCCCCGGCGAATCAACGGCAATATCGGACCACCCGCGGCGCCACCCTGACCACGCACGATCCGGTGGCAAGCGGCATGATCGACATGCTGAAACAAGCGTGGCCGGGAACTGTCCCGTTCAACGTCATCCTGGAAATGGCCCGCGAACACGCGCCCAGTGCGTCGCAGGACGAACTGACCAGCGCCATCTTGGGCCACATTATTGCGCTGGTGCAGTCCAATGCCCTGCTGTACCGCCTGGAACCCGCCACCTATCAAGCCCTGCAATCCAAGCCGGCCTTGATCCCCGGCGCGCGTGAGCTGTTGCGCGAAGTGTCGAAGGCGGACTGCCAGGTAAGCATGCACAACCTCTGGCACCAGGGCATTACGCCCCCGGCCGACCCCCTTAGCCGGCACGTCATGAATGACATCGACGGCGCCCACAGCACCCTGGAGTTGCGCAGCGCGATACGCGACGCACTGACTTCCGGACGCCACCCGCATCCCAACGGTCAAAGCTACAAAGGCGCTCGCAATCTGGAACCGGTGGCCCAGGAATTCCTCAACTCCCTGCTGGCCGAGCTGCGCAGAACCGGGCTGCTATTGAATTGATCCCGCTCGATTTCCGGCCACCCTCGCCTTGAGCCGGGTGGCCGAGGCTCAAATCTCGTCGGCATATTTACGAATTACCAAAAAAAAGCCTAAAGATTGATTTGCGACTGCCGTAATCCTGACAACGGAGAAATTCGAAGACGCAAGAAAGCGAATTCTCCCGTTAACACGATGGGCGGCCCCGCTGCCCGGTTTGAAGAAGCCTTTCTCTCTTGGGAGCCTAAACATGGCTGCAGTCATTAACACCAACTACTTGTCGCTCGTTGCTCAGAACAACCTGAACAAGTCGCAATCTTCCCTCGGTACCGCCATCGAACGCCTGTCGTCGGGCCTGCGCATCAACAGCGCCAAGGACGACGCCGCCGGTATGGCCATTGCCAACCGTTTCACCGCGAACGTCAAGGGCCTGACCCAAGCCGCTCGTAACGCCAACGACGGCATCTCGCTGGCTCAGACGACGGAAGGCGCTGCCTCCGAAATCAATACCCACCTGCAACGTGTTCGCGAACTGACCGTGCAAGCCGGTAACAGCAGCTACTCGCAAGAACAGCTGAACTCGATGCAAGACGAAATTAACCAACGTCTGTCGGACATCGACCGCATCTCGCAACAAACCGACTTCAACGGCGTGAAGGTTCTGTCGGATTCGGCCAAGCCCCTGACGCTGCAAGTTGGCGCCAACGACGGCGAAACGATCACCCTGAACCTGTCGGAAATCAGCGTCAAGACGCTGGGTCTGGACGGCTTCAACGTGAACGGCTCGGGCGTGACCCAGAACCGTTCGGCTACCGTGTCGGACCTGCAAGCTGCTGGTGGCGTCGCCACCGGCAACGACTGGAAAGTGACGACGACGCACGCCGCCGCCACCGCCGACCAAACCTTCGCCAAGCTGGAAAACGGTAACACCGTCAGCGTCGGCACCGGCGCCACTGGCGTGACGTACACGTACGACGCCGCAAACAAGAACTTCACGTTCACCGACAAGTCGGCTTCGAACGCTGCTGCGGTTACCACCCTGGCCACCTCGCTGCGCCCGGCCACCGGCACCACGACCGGCACCTACACCCACAGCAACGGCTCCGCTTCGACCTCGTTCGAAGTTGACGCCACGGGCAAGGTTACGATGGGCGGCCAATCGGCCTACCTGGACGCCGCTGGCAACCTGACCACCAACAGCTCCAGCGCCACGGCAGCGACCCTCGACACCGTCATGGCGGCTGCTTCGAATGGTAGCGGCGGCGCCGGCAACTCGTCGGTCTCGATCGGCGGCAAGACGTACTCGAACACCGGTACGGCAAACCAACTGTCGTTCAAGAACACGATCGCCAGCGATGCTCTGCTGGCCAACGTCAAGGCCGATGCAGGCGCCGGCAACGTGATCGTCAAGCTGGGTCAAGGCATCACCAGCGCCAACGTCACCTTCACCAGCGGCAAGTCGACCGACACGTACGTTGACGACAAGGGCACGTTCACCACCCTCAAGACGTACGACACGACCTACACCGTTGACCCCAACACGGGCAAGGCTACGGTCAAGAGCGGCACGGGCACGGGCGACTACGCTCCCAAGCTCGGTGCAGAAGCCAAGGTCAACAGCTCGGGCAAGCTGACCACGGAAGACACCAGCAAGGGTACGAAGACGGGCGATCCGCTGAAGACCTTGGACGCTGCCTTCACCAAGCTGGACAAGCTGACCGGCGAACTGGGTGCTGTGCAGAACCGTCTGGAATCGACGATCTCGAACCTGAACAACGTGGTCAACAACCTGTCCAACGCTCGTTCGCGTATTCAAGACGCCGACTACGCCACGGAAGTGTCGAACATGTCCAAGGCTCAGATCCTGCAACAGGCTGGTACCTCGGTTCTGGCGCAAGCCAACCAAGTGCCGCAAACCGTTCTGTCCCTGCTGCGTTAATTCTCAGCGAGACACCAACGGTTGGGAAAGCTTCGGCTTTCCCACTTCTGGCCAGCGCTGGAACCTTCGCTTCATCGCTGGCCAACTCCAAAACCCGCCCTTCGGCGGGTTTTTTCGTTTCTCTCGAGCACAGACAGCTTCGCGGAAAATGGCGCGGATTTCCAACGCTGATTCGAGGAATGAACGCTTGAAGTCGTTCGTAGAATGGCCCAATCCTCACCTACGGGCCTCACGCCTGCCTGCCACAAACTTCCATGTCGAATCCGGCCTATCTTCACCGTCAGGCAATCGCCGAACCGGGGCGTCTGGCCCCCTGCCATTCCCCCATGAACCTACGGGCCACTGCCTACCTGTTCGGGATGGATGCTCCCGCCTTGGACAACGCACGCGTACTTTACGTTGGCTGCGGCTCCGGCGAAGGCCTGTTTCCGTTCGCACTGGCCTACCCCGGCGCACAACTCATCGGCATTGACGCTTCGGCAAGCGAGATTGAGCAAGGCCAGCGTATCGCGCAAGCGCTACGGCTGACCAACATTTCACTGTTCGCTCAGGACTACGCCGACCTGGGCATGGGCGCCGACACCCAACCGTTTGACTACGTCATCATTACTGGGCTTTACAGCTTCTTAGCACCTGACCAGGCCCAGACCATGCTTGACCGTTGCGCGCAATGGTTGGCGTCGAATGGGATTCTGTATGTGGACTATCACGTATATCCCGGAGCCAAAGCCCAGGAAGTGGTGCGCGACGCCGTCCTGCTGCATGGTCATTCGGCCCAGACTGAAGAGCAACTCCGTGGCAGCGCCACGGCCGCGTTGACGCTGTTCAACGAAGGACTTTCCTCCTTCAATCCGCAGGTAACGCCACTACGCATGGCGGCCGCCCAACTGCAGCGAGGACTGGAGGGCGACGTCCAAACGGGCGCCAATGCTCTGTCCAGCCACCCCTGCTACTTCATCGAACTTGCCGGCCGTGCCTCGCAAGCTGGCCTGGGCTACGTGGGCGATGCCATGCCCCTGGCCGAAATTGCCCTTAATCATGGCCAAAACGTTTCGCTCACAAACAGCCTGCTGACCATCGGCCAGCCCACAACTGTCAAACAACAATATTTGGACTTCGCCTCAGGAAGGGGATTCAGGCAGAGCTTGTTCACCACCCACGCGACGGCAGAACGACTTCGGCCCAGGCCGGACCTTGAGCGCTTGAAGGGCCTGCGCTGGGCCTGCGGCGCTCAACGACTGGCTGCCAATGGGCAGGAACAAGGCGCTACCTACGTCGACCATCTGGGTCGCGGGCTGGTTACGACCGAGTCCCATATGGTGAAGTTGCTGGACACTCTCTCGCACGCGTGGCCGGGTTCGCTGCCTTACACGACGCTCGTCGCCGTATTGATGCACGCCGAAAACCTGGATGACGCAGGCGCGCGCAAGCTGTTGGACAAGGCGCTGACGACGCTTCTGGAGCATGACCTCGCCCACTACTGCGTTGACGCTGGTCCTTACGACCGCGAAGGTGACGTTCCAGTCCGGCCGCTCGCCTGCATTGCCGTTACGCCCGACGGGAAGGACGAGCGTTTGGCTATCCCCCGCTTCAACTTGTGGCATGAGCGCGTCAAGCTTGTTTTTTCCGACAATCAAAGAGAAATGGCACGCAGGCTGGGCGAAGGCCTGCCACTGTTGCAAGTCAATACCGCCCCGGCCCCCGACGAGCCTGGAGTCGTGCAAGACTCGTCCAGTCTGCTCGAATTCCTTGGCTTGCTTAAACGCTATGGGCTGCTTGAAGGATCTGCGTCTGCCTGGGTTTCGCTACTGGGCACCGCCTTAAGCGCAAGCAAAGGAGACGCCCAGCTCTTCGGCCTCTACACCGGCGCGTTGGCGCGCGTCAGTCTGAATCAACGAATTCTTTCCCTGAGCGCCATGACGGGAGGCCTCCCTTCGGCTGCGGCGTCTCTGGCGATACGGATTCAGGGCTTGCTGTCCGAATCGCAGTACGACAAGGCCGAAGCCTTGGCCCGGCAGCTTGCCAAGACGGTGCCAGGCGCCTCGGCGGCGTGGGAACCACTAGCGGTGACGCTGTGCAACTCCGGCAGGTTCCGCGAGGCGCTGGCGCCTACGCTGCGCATGCTGGAATTAGCTCCCGCCCGCGCGCAGTGCTACATCATCCTGGCGTCCTGCCTGACGGCCCTGACGCGCACGTCCGAGGCCATCGGCGCGGCCCGGCGTGCTGTGGAGCTAGCGCCGTACGACGCCAGCACACATGGCGTTCTCGGCGACGCCCTATGTTCGGAATTGCGCTACAAAGAAGCTCAGGCGAGCTGCCTGGCCGCGCTGGCTTTAGACCCGAACCAAGAAAAAGCACGGACCAACCTCGGCAAAATCCTGATGGATCGCGGTGATGCCGAAGGCGCGGTTGCCGCAGCAAGAACAGCGGTTGCCCTCGCCCCAAAGGCCCTAATCCCGCACAACAACTTGCTGTTTTCGTTGAATTACTCCCCGAGCGCAAGCGCGCAAGAGGTGTTCGACGCCTACCGTCAATACAACCAAACACATTGCGAGGGACTACGGTCGACATGGCGCGCGCATACGAATTCGCGCGATGCCCGCCGACCCATTCGCATAGGCTATGTCTCGCCGGACTTCCGGCAACACTCGGGCAACAATTTCATTGAGCCGCTTCTTGCGCACCATGACCGCAAGGACTTTGAAACGCACGCTTATGCCGAATTCGTTGCTGAAGACGCAGTCACGGCGCGATTCAAGCGCTATTTCGACAAGTGGACGCCGACGGCAGGAATGAGCGACAGCGCGCTGGCAGAACGAATCCGTGCCGACGGCATTGATATTTTGGTTGACGTGGCAGGGCACACAGGCGGCAACCGTCTGGGAGTCTTCGCGCGCAAGCCCGCGCCGGTATCCCTGACGTGGCTGGGTTTCGGTTACACGACCGGCCTGACCGCCATCGACTACATCGTGAGCGACGAGATGATGGCCCCCAGTGGCAGCGAACATCTGTTCTCGGAAAAGCCCTGGCGACTCGCTGACACAAATTTCGTCTACCGCGCAGGGACCACGATGGGCGACTGCGGAGATTTGCCGGCCCTGAACAATGGCTACATCACCCTGGGCAGTTTGACTCGAGCCATCCGCGTGAACGACAAAGTCGTGCGGGTATGGTCCGAAATTCTTCATCGCATTCCCAAATCGCGCCTGATCGTAAACAGCAACAGCTATCGCGACGGCCCCATGCGGGAAGAACTGGCTAATCGCTTTATCGCACAAGGGATCGAACGCGACCGGCTTTTGATCGGCTGGGAAAGCCCTCCCTGGAATGTTCTGCGCAGTATGGACATAGGCCTGGACTGCTTCCCGCACAATTCGGGCGTGACTCTCGTCGAAACCGTTTATATGGGTGTTCCCTACGTAACGCTGGCCGACCGCCCCAGCGTGGGGCGCATCGGCAGCTCCATCCTGCATGGCATCGGCCACCCAGAGTGGATTTCGCAGAGTCAAGAGGAATACATCCAAAAGGTCGTCGCGCTTGCCAGCGACCTTCCCGCGCTGGCCCGCATCCGCGCCAATCTGCGCGCCGAGATGCACGCCAGCCCCTTGATGGACGAACCCGCGTTTGCCCGCAAGTTCGAAGCCGCCCTGCGCGGCATGTTCACTACCTGGTGCGAATCCCAAGCATGAGAGCCATCATTCTTGCCGGGGGCCTGGGCACCCGGATCTCGGAAGAAACCCACACACGCCCCAAGCCGATGATCGAAATCGGCGGGCGGCCCATCCTGTGGCACATCATGAAAACGTACTCCGCCCACGGCGTGAACGACTTCGTGATCTGCTGCGGCTACAAGGGCTACATGATCAAGGAGTACTTCGCCAACTACTTCCTGCACATGTCGGATGTGACCTTCGACATGGCCGACAACCGCATGGAAGTGCACCAGCGCAAGGCCGAACCCTGGCGCGTGACGTTGGTGGACACCGGTGAAACGACCATGACGGGGGGCCGCCTCAAGCGCGTGGCCGACTATGTGAAGGAAGACGAAGCGTTCTGCTTCACCTATGGCGACGGCGTGGCGGATATTGACATCAGCGCACTGGTCGCCTTTCATCGCCAGCATGGCAAGGCGGCCACGGTCACCGCCGTGCAGCCGCCCGGACGCTATGGCGCGCTGCGCCGGGACGGCGACCGGGTCACTGGATTCACGGAAAAACCGCGTGGCGACGGCGGCCTCATCAACGGCGGCTTTTTTGTGCTGTCGCCCAGCGTGCTTTCCCTGATCCAGGACGACGACACCACCTGGGAAGCCGGCCCGCTTGAAACCCTGAGCCGCGAAGGTCAGTTGCATGCCTTCGAGCATCTGGGCTTCTGGCAGCCCATGGACACGCTGCGCGAGAAAAATCTGCTTGAATCGCTGTGGAGCACGGGCAAGGCGCCATGGAAAGTCTGGTGAGTCCCTCCCCCGCGTTCTGGCGTGGCAAGCGCGTCCTGCTGACCGGCCACACAGGCTTCAAGGGCAGCTGGCTGGCGTTGTGGTTGCACCGCTTGGGCGCCCGGGTGACGGGGGTGGCGTTGCCGCCCTGCACGCAACCCAGCCTGTACCAGTCCGCCGGCGTCGCCAAGCTGATCGACAGCCATCATGCCGACATCCGCGATGCCGCCTCGCTACGCGACATCGTGCTGGCCGCCCGGCCCGACGTCGTGCTGCATCTGGCCGCACAAGCGCTGGTGCGCCCCAGCTACGCCGCCCCGCTGGATACCTTTGCGACCAACATCATGGGCACGGCACACCTGCTGGACGCACTGCGCGCGGTGCCGTCTGCGCGCGTTGCCGTCATGATCACGACCGACAAGGTCTATCGCAACAACGAATGGCTATACCCGTATCGCGAAAGCGACACGCTAGGCGGGCACGATCCCTACAGCGCCAGCAAAGCGGCCAGCGAATTGGTCATCGCATCGTATCGGGATGCCTTCCTTCAGGCGCAGGGCGTCGCCGTGGCCACGGCCCGCGCCGGCAACGTCATCGGCGGTGGTGACTGGTCGGTGGATCGCTTGCTGCCCGATGCCGTTCGCGCCTGGCGCGACGACGGCGATCTGCACATTCGCCGTCCCGACGCCGTACGGCCTTGGCAGCATGTGCTGGAACCGTTGGCGGGCTATCTGATGCTGGCGGAGGCGCTATGGGACCAACCCGTGCTTGCCGGCCCGTTCAACTTTGGCCCGGATGCCGCGGAAGCCGCATCCGTGCGGACAGTGGTGGACATCGCGCAGGCTGCGTACGGACGCGGCCGGACCGTTTACGCTGAACAGGTCGAAGGTCCGCACGAAGCCGGTTTGCTGACGCTGGACACGTCCAAGGCAAGAGCCGTTTTGAATGTGGCTCCGCGCTGGCCGCTGGCGCAGGGCGTCACGCGCAGCATGCAGTGGTATCGCCGCTTTGACGCGGGTGAACACGCGCTGGCGTTGTGCCACGCCGACATCGACGACTACGAGGGGCAGCCATGAGCCTGGACGTCATCGATACACCTTTGGCCGATTTGAAGGTCATACAGCGCCACCCTCGTGGCGATGCGCGGGGCTTTCTGGCGCGCCTATTCGATGCGGGCGACTTGCGAGCCTGCGGCTGGCAACGTGCTGTTGAGCAGGTCAACCACACCTATACCGCGCAGGCCGGCACGATACGCGGCATGCATTATCAGCTGCCGCCACACGCCGAGATGAAGCTGGTCAGTTGCATCCGTGGCGCCGTCTGGGATGTCGCCGTGGATCTGCGCGCTGGCTCGCCCACTTTCCTGCAATGGCACGCCGAGCGTTTAAGCGCCGACAACGGTCGCGCCCTGCTGATTCCCGAGGGCTTTGCCCACGGCTTTCAGACACTGACTGACGACGCGGAAATGCTGTATTGCCATTCCGCCCCCTATTCACCGCAGGCCGAAGCCGGCCTGCACTTCCAGGACGCCCGCGTGGGCATCGCCTGGCCGTTACCCCTGACCCTGGTGTCCGAGCGCGATCAGCAACACCCCCGCCTGGACACTGCATTTTCTGGAGTCGCACTGTGAAGTGCCGCCATTGCCAGGCCGACTTGCGCCTTCCTTTCCTGGACCTCGGCCATGCGCCGCCGTCCAACGCCTATCTGACCGAGGCCGCACTGCGCGGCCCCGAGACGTGGTTTCCGCTGCGCATCCTGGTATGCGAATCGTGCTGGCTGGTCCAGACCGAAGATCATGCGGGACGCGAGGCATTGTTCACCGACGACTACGCCTACTTCAGCTCGTTCTCGTCGTCGTGGCTGGCGCATTCGCGCCAGTACGTCGATACGATGATCAGCCGTTTCGGACTCGGCGCCGACAGCATGGTGACCGAGATTGCCGCCAATGACGGCTATCTGTTGCAGTACGTGAAAGCGGCTGGCGTACCGTGCTATGGCGTGGAGCCCACGGCCAGCACGGCGCAGGCCGCGCGTGAGCGTGGCATCGATATCGTGCAACGCTTCTTTGGCGTGGCGCTGGGTGATGAGCTTGCCGAGCAAGGCCGTGCGGCCGACCTGATTGCAGCCAATAACGTGCTGGCTCACGTGCCCGACATCAACGATTTCGTGTCGGGTTTTACGGCGTTGCTCAAGCCGCAAGGCGTGGCGACCTTCGAGTTTCCGCATCTACTGCGCATGGTGCAGGAAAACCAGTTCGATACGGCGTATCACGAACACTATTCATATCTGTCGTTGACGGCTGTGTCGCGCATCTTCGCATCCAATGGCTTGTCCGTATTCGATGTCGAGCAGTTGGGCACGCACGGCGGCAGCCTGCGCGTTTTCGCGCAACGGGCCGACACCGGCCGGCATGCCGTCAGCGACAATGTCGAGCGCATCCTGGCCCTGGAAAATCAGGCCGGCATGACCGCCCCCGAGTTCTATTCGCGCTTTCAGCAAGAGGCCGAGCGCATCAAGAACGATCTGCTGGCGTTTCTGGTGGAACTGCGTCGAGGTGGCAAGCGCATCGCGGCCTACGGCGCGGCTGCCAAGGGCAACACGCTGCTGAACTTCGCGGGTGTGCGCCCCGATCTGCTTGCCTACGTGGTGGATTTGAACCCCGCCAAGCAAGAGAAGTACCTGCCCGGCAGCCATATCCCGATCGTCACGGAAGCCCGGTTGCGGGAAGACAAGCCCGAGTACATCCTGATCCTGCCCTGGAACCTGAAGGCAGAAGTTTCCGAGCAACTGGATTACGCCCGCCGCGAATGGCACGCCAAACTGGTCACGGCCATTCCTTCGCTGTCCATTGAAAGCAGCCCGTCCGCATGAGCCATCGACAGGTCACCGTCCTGGGCGCGTCGGGCTTTATCGGCCGGCACCTGGTCGCGCGCTTGTGGGCGGACGGCGTGCCGTGCAACGCCCCGCCTCGAAGCGATGCTGACCTGCTGAGCCGACCCTTGGGTCATGTGATCTATGCAATCGGCCTGACTTCGGACTTTCGCAGCCGTCCGCTTGAGACCGTGGAAGCGCATGTCTGCCTGCTTCGCACCTTGCTGGCCGATGCTGACTTCGACAGCCTGACCTATCTGTCCAGCACTCGCGTCTATGCCGGATCCTGCGACACTCGCGAAACGGCAACGCTTGCCGTCAACCCGAACGACCCGAGCGACCTGTACAACCTGTCCAAGCTGATGGGCGAATCATTGTGCCTGCACGGGGGTCGCGCGGGCGCAAAGGTTGCGCGCCTGTCCAATATCGTGGGCTTGCGTGACACGCCGGACAGCTTTATCGACCAATTGCTGGAAGAAGGCGCACGCGGCAACGGCGTCACGCTGCGCACCTCGCTTTCGTCCTGCAAGGACTATCTCTACGTTGACGACGCGGTGTCGCAAATTTTGGCCATCGCCCTGTCGCCGGCGGCCTGCGGCATTTACAACGTTGCCCATGGCACGGGCATTGCCAACCGCGACGTGGCGCACTGGCTGCGCGAGACGCTGGGCTATCGCTGCACCGTTGAACCGGGCGCTGCCGAATGGACCTTTGCCGATGTCGACGTGACCCGTATCCAGGCGCTTTGCGGGGCCGCCCCGCGCGCCTTCTCCGACTATTTCCCGAATTTTCTCGAGCAGTACCGCCTGCACAAAGGAATCTGAATGTCCTACCTTGAAACCACGCCCGACGCGCACCCCGAGTACCGCCAGGAAAAAGAAGCCCGCATCGCCGGCTTCGCCAGCGACCAGGAATTTCGCGAGTTGTCCATTGCCTGGCGCCAGATGGCGTTGGAACGCAAGTACATGAACAACTTTTCGTGGGCCGGCCGCCCGCTGATCCAGTTGCCCATGGACGCCATGGCGATGCAGGAACTGATCTGGGCCGTCAAGCCCGACCTGATCATCGAAACGGGAATTGCCCATGGCGGTTCGCTGATGCTGTCCGCCTCCATGCTGCAACTGCTGGGCGCGGGCGAAGTTGTGGGTGTCGACATCGAGATCCGCGAACACAACCGCAAAGCGATTGAGGCGCATCCGCTGGCCAAGCGCATCCATTTGATCGAAGGCTCCAGCATCGACGCCGCCACGATAGCCCAAGTGCGAGCACACGCCGAAGGCAAGAAGAACATCATGGTCTGCCTGGATTCGAACCACACGCACGACCATGTGCTGGCGGAACTGAACGCCTATGCGGATCTGGTCAGCGTCGGCAGCTACTGCGTCGTGTTCGACACCTTCGTGGAAGACATGCCGGCCGACTACGAATGGCCGGGCCGGCACTGGGGCAAGGGCAACAACCCCAAGACCGCCGTGTGGGAATGGATCAAGCAACACCCCGAGTTCGAAATCGACCGATCGGTGGAAGACCGCCTGCTGGTCACGTCCGCGCCGGACGGTTTCCTGCGCCGCAAGGCCTGACGGGTCAGGCCAGCATTGTGATACTGATCGATCCCACCGCGCGCGTTTCTCCACTGGCCGACATCGAGGATTCAACGCGCGGCACCCGCATCGTTGTCGGGGCGCGCGCCGTGGTGGACGCGTTCGTCAAGATCAAACCGGCCGGCGGCTCGGGCGACGTCGAGATCGGGCCGGAATGCGTCATCAATTCCGGGTGCGTCCTGTACACCGGCAATGGCATCCGTATGGGCGCGCGCGTGGCTGTGGCGGCGAACTGCACGTTCGCCCCGGCCAACCACGAATTCCGGCGCCGTGACATACCCATCCGCGAGCAGGGTTTCCGCCCCAGCAAGGGCGGCATCGTGATTGAGGACGACGTGTGGATCGGCGCCAACTGCGTCCTGCTGGACGGCGCCGTGCTACGCGAGGGTTGTGTCATTGCCGCGGGCACCATCGTGCGCGGCGAGGTCGCTGCATTTTCGATCCAGGGTGGCAATCCGATGAAAATGCTGGGCTGGCGTGAGGACACTGACGCCACTGACGCTTAAGTCGCCGGGGTTCCCCCAGCTGCAATCCGTCGGCACTAAGACTTGCGCGCCCCCCTTGGGCCTGACCCGGGCCGAACCTGAGCCAAGACACCCTTTTCCCGTTCTATTCCTCTTTTGAGGCGGTCTTCGCTTACTTCATAATTGCCACCGCACCGCCTTTGTATCTATATTTTGCAGCCCCATGACCGCCACGCCTCCCGATCCCTTCGCTACGCAGCATGACAGCACCACGGATCCCGATGCCACGGCGCCCGTGGATGCGCAGACGCGGCGTCTGCGGGAAGAGAATCGCGCGTTGCGGGAATTGCTGGCGGCCCAGGTGCAGGCCGCGATGCCGCAGCCTCAGCCTAGTTGCCTGCGGCGTATCGGCTGGGCATTGATCTCGGCGCCGGGCGCTGCGCTGGTGGGTTGGCGCGCCCTGTTGGGGCGGGATGAAGGCCAGCCGATGACGGGTCGGCGTGTGGGTTCCGCCACGTTGACCGTGCTGTACACGCTGGCAATCTATGGCGCCTTGGTGCTGCTGGTGGTGTCGTGGAATGCGCCTAACAACGGGATCACGGGCGCCAGGTCGGCCAGCCCGGTACGCGTGCCGTTGGCGCCGCTGCCGGCACTGCCCACGGAAGAAGCGCCCAGCGAATGGGAGACGACGAAGCCCGAGGCGGGCGTGTCCGTTGATGCGCCACAGACGGCTGCGCCAGCGCAATCAGCGCCGGCGGCAAGCGCCCCCGTGCCCTCCGCTACCAGCCCTGATGCCGCGTCCGATGCTGACGCTTCTGCGGCCTCTGGTGCTGACGCTTCTGCGGCCTCTGGTGCCCCAGCTGCTGCCGGCACTTCTGATGCTGCTGGCGCTGCTAACGCCGCCGCTCCCGCAACTGCCGCCCCTAGCGCTCCGCGATCAATGCTGCGCATCACCGAAATTCCTGCCCGGAACCCGATGGCGTGGGTGGACGCACTGGACCGAGAACTGGCGCGTTGCGCCGAGCTTGGGTTTTTTGAACGTCCGGAATGCGCGTGGGCGGCTCGCAAGCAATACTGCGAACCGAACCATGGCTGGGGCGCGGTGAAGGAATGTCCGGCGCAGCCTTAAGGCCGCACACCGTACCGCAGCGATGTTGTCTTGCCCGATGCAGCGTCCAGCACCGTCCCTGTCACATCCCAGCCACGTAAAACACCCACAATCTTTTGCACAAGAACCGCAAACCTGCGCAATAATGCGACATGTTTGAAGTAGGTTAGCTAATCGAGCCAAGCCGATCGACCCAAGCGATCGACCCAAGCTTGTCGACCCAGCCGTATCGCCTGCCGCAAGCACTCTTCCACAAGGACACAAAGACCATGGATTCCATCAGCAGCACCGTCAACGCCGCACTGGCTTTGCAAGACGTGAACCTATCGCAGGAAATCCAGGCCCGCGTGCTGAAGAAGGCGCTGAACGCGCAAGCCGATACCGCGCTGACGCTGATGCAGTCGGTGGCCCCGATGGCCGTTGACGCCACGCTGGGTTCGCGCATCAATACGCACGCCTGATATCACACGTCGGATATCGCAAGCCTGATATCGCAAGCCTGATATGTCCCGGCTGATATCCCACCCCTGATATCCACCCCTGCCCCGGACGCCGGACGCCACGCGGCGGCATCCCAAAAAAAAGCGCTGGTCCTTTTACAAGGCCAGCGCTTTTTGCATTGCGGCGTCATCGCGTGCGACGACGTATGCGGCGGCGTGTGCGACGACAACCGTCGCAACACGCTACCCCCACACACTACTTCTTCTTCATCGGCGGCAAGTCCGTGCAGACGCCTTCCGCCACTTCCGCCGCCATGCCCACCGACTCACCCAGCGTCGGGTGCGGGTGGATGGTCTTGGCGATGTCGACGACGTCGGCGCCCATTTCCACGGCCAGGGCCAGTTCGCTGATCAGGTCGCCAGCGTGGGTGCCCACGATGCTGCCGCCCAGGATGCGATGCGTTTCCGCGTCGAAAATCAGCTTGGTGAAGCCTTCGTCGCGGCCGTTGGCGATGGCGCGGCCGGAGGCGGCCCACGGGAACACGCCCTTCTCGATCTTGATGCCTTGCTTCTTGGCTTCGTCTTCGGTCAGGCCCACCCATGCCACTTCCGGATCGGTGTAGGCCACCGACGGGATGACCCGGGCGTCAAAGAACGACTTCTGGCCGGCGGCGGCTTCCGCTGCCACGTGGCCTTCGTGCACGGCCTTGTGCGCCAGCATCGGCTGGCCGACGATGTCGCCAATGGCGTAGATGTGCGGCACGTTGGTGCGCATCTGGCGATCGACCTCGATGAAACCGCGGTCGGTCACGGCAATGCCGGCCTTGTCGGCGCCGATCTTCTTGCCGTTGGGGCTGCGGCCCACGGCTTGCAGAACCAGGTCGTAGCGTTGCGGTTCCTTGGGCGCGCCCTCGCCTTCGAACGTGACGTAGATGCCGTCTTTCTTGGCTTCGGCGCCCACGGTCTTCGTCTTCAACATGATGTTGTCGAAGCGATAGGCGTTCTTCTTCTGCCAGACCTTGACCAGATCGCGGTCAGCGCCTTGCATCAGGCCGTCCAGCATTTCCACGACGTCCAGGCGTGCGCCCAGCGTGGAGTACACCGTGCCCATTTCCAGGCCGATGATGCCGCCGCCCACGATCAGCATCTTCTTGGGTACTTCACGCAGCAGCAGCGCGCCGGTGGAGTCGACGACGCGGTCGTCCTTGGGCATGAAGGGCAGCTTCACCGACTGGCTGCCGGCCGCGATAATGGCTTGCTTGAAGCGCAGCGTCTGGCTCTTGCCGTCGGCCGACGTCACGGTCAGGTGGTTGGCATCGGCGAATTCGCCCACGCCCGTCACCACGGTGACCTTGCGGGCCTTGGCCATGCCGGCGAGACCGCCGGTCAGCTTGGCGACCACGCTGTCCTTGTAGCCGCGCAGCTTGTCCAGATCGATCTTGGGCTCGCCGAAGCTGATGCCGTGGGCAGCCAGCTCGCGGGCTTCGTCGATGACGGCGGCGTTGTGCAACAGCGCCTTGGACGGGATGCAGCCCACGTTCAGGCAGACGCCGCCCAGCGTGGCGTAGCGTTCGACCAGGACCACGGACAGGCCGAGGTCGGCCGCGCGGAAGGCGGCGGAATAGCCGCCGGGGCCCGCGCCCAGCACCAGCATGTCGTATTCACCGTCGGCTGAACCCTTGAAGATGGCTGCCGTCGGCGCAGGCGTCGCGGACTTCGAGGCAGGCGCCGCAGCAGCCGCAGCTTGCTTGGGTGCCTCAGCGGCCTTGGGTGCTTCCTTGGCGGCCGGCGCAGCGGCGGCGTCCGCCGCCTCCACTTCCAGCACGACCGCGCCTTCGGCGACCTTGTCGCCGACCTTGACCGCGATGGACTTCACCACGCCGCCTTGCGACGCGGGAATTTCCATCGACGCCTTGTCCGACTCAACGGTGATCAGGCTTTGTTCGGCCTTGATCGTGTCGCCCACGGCGACCAGCACTTCGATGACTTCCACTTCCTTGAAGTCGCCGATGTCCGGCACTTTGATTTGAACGGTATTGCTCATAGGGCTCCCCGTTTACAGCGCGATGCGGCGGAAGTCGGCCAGCAAGGCGCCCAGATAGGCGTTGAAGCGGGCAGCGGAGGCGCCGTCGATGACGCGGTGGTCGTACGACAGCGACAGCGGCACCATCAGGCGCGGCACGAACTGCTTGCCGTCCCAGACGGGCTTGTGCGCGGAACGCGACACACCCAGGATGGCCACTTCGGGCGCGTTGATGATCGGCGTGAACGACGTGCCGCCGATACCGCCCAAGGACGAAATCGAGAAGCAGCCGCCCTGCATTTCAGCGGGCGAGATCTTGCCGTCGCGCGCCTTCTTGGACAGGTCCGTCATTTCTTGCGCAATCTGCAAGATGCCCTTCTTGTCGGCGTCGCGAATCACCGGCACCACCAGCCCGTTGGGCGTGTCGGCGGCGAAACCGATGTGGTAGTACTGCTTCAACACCAGGTTGTCGCCATCCAGCGACGCGTTGAACTCGGGGAATTTCTTCAAGGCGGCAACCACGGCCTTGATCAGGAAGGCCAGCATCGTGACCTTGACGCCCGACTTCTCGTTTTCCTTGTTCAGCGTGACGCGCAGCGCTTCCAGGTCGGTGATGTCCGCTTCGTCGTTGTTGGTGACGTGCGGGATCATGACCCAGTTGCGGTGCAGGTTCGCGCCGGAAATCTTCTTGATGCGCGACAGCGGCTTGGCTTCGATCGGGCCAAACTTGGTGAAGTCGACCTTGGGCCACGGCAACAGGCCTAGCGCGGCGCCATCGGCCGAACCGCCAGCTGCGGCAGCCGGTGCAGCGGCCAGCGCCTGCTTGACGAAACCGCGCACGTCGTCGGCGGTGATGCGTTCCTTGGGACCCGAACCCTTGACCTTGCTGAGGTTCACGCCCAGTTCGCGCGCGAACTTGCGCACGGACGGCGACGCGTGGGGCAGTTGGCCGGGCTTCAGGTTGGGGTCTTCCAGCGCGGCGGCGGGTGCCGGACGCGACGCAGGGGCGGCGGCGGGTGCGTCAGCCTTGGATTCTGCTTTCGCTTCGGTCTTAGCTTCGGCCTTGGCTTCCGGCTTGGCGTCGGACGTGGCAGCAGGCGCGGCGCCGGCGTCGCCTTCAACGACGACCACCACCGAACCCTTGGCCACCTTGTCGCCCACCTTGACCTTCACTTCCTTGACCACGCCGCCTTGCGACGCCGGGATCTCCATCGAGGCCTTGTCGGACTCGACGGTGATCAGGCTTTGCTCGGCCTTGATGGTGTCGCCCACGGCGACCATCACTTCGATGACTTCCACTTCCTTGAAGTCGCCGATGTCCGGCACTTCGATATTGACCGGGCCGCTGCTGGCGGCCGGCGCCGCGGCTTGCGCCTTGGCAGCAGGCGCGGCAGCGGCGGCCTGCTTCGGTGCTTCCTTGGCAGCGGCCTTGGGGGCTTCTTCCTTGGCGGCCGGGGCGGCGCCCGAGCCTTCGGCTTCGGCTTCCACTTCCAGCACGACCGCGCCTTCGGCAACCTTGTCGCCCACCTTCACAGAGATGGACTTCACCACGCCGCCTTGCGACGCGGGAATTTCCATCGACGCCTTGTCGGACTCGACGGTGATCAGGCTTTGTTCGGCCTTGATCGTGTCGCCCACCGCCACCAACACCTCAATGACTTCCACTTCCTTGAAGTCGCCGATATCGGGAACCTTGATTTGCACGATGTTGCTCATGTCTCTTTACCCTCAGGCGTATTGCGGGTTGGCTTTGTTCGGATTGATGCCGTACTTCTTGATGGCTTCCGCCACCTTGGCCATCGGAACCTTGCCTTCGTCTGCCAGTGCGCGCAGCGCGGCGACCACGACAAAGTGGCGATCCACTTCGAAGTGCTCACGCAGCTTGGCGCGGAAGTCCGAGCGGCCGAAACCGTCGGTGCCCAGCACCTTGTATTCGCGGCCCTTGGGCACGAACGGACGGATCTGGTCGGCAAAGAGCTTCATGTAGTCGGTCGACGCGATGATCGGGCCTTCCGTCTTGGCCAGCTGTTCCGTGACGTAAGCCACTTGCGGCTTTTTCTCGTCAGGGTGCAGCATGTTGTGGCGCTCGGCGTCCAGGCCGTTGCGGCGCAGTTCGGTGAAGCTGGTGACGCTCCACAGATCCGATGCCACGCCCCAGTCGGCGTCCAGCAGTTCTTGCGCGGCCATGACTTCGCGCAGGATCGTGCCCGAGCCCATCAGCTGCACGCGGTTCTTGCCCTTGCCGTGCGTCTTCAGCTTGTACATGCCCTTGATGATGCCTTCCTCGTCGCCCTGGGTCAGACCGGGCTGCGGGTAGTTTTCGTTCATCACCGTCAGGTAGTAATAGACGTTTTCCTGGTCTTCCACCATGCGCTTCAAGCCATGCTGGATGATCACGGCCAGCTCATGGCCGAACGTCGGGTCGTACGACACGCAGTTCGGGATGGTGGACGCCAGGATGTGGCTGTGGCCGTCTTCGTGCTGCAAGCCTTCGCCGTTCAGCGTCGTGCGGCCGGCAGTGCCGCCCAACAGGAAGCCGCGCGCCTGCATGTCGCCCGCCGCCCAGGCCAGATCGCCAATGCGCTGGAACCCGAACATCGAGTAGTAGATGAAGAACGGAATCATGATGCGGTTGTTCGAGGAATACGA
This sequence comes from Achromobacter sp. 1L-A-4-B-C2, assembly GCF_057291955.1. Lineage (NCBI taxonomy): Bacteria > Pseudomonadati > Pseudomonadota > Betaproteobacteria > Burkholderiales > Alcaligenaceae > Achromobacter > Achromobacter sp. 1L-A-4-B-C2. The sequence continues at coordinate 879,725 of NZ_JBXAWP010000002.1, forward strand.
CGTGGCCGCCGCGATCCACGAGCTCATTGCACCCGCTTCGTTGATGCCTTCCTGCAGCAGCTGGCCGTCGGCCGACTCCTTGTAGTACATGACCTGGTCCTTATCGACCGGGATGTACTTCTGGCCTTCCGGGGCATAGATGCCGATCTGGCGGAACAGGCCTTCCATACCGAAGGTACGCGATTCGTCGGCCAGGATCGGCACCACGCGCGGACCCAGTTCCTTGTCGCGCAGCACCTGGTTCAGGATGCGAACGAAGGCTTGCGTGGTGGAAATTTCACGGCCTTCGGCAGTGGGTTCCAGCACGGCCTTGAAGGCGTCCAGCGCGGGGGCCTTGAGCTGCTCGTCGGCCTTGGCGCGGCGGCGCGGCAGATAGCCGCCCAGCGCGGCGCGGCGCTCGTGCAGGTACTTCATTTCGGGCGAATCTTCGGCCGGCTTGAAGTACGGCAGGTCTTCCAGCTTGTCGTCCGGAATCGGGATGCCGAAGCGATCGCGGAATTCGCGGATGGATTCCAGTTCCAGCTTCTTTTGCTGGTGGGTCGGGTTCTTGGCCTGACCCACGTGGCCCATGCCGTAGCCCTTGATGGTCTTGGCCAGGATGACGGTGGGTTGCCCGGTGTGGCTGGTGGCGGCGTCGAACGCGGCGTACACCTTGTGGGGGTCGTGGCCGCCACGGTTCAGGCGCCAGATGTCTTCGTCGCTCATGCGCGAGACGGCTTCCAGCAGCTTGGGGTGCTTGCCAAAGAAATGTTCACGGACGAACTTGCCGTCGTTGGCCTTGTACGCCTGGTACTCGCCGTCCACGGTTTCTTCCATGATCTGGCGCAGGATGCCTTCCTTGTCGTGCGCAAGCAGCGGATCCCAGTAACCGCCCCAGATCAGCTTGATGACGTTCCAGCCCGAACCGCGGAAGTCGCCTTCCAGTTCCTGGATGATCTTGCCGTTGCCGCGCACCGGGCCGTCCAGGCGTTGCAGGTTGCAGTTCACCACGAAGATCAGGTTGTCGAGCTTTTCGCGCGCGGCCAGGGCGATGGCGCCCAGCGATTCCGGTTCGTCCATTTCGCCGTCGCCGCAGAATACCCAGACCTTGCGGTTGCTGGTGTCGGCAATGCCGCGGGCGTGCAGGTACTTCAGGAAGCGGGCTTGATAGATGGCCATCAGCGGGCCCAGGCCCATCGACACCGTCGGGAATTGCCAGAAATCCGGCATCAGCTTCGGGTGCGGGTAGGACGACAGGCCCTTGCCGTCCACTTCCTGGCGGAAGTGGTTCAGCTGTTCTTCGGTCAGGCGGCCTTCAAGGTAGGCGCGGCCGTACATGCCGGGCGACGTGTGGCCCTGGAAGTAGACCAGGTCACCGCCGTGGTTTTCGTCTTCGGCGTGCCAGAAGTGGTTCTGGCCGCAGCCGATCATGGTGGCCAGCGAGGCAAACGATGCGATGTGGCCGCCCAGGTCGCCGCCGTCCGGCGGGTTGTGCTTGTTGGCCTTGACGACCATGGCCATGGCGTTCCAGCGCACATACGAGCGGATACGCGTTTCCAGTTCCAGATTGCCCGGATGCGCGGGCTCCAGGCCCGGCGGAATCGTGTTGACGTAAGCGGTATTCGGCGAGAACGGGATGTGGGCACCCGAACGACGCGCTTCGTCGATCAGGCGTTCCAGCAGGTAGTGCGCGCGCTGCGGCCCTTCGCGATCAAGGACTGCCGCCAGGGCTTCGAGCCACTCCTGGGTTTCAAGGGTGTCTTCGTCGTTGGCAGCCTGCGGGGCGCCAGCCTGGGCGAAAGAGGACATCGTGTGTCTCCTGTTGGGGTTCGTCGTGACCACACCCGCTTGATGGTTCAACTCGCGGACTCTGCATGGTAGCCGGGATCATCCGGGCTACCATGTCAGGCATGGGTCGGGGTGTTTTTCTAGAGACCTGCTTTGGGTCGGTTCCCTATCAGCCGGCATTCTAAGAAAGAAGATTAACCGGTCGCAAGGAAAATTTCATGTTGCGGTACGGCATTTCATAATGCGAAATGTTGACCATCCGCTGAACGGCCTCTGACGCGTCTTTTTATGGCCTAGGCCAAAAGCAGGGCTTGATTCCCGGCAATTCCCGCCCAACACGCACTAAAATGCGCGGTCTATCTGGCCCGAATTCCATGTCCAGCGCGCCCAAGTCCAATATTCCTACGCCGTTCCACGATCACGCCCGCACTCGCCGCCGCGGCGTGTATTGGGTCACGCCTGCCATGGTGCTGATCCTGTACATCTGTGTGATGGGGGTGTTCTTCTGGCTGCAACGCATTCATGACGATAGCGTCATGTTTGTGACGATCGACCAGGAAATGCGCCAGCAGCGCCTGATATGGGTGGTGCTGGCATTGTCCTGCGTGATCGTCATCAGCCTGCTGATGCTGTGGCGCTATACCCGCTTTCGATCCACCGCCGAAGCCGCGCTCATCGCCGAGACCGGCTTTCGCCGCGCCATGGAAAATTCCATGTCCACCGGCATGCGCGTGCTGGATATGGAAGGCCGCATCGCCTACGTGAACCCCGCGTTCTGCCGCATGATCGGCTGGAACGAAGCCGACCTGATCGGCCGCAGCCCGCCCTTTCCTTATTGGGTGCCCGGCCGCCATGAACAACACCAGCACACGCTGGACGTGCTGATGTCGGGCAAGACGCCCAGCAGCGGCCTGGAAGTGGAAGCGCAACGCCGCGACGGCTCGCGCTTCACCGCGCGCATGTATGTGTCGCCGCTGCTGGACCCGAACGGCAACCAGATCGGCTGGATGACGTCGATGACCGACATCACCGAACCCAAGCGCATCCGCGAAGCCCTGACGGCCGCGCACGAACGCTTCATGACCGTGCTGGAAGGCCTGGACGACGCCATCTCGGTCACGGCGGACACCCACGACGGCCTGGAACTGCTGTTTGCCAACCGCACCTATCGCCGCGTATTCGGCGCGCAGACGGGCGGCCACGACGAACTGCTGGCCGGCCGCCGTGGCCGCTTCACCGATGAATCCGTGGAAGTGTTCGCGCCGTCGGTGCAGCGCTGGTTTGAAGTGCACCACCGCATGCTGGCCTGGACGGACGGCCGCCGCGTGCGCATGCAGGTGGCGCGCGACATCACCGAGCGCCGTGGCCACGAAGAAGCGTCCCGCGTGCAGCAGGAAAAGATCCAGCTGACCAGCCGCCTGACGACGATGGGCGAAATGGCCTCGTCGCTGGCGCACGAACTGAACCAGCCGCTGACCGCCATCGCCAACTACAGCATGGGCGCGGTGGCCTTGGTCAAGGCCGGCCACACCAGCCCCAACATGCTGCTGCCCGCGCTGGAAAAGGCCGCGTCGCAGGCCGAACGCGCGGGCAAGATCATCAGCCGCATCCGCGAATTCGTGAAGCGCAGCGAGCCGCGCCGCCAACGCGTGGCCATTGGGCGCATTGTCGACAACGCCATCGGCTTTGCCGAAATCGACGCCCGCAAGCGCCGCATCCGCATCGACAGCTTCGTGCCGTCGAATGCGCCCGACGTGCTGGCCGACCCGATCCTGATCGAACAGGTGCTGTTGAACCTGCTCAAGAACGGGCTGGAAGCCATGGAAAACAGCGAATCGGACGAATTGAAAGTCGCCGTGATCCTGCACGAGCAACATATAGAAGTGGCCGTGGTGGACCGCGGCCATGGCCTGGCCGAGCCCGAACGCCTGTTCGAACCGTTCTTCAGCACCAAAACCCAGGGCCTGGGCATGGGGCTGAACATCTGCCGTACCATTATTGAATCGCACCATGGCCGCCTGTGGGCGGACCCCAACCCCGCTGGCGGTACTATTTTCCGCTTTACCCTGCCCTGCGCTGCTTCCCAGCCGCAGGCCCAGAATGATCAGTCCGAGGAGTTGCACGCATGAACACGCCCCACCTGTCGAGCACGGTATTCATAGTTGACGACGACGAAGCGGTCCGCGATTCGCTGCGCTGGCTGTTGGAAGCCAATGGCTATCGCGTTCGCGCCTATGCCAGCGGCGAATCCTTCCTGGAAGACTACGACGCCAGCCAGATCGGCGTGCTGATCGCCGACGTGCGCATGCCCGGCATGAGCGGCCTGGAACTCCAGGAGCAGCTTATCGCCCGCAACGCGCCGCTACCCATCGTCTTCATCACCGGCCACGGCGACGTGCCCATGGCCGTTTCCACGATGAAGAAAGGCGCCGTCGACTTCCTGGAAAAGCCCTTCAACGAATCGGACCTGCGCGAGATCGTTGCGCGCATGCTTGAGCAAGCCACGCAGCGCGTGTCCAAGCACCAGGCCCAAAAGGACCACGAAGCCATGCTGGCACGCCTGACCGCGCGCGAGCAGCAGGTGCTGGAGCGCATCGTCGCCGGCCGCTTGAACAAGCAGATTGCCGACGACCTGGGCATCAGCATCAAGACCGTCGAGGCGCACCGCGCCAACATTATGGAAAAACTGGAAGTGACTACCGTTGCTGATTTGATGAAAGTGGCATTGGCCAAACCCGAGGCGCATGCATGACCGCCAGGATTATTGACGGCGCGGCCCTGTCGCTGCGCATTCGTGAGGAAGTCGCCCAGCGCGTCGCCACCCTGGCGGCCAAGGGCACGCGCCCCGGCTTGGCGGTGGTGCTGGTGGGCGCGGACCCCGCGTCCCAGGTTTACGTGCGCAACAAGGTTGCCGCCTGCGAAAAAGCCGGCCTGCATTCCGTCAAGGAACAGTACCCGGCCGAGATGACCGAGGCCGAACTGCTGGCCCGCATCGCCGTGTTGAACCAGGACCCCACCATCCACGGCATCCTGGTGCAGTTGCCGCTGCCCAAGCACATGGATGCCCACAAGGTCATCGAAGCCATTTCGGCCGAGAAGGACGTGGACGGCTTTCACATCAGCAACGCCGGCCTGCTCATGACCGGCCAGCCGCTGTTCCGCCCCTGCACGCCCTACGGCGTGATGAAGATGCTGGAATCGGAAGGCGTGACGCTGCGCGGCGCGGAAGCCGTGATCGTCGGCGCCAGCAACATCGTCGGCAAGCCGATGGCCATGTTGCTGCTTGCCGCCGGCGCCACCATCACCATCTGCAATTCCAAGACGCGCGACCTGGCGGCCCAGACCCGCCGCGCCGACGTCCTGGTGGTGGCCACCGGCAAGCCCGGCATGATCGACGGTTCGATGATCAAGCCCGGCGCCGTGGTCATCGACGTGGGCATCAACCGTGGCGAAGACGGCAAGCTGTGCGGCGACGTGGACTTCGCGTCCGCCAAGGAAGTTGCCGGCGCCATCACGCCCGTGCCGGGTGGCGTGGGCCCCATGACCATCGCCATGCTGCTGGTCAACACGGTCGAAGCCGCCGAACGCGCGGCGGGCTGACACGTTCCAGACCCATCACAAGGGCAATGCGCAGGCCGCCAACGGCTGCGCGTTGCCCTTGCCGCATGTGGGCTTGACTGCCCTTGCTTTCGGGCGGATCGTCCCTATCTGATCCTTATGTCTTTGCGGCCCCGCGTGCCTTCGTTGGGCACCGTGCTGGGTCCGCCCCGCCTTTTCACATCCCGATCCCGGTAACACCATGACCCAGAACCCCTTGCTTGCCCCCGTTTCCGATCTGGTCGACTACGCGGCCGTCAAGCCCGAGCACATCGTGCCGGCCGTGGAAGAACTGCTGGGCATCGCCCGCAAGGCCGTGGACCACGCCGCCGATGCCGCGCTGGCGCCCACCTGGGAAGCCGTGGTGGAACCGCTGGACACCGCCTCTGAACGCCTGTGGCGCGCCTGGTCGGTGGCCGGCCACTTGAACGCTGTCGTCAACACGCCCGAACTGCGCGAAGCCTATAACGCCGCGCTGCCGCTGATCACCGAATTTTCAACCTGGGTCGGGCTGCACGAAGGCCTGTACCAGCAATACCAGCGTCTGGCCGCCGCGCCCGACTTTGCATCGTGGTCGCCCGTGCGCCGCCGCATCGTCGACATGGCGCTGCGCGACTTCCGCTTGAGCGGCGTGGAATTGCAAGGCGCCGACCGCGAACGCTACGCGCAGATCTCCGACCGCGAAGCGCAGGCGTCGCAGAAGTTTTCCGAGAACGTGCTGGACGCCATCGACGCCTGGTCGCTGCTGGTGGACGATGAATCGCGCCTGGCCGGCATCCCGGCCGATGTGCTGTCCGCCGCCCGCGCCGCCGCCGAAGAAGACGGCAAGACGGGCTGGAAGCTGACCCTGAAAATGCCGTGCTACCTGCCCGTGATGCAGTACGCGCAAGACCGCACGCTGCGCGAAGCGCTGTATCGCGGCTACGGCACCGTGGCATCCGAACAAGGCGATGCCAAGTTCGACAATTCCCCCCTGATCGAAGAGCTGCTGTCGCTGCGCGCCGAAGAATCCGGCCTGCTGGGCCTGGGCACCTACGCCTCGCTGCGCTTGCAGACCCGCATGGCGCGCGACGCCGGCGAAGTCACCGTCTTTTTGCGTGACCTGGCCGCCCGCGCCAAGCCGTTTGCGCAACGCGACCTGGCTGAACTTAAGGCCTACGCCACGGGCGAACTGGGCCTGGACGAGCTGCAACCCTGGGACGTGGCCTTTGCTTCGGAACGCCTGCGCGAATCGCGCTATGCGTATTCCGAAGACCAAGTGAAGCAGTACTTCACCGAACCGCGTGTGCTGGCCGGCCTGTTCGACGTCATCGAAAAACTGTTCGACGTGCGCCTGACCGAAACGCCCGTCTCCACCTGGCACAGCGACGCGCGCGGTGTGCGCGTCGAGCGCGCGGATGGCGGCTTGATCGGCTATCTGTACCTGGACCTGTACGCCCGCTCGGGCAAGCAAAGCGGCGCCTGGGTCGACAGCGAACGCGCCCGCCGCGTCGTCGCCGGCCACGTGCAAACGCCCGTGGTCTACCTGACCTGCAACTTCTCGCGCCCCAACGGCGACCGCGCCGCCGTGCTTACGCACGACGACGTCATCACGCTGTTCCACGAAACCGGCCATGCGCTGCACGCGCTGCTGTCCGAGGTGGACGAACCCGGCGCGGCGGCCTTCGCCAGCGTTGAATGGGATGCCATCGAACTGCCGTCGCAGTTCATGGAGAACTTCTGCTGGGAATGGGCCGTGGTGCAAAAGCTGTCGGCGCACGTGGACACCGGTGAGCCGCTGCCGCGCGCGCTTTACGACCGCCTGGTCGCCGCGCGCAATTTCCAAAGCGGCATGCAGGCGGTGCGCCAGATCGAATTTGCTTTGTTCGACATGTTGATGCACGACCGCCCCAACGGCGCCACCATTACGGAAGTGCTGGCGCTGTTGCAGGAAGTGCGCCAGGAAGTGGCCGTGCTGTTCCCGCCGTCGTGGCATCGTCTGCCGCACGCGTTTTCGCACCTGTTCGCCGGCGGCTACGGCGCGGGCTACTACAGCTACAAGTGGGCGGAAGTGCTGTCGGCCGACGCGTACGAGGCCTTCGAGGAAGCCGCGGCCAAGCAGCCGGGCAACCCCTTGGGCACGCTGGACCCGGAAACCGGCGCGCGCTTCCGGCGCGAAGTGCTGGCCGTGGGCGGCTCGCGCCCGGCGGCCGAATCGTTCGCCGCGTTCCGCGGCCGCGCGCCTCGCATCGACGCCCTGCTGCGCCACAGTGGAATGAGCGGCAGCTGATCGCCCTGCCCCGCGCAGAAAAGCCCGCAGCGGTTGCAATCCGCTGCGGGCTTTTTTTCGCCTGCGCCTGCGCCTGCGCCTAGGGCTACGGCTACGGCTACGGCTACGGCTAGGGCTACGGCTTCGGCTTCGACTTCGACTTCGACTTCGACTTCGACTTCGACTTCGCTTCGCCTTTCCCCGTCACCTACGCCTGCGTCTGCGCAAGCACCGGCTCGTCCGGACGACGCGCCGACACCACCAGCCAGCGTCCATACACCGACTGATCCGACCCGGCCTGCTTCCAGAATCGACGCACGTCTTCGTTCTCGGCCCCCTTCACCCGGCCTCGGTAATACAGGCGCGACGGCACGGCCAGCAAACGCTCGATCATGCGCTTGGGCTTGGGCTCGTTGACCTCATGCAGCGTAATGTCCGTGTAGCCGTAATGCGTCAGCAGCAGGTGCAGTTGCGGAAAGCTGAACGGAAAATACGCGATGTAATCCACGCCGCGCTGCTTGCCCACCATGGGGCGAAAGCCGGAATGAAACCCGCGCATCAGAAATTGCCACCGGGACCGCAGATACCACGTATTCGGGGTGGTGACGATCAAGGTACCGCCCGGCCGCAGCGCCTGGTACAGGCTCTGCGCCAGCACGCCCGGGTTGGTCATCAGGTGGATCGCCTCGCAGCACACCACCGCGTCGTAGGCGGTGTCCACCTTCAGGGGCGTGTCCAGATCGTGCTCGGTGACTGACTGATAGCCGGCGTCGGCGGGCGGAAATTCCCACAGGCCTACGCCGTCCACGGCAATTTGCCGGCTGCCCTGGGCCGAGAGCATATCGCCCAGCCAGCCTGTTCCGCAGGGCGCGTCCAGCACGCGGCCGGCGTTGCGGTTATGCAGGATGTCGATTACTGCGGGGTAATACGGGAACAACGGATAACGAATTGCCGTGCCGGATGCCATATCCACGTTCAGGACCTTCCTGTAGCTGCGTTACTGACGAGGCTCTGAATATAGACCGCGCGCATCGTCGATGGAATGACTTTGCGACATCTCAAACACACTCCCCACAAAGCTTCACAAATCGGCCCGGGGCCCCAGGCCGAAGCGGATGTTTGCGCCAGGACAAGAACCGGGCGCGCCCAACGCCCCGTGCCCCTGGCCGGCCGCCGGCCCGCCGCATCCATGCAGGTAGAATCAAAGGGTTTGACCGGCTTGATCCGGGACGGATTGCTCCTACAACTCTTTCGGCCTTTCCTGAGACTCATGCGACACCTCATTACCGGCCGCGCCTGGCGTGGTCTGCTGTTGGCCCTTTGCGTGTTTCTTGCCGCCTGCGGCGATCGGAACGTGGACTGGACGCTGTACAACGTCAAGGGGCATCTGCCCGACCTGAAATTCTCGCTGCCCGGCGCGGGCGGCAAGACCATCAGCAGCGACGACCTGAAGGGCAAGACGGTCATGCTGTTCTTCGGCTACGCCAGTTGCCCGGACATCTGCCCCACCACCATGGCGCAGTTGACGGCCGTGCTGCAAAACCTGGGCGACAAGGCCAAGAACGTGCGCATCGTGTTCGTCAGCGTCGACCCGCACCGCGACACGCCCGACATCCTGCAAGCCTACGTCAACGCCTTCAACAACAACGCCATCGGCGTGACGGGGGACGAAAAACAGATCGCCGACCTGGCTCGGCGCTACCGCGTGGCCTACCAGATTGAAAAGCCGCGCCCGGGCGACGACGCCGACATGTACGAGGTCACGCACAGCCGTGGCGTGTACATTTTCGACAAGGACGGCCACGCGCGGCTGCTGGCGTCTGACACCGACAGCGTCTCGGCGCTGACCAAGGACGTCGCCCAACTGATCGACATTACCTCCTGATCCGGACACCATCCAGGCCCGATTGCCCGACTTGTTGCATGGCCGCGCCACATACCAGTTGTTACAGCCGCCCCCCAAAAAGCGTGAGTATCATCAGTGCACATCGCCCCCTTTTTATTAAAGCAAGGAGTATGCGCATGAGCATTATCATCATGATCATCGTCGGGTTCATCGTGGGCTTGATCGCCCGCGCCATCATGCCCGGAGACCAGAACATGGGGATCATCATGACCACCATCCTGGGTATCGTCGGCGCCGTGGTTGCCGGTTTCCTGGGTCAGACGATGGGTTGGTACGCAGAGGGCGAACCGGCTGGCTGGATCGCCTCGGTTGTGGGCGCCATCATCGTGCTGTTCGTGGTTGGCCTTGTCGCCCGCAAGCGCACCTGACGCCCTGCCAGGCAAGCATCAATAAAAAACGGGCCGATCTTTCGATCGGCCCGTTTTGTTTTTGGCGAGTCCGTTGCGGTTACGAACCCGAGCCTGCGCTCGCGCCCGCGCCCGACCCCTGCGCGGTCGTAGCCGTGACCGTGCGCTCGGTCCAACCGCCGCCCAGCACCTTGTACAAGGTAACCAAGTTGGACAGCCGGGCCAGCCGCGTATCCACCAGCGCTTGCTGCGATGTGTACAGCGAACGCTGCGAATCCAGCACGCTCAGGTAGTCGTCGATGCCCTGGCGGAAACGCTGGTCCGACACGTCGTAGGCGCGCTGGTTGGCGTCCACCAGCAAGCGCTGCGCCTGGATCTGGTCGTCCAGCGTGCCGCGCCCGGCCAGGGCGTCGGCCACTTCACGAAAGCCCGTCTGAATGGACCTTTCGTACTGCGCCACCTGGATGTTCTTCTGCACCTTGGCCAAATCCAGATTCGCTTGCAGCGAACCGCCGGCGAAGATCGGCACGGTGATCTGCGGCACGAAGCTCCACGCGCCCGACCCGCCTTCGAACAAGCCGCCCAGGCTGGCGCTGGCGGTGCCCGCCTGGCCGGTCAGGCTGATGGTGGGAAAGAACGCCGCGCGCGCCGCGCCGATGTTGGCGTTGGCGCCCTTGAGCTGATGTTCGGCCGCGCGGATGTCCGGGCGGCGCGCCAACAGATCCGACGGCAAGCCGGCCGGCAAGGTCGTGGGCAACATGCCGTCATCCAGCTTTACGGCCTGGTCCAGCGCCGCCACCATTTCCGGCGACATCGGCTGGCCCACCAGCAGCGTCAACGCATTGCGGTCCTGCGCGGCCTGACGCGTGTATTGCGACAGGTTGCGCTGGGCCGTGCGCAGCGACACTTCCGCCTGGCTCAGGTCCAGCGCCGTGGACAGCCCCTGGTCGTAGCTTTGCTGCGTGAGCTTGAACGAATCTTCCTGGCTCTTTAGCGTGTCACGCGTCAGGCCCAGCAATTCCTGGTCGGCGCGCAAGGTCAGATAGGCATTGGCCACTTCGGCAATCAGCGTCAGCTGCGTGGCCGTACGCGTTTCGTCCAGCGCCAGATAGGACTCCAGCGCCTTGTCGCTCAGGCTGCGGATGCGGCCGAACAGGTCCAGTTCCCAGGCCGACAGTGCGGCGCCCACCTGGTAGTTGTGGCTGGTGGTGGCGCTGCCGCTGGGCGACAGGTCGGCCGGCGTGCGCTGCGCGGTTTCCTTGCCGGCCACGCCCACGCTGGGCAGCAGGTCGGCACGCTGGATACGGTACTGCGCACGCGCCGCTTCCACGTTCAACGCGGCCACGCGCAGGTCGCGGTTGTTGGCCAGCGACAGTTCGATCAGCTGTTGCAGCAGCGGGTCGCTGAAGAAGTCGCGCCAGCCGACGTCGGCGGTGGACATGCCCTGCGCCAGCTGCGAGCCATCGGCCTTGTAGGCATCGCCCGTGGGATAGTTGGCGCTGACGGGCGCGTCGGGCCGTTCGTAGGTCGGGGCCAGCGAGCAGCCCGCCAGGGCCGCCGCCAGGGAAACAGACAACAAGGTTCTCATCTGAAGTTTCATTACGGTTGTCCTTCGGCGGACACTTCCTGCGAGCCGTTGGCGCTGGTGTCGTGCTTGTCTTGGTTTTCGCTCATGCGCTTGACCTTGAACACGCGCAGCATGATGACGAAGAAAGCCGGAACAAAGAAGATGGCCAGGAACGTGCCGGTCAGCATGCCGCCGATCACGCCCGTGCCGATGGCGTTCTGGCTGCCCGAACCGGCGCCCGACGAAATCGCCAGCGGCGTCACGCCCAAGATGAACGCCAGCGACGTCATCAGGATGGGGCGCAAGCGTTGGCGGGCGGCGTGGATGGCCGACTCCGTCAGGCTTGCGCCTGCCTCGAAGTGTTCCTTGGCAAATTCCACGATCAGAATCGCGTTCTTGGCCGCCAGCCCCACCGTGGTCAACAGCCCCACCTGGAAGTACACGTCGTTGGACAGCCCGCGTGCCAGCGTCGCCAGCAGCACGCCGATAATGCCCAGCGGCACCACCAGCATCACCGCCGTCGGGATGGACCAGCTTTCATACAACGCGGCCAGGCACAGGAACACCACGATCAACGAAATGGCGTACAGCGCCGGGGCCTGCGAACCGGACAGGCGTTCTTCGAACGACAGTCCCGTCCATTCAAAGCCCACGCCCACCGGCAGCTTGGCCGCCAGCTTTTCCATTTCTTCCATGGCCGCGCCCGAGCTATAACCCGGCGCCGCCTGGCCCTGGATGTTGTAGGACGGCACGCCGTTATAGCGGTTCAGCTTTTGCGGGCCGAAGCTCCACGTGGCTTTCGAGAACGCCGAGAACGGCACCATGTCGCCCGCATTGTTGCGTACGTACCATTTGTTCAGGTCTTCCGGCAGCATGCGCGAGGATGCCTCGCCCTGCGCGAACACCTTCTTCACGCGGCCCCGGTCGATGAAGTCGTTGACGTACGAAGACCCCCACGCCGTGGCCAGCGTGCTGTTGATGTCCGACACGGCCACGCCCAGCGCACGCGCTTTTTCCCGGTCGATATCCAGTTGGTACTGCGGTGCGTCTTCGATGCCGTTGGGACGCACGCCCACCAGCACCGGGCTCTTGGCGGCTTCGCCCAGCAGCTGGTTGCGCGCGGCAAGCAGCTTTTCGTGGCCCACGCCGGCGCGGTCCATCAGCTGGAAGTCAAAGCCGGTGACGTTGCCCAATTCCATCACGGACGGCGGCGGCACCACGAACAGTTGCGCGCGGCGCTCGGTCTTGCCGAAGTGCGCGTTGGCGCGTGCCGCCACGGCGCCGGCCTTAAGCCTGGCGTCGCCGCGTTCTTCCCAGTCGCGCAGCTTGATGAACAGGATGGACGCGTTCTGACCACGGCCGCCGAAGTTAAAGCCGTTGACGGCGAACACCGATGTCACGGCGTCCTTTTCCTCGGTCAGCAGGTACTTGGTCGCGTCGTCGATAACGGCCTTGGTGGCTTCGGCGGTGGCGCCGGCGGGCGTCTGGATCTGGGCAAACAAGATGCCCTGGTCCTCGGCCGGCAGGAAGGCCGTGGGAATACGCGTGAACAGCCAACCCATGGCAATGACCAACGCCAGGTACACGATCATCAGGCGCTTGGTGCGGTTCAGCCCGCGCGCAACCGTATTGGCATAGCCGTTGCTGCTGCGCTCGAACGAGCGGTTGAACCAGCCGAAGAAACCCTTCTTCGTACCGTGATGGCCCTTGGGGATCGGCTTGAGCAAGGTGGCGCACAAGGCTGGCGTGAACACGATGGCAACCAGCACCGACAACACCATCGAGGACACGATCGTGATCGAGAACTGGCGGTAGATCACGCCGGTGGAGCCGCCGAAGAACGCCATCGGGATGAACACGGCGGCCAGCACCATGGCAATACCGATCAGCGCGCCCGTGATCTGGCCCATGGATTTGCGTGTGGCCTGCTTGGGCGTCAAGCCCTCTTCGGCCATCACCCGCTCCACGTTTTCGACCACCACGATCGCATCGTCCACCAACAGGCCAATGGCCAGCACCATGCCGAACATCGTCAAGGTGTTGATGGAATAACCGAACGCGGCCAGCACGCCGAACGTACCCAGCAACACCACCGGCACGGCCAGCGTGGGGATGATGGTGGCGCGGAAGTTCTGCAAGAACAGGTACATCACCAGGAAGACCAGGATGATGGCTTCGACCAGCGTCTTGAACACTTCATGAATCGACAGGCTGACGAACGGCGTCGTGTCGTACGGATAGACGACGTCCATGCCCGGCGGGAAGTACGGCTTCAGGTTGTTGATGGTGTCGCGCACCGCCTGCGCCGTGTCCAGCGCGTTGGCGCCCGGGGCCAGCTTGATCGCCAGGCCCGAGGCGGGCTTGCCGTTGTAGAAGCTGTCGATGGCGTAGGTCTGCCCACCCAGTTCAATGCGCGAGACATCGCCCAGACGCACTTGCGAGCCATCGGCATTGACCTTGAGCAGGATGCGGCCGAAGTCTTCCGGCTTCTCCAGGCGCGACGGCCCGATGATGGTGGCGTTCAATTGCTGCCCGCGCACGGACGGCAAGCCGCCCAGCTGGCCGGACGACACCTGCACGTTCTGTTCCTTGATCGCCGTCACCACGTCCACCGTGGTCAGCCCGTAGTTCACGAGCTTGGCCGGGTCCAGCCAGATCCGCATCGCGTACTGCGAGCCGAACAGCTGGAAGTCACCCACGCCTTGCGTGCGGCTGATGGGGTCCTGCACGTACGAGGCCACGTAGTCGGCCAGGTCGTCCTTGGTCATCGTGCCGTCGGTGGACACGAAGCCCGCCACGATCAGGAAGTTCTTCGTGGCCTTGGTGACGCGGATACCCTGCTGCTGCACTTCCTGCGGCAACAAAGGCTGCGCCAGCGCCAGCTTGTTCTGCACCTGCACCTGCGCCGTGTCCGGGTTGGTGCCCTGCTTGAACGTCAGCGTGATGGACATGCTGCCGTCGGAATTGCTTTCCGACGAGATGTACTGCAAGCCGTCCAGCCCGTTCATCTGCTGTTCGATGACCTGCACCACGGTGTCCTGCACGGTTTGCGCGGACGCACCCGGGTAGGTCACCGCGATGCCGATCGCGGGCGGGGCGATGTTGGGGTACTGCGAGACCGGCAATTGCAGGATGGACAGCGCACCGGCCATCATCAGCACAATCGCGATCACCCACGCGAATACCGGCCTATCGATAAAAAACTTTGCCATGCAAGGCTCCCTGATTACTGCTTGGCCGGGGCGGCATTGGCCGCCTGCGGCTGCTGTGCGTTGGCGCCAGCCTCGGTAGCGACGACTTCGACGCCCGGACGCACCATTTGCAAGCCTTCCACGATCACCTTGTCGCCGGCGGCCAGGCCGTCGGTAACCAGCCACTTGTCCCCAATGGCGCGGTCGGTCGTCAGTTGGCGCAGCTCGACCTGGTTCTTGTCATTGACGACAAGCGCCGTCGGCAGGCCACGCTGGTTGCGCGTCACGCCGCGTTGCGGCACCAGCAGCCCGTCGGCGGCCACGCCGTCAGCCAGCCGCGCGCGCACGAACATGCCGGGCAACAGGCGCCGGTCGGGGTTCGGGAACACCGCGCGCAACGTGATGGAACCCGTACCCTGGTCCACCGTGACTTCCGAGAATTGCAGCTTGCCGGTCTGCTTGTATTGCGAGCCGTCTTCCAGGGTCAGCGACACCAGCGCGGCTTGTTCGCCATCGGCCTTCTTCAGCTGGCCGCTGGCCAGCGCGTCCTGCAAGCGCAGCAGCTGCACGCTGGACTGCGTCACGTCGACGTAGATCGGGTCAATCTGCTGCACCGAGGCCAGGGCGGCGGTCTGGTTGGCCGTGACCAGCGCGCCTTCGGTCACCGCGGAACGGCCGATGATGCCGTCGATGGGCGACAGCACCTTGGTGTAGACGAGGTTGATGCGCGCCGTATCCAGCGCGGCCTTGGCCGACAGCACATCGGCCGCCGCCTGGTCACGCGACGCCACGGCGTTGTCGTAGGTCTGTTGGCTGACGGCGCGCGTGGCCACCAGCGGCTTGTAGCGTTCGGCCAGCAAGGCGGCCGTCTTCTGCTGCGCCTGGGCGCGGGCCAGCGCAGCCTTCTGGCTGTCGAGGCTGGCTTGGTACAGCGCCGGGTCGATCTGATAGAGCTGCTGGCCGGCCTTGACCTCGCCGCCTTCGGTGAACAGGCGCTTTTGCACGATGCCGTTCACCTGGGGCCGCACTTCGGCCACGCGGAAC
The DNA here is from genome assembly GCF_057291955.1 of Achromobacter sp. 1L-A-4-B-C2. NCBI lineage: Bacteria > Pseudomonadati > Pseudomonadota > Betaproteobacteria > Burkholderiales > Alcaligenaceae > Achromobacter > Achromobacter sp. 1L-A-4-B-C2. Next base: position 895,392 of record NZ_JBXAWP010000002.1, read on the forward strand.
GCGGACGTGCGGCCCGGCAGTTCGGTGGTCAGGGAAACGGGTTGCGTGGTCAGGGTCACCACGGTCACTTGCGGTTTGCCCGCTTGCGGTGCGTCTTGTTTCTTGCCGCAAGCGGCCAGGGTGAGAGCCGATGCCGTCAGCGTGAGCACTGCCGCGCTGCGCCACATAGCGCTTTTCTTATTCATAGATATTCCCGATTTCCGACAAAAAAGGAGCCCGCCTCCGCCCACGATAAGGGGGAGGTCTTGTGCATCGAATGGGTGGATTGGCATTGAAAACGCAAGAGGGCTTTATTGCATTGCTGCATTGCAGAACCCGCATTCTGAGTTATCCCGCCCCAGAAACAAAGGGGCGGATAAAGAAAACATCATTCCATTTATGGGACAATTTCCCACACCAAGTCTGTGAAAGAATCTCGACATGAAACGCTTACAAGGCATGGAACTCTTCGTCGAAGTGGCCAAGACACGTAGTTTTAGCCGCGCTGCAGCAACGCTGGGCGTGCCGAAATCGACCTTGTCTCGCCAGGTGGCCGAATTGGAAAAATCGGTGGGCCTGCGCTTGTTGAGCCGCACCACCCGCAAGGTAGAGCTGACCGATGCCGGGCGGCTGTACTTCGAACGCTGCCAGCGCATCGTGGCCGAGGCGCAGATCGCCCATGAAGAACTGCAAAAGCTGGTCGACACGCCGGCCGGGCCGCTGCGGGTCAACATGCCCGCGGATTTCGGCACCGACTTCCTGGCTGAATCGTTCATGGAGTTCTCCCGCCGCTATCCCGACGTCACGTTTTTCCTGGACCTGGCAAACCCGGACCACGCCTCGCGCGTGTTCCAGACCTGCGATATCTCAATCGAAATCGGCGACCTGCCCGACTCGACGCAAATCGCCCGGCTGCTGGGCATGCTGCCCGCCCACCTGTATGCCTCGCACGACTACCTGGAAAAGCACGGAGAACCCAAACATCCCAGTGACTTGACTCGCCATGAGTGCATTGAGTTCCGCGCGGAAGGCGCGGGCCGCGTCACGCGATGGCCGCTCAGCAATGGCGATCAGCACATTGAGTTCACGCCGGGCAACCGGTTTTCGGTCAACGGCGTCGCCATGGCGCGGCGGCTGGCCATGCTGGGCGCGGGCATCGCGGTCCTGGTGGGCGGCCAGACGGCTGAACAGCAATCAGGGCAGTTGCGGCGCGTATTGCCAGACTGGCAACTGGGCCCCTTCCCCGTCTATGCCGTGACCGAGACGCGGCTGCTGCCGGCCAAGACCCGGATCTTCATCGAATTCCTGATGGAGCGCCTGGGCAGCAACGGGCAAGCGAAGGATACGCCCGCCTTCATGAAATAACGGCAGGTTCGAAACAGACTGAAAAATCTGCTGACGCCCGAATTCACTTGTCGGCCAGAAAGAACAGCCCGGGCGGGCCCAGGCTGACTAGATGCTGAACGATAGTGGGATTAAAAGCCCTCGTCGTCGCGCAGATACCGCCACTGCCCCAGCGGCAGGTCGCCCAGCGACACGCGGCCGATGCGCACGCGCTTCAGGCCCACGACTTTCAGCCCGACCAGTTCGCACATGCGGCGGATCTGGCGTTTCTTGCCTTCGCGCAGCACGAAGCGCAGCTGGTCGTGGTTTTGCCAGCGCACATGGGCGGGCTTCAGCGCCTTGCCGTCCAGCGACAGGCCGTGATTCAGCAGTTCCAGGCCACGGTCGGGCAAATCGCCCTGCACCCGCACCAGGTATTCCTTGTCCACGCTGGAGTCTTCGCCGATCAGGTGCTTGGCGATGCGACCGTCTTGCGTCAGCACCAGCAAGCCTTGCGAATCGATGTCCAACCGCCCCGCCACCGCCAGGCCGTCCAGGTGCGCGCGTTCAAAGCGCTGCGGATGGCGGTCGCCGGCAAAACGCGAGCGCGAGTCGATCAACGCCACGGCGGGCGTATAGCCTTTTTCGGCCTGGCCGGACACATATCCCACCGGCTTGTTGATCAGGATGGTCACGCGCGAGGTCTGGCGCGCCTGCGCGGCGCGCTCTAGCGTGATGACCTGATCCGGAAACGCCTTGGCGCCCAGTTCGGACACCACTTCGCCGTCCACGCGGACCCAGCCGCGTTCGATATAGCTGTCGGCCTCGCGGCGCGAGCAAAGTCCGCGCTCGGACATGAGCTTGGAGATTCGTACTTTTTCCATGGCCGGTATTGTATGCGTTGGCGAGCCGCCCTTCGGGCTTGGCATAATACGCAGCCATGATGAAACCCGCCGCCCATCTCCCCCCGCTTGCTCCCGGCTGGCTGGCCGTCGCGCCACCCGTCCTGCCCCCCGCCATGCGCCACTGGCTGTTTCGCCCCGGCGCCCTGACCGCCGGCCTGCGCCAGGTAGGCCAGGTGCGCCTGCGCGTGCTGGCCGAATACGCCGACGGCGCGCCGCCCGACGAAGCCCGCGCCATGGGCATCGCGCCCGGCTCGCCGGTCTGGATCCGCGAAGTGCTGATGTCGGTGAACGGCGTGGACAGCGTGCCCGCCCGCAGCCTGACGCCGCTACGCGCGTCGCATGGCGCGTGGCAAGGCATGCGCCGCCTGCTGACCCGGCCGCTGGCCGACATGCTGTATCACGACAGCACCGTCATCCGTTCCCGCTTTGCCTGCCGCCGCCTGGCCTCGCCCGTGCCGTTCTACGCCACGGCGCGCGACGTGCTGCCCACCGACGGCCACTCGCAAGACGCCCACCGCGTGTGGGCAAGACGGTCCGTCTTCTGGCGCCAGGGCCAGCCGCTGCTGGTGGCCGAGTGCTTCCTGCCCGGCTTCTGGGATGTGATAGCCGGCCAGCCCACGCCCCCGCTGGTGCCGCATCAGCGCACGGCGCGATAACAGTAGCCGCCAGGCACGCCGGAACCGCCTGGCGCTATTGCTCGCAACCGTCGGCGCCGGTTTTGCCCAGATAAAGCTCCACGGCGCTTTCCACCGTTGGATGGAAATGATCGTCGCCAAAAATTTCCGCCAGTTCGAAGCGCTTGAGCTTGTCCCGTACCGGATCCTTCATCTCGGCAAAATGCAGTGCCGCGCCTTCCTTGGACAGATGTTGGGCAAGTTCGCGCAACATGTCCGCCGCGGTCACGTCAACGCTGGTGACGGGTTCGGCCGCCACCACGACCCGGCGCACCGGCGTGGGCGAGGCATCGACGGCTTCCAACAGCCGTTGCTGAAACAGCTCGGCATTGGCGAAGAATAGCGGCGCGTCCCAGCGAAACAGCACCAGGCCGTCGATCAGTGCGGCATCTGGATAGCGCTTCAAGTCGTGATAGCCGCGCAAGTTGGGCACACGCCCCAACACCGCGAAATGCGGCCGCCAGCCGTCCCACAGAAACTCGATGATGGCGATGACGACCGCCAGGCCGATGCCGGGTATCGCCCCAAACGCCGCCACGCCGGCAAAGCACAACATCGACAGCCAGAACTCCCATTGCTGGATGCGGTAGATACGGCGCAGGTCCTTGATTTCGAACAGGCCGATGGCCGCGGCGATCACCACGGCGGCCAACGCGCTGTTGGGCAGGTAGCGCAGCAGGTCAGGCGCCAACAACAGCAAAAGCGCCACGGCCGCCGCCCCGACCACGCCCGTCAGCTGCGTGCGCGCACCCGCCGCTTCAGCCACGGGCGTGCGTGATGCGCTGCTGCTGATCGGAAACCCCTGGAAGAATCCCGCCGCCAGGTTGGCCACGCCCAAGCCCACCATTTCCTGATTTGGATCGACATGGGAGTGCGTGCGTGCGGCGTAGGTTCGCGACAGCACGCTTGTATCCGCGAAGGAAATCATCGCCACCGCGCCGCCCCCGACGATGATGGTGAGCCAGTCCGCGTTGTCCAGCCATGGCCAGGTGAATGTCGGCAAGCCCTGCGGGATCTCGCCCAGCACTTTCACGCCGTGAACATCCAGCCGAAAAATGCTGACCGCCAATGTCGCCAGGACAACGGCGACCAAGATGCCGGGCACGCGCTTAAAACGCTTAAGCAGCAAGATCGTCACCAAACTGGCCGCCCCTACCGCGAAGGCATAGCTGTTGGTTTTGCCATCGGCCACTGCCCGCCCCAATTGCCACAGCTCGCGCAAGGGGCCGCCGCCGTCGATCGGAATGGCGAACAATTTCGGCAGCTGGCTGACAAGCACGGTGAGCGCAATGCCGTTCATGTAGCCATAGCGTATGGGCTTGGACAACAGTTCGGTGATGAACCCCAGGCGCAACAAGCCCAGAACGATGCAGACCAGCCCGGCAATGACGGCCATCAGGCTGGCCGCGGCCACCGCGCGCACGGGGTCGCCCCCGGACACGCTCAGCACCACCGCAAGAATGGGCGCGGCCAGCGCCGAATCCGGCCCCAGCACCAGGATGCGGCTTGGCCCAAAAATGGCATAGGCCAGCAGCGGCACGATGGTGGCGTAAAGCCCGTAGATGCCCGGCACGCCCGACGCCTCGGCATAGGCGATGCCCACCGGTACCAGCATCGCGGCCAATACCAGGCCCGCCGCCAGGTCGTTGGGTAGCCAAGCCGCTTGATATGACCGTAGTACAGACAGCCCGGGCATCCAGCGCGTAACCGCCGAGTCGACGGGGGCAGGCGTGGGCGAGGATGCGGGCATGGTGGGCAACGGTCCGTCGCGGGGTCGATCAGTAAAGCAGCCAGACGATCACCGTTCCCCACGTCGTGATCAGAATGTGTCCGAACGCCACCGTGCCGGAATACCCGATGACCGCGACCGGGCTCTGTGATTTTTCCTGCACCGCGGCAAGCCCGGCCGTCATCGTTTGTGCCCCGGCCAGCGCGCCCAGCAGCAACAGGGGCTCAAGCCCCAGCACGTAGCGCCCGAACAGCAAGCCGACAAACTGCGGAACCATCGTGACCACGATGCCCGCCAGGAAAATCGTCAGCCCGACTTCTTGAAGCGCTTGCACGAATACCGGCCCCGCCTTCAGCCCGATCATCGCGACAAAGCCCGCCAACCCGATGGACTTCATGAATTCAAGGGCGCCGTGGGAGATGCGCCCAAACAACGGCCTTGCGGAATTTCGCCAGCCCACCAGCAGCCCAAGAATCAGTGTCCCGACACTGCTGCCAATGGCGATATGCATGCTGCCGATGGGCAGCACCAGCGACGTCCCCACCACCGCGCCGACGAAAATGCCGAATCCCAGCGCAACAAAGTCCGTGGCGTTCAATTCCCGCACGATGCTGCCCATGCGCTCGGCCACGCGTTCAACCGCGGGCTCAAGCCCGACGATACTGAGCACGTCGCCGCGCAACAGCACCGTTTTGGAACCCACCGGTATCTGTACGCCGTTGCGCCGGATGTCGCGAAGGAACACGCCGCGCACTTCCTGGGCCTGCTCCGCAATCTGAGCCACTGTCTTGCCGACAAGCGCAGGGTTGGACAACACGACGTCGTACATCGCGCTTGGAATATCCAGCAGTTCGCGGTCTGCCTGTTCGACGGCGTGGCCGTCCAGCCATTTCAGTATCACTTCGCTTTTGCCCGAGACCGCCACCACGTCACCGGCGCGCAGGACCGTCGTGGCCTCGACGGCAAGCAAGCTGCCGTCACGCCGGATGCGTTCCACGAACATCCGGTCCGGGGCATATCGCGATTCGACCAGCGCAACGCTATGGCCCACGGCGGGGTGGTCGGGCTGAAGAAGATAGGCGCGCAAGTCGAATTTACGCCACGCCGAAGCCACGCCGGCTTTCTGACGCTGTATGCCGTACGCCTGCTCAAGCCGCGCGCCCTCCGCCTTCAGGTCCACGCGCAATAGCTTCGGCCCCAGGCTGGAGCAGAACCAGATGATTCCGAACGTCCCGAAGATGTAGCAGAGCGCATCGGCAACGGCGATCTGGCTGATCAGGCGGTCCTTCTCGGCAGCGCTGATGGGAAGATTGCGGATGGCTTCACTACCCGTGCCGATAGCGGGCGACTCGGTCAAGCCGCCCGAGATCAAGCCCACGGCATAACCGAGTTCCAGCTTCAGCAAGAGCGCCAGCGCCCAGGCCGTGAGCAGCCCCGCAACGGGTATGACGACGCCCAGCACCGCCCACCGCCAGCCGCCATCCTTCATGCCTCGAAAGAAACTTGGCCCCACCGAGTAGCCGATTCCGAACATAAACAGCAGGAACAGCACCTGCTTGGCGGTGTCGGATACCGGTATGAGAAAGAAATAGCCGATCAGCAATCCCGCCAGCAAGGAGCCTGTCACCGGCCCAAAGCCGACCCCGCGAATCTTGAATCCGCCGACCCAATAGCCCAGGCCGATCGCCAGGAAAACGGCAAGCTCGGGGTAGCGCTGCAGCAAGTTGCCTAAGAAGTCCATGGCGTTCGGCCCTCGAAAGACGACGTTCTGGACCCCCGACCTACCACCTCCGGGGAAGCCCCCTCAAGTGCGAAACCTGCATGGCATTGTTGCTACCGACGGATCGCAAAGTCCATGCTATATCCGGCAAAATTCCGTCAGACCGGGGATCGGCCGCGTCCGTGGGTGTGCGCGCCGCCCAGGCCGGCCAATCACGGGTTTGACGCCGAACCGATCAGCGGTCCGCGCGATCATCCGATACTGCCGGCACCGCCGGCGCCGTATACCATTGCGCCGGCGCCACCACCTTGGGCTCGTCCGGGTCCCCTTCGTAGGCCGGCGTCATGATCTGCACGCCGTATTCGTTGAAGACGTCAAGAATGTGGCGGTGCAGTTCGGCATAGGTCTTGGCGATTCTTTGCGTATCGCGGGTGTAGGCGTTCAGCTCGTAGGTAACCGCAAAGTCTCCCAGCTTGGTCAGCAGCACGAAGGGGCCGGGCTCGGCCAGCACCACCGCGCACCGCGCGGCCGCGGCGTGCAGCATGGCTTCAACCTGCCGCCACGGGACTTCGTAGCCAATGCCGACACTGGTGTGAAGAATCAAGCCTTGGGAGGCGGCCAGCGAGCTGTAGTTGGTGACGTCGCTGTTCAGGATCTGGGAATTCGGAATCGTGATTTCTTCATTCTTGTTCGTCCGGACGTGGGTCACCTGTAGGCGCACCGACACCACTTCCCCCACCACGTCACCCACCTTCACCCTGTCCCCCACCTTGAACACGCGTCGATAGGTCATCAGATAGCCGGCGATAAAGTTGGAGATTGCCGTGGAAGATCCCAGCGACACCACCAGGCCGATGAAGATCGAAATGCCCTTGAACGCGGCCGTCTCGGAACCGGGGATATACGGGTATGCAACGATCAGCGCAAACGCCAGGATCAATATCCGCGCAAGCTTGTAGGTGGGGATGGCCCATTCCGGCTCGAATTGGGCGAAGCTCACGCGCCGGTGTTCGACCGCATCGAAGAAAGTGCGGACCCGTCGCAGCGCGAAACGGGCCACGTAATAGATAAGGACAAGGATAAGAATGTCGGGGATCACCGCGGCTGCGGATTTTCCCAGCCTTTCGGCGGTACCGGTGGCCAGGTCGAACAGGTCGTTGGAAAGCGAGCGCGTCCAGGGAAACAGCGCAAGCACGTATTGCAGGTACGCATACACCGATATGACGATGGTGGCGGCGCCCACCGCCAGCACCAGCGCGTGCAACGCCTTCCAGATGGTGTCCGATCGCAACAGCTCGAATGACTGGATATCCACCGCGCGGACGCGGCTTTTCAAAAGCCGGGACACCGCCTTGTCCAGCCAGCGGTTAAGCAACAGCAGAACGGCGATACCCAGGGCCAGCAATACCGTTGCGCCGGCACTGTAAAGGCCGGACCTGAGCAGGGCTTCGGTGCCGCGCGCCCGCCGGAAGTCGTCTATGGCTTGCCGGATGCGCAGCAGATGCAACGCCGCGAGATTGTCACGCGTAGTTTGTTCAAGCTGGGCGTCGGCGTCGCTGACGATGATCAGCGCGGTTGCCCCCGCCATGATGACGGTGCCATTATCAACGGGCTCGGTCCGAAGGCCGGCGCTTGAAAACGAGGTATCCGCCGCGACCTTCGTGATTCTTTCCCGGATGGCCTCGGCGCGCCGCTCGGCGGGAAATGAGGACAGCCCTCGGACCCGGAAGAGCACCTGGCCGTCCACCTCGACCGGGGCGGTCTCAAGCGCCAGCTCAAGGGGAGAGGGTTCCGGACGCGCGTCCTCTGCCCCAGCGGACAGTGCAGGCGTCAGGATCAGCAGCAACACAGCAAGAATGGAGACTCGGATGATTCCAGTCATGATTCCCTCTCGCGCCGATGCCGCCGTCTTCGTCTTGCGATGACGGCGATTGCCTGGCCAGCACGATAGTTGGCCCGGCGGTTGCAGCGAATCCATCTTAGCGCTATTGATTCGCGAAATGCGATGCGCTTGGGGGAATTTATGATCGGGCCGCGCTCGTGTCCTACCGTTGCCCTAGCCCTCGTACTGTCGCCCCTGCTCCAGCAGTTCAGGCGTACCGATCACCGCGTTCAAGCCGTCAAAATCCAGCATCCGGTCCTGCCATGGCGCAGTCGTGCCGTGCTGGCGCAGGCTGCCGTAGTAAGCCTGCAAGGTGTGCGCCACGGCGCGCGCCGTGCCGCCGGGAAAGATGACGATGCGAAAGCCCAGGGCGGTCAGCGCGTCCGCGCTTTGCACCGGCGTCTTGCCGCCTTCCACCATATTGGCCAACAGCGGCACGCGCGCGGCAAAGCGGGCGCAGGCCGCCTGCATCTGTTCTGGCGTGCGCAAGGCTTCAATGAACAGCGCGTCGGCGCCGGCTTCAAGATAGCGCTCGGCGCGGTCCAGCGCGGCCTCCAGCCCTTCAACCGCCACCGCGTCGGTGCGCGCCAGTATCAGCGTGGACGCTGACACCCGCGCGTCCACGGCGGCGCGCAGCTTGCCGCACATCTCGGTCGCGGGTATCACCGCCTTGCCATCCAGATGCCCGCAGCGTTTGGGAAACGTCTGGTCTTCCAACTGGATCATGGCAGCGCCCGCGCGTTCGAAGCCGCGCACGGTGCGCTGCGTGTTCAACGCGTTGCCAAAGCCCGTGTCGGCATCCACGATCACCGGCGTGGCGACGCGTTCGGTGATCCGGGCCAGCGTGTCCTCGACCTCGGAATACGTGGTCAGGCCGATGTCTGAACGGCCCAAGCGGGTGTAGGCGATGGAAGCGCCCGACAGGTACAGCGCGGCAAACCCGGCCTGCTCGGCGATCAGCGCCGACAGGGGGTCGTAGATGCCGGGGGCCAGCACGGCGCCCGCTGCCAATTGCGTTTTCAGGGTTTGCTTCATGAGGGTTCCTGTACAAGTTCGTGCCCCAGCAGCGATGCGGCGGTCGCGGCGGCGATATAGCCGCCCGCCACCGCACTGAGCAATCCGTTGCCGGACAGATAGCCCGACACGTCGTTGCCCGACACGCCGCGCGCGGCGCCACCGGCAGCCAGCAAATTCGGCAGCGGCCGCCCATCGCGGGTCAACACGCGGCATTGCGCATCGATATCCAGGCCACCTTGCGTATGAAACAGCGCGCCCGTGACCTTGACGGCGTGGTACGGCGCTTGCAGCGTGCGTTCAAAGCGGCGCCCATGGGGGTCCGCCCCATCCGGGCCGACGGCTTGCAAGGTCTGTTGCAACACGCCGGCATCGCAGCCGATCAGCGCCGCCAGGGCGGGCAGATCCGCACAGGTTTTCACTGCTTGGCCCGCGTCGGCCGCCACAAAATCCGGAAAGCCACGTGCCAATGCCAGCGTGCGGTCGTCGAACACGTTCCAGGCCACGCCGCCCGGCTGGGACAACACATGCACGGCGGCTTCGGAATAGCCCTGCGTTTCGTCATGAAAGCGCCGCCCATCGCGATTGATCTGCACCCCGCCGTCCATCATGACGGCCCAGGAGATCAACGCGCCTTGCGGTGTCGCCCAGGACCCGTGCCCCTGGTAGGCGCCCAGATCGGCCAGGCGTGCGCCCAGGGCCTTGCCCCATTCGATGGCGCTGCCGTCGTTGCCGACGTGGCCGCCGTAGACGGCCTCGCGCATGGCGGGCAAATGTTCGGCCACCATGGCCGCGTTGCCGCCAAATCCGTTGCAGGCCAGGATCAGCACCTGGCAGCCGATCACGTCCACGGACCCGTCCGGCCGTTCGCAGCCCACGGCGGTGATGCGGCTGCCGGCGTCCACGCCGCCACGGTCGCCCTCGCCCGCTTCCACCCAGATGTCGCGGGCCAGCGCGCGCGTCAACAGATGCGCGCCCGCCGCCGTGGCGGCGCGTTCCAGCGCGGTCACCAAGGCCACGCCCGTGCGTTCCGGCAAGGCATGCATGCGGCGCGCGCGGTGTCCCGGATACAGAAAACCGTCCAGGACCTCGAACGCCAGGCCATGTCGCGCCAACATATCCATGGCGGGGGCCGCCGCGCCCGTGTAGGCGGCAACCAGATGCGGCGCGGCCGTGCCGTGGGCCTTGGCCTGGATGTCGGCGGCGAAACGCGCCGCGTCGTCATCGATGCCGGCGGCGCGCTGCACCGCCGACCCCGCTGCCGGAATAAACCCCGAGGACAGCGCCGACGAGCCACTGGGCGCGGCGTCGCGTTCGATCAACACGGTTTCAATGCCCGCCTGCGCCAGCCGCAGCGCGGCGGTCAGCCCGCAAGCGCCCGCGCCGATGATCAGCACCGGCACCTGCATCATGTCGGCGTCCGAAGGGCCGCCGGGCTTTCCTCGTTTGACGACAGCCGCGCTCACGACGCCAGCCTGCCGATGAAATCCTTGCACGTGATCACGTCCGCCACCGTGCGCAGGTCCGCCAGCGCGGCATCGTGCATGGCGGGCGTGGGCGCGGCGCAGCCGTCGGCCAGCACGGTCACGTGATAGTCGCGCATGTGCGCATCGCGGGCGGTGCTGGCCACGCCGCCGTTGGTGACGATGCCCGCAATCACCACGCTGGAGATGCCCGCGCGGCGCAACACCCAATCCAGCTGCGTGTTGAAGAAGGCCGAATACGCCACCTTCCACACCGCCACGTCCACCAACCCGTCCAGCTCGGCCACATTGGCCTGCCCCGTGGAGCCGGCCGCGAAATCGCCTTTGGCAAGGAACGGACGCAGTTGCTTCAAATGCGGCGAGATCATGGGCTCGCCGTGCGCGTCGGGCCACAGCGTGAACTGGCTGGCCGCCACAAAGCCGCCTTGCAACTTCAACGCGCGGGCAACGGGCGCCACGCGGGCCGGCAAGGCCCGCGCCTGTGGGCTGACCGCGCCGCCCCGATCGTAGGCGCCGCCGGGCGCCAGGAAATCGTTTTGCAGATCGATCACCAGCAAGGCGGTGGTACTAGGGTTCAGAACCTGCATGCTTGTCTCCTAGGCGTCCTGCCGGGTAATCAGCAAATTGCCCAACGCGTCGACGCGGCCGGCAAAGCCCGGTTCGATCCAGATGGTGGTGTCGGGCTGTTCAAGAATCGCCGGGCCGGCCACCTCGGCGCCTACCGGCAGGTCCAGCCGCGCATAGCGCACGGCGTCGCGCCACTGGCCCGCGTGAAACACGCGCTGCGTGCCCAGCGCGGCCGGCATGTCGCGGCAGGTGGGCGCCAGCAGCGACAAATCGAATTTGGGGCGTTGGCCGATCCGCGCATAGCGCAGGTTCAGGATGCGCACGGCGATGCCGCTCAAGCTGCGGCCGAATGCGGCGCGGTAGGCGCGGTCGAAGGCCGCTGCAATGCCTGGCCGGGTCAATGCATCGCGCGTGACTTCCACGCAGACGGTGTGGCTTTGGCCCACATAAAGCATGTCCAGTTCGATGCTTTCACGCACGCCTTCAAATGCCACGCCCGCCGAATCCAGGCGTTCCTGGCAGGCCGCGGCCAGGGCATCGATACGCGCCAACAGATCGTCGGTATCCAGCGCGTCCAGCGCGGTGTTCAAGGTCTGCACGCCGTCGTGCCGCATGTCGGCCATGACGCAGCCCAGCGCGGACGTCACGCCCGGGTAGCGCGGCACGATGCCGTGCGCGGCGTCCACTTCATTCATCATGGCGCACACATGCAAGGCGCCACCGCCGCCGAAGGGCATGTACGCGAACTTGCGCGGATCGTGGCCGCGTTCGATGGACACCACGCGTATCGCGCCGGCCATCTTGGCGTTGGCCACCGTCAGGATCGCCTCGGCGGCCGCGTGCACCTCCAGGCCCAGCGGTTTGGCCACATGTTCTTCGATGGCCGCGCGCGCCAGCTCCACGTTCATGGTGGCCAGCAGGCCGCCGCCCAACGGCCGCTCGGCCGAGATGCGGCCCAGCAGCACATTGGCGTCGGTAACGGTGGGCCGGGTATTGCCGCGCCCATAGCAGGCCGGGCCCGGAACGCTGCCCGCGGATTCCGGCCCCACCTGCAACAGGCCGCCCGCATCCACGCTGGCGATCGACCCGCCGCCCGCGCCGATGGTCTCGATCTGGATCATCGGCGCGCGCACCACCATGCCGAAGTCGATCACCGTCTGCGCCGACAGCGAGGCCTCGCCGCCCGCCACCAGCGACACATCGAACGAGGTGCCGCCCATGTCGCCGGTAACGACGTTGGGAAAGCCGGAAGCGCGCGCAATCGCCGCGCATGCAATCACGCCCGCCGCCGGGCCCGACAGCGCGGTGCGCACCGGCACGTCGCACGCCGTCTGCCGCGACATCACGCCGCCATTGCTCTGCACGACCAGCAGCTCGCCGTCAAAGCCGTTCTCGCGCAAATCGGATTCCAATCGCGTCAGATAACTGCCCACCACCGGCTGCAACGCGGCATTGAGCACCGCCGTCGAGCAGCGTTCGAATTCGCGGATCTCGGGCAGCACTTCGGTGGCCGCCGTGACATTGGCGTTGGGCCAAATCGCGCGCACGCGCGCCACCGCCTGCGCCTCGTTCACCGGGTTCGCATACGCGTTGACGAAGAACACGCACACGGCCTCGCAGCCCTGCTCCAGCAGCGCGCGCGCCGCGGCCTCGACCTGGCCCAGGTCCACCGGCGTATGCACGGTGCCGTCGGCCAGCACGCGTTCGCTGACTTCCAGGCGCAGGTCGCGCGAGACGACCGGCTCGTAATTGCCGCGCAGGCCCCAGGTCTGAGGCCGGTCGCGGCGGCGCATCTCCAGCACGTCGCGGAATCCCGCCGTGGTGATGATGCCGGTGCGCGCCACCTTGCGTTCCAGCAGCGCGTTGGTGCCCACGGTGGTGCCATGCACGATGGTGTTGATGGCGCCCGCGCCGTCGGCCACGCGCGCAATGCCGTTCATGAAGCCACGCGCTTCTTCGCCGCGCGTGGACGGTACCTTGACCACGCGCGCCGTGCCGCCTGCCTCGTCCAGCACGAACAGGTCCGTGAACGTGCCGCCCACGTCCACGCCCACCACGAGCCCCCGCGACGCGTTGTTGCCTGGGACGAAACCCCGATCTGCCGTGCTCATGCCAACTGCTCCTTCTTGTTGCCGGCGATATCGCCCACATAGCCCATCTTGCGGTCGTGTTCACGCGCGGCCATCGTGCGGTCGGCAGGATCGCCGTAGCCGCCACCGCCCGGCGTTTCCAGCCGCACGCGGTCGCCGCGCTGTAGCTGAATGCCCAGCATCTTCGAACTCATCGGCGGGGATGCCCATTGCCCGTCCTGCTGATACCGGAACACGTTCAGTGCGGCCTGGCCGCCGCCCGCGATGCCCTTGGGCGCGCTGCGCCCGCGTTCCCCGAAGATGAACGCTTCGGCGCTGTCTTCCAGCAATTCGATTTCATAGATGGCGCCAAGCCCGCCGCGATGCTTGCCGTCGCCCGCCGAATCCGGGCGCAGCGCCCACTGCGTGAAGCGGACGGGATAGGCGGCTTCCAGGATCTCCAGCGGTGGAATGGTGGCGGTGGAAATCGGCGCATTGCCGTGGCTCAGCCCGTCGCCATCGGCGTGCCCGCCGTGCCCGCCACCGAAAAAGCTGAACATCACCCAGCGCTGCCCTTTGCGCGCCGCGTCGCTGCGATAGCCCGCGATGGACAGCGCATTGATCGTGCCGTAGGCCTGGGCCATCGCGCGCTCTGGGGCGGCTTGCGCCATCGCGCAGAAGATCACGTCGATCATGCGCAGGATGGTTTCGGTATAGCCGCCCACCGGGCGCGGCCGGTCGGCCGAGATGACCAGGCCATCGGGCAACACCACGTCCACCGCGTCCAGCACGCCCGCGTTGGCCGGCACGTCGGGAAACAGGTGCTTCAGCGCCACGTAGCACGCCGCGATGGCAGTGGCGCGGGAGATATTGACGGGCCCCGCGCAGGCGGGCGACGTGCCGTTGAAGTCCAGCGTCAGCCGGTCACCATTGATCGACAGCTTCAGCGCGATGCGCAGCGCCACGTCGCGCACACCGTCGTTGTCCAGCATGTCTTCGAACGCGTAGTCGCCGTCGGGCAGGCGCGCGATGTGGTCGCGCATCAAACGACGCGCACGCTGGCGCAAGGTGTCCAGCGACTCCAGCACGGTGGCGTCGCCATATTCGTCCAGCAGCCCGTCCAGACGCCCCGCGCCCAACTCCAACGCGGCCAGTTGCCCGTTCAGGTCGCCCCACAAGCTGTCCGGCAAGCGGGTGTTGGCCTTCAGGATGGCCAGCACGTCCGGGTCCAGCACGCCCGCGCGCACGATGCGCACCGGCGGGATCTGCACCGCCTCTTGCCAGCATTCGGTGGCGGCCGGGTTGTAGTTGCCCGGCACCGCGCCGCCCACGTCGTGCCAATGCGCGGCCGACGCCAGAAAGCAGAACAGCTTCTGGTCGCGGAACACCGGGCGCACCAGCTTGAAGTCGTTGGCGTGCGTGCCGCCTTCGTACGGGTCATTGAACAGCCAGACGTCGCCGTCCACCATGCCGCCGCGTTCGGCCGCAACCTTGGCCGCCGCCTTCACGGCAAACGCCATCGCGCCCACGAAGACCGGCAGGCCGGACTTGCCCTGGATCAGCGTAGCGCCCGTGGCCGCGTCGTACATGCCGTGGCAGGCGTCGTGGGCCTCGGCAATGATGGGGTTGAACGCGCTGCGGTACAGCGTCGCGTCCATCTCATCGGCAATCTGTTCCAGACGGCCCTTCAGGACCGCCAGGGTGACGGGATCTAGCATCGTGTTCTTCCTAGGAGGTTTGGCGCTGTTTCAGCAGATTCAGCAGCCCGCCGGCCCGCACCATGTCCATCAGGAAGTCAGGTACGGGCTCGCAAGGCAATGCAGCGGGGTCGGCGGCTTGGGCGCGGCCGATACGCCCGGCGATGGGGTCGAACGTGATGCGTTCGCCGTCGGCCAGCGCATCCGCCTGCGCGCAGGTCAACAGCAACAGGCCGACATTGAAGGCGTTGCGAAAATACAGGCCGTTGAAAGACGGGGCGATGACGGCGGCCACTCCCAGGCGCACCAGCGCCGATGCGGCTTGCTCGCGCGAGGAGCCGATGCCGAAGTTGTGCCCGGCCACCAACACGTCGCCCGGCCGCACCTGCGCCGCGAATTCCGGGCGGACGCGTTGCAGGCAGTGGCGCGCGATTTCGTCGATGCCGAACTTCATGTAGGCGCCTGGGGCCAGCGCGTCGGTGTCGATATCGGCCCCCACGCGCCAGACGCGATGGGTCGATGTGGCGGGCGTCGACGTGGTCCGCCCCGCGCCGGCTTCGACGGCGGTGGAAGTTGTTGCAGTGCGGTCCGTCATGCCATCACCTCGCGCGGGTCTGCAATGCGGCCGGCAACGGCCGAGGCCGCCACGGTGTAGGGCGACGCCAGGTAAACCCGCGCCGTCTCGGAGCCCATGCGGCCCTTGAAATTACGCGCGGTGGTGGAGATGACGCTGGCCCCGTCGGGAATGGACCCGCCATAGCCCGCACAGGCCCCGCATGACGTGGCCAGCACCTCTGCGCCGGCGTCTTGCAGCACTTGCATCACGCCTTCCTGTTCGGCCTGTTGCTGGTCCAGGCGGCTGGCCGGCGCCACCATCAGGCTCATGCCCGGCGCCAGGCGGCGACCGCGCAAGACGCTGGCCGCGGCGCGCAGGTCCTCAAGCTTGGCGCCCGTGCACGCGCCGATATAGGCCACTTGCACCGGCACATCGCGGTACTGGTCCACGTCGCGCGCGTTCGCCGGGCTGTGCGGCGCGGCCACCTGTGGCGCCAGCAAGGCCGCGTCAAAGTCGTGCCATTCAGCGTCGGCGTCCGCGTCGCTTTGCCAGCGCGCCAGGTCCAGGCTGTCGGTCACGCCCGCCTTGCGCAAGTAGGCGGCCGTGGTCTCGTCCGGCGCGATCAGGCCCACCTGCGAGCCCAGTTCGGCGCTCATGTTGGACAGGGTCATGCGTTCCTGCATGGGCAGCGCGCGCACGGCCTCGCCGCAGAACTCCACGGCTTGGTAGCGCCCGCCGTTCATGCCGTAGCGGCCGATCATGTGCAGCATCATGTCCTTGGCGGTCACGCCGGCGGCCAGCCGCCCGTTCCAGCGCATCATCAACGTTTGCGGCACCTTGACCCAGATCTTGCCGGTGACGGCCACGCCCAGCATTTCGGTGCTGCCGATGCCGAACATATACGCGCCGAACGCACCGCCCGTGGGCGAATGCGAATCCCCGCCCACGCAGAACATGCCGGGGCGGATGTGGCCATGCTGCGGCACGACCACATGGCAGATGCCAACCGAGTCATACACGTTGGGCAGTTGCTGCCCCGCCGCCCAGTCGCGCGCAATGCGCACGATGCGGCGCGATTCGTCGTCGGATTCGGGCACGTAGTGGTCGATGACCAGCACGATCTTCTTCGGGTCCCACAGCGACGCGCCCAGCTCTTGCAGCATGGGCTGCAAGCGGCGCGGCCCGCTGGAGTCATGGAACATCGCCAGGTCCACGGCGCAGGTCACGATTTCGCCCTGCTGGACCGAGGCACGTCCGCAGGCGGCGGCGATCAACTTCTGGGCCAGGGTCTGCGGTGAGCGCTGCGGTGAATCCTGGGGCCGGAGGGCTTGATCAACAACAGGCATCGCTACATCCCCAGATAGGCCCGGCGCACGTCGTCGCTGGCCATCAGTTGCGCACACGATCCGCTATAGCGCACCGCCCCGTTTTCCATCACATAGGCGCGCTGCCCGGTTTCCAGCGATTGCCCCACGTTCTGCTCGACCAGCAGAATTGCCAACCCATCGGTGTGCAGGCGCTGGATCAGGCCGAACAGTTCTTCAACCATCAAGGGCGACAGGCCCAGCGAGGGTTCGTCCAGAATCAACAGGCGCGGTTCGGCCATCAGCCCGCGTCCGATCGCCAGCATCTGCTGCTCACCACCCGACATGGTGCCGGCCAGCTGCGCCAGCCGTTCGCGCAGGCGCGGAAAAATATCCAGCACCTTGTCCAGGTTGGCCGTGCGATGCTCGCGCGCCCGGGTGAACGAACCCAGTTCCAGGTTTTCGCGCACGCTAAGGTTGGGAAAAATGCGGCGGCCTTCAGGGACCTGGATAAGCCCGGCGCGCACCACGTCACGGTAGTGCCTGCCGGTCAGGTCGTGACCGTCAAAACGCACCGACCCGCCCCAGGGCTTGCACAGCCCGCAGACGGTGTTGTTCAACGTGGATTTGCCGGCGCCGTTGCTGCCCAGCAGGACGACGATTTCCCCTTCGCCCACCGCCAGGTCCACGCCGCGCAGCACTTCCATGCGCCCGTAGCCCGCCCGCAAGCCGGTCACTTCAAGCAGCGCGCTCATGCCGGCGCCCCTTGTGCGGCCAGCCGCGCGGCCGCGCCATGCCCCAGGTAGGCCTCCACCACCGTCGGGTCGCGGGTGACTTCGCCCGGCGTACCGGACGCAATCAAACGCCCCTGCGCCAGCACCCACACGTGTTCGGCCAGGCTCATCACCGCGCGCATCACGTGTTCGATCATCAACACGGTAACGCCATCGTCCACCAGCTTTTTCACCACCGGAATCATCTCGTCGATCTCGCTTGGATTCAGGCCGGCCAGCACTTCGTCCAGCAGCAGCAGGCGCGGGCGCGTGGCCAGCGCGCGGGCCAGTTCCAGCCGCTTGCGCCCGGCCACGGTCAAGTCGGCGGCGGGCTTGTCCAGCACCTTGTGCAGGTTCACGCGCGCGGCCACGTCTTCGGCGGCGGCCAGGGCGGCGCGCCGATCGCGCAGGCGCAGATGCGCGCCCACGGCAATGTTCTGCCGCACCGTCTGCGCACCGAACGGCTGCACGATCTGGAAAGTGCGGGTCAGGCCCAGCTGCGCGGATTCATGCGGTGCGCGTCCGGTGATGTCTTGCCCGGCAAAGCGCACCGACCCGGCGCCCGGTTTCAAAAAGCCGGACAGCAGCGCAAACAGCGTGGTCTTGCCTGCGCCGTTGGGGCCGACCAGCGCGGTCAACGAGCCCTCGGGCACGGCCAGGTTCACGTCCTGAACGGCCTTCAGGCCGCCGAACGAAATCGAGAGATTGCTGGCTTGCAAAAGGATGTCAGGCACGGGCGCGCTCCTTGCCGAACAGCCGGCCCAACGATTGGCCGCTGCCACTGATGCCGCGCGGCAGGAACATCACGATCAGAATCAGCACCACGCCGTAGATCACCATGCTGATGCCGGGCAATTCACCAAACAGATTGCGCGTCAGGTCGGCCAGCCCATGCAGGGCGACGGCGCCCAGCACCGGCCCCCACAACGTGCCCATGCCGCCTACGATGGCCCCCACCAGCGCTTCCACCGATACGGCGGAACCGAAGGCGATGCCCGGGTCGATGTACTGGAACACCTGCACATAGAACGCGCCCGCCGCGCTCATGAACGCCGCCGACAGTGCAATGCCGCCCAGCTTCACCCGCAAGGGGTTCACGCCGATGGCCCGCGCGGCGTCTTCGTTGTCGCGCACCGCTTGCAAGTACGCGCCAAAGCGCGAGTGCCGCAGCCACGCCGTCACCAGCAACGCCAGCACCACAAACGCCAGCAGCAGATAGATGTAGCCCCGGCGCGACGCAAACTGCATGTTTGCCGCGCCCTCTTGCAACGGCACCATCAGCCCCACTCCACCGCCCGTGAAGGACGCGGACAAGGCCAGGATGCGAAACACTTCGGCAAACGCCAGCGTCACCAGGGCAAAGTAAGACCCCTTCAGGCCGTAGCGAAACGTCAGCCCGCCCACCGCCAGGCCGACCAGCGCACCCAGTGCAATCGCCACCGGCAACGCCAGCCACGGATTGATGCCGAAGTTCAATTGCCCCAGCGCTTGCGCATAAGCGCCCACGCCGAAGAACAGCGCATGGCCGAACGACAGCTGCCCGCCATACCCGCCCAGAATGTTCCAGGCCTGCGACAGCAGCGCGGCGTACAGCGACATCATCACGAACGTCAGCAGCACGCCCGACTGCGCAAACGTTGCCAAGGCGGCCAACGCAAGGCCGAACAGCGCGATGGCGCAAAGATCCCTATTCATGTTCAGCCCCTCGCCCCGAACAGCCCCTGCGGGCGAAACAGCAGCACCGCGATAAAGATCGCGAAGATGCCCATCTGGCCTAACGAATCGCCCAGGAACAGGCCGCCGATGGATTCCACCACGCCGATCAATAGCCCGCCCACCAGCGCCCCCACGAAGCTGCCCATGCCGCCCAACACCACGATCGTGAAGGCCACCAGCACGAAGCCGCTGCCCACCTGCGGGTTCACGTAATAGGCCGGCAGCAGGAAACAGGCCGCCGCGCCCAGGCAGGCCATGCCGATGCCGAACGACAGCGCATAGACTTTTTCCACGTCGATGCCCATCAGCTTGGCGCCCTGCTTTTCGCGCGCCACCGCGCGGATGGCGCGGCCCAGGTCGGTGCCGCGGATGATCCAGAACAGCACCGCCGCCACCGCCAGCGCGCCGAAGAACACAATGACCTTGGGCAGCGCGATCATGGCCGGGCCGATTTCAACCGTGGACAGGGTGTAGGCGGTGTCGATGCTGCGCGTGTCGGACTTGAACCACACCAGCGCCAGGTTCTCCAGCACAATGGCCAGGCCCAGCGTCACCAGCAGGATGTTCTCGTCCTTGCCATGGCTGGCCCGGTTGATGACGAAGCGCTGTAGCGCATAGCCCAGCCCGAACATGCCCGCCACCACCAGGGGCAGCGCGGCATACGGGTCGATACCCAGCCGGTCCTTAAGCAGATAGACGGCGTACAGCGCCACCATCAGCGCGGCGCCGTGGGCGAAATTGATGATGTGCAGCACCCCGTAGATCAGGGTCAGCCCCAGGGCGATCAGCGCGTACACCGCGCCGGTCGTCAGGCCGTTCAGCACCGACGAGAAAAGGATGGCCGGGTCCAGCATGCTTGCGCTCAGCCCTTTAACGGAAAAATCGCGTCGGCCTGGCGATACTCCGCCGGGATGATCACCTTGATGTCGCCGCCGATCACCTGCGTCAGCAGCGGTTGCGCGCCCGTGTTCTGGCCGTTGACGAACTTGGTTGGGCCGTAGGGCATCAGGTTGTCGTGAAAGGTGCTGGCGGCCAGCGCGTCGATGATCGCGGCGCGGTCGGCGGACTTGGCGCGTTCGATGGCATCCGCCAGCAATTGCACCGCCACGTACGTCATGAACACTTCGTAGCTGAAGTACGCACCCTTTTCCTCGACGCGCGCCTTCAACGGCGCAACACGCGGGTCTTTTGGATTGAACCAGTGGTTGCAGTCGATGATGCCGTTGGCGATGTCCGGAAATTCCTTCAGGAATTTGTAGCTGGACGCCGCGCCCCCCAGCACCGAATAAATCGCCTTGGGCTGCACCTTTTGCTGCTTCATGGCGCGCAGCAACAGCGCGTATTCGTTGTAGTAGTTGGCGGGGATGACGATGTCCGGATTCACGGACTTCATGCGCAGCACGATGTTGTTGAAGTCGCGCGTGGGGTTCGGGTGCTTGACCACTTCCTTCACTTCAAAGCCGTGCTGCGGCAACGACTTGGACAAGAGGGCCGCCGTGCCGGTGCCGAACAGCGAATCCTCGTGCACGATCATCACGGTCTTGGCCGGCTTGCCGGCCGCCTCGTTCAACGCCACCAGGTCGGTAATGGCGCGCTCGCTGCAAGCCCGGTAGCCCGGCCCGAAGCGGAAGGTGTTCTTGAGCCCGCGCTCGACAATCTGATCCGCCACGCCCACGTCCACCACATGCGGCAGGTTGTACTTGGCCGCCGTCTGCGTGGTGGCCAGGCAGATCGCGGACGCATACGCGCCGACGATGGCCGACACGCCCGCCTCATTCATCTTTTCCACCTCGGCGGAACCGGCCTCGGGGCGCGACTGCGCATCGCCCAGCACGGCGGACAGCGGCGCGCCACCCAGGGACTTGATGCCGCCGGCCTTGTTGATGTCTTCAATGGCCAGCAGCGCGCCCAAGCGGCATTGCTGGCCCGAATACGCCAAGGCGCCCGTCACCGGATGCAGCACGCCGATCTTGACCGGCGCGGCGCCTTGCGCGCGCGCCACCCAGGGCGCGGACAACAGCGCCGTGGCGGCGGCGGAACGATAGAGGAAGGTGCGGCGCGAATTCATGGGTGATCTCCGAAGGGTTCAATGAAATTGGGCCGACAGCTCTTCGCTGACCCAGACCTTGGCGTCGATGCTGCCGACGCGCGACAGCTGCAATTGGTATTGGTATCGGTCGGGCCGGTACAGGCCCTGCAACAGCTGGACGGGGCGATCATTCACGTCGCGCACGACTCGCGTCACGGCCAGCAGCGCCGAACCCACGGACACATCCAGATGGCGCGCCACCTGCGCATCGGCCAGACGCGCCGAGATGGTCTGCGTGGCGCCGCCAAATTCCACGCCGGCCGCTTCCAGCAGCATCAGCAAGGGCTCGCGTTCCAGGTCTTCCCGTGTGAAGTCGGCCACCGCTTGCGGCACGTAGGTGGTGATGTGGGACAGCGGCCCGGCCTCGGTGCTGCGCACGCGCAGGCTTTTGTGAACCGGCGCACCCGCGGGAATGCGCAACGACTCGGCCACCGTTGGCGGCGCGGACACGAGCGTGCTGTCCAGTACCTGCACCGAGGTGCGCAGGCCCATGTTGACGATGTTCTCAAGCAGCCCGGTCAGGTGCGCCTTTTGCGACGCATTGGCGGCGGGCACGGCCTGCGCGGCGGTGGACGCGCGCAACGGCCAGGTGCCCAACCCGGGGCGGCGAGACACCAGCCCATCGGACACCAGCATCTCCATCGCCTTGCGGATGGTGATGCGGGCCACGTCGAACTGCGCCGCCAGCGCGTGCTCGCCCGGCAGCCCGTCCTGATCGAAACGACCTTCTTGCAACTGCTCGCGCAGCACAAGGTAGATCTGGTGGTACTTCGGCAGAGGCAGTGTGGTTCCCATGCCGGAAACTCTAGGGGTGTCCTAATGTACCGTCAATGGAACAAATGGCCGGATGGGTTGTTCTATCGGGAAAACACCGAGGTCGGGTTCGAGCGACCCCGCCTCGATCCCGCCTCGGTCCCGGCTCAATACCGCCTCAATACCGCCAGCGCACGCTCAACGACCCTGCATGTTCCCGGTTGCCGCCGCCGTACTGGCCGCTGTAGTTCAAGCCCAGCGACGCATTACGCGACACGGCCACTTCCCCGCCCAGTTCGGCGATGGCGGCGTTGCGGGCGATGGGCGCGCCCGACACCGTGAACGCTTGCCCGCCATCGAACGCCATGGTGGACCGCGGCAGTACATCGCCGAAGGCATGGCGCCAACCCAGCGTGGCTTGCAAGCGCGCTTCGGCACCCGCCAACGAGACGTTCGTTTGCGTGCGCACGCCCAGCGTGCTGCTGGTCTGCTTGTTGCTGCTGCTTTGGCCGCTAAGCGCCGCCGAGCCGCCCGTCTCGCTGAAGCTGCGGCTGCGCAAGTCGCTCCAGGCCACGCCCGCGAAGGGTTCCAGGGTGGTGCGGTCGGACAAAGGCAGCGCATAGCCCAGCTCGGTAAAAAGCTGCGTCGTGCTGGCGCCGTAGTCGGCGGTCAGCTTTTGCGAGGCGCCGGCTACCGAGGCGTAGCGCTCGCTGGCGACGTCGTGCCAGGTGTAGGACGTGCCGACCAGCAGGTTCGGCTTGCCCGAGCCGGCGTCAAACGATTTGCCGCCATAGACAGCGGCGCTGTAGCCGGACACGTCCGCCTTCGAGGCGCGGTCGTCGACGCGGATCTTGCTGTCCGTGTAGCCCAGCGCCGCACCCAGCCGCCATCCGTTACCCACGGCATGGTCGGCGCCCACAAACAGCCCGCCGGTGTGCTGACGCACTTGCGCCGTGTTGTCCGTGGCGTTCTGCGTTTGCCAATTGCCAACCAGCTCGGCCCAGGCGGGCTGCGCGTTCGACGACGGCAAGGCAGAGGCGGACAGCGTGCCGCCCGCCTGCGCCGTGGGAGACCCCGGGCGCATGCCGGCGTTCAGGTTTGCGCGCAGGTGCGACAGCGGCAGGGTGCGCGTCGTGCCGGCCGAACCCATCAGGCTGGACGCGACGCTGGCGTGCGCTTCGCCGGACAGGCTGTTGAACGCGGCGGGCGGAGCGCCGTCGGGCAAGGTCAGGATGTACTCGTGCAGCGCATTGCCGGCTGGCAGGCTGTCCAGCGCGTTGGCGACGGCGCGCTGGTTGCCGGTGCGCGCGGCGTCGGCAAAGGCAATCGGACGGCTGGGTGGGGTGGGCGCAGCCGGCTCGGTGGGTGGGGTTGGCAGGTGCGCGCAAAAATTTAGGGATCGCGGCCAGGTTTTTATCGAGGGTCGCCTGCCAGACCTGTCGCCAAGAAACCGCCGCGCCCCGCCGAACTCGGCGGTATCATCGCTTTCCTATGCGCACCCGTCCCCCCTTCCCCATTTCCGCCCCCCGCCCCTGGCTTTGGCGCATCGGCATGTTCGCCTTGGTCGCATGGTTCGCGCTGGTTGCGGGCGTGGTCCGGGCCGAGTCGTTTGACCGCCAGCTTGAGAACCAGCGCTACCAGCAATGGCTGACCGACTTCCGGCAAGACCTGCAAACCTTGCGGCAGTCGCCAGACCCGGCCAACGCCGACATCGACAAGATGTTTGCCAAGACGCTGGTGCCAGGCTCGCGCGCCACGCAGCTGGTCAAGTCATTGGCGAAGGCGCCGGGCGGCAGCACGCACGGGGAAATTCACTTCGTGGGAATCCAGCGGGTCTTCATGGGCGCCTTGGCCCAATCGGTGGTGGCCGGCGATGGCGGCGTGTACCCCGACACGCACGACACGTACAAATTGCAGACCTTGCGCGTGCGCTACATGCACGTGGACGGCGGCGGAAGGCTAGAGCGGTATTTCAATAACCCGGAAATCTTCACGCCCTACCGGCTGCCGGATAACGGCGTGTATGAACGCAGTGCTTACCCGTTCCTGTTGTTCGAAGATAGCCAGGGCGGGCTGCGCCTGGGCGGGGTGTCGAAGGAATTCTGGGATCTGGTGAAGTTCATGGACTCGCTGCAATATGCATAAGCCGCCCAATAGCCTGCCTATGCCGCACAGTTTTCACACCCCGCGTACTTCGCACCCCCTGCATATTTCGCGCAGCCCGCCTATTTCGTGCACCGCGCACGTGCGGCCCATCCCGCGTTTGTTGATGCTGTTGTGCGCGGCCGCGCCGATGTTCTTCGCCGCCCCGGCCCACGCCGCCTGCGGCCCGACCGAGACCGACTTCTCGGTGCCGTCCACCCTGCCCGCCGTGCCGGTCACCCTGGCGCTGGACGATGAGCGCGTGCTGCTCGGCAAGCGCGGAGAACGGGTGCCGACCAACGGCAGGCTGGCCTGGATAGATGACAGCGGCGACCTGATGCCGCACACGTGGGCGGACAAGGTCGACTGGTCCGCTTACCGCGCCGGCAACAAGGCGGCCGGCTCCGCGCCCACGCGGCTGTACTTCGACGCTGAGGGGCACCTTTGCCGCATAGAGCGCTATCGGCCAATACGCGGCAAGGCCGTGCTGGACGGCGGCTTTACGCTGGCGTACGACGCCACCGGCGCATTGAAGGCTTATACCGAATACGGCGAGGCCGGCGCATCCGGCGATCAACCCTACCAGCCAACGCGTCGCGCGTGCGTGCAGCGCGACGCCAAAGGCCGGCTGACGGCGTTCATCGACGACGGTTGTAGCCTCGGCAGTGCCGGCAGCACTGCCAGCGCCACGACCGGCACCGCCGCCGGGGCCAGCCGTCACTATGTGCGCGATGCGTCCGGCGGCTTGCTGCGCGTGATCGATCTGGCGTCACCGGGGCAGCCCGTGGCCGTTCAGACCGTGGATGCGCAGGGCAAGCCCGGGCCGCGTTACGTTCTTCAGAGCCTTGGCGACTTCGCGCCGGGCGGCGATACGCTGGCCGCCTATGCCGCGCCGCCCGGCAAACCGTCTGATCGATTGTTCCCCGTGCATCGCGATGCGCTGGCGGCGCTGCCCGTCGACGTGCCGGACAACCCGTGGCGCGTTGTCCGCATCAAGGACGACGTGCCGCTGGACGACGACATGCTGTCCTGGGACCCCGACGCGCAGATCGTGCTGGCCGAAGGCGCGCAAAGCACGCCCGGTGGCGCGATCCTGACGCCGGCTCAACAGCAAGCGGTATGGCAAGCGATGGGGGAACACCCATGGCGCGTGTACTTCTACCGGGACCCGGCAAGCCGCGTCATGCTGCTGCCCGCCTTGCCGCCGGAAAAGTGGAAGGCATGCAGCGACCCGGCCAACCCGGCCCCCGACGCCTGCGCAAGCTGAGGATCGGCCCGCCCGGGCAATCAGCCCCTGCCCGGCCGCGTATCGACTGCCAAACACAGCAACGCCGTCACCAAGGCCAGCGCCACATGCCCCACATACAGCGGTGAAAACGCCGCATGGTTCACCGCGCCGTGCCCCAGCAACAGCACCGTGATCGCCACCCCCATCACGCCGCCGATCTGCCGCGTGGCCTGGTTCACGGCGCTGCCCACCGCGTAGTGCTGCGCCGGTAAACGGCTGACCGCCGCCGCCGACAAGGACGGCAGCACCATGCCCACGCCGATGCCGCTAAGCAACAGGCCCGGCAACCATTGCGTCAGATAAGCCGGCTGCTCGCCCGGCACCAGCAAGAACCACAGGCCGCTCGCCGCATAGATCAGCGCCCCCGTCACCAGGAACGGCCGATGGCCCAGACGCGCGGCCAGCCGCCCCGTCAGGATGGCCGTGGGCACCACCAGCAAAGGCCCCGGCGTTACCGCCAACCCGGCACGCGGCAAGCTGTACTGCCACACCCCGGTCATGTAGAAAAAGAACGCAAAGAACATCATCGCGAACGCGATGCCGAAGCTCAACGTCGCCAGGTTCACGTAGCGATACGTGCGATGCGAAAACAGCGACAGGTCCACCAGCGGATGCGGCGTCGCCCGCGCCCACGCCACGAACGCGCCCAACGACACCACGCCCACCGCCGCCACCACCCCCAATTCCAGCCGGCTCCATGAAGGCGATTCCGACTGCACCGTCGCCAACGCCAGCGCACCCACCGCCAACATCAACAATGTCATCCCCACGCCATCCACCCGGCGGCGCGCGTCCGGCTTGACCGATTCACGCAGCAGCCCCGCCCCAAACCACAGCGACAGCGCGCCCAACGGCAAGTTGATATAGAACGCCCACGGCCAACCCGCCGCGTCCACCACGAACGCCCCCAGGCTGGGGCCGACCGCCGCCGCCAGACCGCCCACCGCGCCCCACAGGCTGACCGCGACCGCTCGCTTGGACACCGGAAACGCCGCCAGCACAATCGACAGCGACGCCGGCGTCAACAACGCCGCGCCTATCGCCTGCAACACGCGCGCGGCAATCAGCCAGCCCACGCTGCCCGCCAAGCCACACGCCGCCGACGCGGCCAGGAACAACACCACCCCCATCATGAACATGCGCTTGCGCCCATGCGTGTCCGCCAACCCGCCCGACGGAATCAACATCGCGGCGTACACCACCGTGTAGGCGTTCAGCACCCACGACATATCCGCGGCGGACGCCTCGGGAAAGCCCGCCCGCAACGCGCCGAACGCCGCGTACAACATCGTGCCGTCCAGCGACACCAGAAACACCGCAATGCTGGCCACCCAGAACACCGGCCAGGGCGAAGCCGCCACCGGTTCGGCCGCGGGCGACGTAGAAGAATGAGTCGTAGCGTGCATGACAGCCTTAGCCCCGCGCCTGCAAGTACACCGCCGGCTCGGCGGACAAGCCCTGCTTGACCTGACGCGCCACCGCATCGGCCAGCACTTCCTCGGCGCCCTTTTCCAAGCCGTCAAACGCTTGCACCACGATGTCTTGCGGCGTGGACTTCGGCGCGTCGATGCTTTTGGTGAAATCGGTATCGACAAACCCCATGTGCAGCCCCAAGACCTGCGTCCCTTGCCCACGCAGATCATGGCGCAGCCCGTTCGTCATCGCCCACGCGGCTGACTTGCTCATCGCATACAAACCCAGCGGCTGCCCATTGACCCAGCTGGCCACCGACAGCACGTTCAGCAACGCCCCGCCGCCATTGGCGCCCAGCACCGGCGCAAAGGCCTGCGCCACACGCAATGACCCGTACAGGTTGACCTCCAGATGACGCTGGGCCGATTCGATTGCATCCGCATCCAGAAAACCCCCCAGCGCCGCGATGCCCGCATTGTTGATCACCAAGGTCACGTCCGTGGCCAGCGCCGCTGCCGCCGCCACATCGGCCGCGTTCGTCACGTCAAGCTTGATGGCCTGGACGCCCGGCAACGTCACCATGGACGGGTCCCGCGCCCCGGCGTAGACCTTGCGCGCCCCCCGCGCCAACGCTTCGCGCGCAAACGCCAGGCCAAGCCCACGATTGGCGCCGGTAATCAAAACGACTGCATTCTTTAAATCCATGATGATTTCTCGATAAGGCCTGCACACCGCTGGTGACAGAAGGCACAAATATGACGATCATCATATTTGTGTCGGGTAAAAAGGCCGCGCATGGCGGCCCTTGGAAATGTGGGATTCAGTGCGCCGGGCCGACTGCCTTGCGCTCGTACTGATCCAGAATCGATTGGCGCGCCGACGCCAACACCGCCCGCCCGTCATCGTTATCGCCCAACGCACGCGCCAGCTGCAAGGCGCCCACCATCGTGCTGGTCACCGCCACCGCCGCATGCTCGCCCGCCTCCGCCGGCAACACCGCCCGCACCGCTTGTATCAGGCGCTGCACACGCACCGCCGACACCTCGCGCACTTCGGTCGACTGACGCGGCATCTCGGAGGCCAGCGCCGCTACCGGGCAGCCGCTTTCGCAGCCTTTCAGATGCGCATCGCCCAGATACGCGTCCACCCACGCACGCAGCGTGCTGGCCCCCTCGGCCTCGCGCCGGGCCACGCTTTGCTTCATCCGCGCCGCGCCGTCGCTGCCCGCCCGCTCCATCGCAGCGGCCAGCAACGCATCACGCGATGGGAAGTGCGCATAGAACCCGCCATGCGTCAGCCCCGCTTCCTTCATGATGTCCGCCACGCCCACCCCGGCGTACCCCTCTCGCCGGATCGCGCGCGCGGCGGCGTCAACGATCCGTTCGTGGGAAAGCGCTTTGCGGTTGGATGGGCCAGGCATGATCGGGCTTCTGAAATATGATGATCATCATATTAATCCCGCAAAAAACCGGCGAGCAAGAAAAATCGCCGGAAAATGTGTAACGCCGGGTTCGGGCGCAGCGCTTAGCGCCACACCTCGGGCTCGATGCTGACCTCGCCCTTGTCGGCCGAGAAATACACGATGCCATCAGAAATGTTTGCATTCAGCTGCATGGTGCGTTCCGCCAGCTTCGCCAGCGCCCGGCTCTGCTCCGAAGGCAGATTCACCACCTTCAGGTTGCGCGTGCGTTCCAGCTTGTTGCGCACGCCGTCCCACCAGATCTTGCTGGCGGACCCGCCGTAGCAATAAACGATGACCTCGTCCGCCCGCCCACAAGCGCGCAAGATGCGCCGCTCTTCCGGCTGCCCGACCTCGATCCACAGCTTGACCGCCCCCGTCAGATCCTTGACCCACAGATCGGGCTCATCGGTATCGCTCAGCCCTTTGGTAAACGCCAGGTCTTCCTGCGCATGCAACGCAAACGCCACCAGCCGTACCATCATCCGTTCATCGGTCTCGGAGGGATGACGCGCCACCGTCAGCGCGTGGCTGCCGTAGTAGTGGCGATCGGTATCGGCAACGTTAAGTTCGGCCTTGTAGATAGTGGCGCGCAGGGCCATGGCAAAAATCCGTATAAGAAAGGGCAAATAGCGTGAAGCCCGCCATGATACCGCCTGCGCGCATTCGTCAATAAACCCCGACCGAATGCCGGGCCACAAAATGCCCCTCTCCGACGGCCACCAACGGCTCCACCAGCGGATCGTCCCCCAGCTTTCTCATCGGGCTGGGAATCTCATCCACCAGCAACGACCTCTCGCGATGCCGCCTTTGCGGATCCGCAATCGGCACCGCCGCCATCAGCTTTTTCGTATAGGGATGCTGCGGATTTTCGAAGATGGCCCGGCGCGGCCCGATCTCGACGATCTGCCCCAGATACATCACCGCCACCCGATGGCTCACGCGTTCCACCACGGCCATGTCATGCGAGATAAACAGGAACGACACCCCCAATTCCCGTTGCAGATCCAGCAGCAAATTCACGATCTGCGCCTGAATCGACACATCCAGCGCCGACACCGATTCATCGGCAATCACTACCTTCGGGTTCAGCGCCAATGCCCGCGCAATGCAGATCCGTTGACGCTGCCCGCCGGAGAACTCATGCGGATAGCGGTCGATCATTTCAGGCAGCAAGCCGCACTTATCCATCAGCCAGCGCACCCGGTCTTGCGCCGCCTTGCCCTTGGCCACGTTATGAATCAGCAGCGGTTCCATAATGGAATAGCCCACCGTCATGCGCGGATCCAGCGACGCAAAGGGGTCCTGGAAAATGAACTGAATGTGCTGGCGCAGCGTCTGCATCGCGCTACCGCGCAACGCCCCGATATTCTTGCCGTCGAATTCAATCGTGCCGCTCTTGCTCTTGACCAGCTGCAACAGCGACCGACCCGTCGTCGTCTTCCCGCAACCCGACTCACCCACCAGCGACAAGGTCTCGCCCGGGTACAGATCGAAGCTGACTTTCTCCACCGCATGCACGCGCTTCTGCACGCGCCCCAGAATGCCGCCCGTGATGTCGAAACTGGTCGTCAGATCCCGCACCTTGAGCACCGGGCCATTCTCCCGACGCACCGTTGACGGCGCCGCCACCGGCGCATCCACCAGCGCCGCCGGGTTTGCCACATGCGCCGCCTCTTCCACCTTCAACAGCGGAAACGGCGCCGGCTCATCCGTGCCATGCATCGCGCCCAAGCGCGGCACCGCCGACAACAACGCCCGCGTATACGCATGCCGCGGCCGCGCAAAGATCTCGTCCGAGCCGCCCTCTTCCACCTTGTCGCCGCGATACATCACCAGCACACGGTCGGCCACTTCCGCCACCACGCCCATATCGTGCGTGATGAAAATCACCCCCATGTCCATCTCTTCTTGCAGCTGACGTATCAGTTGCAGAATCTGGGCCTGAATCGTCACGTCCAACGCCGTCGTCGGCTCATCCGCAATCAGCAATTGCGGCTTGCACGACAACGCCATCGCAATCATCACCCGCTGCCGCATGCCACCCGACAACTGGTGCGGATAACGGTCAAGAATCGCGCGCGCCTCGGGAATTC
The DNA here is from genome assembly GCF_057291955.1 of Achromobacter sp. 1L-A-4-B-C2. Classification (NCBI taxonomy): domain Bacteria; kingdom Pseudomonadati; phylum Pseudomonadota; class Betaproteobacteria; order Burkholderiales; family Alcaligenaceae; genus Achromobacter; species Achromobacter sp. 1L-A-4-B-C2. Next base: position 926,024 of record NZ_JBXAWP010000002.1, read on the forward strand.
GTACCCGTTCCAGCATCCGCAACGTTTCCGCCCGCGCCGCCGCCGCGTCCAGCCCCTGGTGCAACTGCAACGCCTCGGCAATCTGGTTGCCCGCCGTAAAGCTGGGGTTAAGCGACGTCATCGGCTCCTGGAAAATCATCGCCACGTCCGCGCCACGCACTCGTTGCAGCGTCGTATCGGGCGCATGCGCCAGGTCCAGCACCTCGCCGTTGCGGCGGCGCAGGAACATATCGCCATTGACGATCTTGCCACCGCCGTATTCCACCAGCCGCATCAGCGCCAGCGACGTCACCGACTTGCCCGAACCGGACTCGCCCACAATCGCCAGCGTCTCGCCGCGATCAACGTGGAACGACACATTGCGCACCGCTTCCACCGTGCGTTCGGGCGTCTTGAAGCGCACCGTCAGGCCGCTGACATCAACGACGCGTTTGGGATCCATTGTTGCCATAGTCATTACTTTTCCTGACGCGGATCGAGCGCGTCGCGCAACCCGTCGCCCAGCAGATTGAAGCCCAGCACCACCAGGAAAATGGCCGACCCGGGGAAGATCGACATCCAGGGCGCCTGGGTCATGAAGTTCTTGGCCGTGTTCAGCATCGAGCCCCACGACGGCGTCGGCGGTTGCAGGCCCAGCCCCAGGAACGACAGGCTGGCCTCGGCAATGATCGCCGTGGCGATGGTGATCGTGGCCTGCACGATCAGCGGCGGCATCACGTTCGGGAACACGTGCCGGCCAATGATGCGCAAGTCCGACGCGCCCAACGCCCGCGCGCTTTGCACATAGTCTTCGTTCTTGACGGCCAGCACCTGCCCGCGCGTCAAGCGCACAAACTTCGGCGCGGCCGACACGCCGATGGCGATCATCGCGTTTGTCAGGCTGGGCCCGAGGAAGGCGGCCAGCGCGATGGCCAGGATCAGGAACGGAATCGCCAGCAACGCCTCCGTGGCGCGCGAAATGATGCTGTCCGTCCAGCCACCGAAGTAGCCGGCGGCCAAGCCAAACGGCACCCCGACCACCAAGGCGATCAACACCGACACCAGGCCCGCCATCAACGACGCCCGGGCGCCATAGACCATACGGCTGAAAATGTCGCGACCCAGCTCGTCCGTGCCCAGCCAGTACGACGCCGACGGCGCCTTGCGGATGGTGGTGAAGCTGGTCTGCAAGGGGTCGTGGTTGGCGATGAAAGGCGCCAGCACGGCCAACAGCACAAAGAACGCGACGATGGCCAGGCCCAGCATCGCGATGTGATTACGTTTGAATTTTCCCCAGGCGCGGTTGCGGCTGCGGGGCGGCGTGACGGCAGCGGCCGTTGCAGTATTTGCGCTCATGAGTGCCTCAGGCGGGGGTTGACCAGGATGTAGAGAATGTCGGCCAGCAGGTTCATCAGAATGAAGCCTACCGCCACGCAGAGCACCACGCCCTGCACCACCGCGTAATCACGCGTGAACACCGCGTCCACCACCAGCTTGCCGAACCCCGGAATCGTGAAAACCTGTTCCGTCAGCACCGCACCGGCCAGCAATTCGCCGAACAGCAGCGTCACCAGCGTCACGATCGGCATCAACGCATTGCGCAGCGCGTGGCGCAACACTACCTGGCGCGGCGACACGCCCTTGGCGCGCGCCGTGCGTACGTAGTCAGCCGACAAGGCTTCCAGCATCGACGAACGCGTATGCCGCATCAGGTACGCCGCGATGGCCGTGGACAGCACCAGCGACGGCATCAGCATGGTCTTGATCGACAACCAGAAATCTTCGGCGGGCGACACATAGCCCGATGCCGGCAGCAGCTTCCATTGCACCGACACCACCATGATCAGGATGATGCCCAGCCAGAAGTTGGGTATCGACATGCCGGAGAGCGCCGCGATGTTCGCCCCCATTTCAATCGGCTTGCCCTTGCGCACCGCGGCGACGATCCCCATGGGAATGCCGACCAACAGCGCAAAGAACATCGCCATGGCGGCCAGTTGCAAGGTCACCGGCAGCTTTTGCGCGATCAGCGTCGTGACCGGCACGTCGGTGCGCAGCGACTTGCCCAGGTCGCCTTGCAGCACCTGCCCGGCCCACGCCGCGTACTGCATCGGCAAGGGGTCGTTCAGGCGGTATTTGTCGCGCAGATAATCCAGGACGGCCGGGTCGCGCTCTTCGCCGGCCAGCGTCAGCACCGGGTCGCCCGGCAGGATTTTCTGCAGCATGAAGACGATCATCGACACCAGTATCAGTGTCGGTATCGCGACGATCACGCGGCGCAAGATAAGTTTGAGCATGTGGGAAAAACCGTATAACAGGAACGGCGGACGGCATCAGGCCTGCATCACCTGGCGCGCGTCCGCCGCAAAAAGCCAAAGGACGCGTTGCCGCGTCCAACGCGCGCGGCAGCCCGGGGCCGCCGCGCCTCGTTCTTACTTCTGGGCGAACGTCACGCCCTTCAGGCGGATCATGCCATCCGGGTACGGCGTGAAGCCCTTGACCTTCTTGCCCATCGCGAAAGGCCACGGCTGGTAGTAGTTATACACGCCGGGCAGTTCGTCCTGGATGATGGTCATCGCCTGCTCGTAGATGGCCTTGCGGCGCGTCTCTTCAGGAACGGTGCGCGCTTCGTTCAGCAGCTTGTCCACTTCCGGGTTGCAGTAGTGGCCGTCGTTGAGCGCGCCCTTGCACGTCACGAAGGCGTAGATATTGCCGTCCGGGTCCACCCGGCCCGACCAACCCAGCATGACGATCTGGAAGTTGCCGCCCGACGCTTCCTTTTGCAGCGCCGCGTACTCCGTGGGGCGCAGCGACAGGTCAAAGCCCGCCTCGGACGCCATCGCCTGCACAATCTCGGCAATCGACGAGGTAGTCGTGTTGTTGCCGAACACCAGTTCCGCCTTCACGCGATCCATGCCGGCCTGCTTGAGCAGCGCCTTGGACTTCGCCACGTCGCGCTGGGTGACGGGGAATTTGTCGCTGTGATAGGGGCTTGCGGGCGGGAACGGCTGCTGCGCGGGTTCAAAGATGCCGCCGCCGGCCACTTCGTTGATGGCGTTGCGGTCGATGGCGTACTGGAATGCCTGGCGCACCAGCTTGTTCTTGAACGGGTTGTCTTCGGCGCGCTTGCCGTTGCCCACGTTGAACATGAACTGCTGGAAGCCCAGGCCGGCCACCGGTGCAAACGTCAGGCTGGCGTCGGTCTTGACTTGCGGCGCGTCGGACGGGTTCAGGCGTTCAAGCATGTCCAGGTCGCCCGCGCGCAGGTTCGACAGGCGCACCGTCGTGTCGGGGATCGGCAGGAAGGTGACGCGCTTGAACGCGTAATCCTTGGCGTCGTAGTACTGGTCGAATTTTTCCAGCACGATGCGGTCGTTCTGGATGCGTTCAACGAACTTGTACGGACCCGAGCACACGGGCTTGCGGCCCACGGCGGCCACGTCGGCGTCGGTGAAGGTCTTGGGCGACAGCATCATGCCGGCGCGGTCGGACAGTTGCGCCAGCAAGGTGGCGTCCGGCTTCTTCAAGGTCAGCACCAGCGTCGTGGCATCAGGCGCGTCCACTTTTTCAACCGAGCCCAGTTCACCCTTGCGCAGGCTGTCCGGCAGCGTCATCGCGCGTTCCAGGTTGGCCTTGGCGGCCGCGGCGTCGAACTTCGAGCCGTCATGGAACAGCGCGTCGTCGCGCAGCTTGAACGTCAGCACCTTGTTGTCGGGGCTGAACGACCACGAGGTGGCCAGTTGCGGCACAAAGTGCAGCTTGGGGTCGATGTCCACCAGCTTGTCGCACAGCGACGTGAACACGATGCGGCCCACATAGGTGCGGGCGCGGTGCGGGTCCAGCACGTCCGGATCTTCCTGCAGGCCGATGCGGATGTTCTGCGCGCACGCGGCGCCGGCGGCCAGCGCCAGCAGGCTGGCGCCGAAGGTCAAGGTCAAGCGTTTCATTGTGAGTTTTCCCCTTGTAGCTTGCGAGCGGTTTGGTCTTAGAAGCCGACCGCCTGGCCGTCGCGACGGCTGTCGCTGGCGGCGACGTAACCCAGTTCGTTGTCGTTTTCCGACATGCGCCAGATGAATTGGCCGGCGCCAAAGTCCATGTACGGATCGTCAACGGACTTCAGAGCATGCCCCAGGTCTTTCAGGCCCGCAATGGTGGAAGCCTTCATATTGGTCTCGATGTCCAGCGTGAAGTCGCGGTTGACCTTCCAGCGCGGCGCGCAGCACGCGGCCTGCGGGTTCTGGTGGTAGTCGATCATGCGCACAACCGTCTGCATATGGCCTTGCGGCTGCATGTCGCCACCCATCACGCCAAAGCTCATCACCGGCTTGCCGCCGCGCGTGAGGAAGCCCGGGATGATGGTGTGGAACGGGCGCTTGCCGCCTTCCACCACGTTGGCCGACTTGGGATCCATCGAGAAACCCACGCCCCGATTCTGCATGCTGATGCCGGTGCCCGGCACGACCACGCCCGATCCGAAGCCCATGTAGTTGGACTGGATGAACGAAATCATCATGCCGTTTTCGTCGGCGGCGGTCAGGTAGATCGTGCCGCCTGCATGCGGGCGGCCGGCTTCGAAATGCGTGGCCTGGTCCAGGCGGATCAGCTTGGCGCGGCTGTCCAGGTAGGCGTCCGACAGCATCTGTTCGGGCGTCACCTGCATGGCGCGCGGGTCGGCCACGTACTTGTACAGGTCGGCAAACGCCAGCTTCATGGCTTCGATCTGGATGTGCTGCGACTGCACGGAATCCACGGGGATGTCCGACATATCGAAGCGTTCCACGATGCCCAGCGCGATCAGCGCGGCAATGCCCTGGCCGTTCGGCGGGATCTCGTGCAGCTCGTAGCCACGGTACGACTTGGAAATGGGCTTGACCCAGTCCGGGCGGTAGTTGCGCAGGTCTTCCAGCGTCATCGCGCCGCCGCATTCCTTGCTGAAGGCGGCGATGCGTTCGGCCAGCTCGCCTTCGTAGAAGTCGCGGCCCTTGGATTCGGCGATGCGGCGCAGCGTGTTGGCGGCATCCGGAAAGCGGAAGTGTTCGCCGACCTTGGGCGCGCGGCCCTCGGGCATGAAGGCGGCGGCGTAGCCGGGCTGCGACTTCAATTCGTCAGCGGCGGCGGCCCATTTGTGCGCCACCACCGGCGGCACGGCATAGCCGCGCTCGGCAATTTCGATGGCGGGTTCGAACAGTTGTTCAAACGGCAGCTTGCCCAGCTTTTCGTGCAGCGCGGCCCAGCCGGCCACCACGCCCGGCACCGTCACGGCGTCCCAGCCGCGCTTGGGCTGGATGGCCAGGCCATCCGGGCCCGTGCCGTACTTGGCCTTGAAGTATTCGGTATTCCAGGCCGCCGGGGCCACGCCCGACGAATTCAGGCCATGCAATTCCTTGCCGTCCCAGACGATGGCAAAGCAGTCGCCGCCCAGGCCGCAGGACACCGGTTCCACCAGCACGATGGTGGCGGCGGCGGCAATGGCCGCATCAACGGCGTTGCCGCCCTTGAGCAGCATGCGCAAGCCCGCCTGGGCCGCCAGCGGGTGCGACGTGGACACCACGTTGCGCGCGAACAGCGGAATGCGTACGGAAGGATACGGATTGACCCAGTCGAAGGTTTTCATGGCTTGTCTCTAAACGGTCTGAACGGTTAAGCAGGCGAAGGTACTCTCGTGATCTAATTAAATCAATTTGATTTTTTGTTCCGTCATAAAAGAAATTTTTATGGATCACGGCGATGAGCACCATCCGGTTTTTACGCACTTTCCTGGCCGTCGCGCACCATGGCTCTTTTTCCGAAGCGGCCGAGCAGGTGGCGCTGACCCAGGCCGCCGTCAGCTTCCAGATGCGTTCGCTGGAAGCCGAACTGGGCCGGGAACTGTTCGACCGTAGCGGCCGACTTGCCATTCTTAACGCAGCTGGCCGCGAATTGCTACCCGAAATCAAGCATTTGCTGGATTTATACGACCGGATGCGGCTGCCCCGAACCGTGCCGGGCGAACTGGCCGGGTCGGTGTCGGTGGGCAGCATCGTGTCCTGCATGGGCACCTTGTCCAAGGTCGTGTCCGGGCTAAAGAAAGCGCACCCCAAGCTGGACGTGCGCATTTTGTCGGGCAAGGCCAGCGAACTGGCCGGCAAGGTCGAAGACGGCGAGCTGGACGCGGCCTTTCTGGTGGAAGCCGGCCGCAAGATGGCCAGCACGCGCTGGACCCCGCTATATGAAGAACAGCTGGTGGTGATTGCGCCGGCGTCAGCCACCGGCAAGGACGCCCGCCAGGTGCTGGCCAACAACCCCTTTCTGCGCTTTGACCGCACGCAGCGCACCGGCTTGCAGATTGACCGGCTGTTGCGCCGCCTGGCGGTGCCGATCAATGAATTCCTGGAACTGAACGCCATCGAGACGCTGGTGGAACTGGTGCGCCAGGAAGTCGGCGTCACCCTGCTGCCGCTGATCAACGGGTCCAACTGGCAGCACAGCCCCGAACTGCGCATCCTGACGCTGCCGCAAGATTTAGGCCCGCTGTCGCGGGCCGTCGGGATGCTGGAACGGCGCGAACACGCGCGCCAGAGCATTACGGCGGCGATCTGCGAAGCCTGCGCCACGGCCTTCCGGGCGCGCGAACCGCAAACCGCCGCGTAAGGCTACTTACATGCCCATCGCCGGATCGGTGACGGACGGCTTGCCCGTTTCGACGCGGCCGGCGAAGCGGCGCAGGTAGGACGGGTCTTGCGCCAGGCGGGCGGTGAAGTCGTACCAGTGGCCGCTGCCTTCCAGCGCCCAATGTTGTTCGACCTTGCTGCCGGCCGGCACGGTCAGCGTCCAGCGCTCGTTATTGCTGTAGTAGGCGTTGGGCGTGACTTCGAACGTGCAGGCGTCCTTGCCGCTGTTGATGAAGCTGACATAGACGTCGCCATTGGCGATGTCATAGCAGACACGGATTTCCGAGTCCAGCTGCGACGTGCGGGCCAGCGCCAGGTCGCCCGCGAAATGCCGGTGATAGCCGTTGGGGCCCAACACCCACAGGTCGTACTTGCCGCCGTCGGCCGCCGTGTCCCAGCTGCCTTCCAGCTGCTTGCCCGGTTCCACGGTATAGCGGCGCGGCAGGCGGTCCAGGTGCAGGCGGTCATACACATGGAAAACCGCCGCCTGCTTGCCCGTGTTGGAAAACAGCAGCCACATGTTGCCGGTGGTGGGCTGGCTGCGGCCGCTGGTGTGCAGCTCGTAGGGCAAGGCGCGCGAATAACGCACGCCTTGCTCCTGCACCGGCTTGGCCTGCGTCGTCGTGTCCGGCAAGGGCACGGCGGTCAGCGCCTGCTGGTCGGCGCGCAACTGGTCGGCGCCGGACCGGGTCAGGATATTCAGGTCGGGCAGCTTTTCATCGTTGGGCGTGGCGAAGTTGAAGGCGGACGTCAGGTCGCCCAGCACGGCGCGGCGCCACGGGCTGATGTTGTCTTCCGGCACCCCGAAGCGCGCTTCCAGGAAGCGCAGCACCGAGGTGTGGTCGAACGCCTGCGAATTGACCCAGCCGCCACGGCTCCACGGCGACACCACGTACATCGGCACACGCGGGCCGGGGCCATAGACGCGGTTGTCGGCCGCGTCTTGCGCCGAGGCGTGCGTGTGGCGATCCAGGTCGGTGTTGACGGTGGACGCGCCGGCCATCGAGCCGTCGGGGTTCAGGGACGGCGCGGCGGGCGACGGCACGTGGTCGAAGTAGCCGTCGTTCTCGTCGAAGTTGATCAACAGGACGGTCTTGCTCCAGACGTCCGGATTGGCCGTCAGCGCATCCAGCGTTTCCTGGATGTACCACGCGCCCTGCACCGGGCTGGACGGGCCGGGGTGTTCGGAGTACGTGGCGGGCGCCACGATCCACGACACCTGCGGCAAGGTGCCGTTGTTGACGTCATCGCGCAGCGATTGCAGGAAGCCGCCGTCGGGCATGGTGTTGGCCGTGCCCTTGTACAAGGGGTTGGCGCCGTCCATGCTGGGCGTCCAGGCCGGGTACGGCGAACCGTCGGCGGCGTTGCCCGCCTGTTCGTTGGCGCGGCGGTATTGCTGGAAACCGGCCAGCGAGTTGTCGCCGAAGTTCTCGGGCAGGTTCTGGTAAACCTTCCAGCTGACGCCGGCCTTTTGCAGGCGTTCGGGATACGTCATCCAGGTCCAGCCCGTGGTGGACGCGCCCAGGCTGTCCCACTGGTTGCGGGTCGACGGGCCATTGCCTTGGGCCAGCGGGTCGTTGGTGCCGGTCCACAGGAACAAGCGGTTGGTGTTGGTGCCGCCGTGGGTGGAACAGTGGTAGGCGTCGCACAGCGTAAAGGCTTCGGCCAGCGAAAACTGGAATTCCACCTCTTTCTGGCGGTAATAGCCCATGGACTGGTTCTGCTTGTAGCGCGGCCACTGATCCATGCGGCCGCCGTCCCAGGCCATCTGCGCGTCCATATAGTCGTGCGGCGTGCCGGACACGCGCTGGGCATTGCCCTGCGTGCTGTCCAGGTGATACGGCATCACCACGCGAGTGCCGTTGGTCTGTTCCCACACCGAACGGTTCTGCGGCAGCGGGATCGTCATGCGGTCGCCAAAACCGCGCACGCCCTTGTACGTGCCGAAGTACATGTCGAACGAGCGGTTCTCCTGCATCAGGATCACCACGTGTTCAACGTCGTTGATCGTGCCGGTGCGGTTGTTGGCGGGAATGGCCAGCGCGCGGCGGATGGCGGGCGGGAACATCGACAGCGCGGTCAGGCCGGCAGTGGATGCGGCGGCATTGCGCAGGAAGCGGCGCTTGCCGGCGTGGATCGGGTCTTTTTCGGACTTCACGGATGCTATTCCTAGTGATCGATAAGAAGCGCGGCTCAGGGCGCGCAACGCAGTTCGGGCTTGGCCGGGGTCGGCGGCGTCACCGGCGTTTCGGTGCCGCCGTTGCCGGGCGTGCCGGCGCCGTTATCCGGCTTGCTGTCATCGCCGTCGTCGCCGCCACACGCGGCCAGGGCCGCGGTCAACATCAGCACCGCGCCGGCGCGCACGAAACCGCGCAATATCAGGGACTTGCTCATGGTTTTTCTATCCTTGCCACATCAGGGAAACAGGTCGGAAACGGACTTGCCGGACAGCGCCAGGGACTTCACTTCCGTCTCGGTCAGGGCGCGCGACCAGAAGGCCAGGTCGTCAAAATTCATCGTGTACGGGCCCTTGGTGCCGGCGCAGCAGATGCCGTAGGTGCCCTTGCCGTCTTCGTTCAGGCCGATGTGCGGGCCGAACAGGCCGGCCACTTGCGCCAGGTTCACCGAGCCCGTGGTCACGTTGCGACGCAGGAAGCCGATTTCGCTGTCGTACACGTACGCCGTCATCATCTTGGCGGGCTTGTCGATGGTCATGGCGATGTACACGGGCTTGTTCGGCGTGAACTTGATGCCGTTGATATCAGCGCGCACGCCACCCCCGGCCACGTTGAAGCGCAGCTCGGGGCCGGCCCACTGGGCGATGGTGATACCGGGGTTGCCGCCCGAGTTGTAGTCCTTGTTGCCCAGGATCGAACGGTCGTTCGCCGTGCCGTCCGACTGATACCAGAAGCCGATGGTGAACACGGACACGCTGTCCAGCATGCCTGCCGGGTAATCCAGCTTGAACGCGCCCAGGGCGGCCGAGCCACGCTCGTTCTGGAACATCTTGCCGAACACGCCGCCGTCCGCGAATGCGGGCGCCTGCACACCGTCATACGGGGTGATCGCGCCGCCGCCTGCTGCAACGTCGGTCAGATTGCCTTCAAACGGAAACAGCATCGTCAGCCCCGTGCGCAGTGACGCCAACAGCGGCACCGGCTTGGCATACACCACCGACGCATGCGTGGCGCTGCTGGCGCGGCCCGCCGACACGGTGTAGTTCAGCGTGTGCACGCCTTCCGTGTCGAACGTGAAACCGCTGTCGGTATAGGTGGCGTCGGTGCCGGGCAAGCGCGCAACTTCCACGCCGTCGCGGCTGACCACGATCTGGCCGTCGGGTTCGCCCACGCGCACCCAGGACAGCGTCACGCTCTTGTTGTCCATGGACGTGCGGGCCGACAGGCGGCGCAGCGCCAGGGCTTCGGACAAGGGCGTGCCCGCCATGTCGTACTGGCCGGCGGCGGGCAAGGCGCCCAGGTGCGCCAGCATCGTGGGGGCCACGTCGGCGGCGCTGGGCAGCGCGTACCAATTGCTGTCCCACGCGCCGTCGAACGAGGCGTCATCCGCGCTGCCGCCCAACATTGTCGGCTGGTTGCTGGCCAGGAAGATGGTCTTGTTCGGGGACAGGGGCAGGCCATCGGCCACGCCGGTCTTGCCCAGGCCATGGCTGGAGGCCACCACCATCAGCCAGTTCTCGTTCGGATGCGCCGCGCGACGCTCGGCGATCTGCTTGGCCAGCACGCCGATGGCCGCGTCCGTCTGGCGGATCACCGCATCGTAGTTACCGGTAAAGCCGTTGTCCGAGGCTGCGCGTTCGGGTGCGCCGAACTGCGCAACCACCACGTCATAGCCTTCGGTGATGCGGTCGCGCGCTTGCGAAGCCACGCAATCGTCCACGCCCGCGCAGTCGGTCAGGGTTTGCAGGTAGCCCGCGTCGCGATCGCCGCCGACCAGGCCGGCCAGCAACGGCGAATTGAAGGCGCCGGCCGTGCGCGCCTCGGGGTGCGCCAGCTTGATGCGCTGGAACAGGCTGGCCGCCTTCATCCCCTGCCCGGCCACGTTGGAGCGCACGCCGTGTACGTCCGCCCACTGGCCTGTCAACAAGGTGGCCCAGCCGGGCGCGGACAGCGTCGGCTGCTGCGTCACGTCGCCGGTCACGCCGCCCGTCCAGGCGCGGGTTGCGGTCAACTGGCCGATGTTGGCCAGGGACTTGTCGGCCACGCCACGGCGCATGGCGTCATAGGTCAGGCCGTCCACGCCGATGAACAGCACCTTGTCGGCGCGCGGCGCGGCGGGTTCGCTGACTGGCGGTTGCGTGGGCGGCGGCGGCGCGGTCGTGCCGTCATCGTCGTCATCACTGCCCCCACAGCCGACCAATGCGCTGGTGGCCAGCAACATGGCGCACCATTTTCTCCAATCCATTGTTCTCATGCTTCTCTTCTCGTTTCATGAACACGGTTTACGCTGCGCACAGTGTGGCGAGCGAACGTGAAAGGCCCATGAAACAAAGAGCAGAAAGCTTGATCGACGGATCAGGAATTTTTGCAAGGCGGCGGGCGGCGCCGCCTTGCCACGGACTCAGGCGTTGATCTTCACCGCCGTCAGATATCCGACCGAGGCGCCCCGGCCGTTGCGGTACTTGGCCTTGACCAGCGGCTCCAGCACCGGGCGCACCGCATCATGCACGTCGTTCCAGTCCGCCGTGTGCTGAAAATTGCTGGTGATGTAAGTCCAGCCATTGATGTCGTCCACCGCGTGCAGCCCCGTGGATTCCGCCGCCACCGGGCAGGACAACAGGCGCGACAGCACCCGCGTATCGACGTTGAACGCCCACAGGAAACTGTTGACGCGGCCCATGCTGTCTTCGCCCACGAACAGCGTGCGCAGTTTCTCCGAGAACTTCAGGTTGTCGGGGTTGGATATCCGGTCGCTGCGGTGGCGGTTGCCCAAGGCGTCGGGCGCGGCCAGCATCGCGCCCACCAACTCGGGCACCGCGCCCATGTCCACCGGCACCCACTCGCTGTCGATGCCCTGCCCGTCCGTATCCACTTGCCCGGCTTGCAGCCGCAGTTGATAGACCGCGCCCGCGTCCGGGCCTTCCACATGCAGGTGCGGCGAGGTGCCGTCCACCATGGACGTTTCGATGTGCGCCATCGCGGTGTACGCGATCTTGTCCTGGGCGTTTACCGTGGTGCCCTCCATCTTGGTGAAGGCCAGCGTGCCGCCCACCAGTGCCGCGTAGCGGTGCGTTTCCAGGAATGCCGCGGCTTGGCGGCGGCCGGGCTTCAGACGCACCCAGTTGTTCTTGCCGTCAAACCGAATGCGGGTGTAGGCGGCATTCTTGGGGTCCGCCGTGCGCACGTCCATGATGTCGGCGGCGACCAGGTCGTCGGCCAGTTCCTTGACCTCGGCGCTGGTGGCATGGCCCAGCCGGATCCAGGTCAGCGTCCCGGCGCCGGGCCCCGTGCCTGATGTCTGCGTCCAGCGGGCCACGTACAGCGTGCCCGAGGACAGATCCGCGCGGCGGTCCGCCACGAACATGAACAGCCCGCCGTTGGTGGCGTCGTCGCCCATCAAGGCGGTGCGCTCGTCGGGCATGATCTGCACCAATTCATGCGAGATGCGGCCCATGCAGTAGTGTTTTTTGATGCTGCCGGTGCCGTCCGGCTGCACGGTGATTTCGGGCAGGTGGCCGTAGTGATAGGGGTTGGCGCGGCGGGCGTCGCCATACAGGTGGCGGCTGAATGCGCGGAACGACGCCGAGGTGCGCGCCGTGGTGGCGTCGGGCTCGTATTCTTCGCTGGACAGATGCGTGTTCCACGGCGACAGGCTGGCGCCACAGGTGACCCACAGGCCATGCACCGGCGCGGTGTCCACGTTGCTGTAGCGCACCAGGGTCAATTGGCCGGTTTGCAGGTTTTGCGACAGCGTCAGCACCGCGATGGGCGATGGCAGCCGCGCCCACATGTCCTGGCCGGCCCGATCGCGCGACAGATATTCGAACTGCACGACGGCGTAGACGGTGGCGGTTGCCGGTTTGGTGACGGTGGGCGGACCCGTTGCGCCGTCGGCCTCGCCAAGCGGGCCGGCCAGCGTCAGCAGCGACATGCCATCCGGGCAGTCCGAAAAGAACGGGCGCGCGCGGCCGGGCACGGACGTATCCATGATGGGTGCGCCATGGATGTCCAGATAGCCGCCCGCCAGCACCATGCCGCCCTTGCCGTCCGGCACGCGGTCGCCGGTCATGAAGAAAGCCTCGTAGCCCAGTTGCACGCGGCGCCGCGAGCCATCGGCAAAGACCAGGTCCATCGCGGACTCCACCGTCGTGCGCGCCATGCCTTCCGGCTCGGACAGGCCGGGCGCGGACATGGAGATGAATTCGGCGGATACGAACGGCGCGGCGCCCGGCGTGGCGACGGATGGCCGGGCGATGGGTTTGGTGCTTGGCAACGCGGGGGTGCCGTCCTCAGAGGCTCGCGCGGGGTGGCCGGCCAACAAGCTTGCCGCGCCCAGCGGCAGCATGGGCGCGCCGGCCAGCATCTTCAATAGTCGGCGACGCTCTGTGTGATCAGGATTTTTCATGTGAACGCTCCCAGGTTCAAAGCCGAACAACGAACCGGCAATGCGCGGACAGACGCTGGCGAAGGCGCGGGTGCAGGTGCAGGTGCGGGTGCAAGTGCGGGTGCAAGTGCAAGTGCGGGTGCGAGCCTAATTGCAAGCCCGACCGCAACGCCACCGCAACGCCACCGCAAACGCAATCACGCCTGGCAGCGCATGCCGGAAGACGCATCAACTGCATCAGGCAAGCCTGACGCCGCCGAGTGTAGGAGCGAGCCGGCGCGGACATGGTCGGCGTTACACCTGTGAAATGATTGCCGATACCCACAATGCATAAGGGACCGGCTAGCCGGTCCCTTATGTCTTCCCTTACACCGCGCGGCATCCCGATGGGCGATGCCGCGCCCCGGCGTGCGGGCTATTGGCGGTTGCGTTGCGCCTGGCGCTTACGCGCCGATCTTCACGCCGGTCAGGTAGCCCACCGCCGCGCCAAAGCCGTCCTTGTAGTTGGCCTTGACCAGCGGCTCCAGCGTCGGGCGCACCACCGCGTGCACGCTGCCCCAGTCGGCCGCGTGCTGGAAGTTGCTGGTGATGTAGGTCCAGCCGTTGATCTCGTCCACCGCCTGCAAACCGGTGGATTCCGCCGCGACCGGGCACGACAGCAACCGCGACAAGGCCTTGGTGTCGATGTTGTAGGCCCACATGAAGTTGTTGACGTGGCCGCCGCTGTCCTCGCCCACGAACAGCGTGCGCAGCTTTTCCGAAAACTTCAGGTTATCGGGGTTCGAGATGAAGTCGGCGTTGTGCGTGTTGCCCAGCGCGTCGGGCGTGGCCAGCGGCTTGCCGATCAGTTCCGGCACGGCCGCCATGTCCACCGGCACCCATTCGCTGTCGATGGCGCCGCCGTCGGTATCGGCCTGACCCGCTTGCAGATGCAGCTGGTACACCGCGCCGGCCGAGTTCGCTTCCACCTTCAAGCCCGGCACCTTGCCGTCGATCATCGACGATTCAATGCGCGACATCGCGCTGTACGCGATCTTGTCCTTGGCGTTGACGGTGGTGCCTTCCATCTTCGTGAAGGCGAGCGTGCCGCCCACCAGCGCCGCATAGCGGTGCGTTTCCAGGAACGCGGCGGCCTGGCGGCGGCCGGGTTGCAGCTTGACCCAGTTGTCCTTGCCGCTGTAGCGGATCTTGGTGAACGAGGCGTCGGCCGGGTCCGTCGTGCGCACGTCCATGATGTCGGCGGCCGTGAGCTGGTCGGCCAGTTCCTTGACCTCGGCGCTGGTCGCATGACCCAGCTTGATCCACTTCAACGTGCCGGCGCCCGGGCCCGTGCCCGACGTCTGCGTCCATTGCGCCACGTACAACGTACCGGCCGACAGATCCGCCGCGCGGTCGGCCACGAACATGAACAGGCCGCCGTTGGTGGCGTCGTCGCCCATCAGCGCGGTGCGCTGGTCCGGCATCATCTGCACCAGCTCGTGCGAGATGCGGCCCATGCAGTAGTGCTTCTTGATCGTGCCGGTGCCATCCGGGTGCACCGTTACTTCCGGCAGGTGGCCGTAGTGGTACGGGTTGGCCTTGTTGGGGTCGCCATACACGTTGTTGCTGTAGGCCTGGAACGAGGCCGTCGTGCGCGCCGTGGTCGCGTCAGGCTCGTATTCTTCGCTGGACAGATGCGTGCCCCACGGCGACAGGCTGGCGCCGCAGGTGATCCACAGGCCATGCACCGACGAGGTGTCCACGTTGCTGTACTTCACCAGGCTGAGCTTGCCCGTATTCGGGTCTTGCGACAGCGTCAGCACGGCGATGGGCGACGGCAGCAAGCCGTACATGTCGTTGCCGGCCTGGTCCATCGACTGGTATTCAAACTGCACCACCGCGTACACGGCGTTGCCCGCCACGCCCGGCACCGTGGTGGGCGCGGACAAGGCCAGCAGCGAGGTGCCGTCGGGGCAGTTCGAGAAAAACTGGCGCGCGCGGGCGGGCACCGAGTTGTCCATGATGGGCGCGCCGGCCAGGTTGAAATAGCCACCGGCGACGGCAGTGCCGCCCTTGCCGTCGGGCACCGTGTCGCCGGTAATGAAGAACGGTTCGTAGCCCAGCTGCACGGTCCGCTTGGAGCCATCGCTGAACGTCAGCGCCATGGCGGAGCTGACGGTCGTGCGCGCCATCAGTTCGGGGTTGGCCAGCGTGGGCGCGGCCATCGGCGTGAACGATGCCGACGTGAACGTCACCGGTGCGGGCTGCTGCGTGCCGGGGCCGGGATTGGGCTGCGGATTGCCCGTGGCGTCATCGTCATCATCGTCGCTGGAATTACAGCCGGCCAGCAACGCAGCCATGCTGACGCCGCCAATCGGCAGCATCGGCGCGCCTCCCAGCATCTTCAGGAGTCGGCGGCGATTGGCTTGATTCGTGTCTTGCATGCGGGTTCCCATTGGATCGGATGAATGCCCGGCCATTGACGCCGAGCGGTGCCCGCATGCTAGATAGGCGGCGTGTAATCACAATGACAGAAAGCTGTACGCAAGCTGAATCGACACAGCCTCTTCGGCATCGCGCGATTGTCACGAAGCGCCGCTATAGTCAGGCGCGTTGCTGCACCGATTCGCCGCATCGCCGCATCGCCGCATCGCCGCATTGCCGCATTACCGCATTGCCGCATTACCGCATCGCCGCATTGCCGCATTACCGCATTACCGCATCGCCGCATCACCGCATCACCGCTACCCCGCTTCACCGTTCCATCGCTTATCCGTTCCACCGCCTAACCGCCCAACCGTTTCCTGTTCGCCATGCCTCTGTCGTTTCGCCCCACCCTGCCCTCCGCCCCCGCCACGCTGCGCGTGATTGCCGTGCTAGCATTGGCCGCCGGCTTGGGGGTGTGGGCGTCAATCTTGCTGGCCCCGCGTCCGGGCGCGCTGCCGCCCGCCGTGTCCGCGGCCCCGCCGCGCGCGGCCGACAACACGCCGGTGGCGCTATGGTTTGGCAAAGATGAAGTGATGCGCACGCAGATCAGCGTGCTGGGCCTGATCGCGGCCGGCCCGGATGGGGCGGCGGTGCTTAGTGTGGATGGTGGCCCGCCACTGGCGTGGCGCGCCGGCGCCGAAGTGGCGCCAGGCATCGTGCTGCGCGATATCGCAGTAGACGCCTTGACGGTCGAGCAAGGGGGAAGATTGAATCGCCTGGCAACGCCCGCCGCGTTGGCGGCGCCAGCGGGCATTACGCAGGGAAAAGAATGATGCGGGGTTGCAGACCCGCTGGCGCGTCCTTACCGCGCCCGCCGATCAGCGCTTACGGCCTGCGGGACGCCCCATCTGCTTGCGTCCCGCCATGTTCGACAGGGAAGATCCCGTCGGCTTTTGCGTGGCGGCAGCCAGCTTCTTCTGTTGAAGCGCCTTTTCAACCAACGCTGCCAAACCAGTCGAAGACTTCTCTTTTGTAGCCATTACCGCTCCTTGTAGAAGGGCCATGGTAGCAGGCGAGAGGCTTGCACCGATTCCCGCCGCTGATGGCGATGACACTATCGGGCCCATTCAAGGGCTTCGATCAATATTCCGGTGTGTGCCCAACCGCCGCAGAATCGCCACGGAACCGTCCATTTCAAATGTGATTTGCCAGGACTTGTTGGCCAGCACGTCTATTTTCAGGATGCGCGGGTCAAAGCAGCCGGTGATCGAGTGCATTCTCAGCTTGCTAGGTTGCGGGCAACGCATCAAATCGCGAATGGCGTTCTTTGCGGCATTCTGGATTTCAACAGGAGCCCGGCGAAAGTCACGGTCGAAAGTCTCTTTTCTGGACAGCGCCCTGATCAGTATGGCCGCCAAATCTATTGACCCAAGGACTTGAGGAACGCCTCGACGTCGTCCTGGGGCCCGCCCGTGATCACCGCCGCCGCGTCGGCGTCATTTTCCATCACGGCCCATTTCAAGTCGTGCAAATGGGAAAAGGCATCCTTGACCTGAATGATTGCCTTGACGAATGACTCCACCACCCCATCGCTGTCACGAAGTTGACGATCCAGCGAGGCGGCCAGGCGCTTTTCCTCCAGTGTGCGGCCTAGCTCCGCCACCACATCCAGCGTTTCGTCAAACGCCGCCTGGAATGCGCCATCAGGATCCAGGGGCTGCCGTTCGTTTGCGGGCGCACGGCAGATGGCGTAGGCAACATCGGCGGCGTTTCTTGAAATGGCTTCAAAGGTATTGGCCAGCACTTCGTTGCTGGCCACGGTGTCTTCGATAGCGCGCAGCAAGTGCAGCGAACGGCTGCTGTCGGCCCTGGCGCCCTCGACAATGAAGGCGACCAAGCCGCTATGAGAAATGATGGACCGCATGAGCGCTTCCCTTTTATCGGCGTCTTGCGACCCGAAGCAAGACATTCGGAAAGTATAGACACAAAGCCGAAGCCGCCACCAGTTGTGGGAAGCCGCAATGCCCGGGGTTTTTGCCGCCGCCACGCCAACGCAAGCATTACTGTCATATTTCATATCCACAATCCCGGGCTTCTACTAGAAGACCGGAGTCGTAAAGTGCGTCAGTTACCGCGCGGGCTTGCCCGTCAGCAAGGTTTCACCCTGATCGAGATCATGGTGGTGATTGTGATCATGGGGATCCTGGCGGCCCTGATTGTGCCGCGTGTGCTGGATCGCCCGGACCAGGCGCGCCAGGTGGCGGCGCGGCAGGATATTGCGGGCATCATGCAGGCGTTGAAGCTGTACCGGCTGGACAACGGCCGCTATCCGAGCACGGCGCAGGGCCTGCGCGCGCTGGCTGAAAAACCGGATGGCGCGTCGAACTGGCGCGGCTATCTGGACAAGCTGCCCAATGACCCTTGGGGCCATCCGTATCAATACCTGAGCCCGGGCGTCAAGGGCGACATCGACGTGTTCTCGTTTGGCGCCGACAACAAGCCCGGCGGGGAAAGCGGCGATGCCGACATTGGTTCCTGGGAACTCTGAACGCGGCTTCACGCTGGTCGAGGTGCTGGTGGTGCTGGTGATCGTGGCCATCGCGGCCAGCATGGTCAGCTTGTCGATTGGCAAGCGCGACAACGGCCTGCGCACCGATGCGCAGCGGCTGGCGGACGCGTTCACCGTGGCGCAGAGCGAGGCACGCAGCGATGGCCGGTCCATCCGCTGGTTGGCCGGCAACACCGGCTGGTCGTTTGAACGCGCGGGCCGCCCACCCGGCCCCAGCGCCCAGGAAAACGTGGTCGTGCCGGTGGATCGCCTGGAAGGCGACGACATGCTGCGCCCGCAAACCTGGCGCGCGGGTGCCGTGCAACTGCGGCTGACGCCCGATCGCCCGTTGGTGTTCAACACCGAATGGGTCGCGGATCCGATCACCCTGACGCTGCACGCGGGCGATGCCACGGTCACCCTGCAACGCGACGCCGCCGGCCGTTATGAAATCCACTAGATTTTCCCGCCGCGAGGGCGAACGATGCGACGTGGACGTTCCCACGGACGGGGACGCCTTGCCGGATACGGGCGGCTCGCCAGAGGCCGCCGCCGCCCTCGATATGCCCCGCGCCATCCCCCCCCGCGCGCGCCGTGAACGCGGCTTTACGCTGATCGAGGTCTTGGTGGCGCTGGCCATCATCGCCGTGGCGATGGCCGCCGCGCTGCGCGCCACGGGCGTCATGACGGCCAACAACCGCGCCTTGCAGGACAAAACGCTGGCCCTGCTGGCCGCGCAGAATGCCTTGACCCAATTGCGGCTGGAACAAAGCCTGCCGCGCGCCGGCTCGCAAACCGTGCCCTGCCCGCAAGGCGGGCGCGCGTTGCAGTGCGAGCTGGTCTTTACCAATTCCATGAACCGCAGCTTCCGCCAGGTGTCGGTCAATGTCCACGACGCCAGCTCCGCCCGCCCGGACGCCGTGCTGCTGCAATTGGACGGCCTGCTGTCCAGCCTGCGATGACGATGCAACGCCCCGTTTCCCGCGCCGCCCGCCAGGCGGGCTTTACGCTGATCGAAGTGCTGGTCGCGTTGGCGCTGATGGCGCTGGTCAGCCTGATGGCCTGGCGCGGGCTGGCCAGCGTGTCCAGCGCGCGCGACTGGATCGAGCAGCAAGCCGAAGACACCGACGCCATCGTCCGCACGCTGGGGCAGATGGCGCGCGATGTGGAACTGTCTTATTCCGGCCCCGGCTTTGACGCAGCAGGCAAGGACGCCGTCACGCTGACCAGCGGCGTGCGCCTGCTGCGCCAAAACCAGGGCGGCCAGACGCTGGAACTGCTGCGCCCCGACCCGGACGGCAACGGCCTGTGGCAACGCGTGCAGTGGCAGGTGCGCACCGACGGCTTGTGGCGCGTCAGCGGCCCGCCCGCGCCGCGCAGCCCGCTACCCGCCGCCGTCAATGGCGTGCTGCTGCTGCCTGGCGTCAAGACATTGAGCCTGCGCGCCTGGGTACCCGGCGTGGGCTGGGCCAACGCCAACGCCAGCTTCGGCGCGCCGCCCACCGGCATCGAAATCGCGCTGGAACGCGGCGCGCCCGGCCAGCCGCAACGCTACACGCGCATCCTGGAGCTGCCATGATGCGCCGCCGCCACACGCAGCAAGTTGCCCGCCCACGCGGCCCGCGCACGCAGCAACAGGGCGCCGCGGTGATCAGCGCGCTGATCATCGTTGCCATTGTTGCCGCCTTGACCACCAGCCTGTTCCAGCGCCAGACGGCCAGCACGCGGCGCGTGGAAAACGAAATGGCGCGCGTGCAGGCGCGCGTCATGCTGGCGGGCGGCATCGACTGGGCGCGCCTGGTCATCCGCGATCACGGCAAGCGCGAAGCCACGACGCGCGGCGACCAGATCTGGGCCACGCCGATCCTGGACACGCGCATCGAGCGGCCGGGAGACGATCGCGTCGCCGTGTTCTCGGGGCGCGTGCAAGATGAACAGGGCAAGTACAACCTGAGCAACCTGGCGCGCAATGGCGTGCCGCAACCCGAGCAGGAAAAGGTGTTGCGCCGGCTGCTGGCCGCGCAGCAACTGCCCGATACGCTGGCGCCGCGCATCATCGACATCATTGCCATGGCGCAGCCGCCCGCCCTGCCCGCCGATGCGCCGTCCGCCCCCAACGGCCAACCCGCCACCGCGCCGGACGCGCGCGCGCCGCTGCCGCGTGGCGTGGATGACATCGCCGCGCAGCTGGGCCTGGAACCGACGGTGCGCGACGAGATGCGCCGCACCATGACCGTGCTGCCCATCGCCACCAGCGTCAATGTCAATACCGCGCCCGCCGAGGTCATCGCGGCGTTGGTGCCCGGCCTTTCGCTGGGGCAGGCGCGCGCGCTGGCGGGCGAGCGGGATCGCGGCAACTGGTTCAACAACGCGGGCGACTTTGGCAACCGTCTTGCCGGCACCGGCGTGGACGCGCCCGCCCCCACCGTCACCACGGCCAGCGGCTGGTTCCTGGCCAGCGGCACCGTCGTCTACGAACGCGCCCGAGTCGCCATGCAAGCCTTGGTGCGCAGCGCCCCGCCCGCTGCGCCCGACACGATATGGACAAGAGAAACCCCTTGAAAAACGCCTTGCGCATTGCGCTTGCCCCTCTGGACGAATTCAGCGCGGATTCGCCGCTGCCCTATGCCTGGTTCGACCGGCGCGGGCGCTGCGCGCAGCAGGGCGAACTGCCCTTGCACGCGCTGGGCAACGCCTATCCCAACGCGGTGTGCGAAGCCGTGCTGCACCCGCGCGACGTCATCGCCACCACCATCCGCATTCCGGCGGTGCCGCGTGCGCGCTTTGCCGCCGCCGTGCACGGCGCGCTGGAACCCCTGGTGCTTAGCGACCTGGAGGCGCTGGCCATCGGCTTCAGCCCGCGCGCCGCGGATGGCAGCGTGGCACTGGCGTGGTCGCCGCGCGAGCCGGTACGACGCGCGTGGGCGTTGTTGAGCACGCACGGCCTGCGTGTCGACGCGCTGATTGCACCGCAGACGCTGGATACGACAGCGGCCGGTCCGTCCTCAGAGCCGTCCGCCCCGCTTTCCTCGACCCTGTCCTCGGCCCCTTCCTCCCCCCCTTCTTCCGCCTTCGACGCCGATCTATCCGCCACGCCCTTGCGCGATCCGGCCGACCCGCGTTGGCTCGCGCCGTCGCCCTCGTGGTCGTTGGCCATGCCGCGCCTGGCGCCCGTGCGCGCGTCGCGCTGGCGGCCCGTGTGGCGCTGGGGCGCGGCGGCGGCGGTGGTCTGGATTGCGGGATTGAATCTTTACGCCTCGCGGCTCAGCGCGGAAGCCGACGCGCTGACGGCGGGCATGCGTCAACAGGTGCTGGCCGCCTTTCCGGACCTGCCCGTCGTGCTGGACCCGGCGCGGCAGGCGCAGCAAGGCCTGGACGCGCTGCAAGCCAATCGCGGCGCGGCCAGCGCGGGGGACTTTCTGCCCCTGGCACGCGCCGCCGCCCAAACGCTGCCCTTTGCCGCCGACAAAGTCGCGCGGCTGACGTACGCCGATCAAGCGCTGACCCTGCAACTGGCCGACGCGGGTGCCGACGCGCAGCGCGTCTCCGAAACGCCCGCGCTGATCCAGCAAGCCGCGGCCCTGGGCCTGAAGCTGGAACGCGGCGACACCGATAACACCTGGCGCATCACGCGCAAACAACCATGACCGCCATTGAACGCCTGCATCGCCATTGGCAAACCGCCGCCGGGACGTTGCGCAAAACCGTCGACCCCACGCTGACCCGCGCGCGCCAGCGCTACCAGGCGCTGGCGCCGCGCGAGCGACGGCTGGTCACTGTCGCGGGCGCGCTCGTCGGCGTCGCCGTGATCTTCGTCACGCTGATCGAACCGCCCCTGAAAACCGTGCGCAAGCTGCAAGCCGAGCTGCCCGCGCTGCGCGGCCAGGCCGCGACCGTGGCCGACTTGACGATGCAAGCCCGCGCCCTGCGGCAACGCTCGGCCACGCCGGTCGCCGTTGCCCCCACGCCCGCCGAAATAAGCGCCAGCCTGGAAGGCGCGGCGCTGCCGGCGGCGATGTGGTCGCTAGGCCAGCCCGAATCCGGCAAGGGCGTGCGCTTGACGTTGAACCAGGCGCCCTCGTCCGCGCTGCTGCGCTGGCTGGATGGCGCCGCGCGCGATTGGGGCCTGCAAACACAGCAAGTGGAATTGACGCGTGCGACCAATCCCAATGGCCGCCCACTGCCGGGCCTGGTCAATGGCCACATCACGTTAACCACCGCCGATGCGGGGGCAAGCCACTGATGCCGATCCTTTCATTTGCCATGCCGGGTGCCCGCTGATGGCGCGCATCCCTTTCAACAAGCGGACTGCCGGCCTGTGGCTGGCCGGCGGCGTGTGTTTCCTGGCGGCCGCCGCAAGCGTGCTGCCGGCACGTTTGCTGTTGGCGATGCAGCCGGATGACTCCCTGGTTTCGCTCGCGGATGCCAGCGGTACGTTGTGGCAAGGCAGCGCGTGGGTGGCGCTGGGGCCACCGGGGTCGCAGCGCGTGTTGCCGCAACCCGTGCAATGGCAGTGGCGCTGGGATGCGATGGCGTTGGACATCACGCACCCATGGTTGCAAGGCCCGCTGCGCGCGCGCGTCGGTTGGGCCGGGGTGTCATTGCCCGCGCAATCCCTGCGTGTACCGGCCACGGTGTTGCCCGCGCTGGGTGCGCCCTGGAACACGCTGGCGCCCGACGGCATGCTGGAGATCAATTGGCAAGCGCTGCGCCTGGGCGGGGATTTGCCCGCGGGCAATATCGCGGACCTGCGCTGGCGCAACGCCGGCACCGCGCTGACCTCCATCACCCCCGTGGGCACCTACCTGTTGCGTCTGCAAGGCGCGGGAAAGTCTGGCGCTACATTGGCGCTGACGACCGAGAGCGGGCTATTGACGGTAACGGGCCAGGGCACGGCCGGCCCACGCGGGGTGCGCTTCGATGGCAAGGCGACGTACGCGCCCGGGGCCACCGACGCTCAGCGCGCCGCGCTGGACGGCCTGATGTCCACCCTGGGCCGCCGTTCCGGCGATACGGTCGTCTTCAGCACGGGTAAATAGCAAAAAACAAAAAGCAAAAGGCAAAAAGCAAAAAGCAAAAAGCAAAAGGCGCCATCAAGCGTCGCGCGTCACCCGCACGATTTCCTCGGGCGACGTCTGGCCGCTGTCGACCCAACGCTGGCCGTCTTGCCGCATCGTCCGCATGCCCGAGGCCATGGCGGCCTGGCGCAATTCGCGTTCGTCGCGGCCTTCGTGGATCAAACGGCGCGCGTCATCGTCCACCGTGAACAGTTCGTGGATGCCGGAACGGCCGCTGTAACCCGTGTGATTGCACGTCGGGCAACCCACAGGGTGAAACACGCGCACGCCATCCTGCATCGACGGCTTCTTGCATTCCGGACACAGCTTGCGCACCAGCCGCTGCGCCAGCACTCCCAGCAGCGACGAAGCCAGCAGAAAGGGTTCCACGCCCATGTCCGTCAGCCGCGTCACGGCCGAGACCGCGTCGTTGGTGTGCAGCGTCGCCAACACCAGGTGACCGGTCAACGACGCCTGCACCGCGATCTGCGCGGTTTCCAGGTCGCGGATTTCGCCGATCATGATCACGTCCGGGTCCTGGCGCAAGATGGCGCGCAGCGCCAGCGCGAAGCTCATGTCGATCTTGGCGTTCACCTGCGTCTGGCTGATGCCCGACAAGTCGTATTCGATAGGGTCTTCCACCGTCAGGATATTGCTGGTGGCCGAATCCAGGCGGCTCAATGCCGCATACAGCGTGGTGGTCTTGCCGCTGCCCGTCGGCCCCGTCACCAGCACGATGCCGTGCGGCTGCCGGATCAAGCGGTCCAGCTGCGTCAGCACATCGGGGCACATGCCCAGGCGTTCCAGCTGCAAGCGCCCCGCCTCTTTGTCCAACAGGCGCAGCACCGCGCGTTCGCCGTGGCCCGTGGGCAAGGTCGACACCCGCACGTCAATCGGCCGGCCGCCCACGCGCAGCGCGATGCGCCCGTCTTGCGGCAAGCGCTTTTCGGCAATATCCAGGTGCGCCATGATCTTGATACGCGAAATCAACGCCGCGTGCAGCGCCTTGCGCGGCGACACCACGTCGCGCAACGTGCCGTCCACGCGATACCGCACCACCGAGTGCGTCTCGAAGGGTTCGATGTGGATATCGCTGGCGCCATCGCGCGCGGCCTGGGCGAACAGCGCGTTGATCATGCGGATCACCGGCGCATCGTCCTGCGCTTCCAGCAGGTCGGCCACTTCGGGCATGTCCTGCAACAGGCGGTCCAGATCGATCTCGTTTTCGGCCACGCCCATGACGGACGCGGCATCCTCCGAATGGCTGTAAGCCGCCGTCAACAACGTTTCCAGCGCCTCGTCATCCACCTGCGCCAGCGCCACCTCGCCATGGCAACGGCGTATCTCGCGCACCGCCCATTCCGGCGTGCGCGGGCTGACGGTCAGCTGCGCCTGCCCCGCGCGCAGCGACAGCACGGCGCGCTGCGCCCGTGCCCAGGCATAGGGCAAGGGGTGCGCGCTCATAGCAGCGACTCGGGGTCCACCGCCACGCTGTGCATCAGCGCGCCGGACACGCGGATCGGGCGCGCGGCATCGCGCGTGGGGTTCGCGCCGGGATACTGCCGCACGGCAAACGACTGCACCGTGGTGGGTGGCGGGCGGCGCAGCGTGTCGGCCTGCTGGTCGGGGCGCAGGTCATAGGCGTTGTTCGACACCGACGGCGCCGAGCCCGGCGGCGGCAACATCGGCGCCTGCATATCGGGCAGCGCCCAGTGCTGGCCCGGTTGCGCCGAACCCTGTGCGCGGCGCATGTAGTCGTAGCGGTCCATCGTGACGCTGGCGCTGCGGTTGGCGTCGCGCACCACGTAGGGGCGCAGGAACACCATCAGGTTGGTCTTGGTGCGCTTGCGCGTGTCGTAGCGGAACAGCGAACCGATCACCGGCAGCGAGCCCAGGCCGGGCACGCTGTTGGACGTCAACGTCACGTTGTCTTCCAGCAAGCCGCCCAGCACGATGATCTGGCCATCGTCGATCAGCACGCTGGTGTCGATGGCGCGCTTGTTGGTCACGATGCCCGTCGTGGCGTTCGAGCGGCTTTCGTCGATGCTGCTGACTTCCTGGTAGATGTCCAGCTTGACCGCGCCGCCTTCCGAAATCTGCGGGCGGATGTTCAGCTTCAAACCCACGTCTTCGCGTTCGATGGTCTGGAACGGATTCGAACTGCCGTTGCTGCCCGACGTGACATATTGGCCGGTCACAAACGGCACGGTCTTGCCCACCAGGATGCTGGCCGACTGGTTGTCCAGCGTCAGCAGGTTCGGCGTGGACAGGATGTTGGCTTCGCCCGTGTTCTGCATGGCACGAGCCAGCACGCCCAGGTTGATGACCTGGTTGCCCAACACGTCCACCGTGCCCTTGACCACCCCCAGGCTCAGGCCGCTGCCCAGGGCGTCGATCGACGTGGGCCCGGTGCCCGTGATGCCGCTGCCGCCCAGGTTGGTGCCGCCGATAAAGCTGGTGCCGTTGCTGTTGATGTTGCCCGCGCCCGTCATCCACTGAATGCCGAATTCAGCGGCCTTTTGTTCGCTGACTTCAACGATCAGGCTTTCCACCAGCACTTGCGCGCGACGTTGGTCCAGCTGGTCGATGACTTCACGCAGGCTGCGGTACAGCGGTTCCGGCGCGGAGATGATCAGCGAATTGGTGGCCGGGTCGGCCTGGATGGTGGCGCCGCCGGCCGAATACGACACCGCTTGCGAGCTGTTGTCTTCCCGCGCGATGCGCTCTTGCTCGCCCGACAAGCCACCCTTGGACGAGCCCGACATTGCCCCCATGCCCTGCCCCGCCGGCACGTTGCCGGCAGACGTGTTTTGCGCCCGCGCGCCGTTCTGCGCGCCGCCCGTGTTGCTGCTTGCCGCGCCGCCCGAGGCGCCGGGCGCCGCGTTCGCCTGTCCGGTCAGCAAGCCGCCCAACACTTCGGCGATGCGCGTGGCCTGCGCGTTGCGCATGTAGACCACGTGCAGATTGCCCGCGCGGTTTTGCTGCGCGTCCAGCTTCAGGATCAGGTCGCGCGCCAGCCGCGTGCGCGCCGGACTGCCCGAGCGCACCAGCACGCTGTTGCTGCGCGGGTCGGCCACCACGGCGATGCGTTGCGTGGGGTCGCTGCTTTGCGTGTCCAGCAATTGCGAGGCCAGGATGGCGATGTCGGTGGCAATGCCGGACTGCACCGGCACCACATCGGTGTCGATGGAGCTGGGCACGTCGATGCGCGCGATGACTTGCGCGATGCGTTCCAGGTTGTCGGCGTAGTCGGTGACTACCAGGGTGTTGTTGCCCGGGTACGCGTTGATCGGGTTATTCGGCGGCACCATGGGGCGCAGCACCGGCACCAGGTTGGCGGCGTTTTCGTACTTCAGCGGGAACACGCGCGTCAGCATCTCGCCGCTGCTGCTCGAGCCCTTGGCGAACGCGGACACCGGCACCGGGCCACGCGCGGCGTTGCCGGCCGGCGCGCCTGATGCCGCCTGCGCGGGACGCGCCTGAGCTTGCCGCGCCTGGGTCGGCGGCGTGTTGCCCACCACCGCGCTGCCTTGCAGCTTGGCGTCGGCTTCGGGCACCACGCGCGTCACGCCGTCCACATCCACGATTGCAAAGCCTTGCAGTCGTAGCGCACCGGTCAGCATGGCCAGCGCCTGTCCGCTATCCACGGGTCGGTCCGACACCAGCGTCAGTTTGCCCTTGACGCGAGGGTCCACCAGGAAGTTGCGCTGCGTGAACAACGACAGCGCGCGCAACACGGCGGGGATGTCGGTGTCGACGAAATTCAAGCTGACACGGTTGTCCGTTTGTTGAGCATGGGCCGTGCTGATCGCCGGTCCGATTTGGCTTGCGATGAGCAAGGCGGCAAGGCTGAATTGCGCGATGTGACGCATGACGAGATAGGTGCCTTCAGACGTGAATGCAAGTGTGAAAAAACGTGAAATCGCGTCGGAGTATACGGGGTGACAGTGCAACACTACGGTCATATTTGACATGCAACATACGGGCTGCAAACCCTTTAAATTCGGGGCTTTTGCGCGTTTTTGATTCGCGCGGCGCCCCCTGCTTTCGCCATGCCTTCCTATCGATACGAAGCCACCGACGCGCTGGGCAAAATCGTGCGCGGCACGATCGATGCCGACACCGAGCGCGGTGCCCGCAACCAGCTGCGCGGCCGGGGCTTGCTGCCCTTGTCCACCGCATCGGCGGCGCGCGCACAAGGGCTGGGCGCCAGCTTGCGCACGCGTTTGTCGGATGCGGACCTGGCCTGGTTGACGCGCCAGTTGGCCAGCCTGCTGGCCGCGCGCCTGCCGCTGGACGCCGCGCTGTCGGCCACGCTTGAACAAGCCGAGAAAAAACACATCGCGGCCACGCTGGGCGCGGTGCGCGACGACGTGCGCGCCGGCCATCGCTTGTCTACCGCGCTGGCGGCGCGGCCGCGCGACTTTCCCGAGATCTATCGCGCGCTGATCGGCGCCGGTGAAGAATCCGGCGACCTGGCGCAAGTGATGGAAAAGCTGGCGGACTACATCGAGGAACGCAACACGCTGCGCAGCAACGTGATGACGGCGTTCATCTACCCGGCCGTGGTCGCCAGCGTGTCGGTCATCATCGTGATCTTTCTGCTGGGCTATGTCGTGCCGCAAGTGGTGTCGGCGTTCAACCATGCCAAGCAGCAGCTGCCGATGCTGACGCGCGTGATGCTCGCGCTGTCGGACTACGTGCGTGAATGGGGTGCGGTGACGGGCGCGGTGCTGGTGGCCGCCATCGTGCTGTGGCGCTACACGCTGCGCGCGCCGGCCGCGCGCCGCGCCTGGCATGCCCGCGTGTTGCGGCTGCCGCTGGCGGGCCGCTTTGTGCTGGGCGTGAACGCCGCGCGCTTTGCGTCGACGTTGGCCATCTTGTGCGGCAGCGGCGTGGCCTTGTTGACGGCGCTGGAAGCGGCGCGCCGCACCTTGGGCAACGATGTGCTGCGGCTGGCGGTGGATGAGGCGTCGGCCCGCGTGCGCGAAGGCGCGGCGCTATCGGCCTCGTTGGGCGCGCAGAAGGTGTTCCCGTCGCTGCTGGTGCACCTGATCGCCAGCGGCGAGAAAACCGGCCGCTTGCCGGAATTGCTGGATCGCGGCGCGCAGAACCTGTCGCGCGATCTGGAACGCCGCGCCATGGCGATGACGGCGTTGCTTGAGCCGGCGCTGATCCTGCTGATGGGCGGGTTCGTGCTGCTGATCGTGTTGGCGGTGATGATGCCGATCCTGGAAATGAACCAGCTGATCCGTTAAAAAAACAGAGGGCTAAAAAGACCAAGGCGCCCGCCCCGGTGATGGGGCGGGCGCCTTGGACATTCAGCCGCTGGCGGTCAACCGGCGGCGCGGATCACAATGCCTCTTCGTCGGCTTCGCCGGTGCGGATGCGGATGGCTTGCTCGACGGGCGACACGAAGATCTTGCCGTCGCCGATCTTGCCGGTGCGCGCGGCCTTGACCACGGCTTCGATGGCGGCGTCGACCTGGTCGTCGGGCAGCACGACTTCAACACGGATCTTGGGCAGGAAGTCCACCACGTATTCCGCGCCCCGGTACAGTTCGGTATGGCCCTTCTGGCGGCCGAAACCCTTGACTTCGGTGACGGTCAGGCCGCTGACGCCGACTTCGGCCAGCGCCTCGCGGACTTCGTCGAGCTTGAAGGGTTTGATGATGGCGGTGACTTGTTTCACGTTGGGCGTCCTGGGTTTTTGATGTGTTGCGGCGCCCTGCCCACCGCTTGCGAGGCAGCCAGGGCGCGATGAATAAGAGAATACCACCGGGGCCCGCCCTGCAAACGGGCGGCCGGCGTCATTGCGGGAGAACCCCGATCAGGCGTCGGGCGCGGCATCCGGGATGCGTTCGGCGTCGCGCATCCACACCACCGATTCCGAATCGCTGGGCGCGCGCCAGTCGCCGCGCGGCGACAACGAGCCGCCGGAACCGACCTTGGGCGCATTGGGCACGCAGGTGCGCTTGAACTGGGTTGTACGGAAAAACCGGTCCAGGAAAATCTTCAGGTTGCGCTTGATGGCGGCCAGGTCGTACTGGTTGCGCGCCACGTGGCCGGCGTCCGGCCAGGCGCCCGCTTCGCGGTCACGCCAGGCGGCCAGCGACAGGAAGGCCACCTTGGTGGGCGCAAACCCATAGCGCAGCGTGTAATAAAGGTTGAAGTCCTGAAGCTCGTACGGGCCGATGGAGTCTTCGCTTTTCTGCACGGGCTTGTCGTCGGCGCCACCCGGCACCAATTCCGGGCTGACGTCGGTGCCCAGCACGTCCAGCAGCACGCCGGCGCCGTCATCGCCCAGCCGGCCGGATTCCGCCACCCAGCGCACCAGGTGCGTGATCAGGGTCTTGGGCACGCTGGCGTTGACGCTGTAGTGCGACATGTGATCGCCCACGCCGTACGTGCACCAACCCAGTGCAAGTTCGCTGAGGTCCCCGGTGCCGATGACGATGGCGTTGCTGAAGTTGGCGATGCGGAACAGGTGATTGGTGCGTTCGCCGGCCTGCACGTTTTCAAAGGTGATGTCGTAGACCGGCTTGCCTTCCGCGTACGGGTGGCCCAGGTCTTTGAGCATTTGCAGGCAGCTGGGGCGGATATCGACTTCGGACGCCGTGCAGCCCACTACCGCCATCAGGCGGCGCGCCTGTTGCAGCGTGCGGGTGCTGGTGGCAAAGCCGGGCATCGTCACGGCCAGGATGTTGGACCGAGGCAGGCCCAGCGTGTCCATGGCCTGCGCGCACACCAGCAGCGCGTGGGTGGAATCCAGCCCGCCGGAAATGCCGATGACCACCTTGGACATCTTGCTGGCCGACAGGCGCTGGGCCAGGGCCTGCACCTGGATGCTATAGACCTCTTTGCAGCGGGCGTCGCGCTGTTGCGGATCGGCCGGCACATACGGGAAGCGCGCCACGCGGCGCTCAAGCGGCAGTTCGGCATCGTCCAGCGGCGGGTTTACCGGCACCGGCACCGAACGGAACTTGCGCACTTCGTCCTGATGGCGGCGCACGGACTGGCCGAACGTCGTCTGGCGCATGCGTTCGCGCGACAGGCGGTCCAGGTCCACATCGGAAAACAGCAGGTGCGAATGGTTCAGGAAGCGTTCGGATTCGCCCAGCAGTTCGCCGTTTTCATAGATGATTGCCTGGCCGTCCCAGGCCAGGTCGGTGGACGATTCGCCCCGGCCGGCCGACGTGTACATATAGGCCGACAGGCAGCGCGCGGACTGCTGCGCCACCAGCTGATGGCGGTATTGCGATTTGCCGACGACGATATTGGACGCCGACAGATTCACCAGCACGGTGGCGCCGGCCAGCGCGGCGAACGAGGACGGCGGGATCGGCACCCAGACGTCTTCGCAGATTTCGACGTGGAACTGGAACAGCGGCAGCTTTTCCATCTGGAACAGCAGCTCGGGCCCGAAGGGCACGGTCTGACCCAGCAAGACGATGTCGGCGACGGCCGCGCAGTCGGCGGCGCTGAACTGGCGGGCTTCGTAAAACTCGCCGTAGTTGGGCAGGTAGCTCTTGGGCACCACGCCCAGCACGCGCCCGCCCGCGGCCACCACGGCGCAGTTGAACAGCTGGTGGGATACGCGCAGCGGCGCGCCCACGATCACGGCGATATCCAGTTCGGCCGTGGCCGCCACCACCCGCGCCAACGCTTCTTCGCACTCATCCAGCAAGGCTTTCTGGTGGAACAGGTCGTCGCAGGTGTAGGCCGACAGGCCCAGCTCGGGAAACGCCACCAGCACCGCGCCGCCCTGGGCGGCCTGCTGGGCCAGTTCTATGGTTTGGGTGGCGTTGAAGGCCGGATCGGCGATGCGGCATTCGGGCACGCCGACCGCCACCCGGGCGAAGCCGTGGGAATACAGGTTGAAGAACGGGTTCGACATCGGGGGTTCGCCTGGGGTCAATGAAGACTAAATTCCAACGCGCGGATTATCTCATGGCGTCTGGGCCGGCTACGGCTGGCCGGGCACCTTGCCGTCACTGGGGCCACGCTGCGCCGACGCCGCGCCGTGCCCGTCCGGCAAGACCAGCCCGGGGCGCTCGCGTTCGGCCGCCAGCGCGGCCTGGATCGCGCTTTCGCGCAGTTGGCTGCCCATGGCGCCAAAGTCCGCGCCCGACGGCTGCTGGTACAGGCGCAGGCCCAGTTCGGGCAGGATGGCCAGCAGATGGTCGAAGATATCGCCCTGGATGCGCTCGTATTCCACCCAGGCGGTCACGGCGGTAAAGCAATAGACCTCGACCGGGATGCCGTCGGACGCCGGTTCCATCATGCGCACCATCATCGCCATGTCCTGGCGCACTTCGGGGTTCTGTTTCAGATAGGCCAGGCCGTAGGCGCGGAACGTACCGATGTTGGTCAGCCGACGGCGGTTGGCCGGCACGCTGGCCAGTTCACCCATGGTCTGGTTGGCTTGGGCGATGTCCAGCGTCTTGGCTTGCAGATAGTCGTGCAACAGGCGAAACCGCATCAGTTGCCGGGCTTCTTCGTCGGTCAGAAAGCGCACGCTGGCCGCATCGATGCGCAGCGTGCGCTTGATGCGACGGCCGCCCGATTCAAACATGTGACGGTAGTTGCGATAGCTTTCCGAGAACAGTTTGTAGGTCGGCACCGTGGTGACCGTGTTGTCCCAGTTCTGCACCTTGACGGTATGCAGCGCAATGTCCTTGACGAAGCCGTCGGCGTTGGACTGCGGCATTTCGATCCAGTCGCCGATACGCAGCATGTCGTTGCTGGTCAATTGCGTGCTGGCCACCAGGGACAGCAGCGTGTCCTTGAATACCAGCAGCAGCACGGCCGACAGCGCGCCCAGGCCCGAAATCATCCACAGCGGCGAGCGGTCGATCAGGATGGAAAGCACCAGCACGGTGCACACGGCCATCAGGACCAGCTTGCCGATCTGGATATAGCCCTTGATGGACCGCGTCTGCGCCCGAGTGGTCGCCGAATACGTGTCCTGCCAGGCGCTCAACACGCCCGAGAACGCCACGAACACGCAGATCCACGCGCCCGCATGCGCCAACCGGCCCACCACCGACACCGCCCGCTCGGCATGCGGCACCAGGCCGATACCCATCGACACCACGGCAAACGGCACGGCGTACCACAAGTTTTGATACGCGCGGCGGCGTTGCAGGGCCTTGTCCCAGTCGCCCCGGCCGCTCAGGACCAGCACCCGGTGCGCCAGCAGCAGCACCACGCGCGCCACCACCCACTGCACGAACAGCGCCGTCAGGACCAGCACGCCGGCGCCGACCAGCGTCTGCGCCCACGCTTCGTGCGGCATGTGGGCGTCCAGCTGGGTCACCAGTTCTTCCCATTCCATGGGCATATGTCTTGTACTCGCTCTACGTTCTTGAAACCAACGGGGGATTATCCGACAAGTGGCGTGCGACGCGCGTTCCCGTCCCCAAAAATCGCGGCCCCGCCGCCCGTGCGTGCGCCGGCTTGTCGGCAGGCCCTATAATTCCGCCCATCATGGCAAACACTCCCTCCCCCGATCAAAACCAGTTCGCCAACAAGGCGCAGGCCTGGTCCGCCCGGTTCTCGGAACCGGTATCCGAACTCGTCAAACGCTATACGGCGTCCGTGGATTTCGACAAGCGCCTGGCGCGACACGACATCCAGGGCTCGCTCGCGCATGCGGACATGCTGGCCGCCCAGGGCATTATCGGCGCCCAGGACCTGGCCGACATCCAGCGCGGCATGACGCAGATCCTGTCTGAAATCGACGCCGGCAGCTTCCAATGGCTGCTGGATCTGGAAGACGTGCATCTGAATATTGAAAAGCGCCTGGTGGAACTGGTGGGTGATGCGGGCAAGCGCCTGCACACCGGCCGGTCACGCAACGACCAGGTCGCCACCGACATCCGCTTGTGGCTGCGCGACGAAATCGACAACCTGCAAGACCTGCTGCGCCAGCTGCGTCATGCGCTGGCCGCCGTCGCGCTGGATAACGCCGGCACCATCATGCCCGGCTTCACCCACCTGCAAGTTGCCCAGCCGGTCACCTTCGGCCACCACCTGCTGGCCTACGCCGAAATGTTCGGCCGCGACGCCGAGCGCCTGGCCGACTGCCGCCGCCGCGTGAACCGCCTGCCGCTGGGCGCCGCCGCGCTGGCCGGCACGTCGTTCCCCATCGACCGCGAACGTGTCGCCAAGACGCTGGGCTTTGACGGCGTGTGCCGCAATTCGCTGGACGCCGTGTCCGACCGCGACTTCGCCATCGAATTCTGCGCCGCCGGCGCGCTGATCATGACGCACGTGTCGCGCCTGTCCGAAGAGCTGGTGCTGTGGATGAGCCCGCGCGTGGGCTTCATCGACCTGGCCGACCGTTTCTGCACCGGCAGCTCGATCATGCCGCAAAAGAAAAACCCCGACGTGCCCGAGCTGGCCCGGGGCAAGACCGGCCGCGTCAACGGCAACCTGGTCGCCCTGCTGACCCTGATGAAGGGCCAACCCCTGGCCTACAACAAGGACAACCAGGAAGACAAGGAAGGTCTGTTCGACACCGTGGACACCGTGCGCGACACGCTGACCATCTTCGCGGACATGGCTGCCGGCATCAAGGTCAAGGCCGACAACATGCGCGCCGCCGCCCTGCAAGGCTTCGCCACCGCCACCGACCTGGCCGACTACCTGGTCAAGCGCGGCGTGCCGTTCCGCGACGCCCACGAAGTGGTTGCCCACGCCGTGCGCGACTGCGAACAACGCAATTGCGACCTGGCCGACCTGTCCACCGACGAGCTCAAGGCGTATCACGCCCAGATCGGCGACGACGTCCACCACGTGCTGACACTGGAAGGCTCGGTTGCCGCCCGCAAGCACATCGGCGGCACCGCCCCCGAACGCGTCGCCGAAGAAGCCCGCCGCGTGCTGGCGGAAACGGCCCAAGGCTGATTCCACCGCCCAGCGGGTTGCGGTAAAGACAAGGCCCCCGGTTGGGGGCCTTGTTGCGTTCAAGGCATGCAGGCGTATCGGCTACGCGATGGACACGTCCAGCCTGCGGCCCAGGGTTTCCAGCGCCGCTTCGACCTGTTCGATGCGCGACGAATGCCGCAGATTCAACAGGCGATCAACCTGGGGCGTATGAACGCCCAGACGTCGAGCCATCTCGGCTTTGCGAACCCCTTGGCGAATCATTTCGTTGGACAGGAACACTTTGCTGGTAACCACGGCGGGCAAGGTGACAGAGTGCTGCCCGTTCATCGGTTGCGACACTGGCAGCCTCGGAAAAATCGGGAAAGAGCACCAACAACGTACCGTTCGTGTCGGGAGTCAGCGTGGGACCGATTCACCCCCCGGCTCACACGCTTGGCCACACCTGGAAACATCCCACTACGGGCCGGCGTGGCCGCTCCGATATGATCGCAACCTCTTGCGATCCGCCTCCTTTTTTGATGCGCCCTGCTCCTTGATGCGCCCCACTGCCGCCTTACGTCGTCCTGGCCCGCCGCGCCGGCCGAAACTGCTTGTGCTTGCCTTGGCCGGGCTGCTGGCCGCCGGCTGGGGGCTGGCTGCCCAGGCGCAGACGGCGCGCAAGCCGTCGCCCTACGAAAACCAGCGCCCGTTGCGCCCGGATGAACGCGAAGCCAGGCTGGCGGAAAGCGCCAAGCGTGGCGGGCCAGGGTTTCTGGGCCAGATCCGCACAGAGGCCGAATTCCGGCAGTTGGCGCGCGTCTACAACGCCGGGACGCCGCTGGAGATTCCCCATGTGTTGTTCGTAATTGATCGGCAGCGCGGCGACCGCATCTACTACCTGGACACGCCGCGCTACACCTTGCACGAGAACTTTGCGCGTGAACGCCAGCTGCTGCCCGGCATGGACAAGGCCACGTTGATTGCGCAGTACAAGGACCCCGACCGGCGCCTGCTGTTCGGCACGCTGAGCTGGCAGCGGGACCTGCCGGGCTACACCTATGAATTTTGGGAAGGCGACCGGGTCACGCCCGCGCTGCTGCGCCTGACCCAGGACAAGTTGCACAGCACCTTTTACGAGCCGGTGCGCTTCAAGGCGAATTCAACGATGCATGAGCAGACGGCGCAATCGGCCGGACTGGCTTTCGTGACGCAAGAGGTGCTGCTGCGCGAGCAGACCTTTCTGCCGCTCAATATCGGCCGCGCACAGGGGCGTCTGCGTATTGTGAAGTCGGTGGAGGATACCCCCGACCTGGCGCCGACCGACATCGTGGTGCTGGACGAAGTGCCGGTTGCGCTGCCGCCTGTCGCCGGGCTGGTCACGCAACGTCCGTCCACATTGTTGTCGCACGTGAATCTGCTGGCCAAGGGGTGGCGCATTCCCAATGCGTATGTGCGCGACGCCGTGGCCGTGCTGCGCGAGCATGATGGCCGATGGGTGCAATTGACGGTGAACAGCAACGGCTATCACGTCGAGCGCATTGCGCGTCCGGACGCGGGCTCGTTGCCCCCGCCGCCGCGCGCCGCCGTGGCGCTGCCCAAGCCCGACCTGTCGGTGCGCGCCATCAAGCCGCTGACCGGCATGGCCACGCGCGACAGCCGGCATTGCGGCGTCAAGGCCGCAAACCTGGGCGCGCTGAAAGCCGCCCTGCCGCCGCTGGCCAGCGTGCTGGACGGCTTTTGCATACCCTTCGCGCAGTACGCCGGGTTCATGGATCGACTGGGCGTGCCCGACCGCATCGCGGCGCTGGAACAGCGGCCCGACTTTATCGGCGACGCCAATGTGCGCCGCGTCGAACTGGCCGCATTGCGCCAGGACATCGTCAATGCCCCGCCCGACGCCGCGCTTGCCGACGCCTGGCGGGAACGCTGGAGAACGCAGTTGAAGGGGCGCGGCGTCTTCGTGCGTAGTTCGTCCAATTCCGAGGATTTGCCGGGGTTCAGCGGCGCGGGCCTGTACACCACGGTGCCGAACGTGACGCAGCCGGATGCCTTGGCGAAAGCGGTGCAGACGGTATGGGCGTCGGTCTACAACTTCGAGGCGTACGAAGCGCGGCGCGCGGCCGGCATCGGCCAGGGCGGCGTGGTGATGGCGGTGCTGGTGCAGTCGGCGGCGGCCTCGGACAGTTCCGGCGTGATGATCACGCGCGACCCCTTCGATTCCTCGCGCCGCTACGTGACGTACATCTCGGCCAAGCGCGGCCTGGGCATCAAGGTGGTGGAAGGCAAGCGCCAGGCTGAACAGCTGATGTATTCGACGTGGTCCAAGGCGGTGCAGGTGCTGAGCCGGTCGGCCGAGGACACGCAGCTGGTCGCGGACGCGGCAGGCGGCGTGCGCGAGGTGCCCATCGAAGGGTCAAGGCAGGTGTTGAACGATGCGCTGGTCGCGCGGCTGGCGGCGGTGGGCAACCAGATCAAGCTGCGCTTGGGCAACGTGGACCAGGATATCGAATGGGCCGTGCAAGGCGACAACATCATCGTGCTGCAAGCCCGGCCGTATATCGACGGCGGCCGTTGAATTGATTACGGCGGGCAGCTGCCGGTAAAAAAATGACGCCCGGCAACGGCCGTTAAGGACGACTACGGCCGGCAGCGGCGTTTGCCCCTACCGGCCGTGCATCTATCCGCGCACCAGGCCACGTCAGATGTGCAGCGCGTGGCCCAGCGCTTTCAACGCGGCTTCCTGAACGGCTTCGCCCAGCGTCGGATGCGCGTGGATGGTGCCCGCCACGTCTTCCAGCGTGGCGCCCATTTCCAGCGACTGGCCGAACGCCGTCGACAATTCCGACACGCCGCGCCCCACCGCTTGCCAGCCCACAATCAGATGGTTGTCGCGCCGTGCCACCACGCGGACAAAGCCGTCGGTGGACTCCAGCGTCATGGCGCGGCCATTGGCGGCAAACGGGAAGGACGCGGCCAGGCAGTCCAGCCCCGCGGCCTGGGCATCGTCGGGAGACAAGCCCGCCACCACGACTTCCGGGTCGGTGAAGCACACGGCGGGAATGGCGGCCGGCTGAAAGTGGCGACGCTTGCCCGCCACCAGCTCCGCCACCATCTCGCCCTGCGCCATCGCGCGGTGCGCCAGCATCGGTTCACCGGCGATATCGCCAATGGCCCAGACGTCGCGCATCGACGTACGGCATTGGTCGTCGATACGCAGCGCATTGCCCTTGCGGTCCAGTTGCAGGCTTTCCAGGCCCCAACCCTGCGTGCGCGGCCGGCGGCCCACGGCGATCAGCACGCGGTCGGCCGGCAACAGGGTTTCGGCGCCTGACGCATCCTGGATGCGCACCGCATCGCCCGCGCCGTTCAGGCCCAGCACCTTGCGGCTCAGATGCAGCGACACACCCATCTTGGTCAGCGCGGCGGCGACGGGCTTGGTCAGTTCGGCGTCGTAGGTGGGCAGGATGCGGTCCTGCGCTTCCACCACGGCAACTTGCGCGCCCAGTTTGCGGTACACGGTGCCCAGTTCCAGGCCGATATAGCCGCCGCCCACCACCACCAACTGCTTGGGGATGGACGCGGGCGACAAGGCCTCGGTGGACGACACCACCATGCCGCCAAACGGCATCGACACCAGCGGCGTGGGTTCGGACCCGGCCGCCAGCAGCAGGTGTTCGCACTGGATGCGCAAGGTGCCGCCGTCGGCGGTGGCCACTTCGGCCGTCTTGCCGTCCAGCAGGCTGGCCCAGCCCTGCACCACCTGCACGCCGTTTTTCTTCAGCAGCGCGCCCACGCCGCCCGTCAGCTTGCCCACGATGCCGTCCTTCCAGGACATCGTGCGCGTAATGTCGATGGCGGGCTGGGATACCGAGATACCCAGGGCAGACTCGCCTGCGTAGTGACGTGCCTTGTCGAATTCCTCGGCCGCGTGGATCAGCGCCTTGGACGGGATGCAGCCGATGTTCAGGCAGGTGCCGCCCAGCTGCGCGCCTTCGACCAGGATGGTCGGCACGCCCAGCTGGCCGGCGCGGATGGCGGCCACGTACCCGCCGGGGCCGCCGCCGATCACCAGCAAGGTCGTTGTCTTTGTGATCTGGCTCATGCTTACTCCACGAAAAGCAGCGCGGGTTGTTCCAGCAGCGCGCGCACCGCCTGGATGAAGCGCGCCGCGTCCATGCCGTCCACCACGCGGTGGTCGAACGACGACGACAGGTTCATCAGCTTGCGCGCCACCACGGCGCCGTTGCGGAAGGCGGGCCGTTCAACGATCCGGTTCACGCCGACGATGCCGACCTCGGGGTGGTTGATGACCGGCGTCGTGACGATGCCGCCCAAGGGCCCCAGGCTGGTGATGGTGATGGTGGACCCGGTCAGCTCGTCGCGCCCGGCCGTGCCGCTGCGCACCGCTTGCGCCAGGCGTCCGATCTCGGCGGCCATGGACCACAGGTCGCGCGCTTCGGCGTGTCGCATCACGGGCACCATCAGGCCGCCATCGCTTTGCGTCGCGATGCCGATATGCACGGCGCCGTAACGCGTCACCACGCCACCTTCGTCGTCATAGCGCGCATTGATCTGCGGAAAATCACGCAACGCCACGACCATGGCGCGCGCCAACAACGGCAGCAAGGTCAGCTTGCCGCGCGACGCGCCCCATTTTTGGTTGAGCTGCACGCGCAGGTCTTCCAGTTCGGTCACGTCGATTTCCTCGACGTAGCTGAAGTGCGGAATGCGGCGCTTGGACTCGGCCATCTTCTGCGCGATCTTGCGGCGCAATCCGATGACGGGCACCACGTCCTGGTCATGGCGTTCCACGTACGCCGACCCGCCGCGCACCGCGTTGCCTGTGC
This sequence comes from Achromobacter sp. 1L-A-4-B-C2, assembly GCF_057291955.1. Taxonomy (NCBI): domain Bacteria; kingdom Pseudomonadati; phylum Pseudomonadota; class Betaproteobacteria; order Burkholderiales; family Alcaligenaceae; genus Achromobacter; species Achromobacter sp. 1L-A-4-B-C2. The sequence continues at coordinate 964,943 of NZ_JBXAWP010000002.1, forward strand.
CTTGCGATTGCAGATAGGCGTCCAGGTCTTCGTGCATGACGCGGCCGGCCGGGCCGCTGCCGGCAACAAAGCGCAGTTCGATACCCAAGTCCCAGGCGCGCTTGCGCACGGCGGGCGAGGCCAAGGGTTTATCTCCCGGCTGGCGCGGCACGGCGGGCGCGGTGGACGCCGCGGATGCGGACCGCGCGGCGTGTTGCCCGGGTTGATGCCCCGCTTGTCGAGAAGATTGCGCACTGGCTTGTTGATTGCCTTTGGGCTGGGCCGGTGCAGCAGCCGAGGCAGACGCCGGCGCCATGGACGCGGCGATCTGGCCCGCGATGCCGCCCGCTTTCGCGCCAGCAGCCCCCCCGGCATTCCCGCCAGCTTCAGCTTGCGTGGACGTGGACGTGGACGCCGACGCGTCGCCGCCTGCCGGCTTGGCCGCTGCCGATGCGCCCTGCCCCGATGCACCCTGCCCCGGCGCGCCCGAGCCCGGTCGCACATTGCCCTCGCCTTCCACTTCCAGGCGAATCAATTCTCCGCCCACGGCCATCACCTGGCCCACGTCGCCACCCAGCGCGAGCACTGTGCCGACGACCGGCGACGGGATTTCCACCGTGGCCTTGTCGGTCATCACATCGGCCAGCGGCTGGTCTTCGGCAACCGTGTCGCCCACCTTGACGTGCCAGCCCACCAGTTCGACCTCGGCAATGCCTTCGCCGATGTCGGGCATCTTGATGATATGAATGCCCATGTCACACCTCCATCGCGCGTTTGAACGCTTCGCCAACCCGGCGCGGGCCGGGGAAGTACGCCCATTCCTGCGCATGCGGATAGGGAGTATCCCAACCGGTCACGCGCTCGACGGGCGCCTCCAGGTGATGGAAGCAATGCTCTTGGACCAGCGCAATCAGTTCCGCGCCATACCCGCAGGTGCGCGTGGCTTCGTGCACCACGACGCAGCGGCCGGTCTTCTTCACGGAATTGACGATGGTCTCCAGATCCAGCGGCCACAGGCTGCGCAGGTCGATGACCTCGGCGTCGATGCCGGTTTCTTCGGCGGCGGTCAGAGACACATAGACCGTGGTGCCGTAGGTCAGCACCGTCAGCGCGTTGCCGGGGCGCACGATGGCGGCGGTGTCCAGCGGCACGGTGTAGTAACCGGTGGGCACCACGCTGCCCGGGCGGCCGGTCCACGGCGTCACGGGGCGATCATGGTGGCCGTCGAAGGGGCCGTTGTACAGCCGCTTGGGTTCCAGGAAGATCACCGGGTCATCGTTCTCAATGGACGCGATCAGCAAGCCCTTGGCGTCATAGGGGTTGGACGGCATTACCGTGCGCAGCCCGCAGACCTGCGTGAACATGGCTTCGGGGCTTTGGCTGTGGGTCTGGCCGCCGTAGATGCCGCCGCCGCAGGGCATGCGGATCGTCATCGGGGCGATGAATTCGCCCACCGAGCGATAGCGCAGGCGCGCGGCCTCGGACACGATCTGGTCCGAGGCGGGGTAGAAATAATCCGCGAACTGGATTTCGCAAACGGGCCGCAAGCCGTAGGCGCCCATGCCGACGGCCACGCCCACGATGCCGCCTTCGGAAATGGGCGTGTCGAACACGCGCGAGCTGCCGTACTTGGTTTGCAGGCCTTCGGTGCACCGGAACACGCCACCGAAATAGCCGACGTCTTGTCCGAACACCACCACGTTGTTGTCACGCTCCAGCATCACATCCATGGCCGAGCGCAAAGCCTGGATCATGGTCATCGGCGCCGAGGCCGGACCAGCGTTGTTATCGATTGCCATGGTCAGACTCCGAGCTGCTGGCGCTGCCGGCGCAGATGCTCCGGCATGTCCTTGTAGACGTCTTCAAAGATGCTGGCGGCGCTGGGGACGTGACCGTCCACCAGGGTGCCGTAGCTTTCCGCTTCCTTTTGGGCCGCAACGATCTCGGCGTCGAGCTCGGCGCGCACGGCGTCGTGTTCTGCGTCGGACCAGATGCCAAGCCCGATCAGGTGCTTCTTGAAGCGTTCGATCGGGTCGCCCAGCGGAAAGTGCGCCCAGTCATCGCCAGGCCGGTATTTGGAAGGGTCGTCGGAAGTCGAGTGCGGGCCGGCGCGGTAGGTCACCCATTCGATCAGGGTTGGGCCCAAGTTGCGGCGGGCGCGTTCGGCGGCCCAGCGCGAGGCGGAATACACCGCCAGGAAATCGTTGCCATCCACGCGCAGCGACGCAATGCCGCAGCCCACGCCGCGCCCGGCGAAGGTGGCGCCTTCGCCGCCGGCAATCGCCTGGAACGTCGAAATGGCCCACTGGTTGTTCACCACGTTCAGGATGACCGGCGCGCGATACACGTGCGCGAAGGTCAGCGCGGTGTGGAAGTCGGCTTCGGCGGTGGCGCCGTCGCCGATCCAGGCCGAGGCGATGCGGGTGTCGCCCTTGATGGCCGACGCCATCGCCCAGCCCACCGCCTGGATGAACTGCGTGGCCAGGTTGCCGGAAATCGTGAAAAAGCCGTTGGGTCGGTCGGAATACATGACCGGCAGCTGGCGACCCTTGAGCGGGTCGCGCTCGTTGGACATCAGCTGGCACATCATCGTCACCAGCGACACATCGCGCGACAGCAGGATGCTTTGCTGACGATAGGTGGGAAAACACATGTCGCCCTGTTCCAGGGCCAGCGCGTGAGCGGAGCCGATGGCTTCCTCGCCCAGGCTTTGCATGTAGAACGAAATTTTCTTCTTGCGCTGGGCCGTCAGCATGCGCCCGTCGAAGATACGCGTCTTCAGCATGGCCCGCATGCCGGCGCGCATCAGATCGTTGCTGATCTCGGGCGCCCATGGCCCGACCGCGCGGCCGTCGTCGCCGATCACTCGCACCAGGCTGTACGCCAGCGCGCCGGTATCGACCGGGGCAACATCAATGGGGGGTTTGGGCACCTCGCCGGGCGGCGATAGATGCAGATAGGAAAAGTCGGTCTTGCAACCCGGACGCCCTGTAGGCTCGGGGACGTGCAACTTCAACGGCCCATACTGGCTCATATATTGTCTCCACGCTTGATCGTGTCACGCGTTTTCTTCCTACCAAGGCATTGCCAAGGGCGTGTGACCCCAAGCGCAGCCATCGTCGGCACGCGCATAGGGATAAATATGCGTGGCCGTCGACGAGATTAGCACAGGGGACAGGGTCGTTGAGCGGGCCTGAGCGGCATGCCGGCCCGCGTTGCGCTAGGGGTTTTCCACGGTTTACCAGCGATAGCTCAGGGTGGCATACAGCGTGCGCGGCTCACCATAACGGCACCCTGTCGTGCCGGCGCACGCCAGGTACCCGAGGTTGAAAAGGTTGCGCGCGTTCACCGTCAACGACAACCCTGACATGGACGGATCCAGGGCGCCGAAGTCGTAAGCCGTCATCGCGTCGACCAGGAATTGCCCCGGCACGTTGGCGGGATAGCCGGGCAGGTTCGTCGAACTGGCGTAGCGCACGCCCGCGCCGACGGTCAGACCGGTCACGCCGATGGCGCTCAGGTTGTAATCGGCCCAGACCGAAGCGCTGTGCAGCGGCACCAGCGCGATACGCTGATCCACCAGCGATGGCACGGTGCTGCGCGTGGTGCGCGCATCGGTGTAAGCGTAGCTGGCGGTGAGGTTCATGGCGCCCAGGCGCGCCTTGGCCTCCAGTTCCAGGCCGCGTGATCGGGCCCGCCCGCTTTGCACGGAATACGTGGCGTCGGTCGGATCGCTGGTCAGCGCATTCGTCTGCGTCAGGTCGTAGACGGCGGCGCTGTAAAGCATGTTGCCGCCCGGCGGTTCATAGCGCAGGCCCAGTTCGAATTGCGTGCCTTTGGTGGGCTTGAAGGCGTTGCCCGCGCGGTCCACACCCACGGTGGGCGCGAACGACTGGCTGGCGCTTGCGTATGGCGCCAAGCCGTTGTCTGCCACGTAGACCAAGCCGACGCGACCCGTCGTGGCGGTATCTCGCAAGCGCGTGGTGGCGCCGGTGGTGTAGCTCTTTTGGTCGGTATTGGCCCAATCCTGGCGGCCGCCCAGCACCAGCACCCATTTGTCCTGGATCTTGATCTGGTCTTGCAAGTACAGGCCCAGCGAATCGCCGCGCGTATTGATCCCGTAATCGGCAGCGGTGTTGATGATGGGAACCGCGCCGTAGACGGGGTTGTATATGTTCGCCAACGGGGCCACGGTTCCCGCATGACGGTGCGAATCGTAGCCGCTGCGGTAGTAGTCCAGGCCAGCCAGGACCGTGTGTTGGAGGGCTCCTCCGTCCAGCTTCAGTTCCAGCGACGTATCGGTCGCAACGCCGTAAGAATGTTCGTCGCGGCTGACGACGCCGCGCCGCAACGTCTGGCCGTTGGCCTGCAAGGCGCCAAAACTCAGGTAGTCCCACTTGCCGTCCGCCGTGAAGTAGCGGGCGCTTTGACGCAGTTTTACGCGATCGTTGAAGGCGTGTTCGAACAGATAGCCGACCGTGTAGGTGTCGGTGTCGTAGCGGTCGAAATCCGGTTCGCCGATGAACAGGTCGCGCGGCACCTGGCCATTCAAGGTATTGGCCGCGGGCATCGGCGCGGCAAAGCGCGTGCGGATGCGCTGATAGCTGGCCAGCAGGGTCAGCGAGGTGGCCGCCGAAGGCTGCCATGTCAGCGCGGGCGCCAGATACGTGCGATCGTCCGGCACATGGTCCACCCAGTTGTCGGCATTGCGGGCAAGGCCGGTCAAGCGGTAGGTCCATGCACCGTCTTCAGACAGCTCGCCGGCGAAGTCGCCCGACACCTGGCGGCGGCCGTAGCTGCCGGCCTCTACGTTCAGTTCGCGCAGCGTGTCGGCCGTTGGCCGCTTGCTGACCGTGTTGACCACGCCACCCGGGCTCAACTGCCCATACAGCACGGACGATGCGCCGCGCAGCACTTCAACACGTTCAAGCCCATAGGGCTCTTGACCGCCATCGTAGACGCTGGATTGCAGCTTCAGGCCGTCGCGCAGCTGCCCCGAATTGCCGGCGGCCACGTTGAAGCCGCGCAGCATCAGGTCGTCCACCATGCGGCTGAACGCGGGCGATTGCGCCGACACGCCCGGCGTGTAGCCCAAGGCGTCCGCCACCGAAGCCGCCTTGATGATGCGGATCTGGTCGCTGGTAACGACCGACACCGATTGCGGTGTTTCGATCAGCGCCGTGTCCGTCTTGGTGCCGGACATGGCGCGCTGCGCCACGTAGCCGTCAACGTGACCGGTGGGAGATTCCAGCGACCCGGTGACCCGCACGGGCTCAAGCACCGTGGTGCCTTCGACTACGCGGCGGGCACTCAGGGTGCCGTTGGCCGTTACGGCCAACTCCAACCCGCTGCCGGCTAGCACACGCCGCACGGCGTCTTCCGCCGTGTAATCGCCCACGATAGCCGGCGCATTGCGGCCGGCTACCAAGGCAGGGGCGACGGACACCGCGCGGCCGCTGTGGCGCGCGATGCGGGTCAGCGTGTCGCCCAGCGCGGCCGCCGGCAAATCAAAATGCAGGACGGCCCGGGCCGACGCGGCGGCCGGCGTTGTCTGGGCATACGCCGTGGGAAGGGTCAGGGCAATGAACAGCGCGGCGGCCAGCGGCCGCAGCGGGGGACGATGAAACATGGATTCTCCTGCAACAGTGTGGTGTTTCAGGAGGGATGTCCCACGACGGGGGCAAAAGTGTTCATTTATTTTCAGGACGCGCGAGGCACCACGTCGATACTGACGAACCAGCCGCCCAGCGAACTGACACTGATGGGCAAGGTCTGCCGCAACGATTCCAGCGAGCGGTCGGTGTCGTCCAGCGGAAACGCGCCCAGTACCCGCAGCCGCGCGGCCGCCGGCGTTATCCGGATGATGCCGCGTCGGTACGGCCGCAGCGCATCGACCACTTCGCCCAAGGACCGGTCATGAACGACCAGCATGCCTGCGTGCCACGCGGCGGCGTCCCGCAGGGCGGGGTCCGGGGAGCCCAGGCCACGCGAATCAAAGCGCAGGCCCTGCCCCGCTTGCAGGATCCTGCGCTGGCCCGCCGCGCGCACCTCGACGCTGTGTTCGACCACGCTGGCGACGCATGCCTCGGCCTCGCGCGCCACGCTGAAGACGGTGCCCAGCGCCTGCACTTCGCCATCGCGGGTGGCAACGATGAAGGGGCGCGCCGCATCTGGCGCCACCCGCGCATAGACCGCGCCCGCCGCCAAGCGCACCAGACGCACGCCCGCGCTGAAATCCACGTCCACGGCCGACCGCGCGTTCAACGTCAGCTCACTGCCGTCCGGCAAGGTATAGGTACGGCGTTCGCGGGTGCCCGTGCGTAAGTCGGCGGTCAGCGTGCGCAGGGGAATCTGGCGATCAACCAGCGCCGCCATACCGCCCGCGGCCAGCGCCACGGCCAACGCATTACGCAACGCCCGGCGCCGGGCCGGCGCGGTAAGCAAGGCCGCGCCGGCAGCTTGCCGCTGCTCAACGTCGGCCAGCGTGGCAAAGGGGTCTTTGACGGCGGCGTTGACAGTTTCCCAGGCCGCCTCGTGCCGCAGATCGGACGTCTTCCATTGTTCGAAACGCGCCCGGTCGGCGCGCGGCACGCTACCGGAGGACAGCAGCACCATCCAGTCCACCGCCGATTGCAGATCGGCGGGCAACTGCTGCATGGGGGACGTCATGCAGACAGACGCACCGTCACGCACAGCGTGATGGCCTGCTTCATATAGCGGCGCACCGTCATCACCGACGTGCCGATGCGCGCTGCGATCTCGCTATAGCTCAGTTCATCAAGCTGGCTGTAGAGGAAGGCCTGGCGCGCCTTGGGCGGCAGGCGTTGCAATGCGCGGTCGATGTGCATCAACGCGTCGATCACCTGGGCGCGGGATTCTTCGCTGGGTGCGCTGGCTTGCGGCATGGCGCTCAGGCTATCCAGATACGCGCGTTCCAGTTCGCGGCGACGCCAAAAACTGAATAGCGTGCGCTGGGCCAGCGTGGTCAGGAAGGCGCGAGGCTCGCGGATGGTGTCGGTATGCCGGCCGGCCAACACTCGCACGAAAGTATCGTGCGCCAGATCGGCGGCATCATGGCGGCATCCCAGCCTGCGCCGAAGCCACTCTTGCAGCCAGGAGTGATGCGCTTGATACAACTCGGTAGGAGAATGCTCCGAGGGCCGCGCGGTGGAGGACATGGAAAAACGCCAGGCAATAAATAACAATAAGAATTATTGTTATTTATTGCCTGGCGCGCAAGCGCCCCGTAGGGCGCCCGGGCAAACAACCCGCCCTTAGACGGGTCCGGTCCACTCCGAGACGAACTCGCGGAAGTCCGGGCGGTTGGCCGGCGGCACGGCGCAACCCGGCGTGCCGATGGCCAAGTAACCCAGGAAGCGGTAGTCCAGCGAATCCAGGCCCAAGGCGTTCTGCACGTCTTCAACGTAGGTGCCCACACCGGTGCTCCAGAACGCGGCGTAGCCCAGCATGTGCGTGGCGTTCAGGATGTTCATGACCGCGCAGCCGGTGGCCAGCAGCTGTTCGTGTTCGGGGATCTTGGTGTTGCCGTGGGCGATTTTCTGCGCCACGCCGATAAACAGCGGCACGCTGGCCATCCATTCGCGCACCGACTTTTCTTTCTCGGGCGTCATGCGCGGGTCGCCGCTGCGCTTGACGGCATCCAGCGCCACGTCCGCCAGCTTGCCGATGGCCTCACCTTGAATCACGACAAAGCGCCACGGGCGCAAGGCACCGTGATCGGGCGCCGACATGGCGGCTTGCAGGATCTGTTCCAGCTCGTCCGGCTTGGGAGCCGGCGCGCGCAGGAACTTGAAGGAACGGCGCGAGGTCAGCGCGTGCAGCGGGGTGGCGGTGGGGGTGGTGGCAGTCATTGAGTCGGGCGCTTTTGTAAAAAAGACAGATTCTCATATTAAGCGATGCCGTCGGGCCGATAGGGGTATCCCCTGACCGGCGGCAAGGGCATCGGCGTGAATGGGTGGCGGTCACGCCGGGGATTCACCCGAGATGCGTATGCCGTTCCTGGCGCTCTTCCACCTGCATTTCGGACAAGCCGTGCAGGATGCCGCAATCGTCCGTATCCGGGCGCGCCGACAGGCAACGCTGGCGCAATTCGGTCAGTTGGGCTTTCAGTTGCAGAAGCTCGGCGATGCGTTCATCCACATGCGAGATGTGTTCGTCGAACAGCTCATTAATAGGGCCACAACCCTTCTGGTGGTTGTCGGCCAGGGACAGGATCGCGCGGATTTCGTCCTGCGTCATGTCCAGCGCCCGGCAATTGCGGATCAGGCGCAGACGTTCCAAATGGGCCTGGCCGTAACTGCGGTAATTGTTAAGCCCGCGGTCGGGCGCGGGCAGCAGGCCTTCTTTTTCGTAATAACGCACGGTTTCGACCGTAGTGCCGGCCGCCGTCGCCAATTCGCCGATTCGCATCACGCCTCCTGGAACGCATTCCGAGTGAAATTTTGGGCTTGACCCTATAGTAACTCCAAGGTGTGCAATGGCGTCATCCGTTTCAACAAGGCGCAGAAGATGGCTTTTCCTCCGACCAAATCGCACGATCACCGCGCTGCCGGGCAGGCCGACGCCTGCTGCAGCGGGCATGACCACGCCCACGGGGACCACGAGCACGACCACGCCGCGCATGACCACGCCGCCCACGACCGCGGTCAGGGCGGCCATGACCATAGCCATGGCACGGGCGGGCACGATCACAGCCAGCGCCATAGCCATGGCTCGGACAAGCACGGGCACGATCACGATCACAGCCACGGCCATGAGCACAATCACGCCCCCGCCCCCACCGCCTGCTGCGGCCATGACCATGGCGGGCAGGCATTTACGGCGTCGGCCAGCGGCGCGGCGACGCTTACGGCCGGCCCCGGCCAGGCGCTGGCGCGGTTGCGCATCGGGCAGATGGACTGCCCCACCGAAGAAACCCTGATCCGCAAAAAGCTCGACGGCCTGGACGTCGTGCACGCGCTGGACTTCAACCTGATGCAACGGGTGCTGACGGTGGTGCACGCCGAGGGCGCGCTGGACCGCGTCATCGCGGCCATCAAGTCGCTGGACATGACGCCGGAACCCCTGGCGGACGGCGCCGCGCGCACGCCCGCCGCCGCCAGCCGCGTGAACTGGTGGCTGATCGGCGGGGCCGGCGTGCTGGCCGCGCTGTCCGAGTTTTCGCATTTCGCGGGCTGGCACTGGGGCGTCACGGCAGCGCTGGCCGTGGCAGCCATTCTGGCTTGCGGCGTCACCACTTACCGCAAGGGCTGGATTGCCGTGCGCAACGGCAACCTGAACATCAACGCGCTGATGAGCATCGCCGTGACCGGCGCGGTGCTGATCGGCCAGTGGCCCGAAGCCGCCATGGTGATGTTCCTGTTCAACGTGGCCGAGCTGATCGAAGCCCGTTCGCTGGACCGCGCCCGCAACGCCGTGCGCGGCCTGCTGGACCTGGCGCCCGAAACCGCCACCGTGCGTCAGGCCGATGGCGGCTGGCTTGAGGTGCCGGCAGCGCAACTGAGCGTGGGCGATGTGGTGCGCGTACGCCCCGGCGAACGCATTGCGGCCGACGGCATCATCGTCAGCGGCCGTTCCACCGTGGACCAATCGCCGATCACCGGCGAAAGCCTGCCAGTGGAAAAGGCGCAGGACGACCCCGTCTACGCAGCCACCGTGAACGCCGCGGGCTCGTTCGAATACCGCGTCACCGCCGCAGCCGGCAACACCACGCTGGCCCGCATCATCCATGCCGTCGAGCAGGCGCAAGGCGCTCGCGCCCCCACGCAACGCTTCATCGACCGCTTCTCGCGCATCTACACGCCCGCGGTGGTGGCGGTGGCGCTGCTGGTGGCAACCGTGCCCCCGCTGCTGTGGGGCCAACCCTGGTTTGACGCGGTCTACCGCGCATTGGCGCTGCTGATCATTGCCTGCCCCTGCGCCTTGGTGATTTCGACGCCGGTCAGCATCGTCAGCGGCCTGACGGCGGCCTCGCGCCGGGGCATCCTGATCAAGGGCGGCGTGTATCTGGAAGAAGGCCGCAACCTGAAGTGGCTGGCGCTGGACAAGACCGGCACGCTGACCCACGGCAAACCGGTGCAGACCGACCTGCAAGACTGGGACGTGTCCGACGCCACCCGCCAACCCGCCACGTTGATCGCGGCCAGCCTGGCGGCGCGCTCGGACCACCCCGTGTCGCTGGCCGTGGCGAACGCGGCACGCGAGGCCGGCAAGACGCTGCTGGACGTGGACGCCTTCACCGCCCTGCCCGGCCGTGGCGTCAGCGCGCGGATCGATGGCGTGACCTTCCAATTGGGCAACCGCCGCCTGATGCGCGACGCGGGCGTGTCCAGCCCCAAGCTGGAAGCTCGCATGGACGAATTGGAACGCCAGGGCAAAAGCGCCATCGCATTGACCGACGGGCAGCGCGTGCTGGCGTTGGCCGCCGTGGCCGACACGGTCAAACCCAGCAGCGCAGAGGCCATCGCGGACCTGCACGCGCTGGGCGTGCGCACGCTGATGCTGACCGGCGACAACACGCCCACCGCGCAAGCCATCGCGCAGCAGGTGGGCATAGACGAAGCGCGGGGAGATCAGTTGCCGGAAGACAAGCTGACCGCCATCGAAAGCAAGCTGGCGGCCAACGAGGCAAGCGCCGGCAAGGTGGGCATGGTGGGCGACGGCATCAACGATGCCCCCGCACTTGCCCGCGCCGACATCGGTTTTGCGATGGGCGCGGCCGGCACGGGAACGGCAATTGAAACGGCGGACGTCGCCCTGATGGACGACGACCTGCGCAAGATCGGAACATTTTTGCGCCTGTCACGCGCCACCCACCGCGTGCTGATCCAGAACATCGTGCTGGCGCTGGGTATCAAGGTGGTGTTCCTGGCGCTGGCCATGACGGGCAACGCCACGCTGTGGATGGCCGTGTTCGCCGATGTGGGCGCCAGCCTGCTGGTGGTGGCCAACGGCCTGCGTCTGCTGCGCGCGGCGCAGTGATGCGGGCGCGGCAGTGATGTAGTGATGTAGTGATGCAGTGACGCGTTGGCGGGACGGGCTTGCTTAGCCCGTCTGCTCTTCCTGTGGCCAGTCGCGCAGCACCGGTGCATCGGGTGCACCGGGGCCGACGTCGCGCAGGTGTTCGTGTTGCAGCAGCGCCATGCGGTAGGCGTCGCGATAGGCGCCGTTGGAAAAGAACTCTTCTTTCATCAGCCCTTCGATCTGGAAGCCGCAGCGTTCGTAGACGTGCACGGCGGCGGTATTGTCCTTGTCGACCACCAGATAAACCTTGTGCATGTTCAGCACGCGAAACGCATAGCCCACGGCGATGCGAGTGGCCGCCTTGGCGTAACCCCGGCCCTGGTAGCTGGGCGCAATGATGATCTGGAATTCGGCACGGCGGTGGATGTAGTCGATTTCAACCAGTTCGACCAGGCCGGCGGGCTGCCCGGTATCGTGCTCGATGATGAAGCGCCGTTCGTTTTGATCGTGCAGGTGGCGGTCATAGAGTGCGACCAGTTCGTCATAGGCCTCGTAGGGCTCTTCGAACCAGTACCGCATGATGACGTCGTTGTTGTTGATCTTGTGCACGAAGTGCAGATCGCCGCGCTCTAGGGGGCGAATTTTGATATCGGATATGACCGACATAAGAACCTCCGAAAGTGTCGCCATTGTATTCCGATTCGCCTCGAAACGACCGTCTTATGGGAATTTCAGAAATTTCTTGAACGTTCATGCGGCTTTCCAGCCATTTTTGCCTGGAAAGCATTGTCATTACTGACTTTGAATATCAAGACTTTCTAAAAACACCTTGCACGCCGGTCTGGCCCGGCGGCCAAGCCCCGCAGGCGGCGCGGCCCGGTTTTGCGCTATTGCCAAACCCTGGTACGTCTCCAATAATCGTCCCGTCGGCAACGGCTACGCCGCAAGACCACGACACACATTCAAAAATCCAAGAGGAAAAACATGCACATCCTGGTGGCTGGATTCCAGCACGAGACCAATACCTTTGCGCCATCCAAGGCCGGGTATGACAACTTTGTCCGCGGCGAAGGCTTTCCCGCGATGGTGCGCGGCCAGGACATGCTGGCGCTGCGTTCGGTCAACATTCCCGCCGGCGGCTTCATCAACGCCATCCAGGCGGCCGGGCACACCGTGCATCCGGTGATCTGGGCCGGCGCCAGCCCATCCGCGCACGTGACGCGTGACGCCTTCGAACGCATCGCCGGCGAAATCCTGGACGCCGCGCGCGCCCGCCCCTACGACGCCGTCTACCTGGACCTGCACGGCGCGATGGTGACCGAACACCTGGACGACGGCGAAGGCGAACTGCTGGCGCGCCTGCGCCAGATTGTCGGCCCCGCCGTGCCCGTGGTCGCCAGCCTGGACCTGCACGCCAACGTCACCGCGCAGATGCTGCAACAGGCCGATGCGCTGGTCGCCTTTCGCACCTATCCGCACGTGGACATGGCCGACACGGGCGAACACGCGGCCCGCCTCTTGCTGGCGCGCATTGCGGCGGGCGACCACTGGACGATGCACGTGCGCCGCCTGCCCTTCCTGATCCCGATCAACGGCATGTGCACCATGCTGCAACCGTCCAAAGGCGTGTACGACGCGCTGGCGCACCTGGAGCAAACGGCGGGCGTCACATCGATATCGTTCGCGCCGGGTTTTCCGGCAGCGGACTTTCCGGAATGCGGCCCCGTGGTGTGGGCGTACGGCACCGACGCGGCGGCCGTGGAACACGTCACTGAAACGCTATACCGGCAGGTGCTTGAGCTGGAACCGCAATGGTCGCCCGACTTCCTGGAACCGGCCGATGCCGTGCGGCGCGCCCAGGAGCTGGCCGCGGGCGCGTCTCGCCCCATCGTGATCGCGGATACGCAGGACAACCCCGGCGCGGGTGGCGACGCCAATACCACCGGCATGCTGCGCGCGCTGGTCGAGGCGGACGCGCAGAATGCCGCGCTGGGCCTGCTGTACGACCCGGACGCCGTGCGCGCCGCCACCGCCGCCGGCATCGGCCAGACCGTCACGTTAAGCCTGGGCGGGCAGTCCGGCGTTGCGGGCGATTCCCCGTTTACGGGGGACTTCGTCGTGGAAACGCTGTCGCCCGGCAAGCTTCGTTTTGATGGCCCGATGATGCACGGCATGGACGTGGACCTGGGCGCCGTGGCGGGCTTGCGTATCGGCGGCGTGCGCGTGGTGGTCAGCGCCAGCAAGGCGCAGATGCTGGACCGCAACCTGTTCCGCGTGGGCGGTGTGCAGCCTGAGGAAATGGGGATATTGGTCGTGAAAAGCTCGGTGCACTTTCGCGCCGACTTCCAGCCGATTGCGCACGAAGTGCTGGTGGCCAAGGCGCCCGGCCCGATGCAGGCCGACCCGGCCGACCTGCCTTGGACGCGCTTGCAACCGGGTATGCGCGTACGCCCCGAGGGACGGCCGTTCGGGCAATAACGCTGGGGATAACCGTCCGGGGTACGCGCCCCGGGCGCGTTATTTCAGCTTGCCCCGCGGGCTGACAAAGTCTTCCAGTGTCAGCCCCTTTTCCTTCAGGATGGCTTCCAGCAGCGGTTGCAGCTTGCCCAGGCTTTCCTGCACCGTTTCGCGCACGGTATCGACCATGACCTGCGTGCTGCGCTCGATTTCAATGTTGACGAAGTCGCCCACCTGCTTGTCTTCGAACACGGTCATGCGGCGCGTTTCGGGAATCAGCCACACATCAAACCAGCCTTCGGCGCGGTTCACGTCCGACACAGTCAGGCTGGCGCCGTTGATGGCGATATAGCCCTTGGCGAACACGTATTTGCGGAAGGCTTCGGGAATGCTGAAACGCATCAGGCGATTGGTGTCGGACGACTTCACCATGATGACTTCAGACGTGAAATCGACGTGACCCGACAGCGGATGCCCGCCGATCTCGGCCCCGTCCTTGGCAGCGCGCTCGACGTTGGCGCGGTCGCCTTCGGCGTAGCTGCCCAGCGTGGTGATGGCCAGGCTTTGCAGCATCACGTCGAACGTGGCCTGGTTGTCGGACAGCAGTTCAGTAACGGTCAGGCAGACGCCGTCCGTCGATACGCTGGCGCCGATGGCCAGGTCTACACAGAAACCAGGGGGGAAATCCAGCGTGAAGGTGCGCAGGCCTTCGCGGTCCGCGATCTTTGCGATCGTCGCGGTGCCTTGAACAATACCGGTGAACATACTGATCCTGAATACGGGGCGGCGGGCCCCAGAAGCAAAACATCAACGTTAACCGATATTTTGCTCCGGACCGCCGCACCGCATGCGGGTACCTGGCGTCACCCGCCAGCCATCAATGACGGATGGCGATGGTCTTGAGCGTGGTGAAACCGTACAGCGCTTCAAAGCCCTTTTCGCGGCCATAGCCCGACTGGCGCGAGCCGCCAAACGGCAGTTCCACGCCGCCGCCGGCGCCATAGTTATTAATGAAGACCTGGCCGGCGCGCAGTTGGCGGGCCAGACGCATCTGGCGGGCCCCGTCGCGCGTCCACACGCCCGCCACCAGGCCGTACAGCGTGCCATTGGCGATTTCCAGCGCTTCCTGCTCGGTGTCGAACACCATGGCGGCCAGTACCGGGCCAAACACTTCTTCCTGCGCCAGGCGGCTGTTGGGCGGCACGTCGCGGAACAGCACGGGCGGCTGGTAGTAGCCCGACTCGGGCGCACCGTCCTGGAGCTGGCCGCGCGCGGCAACCTTCAAGCCTTCCGCTTGCGCTTCGGCCAGGAAACCGCGCACGCGATCGTGCTGGCGGCCGCTGATCAGCGGACCCACGTCCAGGTCCTTTGCGGCCGGGCCGGTAACGGTTGCGGCGAAGGCGTCCGACAGGCGCTTGAGCACCGTTTCGTACACGCCACGCTGAATCAATACGCGGCTGCCCGCCGAGCACGTCTGGCCGGCGTTCTGGATGATGGCGGCCAGCAGCACCGGCATGGCGGCGTCCAGGTCGGCGTCATCGAACACGATCTGGGGCGACTTGCCGCCCAGTTCCAGCGTCACCGGCACGTGGTTGTCGGCGGCGGCATGGGCCACCATCTTGCCGGTCTGCGGCGAACCCGTGAACGAGATATGGTCGATGCCGGGATGCGCCGACAGCGCCGCGCCCGCTTCATGGCCGTAGCCGGTGACGATGTTCAGCGCGCCCGCGGGCAGGCCGACTTCAGCGGCAATCTCGGCCAGCTTCAGCAGCGACAGGCACGCGTCCTCGGCGGGCTTGACCACGCAGGCGTTGCCGGCGGCCAGCGCCGCGCCAACGCTGCGGCCAAAGATCTGTAGCGGGTAGTTCCAGGGCACGATGTGGCCCGTCACGCCATGCGCTTCGCGCACGGTCAGCACGGTGAAGCCCGGGGTGTAGGGAATGGTCTCGCCATGCAGCTTGTCGACGGCGCCGGCATAGAACTCGAAATAACGCGCCACGGCGGCGGCGTCGGCGCGCGCCTGCTTGATGGGCTTGCCGGTATCGGCGGATTCCAGTTGAGCCAGCTCTTCCTGGCGGTCCAGCAGGGCAAACGCAATCTTCATCAGCAGGCGGCTGCGCACGGCGGGCGCCATCTGGCCCCACTCGCCTTCAAACGCCTGGCGCGCGGCCTGCACGGCGCGGTCTACGTCCGCCTCGCCGGATCGGGCAATCGCCTCGAAGGGCTTGCCATCGGACGGGTTCACGACGGCAATGGTTTCACCGGTGGCAGAGGCCACCCATTGATTGGCGATAAAGTTCTTCTGAGTCACGGTGTGCGGAGTAAAGTAGCGGCCGAACGGCCAGTTGCGGAAAAGGCGCCGACGCGCGCGCAACGTTCCCGGCACGATAAAAAGTGCAAGGTAGCGGTAGGTGTGCGGCAGCCCATATTGGCGGTGGTCGTGTTGTCTCGGATGCAGCCCGGCGGTCATTCCGGGTTTGCCGGTTTTTGCCGATGGCTGGGCGCAACGGGAAACCCCGTGTCGCCGTCCGCGCGTCAGCGGCGCGGGCGATGTCGTTTGTGGCAAATTACGGGAGGCCGGCATAACTTGTCAATTGAATTGACAGCTTTCTATCCAAGGCTCGGAATTTTTGACTAAGGATTCGGGTAATCCCTTATCTATCAGACGGTTACTGATCTGTGCCCACCCTGGAATTTTTCCCGGATACCGCGATGTTGTCATGGCGACTGACAAACTTCCGCTTTCTTCACGCTATTCACTTTCAGGAACGCGCCAATGAGCAACGAGCGTGACCCGCAGCTGGACGCACTACTGGAATCCGCTTCCCGCCCCCGCCCCGAATTGGACGTGTTGGCGGACGTGGCCTCTGGCCTGGGCTATGTCCGCGCCGAGCGCTTTGCCGAACGCGTCTACGAAAGCCTGTTCTACGCCATCGCCACCGGCAAGATCGCGCCGGGCAACAAGCTGCCCACCGAATTGGAATTGGCCGCGCTGTTCGAGGTGTCGCGCCCGGTGGTCCGACAAGCGCTGGACCGTCTGCGCGAAGACCGGTTGGTGGACTCCATCCGAGGCTCCGGCACCTACGTGCGCGCCAAGCCCGACCTGATGGGCGGCATGCCCGCCGTTGACCCGGCGCGCCGCGTCGGCCACATCCTGGAAGGCCTGGAACTACGCATGGTGATCGAGCCCGAATGCGCCTACCTGGCCGCCCTGCGCCGCAGCAGCGACGACTTGCACGACATGGACCGCATGCTGACGGGCTACGAAGAAGCCGACGCTTCCGGCGCCATCGCGCATCACTACGACTACGGCTTTCACCAAGCCATCGCCGCCGCCACCAACAACCAGCGCTTCGTGCAAGTGCTCAAGTCACTGGAATACGACGTCAGCCATGCCGTCAACGTCATGCGCCACCTGGTCCACAGCGAACCCTGGAAACGCACCCGCGCCGCCATCGACGAACACCGCCACCTGTACCGCCTGATCCAGGCCCAAGACGCCGACGGCGCCCGCAACGTCATGCGCTCCCATATCGAAAAGGCCAAGAGCCGGATGCTCAATAGCGGGTCTGAGCATTGATCAAGGCGAAGACGGCTGGAATGGGTTCAGGATGGGAACGTCGAAATGAACGAAGTCGCCAACGTTTCGGGTCACCACGATCATCCTGGCGAGTTTCGCGGTCGCGGCGATCATGGCATCTTCATTCAGCGTGTCAGAGCGGCGGTGAATTAACCTGGCCCACAGCCGAAAGGCCCTGCCATGCATGGGCAGGACGTTATAGACGTCCTGCAAGGCGTCCAACCAGCGTGAGAGGTCTTCCGCTTTGGCTTGATCCTGAGCCCGCGTCCTCTCGATTCCGATCTGAATCTCGCCGACCGTTACCGCGGACAGGTGCAACCTGCTGTCATCCACCGATTGCAGCCGGGCGACGACGCCGGCATGCGGCCGGGGACGACGCAGTTCGGAAACAACGTTGGTGTCCAGCAAGTACATAATTTCATCGGCGCGTAGCAGAAGCGAAAGCAGGAAGCGCCAGGCGCTTCTGGTTCCTTGCAGGCGTCAACTGTTCGGTACGCGCGAAGTCGCTCAATAAAAGGGCTTTTAACGTCGGCTTCCTAGCGGGATCCGAAGTTGCGCCGAGCTCTATGGACGATCTGCCGGATTTGGCGGAAGGCGCGCACGGGCGCGGCCCCGCCCATTTGGGCGCAGCCTGTTCAAGACCACGTGAAATCGGTCGGGGCGACCTGGTTCCAAACAATTCGTCCGGCATGTCAATAAGGTGGGCTTGGTCGTCCTGCGCAGGCGAGGTTTTCATGGGCGGCTCCCAGAAGAAGTATTGCAACAGTCTAGGCAGTAAAGCGTGTTTTGACATGCATATCGGCAAAATGTAGGACAAGTTCCTACTCCGGCACGCCCGGAAGCAGCGACGCCCCCCCTGTTGGTCCACTGCACAGCGAACGGCCAAGCCGCCACGGTATCATCTGGCCTTATCTCTGGCGCGCGCCCGGCATGGGCGCACGCTCGCCAACTATGCCCGCGCACGGTTGGACAGCCGACGCCGCCCTTCAGAAACCCAACGACAACCAGAACCGCATCCCCAAACGGTCTACAAAAATCATGAAATTAGCTACCTGGAACGTGAACTCCCTGAATGTACGCCTGCAGCAGGTGCTGGATTGGCTGGCTGCCAATCCTGTCGATGTGCTGTGCATCCAGGAACTGAAGCTGACCGACGACAAGTTTCCGGAGGCGGCGTTCAAGGAAGCCGGTTACCACGCGGTTTGGGCGGGGCAGAAAACGTATAACGGCGTGGCGATTGTGTCGCGCGTGCCGGGTACGTCGATGGTGCGCAATATTCCTGGCTACGACGATCCGCAGCAGCGCGTGCTGGCGCTGACGTTTCCCAGCCCCGAAGGCGACGTGCGCGTTGTTTGTGCGTACTGCCCCAATGGTCAGGCGGTGGATTCGGACAAGTATTTGTACAAGCTGGCCTGGTTTGACGCCATGCGCAACTGGCTGGCCGAGGAAATCAAGCAGTATCCGCGCTTGGCGGTGCTGGGTGACTACAACGTCGCCCCGGCCGATGAAGACGTGCACAACCCCGAGAAATGGGAAGGCCAGGTGCTGGTGTCTGAACCGGAACGCGCGGCTTTGCGCAGCCTGATGGAGCTGGGCCTGACCGATTCGTTCCGCCTGTTCGAGCAGCCCGAAAAGTCGTTTTCGTGGTGGGATTACCGGCAATTCGCCTTCCGTCGCAATGCCGGCCTGCGGATCGACCACGTGTTGTTGTCGGCCCCGCTGGTCAAGCGCTGCGTGGCCTGCGTCATCGACAAAGAGCCGCGCCGCAACGAGCAGCCGTCGGACCACGCGCCGGTGGTGGCCACCCTGGAATTCGTCTGAAAATAATTGCGCCGCGCCGTATTGCGCGGCGCTTTATTGTTCAGGTATAGTTTTGCTCTTGCTTCATTGGGGCGGTAGCTCAGCTGGGAGAGCGTCGCGTTCGCAATGCGAAGGTCGGGAGTTCGATCCTCCTCCGCTCCACCAATATTCCAGACAAGAAAGCCTTGGACACCGCAACGTGTTCCAAGGCTTTTTTGTTTTGGCTGGCGGCGCGGGATCGGGCCGAAATTCAGGCCGAAATTCAGGCCGAAATTCAGGCCGAAATTCAGGCCATATTTCAAGCCACCATCAGGCCGGGTCCTTGTCCAAACGGCGCACCGCCGCGCTCAGTGTCGACAGATCAAACTCCTTGACGCCGCGACGCATCCCGCGCATCAACACGGTGACCAGCACCGGGACAAAGGCGGCCAGCAAAAACGATTCGAGCAGAAACGTAGGCTTGTCGCCCGGCGCCGGAAAGAAGAACAGCCCGGCCGCCAGGCCCGCGACCGTCGCGGTCGTTGCGGTGACGCCATCGTGCTTGCGGCTGAACAGACCATAGAACACCGGAAACGCGGCGGCCGAGCACAGCAGGTCGGCCAGCAGGAACAGGTACAGCACGCTATAGCCCTGCGAGGCCACGATCATCACCGGAATCGCCAGCAGCAACACCGCCCAGCGCGCCAGACGCTTCATGTCCATGCCGGTGGCGCGCGGCATCAGGCGGCGCATATCCACCGCCACGATGCTGGACACGGCGCTGATGGCGGTGTCGGCCGTGCTCATGACCAACGACAGGCCCAACGGGATCAGCGCGATCACGAACCAGGCGGGCGCGTGCGGCATGATGACGCTGAACAGCGCGATGGAACTATCGCCCTGCGGCGCCAGCCCGACAAACGCCAGGCCGAACAAACCCATCAGGAAGATGAACGGCGCGGCCAGGATACCCCCCAGCAAAAAGCCATTGCGCATCGACCGCGTGTCTTTGGCGGCATAGATGCGCTGCCAATTGCCCTGGTGGAAGATGCCGGTCAGCAAAATCGCCACGAAGAAGGTCAGGCCGGCCTTCACACCCACGGGATCGGTCAGATCCAGCAGCTGTGGCGCCTTGGCACGTAAAGCCTCGATCGTCGGCAACGCCCCGCCCGCCGCCTGCCAGCCCACCACGCAAAGAATCACCAGCAGCGGCACGATGACCATCATCTGCACCTGATCGGTGAAGATCGATGATCGCAAGCCGCCATACGTGGTGTAGAGCAGCGTCGTGCCCATCACGATGGCGGCGGTGGCCCACAGCGGCACCGGCGCCAGCATGGTGACCAGCTTGGCAATGGCCGTGACCTCGGCCGACAGCGCGATGAACAGGTAGAACAGCATGATGAACAGCGCCAGCCCGTACATGGGCCGTCCGTACCGTGCCATCAGGAATTCCGTCAGCGTGTGACCGTGCGGGATCAGTTCCCGCATGCGCCGCCCCAACGGGATCATGACCAGGCGCGGCGACATGGACCCCAGCGCGTAGCCGATAACCGCCGCCAAGCCGCCCCAGGTGGCGGCCTGCGCCGGCGAAAACAGAATCCAGGCGCCCAGCGTGGACGCCATCAGCGTCAGGATGGTGCCAAAAGCGCCCTGGCTGTTGCGCGCCACGATGTAGTCTTCCAGCGTGCCGCGCTTGCGTCGCGTATATAGCACGCTGGCGGCGGCAAAGCCACCCGAAAAGAGCAGCAGCCACATCAAGGCGGTGGTTTGGGTCAGCATGGAAAGCGGTCCTCCCTGGCCCGGCAAACGGCCGGACGCGCGTTGCGGCCCCGTCCGCAAGGCGGGCCGCTGATGGATCAAAGCACTAGGGAGGGCGCGCGAATGGCGCGATGTCCTTCCCTTCGCCGGCATTACCCGGATCAGGTTCAAAGGGTTACCGCGACAACGCGGAATCTCAGCCAAACAGGCTCCCCCAGGAATTGCCGCAAGATTAGGGTCGCGGCAAGCCAATGTCAACGCATCGATTTATGCTAAGTTCGCCCGCTTGCGGCACCTGATTGCACGCGTGCCGGTGAACCGACGAGCCCACCATGCCCATTGCCCACCCCGCCCCCGCCTTGAATGAACAACTGGTAATCGTGACGGGAGGCGCCCGCGGATTGGGTGCGCACATCACGCGGGCCTTTTTGCGGGAAGGCGCAAAGGTGGTGATCAATTACCTGAACAGCGCCCAGGCCGCGCAGGCGCTGGCCGCCACCGCGCCGCAACGGACGCTGGCGGTTCAGGCCGACGTGCGCGACGCAACCGCCGTCGCCGCCATGATCGCCCAGGCGCAAAGCCACTTCGGCATGCCCGTCACCACGGTGGTCAACAACGCCCTGCCCGCCTTTGCCTTCAACGGCGACGCGCGCCCCCATGCCGACACGCTGACCTGGGACCACTTGAATCAGCAGATCGAAGGCAGCGTGCGCGGCGCGCTGAACACGACGCAAGCCGCCCTGCCCGGCATGCGCCAGGCTGGGGTGGGCCGCATCATCAACATCGGCACCAACCTGGTCCAGAACCCGGTGGTGCCGTATCACGACTACACCGCCGCCAAGGCCGCGCTGCTGTCGTTCACGCGCACGCTGTCGCAGGACCTGGGGCCCGACGGCATCACGGTCAACATGGTGTCCGGCGGCCTCTTGCGCACCACTGACGCGTCGGCCGCCACGCCAGAAGCCGTGTTCGACCTGATCGCCGCCAGCACGCCGCTGCGCGCCGTCACCACGCCGGAACAGTTCGCCGATGCCGTGCTGTTCTTTGCCAGCCCCTGGTCGCGCAGCGTCACCGGCCAGAACCTGGTCGTGGACGGCGGCCTCGTGAAGAACTGATCGCCATGTTGCACCTGAACCTGTTCATCTTCGGCTGCGGCCACCACCGCGCCGCCTGGCGGCATCCGGACTCGGCTGCTGAACGCCTGGGCGATATCCGCTATTACGAATCGCTGGCGCGCACGGCGGAACGCGGCAAGCTGGACGCCATTTTCTTTGCCGACGGCCAGTCCACCGACAACATCGGCGACGGCCCGCGCTGGTACCTGGAGCCGCTGACGACCATGGCCGCCATCGCGCGCGCCACCACGCACATCGGCTTGATCAGCACCGTGTCCAGCACCTTTTTCACGCCGTTCCACGCGGCGCGCATGGTGGCGTCGCTGGACCACATATCGGGCGGACGCATGGGCTGGAACGTCGTCACGTCGATGTTCGACGCCGAAGCTCGCAACCACGGCTTTGAAGCCATGCCGGGGCACGACTGGCGCTACGCGCGCGCCGAAGAATTCGTGGACGTAGCGTTGCGCTTGTTCGATTCGTGGAAGGACGATGCCCTGGCCATCGACCGCAACGGCGTCTATGGCGTGCCCGAGCGCGTGCGCCCGATCCACCATCACGGCGACCACTTCCTGGTGGACGGCCCGCTGACCGTGCCACGCCCGCCCCAGGGCCACCCCGTTCTGTTCCAGGCCGGCGCATCCGACCAAGGCCGCGACCTGGCCGCCCGGCGAGCCGAGGCGATCTACGCCGTGGCCTATGACCTGCCGGCCGCGCAATCGTATTACCGCGACATCAAGCAACGCGTACGCGACGCAGGGCGCACCGCCTTCGTGCCCATCATGCCGGGGCTGGTTACGTACGTGGGGTCAACCGAAGCCGAAGCCCGCGCCAAACAGCGCGAGCTGGACGTGTTGCTGCCCAGCGACGCATCGCTACGGCAGTTGGGCACCTTCGTGCTGCAAGATTGCAGCACCTGGGAGCTGGACGCCCCCGTGCCGGCGCTGGTGCCGCTGCATGAATTCAAGGGCCCCAAGGGCCGCTACGCCACCATTTTGCGCATCATTGAAACCGAACAACCCACCGTGCGACAACTGCTGGGCCGCCTGGCGGCGGGTGGCGGCCATTGCACGATGGTGGGCACGCCCGAGCAAATCGCAGACCGGATGGAACACTGGTTCCGTAACGAAGGCGCCGACGGCTTCAACCTGATGCCGCCGTCGTTGCCGGGCGGCATCGATGACTTCGTGGACCAGGTGGTGCCCGTGTTGCAGCAGCGCGGCTTGTTTCGTACGGAATACGAACACACTACGCTGCGGGGGCATCTGGGGCTGGAGCGGCCGGCGGGATAGACCATGCGTTACCGCGCCGCCAAATATTCCTTCAACGTCCCCACCAACGCCGCCGCCGCTGGCGACAAACTGCGGTTGCGTGACGTGACCAGGCCAATCGACCTTTCCGCAACCGGCCCGATCAGCGGGCGTTGCACGATCCCCGTCTGCGATACCGCGCCGGCGGCGATCTCGGGCAGGGCCGCCACGCCGAAACCGCATTCCACCATCGCCACGATGGTCGTCAGGTGTTCGGCTTCGAACGCGGGCGTGAAGCGGATGCGGTTTTGCAGGAAGGCCCATTCCGTGTATTGCCGCACGCTGCTGGGCTGCACCATCGATACGTGCGCGGCGGTGGCGGTGTCGGCCCAGCGCAGCGGGCCACTTGACCTTGCCAAGGCGTGCGACTCGGGAATCAGCAGCAAAAAGCTGTCGGACATCAGCGGCACGTAGTGCAGGTCGGCGTGCTGGGGGTCGGCGGCGGTCAGCGCGAAGTCCACCTCGCCTGCGCGCACAAGGTCGAACGCGGGGCCGGACAAGGTGTCGCGCACCTTCAGGGCGACGTTGGGGTGTTCCTGTCGATACGCCATCAGCACGCGCGGCAGCAGACGCGCGGCCAGCGACGGCAAGGCGGCGACCGACACTTGGCCCTGCTCGGCGCTGGTGACGCCGCTGACGGCGGCAATGGCGTCGCGGAACGCAACCTGCAAGGTGGCGGCCTGCTGCATGAAGACCTCGCCCGCCGCTGTCAGGCGCACCGTGCGCGTCGTGCGGTCGAACAGCCTTACGCCCAGCGCTTCTTCAATGCGTTGTATCTGCGTGGACAGCGCCGACTGCGACAGATGCAGTTGCGCCGCCGCCTGCCGGAAGTTCAGCGTGCGGCCCAGCACTAGCGTGGTATCGATGTCGCGCATCGAAAGATTGATCTGCATGTCCCCAAAACCTCGGTTTGTATTGATCTGGTTTATCGATCATTCTATCCAAAAAATCTGATTCATCTATCAAACCGGCTTCTCTACACTCGCCCCCAACGACGATGCAATAACAGGAGCAAACCATGCAGACGGACGCAACTGCGCTGCCCAACCCGGGCGCGGCGCATGCAGTGGTGGTGGGTGGCGGCACGATGGGCGCGGACGTGGCGGTGGTGCTGACGCGCGCCGCCTGCCGCACCACCGTGATCGAATCGAACGCCGAACGCGCGGCGGGCCTGCCCGCGCGCGTGGCCGAAAACCTGAAAACGATCGGGCGCGAGGCCAACGCCCCGCTGCTGGCCACGGCTGCCAGCCTGGATGACGTGGACTGGTCCACCGTGGACCTGGTGATCGAGTGCATACCCGAACGGCTGGACATCAAGCAGGCGCTGTTTGCCGACCTGGCGCGGCGCGCGCGCCCGGACGCCATCCTGGCCAGCAACAGCTCCAGCTTTCCGATCAGCGCCATCAGCCAAGGCCTGGACACGCGTGGCCGCATGTTGGGCCTGCATTTCTTCATGCCCGCGCACCTGGTGCCGCTGGTGGAAGTGGTGCTGGGCGAGGCCAGCGATAACGCCTGCGCCGATTCGTTGATTGCGTTCATGCGCCGTTGCGGCAGCGTGCCGGTCAAGGTCAAGCAAGACCTGCCCGGTTTTCTGGCCAACCGCTTGCAGCACGCGCTGTCGCGCGAGGCGTTTGACCTGATCGACCGCGGCATCGCGTCGCCGGAAGACGTGGACGCCGCCGTGCGCTTCGGTTTCGGCTTTCGCTTCCTGGCGGCCGGCCCCGTCATGCAGCGCGATCACGCCGGCATCGACGTACACGCAGCCGCCGGCGCCACGATGTACCCCACGTTCTGCAACGCCGACCACCCCGCGCGCTGCCTGACCGAACGCGCCGCCGATGGCCGCCACGGCATGAAGGCGGGCGAGGGTTTCTACGCCTGGACGCCCGAATCCATTGCCGCCGAGCGTGCCCGCTACGATCGCTTGCTGCGCGCCGGCCTAGACCTTATCAACCCGGAACTGCCGGAGATCCAGCCTTGAACGCCTCTGCCCTGCCGCGCGCCGCGCTGGCCGATTCCCCCGTCATCATCACCGTGGCGCCCAACGGCGCCTACAAGAAAGCCGCCGACCATCCGGCCGTGCCGCTGACCGCCGACGACCTGGCGCGCGAAGCACGCGCCTGCCTGGACGCGGGCGCCGGCATGATGCACATGCACGTGCGCAAGCCGGACGGCAGCCATCTGCTGGACGCCACCGCCTATCGCGACGCCCTGACCGCCGTGGAACGCGCGGTGGGTCGCGAGTTGCTGGTGCAGGTCACCAGTGAAGCCGCCGGCGTGTACAAGGCGGCCGAGCAGATTGCGTTGGTGCGCGAACTGCAACCCGAAGCCGTATCGATCGGGCTGCGCGAAATCGCCGTGCCGGACATTCCCGAAGCCGAGCTTGCGGCGTTTCTGGCGTGGCTGGCCGAGCGCCGCATCATGACGCAGATCATCCTGTACGACGAAGGCGACGTGCGGCGCTGGTTGTCGTTGCGCGCGCGCGGGTTGGTGCCGCCCGGCGCGTGGTCGGTGCTGTTTGTGCTGGGCCGCTACAGCGCCGGGCAGACGTCGTCGGCGTATGACCTGCTGCCATTCCTGGGCGCGTACGATCAGTCCTTGCCCTGGGCGGTGTGCGCGTTTGGCCCCGAGGAAAACGCCTGCGTCACGACGGCGGCCGCGTTTGGCGGCCACATGCGCGTGGGCTTTGAAAATAATTTGAAGCTGCGCGACGGCGGCATCGCGCCGGACAACGCCGCGCTGGTGCGTCAGGCAGCGGACGGCGCACGCGCGCTGGGCCGCCCGATCGCCACCGCCGCCGACGCGCGCCGCATCTACGGGGCGATTGCCTGAACCCGTAGACGTATCCCCGCCGCTGCCGGATTGTGGATGGCGGATCGCGTGCCTGATGCCTCGCCGGATCAATCCGGCCAGCGCGTCCGGCACGCTTTTTTTATCGCCCGGCAATCGCGCGTGCGTCGCCGCGCCATTGCCGCGTTCTCGCCTGCCCCCGCCGCGATAGCGCCGCGCCGGGCTTGCTTATTGCAGCGCCGCAAAAGTGTTTCGCCGTCATGCAACATTGACGCAATGTAAAAGCACTGCTAAAAACTTCGACATCCGCACGTTCAATGCAATACCCCGACTTTTCAAGTGAGGTGGTGTGTGCAAAACGAGTCTGATGGCTACACCAAGCCTCAGGAGCTGCGAAGTTTTCTGTTCCTGACGGCTGTCATGGCCCCCGTCCTTACGGTCATCATCGT
Source organism: Achromobacter sp. 1L-A-4-B-C2 (assembly GCF_057291955.1). Classification (NCBI taxonomy): domain Bacteria; kingdom Pseudomonadati; phylum Pseudomonadota; class Betaproteobacteria; order Burkholderiales; family Alcaligenaceae; genus Achromobacter; species Achromobacter sp. 1L-A-4-B-C2. The sequence goes on from NZ_JBXAWP010000002.1 coordinate 991,146, forward strand.
GGCGGGCTACGGGTTCATCGTCTGGTTCTATCAGCTGATCGCCGGCCCCCCGGGCAGCTGATGCCACGCGACGGAAACCCCTCCATGTCCGCGTTCCCCCCCAATGCGCCGCCCCCGGCGCCGCCCGAGCTGCACATCGCCAGTCTGGTTGTGCATGCCCTGCCCCACCGCTTGCCCGACGTGCGCGCCGCCATCCTGGCGATAGCGGGCTCGGACATCCACGGCGCGTCCGACACCGGCAAGCTGGTCGTCACGCTGGAAGCGCCCACCACCGACGACATGATGGCGCGGATCTCCGAGATCCAGCGCCTGGATGGCGTACTGGCTTCGGCGCTGGTCTACCAGCATGCCGACACGCTGGCCGCGATGAACGAGGAGATTGGCGATGTCCATGGCTCGTAGAGATTTCATCAAGCAATCCGCCGCCGCAGCCGCGGCCACCGTGGCGGGCATTCCCATCGTCGGCATGACGCAAAACATCGTGACCGAATCCGAAGCGGCCAAGCTGAAATGGTCGAAGGCGCCCTGTAGGTTCTGCGGGACCGGCTGCGGCGTGAACGTCGCGGTCAAGGACAACCAGGTCGTGGCCACGCACGGCGATTTCAATGCCGACGTGAACAAGGGGCTGAATTGCGTCAAGGGCTATTTTCTGTCGAAGATCATGTACGGCAACGACCGGCTGACCACGCCGCTGTTGCGCATGAAAGACGGCAAGTACGCCAAGGACGGCGAGTTTGCCCCCGTGTCCTGGGACCAGGCCTTTGACGTGATGGCCGAACAGTTCAAGCGCGTCCTGAAAGACAAGGGACCGACTGCGGTTGGCATGTTCGGCTCGGGCCAATGGACCATCTGGGAAGGCTACGCGGCACTCAAGCTCATGAAGGCGGGGTTTCGGTCCAACAACCTGGACCCGAACGCGCGCCATTGCATGGCGTCGGCGGCGGTGGGTTTCATGCGCACCTTCGGCGCCGACGAACCCATGGGCTGTTATGACGACATCGAGAACGCCGACGCCTTCGTGCTGTGGGGCTCGAACATGGCCGAGATGCACCCCATCTTGTGGACCCGCGTGACCGACCGCCGGCTGTCCGCGCCCAAGACGCGCGTGGTGGTGCTGTCCACCTTCGAGCATCGCTCGTACGAACTGGCCGACCTGACGCTGACCTTCACGCCGCAGACCGACCTGGCCATCCTGAATTACATCGCCAACTACATCATCCAGACCAAGCGGGTGAACCGCGATTTCGTCGACAAGCACACCGTATTTCACGAAGGCAATACCGACATCGGCTATGGCCTGCGCCCCGACCATCCCTTGCAAAAGGCGGCCAAGAACGCGGACAAGGCGGGGGGATCCAAGCCCATCACCTTCGATGAATTCGCCAAGTTCGTCTCGAAATACGACTTGGAATATACGTCCAAGCTGACCGGCGTCCCGCAAAAGCAATTGCAGGATCTGGCCGAACTGTACGCCGACCCGAAAATCCGCGTGACCTCGTTCTGGACGATGGGTTTCAACCAGCACACGCGCGGCGTCTGGGCCAACAACATGGCCTACAACATCCACCTGTTGACGGGCAAGATCTCGACGCCCGGCAACAGCCCGTTCTCGCTGACGGGCCAGCCGTCGGCCTGTGGCACGGCGCGCGAAGTGGGCACGTTTTCGCATCGGCTGCCGGCCGACCTGGTGGTGACCAACCCCAAGCATCGCGCCCACGCGGAAGAAATCTGGCAGTTGCCGGACGGCACCATCCCCGACAAGGTCGGCGCGCACGCGGTGTTGCAGAACCGCATGCTGAAGGACGGCACCATCAACGCCTACTGGGTGATGGTGAACAACAACATGCAGGCCGCCGCCAACCTGATGAACGAAGGGCTGCCCGGCTACCGCAACCCGGCCAACTTCATCGTGGTGTCGGACGCCTACCCCACGGTCACGACCATTTCGGCCGACCTGATCCTGCCCACCGCCATGTGGGTGGAAAAAGAAGGCGCCTACGGCAACGCCGAACGGCGCACGCAGTTCTGGCATCAACTGGTGAACGCGCCCGGCGATGCGCGTTCCGACCTGTGGCAGCTGATGGAGTTTTCCAAGCGCTTCAAGGTGGAAGAAGTCTGGCCGGCTGACCTGCTGGCCAAGAAGCCCGAGTATCGCGGCAAGACGCTGTTTGACGTGCTGTACGCCAACGGCAAAGTCAACAAATTTCCCAATAGCGAATTGAATGCGGAATATGAAAACCAGGAAGCCCGGGCATTCGGCTTCTATGCGCAAAAGGGCTTGTTCGAGGAATATGCCGAGTTCGGCCGGGGCCATGGCCACGACCTGGCACCCTTCGACACCTACCACGAGGTGCGCGGTTTGCGCTGGCCGGTGGTCAACGGCAAAGAGACGCTGTGGCGCTACCGCGAAGGTAGCGACCCCTACGTGAAGGCGGGCTCGGGCTTTGAGTTCTACGGCCACCCGGACGGCCGCGCCATCATCTATGCCCTGCCTTACGAGCCGCCGCCTGAATCGCCGGACAAGGAATACCCGTTCTGGCTGTCTACCGGCCGCATCCTGGAACACTGGCATTCGGGGTCCATGACGCGGCGCGTGCCCGAGCTGTACCGTGCCTTTCCAAACGCGGTCTGTTTCATGCACCCGGACGACGCGCAGGCCATGGGATTACGGCGGGGCGTGGAAGTCGAAATCGAATCGCGCCGCGGCAAGATGCGCACCCGGCTGGAAACGCGCGGACGCAACAAGCCGCCGCGCGGCCTGGTGTTCGTGCCCTGGTTCGACGCCGGCCAGCTGATCAACAAGGTGACGCTGGACGCCACCGACCCGATCTCGTTCCAGACCGACTTCAAGAAGTGCGCGGTCCGGATCGTCAAGGTTTGACGGCCACGGGGAGACAGCCATGAACCACCGCGCCGCCGCCATCGCCATCGCCCTAGTTGCGGGTGTGCTGTTGACTTGCGCCGCCCGCGCTGCCCCGCCGCTGGAGGTCGAAGACCCCATGCGGGGCCCCACGCCCATTGCCGACGAGACCGACCCGCCCTTGATCAGCCCCATCGAGAACAAGGACATCAAGCGGATGCGGACGTATTCGATGCAGCCGCCCACCATTCCGCACAAGATCGATGGCTATCAGATCGACAAAAACTACAACCGCTGCCTGTCCTGCCATGCTCGCGTGAACACCGAGGAAACCCAGGCGCCGCCGCTCAGCGTCACGCATTACATGGACCGCGACAGCAACGTGCTGGCCGAGGTGTCGCCACGCCGGTATTTCTGTGTGCAATGCCACGTGCCGCAGGCCGAGGCCAAGCCGCTGGTGTCCAACACCTATGAGGACATCGACGTGATCCTCAAGCGCCTGACCGCCCCCGCCACAGGCAAGAAGTAACGGACAGGATGCCGCCATGGTCAAGCTTCTGAAGCGCTACTGGAACATCATCCGCCGCCCCAGCGTGCATTTCAGCCTGGGCTTTCTGACGATAGGCGGTTTCATCGGCGGCATCCTGTTCTGGGGCGCCTTCAACACCGCGATGGAGCTGACCAACACCGAAAAATTCTGCACCGGCTGCCATGAAATGCGCGACAACGTCTACGCGGAATTGAAGGGCACCATCCACTTCACCAACCGCTCCGGCGTGCGCGCGCTGTGTTCCGATTGCCACGTGCCGCACAACTGGACGGACAAGATCGCGCGCAAGATGCAGGCGTCCAAGGAAGTGTGGGGCAAGATCTTCGGCACCATCGACACGCGCGAAAAATTCGTGGACAAGCGGCTGGAACTGGCGCAGCACGAATGGGCACGCTTCAAGGCGAACGATTCGCTGGAATGCCGCAACTGCCACAACTACGAATACATGGACTTCACGCGCCAGAGCGTACGTGCGCAGAATATGCATTCCACGTATCTGGCGGACAAGTCCAAGACCTGTATCGACTGCCACAAGGGCATCGCGCACACGTTGCCGCATATCCCGCCGGCACAAACATCGAACGCAGCGCCGGCGGCCGGCGCAACGAAGGAAATCGCCAAGGCCGGGCCAGCCAAGGTGGAGCCCGCCAATGCGGCCCGCTGACGCGCCCGCGCCCCTGCTGGCCGCCAACGGCCTATGCTGCCCGCGCGGCGGTGTGCCGGGGCAAGGCGTGGGCCCGTTGCACTTTGATGTGCATGCCGGGCAGTTACTGCATCTGCACGGCGCCAACGGCAGCGGCAAGAGCAGCGTGCTGCGCATGCTGGCCGGTTTGCTGCGGCCCATGGCCGGCTCGTTGCAGGCGCTGGGGCGGGATGTGTTCCGCGACCCGTCGTCGTACCACGCGCGCGTGGCGTATCTGGGCCACGCCAACGCGCTGTGCGGCGACCTGACCGCACTGGAAAATCTGCGCTACTGCCTGCATGTGGCGGGCGTGCCGCAAAGCGATGACGCCATCGCGGCAGGTCTGACGGCCTGGCGCCTGAACGCCTGCCTGCACACACTGGCGGCCCGTTTGTCGCAAGGCCAGGCGCGCCGGGTGGCGCTGGCCGGCGTCATGCTGGGCGGCAAGCCGTTGTGGCTGCTGGACGAGCCCGATGCGGGGCTGGACGCGGCCAGCCTCGAACAACTGTGGACCGAACTGAATGCGCACCTGGACGATGGCGGCGCGGCGGTGGTGGCCTGCCATCGGCAGCCCGCCACCGCTTCCAATCGCTTGCAAACCCTGAACATGGATGACTACGCGGATGCTGGCTACGCTGTCTCAGTTGGTGTTGCGTGACATCCGGCTGGCCTGGCGGCGACCCGCCGACACGCTGGGCGCGACGTTGTTTTTCGTGGTCGCCGGGTCGCTGTTTCCGCTGGCGGTCGGCCCCGACCCGGCGCTGCTGCGCGCCATCGGGCCGGGGGTGCTGTGGGTGTGCGCGCTGCTAGGCATCCTGCTAAGCCTGCATCGCCCGTTTTCGCAAGACCACGACACCGGCGCGCTGGAGCAGCTGCTGGTCTCGCCGCATCCGTTGCCGCTGCTGGTGGGCGTGAAGCTGGCGGCGCACTGGTTTAGCGGCTGCGTGCCGTTGATACTGGCCAGCCCCATCCTGGCATTGCAATTCGATCTGCCGCCGCAAGCCATCGGCGTGCTGGTGTTGTCCCTGCTGCTGGGCACGCCCACGCTGGCGTTGGTGGGCGGCCTGGGCGCGGCGCTGACGCTGGGCCTGCGCGGCGCTGCGCTGTTGCCCCTGCTGGTGTTGCCGCTGTATGTGCCGGTGCTGATATTCGGCGCGGGCGCGGTGTCTGCCACGCATGCCGGGTTGGGCGCGGGGCCGCAGCTATCGCTGCTGGGCGCATGCCTGTGCCTGGCGATTCTGCTTTGCCCCTGGAGCGCGTCCGCCGCGCTGCGCGTGGCGTTGGAATGAGGGACCCCATGCAGAAGCCACCTGTCTTCGATTCCGGTTCCATTGCAAGGGCGGACGCAAGCGCCGGCTATGGCTGGATGCGCTATGCCTCTGCCGCGCTGTTTTACCCACTGGCCGGTCGGCTGATTCCCTGGCTGGCGCTGGCCGCCGCATTGTTCGGCGCGGCGGGCTTGGTCGTGGGGCTGGTCATCGCGCCGCCGGACAGCCAACAGGGCGAGGTCTACCGCATTCTGTTCATACACGTGGCGGCCGCCTGGATGTCGATGTTCCTGTACCTGGTGATGGCGGCATATGCCACGCTGGGCCTGGTCTACAACACGCGCCTGTCCTTCATGATGATGCGCGCGCTGGCGCCCACCGGCGCGCTGTTCACGTTCCTGACCTTGTGGACCGGCGCGCTCTGGGGCAAGCCCACCTGGGGCGCGTGGTGGGTCTGGGACGCGCGGCTGACCTCCGAGCTGATTCTGCTATTTCTGTACCTGGGCTTCATCGCGCTGCAAGCGGCCACCGACGATGTGCGCCGGGCCGACCGCGGCGGCGCCATCCTGCTGCTGGCCGGCGTGGTCAACGTGCCGATCATCTATTTTTCGGTGCAATGGTGGAGCACCTTGCATCAGGGCGCATCTATCAGCCTGACCACCGCGCCCAGCATGGCGCGCATCATGGTGGCCGCCATGCTGCTGATGGTGGCGGCGTTCTGGCTGTACAGCGCGGCGGTGGCGCTGGCACGCGTGCGTGGCCTGATCGCGCAACGCGAACCGGGCGCCGTGCGCCCCAGCCGACCGGAGGCGCCATGAGCTGGGACGCGTTGTTCTCGCTGCAAGGCCATGGCCCTTATCTGCTGGGCGCCTACGGCGTGACGGCGGCGTTGATGGCGCTGGAGGTATTTTCGCTATGGCGCCGCGCGCGCAAGCGGTCCGGCATGCGCACGCCGCGCCAACAGTTCAGCCCGCCCCCATCGCGCGGTTTGTCCGACCCACCCGCTTCGTCGGGGCGCCCATGAGTCCGTCGAAGCCCCGGTCCATGAGTCCCGCACATGCGCCCGTCCATGAGGCCGTCCATGAAGCCCGTCCATGACCCCGCGTAAGCGCCGCGCATGGGCCATCGCGGGCGGCCTGGCGTTGTTGGCGATGGCCACGGCGCTAGTGTTGAACGCGCTGCAATCGAACCTGGTGTTCTTCTTCAGCCCCAGCCAGGTCGTGGCCAACGAGGCGCCACGCAGCGGCAGCTTTCGCGTGGGGGGTTTAGTCGAACAAGGCTCGGTGCGGCGGGAACCGGACGGCGTCACCTTACGCTTCATCGTGACCGACACCGCACACACCGTGCCCGTCACCTACCAGGGCCTGCTACCCGACTTGTTCCGCGAAGGCAAAGGCGTGGTGGTTGCCGGCAAGCTGGATGCCGACGGCGTGTTCCGCGCCACGCAGGTACTGGCCAAGCACGACGAAAACTACATGCCGCCGGAAGCCGCCGACGCGCTCAAGCGCGCGCGCAACGCCCCCAGTGGCGTCGATGGCGCCGATGGCAAGGCCGGCGGCACGCCGGGCAGCGCGGCCAACAACCTTGCCGCTGCCGGCCCCTTGCGCCCGGAGGCCCGATGATTCCCGAGATCGGCCTGTTCAGCCTGATCCTTGCCCTGCTGGTGGCGTTGGCGCAGGCGACGCTGCCACTGATCGGCGCGGCCACCGGCTGGCAGGCGGGGTTGCGCGTGGCACGCCCCGCCGCCGTGGGCCAGTTCTGCCTGACAACGCTGGCCTTCGGCAGCCTGGCGTGGTCGTTCGTCGATAACGATTTTTCGGTGTTGTATGTGGCGGGCAATTCGCATGCCGACCTGCCCGCGGCCTATCGCTTTGCCGCCGTGTGGGGCGGGCACGAGGGCTCGCTCCTGCTGTGGCTGTATCTGTTGTCTGCCTGGACGCTGGCGGTTGCCGTCTTCAGCCACCGCCTGCCCCTGCCCTTTACCGGCCGCGTGCTGGCGGTCATGGGCTGGATCAGCGTGGGCTTTCTGCTGTTCATGCTGTTCCTGTCCAACCCGTTCGAACGGTTAATGCCGCCCGCCATGGCCGGCCGCGACCTGAACCCGCTGCTGCAAGACCCCGGCATGATCGTGCACCCGCCGATGCTGTACATGGGCTACGTGGGTTTTTCCGTGGCCTTCGCCTTTGCCATCGCGGCGCTATTGTCCGGTGAGCTGGACGCGCTATGGGCGCGCTGGGTGCGGCCATGGACCTTGGCCGCGTGGACGTTCCTGACCGTGGGCATCCTGCTGGGCAGCGCATGGGCCTACTACGTGCTGGGCTGGGGGGGCTGGTGGTTCTGGGACCCCGTCGAAAACGCGTCGTTCATGCCCTGGCTGGCTGGCACTGCGCTGATCCATTCGCTGATCGTCACCGAGCGCCGGGGCGCATTTCGCAGCTGGACGGTGCTGCTGGCCATCTGCACGTTTTCACTCAGCATCCTGGGCACGTTCCTGGTCCGGTCGGGCGTGCTGACATCCGTGCATGCGTTTGCCGTGGACCCGGGACGCGGCCTGTACATCCTGGCCTTCATGACGGTGATCGTCGGCGGCTCGCTGGCGCTGTACGCGTGGCGCGCGCCGTCGGTGGGCCTGGGCGGCGGGTTTTCGTTGCTCTCGCGCGAATCCCTGTTGCTGTCCAACAATGTGGTGCTGACGGTGGCGGCGGGCGCGGTGCTGTTGGGCACGCTGTACCCCGTGGTGCTGGACGTATTGGACTGGGGCAAGATATCCATCGGCCCGCCCTACTTCGAAGCGGTGTTCGTGCCGCTGATGACGCCGGCGATCTTCTTGATGGGCGTGGGCCCGGTCGCGCGCTGGAAACAGGCCGAAGTGCCCGACCTGGCGCGCCGCCTGCGAGCGGCCTTCGCCGTCAGCGTCGCAACCGCCGTGGTTCTGCCGCTGGCCATGCCCGGGCCGGCGCGGCTGGGCTCGCCGCTGGTCATGCTTGGGCTGTGGCTGGCCGCCTGGTCAGTAGCCTCCTGCGGCGCGCACGCGTGGCAACGCTTGAACGACGGCGCCCACGGACAATGGCTGCGCCGCCTGGCTCGGCAGCCGCGATCCTGGTACGGCATGCTGCTGGCGCACGCGGGCATCGGCGTCTTCATCGCGGGCGTCACGTTGGCCAACGGCTATGAAGTCAAACACGAGATCCGCATGGACGTCGGCGCCACCCAGGAAGCGGGCGGCTACGCATTCAAGTTTGCCGGCATCGCGCCCGCCACCGGCCCCAACTACACCGCCCAGCGCGCCGAATTCATCGTCACGCGCGATGGCAAACCCGTGGTGACGCTGTATCCCGAAAAACGCCTGTACACCGTGCAGGACATGGCGCTAAGCCAGGCCGACATCGACACCGGCCCCACGCGCGACCTGTTCGTGGCGCTGGGCGAACCGGTGGACGATGCCGGCGGCAACACGGCCTGGACGGTGCGCATCCAGGTCAAGCCCTTCATGACGTGGATCTGGGCCGGGTGCCTGTTGATGGCGCTGGGCGGCTTGCTGGCGGCGGGCGACAAGCGCTATCGCCGGCAGCAGGAAGCCGTCGCACGCCAGAACCCGCCCGCCGTGGCACCGGCCCGGCGTCAAGCCCGGGAGGGCTATTGATGCGCTACGCGCTGCCGCTGGCTGTCTTCATGGCAATGGCCGTGTTCCTGGCGATGGGGCTGTCGCGAGACCCGCGCGCCGTGCCATCGGCGATGATCGACAAGCCCGCCCCCGCCATCAACCTGCCCGTGCTGCAATCGCCCGGCGAACGGCTGGACGTGCAAGCGCTGCGCGGGCAGGTGTGGCTGCTGAACGTGTGGGCATCCTGGTGCGCGCCGTGCCAGGAAGAAGTGCCCGTGCTGCGCGAGGCCGCCCGGCAATATGCCATTCCGCTGTACGGGCTGAACTACAAAGATCAGCCGGACGACGCCGCCGCCTGGCTGGCACGCAACGGCAACCCGTACGTCGCGTCGGCCAGCGACACGGACGGGCGCGTGGGCATTGAATATGGCGTGTACGGCGTGCCGGAGACCTTCGTGATCGACGGCGCGGGCCGCATCCGCCACAAGCATCTGGGCTTGATCACACCCGACATCTTTCGGTCGCGGATATTGCCGATCATCGAGGCGCTGAAATGAGACGGCGGCATAAACCCGGGATAGCAGGATTGACGGAGCTAAGGCCAACGCTGCCGTCGGAACCGGCGCGAACATCGACGGCCGTCTTGGCGTTCTTGCCGCCGTTCTTGCCGCCGTTCTTAGTGTCGTTCGTGATGCCACTCGTGATGTCACTCGTGATGCCAGTCTTGATGTCGCTCGTGATGTCATTCGCGTTGTCATTCGGCGCATCAGCTGTGCAGGCCGCTTCGCCGCCCGCCCCTGCCGCCCTGCCCGCGCTATCGCCCGCCGACCAGCAACGCGCCGACAAGCTGGCGCACGGGTTGCGCTGCCTGGTCTGCCAGAACCAGAGCCTGGCTGACTCCAACGCGCCGCTGGCGCATGACATGCGCAAGCTGATCCACGCGCAATTGGCCGACGGCCGCAGCGACGCGCAAATCATGCGTTTCTTTGAAGACCGCTATGGCGACTTCGTGCGCTACGACCCGCCCTTCAAACCCATAACGTGGTTGCTGTGGCTGGGGCCATTCGCCCTGCTGGCGTTGGGCTTCTGGGTGTTGCTGCGCACCCTGAAGCGGCGCGCCGTGGCGCGCGCGCCGCTGACGGCCGACGAGCGCGCACGCGCCGCGAACTTTCTGGACACCGGCCCATGACCACGCTCTGGATCGTCGTCGTGCTGCTGTTGCTGGCGACCTTGCTATGCCTCATCCCACCTCTGCTGCGCCGCGCGCCGTCCACCGCGCCCGCCGCTGACGAAAGCCTGCGCGCTTTCTATCTGGCGCAGCGCGAGCAATTGCAGCGCGACGTGCGTAGCGGCAGCCTGACACCCCAGGCCAAGCTGCGCGCGGAAGAAGAATTGCAGCGAGAACTGCTGCAAGACCTGGCGGCCAGGCAGCCCCGCGTGGGACCGGCGGGCGGCCAGCGCGCCGCCTTGGCCGCCGCCTGCCTGTTGAGCGTGCTGGTGCCCGTGGCTGCCGTGTTGCTATACGGCAAGCTGGGCAATCCGCGCGCGGTGGCGGACATGACGGCCACGCGCGCAGCGCCCGCGCATGCCAACATGGCGCGCGGCAACGCGGCGAACGGTGTACAGAACGGTGCGGGGATCGACCCGTCGATTGGTTTGCAGAACGGTGCTGCGAGCGACCCGGCAATCGGTGCGGCGCCGAATAATCCGGCAGCCAATGACAACGACAGTGACAGCGCCAACGACATGGCCGTGGCCATCAACGCCTTGGCCCGGCGGCTGCGCGCCGCCCCGGACGATGCCGACGGCTGGTACATGCTGGCGCGGTCCTACGAAACGCTGGGGCGCTATACGGACGCCGTGGCCGCGTATCGGCAGGTGTTGCGCCTGGTGCCGGGCCAACCCGTCGTCTTGGCGGACCTGGCCGACGCGTTGTTGTCCGCCAACCAGGGCAAGCCCGACGCCAACGCCATCGCGGCGGTGGCCGAGGCGCTGGCCAATGACCCGGACCAGCCCAAGGCGCTGGCGCTGGCCGGCATGATGGCGTTGCGTCGGGGCGACGCCGCCGAGGCGCTGGGCCATTGGCAGCGGCTGCAAGCGTTGCTGCCGGCGGACTCCGACGCCGCGCGCCAGATCCAGTCGAACATCGCGCAGGCACGCGCCATGGCGGCCGGCGCATCGGTCTTGCCGACGACTGGCGTCAAAGACGGAGCACCGGTCATGCCGGCAACTGACGCCAAAGACAACGAACCGAGCATGCCGACCCGTGGCGCCCCAGGCGGCGAACCCGTCATGCCGGCCAGCGGCCTTCAGGCCGGCGCACCGTCGGCCAACAACGCAAGCGCTAATGGCAACGCCACGGCTGCCCCCGCCCGTCTATCCGGCACGGCGCGCATCGCCGACGCCCTTCGCGATCAGGTGCAGCCCGGCGATACCGTCTTCATCCTGGCGCGCCCCGTCACGGGCTCGCGCATGCCGCTGGCCATCACGCAGTGGCGCGTCTCTGACCTGCCGCGCGCCTTTGTGCTGGATGACGGCAGCGCCATGTCGCCGGACGCAACGCTGTCCAAGGCCAGCCGCGTCCGCGTCGAGATCCGCATCAGCCGCTCGGGCAAGGCGGCGGCCCAACCCGGCGACCTGTCGGGCGTGCTGCCCGACGTGGACATCCGGGCCAGCGACCTGGAGCTGGTGGCAGACACCGTGGTGCGCTGACGCGCGCCTCAGACCCGCTCGATCCGCGCCGGCAAGCCCTGGCGCACGGCGGCGCCGGAGACCCAGTCGATCCACACGTTGGCGTGCACGCCACGCGTGGCGTCGCCAAAGCCCAGGTCATTCAGGTTGACCCCCGCCGCCAGCGACGCGTCGTGCGCCATGGCCTTGCCGTCGATGACGTGCGCGCGCGCGCCCAGTTCGGTGTGGCCGTATCCGTGTTCGATGCCGACGGCGCCCGGCTGGATGCCGTCTCGCAGCAGCGCCAGCCCGCTCACCGCGCCGCCTGGCGTCACGATGCGCACCGCGTCGCCGTTGCGGATGCCCAGCCGTTCGCCGTCCTGGCGGTTGATCGACACCGGGTTATGCGGATGCACCTGCCGAAGCCGGTTCACCCCGATCGACATCGAGCTCATCAGATTCGACTTGAACGAAGTCAGCAAGAACGGCCAATCCTGCGCGGGATACTCGGCGCGCACGTCGCGCCCATCCGCCAGGCGCGGCGGATACCACGTGGGACAGCCGCTATAACGCTCGCCGGTCATGGCGTGGCGGAACCCGGCAAGGTCCTCGCTCCATACGTGCAGCGGCTTGGCGTACGCCGCGCGCGTCTGCCGGCCCGAACCGCTTTGCACCCAGGCGTCGTCCATCTTGTCGAAACGCCCGCCCCGGCTCATCAGCATCGCCACCTGCCGCCACTCGCCCGGTTTCAGCTTGTGTTGCAGCAGGTCGCGATAGCGTTCCACGCCGGTCAAGGCCATGTCTTCGTCGGTGGCCTCGGGCACGGCGCGTCCGCCCGCGAACGCGATATTGGCCATGCCGCGCAAAAAGAAGTCCTCGGGCGTGTCCAGCGCGTGCTTGCCACCGTCCTTGTCCGTGATGGCGTTGGCGCCAAAGCCCGGCATGCCCAGGCGTTTGGCGCAGGCGATCAGGAACGTTTCCAGGCAGACCGGTTCATTGGTGGCGGTGCGCGCCACCAACGGCTGCACGGCCGGCCAGCGCACGGTGGACGCCTTGGCGACCACGTCGGCCCACGGCGCCGACACGCCCCAGCTTTCATAGGTAACGGTGTCGGGCACGATGTAGTCGGCCAGCGCGTTGGTCTCGTTGATGAACGGGTTGATCGACACCGACAGCGGCAGAATGCGGGGGTCCTTCATCTTGTCGGCCAGCAGGGACTTGAAGCCCGCGATGCCGTAGACCGGGTTGCTCATGTGGTTGAACCACACCTTGGCGCGATACGGGTACCCCGCCAGCGCGGAGGCCAGCATTTCGGAACTTAGCCCGCCGGTGGCCGGATACCACGGCGCCGATGCGGGATAGGCGGGCTGGCCCGCCGCCTTCTTGCGCGAGAATTCGCTGGATTTCTCGTAGGGAAAACGGTTGCGCGACAAGGCAACGCCCTTGGGCGTGGCGCGGTTGGCAAAGCCGGCGATGTTGTAGCGCGGGCCCGGGCCGTAAGGCGGGAACGGGCCGGCATCCAGCACCAGGCCACCGTCCACGTTCAGGTTGCCCACCAGCGTGTTGAGCATCGCGATGGCGTAGGCGGTGTAGAAGCCGGCGCCGCTCATCGTGCCGCCATGCGCGTCGGCCACGGCGCGCTTGCCGTAGCTGGTGAAGCGCTGCGCCAGCTGGGCGATCTTTTCCGCCGGCACGCCGCACAGGTCGGCGTATTCATCCAGCGATTTGCGATGCGATTCCTCGCGCAGCAGGGTCAGCGACGAACAGACGCGCAGCGCATCCGGCGCGCCCGCCAGGCCCGGTGCAGCGAGGCGTTCGTCCACGAACAGCGTCGCGGGCGATGCGTCCGTGTGCGGGGCCAGCGTGCCATCATCACGACGCACCACGTACACGTCTTCCCACTTGTCGCCGGCGTCCGTGGGGCGCGGCCAGCCCATGTCCGCGCCACGCAAAAAAGTGCCCAGGCGCGGGTGGCCGGGTTCGGCCACGACCAGATGCGTGGCGTTGGTCCAGGCGGCCTCGCCCGCCGCCTTCATGGCCTGCGGCCCGGGCTGCGCCAGCGCCTTGGCGTCAAAGCGTTCGTTGTCCAGAATCCAGCGGATCAGGCCCATGGCCAACGCCAGGTCGCTGGCGGGATTCACGGGCACCCATTCGTTGCCGGAACCGGCCGACAGGCTGGACGAGGCCGGCAATACCGGCGACACGACCACGTAGGTAAAGCTGTCGGCCTGCGGACGCACGCGCGCCTCGGCCAACTGCCGGGCCTGGCGCTGGAACGGATTGCCGGCCTGCGCGGGCGCCGCCCCGATGAAGAGGCCGAAACGCGCGTTGTCCCAATCCGGCTTGCCATGCGGCATGCCCTTCAGGTCGCCCAATGCGGCGCCCGCGCCCACCCGAAAGCTCTGTCCGCAATACGACCCGTGATTACTGAAATTGACGGTGCCGAAAGACTGCGCGGCAAAGCGCTGGATCAGCGGCGTGCGGCCTTCGTTGGACGCATCCGTGAACAGGAATTGGTTGACGCGCGCGCCGTACTCGGGGTTTTCCGGGTCCAGCAGCGTGTCGCGGTCATAGATGGCGCGCAGCCCGTCAACGTGGCCTTCGCGGAACAGGTCGCCGCCTTCGCACACTTCCTGCACCAGCTGCTCGAACGAAATGCTTTGCCACTTTCCTTCCCCGCGCGCACCCACGCGCTTTAGCGGTTGCAGCACGCGGTACGGGCTGTGCATCTGTTCAAGCATGGCCGAGCCGCGCGCGCAGGATGTGGCGCGCCCTTCCAGCCCGTTGTCGCCGCCCAGCTGCGCGTAGACCTCGCGCACGGGCGCTTCCATGGCCGCCGGCCGCGTCGTGGCCAAGGGGTGGTATGGGTTGCCGGCCACACGCAGAATGCGGTTTTGCGCGGTGTCCACGCGCAGGCGCACGCCGCACTGTGTCCAGCAGCCCAGGCAGCTGGACGGGCTGACTGTCTGGCCCGGCTGGGCGCTCAAGACGCCGGTCAGCGGGTCGATGCGAAATTCGGGCGTCAACGAGTTGCCGCGCACCGCGTGCGCGGTCGGCACGCCGGCCGTGCCCTGGGCCAGGCCCTTGACGGCCCGCGCCACCGTTTCGCCGTAGCCGGCCGCAAAGGCCGCCATGCCACCGGCGACCATGCCGCCGCGCACCATCAGCTTGCGCCGGGCGGCGTCATCCGGCGTATCCACGCCGGGCTTGTCGTCTTCGTGTTGCTTGTTCATTGCTTCGTGTTCCATTGCGGTCAGCCCGCCAAGCCGCGCTTGCGCGCCGGGTAGCTTTCCAGGGCCCAGGTCACCGCCGTGATCAGCGCCACGCACAGCCCCAGCACCCCCACCATGCCCAGCAGCCCATCGCTGCCCCACGGCATGTCATACAGATACAGGCCCGCGCCATACTTGGGCACGCCCTGCACGCTCATGAAGACCACCCAGCGGAAGATCCAGGCGGCGCCCAGCATCATCAGCGCCAACGTGGCCGAGGGCAGCGGTGCGGCAAGCGCTTGGGCCGGCCGTTGCAACAACGCAATCATGCAAAGGCCCGTGATAACCGCGCCCGCCAGGCTGATGCGCCAGATGGGAAAGTCGGCGAACAGCCGTAACGCCGCGTCAAACGACGGGTCGGCGCCCAACAGGCCCAAGCCCGCCCAGGCGCCCGCGCCCACCGCCATCAAAATCACGGCGGACAAGCTCAGCCCGCGCAACGTCTCCACCGGCAAGGCCTTCATGCCGCCGGGCAACCAGCGGCCCACCAGGAACATGGCGCCCAACGCGCCCAGCCAGGCCGTCAACGCGAAGTTCACGGGCAGGAACGCCGTGTGCCACAGGGGCCGCGACCGCAGCACCATGACTTCGGCGCCGGTGTAGACCAGGATGGACGCGGCAGACAGCGCCAGCCCGACCGCCAACACGCGCAGCCAACCGATGCGCCCCCACCACCACGCCGCGCAAAACAGCACCGACAGGCCGACGAATACAGGCAGCAACAAGGCGCCCAGCCACATCCACGACCAGGGCGTCAGGTGCGCATAGAAGTGCCAGAATCGGCCGGGCTGATGCAAGTCGGCCAGCAGAGAAACTGGCGCGGCGATGGCGCTGACCAGCAGCACGGCCACGGCGGCTGGCAACAAACGGCGCAACGGCGACCCCGCCGGGCCGAACGCCGAAAAGGCGGCGGTCAACGCCGTGGTGGCCGCGATGCCGATAAGAAAGAAATACTGCACGGCCCAAGGCAGCCAGGCGGCGTCGTAAACCGGCGTGAGCAATTCCGAGATCTGCATGAAAGTCCCCTTTGATGGCTCAATGCCCGCCAGCCAGGCGCACGCCGGCCTGGCCGTCGACCTGGTGGACGAACGCATCGGGCAAGCCGATGTAGTAGACGTGGGGGTCGGTCTTCATTTCAGGTTTCAGCACCTTGATGTCGGCCTTGTGCTCCACCAGCAGCTTCGAGATGGCGCTGTCCGGGTCGTTCATGTCGCCGATGACGCGCGCGCCGCCCACGCAGCTTTCCACGCAGGCCGGCAGCAGCCCGGCTTCGAGCCGGTGTTCGCAGAACGTGCATTTGTCGGCCGTTTGCGTGTCGTGGTTGATGAAGCGGGCGTCGTACGGACAGGCTTGCACGCAATAGGCGCAGCCCACGCAGCGTTCGTTGTCGACCAGCACGATGCCGTCTTCGCGCTGAAACGTGGCCTGCACCGGGCAGACCGGCACACAGGGCGGGTTGTCGCAGTGGTTGCACAGGCGCGGCAGCATCACCATGGCGCAGGGGCCGCCATCGTCGGGAGTCACTTCGTATTGCAGGACGGTGGTGCGGAACTGGCCGATGGGCGGCAGGTTTTCCAGTGAACAGCTGACCGTGCAGGACTGGCAGCCAATGCACTTGCGCATGTCGACGACCATGCCGTAGCGCTTGCCCGCCATGCCGGGGCGGCGCGGCGGCTGGCCGTTCAGGCCTGTGGCTTCGGCGTGGATGGGGATGACGGTGGCGGCGGCGCCAAGGCCGAGCAGCCCTTTGAGGAAGCCGCGTTTATCCCGCAAAGGGGGGTCGGAAGAGACGGGGGATGGGGGCATTGCGGATAACTCCGGACAGGTAACTTCTTGTTGTTATTACCTTATCACCGGAAGTTATATAGACCGTTGATCTGAATCAAATCGGGGACAGAGATCCGTGCGCCCTTTCCCCGTTGGCGATGGCCGGGATTACAAAGTCAGCGCGGCGCGCCAGGCTGCCAGCTTCATGTCGAAGGACGCGGCGGCATGGGCCGGGCTGGTCGATGGCAGGTCCACGTAGTCCAGCGCGCGTGCCTGCGGCGGCAACGTCGGCAGCACGTACCGCCGATACAGCGCCCCGGCCTTGGCCCCGTTGAAACACACGCGCGCGACGGCCGGGTGGGCGTCGAAAAAGGCCGCGAAATCATTGGGCACGAGGGTGTCGTGGCGGATGTCGGCATCCAGGCTGCCCGGCCGCTCGCAGGCATCCAGCACGTCCCACAGCGCGACGCCCGCGGCGCGCAGCGCTTGCAGCCGCTGCGGGTATTCCAGCGCCGCATCAAAGCCCAGCACCTGGGCCGCAATGGGCCAGAACGCGTTGCGTGGGTGGCCGTAATAGCGCGCCTGGCGTAACGAAGCCACCCCCGGCATGGACCCCAGCACCAACACCCGCGCATCGGGCGCGGCAACCGGCGCAAAGCCCCGGACATGGTCGGTGGGGCCGTCGGGCGCGAGAGTCTCGTCAGGTTTCATGGCGGCAGGATACGCCAGCTGGCCGAAGCGGCGATACGCCGGTCGGATGAAAGCGGGATACCGCCGGCGGGCTCAAGGCGGGATACCGCCGGCGGGCGCAATGCCGGGTCAGGACAGCGCCTGCCACAGCATCCAGATCTTGCCGGTCAGCAACCCCACGGCCAGGGCGACGGCGGCCACGGACAGGTGCGCGGCGTGGGAACGGAGGCGGGAAAGCAAAGGGGTCGTCATGGATCTGGGCGTCAGGTATTGGGTGTCGGATATCGGGTGGCAAGAAGAAAAGCCGGGCCGGGCAACGTCGTGCGTCCGGCGGCAAGGGCTTCACGATAGGGAGACAAGCCCGTCCTAAAAATCGGATTATTCTTAAAAAATGGCGCCTCGTTCTTCTGGCTGATAGCCCTAAGAATGAGCCGCCGTTCTTCAGGATCCGCGCAAGACAAGGCCGGGGGTCGTCCGATTCATGGAACAGTCCTTATCAAAATCCGAACTACTGAAAGCCCTGTTCCGCCCTAACCTTTATCCCCATGACGAACGGCTCCGAAGGGGCCGCGCAATAGGAATAGACGCCATGAAAAAGATCCTCGGCCTGCACGCCGCCCCCCGCCCCCACTGGGTCGGCGACGGGTTCCCCGTGCGCTCGATGTTCTCGTACAACGACAAGGGCAAGAATGTCAGCCCCTTCTTGCTGCTGGATTACGCCGGCCCGGCGAAGTTCGAACCGGCCGACCACCCGCGCGGCGTGGGCCAGCATCCCCATCGCGGTTTTGAAACCGTCACCATCGTCTACAGCGGCGAGGTCGAGCATCGGGACTCCACCGGCAACGGCGGCGTCATCGGCCCGGGCGACGTGCAATGGATGACGGCCGCCTCGGGCATCCTGCATGAGGAATTCCATTCCCCGGCGTTCACGCGCACCGGCGGCGAGCTGGAAATGGTGCAGCTGTGGGTCAACCTGCCGGCCAAGGACAAGGGCGCGGCGGCGGGCTATCAAGGCATCTTGAACGCGGACATTCCGGTGGCGGCATTGCCGGACGAGGCGGGCAGCGTCCGCGTCATCGCGGGCAACTTCGACGGCCACGCCGGCCCGGCCCGCACCTTCACGCCGATGGACGTGTGGGACGTGCGCCTGAAGGCGGGCAAGTCCGCGACCTTCCCGGTCGCCGCTGGCCGCAACAGCATGCTGGTGGTGCTGCGCGGCACGCTGCTCATCAACGGCGAATCCGTGGCGCGCGACGCGCAGCTGGCGTTGTTTTCACAAGACGGCGAAGACATCACCGTTGAAGCCAACAACGACGCGGTGTTCCTGGTCTTGAGCGGCGAGCCCATCGATGAACCCGTGGTGGGCTATGGCCCCTTCGTGATGAACACGCAAGCACAGATCGTCGAAGCCATCCAGGACTTCAACGCCGGCCGCTACGGGCAGATGCATTGATACAGAAGGGGTGCCGCTAAAGCAGCATGGGGTCGCGGCTGGTCACCACGATCAGCCCCACCCCTTCTTTTTTTCCTACGGAAACCAGCTTGTGCGGCATTGATGAATTGAACTGGACGCAATCGCCCACATCCAGGATTTCCTTTCTGTCGCCCACCGTCAGTTCCAGCTTGCCCGCCAGCACGTACAGGATCTCCTCGCCGTCGTGATGGCTCAGAATCCGCTTTTTGGCCCGCCCGCCGTTGAACTGGCCAGGCCGGATGACAAAGGCACGCATCAGCCGGTTGCCATTGGCACCGGCCACCAGCGACAGGTATTCGCTGGCTTCGTCGGGTCCGGCATCCTTGGCGCGCACGATGGAAAATTCGTCGCGCTGTTCCGACTTGCCGAACAAGCGATCCACGTTCACGCCCAATGCATGGGCGAGCTTGAACGCGGTTTCGATCGACGGCGTGGAAATTCCCCGCTCGACTTTGGATATGTAGCTACGCGTCAGCCCACAGGACTGTGCCAACTGCTCCAAGGTCAGGCCTGCCTGCACGCGAAGAAGCTTCAGTTTTAGCGCCACGTAGAAATCCTTCAGGATGGGTATCGGCACCGCGCGGTGGGCGGCCGGGTTGATATCCTGGGGATTGTATGCAGATTCGTGCGGCCGATCGCGCCCGCCTGCGTTCATGCGTTCAAGCGCTCATTCGTTCCAGGCGAACGGCCGCCGGCTTCCTCAAAGGGCGCTGTGTTGCATCACGCGCCCGCCGGCTCCATAGTGCCGTCTTCGCGGATAACCCCAAGGCGGCAGCCAAACTGAAGCGGCGCCTCAGTCATGGCTTGCAGTGCCTCCGGCGTCAGCCCTTGCCGTACCGCCTCGACGCGCAGGCCATCTGGCTCCACGGCCATGACGCAATAGTTGGTGAATACGCGCTTGACCACGCCCACCGCCGTCAATGGCAAGGTGCAACGCCTTACCAGGCGGGGCACGTTGTCCTTGGTCACGTGATCCATCATGACCCAGATCTGCTTGGCGCCCACGGCCAGGTCAACGGCGCCGCCGATCGCGGGCGGCGCGCCGTCAACATTCCCGGTATTCCAATTGGCCAGGTCGCCAGATGCGGACACCTGAAAGGCGCCCAGCACCGCCACGTCGATGTGCCCGCCCCGCATCATCGCGAATGCCATGCTGGAGTCAAAGAAGGCTCCGCCGGTCTTGATCGTGACGGGGCTTTTTCCCGCATTGATCAGGTCGAAGTCTTCCTCACCCGGGGCCGGTTTGGGGCCCAGGTTGAGCATGCCGTTCTCGCTATGCAGAATCACACCCAGTTCGTCGGGCAGATGATCGGCAATCAGGGTCGGCGCGCCGATGCCCAGATTCACAAAGGCATTGCGCGGCAGGCTGTGCGCGACCATTCTGGCCATGCTGTCTCGGGTCAAGGGGTTCATGCGCGCTCCGCTAGAAAAACCCTGTCTACAAAGATGCAGGGCGTGATGATGGCTTCGGGGTCCAGGTTGCCGGGAGCCAAAATTTCAGCCACCTCCACCACGACGGTGTCGGCAGCGGTGGCCATGACCGCCTGGTGATTGCGGCCCGTCTTGTTGTAGACCACATTGCCCATGGTGTCGGCGGCGCGGCCTCGCAGCAGCGCAAAATCCGCTTTCAGCGGCAGCTCCAGCAAGTAGGTCTTGCCGCCGACTTCCAGCTGTTGCTTGCCATGCTCGAACAGCGTACCCACGCCGACGGGGCTCAGGAATCCGCCCAGCCCGGCCCCGGCCGCGCGAATCCGCTCAACCAGCGTGCCTTGCGGCACCAACTCCAGTTCAACCGTGCCTGCTCGATACTGCTCAGCAAACGCCGCGGCGCTTCTGGGGTAAGAGCAGATGATCTTGCGAACGATCTTCGCCTCGAACCACGCCGACAGGTCGCCCGCGCCGGAGCCGGCATTGTTTGAAATCACCGTCAGGTCGCGCACGCCAGCGGCCAAGACGGCTTCGATCAGGCGCCGGGGCAGGCCCGCCCCGCCAAAGCCGCCCACCATCACGGTGTGTCCGTCCTGCAATCCAGATAGGGCCGCGCCGGCCCCGTCCACAACGATGTTTCTCACGTCTATTCCCCTTCCGTCGTCACGCAATAATCTTTGGCCAGGTTCTTTCCGACCCGGTCCAGCAACAGCTGGCCAGTGCCGTCCGTGTAGGCGGCAAAGCGCAGTTCCGCCTGATGCATCGACAAGCGCAACGCGGGCGTGGTGCCGATCGCGCCCACGCAGCGCAGGCACTGGTCCACTCCCCAGATGGCGGTATCCACGGCAAACTTCTTGGCCTGGGCCGCCACCGTCACGGCGTCGTTGCCGTCGTTGAGATGGCGGGCCGCCTGCACCATTAGCGCGTTGGCCGCTTCCAGACGCGTGGCGACCTCGGCCAATTCCCAGCGCAAGCCCTGGTGGCCGATCAGCGGCTGGCCGAAGGTGGTTCGGTCGGCGCAATAGGCAACGGTTTCGGCCAGCGCCGAGTACAGCGTTGCGGTGCACATCGCCGCCACATGAACACGCGCGGCGTTGATCGTGGCCATCGACGCCTTGAACGCATCGCCAGGCGCGCCCAGCATGGCCCAGTCGGGCACGGGGTGTTCCCGCAGTTCGATCTCCGCAAGCCGAAACGACGCTCCGCCCACCGTGCTGATTTCCCGGCGCGACCACGTCGGCGCGGGCGCGCCAAGGTCCACGAGGAAGCTTGCGATCGGCCCCTCGTCCTGCCCAGGCGGCACTGCTTTGGCCATCACCAGCGGCAGGTTCACGATCTGCCCATTGGTCACCCAACGCTTGGTGCCCGACAGCAGCCAACGCTGGCCAGAGCGCTCGGCGCGCATCGACAAGGCGGAAAGATCGCTGCCCGCCTGGGGTTCGGACAAGGCCGGCGCGCCCAGCAACTGCCCGCTTGCCAGCCCGGCAAGGTAAGCCTGCTGTTGCCTGGCGCTGCCCCCGCGCGCGACCCGCGTGACGGAGCCCTGAAGGTTGTTCAGCGAAAAGGCCGTGGCAAAGCTGTGTCGCGCGACCTCTTGGGCCAAGCGGATCTTGCACAGAAATGACGCGCCGAGCCCCCCCGCCGATTCGGGCGCCTGCAAGGCCAGAAAGCGTTGCGCGGCCCAGTCATGCAGGATCGTGATCGGATACGGCTCGCCCAATGTAAAGGCGGCATGGGCGGCTGCGGCTACGTGCTGGTGGCAAAAGGCCCGGGCTTGTTGAATGGCACGTTGTTCGGCGTCATTGAGCAATGCGTCCAATGGGGCAAAGAACCCCAATTTTCCGGCCAGACTGGCGCCGGTCGAGGAAGAGGCAGTCATCATCGTGCTCGTTCAGGGTGCTCAGTTGACGGGAATGTTGGCGTCGACCACGAAGGTCTTCCAGTACGCGATTTCCTGGTTCACGTCTTTCTGGAATGCCTGCGGTGTTGAGCCCGGGATCGGCACCGCGCCGATCGTTGCCAGTTGCGCCTGAAAGGTCGGGCTGCGCACCAGCGTCGACACGGCCTGGCTCAAGCGCTGAACCACGCCCGCGTCCATGCCGGCCGGGCCGGTCAGGCCGAACCAGGGCGACAGTTCCATGGGGCGGGCGCCCGCCTCGGCCAACGTGGGCACGTCCGGGAAATCCGGCGACCGCTCGGGCGCCGCGATGGCCAACGCCTTCAGCCTTCCCGACTTCACGTGCGCGGCAATCGTGGCTTCGGTGAAGAAACCCACCTGCACGACGCCCGCAATCAGGTCAGTGATTGGCTGCGCGCCCCCGGGATAGCTCACGAAGGTCATCTTTACGCCGTTGTCCATATCGAACAAGGCGCCGCCAATGTGCGACGTTGCGCCGTAGGTTCCGCTGTAATTCAGCTCGCCGGGGTGTTTCCTGGCGTAGGCGATCAAGCCCTTGACATCGGGTATCGGCAGCTTGGGATCGATGACGACCAGGTTGCGCTGTTTGGCTATTTTTCCGATGTAAGTGAAGTCCTTGGCGGCGTCGTACGGCAACGTCTTGTTCAACGCTACCCCACGCGTCTGCGACGATTCCACGCTGACCAGCAAGGTGTAGCCATCAGGCGCGGCCGCGGCCACTGCCCGTGCAGCGATCACCCCACCGGCCCCGCCGCGATTCTCGACCACGACGGGCTGGCCCAGTTGTTCCGACAGGCCCTTGCCGATCAACCGCGCGATGATGTCCGTCGGCCCGCCGGGCGGAAAACCGACAAGCAGGCGAATGGGCTTGCCGGGATACGCGTCGGCCAACACATGGGAACTGGAGCCCATCGCCACCACACAAAAGCTCGCCGCCAACAGTCGTGACAATCCAAATTTCATGAACTTCCCCTTTTGTTGGCCTTGGCGTCAACGCACCGACCGTGGGGAAAGTATCGACGTATGTACACTTTGTGTCATCAGGGAAACTACCGGGGCGTCGAAAATATTTGGTCCAAAGGCCGCCACAGACCGTGGTAACGATAACGAAAAAATTCCTATATTCCCCGATAAAACAGGGATTTATGCAAATTTTCAGGCCCCCAAGCAAGGAGTCATAGCGCGGCAAACGGCGCACTTGAAATAAGAAACGATCGGTCTATACTGCGCCAATGAACACGACACCCCCTGCACGAACCGGCCGCAGAACGCGTGCCCAGGCGTCCTTGGCGCTGGTCGAAACCCGCGACCTGCTAATCCGGGTCGGCATGCAGTTGTTGACCGAACGGGGATTCACCTCCACGGGACTGGACGCCATCCTCAAGCGCGCCACCGTCCCGAAAGGCTCCTTCTATCACTACTTCAAGAACAAGGAAGACTTCGGCCTTCAAGTGATGCAGGCTTACGACGACTACTTCGGCAGGAAGCTTGACCGCTGGCTGCTTGACGCATCCACCCCGCCCTTGCAACGCCTGCGTAATTTCGTTGACGACGCCAAGCAAGGGATGGCGCGGCATGACTACGCTCGCGGCTGCCTGATTGGAAACTTCGGCCAGGAAGTGGGCGCGCTGCCGGAGCCGTACCGCCAGGCCATGAACGGGATTCTTCAGGAGTGGGAAGCGCGCGTGGCGGCCTGCCTGATAGCCGCCCAAGAGCAAGGCGCCCTCGGCGCGCAAGCGGATTGCGAGTCGCTTGCCCGGTTCTTCTGGATTGGCTGGGAAGGCGCGGTTCTGCGCGCCAAGATGATGCGCAGCGCCGCGCCCATGGACATCTTTCTTGATGGTTTTCTTGCGGGTCTGCCAGGCTGATCCCGCTTACGCCGGCCGACCGGCCCGGCCCCTCTTACGGAGCTTCCATGTTTAATGGCATCTTGATCGAGAAAGACGACAGCGGTTACCGCGCGTCGATTCAACAGATGGAACAAAGCCGCCTGCCGCAGGCGGACGTGCTGGTCAAAGTGGACTACAGCACCTTGAACTACAAGGACGCGCTGGCCATCACGGGACAGGGCCCGATCGTACGCAGCTTCCCGATGGTGCCGGGCATCGACTTGGCCGGGGTGGTTGAACACAGCGACCACGCGGATTTCAAACCCGGACAACGCGTCATCCTGAATGGTTGGGGCGTGGGAGAGCAGCACTGGGGCGGCCTGGCCCAGTTCGCGCGGGTGGATGCGCAGTGGCTGATACCGGCGCCCGACAGCATATCGAGCCGGCAGGCAATGGCCATCGGCACCGCCGGTTATACGGCGATGCTGTGCGTCATCGCGCTGGAAAAGGCCGGCATCCGGCCGGACGCCGGCGACATCCTCGTGACCGGCGCCAATGGCGGTGTCGGCGGCTACGCCATTGCCATCCTGCACAAGCTGGGATACCGCGTCGTGGCCGCTACCGGCCGACCCAATGAACGCGATTACCTGACCGCTTTGGGCGCGGCGGACATCATCGACCGGTCGACCCTTTCCGCGCCCGGCAAGCCGCTGCAAAAAGAGCGTTGGGCCGCAGGGGTCGATTCCGTCGGCAGCCACACACTGGCCAACTTGTGCGCCAGCGTAAAGGCAGACGGCGCCGTGGCTGCCTGCGGCATGGCGCAAGGCCTGGACTTTCCGGCGTCGGTCGCACCGTTCATTCTTCGCGGCGTCAGCCTGTTAGGGGTCAATAGCGTGACGCGCCCGCGCGCCGAACGCATTCAGGCATGGAGCCGGCTTGCCACGGACTTGCCCGCCGACATCATCGACCGCATCAGCCGCGACATCCCCCTGCGCGAAGCCGTCGCCACCGCGCACGACCTGATGGCAGGCAAGGTGCAGGGGCGCGTCGTAGTGGACGTCAACGCCTGACGCGTAGGCGTTTGAACTGGGCCAGTTTGCGCGAATTCTTCCGTACCAGAATGCGCCCGACAATTACCGGGACGCGCGGCCGCTATCGCTTTTCATAGGAGCAAAGCGGCTGTTCCCGCGCCCGGGAATAGCCCCGGATTCGGCAGCGGAGGAACCGCTAGCGTATACCCTCATGGACACTTTGAGTCATGAACGACACATTATAAGCGTCCTGCGGAGCGCCGATCAGACGTCTCGCCTACCCCCTCCGGGAGCCCTGCCTTGAGAATCCTGCCGATCCTTAGCGCCTTGAGCCTTGCCGCGCTGTGCACGCAAGCCGCCCACGCCGGCGCCACGTTCGAGAACATCAAGAAGCGCGGCTTTGTCCAATGTGGCGTCACGACGGATCTGCCCGGCTTCGCCTACACCGACAGCCGCGGCGTGTGGCAAGGCATCGATGTGGACACCTGCCGCGCGATTGCAGCGGCAATGTTTGCCGACCCAGGAAAATCCAAGATCGTTCCGTTGACCACACAAGCCCGCTTTACCGCGTTGCAGTCGGGCGAGGTTGATGTGCTGACCCGCAACACGACGCAGACCATGACGCGAGACACGTCGTTGGGGCTAATTGGCGCCGGGGTCAATTACTACGACAGCCAGGGGCTGATGGCCAAGACCGCGATCGGCATCAAGAGCGCGAAAGCGCTGGATGGCGCGACGATCTGCGTTCTGCCCGGCACGACAACCGAGCTGAACCTGGCCGATTGGTTCCGAGGCAATGCCATTACCTTCAAACCGGTGGTGCTGGACAAGTTCGATGAGATCCTGCGTGCCTTCTCGGCAGGCCGATGCGATGCGATCACTGCCGACAAATCCATGCTTGCCGCCACGCGCCGCAACTTGGGCAGCGATGCCGAGTACATCATCTTTCCGGAATCGCTGTCCAAGGAACCGCTTGGGCCGATGGTGCGCCAAGGCGACGAGCAGTGGTTCAACACGGTGCGCTGGACGTTGAACGCCTTGCTGGAAGCAGAGGAATACGGCATCACGCAGGCCAATGTGGACGACATGCTGAAAAGCGCAAACCCCAACGTGCAACGAATCCTTGGCGTCGTTCCCGGCATGGGCAAGAACCTGGGACTGGAGGACAAATGGGCCTACAACATCGTCAAACGGGTCGGCAACTACGGCGAGATCTACGAGCGTACGCTGGGAATGACAAGCGCCCTGAAACTGGAGCGTGGCATGAACGCGCTCTACAGCAAGGGCGGAATCATGTATGGCTGGCCGATCCGGTAGGCCTGGCGGCTCCCGAATCCAATCGAATCGAACCAAACCACCGAACCGACAGGACATCTCCCAGGACGCAATGATGAAAGACCACGCCAAAGACACTCGCCCGCCGGGCTTTGCCACCAAGGCGATCCACCACGGCTACGACCCTGTGGCCTTTGAAGGCGCCGTGTCGCCCCCCATCTTCCTGACATCGACCTACGCATTTGAATCCACCGAGCAATTTCAGGCGGTGTTCTCGGGCGACAGCGACCGCTGCGTATACGGTCGCCAACAAAATCCCACGCAAAAGCTGCTGGAAGATCGGCTGGCGGCGCTGGAGGGCGCCGAAGCCGCCATTGTGACGGCCTCGGGCATGGGTGCCATTGCCTCCACGTTGCTGACCTTGCTTGCGGCCGGTGATGAAATCGTCGTGCACCACACCATCTACAACACCGCCGGCGCCTTGATGGATGAGGGGCTGCCCAAGTTCGGCGTAAAAGTGGTGCGCGCCGATCTGAGCACAGCGGCCGGCACCCAGGCAGCGATCACGCCGGCCACCAAGCTGGTCTATTTCGAGACGCCCATCAATCCGTCTTGCGAAGTGCTGGACATCCAGCGTATTGCTCAGGCGGCAAAGCGCGTTGGCGCCATGGTGATCGTGGATTCAACGTTTGCATCGCCCGCGCTTCAACGCCCCATCGAACACGGGGCCGACCTGGTTATCCATTCCTTGACCAAGTACCTCAACGGGCATGGCGATATTCTGGGCGGGGTGGCGATCGGCCGTCGCGACACCATTGAGGCCATACGCGCGGCCGGGGCCAAGTACCTGACCGGCGCCACGCCGTCACCGATGTCCTGCTTTCTGGTGCTGCGCGGGCTGAAGACGCTGGATATCCGCATGGAGCGCCATAGCAAAAACGCCTTGGCGGTGGCCCAGATGCTGTCCGCGCACCCGGCCGTGGCCCGCGTTATCTACCCCTTCCTGCCCGACTTTGCCGACCGCGATATCGCCCGCCGGCAGATGTCGGCCGGCAGCGGCATGGTGTCGTTCGAACTGAAAGCCGGCTTTGACGGCGTGGCGCCGATGATTGACAAGCTCAACATCATTGCGCGCGGCATCAGCCTGGGCGACACGGATTCGCTGATCTATCACACGGCGGGCATGGTCGACGCGCGCAAGAAGATCAATCCGAGTCTGCGCCTGAGCCCGGGCGTGAGCCCTGGGCTGGTTCGGCTGTCGGTTGGCCTGGAAGACATCGACGATCTGCTGGACGATCTGAGACAAGCGCTGGCTTGATCCTTCGCCAGCAACGCGCCGGGGCCGCGGGCGGCCCCCGGCGGCCTGCCGGGCGACCGCCCCGGTGTCGGGGTCAGCCCGCGCGTTCAAGCGTGATCGCGCGGTCCAGCATATCCAGGCGATCCTGCCCCCAGAAGACCTCACCGTCATAGACATAACTGGGCGACCCGAACACGCCCGCCGCGACCGCATCGTCGGTGTTCTTTCTATAACGGGCTTCGATGTCCGGCTGCGCCGCCCGGTCAAAGATCGCCTGCGCCGCGTATCCCTGCTCGGCCAGAATGCGGCGCAACACCGTGGGGTCGGAAATGTCCTCGTCGTCACACCACTCGGCTCGCAGTATCCGCGTGTACAGCGGTGTGATGGGCTGGGGCACTTCCAGGGCCGCGATCACCAGTCGCGACGCCAGGTCCCCGTTGGGACACATGAACGCCGGCTGCGGGTTGACCGGCGTCTCCAACAGCCGGCACCAGCGCTTCAGTTCGGCAATGCGATAGGCCTGCCGCTCGGGCGACCGCTGGCCGAGTAGCACGCCGCCGGTACGTCGATAGACGTCGGGCAGATCGACAAGCCGATAGTTGATGCCGACGCCATGCCGCGCGGCCAGCGCGTCCAGCCGCTGCGCGCCTAGATAGGCCCAGTCGGAGTTGATCCAGAAGTAATAGTCGATGTTCTTGTCCATGGCTTAGCGCGTCGTGATGGGTTGACGGGCGTTGAACCGTTCGGGTCCGTGCATGAACAGCGCGCTGGCCGCTGCGATAACGCCAAGAATGCTCAGGTACCAGACGATGTACTTGGGATTGCCGTCGGCGTAAGCCAACAGCGACGTAGCGATCAACGGCGCCAGGCCGCCGCCGATGGCGCCCGACACCTGCACGGCAAGCGATATTCCGCTGTAGCGCACTTCCGGCGGGAACTGCGATGAAAACAAGCTGCCCTGCGGCCCATACAAGCAACCATAGATCAAGCCCACCGCAATGATCATCGCCCAATTGATGCTGCCAGGCTGGCCGGTCTGCAGCAGCGTGAAAAAGGTGGGCGCATAGAAGATGATGGCCAGTGACCCCAGGATGAACACCGAGCGATAGCCGACGCGGTCGCCAAGAATGCCGAACAACGGCATGGTGAACAGCGCCGCTGCCGCGCCCCAGATGGTCGCGTCCAGCATCACGGCACGGGGCACGCCCAGGCTTCCCGTCGCATACGCCAAGGCAAAGGTCACCACCGTATAGAACCAGGTCACTTCGGCCAGGCGCCCGCCGATAACGGCCAACACTTCACGGGGATACTTCTTCAGCACGACCTTGGCGGGCACATCGACTTTTTCTCCCTTGTTTTCCATGTTCTGAAAGTCGGGCGATTCCGCCACCTTGACCCGGATGAACCAGCCGACCAACAACAGCACGACGCTGGCCACGAAGGGCACGCGCCATCCCCAGGACAACATGTCTTCTTCGGGCAGCTGCGCTACCGCCGCCATCGCCAGCGACGACAGGATCAGGCCCGGCGCCACACCCACTTGCGGCAAGCTGCCAAAGAACCCTTTCTTGCCTTCGGGCGCATGTTCCACGGCCATCAACACGGCCCCACCCCATTCGCCGCCCACGGCAATGCCCTGCAAAAATCGCATGCAGACCAGCAACACGGCCGCCCAATAGCCGATGCTGTCGTAAGACGGGATCAGCCCGATGAGGATGGTCGGTATGCCCATCAAAAACAGCGTAATCAACAGCATGGACTTGCGACCGACCCGGTCGCCGAAATGCCCGAAGATGACGCCGCCCAGTGGCCGGGCAAAAAAGCCCACCGAATAGGTGGCGAAGGCGGCCAGCGTCCCGGTGATGGGATCGAAAGCGGGAAAGAAAATCTTGTTGAAAATCAGCGCCGCGGCGGTGCCGTACAGGAAGTAGTCATACCACTCGATCGTGGTGCCCATGAAGCTGGCAATGCCCGCCGTAACGTGCTGGCGCGACTTCCCCTTGCCACCCTGATTGGATTGGGTGTTCTTGTCGTTCATTTGGTGTTCCTTGCGGAGGTAGGCGCGGCTTATTTCGGGCCGGCAAGCCGGTCCGTCTGACGGGACCAGTAATTGAAAGTG
The DNA here is from genome assembly GCF_057291955.1 of Achromobacter sp. 1L-A-4-B-C2. Taxonomy (NCBI): domain Bacteria; kingdom Pseudomonadati; phylum Pseudomonadota; class Betaproteobacteria; order Burkholderiales; family Alcaligenaceae; genus Achromobacter; species Achromobacter sp. 1L-A-4-B-C2. Next base: position 1,020,880 of record NZ_JBXAWP010000002.1, read on the forward strand.
GCTTGGACAATGGAGCGCTTGAGCAGGTAGTCGTGCGCTTCCTTCGCCAGCCTCGCGTCCACCGGCGTCAATGGGCCGAACGCCTGGGCGCGCACCTGCAAGCGCGCGGCGCGTTCCAGGTAAACGGACAGATAGGTGGCTTCCTCGACCGAAACGCCGGCGGTCAGATAGCCGTGATGGGCCAACAAAATAGACTTCTTTTGGCCCAATGCCGCCGAAATGATCACGCCCTCTTCGTCTGCAATCGGCACGCCCGGCCATTCGCCAAGAAAGGCGCAATCGTCGAACAGCGGCGCCATGTCCATCTGCGCCACAACCAAAGGCTGGCGCGCGGTGGCCAGCGTGGTCGCCCAAGGCGAATGCGTGTGGATGATCGATTGGACGTCGGGCCGATTGCGGTACACCCACAGGTGAAAACGGGTGGCCGGGTTGGCCATGCCGGTGCCGGAAATCGTATTCAGGTCCTGGTCGACCTCGATAAAGTCGTCAGGCGTGGCTTCGTCAAAGCCCAGGCCGAAGCGTAGTGTCCAATAGGCATTTGGCGTGTCCGATCGCGCGCTGATCTGCCCCGCCAAGCCCGCTTCTTGCCCCGTCATCGCCAGGATGCGACAGGCGTAGGCCAGGGTTTCATTCAAGGACCGATCCTGGCCTTTGAGGTGTTGCGCCATCTCTTGCGTGGCGCGCTCGTCGAAATACGCTTTGCTGCGGAGCTCGTCGCTCATCTCTTACCCTTTGTGAAGTCGACACGGAGTCGGTGGGCCGAGTATGAGAAGTGCGCAAAGCGACGTCGATGCGTCTGAGGCTATATCAGCTATTCAGTCATTCAGTCATTCAGTTATTCGGTCATACGCTTGCAAAGACGCTGCGCGATCTGCAACGTCAGCGCCGCCAGCGGAAACAGTGCGTAGCCGTCGCGGTGGATCGCCACTACCTTACGCGCCAGCCGTCCCCCGGTGATGGTAATTTTCTTCAGCCGGTGGTCCTGCAACAGGCGGTCGGGCATGCGGGTCGGCAACAGGCAGTTGCCGATGCCCGCCGACACGAGTTCCAGCGCAGAATCCACCGTGTCGGTCTCGGCCGACACCACATAGTTCAGCCGCGAATGGTGCAGCATTTTTCGCAGTGCGTAGTGCTCGGGAAAGGCCACCAGCCGCAACGGCCGCGACCAGATATCGGTCGTCTCGTCGTAGGCGTCATCGTCGATCCGGGCGATCAGGCACATCTGGTCTTCAAACAGTGGGACGGACACCAGGCCGGGGCTGGCGACGGCCGAGTCGTACACGAAACCCAATTCCGCCTTGCCCGAGGCCACCAGGTCGACCACTTCCGGCGAACTGCGCGCCATCAAGTGCAGATTGGCATCACCCCCTTCGTGAGCCACCGCCGACACCAGATCGCCCAGGAAGTAATAAGTCAGCGTGTGCACCGCCGCGATGCGCAGCGACGAAGAACCGGCCGAACTGGAATCCCGCGTCTTGGCAACGGTGTCATCGATCAATTGAAACGCGGGTGCCACCGCGCGGTGCAACGTGCGCCCAACGTCGCTAAGCACCATGCCCCGCCCGTTGCGATCAAAAACCGGGCGGCCCAAATAGGCTTCCAAGGCGGATATCTGCCGGCTAAGACTGGGTTGCGAAATGCCCAGTTCGTCGGCGGCGCGGGACATGGACCCGCACGCGGCAATCGTCAGAAAATACCGCAGCCGGCGATCGGAATCGCCGGTGCCCTTGTCAACGTCGGCATCGACAGGCGGAAGGTTCAATTTAGGCACGGCGCGTTTCCGAGGAGTCGATGCTGATGCCGGCAGCGGTGCTGCCGGCGCGTAATGTCTGGATGGCGCGAGCCAGCCGCAGCACGCCCTCGTCAATGGCCGCGGGCGCCAGACTGGCGTAGCCCAGAACAAGGCCGGCGCAGCAATGCGAGCGGTGCGCCTCGCCCTTGAAATACAGGGGTGAGATGGGTCGAACGCCCACGCCGTGCTGCCGGGCCAGGCTGACCAGCTCAGGCTCGTCAGCCTCTGCCACCCCGGGCACCCACACCACCACGTGCAAGCCGGAGGCCGAACCCGCCACCTGGACGGCGTCGGGCAGGTGGCGTTCCAGGGCGCGCGGCAGGGCGACGCGGCGCGCTTCGTTTTGCCGCCGGCAACGTCGCACGTGGCGTTCATACGACCCGTCTTCAATTAACGAAGCCAGCGCCGCCTGTTCCAGCCGGGGGGCGTGCCGGTCCATCAGCCGCTTGGCCTCTCGAAACACGCTGACCAGGCTGGGTGGCAGCACCAGATAGCCCATTCGCATCTGCGGGGACAGGGCTTTGGAAAACGTGCCGACATAGATGACGGCGCCTGAATCGTCGATGGATTGCAGCGTATCGACGGGACGCATTCCATAGCGGAATTCACCGTCGTAGTCGTCTTCGACGATCCATGCCCGCTGCCTGGCCGCCCACGCCAGCAGCGCCCTGCGGCGGGCGATGGGCATCACGCCGCCCAAGGGAAACTGGTGCGACGGCGTCACGTAGACCAGGCGCGTGCGTTCTTCGGGCAGGGCCTCGGACAGCAGCCCTTGTTCGTCCACAGGCACTTCGCGCACATCCGCCCCCACGGCCTCGAACAGGCGGCGGGCCATCACGTAGCAAGGGTCTTCGACCAGCACCGTATCGTCAGCGTCCACCAGTACGCGCGCGCATAGATCGATTGCCTGTTGCGAGCCATGCACGATAAGGATCTGGTCGGCGTGACAGGCCAGCCCCCGTGCCCGGCGCAAATAGCCTTGCAGCGCCACACGCAGCGCAAGTTCACCCTGGGGAGCCTGGTAATAAAGACTAGGCTGGCGTTGTACCAAGGCTCGGTTATAGGCTTTGCGCCACGCCAGCACCGGGAAGTCGTCAAAGGCCAAGGCGCCATATAGAAAATCAATAACGCGCGGATCGGCGCCAAAAACCTGCGGCCCATCTTTGTCGAGAAAGCCGCGCACTTTCTTGCCGTACGCCGACAAGCGCAGCACCGCATCCGGCGCTGCCATGGCCGGCCGTGGATTCACATCGGCGTGGGCGGCGCCGGCCGCCACGCGCGCTCGGCGGCCCAGGCTGGTCTCAACGTAGCCTTCGGCGGCCAGCTGTTCGTAGACCGTCGTGATCGTGGTGCGGGACACCGCCAGGTCCAGCGCCATCGCCCGCGTCGAAGGCAAGGGCATGCCCGCGCGCAAGGTGCCATCAAGGATCTGCGCCCTGATGCGTTCATAGATGCGGCGGCTGGTGTCGGCTGGGGGCTTGGCCGGGGACGTAGGCATGAGCGGCTTAACTGGCTTGAAAAAAATCAATCGGACTGGACGTTTTCATTGTGCCAGAGGTGCGTCATAGTCTCGTTTTTTCTTATCCGTGTCTGCGCGGCTTTGCGCTTGATTTCCGCTTGGCTTCTGCTTGGTTTTTTCCCCTGCCTTTTTCCTTTATGTACACCGCAACCTTCACATTCATGCCCGGCGAGTACGACAGCGCCTTCCACGAAATGGACGATGCCATCGCGGCCATCGCGCGGTCCATTCCCGGCTATCTGGGCGAGGAAGCCTGGGAAAATCCGGCGACGGGCCTGGTATCCAACGTGTATTACTGGAGCAACCGCGAAGCCCTGCAGCAGCTGATCGACCACAAGGACCACCTCAAGGCCAAACGGCAGCAGGCCAAGTGGCTACGCGGTTATCAGGTGGTCATCGCCGAAGTCATCACAAGCTATGGCGACGGAGGCATCGCGCATCCGTTGAACCGCCCCGTCCAGTAACCGCGCAAGGCCGTGGAACCGGCTTTGGGCGACCGGCGGCGGGCGACCGGCGGCGGGAGATCGACTTCGGGCGACCGGCTTCGGGCGACCGGCTTCAGGCGACCGGCTTCGGGCGACCGGCGCCAGGAAGCCGGCAGTTGAACCCGGCGCCCTACCCCGGACGGCGCCACACCGTCGCCAGCCAGGGCTGCTGGTCGCGCGGCAGGCCGTCGGGGCGGTAATAGTGTTCAAGTTCTTCGAAGCCGGCACCCTCCATCAGCGCGCGCCAGCCTTCCAGGTCGTGGTACGCGCCGTAGCGCCCACGGTTCCAGCCTTCCTGGTTGCCGCCACGAGGGTTTGAGCAGAACAGCACGCCGCCGGGCCGCAGCGCGGACCATAGCTCGCGCAGCACGCGCGGCAATTCCTGACCGGGCACGTGGAACAACACGGCGTTGGCGAAGATGCCGTCAAAACGTTCGGCGGGCAGTGACAGTTGCAGGAAGTCCTGGTGCCAGACCTCGCAGCCGGACGCGGCGCGGGCCATCTTGACGAAGCTTTGCGTGCCGTCCAGTCCCACCGGCCGATGGCCCAGTGCGGCGAACGCCATCAGGTCGCGGCCGGGGCCGCAGCCCAGATCCAGGATGTCGTACGGCGGCTCGACACGGATGTGGCGCAGCAGCGCGGCAATGTTCTGCGTGACATCGTGTCCACGCGTGTTGGCCGCGAACGCCTCGGCGTTCTCTTCGTAGTTCGCCAAGGTCAGCGCGGTAATCTTGGCCAAGTCTTCCGGATCGAGTTTCATGACGGCATTGTGCTCGATTGCGACGCGCGTTGCTCAAGTCGCGCCCGGGCGCGCCGCGCCGCCTGCTGCAAGCGCTGCGCCAGCACCGCGCGGGGCGGCAGGTCGGTGGGATATTGCGCCGCTTCCACGCCGGACGGCGTCAGCGCAAGCAGCTGGATGTATTCGGTTTGCGTGCCGGCGCACAGGATCATGCCCAGCGGCGTCGCTTCTTCAGCACGGCGGTCGGATTTGTCCAGCCAGCGCAGGCAAGATTCCATCTGCCGCTCGCTGATGACGCAGGACTCGTCCAGCGTCATGACAAGGGCCACCAGCCGGCGAAGCTTGCGGTGAAAGAACAGCAAGTCCAGGGTGTGGTCGTCGTTGTCGATGCGCAGGCGCTTTTGCCTGGCCACGAACGCGAGGCCGACATCCAGCTGCATCAGGAAGGATTCCATATCCGCCACGATGGCCATGTGCAGCGCACGCGCCGGTGCTGCATCGGCGGGCATTGCGCGGCCTGCCCGACTGCCGGATTCGCCCAGATTCCACTTCGTCACGACGACTACTCCTTAGATTCCCAACGAAGCATCCATCATGAAATAGAAAAGCCCGCGCGCCTACCGGGCACGCGGGCTTCTAGGACCAAGTCAGACTCAGGCGGCCAGACGGCCTTCGATCTTGGTCTTGGTGGCGGGCAGGTCTTCCGGCAAGCCTTGGGACAATTGGCCGAACAGTTCGTGGTGCAGCGCCAGCTCGTCGCGCCAGGCGTCGGCGTCCACCGACATGACCTGCTCGAACTTGTCGGGCGTGAACTCCAGGCCGGTCCAGTCGATGTCCTGGTAGCTCGGCGATACGCCGAACACCTGGTCCACGCCCTTGGATTCGCCGTCGATACGGCCCAGCATCCAGCGCAGCACGCGCATGTTTTCGCCAAAGCCCGGCCAGACGAACTTGCCGTCGGGACCCTTGCGGAACCAGTTGACGCAGTAAATGCGCGGCAAGGTGGCGCCGGTGGCTTCCAGTTGCTTGCCCAGCTTGAGCCAGTGGTTGAAGTAGTCGCTCATGTTGTAGCCGCAGAACGGCAGCATGGCGAAGGGGTCGCGGCGCACCACGCCCTGCTGCCCGACGGCGGCGGCGGTGGTTTCCGAGCCCATGGTCGCGGCCATGTACACCCCTTCCACCCAGCTGCGGGCCTCGGTCACCAGCGGCACGGTGGTCGAACGGCGGCCGCCGAAGATGAACGCGTCGATGACCACGCCCTTCGGGTTTTCCCATTCGGGGTCGATGGACGGGCATTGCGCGGCCGGCGCGGTGAAGCGCGCGTTCGGGTGCGCGGCCTTGCGGCCGGTCTCGCGGGCGATGGCGGGCGTCCAGTCCTGGCCTTGCCAGTCGATCAGGTGCGCGGGCGGCGTGTCGGTCATGCCTTCCCACCAGACGTCGCCATCATCGGTCAGCGCCACGTTGGTGAAGATGACGTTGGCCTTGAGCGTGGCCATCGCGTTGAAGTTGGTCTGCTCGCTGGTGCCCGGGGCTACGCCGAAATAGCCGGCTTCCGGGTTGATGGCGTGCAGGCGGCCGTCGGGGCCGGGCTTGATCCAGGCGATGTCGTCGCCGATGGTGGTGACCTTCCAGCCGTCCATGCCCTGCGGCGGGATCAGCATGGCGAAGTTGGTCTTGCCGCAGGCCGACGGGAATGCCGCGGCCACGTGATACTTGCGGCCCTTGGGCGAGGTAACGCCCAGGATCAGCATGTGTTCGGCCAGCCAGCCCTGGTCGCGGCCCATGGTGGACGCGATGCGCAACGCGAAGCACTTTTTGCCCAGCAGCGCGTTGCCGCCATAGCCCGAGCCGAAGCTCCAGATTTCGCGGCTCTTGGGGAAATGCACGATGTACTTGGTGGGGTTGCACGGCCACGGCACGTCGGCTTCGCCGGCGGCAAGCGGCTTGCCCACGGAATGCACGCACGGCACGAAGTCGCCGTCGGTGCCCAGCACGTCGTACACGGCCTTGCCCATGCGGGTCATGATGCGCATGTTCACGACCACATACGGGCTGTCGGACAGTTCGACGCCGATGTGGGCGATGTCCGAGCCCAACGGGCCCATCGAGAACGGCACGACGTACAGCGTGCGGCCGCGCATGGCGCCGTCGAACAGGCCGTTCAACGTGTCGCGCATTTCAGCCGGATCGGCCCAGTTGTTGGTGGGGCCGGCGTCTTCGGCGCGGTCGGAACAGATGAAGGTGCGGTCTTCCACGCGCGCCACGTCGGACGGGTCCGAGCACGCCAGGAAGGAATTGGGCCGCTTGGCGGGGTTGAGCCGGCGCATCGTGCCGGCCTGGACCATCTGTTCACACAGGCGGTCGTATTCTTCCTGCGAACCGTCGCACCAGACCACGCGGTCGGGCTTGGCCAGTGCTACAAAACTGGCTACCCAGTCGATCAGGCCGCGATGCTTGACGTAGGCGGGCACGTTCAACGCAGCCAACCCCCCATCCAATGGCTTATTCATTGGGGCTATCTCCATGCTTAGACGAATGGTGATACGGCCCCAATTGCGTGGGGCCGTATGTAATTTGCGCCATCATACTTGCAGCGCGGGGCAACCCGTCAACCCATCCTCATGGACGAGATTGTCACGGGTTGAGACGAGCTCAACGGTAGTTACCGTCGCGCAACTCCCGGCGGATGATCTTGCCGGTAGCCGTGGTTGGCAAACTGGTTACAAACCGGATGGCGCGCGGGTATTCATGGGCGGCCAGGCGGGTGCGTACATGCGCCTGCAAGTCGCGCACCAAGGCGTCGTCGCCGGTGACGCCGTCATTCAACACGACATAGGCCATGACGATCTCGGTGCGCTGCTCATCGGGCACGCCCACCACCGCCGCCATGCGCACGGCGGGGTGGCCAATCAGGCAGTCTTCGATGGGCGCGGGGCCGATGCGGTAGCCCGCGCTGGTGATGACGTCGTCGTTGCGGCCGACAAAGCGGATAAAGCCGCGCGCATCGCGCACGCCCAGGTCGCCGGTCAGCAGGTAGTCACCCACGAACTTTTCGGCGGTGGCCTCGGGGTTGTTCCAGTAGCCCAGGAACATGACGGGGTCCGGCCGCAATACGCCGATGTTGCCCTCCTGTCCATCGGCCACTTCAACGCCCTGGTCATCCACAATAGCCACCCGGTGACCGGGCGCGGCGCGGCCGATCGAACCGATTTCCGGGTCGAACAGCGACGAACACGACGACACCAGCATGTTGCATTCGGTCTGGCCGTAGAACTCGTTGATGGTCACGCCCAGCACGCGGCGGCCCCAGTCGATGAGCTCGGCGCCCAGCGACTCCCCGCCGCTGGCCACCGAGCGCAGCGCCAGCGGGCCGGCGCCATCCGGGTAGGCGGAACCGCGCATCATCTTCAGCGCGGTGGGCGGCAGGAATGTGTGGGTGACGCCGTGGCGCGCCATGAGCGCCAGCGCGGCGCTGCCGTCGAACTTCTCGAAGCGGCGGGCCAGGACCGGCACGCCGTGATGCCAGGACGGAAGCAGCACGTCCAGCAGCCCGCCGATCCAGGCCCAGTCGGCCGGCGTCCACATCAGGGCGGCGTTTTCGGGGAAGAATTCGTGCGACATTTCCACGCCGGGCAAGTGGCCCAGCAGGACGCGATGCGCGTGCAGCGCGCCCTTGGGCTTGCCGGTGGTGCCGGACGTGTAGATGATCACGGCGGGGTCGTCGGCGCGCGTGGCGACCGGTTCGAAATCGTCCGATTCCGCGGCCAGTGCGGGGTGGAACGGCACGGCGGCGCCGTCGCCATCGCCATTGCCATCGCCATCCCCATCGATGCAATAAACGACCTTCAGGCCGGGCAGGCTGGCGCGTATCTCGCGCAGCTTGCGGCAGCCCTCGGTGTCGGTCACCAACGCCACGGCGCCGCTATTGGCCAGCCGGTACTGGATGGCGTCCACGCCGAACAGCGTGAACAGCGGCACCGCCACCGCGCCCATTTTGTAGACGGCGATGTGGGTTACCGCCGTTTCGGGCGCCTGGGGCAGGTACACGGCCACGCGGTCGCCGCGCCGCACGCCATGGCGGATCAGGCTGTGCGCCAGGCGGTTCGATTGCGCCCTGATATCGTCGAACGAGTAGCGGGTTTGCGCGCCGTCGCTTTTTTCGAAGATCAGCGCCAGGCGGCCGCTGCCGTCCGCCCATTTGTCGCAGGCGTCCACGCCAATGTTGTAGGTGTCCGGCACCTGCCATTGGAATTCGGACACAAGCTGCTTGTAGGATGCCTTTCGGGACAGCATGGTTTTGTCTCTGATGTTGTTATGGAAATCGCCCAGGGCTTGCTGAACTTGCTTGACCCTGGCTCAATAATAAGCCTCGCCCCACCGCCCTTTTGCCGTTCGCATGGAAAAAACTCCCGTCGTTCCGATCCGCCGCCCGCCCGCCAGCGCCAAGTCCGAACAGCGCATACGGGACATCTTGCACATGGCCCGGCAGGTGTTTTCCGAGGCCGGCTTCCAGGCCGCCACCACCACCGAGATCGCCCAGCGCCTGGGCGTGTCCGAAGCCACGATCTTCACGTACTTCGGCGGCAAGCGGGAATTGTGCGTGCGGGTGATCGGCGACTGGTATGACGAAATCATCGCCAAGGTGGAAGACAACCTGCCGCACGTGCACGGGGCGCGGGCGCAGCTGCATTACCTTGTGCATACCCATTTGCGGCATCTGCTGGCCGAGGGGCCGGGGCTGTGCGCCTTCATCCTGTCCGAAGGGCGCGCGCGCAACGACGATTTCGGCGAGGTCTACGCGGCCCTGCAACGGCGCTATACCGCCCCGCTGATGCGCATCCTGGCGCAGGGGCAGGCTGATGGCGACATCCGGCAGGACATGCCCCTGCGGTTGCTGCGGTCCACGGTTTACGGCCCGATGGAGCACGTGCTGTGGGACGCAATGTTGCGCGGCGCGCGGGTGGACGTGGCCACCACCGCTGACCAGCTGGTCGGGTTCTTGTGGCAGGCCCTGCAACCGCCGCACCGCGACGCGCTGGCGCTGGCGCAGTTCCGGGGCGAGGTGCGCGACGCCCTGCACCGGCTTCACGCGTCGGAAGAGTCGGCCGAGGGTTTCGCTTCGGCTGCGCGCGCGGCATCGGTCGCGCCCGCCGCTTCGGCTGCATCTTCTGCACCGGCCCCCTCCCCCGCATCGGCAAACAAGGACGGCGGCACGTACTGAGGAAAGCCGTTGTAGACCTCGCCCCGTTCGGCCGGCTGCAAGGTCCAGGAATGGCGTGCGTTCGGCACGCCGCCATCCACGCGGATGACCGTGCCATTGATGAAGGCGGCCGCCGGCGACAACAGGAACACCACGGCCGCGGCCAGTTCGGCCTCGGTGCCAAAGCGTTGCAACGGCACCTTGGTTTTCAGGTCGCGCAGCACCGCGCGGTAGTGGTCGTCGTAGCTGTCCATGCCGCTGGAGGCAATCCAGCCCGGCGCCACCGCATTGACGCGCACGCCGGCATGCGCCCATTCGCACGCGGCGGTTTCGGTCAGGTTCCAGACCCCGGCGCGGGCCGCGCCCGAATGCCCCATGCCGGGCATGCCGCCCCAGATATCGGCCAGCATGTTGACGATGGCCCCGCCGTGCCGGCGCATGTGCTGGGTGTAGACCTCGCGCGCCATCAGGAAGGTGCCGTGCAGGTTGTTCTGCACGACCGCGTTCCAGCCGTTCAGGCTGATGCGGTCCAGCGGCGCGGGGAACTGCCCGCCCGCGCAATTGAACAAGCCGTCGATGGCGCCGTGCCGGGCCAGCACGTCCGCCACCGCGCCGCGCACGCCGGCTTCATCACGAATGTCGCAGGCGTGCAGGCTGACGCGGCCGGCGGCTTCGGGGTAGACGCGGGCGATTTCCGCGCCCACCGCTTTCAGCTTTTCCAGCTTGCGGCCCACCAGCGCCAGGTTCGCGCCCAGCGACGCAAGCTCGTGCGCCGTGCAACGGCCCAGACCGCTGCCGCCGCCTGTCACGACAACAGTCTTGCCATCGAAAAGCCCCGGTCTGAACACCGACGCATAGCGCGACATGGCGGCTTGGCCGCCCGCTGTCGGGTCTGCTGTAAAGCCCGAGGCGGAGCCCAAGGCGGGGTTGGCCTGCACATTCGATTCTGGGTTCATGCCTCGCTCCGTTATTTTTTTTGAGGATAACTCAATATTTATATCGAACCCATCCCTGCAATCCCGATTCCGTCCTAGAATCTTTTGGTTGCAGCACCCCACTTCTTGAGCACAAATCAATAAACCAGGAGACCCGCATGACTTCGACAGCCCCGCTGAATGTCTCGCGCGATGGCGCCATCGTTCGCCTGACCCTGAACCGGCCGGACATGCGCAACGCCTTCGACGAAACGCTGATCGCCGCGCTGACCGACGCCGTGCGTGACGCCGCGCGCGACCCCGACGTGCGAGTGTTATTGCTGACGGGTGCGGGCAAGGCGTTCTGCGCGGGCGGCGATCTGAACTGGATGCGCAAAATGGCCACGCATACCGATGCGGACAACCGCCAGGATGCGACCCGACTGGCCGACATGCTGCACACGATCTGGACGTGCCCGAAACCCGTGGTGGCCTGCGTGAACGGCGACGCCTACGCGGGCGGGATGGGGCTGCTGTCGGCGTGCGATATCGCTATCGCGGCGGATGGCGCGCATTTCTGCCTGTCTGAAACGCGCTTGGGGCTGCTGCCTGCCACCATCAGCCCGTACGTGATCCGCGCCATGGGCGAGCGCGCCGCCAACCGGTATTTCCTGACGGCCGAACGCTTCGACGCCGCCACCGCGCTGCGGCTGGGGCTGGTGCACGATGTTGTGTCGGCCGACGCCCTGCCCGACGCGGCCGACGCCCTCTGCCGCGCGCTGTGCGCCAACGGGCCGGACGCCGTCAAGGCAAGCAAGCGGCTGGTGCGCGATTTTGCGGGTCGGGCCATCGACGCCGAACTGATCGCCGACACGGTCGAGCGCATCGCCGTGTGCCGCGCCACCGACGAAGCGCGCGAAGGCGTGGCGGCCTTCCTGGAAAAGCGCGAGCCGTCCTGGCGGCAGCGCTGCTGAGACCATGGCAGGGAGGGAAGACGCGGGAGGCCCAACACGCCATGACATAATCCCTGGCGCATCTTCAGGAATTTTCATGCCGCATCCGACTTCCCCTTCCCCCGCCTTCCCGCCCCTCAATGCCGACCGCCTGTGGTCCCGCGTTGAAGCCTTGTCCCGGTTTACCTTGCCCGATGTTCCCTGGACGCGACGCGCCTTTTCGCCGTTGTTCGACGACGCCCGCGCCTGGTTGCGTGGCCAGTTCGAAGCGGCCGGCCTGGCGACTCGCCTGGATGCGGGCGGCAACCTGGTCGGCACGCGCGCCGGCCGCGACCCGTCGCGCAAGCCCATCGCCACCGGCTCGCACTGCGACACCGTGATGGAAGGCGGACGGTTCGACGGCATCATCGGCGTGCTGGCCGGCATCGAAGTCGCGCATACGCTGAACGAGCACGGCATCGAACTTGACCACCCCTTTGAAGTCATCGACTTCCTGTCCGAAGAACCCAGCGACTACGGCATCTCGTGCGTGGGCAGCCGCGCCCTTAGCGGCCAGCTGTCGGCGGACATGCTGGCCGCCTGCAACCCCGCCGGCGAATCGCTGGCCCAGGGCATCGCCCGCATCGGCGGCGACCCCGCCGCGTTGAGCGCACCGCTGCGTGGCGCGGGCGGCACCGCGGCCTTCGTCGAACTGCACATCGAACAGGGCCCCGTACTGGAAAGCCGTGGCCTGCCGATCGGCGTGGTCACCAACATCGTTGGCATCCGCCGCGTGCAGATCGTGGTGCAAGGCCAACCCGACCACGCCGGCACCACGCCCATGGACATCCGCCGCGACGCCCTGGTGGGCGCGGCACGCATCATCGACGCGGCCAGCCGCCAGGCCAGCGCCGCCAGCGGCAACCCGCATTACGTGGTGGCCACCGTGGGCCGGCTGTCGATGACGCCCAACGCCGCCAACGCCGTGCCAGGCCGCGTCGAGATGACGCTGGAAATGCGCAGCGACAGCAACGCCGTGCTGGACAGCTTCCCCGAAACATTGATGGCCGGCGTCGCCGACGACCTGAAGGCGTGGCGCCTGACGGCCGGCTTCACCCAACTAAGCCGCGCCCAGCCCACCGACTGCTCACCCCTGGTGATGGACGCCGTGAAAGCGGCGGCGGACCAGCTGGGTTACGCGTCCATGCGCCTGCCCAGCGGTGCCGGCCACGACGCCGTCTACATGGCGCCCACCGGCCCCATCGGCATGATCTTCATCCCGTGCCTGAACGGCCGCAGCCACTGCCCGGAAGAATGGATCGAACCGTCGCAGCTGCTGGACGGCACGCGCGTGCTGTATCAGTCCGTGCTGCAACTGGACCGCGTGCTGCGCGGCGCCTGACGCGCCACACCCATTCCGCCCCCACGGTTATCGCCGGCCACGGGGCGGCGCGCTGCCATAATGGCTGCCTTGCCCCGGATGAATCCCCATGGAACAGATAGAACTGAACGACAGCACCGCCGACCGCTTCCTGCTGGACGCGCCCGGCTTGTCGCTGCTGGTCTTCCATAGCCGCACCTGCGGCACCTGCCGCATTGCGCGCGAACAGCTGCCCGCGCTGGAACTGCCGGTGGAACGGGTCTGTTGGGTGGACGCCGGGGACAACCGTGGCCTGGTTGAGCGCTACGAAGTCTTTCACCTGCCCGCCATGTTTGTGACACGCGACGGCGCCTTTTTCGGGCCGGTGCAATCGACGCTGGCCGAATGGGACTTGCGCCAACAGATCGGCCTGGCGCTGGACAGCTACCCCGCCGAACTGCCGTGACGGCGCCCGCGTCCAAACCGCTGCGCTTGCCGCTGGACACGCTGGCCACCACCGGCATGCTGGCCCTGTGTGTGTGCTGGGGCTTTCAGCAAATTGCCATCAAGCTGGTGGCCGCCGACATCGCGCCCATCATGCAGATTGCGCTGCGATCCAGCTTTGCCGCGCTGGTGCTGGCGGTGGTGGTCTGGCGCGCCGAAGGCCGGGGCGCCGTGCGCGACGGCACGGCGCTGCCGGGCCTGCTTGTCGGCTTGCTGTTCGGCGCGGAATTCCTGTTTGTGGCGCAGGGGCTGCTGTACACCACGGCCTCGCACATGTCGGTGTTTCTGTACACCGCGCCCATATTTGCCGCGCTGGGGCTGCATTGGCTGCTGCCCGAAGAACGCATGCAGCCGCTGCAATGGCTGGGAGTCGCGATTGCTTTCGGCGGTATTGCGGTGGCGTTCCTGTTCAAGGGCGGCGCACCGCGCGAAGCCGCCGGCGCCGCCAACATGCTGCTGGGCGACGCCATGGGATTGGCGGCGGGCTTGCTGTGGGGCGCCACCACGGTCGCCATCCGCGCAACGTCGTTGTCCGAGGCGGCCCCGTCCAAGACCTTGCTGTATCAGATGGCGGTGGCGGCGGTGGGCCTCTTGGCCTATGCCGTGGTCACCGGCCAGCACACCATCCGCCCCACGACGGCGGCCTTGACCAGCGTGGCGTTCCAGGCGGTGGTCGTGGCCTTGTCCAGTTACCTGGCGTGGTTCTGGCTGTTGCGCCGCTACCTGGCGTCGCGCCTGTCGATCCTGTCGTTCATGACGCCGCTGTTCGGGGTGAGCTTCGGAGTGCTGATCCTGGATGAACCGCTGGACGCGGGCTTCGCCATCGGCGCGGTGCTGGTGCTGTCGGGTATCACCCTGGTCAGCGGCGGCGAAGTCGTCAGGCAGTGGCTGCGCAGGCGGCAGGACTGAGCTGGCAATCCGGGCAAGGGCCGCTTTATCCTGCTGCCCTATCCTGCTGCCCCTATCTCGGCGCCCTATCTCGGCACCCCATGCTGTGCTCTCTCGGCGCCCTGGCCCTGCCTACCCCCGGCTCCGGCCCAGGTTCAGCACGATCAGCGCGGCGCCTGCCAGCACAAAGGCAAAGCCCCACCAATCGGCGGCGGCGGGCCGGTCGCCCACCAGGGCCATCGCGCCCAGCACGCCCACCACCGGCACCATCAACGTGGTCAACGCCGCCACCGTGGCGCTGACGCGTTCGCTCAGCACGAACCACAGCCAGTAGGCCACCGCCGTACCCAGGATGATGTGGAATGACAGCGCCGCCACGATGCGGCCGTTCCAGCCATGGGTAGGAAATGACTCGCCGGCGATCAACACGCCCGTCAGCGCACAGGCGGCGCCCACGGCCAACTGCCATGCGGTGACGACGATACGGTGGCCGTCCACCGGCCAGCGCTTCAGATACACCGTGCCCGCCGCCCACCCAAACGCGGCCACCAGCGGAAACACCAGGCCACGGGTGGCGGCCAGGTCGTGCTGCCCGAACACCGCGCGCAACACCGGCCAAGCCAGGATCGCCACCCCGATGGCGCCCAGCATCAGCGCCAGCGCGCGCCGTCGGTCCAGCCGTTCGCCCAGCACCAGCCAGGCCAGCAGCGCCGACATCATAGGCATCGTGAAGGTCAGCACCGCCGCGCGCGACGTGCTGGTGCTGAGCTGCGCCCACGCCACCGCCAGGTTGAAGACCGCCACGGCCAGCACGCCGCCCACGACGATGCCCGGCCACGCATCGCGCGGCGGCAACAGGGGCAGCCGCTTGGCGCGCGCCAGCAGCAACAGCAGGACCGCGCCGCTGCCCAGCCCCAGCACGCGCAGCGTAAACGGCGGGAAGATGGCGAGGATGATTTTCACCGCCGGCCAGTTCAGCCCCCAGAACAGGGCCAACGCCACCGGAATCAGGCGCACGCGGCTTTTTCCCGGGCGGTCAGTTCAGACAGGCTTTGGCGTTGATTGCCTTCGGCGTCGAAGTTGGCGGGGTCCAGCCAGCGTTCGTAGGCGGCGCGCAGCGCGGGCCATTCGCTGTCGATGATCGAAAACCAGGCGGTGTCGCGGCTGCGGCCCTTGTAGACCGTGGCCTGGCGGAAGATGCCTTCAAACTGAAAGCCCAGCCGCGCAGCGGCCTGGCGCGACGGCGCATTCAGGCAGTCGCACTTCCATTCATAACGGCGGTAGCCCAGCTCGTCGAACGCGCGGCGCATCAGCAGGAATTGCGCTTCGGTGGCGATCCGGGTGCGCTTGAGCCGGCGCGAGAACGACACGAAGCCGACTTCGATAACGCCATTGGCCGGGTCGATACGCATCAAGGCCAGCGTGCCGATGGCCCGGCCCGTTTCCAGGTCGATGATGGCGTGATGCAGCGGGTCGTTGCCCGCCTGCGCGGCTTCGGCGAAGGCGCGGTAGGCGTCCGCGTCGGCAAACGGGCCAACGCCCATGTAGGTCCAGTCGCTATCGTCCGGCGCCTGGCTGAAGGCCTGGTACAGATCCGCGGCATGGCGCTCGGCGGACAAGGGTTCCAGGCGGCAATAACGGCCGATGGCGGGCGTTAGCGGCGGGCGCGGGCGTGCCGTCCAGCCGGGTACGTCGGGGCCGATGGGTTGTTGGAATGCATTGACGCGGGCTTGCATTGGGCGGGGCCTCATCCGGTTAAGCGCGCGCCGCCGGCCGTGGCGGACGCAACACGCAGGGCCTCACAATATCGGAATCGTGGCATCATAAAAAGCACCACGGATCCCGAATTTAATAGGGCCACGCCTCAAGCGGCCCGCGATCATCGCGCCATGCAAACGCCCAGCCGAAGCCTACCCGCCCACACCGCCCTGCTGTCCAGTCCGCTTGCGCGCGGCCCCGGCGCGCCGCCGCGCCAACGCCAGCTTATTCAACGCCTGAAGCAGGCCATCCTGGCCGGCCAATTGCCCGCCGGCGGCAAGCTGCCGTCGTCACGCGCGCTGTCCGAAGAGCTTGAAATCTCGCGCAATACGGTGCTGATCGCCTACGAGCAGTTGACCGCCGAAGGCTATGTCATCGCGGACCGCCAGGGCACCCGGGTGGCGCCGCTGTCAGCCGCCCCGTGGGCATTGGCGACCCGCGCCACGGCCAGCGCAACCGCAGCGGCAACCGCGACCGCCGATGCAACGACGGCCCCCACCGCCACCGCCACGCGCTTGTCGCGCATCGTTGCCACCCGTGGCGCCACCGACAGTTCTTTGCCCATGACCCCCGGCACGCCGGCCCTGACGCAGTTCCCCATGAACGCCTGGCGCCGCGCGCAAGACCGTGCGCTGCAAGCCGCCCCCGCCACCACGCTGGGCTACGGCCATCCGACGGGTGAGCCGGCGCTGCGCGAAGCCATCGCGCAATATCTGCGGGTGTCGCGCGGCGTGCATTGCGACGCCTCGCGCATCATCATCACCGAAGGCGCGCAGGGCGCGCTGGCGCTATGCGTGCAACTGCTGACCAACCCGGGCGACACCGCCTGGCTCGAAGAGCCCGGCTATCGCGGCGCCAAGTCGGCCTTTCATGGCGGCGACCTGAACGTGGTGGCCATGCGCGTGGACGCGGACGGCATCGTCATACCCGACGACGCCTGGCGCACGCATCCGCCGCGCCTGATCCAGACCACGCCCACGCATCAATACCCCACCGGCGCCGTGCTGTCGGTGGCGCGGCGGCTGGACTTGCTGGAACGGGCCGGGCGCGCGGGCGCCTGGATCATCGAAGACGACTACGACAGTGAGTTCCGGCATCAAGGCGACCCCATCGCGGCCATGCAGGGGCTGTTGCCCAACGCGCCCGTGCTGTACGTGGGCACGTTCAGCAAGACGCTTTTTCCGGCGTTGCGCCTGGGCTTTTTGGTGCTGCCCGAGGCCCTGGCCCAGACCGCCTTGCCTTCCGTTATCGAGATGCTGCGCGGCGGCCACCGGCTGGAACAGCTGACGCTGGCCGCCTTCATCGACAACGGCCAATTCTCGCGTCACTTGGGCCGCATGCGGCGCCTGTACCGCGAACGGCAGTCGGCCTTGCGCGATGCGCTGGCCACGCATTTCAAGGGGGATCACGAGGTCTTGGGCGGACACAGCGGCCTGCACCTGACGGTGCGCCTGCCGCCGGATTGCCCGGATCAGGCCATTGTGGCGCTGGCGCGGCAGGTGGGCATGAATCCCAGCGCGCTATCGACTTTCGCCATGGCGCCGCGCGCCGAAGACAACGGGCTGGTGATCGGCTATGGCAACACCAGCGCCGACCGCTTTCCCGCGCTGGTCAAGCGCCTGGGCGAACTGGCGCGGCAAGCCCGGCGCTAATTGACCAGGCCACCCAGCACCAGCACCGCCAGCACCGCCCAGAACAGAAACCCAAGAATGGAGCGGCGCAGCAAGGCCTTGATGGCGGCCCACAAGAACATCAGGCCCAGCACCAGCAAGACAAAATTGAAGATGGACGGGCTCATGCCCATTGCCTTGGACAGCCCGCCGTAGAAGTCGCCCAGCGCACCGCCCAAGCCGCCCAGCAGCCATTTGATGCCGCCCACCACCGCGCGCAGCGCTTCGCCGAGCATGACGCCCAGCGAGCCGAAAAATCCGTCGTCCTGCGGCATCAGCGTCGCGCGTCCATCAACATGCGCACGGCCAGGCCGGCCAGCACGGTACCCATCAACCAGCGCTGGATCACCAGCCACAACGGCCGGCCCGCAAGGAAGCCCGCGATGGAGCCGGCGGTAATGGCGATGACGGCATTGACCGACAGGCTGATGACCACCTGCGTCATGCCCAGCGCCAGCGACTGCGTGAACACGCTGCCATGGTCGGGCTGGATGAACTGGGGCAACAGCGACACATACATCACCGCGATCTTGGGGTTGAGCAGGTTGGTCACCAGCCCCATCGTGAACAGCGTGCGCGGGCTGCTGCGGGGCAGTTCGCGCACCTGGAACGGCGATCGCCCGCCCGGGCGGATGGCCTGCCACGCCATGTACAGCAGGTACATGGCGCCGCCGATGCGCAAAGCGTCATAGGCGTAGGGCACCGTCAGCAGCAAGGCCGTAATGCCGAAGGCCGCGCAGCACACATAGAAGATGAACCCGACCGCCACGCCGCCCAGGGAGATCAGGCCGGCGCGCGCGCCTTGCGAGATGGATCGGGACACCAGGTAAATCATGTTGGGGCCGGGCGTCAGCACCATGCCCAGGGCCACCAGGGCGAATGTCAGAAGATGAGTCAGGTCGGGCATGATGAGCCGGCGCGAGCCGGACGATGTCGAACAGGGATGCGCACACGTTATCGCAAAACTGTATCGGAACAGGAAACTTTTTGAACGCGGCACGGCCGCCCGGCAAACGTATCGCCCATGCCACACCGGCCCGAACCCGCGCCGTGATTGGCCTCCGCAACTTTACGACCCCGGGCGCGTGGCGATACAGTGAACCGATTCGTTGCACTGCATGGAGCACCGGAAGATGCCGAAACGTCATCCGTCCGTGGTGGAAAGCCCGCCCGTCATTCGCGTCGGCATCGGCGGCTGGACGTACGCGCCGTGGCGCGGCACCTTTTATCCCGAGGACCTGCCCCATGCGCGCGAGCTGGAATACGCCAGCCGGCAGCTCACCGCGATTGAAATCAACGGCACCTACTACAGCACCCAGAAGCCAGCCACTTTCGCCAAATGGCGCGACGAAACGCCGGACGGCTTCGTCTTTTCGCTGAAGGCGTCGCGCTACGCCACCAACCGGCGCGAGCTTGCGGGCGCCGGCGATTCCATCCAGCGCTTCGTCCATAGCGGCATTGCCGAATTAGGACCCAAGCTGGGGCCGGTGGTGTGGCAATTCGCGCCCACCAAGACCTTCAACGCGGATGACTTCGGCGAATTCCTGGCGCTGTTGCCCGACAAGGTCGATGGCTTGCCGCTGCGCCACGTGCTGGACGTGCGCCATCCCAGCTTCGCCTGCGAGGAATACCTGGAACTGGCCCGCCGTCACCGCGCCGCCACCGTCTATACCGATAGCGAGAACTTTCCGGCCATTGCCGACCGCACCGCCGATTTCGTCTACGCCCGGTTGATGCGCGCCAGCACCACGTTCAAGGCCGGCTATGCGCCCAAGGTGCTGGACGCCTGGGCGGACAGGCTGCACACCTGGTCGCGTGGCGACGATCCGGCGGACCTGCCTCGGATCGGTTCCGCGCCATCCGGGCCACCGCGCGCGCAGGACGTCCACGCCTTCTTTATCAATGGCGCAAAAGAACGCGCGCCGTTTGCGGCGCGCGCCATGATCGAACGCTTGTAGTGCAGGCCGGCGCGCGGCGCGTTTTTTGGCGCCCTTATTGCGCGACCGGCGTGCGCAGGGTGACGAATTCTTCCGCCGCCGTCGGGTGGATGCCGATGGTGTCGTCGAACACCTGCTTGGTAGCACCGGCCTTGAGCGCCACCGCGATGCCCTGCACGATTTCGCCCGCATCGGGGCCGACCATGTGCACGCCCAGCACGCGGTCCGTCTTGGCGTCCACGATCAGCTTCATCAAGGTCTTTTCCTGCGATTCCGTCAGCGTCAGCTTCATCGGACGGAAGCGGCTTTCGAAAAGCTTGATCTCGTAGCCCGCTTCGCGCGCTTCTTCCGTGGTCATGCCCACCGTGCCGATGTTCGGCAGGCTGAACACGGCGGTCGGAATCAGCTTGTAGTCGACCTTGCGGTACTCCTCGGGGCGGAACAGGCGGCGCGCCACGGCCATGCCTTCGGCCAGCGCCACCGGCGTCAGCGGCACCCGGCCGATGACGTCGCCAATCGCCAGGATGGAAGGTTCGGCGGTGCGGTATTCGTCGTCCACGTCGATGAAGCCGTCTTCGCGCAGCTTGACGCCGGTGTTCTCCAGGCCCAGGTTGTCCAGCATCGGACGGCGGCCGGTGGCGTAGAAGACGCAATCGGTTTCGATGACCGCGCCGTCTTTCAACGTGGCCAGCAGCGAGCCGTCGGGCTGCTTGTCGATGCGCGCCAGGTCGGTGAAAAAGCGCAGGTCGACGCCCTTTTTGGTGAGCTCGTCGCGCAGGTGTTCACGCACGCCCTGGTCAAAACCGCGCAGGAACAGCGGGCCGCGATAGGCCTGCACGGTGTGCGCGCCCATGCCATTGAAGATCGACGCGAATTCCACCGCGATATAACCGCCGCCCACCACCAGCACGCGGCGCGGCAACCGCGGCAGGAAGAACGCCTCGTTCGAGGTAATGGCGTGTTCCTTGCCGGGAATGTCGGGCACGCGCGGCCAGCCGCCCGTTGCCACCAGGATGTTGGCGGCGGTGTGGCGTTGGCCGTTGATTTCGACGGTGTGCGGGTCGACGATGCGGGCGTGGCCTTCCAGCAGCGTCACGCCGCTATTGACCAGCAAGTTGCGGTAAATGCCGTTAAGGCGTTCGATTTCGCGGTTTTTGTTGGCGATCAGGGTGGGCCAGTCGAAGGACGGCTTGCCTACATTCCAGCCAAAGCCGTGGGCCTGCTCGAAGTCTTCGCTGTAATGGGCGCCGTAGACCAGCAGCTTCTTGGGCACGCAGCCCACGTTGACGCAGGTGCCGCCCAGGTAGCGGCTTTCCGCCACGGCCACGCGCGCGCCAAAGCCCGCTGCAAAACGGGCCGCGCGCACGCCGCCAGAACCCGCGCCGATCACAAACAGATCAAAATCGAATGCCATGTTGTTTCCTTCGCTAAAGCCCGGGGGCCCGCGTTCACTGTCCGGGAAAACCGTATTTAACACTACCGGCGCGCGCCCGGGTTCGCGCGGGCGGCATGGGCGCGGCGCGGACGCACCCATGCCGACGGCGCTACGCCCCTGTGCCTAGGGCAAGGCCGCCGACACGGCCTCGGCGTTGATGCCGTATCGGACGATGGCCTGGGCGGCCTGGGCCGGGTCCACCTGCCCGTCATCGGCCAGCGCCTTGAGCGCCGCCAAGGCGATGTGATGGCGGTCCACGCCGAAGAACGAGCGCAACGCCGGGCGCGTATCCGAGCGGCCGAATCCGTCGGTGCCCAGGGTGACGTAGCGCCGGCCCGCCAGGAACGGCCGGATCTGCTCGGGCACCGTCTTCATATAGTCGGTGGCGGCCACCACCGGCCCCACGCTGGCGGCCAGCGCGGTTTCGGCATGACCGCGCCGCGCTTCGGCCTGCGGATGCAGGCGGTTCCAGCGTTCGACCTCGTGGCCGTCGCGCATCAGTTCGGAATAGCTGGTCACGCTCCAGACGTCCGCCGACACGCCGAAATCCTGTTGCAAGAGATTGGCGGCGGCCAGCGTCTCGGCCAGAATCGCGCCGCTACCCAGCAGCTGCACGCGCAAGGCGCCCGGCTCGCCCTGGCGCAGGCGATACATGCCTTGCAGGATGCCGGCCTGGGCGCCTTCGGGCATGGGCGGATGCGCGGTCTTCTCGTTGACCAGCGTCAGGTAATAGAAAACGTCTTCGCCGTCCGTGTACATCCGGCGCAGCCCGTCCTGCACGATCACCGCGATTTCATAGGCGTAGGCAGGGTCATAGGCGCGGCAGGACGGGATGACCGAGGCCAGCACGTGGCTATGGCCGTCATCGTGTTGCAGCCCCTCGCCTTCCAGTGTGGTGCGCCCCGACGTGGCGCCAAGCAAAAAGCCGCGCGCGCGGATGTCGCCCGCCGCCCACGCCAGATCGCCCACGCGTTGAAAGCCGAACATGGAATAGAAAATGTAGAAGGGAATGGTGGCCAGCCCATGCGTGCTGTGCGCGGTGCCCGCCGCGATCCACGACGACATCGCGCCGGATTCGTTGATGCCTTCCTGCAAGATCTGGCCCTTGCGATCCTCGCGATAGACGCTGAGCTGGTCCGCGTCCTGCGGCGTGTAAAGCTGGCCGACGTGCGAATAGATGCCCACTTGGCGGAACATGCCGTCCATGCCGAACGTGCGCGACTCGTCGGGCACGATGGGTACGACGCGCGGGCCGATATCCGGGTCTTTGAGCAGCTGCGCCAATACCCGCACGAAGGCCATCGTGCTTGAAAATTCGCGGCCGTCGCTGCCCTTCAAATGGGCGGCGAACGCCGTCAGCGGCGGCGTGGACAACGGCCCTGGCCCCGCCGAGCGGTGCGGCAGATGGCCGCCGGCGCGTGCGATGGCGGCCTGGAAATAGTGGTGTTCCGCGCTGCCAGGCGCGGGCTTGATATACGGAATCTCTTCAAGCTGATCGTCCGGCACGGCAATGGCGAAGCGGTCGCGGAAGGCGCGCACGGCCGGGTCGGCCATTTTCTTTTGCTGGTGGTTGGTGTTGGCGGCCTCGCCCGCCGCGCCCATGCCGTACCCCTTGACGGTCTTGGCCAGGATGACGGTGGGCTGGCCCCGGTGCGCCACGGCCGCGGCATAGGCGGCATGCACTTTGGCGGGGTCGTGGCCGCCCCGGTTCAGTGCGCCGATCTCATCGTCCGACAGATGGGCCACGCGGTCCAGCAACACCGGGTCCGCCCCAAAGAAATGCTCGCGCACGTAGGCGCCGCCTCGCGCCTTGAACACCTGGTATTCGCCATCCACGCACTGCATCATGCGGCGGCGCAGGCGGCCGTCGTGGTCCTGCGCCAGCAGCGCGTCCCAACCGGCGCCCCAGATCACCTTGATGACATTCCAGCCGGCGCCGCGATAGACGCTTTCCAGTTCCTGGATGATCTTGGCGTTGCCGCGCACCGGCCCATCCAGCCGTTGCAGGTTGCAATTGACCACGAAGATCAGGTTGTCCAGCTTTTCGCGCCCGGCCATTGCCACGGCGGCCAGCGTTTCGGGCTGGTCCTGTTCCCCGTCACCCAGAAAGCCCCATACCTTGCGGCCCTGCGCGGCAATCAGCTCGCGGTCTTCCAGGTAACGCATGTAGCGGGCCTGATAGGCAGCCATCAGCGGGCCCAGGCCCATCGACACCGTGGGAAATTGCCAAAAGCCCGGCATGGTGCGCGGGTGCGGATAGGACGCCAGCCCGCCGCCGCCGATTTCGCGGCGAAAGCCGTCAAGCTGGTCTTCGGAAATTCGGCCTTCCAGGTAGGCGCGCGCATAAATGCCGGGCGCGGAATGGCCCTGAATGTAGAGCAGGTCGCCCAGGAAATCGGGCGTGGCGGCGCGAAAGAAATGGCGGTAGCCGGTTTCGTACAGCGTCGTGGCCGACGCGTAGGTGGCGATGTGGCCGCCCACGCCCGAGGTCTTGCCGGCGCGCAGCACCATGGCCATGGCATTCCAGCGCAGGTAGGCGTCCAGTCGCTGCTCGATGCCGATATCACCCGGAAACGCGGGCTGGCTCGCAACATTGATGGTGTTGACGTAGGGGGTGACGCCCGGCGCCGTATAGCGCCCATTGGCCGCGCGGTCCTGCTGGATCAATTGATCCAGCAAGTAGTGCGTGCGCGGCCGGCCTTCGTGGGCCAACACGGCCTGCATGGCTTCCAGCCATTCCTGGGTTTCCTGCGGGTCGGCGTCGGTGGAATCGATCGGGGTGTCCATGGGAGTTCCTTTGGTGATGGGGCTGCGCCACGCAGCAAGGCGTCGGCGTTCCACGCATTTCACATCGTGAATTGCAATTGCATCATGTGCAATTGCAATCGTATGGCCGCGCCTGAACAATTGCAAGTGCAACTATCTTTGCCAGCCGCTGTTCACGTTTTCCACTTCGATCACGCGATCCCGCAACGCCGCTCTTACAATCGCGGCTGCATTCCCGATATCAAAAAAGGAACGACCGCATGGCCACGGGCAAGCCCGACGCATGGAGCCTCTTCCTGACCGCGCACGCGCTGGTGGTAGAGGAGATTGAAAAACGGCTGTCGGCAGCCGACCTGCCGCCGCTGGCGTGGTACGACGCGCTATGGGCGCTGGAACGCGCCCCGGACGGCACGGCGCGCATGTTCGAAATGGCCGAACGCATGGTGATCGCGCGCTATAACCTGACGCGCTTGATGGACCGGATCGAGGCGGCCGGCCTGGTCGAGCGCTTTCGTTCCGACGAGGACAGGCGCGCCACCTATGCCCGCCTGACGCCCAAGGGCCGCGCGCTGCGGCGCGAGATGTGGAAGGTGTACGGCCCGGCCATCGACGAATTGTTCCTGTCGCGATTGCCCGCCGCGCAACAAGCCGCCATGGCCAAGAGCTTTGTCGACATTGCCCGCCACGTGCGGGCGTTGAACCAGGACCCTGCCTCATGATCAATGCGCCGATAAACACCACCCCCACGACCGCCGACCCGGTCGCCACCGCCGCCCTGCACATCGGCATCGTTGCCTGTTCGGCCGAAGGCGCCGCGCTGTGCTATCGAACCTTGTGTGCCGAAGGTTCGCAGCGCATGGGGCCGCACGCGCACCCCGAAATATCGCTGCATACCCATTCGCTGGCGGACTACGTGGTGTGCCTGAACAACCAGGACCTGGCCGGTGTGGGCGCGTTAATGCTGTCATCGGCCAACAAGCTGGCGCGCGCCGGGGCTGACTTGCTGATCTGCCCCGACAACACCATCCATCAGGCGTGGGGCCATGCGCTGCCGCGTTCGCCGCTGCCCTGGCTGCATATCGCCGAGGAAGTTGCCTTGCAGGCCGCCGCGCAAGGCTTTCGGCGCATTGGCATCCTGGGCACGCGGTGGCTGGTCGATAGCGAGGTGTATCCGGACAAGCTGGGCGCGCAAGGGCTGCAATGGGTGCGCCCCATCGAAGAAGACCGGCTCACGCTGGGCCGCATCATCATGGACGAACTGGTTTACGGCGTTTTCCAGCCCGGGTCGGTCGCGCGCCTGCAAGGCATTGTGGAACGCTTGCGCGATGCCGGTTGCGACGCCGTGGTGCTGGGCTGCACCGAACTGCCGCTGGTGCTGAACGACGGCAACTGCGCCTTGCCCACGCTGGATTCCACACGCATCCTGGCGCGCGCCGCGCTGTCACGCGCGCTGTCCGGTGCCCTGTCGCCCGCGCCCTCACCCGCCCCGGCGCCGCGCTGACGCGGCCCGGTTGGCGCTAGATCTGCTCCAGCCCGAACTGCCGCAGCCGGTTCAAATCCAGCACCTTGATCTGGTGATACGCCAGCGCCAGGATCTGCGCGTCCGCCAGGGTCTGCAACGCCTGGTTCACCCGCTGGCGCGACAGGCCGGTCAGATAGCCTAGTTCTTCCTGGGAAATCGCCAGCGTCAGGTCGGTCGACGGGTACAGCTGCGGGTTGAACAGCTGGGCCAGCGACTGCGCCACCCGCGCATCGGCATCCATCAAACGATGGTTCTGGATCGATGCAATGAATTCCCCCATGCGGTCGTTCAGCTGGCCGATGACGAAATGCGAAAACGGCAGGCTGGCGGCCAGCAGCGCATGGAACGTGGCGGCTGGCACCAACATTACCAGCGACGGCTGGATCGCCACCACATCGTATTTGCGCAGCTCGCGCTTGATGACGCTGCCTTCGCCAAACCAGCCGCCACGCGGCACGCCGGAAAACGTGCAACTGCGGCCCGACTCGTTATAGATGGCCAGCTTGAGCAAGCCCGTGTGCACGCCCAGCCAATAGTCCGATGGCGCGTTGCGCCGCGCGATCCAGGCGCCATTGGCCACGTGTTCCGCGCGCGCCGTCGCCAGCACGAGTTCCTGGTGGCCGGCCTCCAGTGCGGCGAACCACGAACAGGCGCCGAAGAGCTCGGCCAGCGCGGCGGCGGAAACAACGTTTGAAACATCGGACATGGGCGGAACCGTGTAAAACTGGCAGTTTGCGAGGTCGGCTGGCAGGTCTGTCATGCAGGCGACAGACAGTATTTTCGGCTCGCCCCTACGCTCACGCAAGCGACGGAAATCAAGCTTTCCGCGATCAGCAAACCTCGAACAAGACAAGGGCCGCCCACGCGCCCTACTCGGAGACGACGCATGAGCAGCATGTTCGACCACGGCCTGGCGCGCCGCGACGCCAACTACACGCCCTTGACCCCGGTGGACTTCATTGCCCGCGCGGCCGAGGTGTACGGCCAGCGGCTTGCCGTGGTGTACGGCAAGGTTCGCCGCACCTGGGCCCAGACCTACGAACGCGCGCAACGCCTGGCCAACGCGCTGGAACGGGCCGGCATCCAGCGCGGCGACACCGTCGCCGTGATGCTGCCCAACATTCCCGCCATGGTCGAAGCCCACTTCGGCGTGCCGATGGTCGGTGCGGTGCTCAACACGCTGAACACCCGCCTGGACGCGCCCAGCGTGCTGTTCATGCTGGGCCACGGCGAAGCGCGCGCCCTGATCATCGACACCGAATATGCCGATATCGCCCAGCGCGCCCGCGCCGAATACCCGCACTTGAAGATCGTCTCGGTCCACGACCTGGACGGCGCCCCCGCCACCTCGGCAGGCGCCCGGCATAGGGACGCCCCTGAGCCGGGCGCCCCTGTGCCGGGCGCCCCTGTGCCGGGCGCCCCTATGCCGGGCAACCCTATGCCGGGCAACCCTGTGCCGGGCGCCCCTATGCCGGGCGCTACCGACTACGAAGCCTTCCTGGCCGACGCGCCCGCCCATTACGACTGGCAGCCGCCGGCCGACGAATGGGACGCCATCGCGCTGAACTACACCTCGGGCACCACCGGCGACCCCAAGGGCGTGGTCTACCACTACCGCGGCGCATACCTGAACGCCGTCAGCAACATTCTTGAATGGGACATGCCCAAACACGCGGTTTATCTGTGGACGCTGCCCATGTTTCATTGCAACGGCTGGTGCTTTCCGTGGACGGTGGCCGCGCGCGCCGGGGTAAACGTGTGCCTGCGCAAGTTCGACCCCCAGACCGTGTTCGACCTGATCCGCGCCGAAGGCGTCACGCATTACTGCGGCGCGCCCATCGTGCAAAGCGCGCTGGCCAACGCGCCGGCCGAGATGCGCGCGGGCATCACACATACCGTGCGCACCATGGTCGCGGGCGCCGCGCCCGCGCCCGCCGTCATCGCCAAGATGCGCGACATCGGCTTTGAACTGACCCACGTCTATGGGCTAACCGAAGTCTACGGGCCGGCCGCCGTCTGCGCCCGCCAGGAATCCTGGGACGCGCTGGACGACGAACGCCGTGCGCAGCTGACCGCGCGCCAGGGCGTGCGCTACCACTTGCAGGCCGGCGTATCGGTGCGCAACCCCGACACCATGCAGGAAGTGCCCGCCGACGAACAGACCGTGGGCGAAATCATGTTTCGCGGCAACATCTGCATGAAGGGCTACCTGAAGAACGAACGCGCCACCGACGACGCCTTCGCGGGCGGCTGGTTTCACACCGGCGACCTGGGCGTGATGACGGCGGACGGGTACGTGCGCATCAAGGACCGCAGCAAGGACATCATTATTTCCGGCGGCGAAAACATCTCCAGCATTGAGGTGGAAGACGCGCTGTACCGGCACCCCGCCGTTGCAGCCGTGGCCGTCGTGGCCATGCCCGACCCGAAGTGGGGCGAAACGCCTTGCGCGTTTGTCGAACTGAAACCGGGTTGCAGCGCCACCGCCGAAGAGATCATCGCGCACTGCAAACTGCTGTTGCCCGGCTTCAAGGTGCCGCGCGCGGTGCGCTTCGGAGAACTGCCCAAGACATCCACCGGCAAGATCCAGAAATTCGAGCTGCGCGCCGCCGTGGGCTCAACGCAGGCCATTGATGTGGCCGACCCCAACAAAGCCGCCTGAACGCCGGCAGCCCGGCACCTTCATCAAAGGAGTTTTTCGGCCATGACGTACCAAGCCCCCGTGAAAGACATGCTGTTTGTGTTGAACCACCTGGCCGGCCTGCGGCAAGTTGCCGCCCTGCCCGGTTTCGAGGAGGCCACGCCCGACACCGCACAGGCCGTGCTGGAAGAATCCGCGCATTTCGCGGCCGAAGTGCTGGCCCCGCTGAACCACCCGGCCGACCGAGAGCCCAGCGCCTGGCGCGACGGCGCCGTCACCACGTCGCCCGGCTTCAAGCAGGCGTTTCGCCAATACACCGAAGCGGGCTGGCAGGGCATGTCACATCCAGTGCAATACGGTGGCCAGGGCTTGCCCGGCCTGATCGGGTCGCCCTGCTCTGAAATGCTGAACGCCGCCAATCTGTCGTTCGCGCTATGCCCCTTGTTGACCAACGGCGCCATCGAAGCCTTGCTGACCGTCGGCTCGGCGGAAATGAAAACGCGCTTCATCGGGCCCATGATCTCGGGCCAGTGGACCGGCACCATGAACCTGACCGAACCGCAAGCCGGCTCGGACCTGGCCATGATCCGCACGCGCGCGCAACCGGTGGGCGACGGCACGTACCGGCTATCCGGCACCAAGATCTTCATCACCTACGGCGACCACGACCTGACCGAGAACATCCTGCACCTGGTGCTGGCCCGGTTGCCCGACGCACCCGAAGGCGTCAAGGGCATTTCGCTGTTCCTGGTGCCCAAGTTCCTGGTCAACGAAGACGGCTCACTGGGCGCGCGCAACGACGTCACCTGCGTGTCCATCGAACACAAGCTGGGCATCAAGGCCAGCCCCACCGCCACCTTGCAATTCGGCGATGCGGGCGGCGCGCTGGGCTATCTGGTGGGCCAGGAAAACCGCGGGCTGGACGCCATGTTCATCATGATGAACGCGGCGCGCTATGCGGTGGGCGTGCAGGGCATCGCCATTGCCGACCGTGCCTACCAGCACGCGCTGGCCTATGCCAACGACCGCGTGCAAAGCCGCCCGGTGGACGGGTCGTCGCGCGATGCCGTCACCATCATCCACCACCCCGATGTGCGCCGCATGCTGGGCACCATGCGCGCGCTGACCGAAGCGGGCCGCGCGCTGGCCTACGTGACGGCGGGCCACGCCGACCTGGCCCACGCCAGCCCCGACGCCGACGAGCGCAAGCGTCATCTGGCCATCCAGGAATTCCTGGTGCCCATCGTGAAGGGCTGGTGCACCGAGATGTCGCTGGACGTGACCAGCCTGGGCGTGCAGGTGCACGGCGGCATGGGCTTCATTGAGGAAACCGGCGCGGCGCAGTATTACCGCGACGCCCGCATCCTGACCATCTACGAAGGCACCACCGCCATCCAGGCCAACGACCTGGTCGGCCGCAAGACCTTGCGCGACGGCGGCGCGGTGGCGCATGCGCTGCTGGAGGCCATCCGCCAGACTGAAACCGAGCTGGAATCGCGCAGCGAGCCTGCCGCCAACCTGGTGCTCAAGCCACTGCGGCAGGCGCGGCTGGCCCTGGCAAATGTCGTGGACTTTGTGCTGGCCAACGCCGCGGGCGCGCCCAACGCCGTCTTCGGGTCGGCCGTGCCGTATCTGCTGCTGGCCGGCACGACGCTGGCCGGTTGGCAGATGGCCCGCGCGCTGCTGGCCAGCCTGGACCACCAGCAGGAAGACCCCGACTTCCATCAGGCCAAGATCGCCACCGCACAGACCTATGCGCTGCACAAGCTGACCCAGGCGCCGGGGCTGGCGGCCGTGGTGCTGGGGTCCAAGGACTACGCGGTACAACCCTGACGCGACGGCGGCGGCGATGCCTTGCGGGGCAACGTCGCCGCCCAGAACAACAAGGCCGTCACGCTGATGGCCGCGCCCAGCGCGCACACACCCAGCCAGCCGGCGCGCGCGTACACCGCCGTGGACGCAATGCCGCCCAGCCCGCTACCCACCGCGTAGAACATCATGTAGCTGCCCACCAGGCGGCTATGCGACTGGGCGCTGATGCTGAAGATCATCGTTTGATTCGTCACGTGCAGCGCTTGCAGCGCCACGTCCAGCACCAGCACGCCCAGCGCCAGGGCCCACAGGCTGTGATCCAGCAAGGCAATGGGCGCCCACGCCAGGCACAGCAGCACCAAGCCCGCGCCCGTGGTGCGCTGCCCCAGCCCGCGATCCGCCCAGCGGCCGGCCCGCGCGGCCATCAACACGCCCAATACGCCCACCAGGCCAAAGCCACCCACCGCCGCGTGCGACAAGGAATGGGGCGGCGCGCTCAAGGGCAGCACCAGCGCCGTCCAGAATACGCTGATGGCGGCGAACATCAGCAAGGCGATCATGCCGCGCACGCGCAGCACGGGTTCCGTGGCCAGCAGCGTCGCCATGGACCGCAGCAAGTCCCAGTAGGACAGCGTTGCCGTGGGCAGCCGGCGCCGAGGCAAGCGGCGCAGCAGCACCCACGCCAGCAACGCCGCCATCGCGGCGGACACCACGTACACGGCGCGCCAACCCCAGGCGTCGGCCACCACGCCGGCCACCGTGCGCGCCAGCAACAAGCCGATCACCACTCCGCCCTGCGCGGCGCCCACCACCCTGCCCCGTTCGCCGGGCGCGGCCAGCGCGGCGGACAGCGCCAGCAGGCCTTGCGTCATCGCGGTACCCAACAGGCCCAGCGCCACCATGCCCGCCAGCAGCCACGGCGTATTGGCCGACATGGCCACCGCGCCCAGCGCCAGCACCAGCAGGCCCAGTTGCGCCAGCATCAGGCGGCGCCGGTCCAGCAGGTCGCCAAGCGGCACCACGAACAGCAGCGCCACCGCGCAGCCCAATTGCGTTGCGCTGACGACGACGCCCACGGCGCCTTCGTCCAACAGGAACTCGCGAGCGATGGCGTCCAGCAAGGGCTGCGCGTAATACACGTTGGCCACGCTTAGCGCACAGGCTACGGCCAGCAACATCACCAGCGATGTGGGCAGGGGTGGCGACGCGTCGGCGGCGTCGTTGGCCTCGGCGCCGTCGTTGGCGGCCGGATTGCGCCCCGCATCGGCCGGGGTGCCGCGGGCGGCAGCCGCCGCGGGTTGCGCGCAGGCAGCGCTCAAGGTGTTGGCGCCGGGCGGTGGAGCATCGGGCATGGTACGTCCTTCTAGTTTTATTACGAAACCAGAATGCTAGACCCGAAGGTTTTATAATGCAACCATTGCATCCCAATCCTAGGGTCAGACATGGTCAAACGCACCAGCCTTGAAGGCGCCGCCTGCCCGGTGGCGCGCTCGTTAGACGCCATCGGCGACTGGTGGTCGCTGTTGATCGTGCGGGACGCGTTCGACGGCGTGCGCCGGTTTGGCGAATTCCAGAAAAGCCTGGGCGTGGCCAAGAACATCCTTAGCGACCGGCTGCGCACCCTGGTTGCCCACGGCATCCTGGCCGTGGCCCCTGCCTCGGACGGCAGCGCCTATCAGGAATACGTGCTGACGGACAAAGGCCGCGCGCTGTTTCCGGTCATCGTCGGCTTGCGGCAGTGGGGCGAAGACCATTACTACGGCCCTGCCGAAGCGCACTCCACGCTGATCGACCGCAAGCGCGGCCAAGCCGTGCGCCGCCTGGAAATCCGCGCCCAGGACGGGCGCCTGCTGGAGCCCGACGACACCGTCGTGCAGAAAACCACGCCCTCGCCCGGCTAGCCCGGCTGCCCTGGCCACTGCCCCGTGCCTAGCGCGGTGGGCGAATACGCGCCGAATTGCCAGCGCAGCGCCAAGGCGCCGGGCCGCCGCAGCACACGGCGCACGTGCACGCGCCACAGCCGTTCAGCGCCCGCAAAGCTTTGGATTTCGGGGCTGTCCAGCACCACCTCGGCGCGGCCCGATACCTGAAGCAGGTCGCCCCGTTCAAAATCCACAAAGACCAACCCCGCGCGCGGGTTCGCCATCAGGTTGCCCAAGGTATTGAAAAAGCGGTTGCCGGAAAAATCGGGAATGGTCAGCACATTGCCGTCCACCCGCACAAAACCGGGTTTGCCGCCGCGATGCGACACGTCAACCGCGCGGCCACCCCGCGCATCATCGTCCACGTAAGAGGCCACGAAAAAGGTGTCGGCCGATTGGATCAACGCGCGCGCGGCATCGTCCAACTGATCGGTTTCCGGCAACGCGGCTGCAAACCGCATGGCGGGCGAACGCGAGAAATGAAAATCGCGCGCCTGGATGTACTGCGGGCAATTGCCAAAGGACTGCGCCACGGCTACATCGAAGCGCTTGCCGTCCCATGCCGCGATGCGACCGTTCATGCGATTTCGCCGGCGCGTGTGCAGTTCGATGCCCAGCAGCCCCACCGCCTGCCCGGGGCCCAGGCCCGCGCGCACCGGGTCATCGGCATCCGGCATGACGGTTACCCGCAAGGTGTGCGGGTCGGGCGATATGGCAAAGCCGGGCTGGCCCTCCAGCACGCCGGCCCACGGGTCTCCCTGGGGGTCCACCGTGCCTATTACCAGGAATGGCAACTGCGCGAAAAAAGCGCGGTGCTGGTCGGGCATGTGGTCGCGCACGATCTTCGGGCCGATCTGCGCCATGCGTTCAGCCACGCCGGCGCGCGCTTGCAACAGGCGTTCGCCCGCATGCCAGGGCAAGCCGTCGTCAAGAGGGGTATCAGTGGGGATCATGGTGCGCTCCGGGCCGTGGCGGTGATGGCGGTGTCAGGCGGCCTGCAAGCCGGCGGGCGTGCGGGCCATGGGCACGAAGCCCGGCAGGCTTTCGATGCGGTCGAGCCACGCGCGCACATGCGGGTAGTCGGCCAGCGACACATTGCCTTCGGGCGCGTGCGACACGTAGGCGTAGCAGGCCACGTCCGCGATCGTCGGGCGGGAACCGGCCAGGAAGGCACGGGTGCCAAGCTCGGCGTTCATGACGCCCAGCAAGGCATGCGCGCGCGCCAAGGTCGTTTCCACGTCGTAGGGCGCGCCAAATACCGTGATCAATCGGGCCGTTGCCGGGCCGCTGGCCAGGGGCCCGGCCGCCACCGACAACCAGCGCTGCACCGCCGCCGCGCCGGCCGGATCGGCGGGCAGCCAGGCCTGGCCGTCGTAGCGGGTGGCCAGATAGACCAGGATGGCATTGGAATCCGCCACCACCGTGCCGTTGTCGTCGATGACCGGCACCTGGCCGAACGCGTTCAGCGCCAGGAATTCCGGGCGCTTGTGCTCGCCGCCGCGCAGGTCCACGTCAATGCGCTGGTGCGGAACGTTCAGCAGCGACAGCATCAGCGCGACGCGATGCGCGTGGCCGGACAGGGGAAAGCTATAGAAGGTCAACGGGGCAGCGGACATGGGAATTTCCAAGGTGGATGAACATGGCTCCATCTTGGTCCGATGCGCGCCCCGCGTGAACGGCCAGCCGCGACAAGACACTATTGTCGGATTTGAAAGGACGGGTGGAAGGTACCGGGTCAAAGGCACGGGGAAGGCACCGGCCGAAGGCTCCTCATCCCCCGGCCTCGCTGCCCGAGCTCCGGCCCGTCAGAGCGGTAATTCGGCCAGATCGCGCCGCAGGGCTTGCACGCAGAACTCGACAAAGCTGCGCACTTTGGCGGAACTGCGGCGGCCCTCTGGGTACACCACATGCACCGGCATGGGCGGCAATTCGAAGTCGCGCAGCACCACCTGCAAGGCACCGCTTTTGAGGTGCCGTGCCACCTGGTACGACACCACCTGCGTCAAGCCCCACCCTTCGCACGCGGCCAATACGGCGGCCTGAAACGACGTGACGGCCAGCTGCGATTCCACGTTCAGCCGGCGCGGCTCGCCAGCTTGCTGGAAGCGCCATTGCGCGCCCCGCCCTTCCATCGCGGCCGTGATGGTGCAGAAGCGGTGCAGCGCATCGGGGTCCTGGGGTTCGCCGTGTTGGCGCAGGAATTCAGGCGTGGCGCATACCACGCGGCGCACGTGGCCCACCGGCACCGCCGTCAACGTGGAATCGGGCAACGCGCCGATGCGCACGGCAACATCCACGCCTTCGTCCAACAGGTTGACCACCCGGTCCACCAGCAAGGTGCGCACCGACACGGCCCGATGCGCGCGCAGATAGCCCAGCACCACCGGCATGACGTGCAGTTCGCCAAAGAATGCGGGCGCGGTGACATGCAGCGCGCCACGTGGTACGGCCATCGCACCGGCGGCGGCATCGTCGGCTTGTTCGACGTCTTCAAGAATGCGGCGGCAGTCGGCCGCGTAGCGCTGGCCCGCCTCGGTCAGGCGCAGGCTGCGCGTGGTGCGTACCAGCAGCAAGGCGCCCAGCCGCCGTTCCAGCGCGGCAACGCTGCGCGTGACCGACGGCGCGGACATTTCCAGGCGGCGTGCGGCGGCGGCAAAGCTCTGGGCTTCAGCCACGGCCAGGAACACCGACATTTCTTGGAATCGATTCATGCTGGGACCGTGGCGGGCAAGGTGGTGGACAGGGCGGATGGCGTCGCCCAGGCGGCGCTGCTGTCCCGGACACACTGCCGCACGATATCGGCCAGCGCGGCGGCCACCGGGTCCGGCTGCGCCTGGGCACGATACAGCGACAGCGTGATCGACGGCAAAGGGGGCAAGCCCTGCTCGCCCGCCGCCAGCGCGCGCACGCCGGCGGGCAGGCCCAACGGCGTGCGCACGGCCAGGCCCAGCCCCGCCGACACGGCCGCCCACAAACCGGCCAGGCTGGGGCTGGTGAACGCCGCGCGCCAGTTCACACCGGCGCGGTCCAACGCGTCGGTGGCACAGGTGCGAAACAGGCAAGGCGCCTCGAAGGCCACCAGCGGCAGTTCGCCATCGCCGTCGCCGCGCGGCGGATCGGCAAGCTGGCTGGGGCCGATCCAGCGCATGGGCAGGTCCAGCAGGCGTTCGGCATGCGGCAGGCGCGCATCAAAGTCCCAGGCCAGCGCCAGGTCCAACTGCCCCAGCGCCATGCGTTCCAGCAGTTCGCCGTTGCGCGCCACCCGTGCTTCGATCCGCACATAGGGATGCGCGCGGGCGAATTGGCCCAGCACGCGGGGCAACAGCATTTCGCCGAAGTCCTCCTGCATGCCCAGGCGCACGCGGCCGGACAGCTCGGCCCCTTGCACGGCGCGGGCTGCCTGGTCGTTCAGCTCCAACAGGCGGCGGCCGTAGGCCAGCATGGTCTGGCCCGCGTCGGTGAGCGCAAGGCCACGCCCGGCCTTGCGCAGCAGCGGCACGCCGGCCTGCTCTTCCAGCTTTTTCATTTGCGCGCTGATCGCCGACGTGGATCGGCCCAGGCGGTCGGCCGCCCGGCCGAAGCTACCCAAATCGACGCCCGCAACGAAGCTGCGCAGGATGTCCAGGTCAAAGGTTACGGGTCGCATGGGTCGCCTTGCTTGGCTTTAATAGTCCAGTTTTTCAAAACTATTGAATCAATATTTCCTGATTTTCAGAACGATAGCAGACGCGCAAACTGGCCGGGTCCTTTTTTAAAAGCTCTGGAGTTCCGCATGTCCGACATCCCCGCCCCTGCGATTTTGCTGTCCGCCCCGGCCGCGCCCGCCGCCGCGCACCGCTGGAAAGTGCTGGCGGTCGGCGTGGCCGCCAACGCGGCCTTTTCGGCCGCCGCCGCCGGCCTGCCGACCACGGCGGTGTTCATGCGTGCCGGTTATCGGCTGGACAACGATCAGCTTGGGCTGGCGCTGGGCTTGATGGGCCTGGGCGTGGCCTTGTTTGAATTGCCCTGGGGCCTGCTGACCGACCGCTGGGGCGACCGCCCCGTCCTGTTGACCGGCCTGAGCGCCACGGCAGCCGCGCTGGCCTGGCTAAGCGTGTTCGCCTCGCCCACGGCCGGTGTGGTGCCCAGCTTGTGGCTCTTGGCGGCGGGTCTGGTGCTGGTGGGCGTATTGGGCGGCAGCGTCAACGGCGCCAGCGGCCGGGCCGTGATGGCCTGGTTCGGCGATAGCGAACGCGGGCTTGCCATGAGCATCCGCCAGACCGCCGTGCCGCTGGGCGGAGGTCTGGGCGCCCTGCTGCTGCCTTGGCTGGCGGCACGGTCCGGCTTTGCCGCCGTCTTCGGCGCACTGGCCGCGATGTGCGCAGCGGCGGCGGTGCTGGCGGTGTGCTGGCTGCGCGATCCGGGCGGATTGCGCGGTCCGGGCGGATTGCGCGGTCCGGGCGGATTGCGCGCCGCCGCGCGGGTCACGGCGGAGCCGGACTTGACCGGACTCGACCGGATAGAAGCCGTCCAGGCCGGCCCCGCCTCGGCTGAGCCCGCCCCCGCCCCCGCCACCGCCACCGCCACCGCCCATGCCGCCCCAGGCCGCCATGCCGCCGCCCGCCCCCCCACGCGCGGCCCGTTGCGCGATGCGCGCGTCTGGCGCGCGGCGGCGGCGATCGGCTTGATGTGCTGCCCGCAGTTCGCGGTGCTGACCTTCGCCACGGTGTTCCTGCACGACTTCAGCCAGGCGGACATCGGAACGCTGACTGCCGTGATGGTGGCGGTGCAGTTGGGCGCGATGGTGGCGCGCATCGCCAGCGGCCGGTGGACCGATCGGCACGGCAACCGACGCGCCTTTTTGCGCCGCTGCGCGCAACTGAGCGCGCTGATGTTCGCGGCGTTGGGCGCGGTCGCCTGGCTGGTCAGTGGCGGCCCCACCACGCCGGGCGCGGTGCTTGCCACGGCCGCCCTGCTGACGGCGGCGGGCGTGTGCGCGTCGGCCTGGCACGGCGTGGCATATACCGAACTGGCGACGCTTGCCGGCGTGAACCGGGCCGGCACGGCGTTGGGCATGGCGAACAGCTGCGTCTACCTGGGCCTGTTCCTGACGCCCGTTGCGCTGCCGCATGTGGTGGCGGCCAGCTCGTGGCCCGCCGCCTGGGTGCTGGCGGGCGTGGCGATGCTGGCCGCCCTGCCGCTGTTGCCGCGCGCGTCATGGCGGGCGAGCTGACCACGCGCGCATCGCGGCAGGCGACCGCTACGCCTGGAATTCCCGCGTCAGCCACGCCAAAAAGGCCCTGACCGGGGGATGGCGTTCGCGCCCGGGCGCGCACAGGGCCGTGTAGGCCGCGCCGGGCACGCGCACTCGCGGCCGGTGCGCGGCCAGGGTGCCGGCGCGCACGCTGTCGGACACCATGACCGAACTGGCCAGCACCAGCCCCTGCCCCGCGATGGCGGCTTGCAGCGCGTAGTGTTCTTCTGCGTAGGCGTGCACGGCCTCGGGTTCGCGCCAAGCGGGCATACGCGCCGCCTGGCACCACGCCAGCCAGCCTTGTTCGTACAGATCCGAATCGCGCCAGCGCACCGTCACCAAGGCAGGCGCCGCTTTGGCCGCGCGCGTCTTCGCCATTTGCGCGATGAGCCCGGGCGCGCCGTAGACGCCAAACCACTCGGGCAGCGTCGCGGCGGTATGCAGGGCGGGATAGGCGCGTCGGCTATAGCGCACCGCCACGTCCACGCTGGCGTCTTGCAGCAGATCCACGGGGTCGGCGCCGGTTTGCAGGTTCAGCTGGTATTGCGGAAAGGCTTGATGAAAGCGCCCCAGTCGCGGCACCAGCCACAGGGCCGCGAAGGAATGCGTGGTCGATAGCGTCAAGGCGCCGGAGGCCGGTTCGGGGCGCAAGGCGTCCAGCGTTTGCGCAATGTCCAGCAGCGCGCCGTGCACGCTGATGAAAAGGCGCGCGCCTTTGTCCGTCAGTTTTACGCTGCGTGGCGCGCGGTCGAACAGCGGAAATCCCACCTGCCGTTCCAGCGACTTGATCTGGTGCGACACCGCCGTGGGCGTCACCGCCAATTCAGCGGCGGCCAGCTTGAAACTGCGCAGCCGCGCGGCGGCCTCGAACGCGCGCAGGGCGGTCACCGGCAAGGTCGAAAACATGAGGACTGGACAACCTTATGGATGAAATGAATTCATCTTAATCAAGGATTCATCATTTGTCGTCGACAAGCCGGATTTCTATATTGAAGGCACGAACTCATTCGGAGCCATCATGAATCAAAATCATCCATCCCAACGCCTGCTGATCCTGGTCGGCAGCCCCCGCCGCGACGGCAACAGCGCCGCATTAGGCGCCGCCGCGCAACGTGGCGCAAACGCCGCCGGCATATCCGCCAACCTGCTTTTCCTGGACGATTACCTCCACGGGTTCCTGTCCGACCTGCGCCACCAACCCGCGCCCGATGACCGCTATTCGGAACTGTTTCTTGAACACTTCCTGCCTGCCGATGGCGTGCTGATCTGCACGCCCATTTATTGGTACGGCATGTCGGCGCAGACCAAGGCTTTCTTTGACCGTTCGTTCAGCCACTATGCCGGCAGCGGCCCCGAGCCGGAACGCGTCAAGGCACGCATGACGGGCAAGCGCCTGGGCTTGGCGGTGGCGTCCGAGGAAACCTACCCCGGGGCGGCGCTGGGCATCGTGCATCAGGTGCAGGAATACGCGCGCTATTCGCATTCCGAATTCGTGGGCTATGTGCACGGCGCGGGCAACCTGCGCGGAGAAATCGCGGCCGATCCTCGCCAGCCCTTATTGGCTGCCGAGCAGCTGGGCGCGTCGTTCTTTACCCGGAAATATTCCGATTACCGCATCGAAACGCCCCGCCCTCACAACGTCTGGGAACCCGCGCGCAGCAGCACGCCGGGCGTACTGCCGTAGACCTGCTTGAACACGCGCGTCAGGTGCGCCTGGTCGGCAAACCCCACGGCGTGGGCCGCTTGCGCCAGCGGCACGCCGCCACGCAACAACACCCGTGCGCGCGCCACGCGCCAATTGCGCAGCCAGGCTTGCGGCGGAAGCCCGTAGCGGCGGGCAAACTGCTTGACCAGCGTGGTGCGGTGACGGTCCTGCGCGCGGGCCAGCGCATCAAGGTCCGGCGCGCAGGCGGGATCGGTCGCCATGCGTTCGCGCAGCAACGCGCAGACGTCGGACGCGTCGCTGTCCGCAGGCGCGGTCGCGTCGCCGTGCGCGCCAAGCAGGCCGAGCAGCGCGGCCGAGATTCGTTCGCGGCGTTCGCCGTCGTCCATGGCGCCGGGCGCCAGCGCGTGTAGCCATTGTGCGCACAACGCGGGCGCGCGGATCACGGGGCCCGATATGCGCGCGGCGCCTCCCAGCATGGCGCGCGCGTGGTCATCGAACCAGGCCGGGTCGATGTACGCCATGCGATAGGCCAGCGGCGCGTCCGACGTGCCGCCCGTGTGCACCTGGCCGGGTGCGATCACCACCAGGTCGCCGGTGGCGGCAACGTGGGTGTGGCCCTGTACGGTAAAAGAGCACCGGCCGCGTTCGATGGCGCCGATCGACCAGGCATCATGAAAGTGCGGCGCGTAGCGGTACGCCCGCAGATCCGCGATCAAGACGTCGCCGGGCAGGCCCGCGCCGCAATGCCAGATATGTTCAGATGCAGCCATCAAATAGCCAGAAGTGGATAGGCAGAAATGGATAGCCAGAAATAGAGGGCCAGAAGTCCTTGCGCGACTGCCGCCAGCCCGGACCGCAACGGCGTGGCGTGGCCGATAGTCCGCCGGCCTGTCGCCCCGCCGTCTTATCGCCCTGCTCCGCTACGCTAGCCGAAGTACCGTCCATCCGCGGTCAGCGAGCGCGCCAACAGCCACGCATTGGACGGATTTTCGCCGACGCGGCGGATGGCGTAAGGCCACCAGTCGGCACCGAATGGCAGGTAGACCCGGACGTTATAGCCCAGGCCGCGCAGCGCCATTTGCCAGTCGGGGCGCACACCATAAAGCATTTCAAATTCGAACGCGTCTGGCGACCATCCCCGCTCGCGCGCCAGCGTCATGATGGCGCCGGCCAGCCTATCGTCATGCGTGCCGAACACCGGATAAAACCCCGCTTTGCGCGCGTCGTGCGACAGCATGATGGCGGCCGCGTCCAGATAGGCCAGGTCGATCCGGGCGCGGCCCGCATGGTCCAGCGCGCGCTCGGGAAACGCGCCTTTCACCAGCCGCAACGACGTGTGCCGGCGCACGGCCCAGGCCAGGTCTTCGGGCGTGCGCCGCCGCCGCGCCTGCAAGGTCAGGCCGACGGGCAAGCCGTCTTCCAGCAAGGCACGATGTAGCGCGCAGGTGCGATCGCGGATGGTGGAATCTTCCATATCCAACATCATGCAGTTGCGGCGGGCGATGGCGACGCGAGGGCTTGCAATGGCGTCGGCGATACGGCGCGCGTTGGCGGCGCCCAGCGCGTCGCTGGCCATGTAGCCGATGGCGGTGGGGTCCACGGATACGTGCACGTCCAGCCCGGCCGCGCCCAGCGCGCGACAGGCCTCGATGGCTTGCGACACGTTGTGTTCGATGGCGGCGGGGTCGGCCACGTATTCGCCCAGGTAGAACAACGATGACCGGATGCCATGGGCCTGCCACAGCCGCAACGCGGTGCGAACGGCGGCGTGCACATCCGTGCCGCCGACAAAGCGCTGCGCCAGCGACGAGCGCGCCGCCACCGCCCGCATTGCGCGCCCCATGACGGGGCTGCGCGCCAGCGCGATGGTGGTTCTTTGGAAAATGCTCATGAGTGCTCCCGCTAGAGAGCCGCACTATGGCGTGGCCGAACGCGCTTGTATTGAACGCCCGTGAACGCGGGGAATGGCGCCTGGGGGACGCGGGCTCAAGGCCGAAACGGCGCCGGGTCCAAGGGCAGTTCCAGCCCGGCCATCTGCGCCGTCAGCAACGCGGCGCTGCCGCAGGCCAGCGTGAAGCCCAGCGCGCCCTGGCCAATGTTCAGCCACAGGTTGTCGGCCGCCGGACTCTGCCCGATCAACGGTTTGCCGGTAGGCGTGGCCGGGCGCAAGCCGGCCCAGGGGATAGCTTGCGTCAGGTCCAGCGCGGGAAACGCCTCGCGCACCTGGCGCTTGAGCAGCTCCACGCGCGCCGGATCGATATCGGCGTTGGCGCTGCCGATATCGACCATGGCGGCAATGCGCAGCACCTTGCCCACGCGCGCATAGACGATGCGGCGCTCGTAATCCGTCACGCTGATACGCGGGGCAACCGTGTCGTCGTCCGCCAAGGGCACGCTCAGGCTGTACCCCTTTAGCGGATACAAGGGCACGTCATGCCCCAGCGGCTTGAGCAGCGCACGGGTGCCGATGCCGGTGGCCAGCACGATGGCGTCGGCGCCGATGTCGCCATGGCGCGTGTTCACCGCGACGATGCGGCGGCCTTCGCGCTGCAAACCGGTCACGGGGTTGGACATGGCGCACTCCACATTGCCCAGCGCTTGCAGGCGGTCGAACAGGCCTTCGGTGAACTGACGGCAATCACCCGCCTCTTCGCTGGGCGTGTAGATCGCGCCCGCCAGATTGCGGCCCATGGCGGCCAGCGCCGGCTCCATTGCCAGGGTTTGCGCCGCATCCAGCACCTGCTGCTGCGCGCCGTGCCCCGCCTGGTAGGCCACCAGCGCGCGCGCCTTGTCCAGCAAGGCGGCGCTGCGGTAGGCGATCAGCTTGCCGTTTTTCAGATGGCCAAAATCCAGGTTTTCCTGTTGCAGCAGCGTGTGCATGACGTCGCGGCTAAGGTAGGACAAGCCCAGCAACTGCGCGGTGGACGCCTTGGCCACCGACGCGCGGCAGGCCAGGGCAAATTGCACGCACCAACGCCATTGGTGGGGGTCCAGCCGGGGCCGGAAGCGCAGCGGGGAATCCTGGCGCAACAGCCAGCCGGGCACGCTGGGCAAGACGCCCGGACCGGCCAGCGGCGCGACGTAGCTGTAGCTGAGCTGGCCGCCGTTGGCGTAGCTGGACACTTCCGCCGGCCGCGCCTGGCTGTCCACCAGCACCACATCGTGGCCCTGGCGCGCCAGGAAATACGCAGACGTCACGCCGACAACGCCCGCACCGATTACGCAAACGCGCATGCCTTCATCCAATCAAACAGGGAATCTCCCATTTTGTAACGGCCATGGGCAGCGCGGCAAATGCCAAACGCCGCAGCATCCATAACAAAACATCATGGGATTGAGGGGGGCAAGCGGGCCGGGTCAAGACAGACGGGCCAAGGCTGACGGGTCAGGCCGCGCGGTGCAGCTTGATGATGGCGGCGGCGGTGGGGTCGCGCACCAGATCGGCCAGCGTGTAGCCGTTAAGCGCGTCGTAGAAGGCGTTCAGGGTCTGGGCCAGCACGCCCGCCAGCCGGCAGGCGCCGTCCAGCGCACAGGGCGGTTCGCGACAATCGATCAGCGGACCCTGCTGTTCCAGCTCGCGGATCAGGTCGCCGACGGGATAGCTGCACGCGTCGCGCGCCAGCCGCAAACCGCCGCCCTTGCCCCGCACGGTACTGATCCAGCCGCGTTGCGACATGAAGTGCACCACTTTGACCAGGTGATTGCGCGACACGTCGAAACGCTCGGCGATCTCCGGGATGGTCACGGCGCTGGGCCGGTCTCGGCACTGCGTCAGATACATCAAGACGCGCAGGCCGAAATCGGTGAATCGGGTCAGTTGCATGGCAAGGTTCGGGTGGCCGGGCGGCCCGAAAAGTTCAGGCCGCCAGGATACACCGCTCAGGCTGGAGCGCCGCCGGTGCCAAAGGCCTCGGCGTGGATGCGCGCGGGTTCCACGCCCAGCTCCAGCAAGGCGGAGCGTTGCGCGGCCATGAACGGCGCCGGACCGCACAGGTAATAATCGGCGCCCGGCACGATGGCCTCGTCCGCGATGGCGCGCAGGTTCACGCGGCCACGGTGGTCGTAGTCTTCGCCGGCCTTGTCGGCGTGGCCGACTTCTTCATAGAAGACCGCCTTGCGTACATTGCCGCGTTCTGCCGCGATGCGGTTCACGTGGTCGCGCATGGCGTGCACCGCGCGGTTGCGACAGCCGTGCACGAACCGGATCTGGCGCTTGTCGTCGGTGCGCACCAGATGGTTCAGCATCGACACCATCGGCGTCAGCCCGACTCCGCCGCTGAGCAGTACCACGGGCGCGTCGCTGTCTTCTTGAAGATAGAAATCCCCTTGCGGCGGCGCCACATCCAGCACGTCGCCCTCTTGCAGCCGGTCGTGCAAAGTGTTGGACACCCGGCCCGCCGGCGTCTGGGCGCCCGCGGCCTCGCGCTTGACTGAAATACGCAGGCGATCTTGCCCGGGCGCGTCCGACAAACTGTATTGGCGCGGCTGCATCAGGCCCAGCTCGGGAATGTAGACACGCACGGACAGGTACTGGCCGGGGCGATAGGCGGGCACCTTGCCGCCATCGGACGGCGCCAGATAGAAGGACGTGATTTCAGCGCTTTCCGGCTGCTTACCCACGATGCGAAAGGCGCGCCACCCCGTCCAACCGCCCGGCTTGCCCGCCGATTCGGCATACAGGCGCGATTCTTCGGCGATCAGCAAGTCAGCCAATTGGCCATAAGCCGCGGCCCAGGCGTCCACCAGTTCGTCGGTGGCGGCCTCGCCCAGCACTTCACGGATCGACGCCAGCAAATGCTTGCCCACAATAGCGTAGTGCTCGGCCCGGATACCCAGGCTGACGTGCTTGTGCACGATGCGCGTCACCACGGGGGCCAGCACGGAAGGGTCGTCGATGTGTTCCGCGTAGGCGGTCACGGCGCCGGCCAACGCATGCTGCTGCTGGCCGCCGGCCTGATGGCCCTGGTTGAACACGTGCTTGAGCTCGGGGTTGTGCTCGAACATGCGCGCGTAGAAATGACGCGTCAGCGCCACGCCATGGGTTTTAAGGACGGGGGCCGTGGCTTTGACCAGCGCGCGGACTTCGGGGCTCAACATCTTGCTGCTCCTTGAATTGCGATCGGGCTCGCTTTAAACATATATTCATAATACATCTTTAAGAACGAAGGGTCATCTTCAAGAACCAAGGACACATCCCGGCGCACCCCTTAATCGATGTCGCGTAGCCATTCGCCAACAAGTGTTAGCGCCGGCAAGGCGCAGCCGGCGCCCCCGCGCCAAATTGGATACCTTGTGGCCGGGTCCGGGCCCTGCCACACCACGGAGGCCATCCATGCGTCCCCCACCATCCAGCTGGCCGCCTGCCACGGGCCGGGCGGCGCGCGTAGCCGCCATGTGCCGTCCCCATCCCTGGCGAGGCCAACCGTGGCCATAT
This sequence comes from Achromobacter sp. 1L-A-4-B-C2, assembly GCF_057291955.1. NCBI lineage: Bacteria > Pseudomonadati > Pseudomonadota > Betaproteobacteria > Burkholderiales > Alcaligenaceae > Achromobacter > Achromobacter sp. 1L-A-4-B-C2. The sequence continues at coordinate 1,065,009 of NZ_JBXAWP010000002.1, forward strand.
CCGCTGGAAAAGCCAATTTTGCTGCCTTGATCAAGGCTTCTTTCAAGGTCCATAGCAGGTAAAAACGATGGCATTGGGCCGGCCCCTCCAAGGCGGCCAGCGCCACGGCCTCTTCCTTTGAGCACACCCAAGCGGCCAGCGCGGCAAAATCCCGTGTCCGCAGGCGCTCAAGGTCGGCGCCCACTGCCCAGCCGTCCGGGGCGCGGGCGCAGACGGCGTGCCCGCCGCTGTGGCTTAGCGACGTCACCCCGCCCGCAGGGGTGGACCGGCGCACGTCATGCAGCAAGGCACGGCTGACCCGCCAGTCTTCGCGGGCCTTGGGGCCGGATCGGGCGGGCGCCAGCAAGGCGTCGTTTTCGGACAGGTCCTGCACCCGATAAAGTTCGGCGGCGCCTTTGTCCGCCCAATACATGAATAGTTCCTGAATTTCCACGGCAATAAGTAACCAATTACATTTCGAAGACGCGAAACCCCTTGCTGTGGCGTCGACACAAAGTTACTACTGAAAACAAATTCCATGAGCGATGACATAGTAGAATCGCGCGCTATGTTGACGTTTTCAATCGCGCAATGGCAAGGTTGGACGCAAGGAATGGAGTCGCCCGAAGACTGGTTTCATTGGGCGCAACACCCTTACTGTCCTCTTGATGACGCACGCGCGCCCCGCCTGGACTTTCTGCCCCCGATGCAACGCCGCCGGCTCAGCCCGCTTGCCCGCGCGGTGTTCGAATGCGCGTGGCCGCTAGCCGCCGGGCGCCCGGCGATGCCGTTCGTGTTTGCCTCGCGGCACGGCGAAACCACCCGCAATTTCGGCCTGCTGCAAGCGCTGGCGGCAAACGAACCGCTGTCTCCCACCGCGTTCGGCCTGTCGGTGCACAACGCCATTGCCGCGCAGTGGTCGATCATACGCGGTGAAACCACCGAATCCGTCGCGCTGTCGGTGGACGACGACGGCCTGGAGCACGCGTTTGTCGAAGCCGCCATGCTGCTCGACCAGGGCCATGACGACGTCCTGGTGGTGCTGGCCGAAGAGCGCCCGCCCGCGCCCTATGCCGCCTGGATCGATGACGTGCCCTACACCTACGCCGCCGCGTTTCGTTTGCGCGCCGGCTCGGACTGGTCACTGGCCCTGTCCTCTGGCGCCGGCGGCCACCGCCCGCCACCCACGTCGTCCTTCGACTTGACGGCAGCGGAGCACGCCTGGCCCAACCCCTTGAACCTGCTGCGCCACCTGACGCTGCGCACCCCCACGTGGGGGCACGCCAATCGCGCCCGACGCTGGACCTGGACCCGCACCGCATGACTAGCACCACCCAACCCCGCCAGGACTTCTGGCTTTGGCGCCTGCTGGCCACCGGCATGGCCTTCACGATGTTCGGCGTGGGCGGCGTGCTGTTGCGCGTGCTGGTCTTCCCGCCGCAGCGCCTGCTGCCGGGCGGCCGGATCGAACGCCAGCGGCGCGCGCGCTGGGCGCTGAACCGCACGTTTCGCCTGTTCATCCGATTCATGGTTCGGGTGGGCATCCTGACCGTTGAATTCAAGGGTGCCGACCGCCTGGGCAAGCCCGGCCAGATGATCCTGGCCAACCACCCGTCGTTGCTCGATGTGGTGTTTCTGGTGGGACACGTCAAGAACGCCAACTGCATCGTCAAGCATGGGCTGGCCACCAACCCGTTCACGCGCGGCCCCGTTGCCAATGCGGGCTACATCACCAACGACGAGAGCTTCGACATGTTTGACCGCGCCGCTGATGTGCTGCGCAACGGCGAAACGCTGATCGTCTTCCCCGAAGGCACGCGCACGCCGCCTGACGCATTGCCGCAGTTTCACCGTGGCGCCTGCGCCATTGCGCTGCGCGGTGCGCGCATCGTCACGCCCGTGGTCATCCAGATGAACCCGCGCAGCCTGACCAAGGGCGAACCCTGGTACCGGATTCCCGCGCGCCGCATGCGCTATGTCATCCAGGTGGGCGAGGACATCGACCCGACCGTCTGGAGCAGCGCGCACCCCCTGCCCGCCGCGGGCCGCAAGATGAATGCCTGGCTGCATGCCTATTTCGAAGCCGAGCTGGCGCGCACCGCGCCGGCCGGCGCTGTCATGAACGAACACGCCACCCGGGACGGTGGCAACGGAGTCAAAGCGGGATGAACCAATTGGAACTTGAGCTCAAGACGCTCGTCATCGAATCGCTGGGTCTGGAAGACATCACCCCCGACGACATCGCGTCCGACGCCCCGCTGTTTGGCGAGGGATTGGGGCTGGATTCGGTCGATGCCCTTGAGCTGGGCCTGGCGCTGCAAAAGCGCTACAGCATCGCCATCGATCCCGAAACGCGCAACATGCGCGAGCATTTCACCAGCATCAGCAGCCTGGCGGACTTTGTCGCCGCGCAGCGCCGCGCTTAACGCAGATGGAGTCCACGATGCATACCCGTGAGGACATCTTCAATACGTTGCGCGACGCGCTGGTCGAGCTGTTCGAGATCGAACCCGAACGCGTTACGCCGCAAGCCAATCTATATACCGATCTGGAAATCGACAGCATCGACGCCATCGACCTGATCGACCACGTGCGCCGCCAGACCGGCCGCAAGTTGGACGCAAACGACTTTCGCACGGTGCGCACCGTCGAGGACGTGGTCCAGGCCATGTGGCAAAAGCAGGCTCCCGACGCATGAGGCGCGGCGTTGCGGCCGGCTTGGCCGTGGCCGGCGTCGCGTATCCCTTTGTGGTGCACGCGACGCTGGGGCGCGTCAGTCCCGCCTGGCTGGCCTTGCCGCTGGCGCTGCTGTGGTTGCTGCGTGGCTTGACCGCGCGCGCCGGGCAACCCGGCGCGCGCTTGCTGCCGGCCGTGGCCGTGACGTTCTGCGTCGTGTTGGCGCTTTGCAATTCCGAAGCATGGCTGCGCTGGTACCCCGTGATGGTCAACGCGATGATGCTTGCCATCTTCGGCGCAAGCCTGCGCGTCGGCCGTCCCGTGATTGAACAAATCGCCCGCCTGCGTCATCCGAACCTGCCGCCCGAGGGCGTGCGCTACACGCGTAACGTCACGCGTGCATGGTGCCTGTTTTTTGCGGGTAACGGCGCGGCGGCCGCGGCCCTGGCCGCCTGGGCGCCCTGGAGCTGGTGGGTCGCCTACAACGGCGCCATCAGCTATGGCTTGATGGGCCTGCTGATGGCAGGCGAATGGCTGCTGCGCCCGGCAGCCGCGAAGGCGGTTTGAGCCATGCGCTGGACACCGCTAGAACACCTGCTGCTGCCAAACGCAGCCGCCCACGACGTCCTGCTGGCCGACGAGCCGCCATTGACTCGCGCCGCTTTCGCGCAGGCCAGCCTGCGCGCGGCCGGCGCCTTGCAGGCACGCGCGCCACGCCGCGTGGCGCTGTGGTTCGACGATGCCGTGGCGCTGGCCATTGCGCTGTTCGCCTGCTGGCGCGCCAACGTCATCGCCGTCTTGCCCGGCGATGCGCAGCCCGCCACCTGCGCTACGCTGGACGCGGATGTCGACGCCTGGCTGACCGATACCGCCCTGCCCGTGCCACCGTCGCGCCAATGGCGGCTGCACGGCTTGCAAGACCATACGCCGCTTGCGCCCGCCGGCCTGGACCCCGCACGCACTCTGGTGCTGTGCACGTCGGGCTCCAGCGGCGCGCCCAAGCCGCTGCACAAGCAATGGCGCCAGCTGTCGGCCGAGGTCCACGCCTTGCAGCGACAATGGCCGGAACCGAACGCGCCCGTGCTGGGCAGCGTATCGGCACAACATATGTACGGCCTGCCGTTTCGCGTGCTGTGGCCGCTGTGCGCGGGCCGCTTGATCGACCGCCTTCAGCGCCACTATCCCGAGGAATTGCAGCAAGCCAGCCTGCGCTATCCGTCCTTCACCTGGATAGCCAGCCCCGCCATGTTGCGCCGGCTGGGTCAACGGCTGGACTGGGTGCAACTACGCGGCCGACTGCTGCGTATTCATTCGTCGGGCGGTGCGCTGCCGGTGCAGGTATCCGACGACATTGAACGCGAACTTGGCCTGCGTCCCACCGAAATCTATGGCAGTTCGGAAACCGGTGCCGTTGCGTGGCGCACCGGGGCATCTGACTGGCAAGCCTTGCCCGGCGTTGCGCTCAGCACAGGCGCCGACGGCGCGTTGCGCGTGCAATCGCCCTGGGTCAACGCCGCCGACGAACACACCTCGGATGGCGCCCGGCTGACCGGCAGCGGCTTTGAATTGCTGGGCCGCCTGGACCGCATCGTCAAGATCGAAGAAAAACGGATCTCGTTGCCAATGCTGGAACAGGCGCTGATGCGCCACGGCTATGTGGCCGATGCGCGCGTGGGCATCGCGAGCGGCGCCACGCGCCTGACCGGGCTGGTCGCGCTGTCGAGCGCGGGACTGCATGTGCTGCGCAACCAAGGCCGCAAGACGCTGGTGGACGCGCTACGCACGCATCTGGGCACGGGCTTTGAGTCGCTGGCCATCCCGCGATCGTGGCGGCTTTTCAGGCATTTGCCCACCAATGCGCAGGGCAAGATGCCGCAGGTATTGTTCGACGCGGCGGCGGGTCCGCGCCCGGTGGACCCCCATGTGGTAGAACTGCCCGGCCAACCCGGCAACGAACGCCGCTACACGCTGGATACTCCCTACGACCTGGCGTTTTTCAGCGGGCATTTCCCGACGGTGCCCGTGGTGCCGGGCGTCGCGCAAATCAGTTGGGCGCTGTCGCTGGCGCAGCGCGGTCTGTGCCCCGGCCTGCAATTTGGCGGCATGGAGGCCCTGAAATTCCAGCGCTTGCTGCGCCCCGGGGATCGGGCCGTGATGGCTTTGCGCTGGGACGAGGCGAAACAAAAGCTGTATTTCACCTTGACGGTGGACGACGCGCCCTGCTCGTCGGGCCGCATGATTCAAAGGGATGGCCATGCCGCAACCCCATAAGCTGTGCGCGGTCATCCCGGTTTACAACCATGGCGCCACGGTAGCCGCCGTGCATACGCAGATGGCGGCGCAGGGCTTGCCCTGCGTGCTGGTGGACGATGGTTCCGAGCCGGGATGCGCGGCCGTGCTGGACACGCTGGCCGCGCAGCCGCGCACGCACCTGGTGCGCCGCGCCGTCAATGGCGGCAAGGGCGCGGCGGTACAGGACGGCCTGCGCGCCGCCGCCGCCTTCGGCTATACCCACGCCTTGCAGGTGGACGCCGATGGCCAGCACGCCTTGCACGACGCCATCGCCATGGCCGAGGCGTCGCGCGCCCACCCGCAAGCCGTGATCTGCGGCGCGCCCGTCTACGGCGACGATGTCCCGCGCAGCCGCCTTTACGGGCGCTGGCTGACCCGCGTCTGGGTCTGGATCAATACGCTGTCGATGGACATCCCCGACGCCATGTGCGGCTTTCGTATTTATCCATTGGCGTCCGTGCTGCCCGTCATTGACCGCGCCGGCGTGGGCCGCCGCATGGATTTCGACATCGCCATCCTGGTGCGCCTGCATTGGCGCGGTGTGCCAATGGCGTGGCGCCCCACCCGCGTGACCTACCCGGCAGGCGGGGTGTCGCATTTCAAGGGCCTGCGTGACAACGTGCTGATCAGCCGCATGCACGCGCGGCTGTTCTTCGGGATGCTGGGCCGCGCGCCGGCGTTGCTGTGGCGCCGCCTGGCACGCAGGGCGCACCGCCTGGCAGGAAGGGCGCCATCTTGAGCGCCGCCGATTCCCATTGGGCCCACCAGCGCGAGCGCGGCAGCCCCCTATTGATGCGCCTGACGGCCTGGGCCGCGCGTCGGCTGGGCCGCCGCGTGGTCGCGCCCGTGGTGTGGATCGTGGTGCTGTACTTCTACGCATTCGGTGGCCGCGCGCGCCGCGCCATCGCGCAGTACCAGCAGCGGCTATCCGGCACGACAACGCCCGACATGCCCGACATGGCCAACATGCCGCCCTTGCCGCACGTGCCGCTGCCGCGCACCCTGCCCGTCTACCGCCAATACCTGGCCTTCGCCGACGCCATGCTGGACAAGCTGGACGTGTGGCAAGGCAAGATCACGCTGTCGCACCTGGACATCGCCGACCCCGACGGCCTGCATGCGCAAATGGGCACCGGCCGTGGCCAGATCCTGGTGGGCTCGCATCTGGGCAACATCGAAGTGTGCCGCGCGCTGGCCGAACAGTCGGGCGCGCTGCGCCTGAACGTGCTGGTGCACAGCAAGCACGCCGTGCATTTCAACCGCCTGCTGGATGAGGCCGGCGGTGGCTTGCGCATGATCCAGGTCAGCGAACTGGACGCCGCCACCATGCTGGACCTGGCGCAGCGCCTGGATCGCGGGGAATGGCTGGCCATTGCCGGCGACCGCGTGCCGCTGCAGGGCGACCGCACCACGCGGGTCAACTTCCTGGGTGCGCCGGCCGCGCTGCCGCAAGGGCCCTGGCTGCTGGCGGGGCTGCTGCGCTGCCCGGTCAATGTGCTGTTCTGCACGCGCCATGGCGGCCGCTACCGCGTCGCCATGCAACGCCTGTGCGACGGCATCGAATGGACGCGCGCCACGCGCCAGGAACGCATCGCCTACTGGGCGCAACGCTATGCCGACCAACTTGCCGCGCACTGCCGACTGGCGCCGCTGCAATGGTTCAACTTCTACCCTTTCTGGAAAGACGATGCGTAAACGAGGCCTTATCGGCGCACAGGTCGACATCCAGGTCCCCTTCTTCGACGTCGACTCGCTCAATGTCGTGTGGCACGGCCACTACGTGAAGTACCTGGAGCAGGCGCGTTGCGAACTGCTGGACCAACTGGGCCACAACTACGACGCCATGCGCGCCAGCGGCTACGCCTGGCCGGTCATCGATCTGCATTTGCGCTATGCCCAGCCGGCCGAGTTCGGCCAGCGCCTGACGGTCCGCGCCGAGCTGGTGGAATGGGAAAACCGCTTGAAGATCAATTACCTGATCCTGGATACGGCAAGCGGCAAGCGGCTGACGCGCGGCACGTCTGAACAGGTGGCCGTCTGCATCGCAACCCGTGAAATGCAGCTGACCTCGCCACCCGCGTTCGTGGACGCCGTGCGGCGCAAGCTGCATGCCCTGGAGGCGTCGGCATGAAGGCGCCTGCCACCAAGTCGTTTGCACTGCGGCTGAAACACGGCTTGAAACGCGGCCTGACACTCGCACGACATGCGGCGCTGCGGCAGTTGCAGTGGCTCTTGCTGTTGCTGATCGCGCTGCCGTGGACCGCGCACGCTTTCAGCCTGGACGACCTGCAAGCCCAGCTGCGTGCCACGCCGGTCGTGCGTGGCCATTTCATCCAGCAAAAATTCCTGCGCTCGCTGCCGCAGCCCCTGACCAGCCGTGGCGACTTCACGCTGGCAGCCGGCAAAGGGCTGTTGTGGCTGCTGCGCACGCCCATCGCCCAGGACCTGCGCATCGACGCTGGCGGCATATCGCGGCGTGATGAATCCGGGGCCTGGCAGGCGTTGCCGCAACAGACCGGGTCGGGCCGCGAGAACCGGCTGTTCCTGTCGGTGCTGGCCGGCGACACCAAAGACCTGCAAGACAACTTCGACCTTGCCCTGACGGGCGACGCCGCGGCATGGCAGCTGATGCTGACGCCGCGGTCCGCTTTGCTGCGCCAGATTTTCGACAACATCCAGATCAACGGCGGCAAGCTGGTCGACCGCATCGAATTGCGCGAATCCCAAGGCGACCGCAGCGTCCTGCAAATGACGGACGCGGTTGCCGCCGACGCCCTGACTTCAGAAGAACAACGTGCGTTTTCCCATTGAGCGCTGGCTGCCCCGGCTGTTCAAGCTGGGTCTGCTACTTATCCTGTGCGTGGGCGCGTGGCAATGCCGCCATGGCTGGCCGGTGTCGGCCAACCTGATGGAGCTGGTGCCGCACACCCAGGCCGACGCCACGCGGCAATTGGCCGAAGCACGCATCCAGGAACCGCTGTCTCGCCAGTTGCTGGCGCTGGTGGCGGCGCGGCCGGGCGCGGACCCGGTGGCGCCCGCGCGCGCCTTGGTCGACCGCCTGCGCGACAGCGGCCTGTTCGCCTCGGTGCAGCTGGAATTGAATGTGGACGTGGCCGCGCTGCGCGCGCAGCTGCTGGCCGGACGCCTGGCCATGCTGCCCCCTGCCCACCGCGACCAACTGGCCGGCGACCCCGCCGCCTACGCCCAACGCCGCGCGCGCGAATTGTCCGACCCGTTTTCGTCGTCGGGACTGGTGCCCGTGGACAAGGACTGGCTGGGGCTGACCCGGCGCGCCGAACAAGCGTTGCGGCCCGGCGGCGCGGTGCAATACGACATGGGCACCGGCACGTTGCAAGCGGAACATGCCGGCCGGCGCTGGGTGCTGGTGCGCGCCGAAACGCGCGCTGACGCGTTCGACACCGACGCGCCGCAGGGCCTGGCGTCCCGCATCGATGAAGCCCGCCAGGCGCTACAGGCCGACGGCGCGGAACTATTGGTCGCCGGCGGCCCGCTGTACGCGGCGGCCGGGCGGGCGCAGGCCGTGGCCGAAAGCTCCTGGATCGGGTCCATCGCCATGGCCGGCATCGTCCTGGTGCTGTTGCTGGCCTTGCGCCGCGCGCGTGCGTTGCTGGCATTCATCCCGGTGGCGGTGGGCCTGTTGACCGGCGCCGTAGCCTGCGTGGCGGTGTTTGGCTCGATCCATGTGCTGACGCTGGTGATCGGCGCCAGCCTGATCGGCGTGGCGGTGGACTTTCCCATGCACTGGCTGGGCAAAAGCTACGGCATGGCCGACTGGCATGCATGGCCCGCGCTGCGCCGCGTGTTGCCCGGCCTGACCATCAGCCTGGCGGCCAGCCTGGTCGGCTACGTGGCGCTGGCCTTTACACCGTTTCCTGCCCTGACGCAGACGGCCGTCTTTTCAGCCGCCGGGCTGTTGGGCGCCTACGCGTGCACGGTGTGCCAGCTTCCGGCATGGATGAACGGCTGGCATCCGCGCCCATGGCCGCCGCTGTTGCACGCCGCCGAAGCGGCTTTGCGCTTGCGAGAACGCGTGGCGGGCCGACGCCTGCTGCTGGCGGCGGGCGCGCTGGCGCTGGTGGCCGCTACCGTGGGTGGCGTCAGCCGGCTGGTCATCCAGGACGACCTGCGCCAATGGTTGAGCCTGCCCGCGCCGCTATTGCAACAAGCGCGCCAGATCGGCGAGATCACCGGCTTCACGCCGACCAGCCAGTTCTTTCTTGTGCGCGCGCCCGACGCGGACGAGCTGCTGCGCCGACAAGCGCGGGTGGCCCGCAAGCTGGACGCGCTGGTCCAGCGTGGCGACCTTGCCGGTTACAGCGCGCTTAGCCAACTGGTGTCGCCCGTGCAAGACCAGCTGGCGCTAGGCCGGCAACTGACGGCGCAGGCCGCGCGGCCCGACCCCTGGAAACCCCTGACCGACCTGGGCATACCGTTTGCGGCCTTGCAGCGTGAACTAAATGCCTTCGCCACCTTGCCCCCGCTGACCATCGACGCCGCGCTGCAAGGCCCGCTTGCCGAACGCTGGCGCGGCCAATGGCTGGGCGTGCACGACGGCCAGGCAGCCGGCATGGTCACGCTGCTGGGCCTGCGCAGCGCCGCCGCGCTGGACGGCATCGCGGGCGATTTGCCGGGCGTCGAACTGGTGGACCGCAGCGGCGACTTGAACCGCATGTTCGCCTCAACCCGTATCGAAGCCGCCGAACTCAAGCTGCTGTCCTATGGGGTGGCGGCCGTCTTGCTGCTGCTGACGCTGGGTCGCGCCGCCACCTGGCGCATCCTGGCGGTGCCGCTTGCCGCCACCGCCTGCGCCTTGGCCGCGTTGGGCTATCTGGGCCAGCCCCTGACCCTGTTCAGCCTGTTCGGCCTGCTGTTGGTGTCCGCCATCGGCGTGGACTACGCCATTTTCATGTACGAACGCGTGGCGGGCGCCGCCGCCAGCCTGGTCGGCGTCCTGCTGGGCGCCGTCACCACCTTGCTGTCCTTCGGTCTGCTTGCCGTCAGCCAGACGCCTGCCATTGCGAACTTCGGCATGGCCGTCGCGCTGGGCGTTGCCTTTTCTTTGCTGTGGTCTCCCTGGGTGCGTCCGCCCCAGCGCGGCCGCTCCCATTAGCCCCCCCTACATGGAATCACCCCACATGGAACATCGTGAAGTCGTCGTCATCGGAGCAGGTCCCGCCGGTGCGGTTGCGGCGGCCCTGCTCAAGCGGCAAGGCCATGATGTGCTGATGCTGGAACGCCAGCAATTTCCGCGCTTTTCAATTGGCGAAAGCCTGCTGGCGCACTGCCTGGAATTCGTTGAAGAAGCCGGCATGATGCCTGCCGTCAACGCGGCGGGCTTTCAGGTGAAAAACGGCGCCGCCTTTGCGCGGGGCGACGACTACACCTACTTTGATTTTCGCGACAAGTTCACCGCCGGCCCCGGCACCACCTTCCAGGTGCAGCGCGCGCAGTTCGACAAAGTGCTGGCCGACGATGCCGCGCGCCAGGGCGTGGACGTGCGCTACCTGCAAGAAGTCACGGCCGCGGATTTCAGCGGCGACCAACCGCTGCTGGACGTGCGCGGCGCCGACGGCGCCAGCTACCAGGTCAAGAGCCGCTTCGTGCTGGACGCCAGCGGCTATGGCCGCGTGCTGGCGCGCTTGCTGGATTTGGAACGCCCTTCCTCGATGCCGCCGCGCAAGGCCATCTTCACGCACATCGAAGACCGCATCGACGACCCCGGCTTTGACCGCGAGAAAATCCTGATCAGCGTGCATCCCGAGCAGCCGGGCATCTGGTACTGGCTGATTCCGTTCTCGAACGGCCGCTGCTCGTTCGGCGTGGTTGGCGGGCAGGATCTGTTCGGTGGCCCCGACCAGGACCTGATGTCGACCCTGCGTGAGATGGCCGCTGCCGCGCCGAACCTCAAGCGCGTGCTGGCCAATGCCGTGTGGGACACGCCGGCCAATACCATCGGCGGATATTCCGCCAGCGTCACCCGGCTGTACGGGCCCGGCTACGCGCTGCTGGGCAACGCGGCCGAATTCCTGGACCCGGTGTTTTCATCCGGCGTGACCATCGCGCTACGCTCGTCCAAGTTGGCCACCGACGCCCTGCACCGCCAGCTGGGCGGCGAAGTGGTGGACTGGCAGGCCGATTTTGCCGACCCCTTGATGCTGGGCGTAGAGACCTTCCGCGCCTATGTGCAAGGCTGGTACAGCGGCGAATTCCAGGACGTGGTGTTCCACAAGAATCCGCAGCCCGAAATCCGCCGGATGATCAGCTCGATTCTGGCCGGCTACGCGTGGGACACCGCCAACCCCTTTGTCGCCAGCCCGCAACGCCGCCTGCGCATGCTAAGCGAGCTTTGCCGTGGCGCCGCCACGCAAGCCGAACCCGCCTGAGACCGATGATGCAAGCCGCTTCGCCACGCCCGCCCGTATCCGTGCACACACATGGCGTTTTTGCACGCCTGCCCCTGCCCGTACCCCGCCTTGGCGTGGTGCAGCGCTTGCCCTTGCCCGTGCGCAAGTCGGCCCGGCGCGCGCGGGCCACGGCGGCGTTGCTGGCCGTGCTGATCGGGCTGGCCGGCTGCGCCGGCGCGCCACCCTTGCCCGCCCGCGACGCCGGCTTTGCCGTGCCGCGCCAGCTGCACGTCGTGCAGGTGGCCGCCGACCAGCCCAGCGTGGACACGATGCTGGTGGTGCAGCGCGAAGGAGCGGCGCTGCGCTGGTCGCTGTTCGACCCGATGGGCGTGCCGCAAGCGCGGCAGATGCTGGAGGGCGGCCACTGGCGCAACGACGGATTCATGCGGCCCAACGCCCAGGCGCGCGATCTGTTTGCCGCACTGATATTCGCGTGGACGCCGCAGGCCCAGCTGGACGCCGCTTATGGCGCGGGCACATGGCGCGCGCGGCGGCAAGACGACGGCACGGCGGTACGCAGCCTGCTGGATCGCGGCGAGGTGCGCTGGACGGTGCGTTGGGCGCAGCCCTCGCAGCCCGACGTTTTTTCGATTACCGGCGCCGATGGCGTCACCTGGCGCGTCGCGCCGCTCAAGGAACTGCCGTGAACACTTGGCTAGGCACCCCCGGCATCGTCTGCGCGTTGGGCGCAGGCGTGAACGCCGTCGCCCAAGCCGCCTTCGATGGCGACACGCGCGGCATGCGCGCACAGGCCGGCTGGGTCCACGACCGCAGCCTGACGCTGGGCGCTTATGTCGGCCCCTTGCCGGCGTTTCCTGGCACCGCCGCCGACACTCGAGCCCCCACCGCCGCCAACACAGCTGGCGACATCCCACCTGGCACCTCGGCCGCCGCCCCGCGCGACATGCTTGCCAAGGCCAACGCTGGCTCCTCAGACGCCCCGCCCGGCGACATCCTGGCCATGGCCGCGGCCCCCCCCTTGCCCGACCATCTGCACAGCCGCAACAACCGCTTGCTGCTGGCCTGCGCCGAACAGATCGCCCCGCAATTGCGGCGCGCCATCGCCCGCCACGGACCCGGCCGCATCGCGGTGGTGCTGGGCACCAGCACGTCAGGCGTCAACGACAACGCGCCCGCCTTCCGCACCTTGGCGGCGCAAGGCGCCTGGCCCGCCGACTACGACTATCGCCGTCAGGCCCTTTCCTCGCCCGCTGCGTTCCTGGCGGCGCATCTGGGCCTGACCGGGCCGGCTTACACGCTGTCGACCGCCTGCACTTCCAGCGCCCGCGCGCTGCTGTCCGCGCGCCGACTGCTGAGCCTGGGCCTTTGCGACGCGGTGGTGTGCGGCGGCGCGGACACGCTTTGCCGCCTGACGATCAATGGCTTCGCCACGCTGGAAGCGGTGGACGACGCGCTTTGCCAGCCGTTCTCGGTCAACCGCCGTGGCATCAATATCGGCGAAGCCGGCGTGCTGTTCGTGATGCAGCGCGACGCCGATGACGCCAACGCCGTGGCGCTGCTGGGCGGCGGTGCCAGCTCGGACGCCTGGCATATGTCGGCGCCCGAGCCGTCGGGCGCGGGCGCGCGCCAGGCCATGCTGGCCGCCTTGCAGGCCGCGCGGCTGGCGCCTGCCGACATCGGCTGGGTCAACCTGCACGGCACCGGCACCCCGCACAACGACGCGATGGAAAGCCACGCCATGCATGCCGTGTTCCCCGAAGGCGTGCCCTGCGCGTCCACCAAGGCGTTGACCGGCCACACGCTGGGCGCGGCCGGCGCCATGGAAGCCGCGCTGGCCTGGATCACGCTGTCCGCCATGAATCCCGACGGCCGGCTCATGCCCCACACCTGGGATGGCCAGGCCGACCCGGCGCTGCCCGCGCTGAATTTCAGCAACGGCCAGCATCGCTATGCGTCGGGCCGCCCCCGTATCGCAATGAGCAATTCCTTTGCGTTCGGCGGCAACAACGCCAGCCTGATCCTGGGAGCCCGCCCATGAAAGCCTGCCCGTGGCCCGTTGCCGCCCTATTGCCGCATGCCGGCAACATGATCCTGATCGACGCGGTGCAAGGCTATGACGCCGACAGTCTCACCGCCCGCGCCGTCATCAAACCCGGCCCGTACTCGCTGCCGGACGGCTCGTTGCCGCCCTGGCTAGGCATGGAGCTGATGGCGCAAGCGGTGGGCGCCTGGGCCGGTTGCCAGGCGCGCGAAGCCGACGCCCCGGTCAAGCTGGGATTCCTGCTTGGCACCAGGCGCTATGACTGCCACGCGGACACCCTGCCCGCCGGCGCGGCCCTGACCATCCATGTCCAACGCGGCTTGATCGATGCCAGCGGCATGAGCGTTTTCGAATGCGAGCTGCGCGACGAATCCCACCTGCTGGCCCACGCCCGGCTGAACGTCTATCAGCCCAAGGACCCCGACGAATTTACCCAGGAAGCTTCCCTGACATGAACGCAGCCCCCATTCTTGTAACCGGATCAAGCCGTGGCATCGGCCGCGCCATTGCCTTGGCACTGGCCGACGCCGGCCACGATCTTGTCCTGCACTGCCGCCAGCAACGCGAACAGGCCGAGGCCGTGCAGGCAGAGGTCATCGCGCGCGGCCGCCAGGCGCGCGTGCTGCAATTCGACGTGTCCGACCGTGCACAGTGCGCGGCCGTGCTGCAAGCGGAGGTAGAAGCGCACGGCGCGTATTACGGCGTGGTGCTCAACGCCGGGCTGACGCGCGACGGCGCCTTCCCGGCCTTGACGGCCGACGACTGGGACCAGGTGATGCGCACCAACCTGGACGGCTTCTACAACGTGCTGAGCCCGCTGGCCATGCCCATGATCCGGCGCCGCGCGCCGGGCCGCGTGGTCTGCATGGCGTCGGTGTCCGGGCTGGTGGGCAACCGTGGCCAGGTCAACTACAGCGCGTCCAAGGCGGGGCTGATCGGGGCGGCCAAAGCGCTGGCCGTTGAACTGGCCAAGCGCCAGATCACCGTGAACTGCGTGGCGCCGGGCCTGATCGATACCGACATGATCGACGAGCACGTGCCCGTGGAAGAAATTCTGAAAGCGGTGCCGGCCCAGCGCATGGGCAAGCCCGAAGAGGTGGCCGCCACGGTGGCCTTCCTGATGTCGCCGGGCGCCGCCTACATCACGCGCCAGGTCATCGCGGTCAACGGAGGGTTGTGCTGATGAAACGGGTTGTGGTCACCGGCATGGCCGGCATCAGCGCGCTGGGTTCGGACTGGGCCAGCGTGCAACAAGCATTCGAATCGGGCCGCAGCGCCATCCGCGCCATGCCGGATTGGGCGCGCTTTGCCGAACTGAACACGCGGCTGGCCGGGCCCGTGGAAGACTTCAAGGTGCCCTCGCACTGGACGCGCAAGCAATTGCGCAGCATGGGCCGCGTGTCGCAACTGGCCGTGCGCGCCGCCGAGCTGGCGCTGGCCGATGCGTCGTTGCTGGGCGAGCCCAGCATCACCGATGGCCGCATGGGCGTGGCGTGCGGGTCGTCGGTGGGCAGCACCGCCGAGATCCGCGCGTTCGGCAACATGCTGCTGAACGGCGTCACCGACGACCTGAACGCCAATTCCTATGTGCGCATGATGCCGCACACCACGGCGGCCAACGTGGGCATCTTCTTCGAGCTGAAGGGCCGCATCATTCCGACCTCCAGCGCCTGCACCTCGGGCAGCCAGGGCATCGGCTACGCCTACGAGGCCATCCGCTATGGCCGCCAGGACATGATGCTGGCCGGCGGCGCGGAAGAACTGTGCGCCAGCGAAGCGCTGGTGTTTGACGCGCTGTATGCCACCAGCCAGCAGAACGACACGCCGGAACTGACGCCGCGCCCTTACGACCGCGACCGCGACGGCCTGGTCATCGGCGAAGGCAGCGGCATGCTGGTGCTGGAATCGCTGGACCATGCACTGGCGCGCGGGGCGCACATCCATGCGGAAGTGGTGGGATTCGGCAGCAACTCGGACGGCACGCACATCACGCGGCCCGAGGCGGCCACGATGCGCGTCGCCATGCAGATGGCGCTGGCGGACGCCGGCCTGCCGCCGGAAGCCATCGGCTACGTGAACGGCCACGGCACCGCGACCGAACAAGGCGATATCGCTGAAACGCAGGCCACGCACGCGCTGTTTGGCGCGCGCATGCCGATCAGCACGCAGAAAAGCTATCTGGGCCACACGCTGGGCGCCTGCGGCGTGCTGGAGTCGTGGTTCAGCATCGAGATGTTGAACCGCGACTGGTACGCGCCCACGCTGAATCTACGCAACATCGATCCGCGTTGCGGCGACCTGGACTATCTGCAAGGCGAAGGCCGCCGCATGAGCAACGAATACGTCATGAACAATAACTTCGCGTTCGGCGGCATCAACACCTCACTGATTTTCCGGCGCTGGTCCTGAGCCGCGTCGGGCGTTGCCTGGCCGGGCTTGCCGGGTCGGCATTGACCTGTTCCGTCCATTCGCCTTTTTTCACCGACTTTTCACCTTCTTTTCACCTTCTTTTCGCCTTCTTTCTGCCTTCTTCCCAACTTTCATTCTCGGAAAACGCACTTCATGAAGATCACCCACAAGCTCTTTGGCGCTCTGTCCCTGTCGCTGGCCTGCTCGACCCAGGTACTGGCCGCCGACCGCACCGTCTTCCTGCCCCTGCAACCGGCCATCGACGCCGCCCTGGCCGCCGGCAAGATCGACGGCAGCGTCAAGTTCTACCTGGCGGGCACGGGTCCGAAGGGCCAGGTGCTGGAAGCCAACGTGGTCACCAACCGCAAGACCAACGCGTTTGCCAAGAAAGACCCGGAAGCGTGCCTGTGGGCGGCGCAATCGGCGGTGATCTCGCTGCATGAAGCCGCCAAGAAGGCCGGCGCGAATGCCGTGACGAACATCGTCAGCTACTATCGCAAAAACGAAACCAGCAGCAAGACCGACTACGAGTGCCACGCGGGCGCCGTGGTGGCCGGCGTGGCGCTGCGCGGGGATCTGGCCCGCGTGAAGTAAGCCGGGCCGAAGCCGGCCCGACGCCGGCTAGATGCTGGCCCGATCCGGGTCCGCCCGATTTACACTTGCGAATTGCCGCAACACCACCCAAAAGGTTCACATATGAGCACTGCTACGCTCAAGACCCGCCTGTCCGATGCCGTCAAGGACGCCATGCGCGCCAAGGCTTCCGAACGCCTGACGACCCTGCGTTTCCTGCTGGCCGCCGTCAAGCAAAAGGAAGTGGACGAACGCCGCGACCTGAACGACGCCGAAGTTACCGCCATCATCGAAAAGCAGGTCAAGCAACGGCGCGAATCCATCGCCGCCTTCGAACAAGCCGGGCGCACGGAAACCGCCGAACAGGAAAAGGCCGAATTGCTGGTGCTGCAAGAGTTCTTGCCGCAGGCCGCAAGCCCTGAAGAAGTGGCCGCCGCCATCGACGCCGCGCTGGCCGAAGTGGCCGCGCAAGGCGTGACGGGCGCGCCCGCCATGGGCAAGGTCATGGCGCTGCTCAAGCAGGCGCTGGCCGGCCGCGCCGACATGACGGCGTTGTCGCAACAGGTCAAGGCCCGGCTGGCCTGACCCGGCGCCGGGCAGTTAAAACGTGCCGCCGAACAAATCGGGCTGGCGCGACTGCTCGGCGGGATCGGCAAAATTGCTCATCCCGACGCCTGCCAGCCGGTACAACGTTTCCGGCGGCAGTTCCACCCGTTCGCACAACAGCCTGGCCAACGCCGCCAGTTCGGCCGCCGACCCCGGCGGATTCAAGCTGGTCTGGCTGCGCGTCAGGATGCGAAACCGGTCGGTCTTCAACTTCAGGACCACCGTGCGCCCCAGCGCGCCTTTCTTTAACGCCTGGTCCCACACCTTGCCCGCCATGCGGTCGATGGCATCGCCCAACGCGTCCAGCCGGATATCTTCCGAAAACGTGGTCTCGGCCGACACCTGCTGCAAGGGCTGGTCGGTTTGCACTTCGCGATCGTCGATACCGCGCGCCAGCTCGTACAGGCGGCGCCCGTAGCGCCCGAAATAGTGGGCCAGTTCTTCCAGGCTGTGCGTGGCCAGGTCGCCCACCGTGTGGATGCCCAACTGCTCCAGCCGCGCCTGCGTCACCTTGCCCACTCCCGGCACTTTGCGCACCGGCAGCGGTTGCAGAAATTCCAACACCTTCGTGGGCCGGATGACGAACTGCCCGTCGGGCTTGTTCCAGTCAGAGGCAATCTTGGCCAGGAATTTGTTGGGCGCGATGCCGGCCGACGCGGTCAGGCCGGTTTCTTCGCGGATTTGATGGCGGATGACCTGAGCCACTTCAGTCGCCGAGGGCAGCCCACCTTTGTTATGCGTCACGTCCAGGTAGGCTTCGTCCAGCGACAGCGGTTCGATCAAGTCGGTATGGCGGCCGAATATCTGCCGGATCTGGCGCGACACCTCGCGATAGCGGTTGAAGTCCGGCGGCACGTAGATGGCTTGCGGGCACAGGCGTTCGGCGCGGATGGCGGACATGGCCGAATGAACGCCGAAGCGCCGCGCCTCGTAGGACGCCGCGCAGACGACCGAGCGCGGCCCGGTCCAGGCCACCACCACGGGCTTGCCGCGCAGGTCGGGATTGTCGCGCTGCTCCACGGACGCGTAGAACGCGTCCATGTCCACATGCACGATCTTGCGCAAGAGTTCAGACATTCCAGTGAAGACGATGCGCCCGTCGCCGTTGCACGCTGGCGGGCACTGCAAAAAAATATATTATGACCGGCTCTATCCGCTTACCCATCTTGCCTACGCTCATGACCGCCTCTGCCTCTGCATCCACTGACTATTTCGGCCTGACGATACCCTTCATGCACTTCATCGGGCTGGTGCCCGAGAGCGTTGCACCGGGATTCGCCCGCACCACCCTGCCGTGGCGCCAGGACCTGACCAACAGCCGGGGCGACGTGCACGGCGGCACGCTGATGAGCGTGCTGGACTTTACCCTTAGCGCGGCGGCACGCGGGTCCGCCGACGCCACCGAAGGCATGGCCACCATCGACATGAACACCACGTTCCTGTCTCCCGGCACGGGCGACCTGGTCATTGAAGCGCGCTGCCTGCGCCGGGGCGCGTCCATCGCCTTCTGTGAAGGCGACATCCGACGCGCCGACGGCGAACTGGTGGCGCGCGCCACGGCAACCTTCAAGATCATTCGCCGCCGCCCGGGCGGCGATTGAACGGCGCCGCCCTTGGGATGTGACGCGCGCCGCAAGTTGCACAGGTCGCGCGCGGCGCAAGTTGCATAGGTCGCGCGCGGCGCTTAGTTGCACAGGTCGCGCGCGCTGAGTCGGGCAGGTCGCGCGACGGCGCTCAGTTGGGCAGGTCGCGCGACGGCTTGACGGGCGGGCGCGGGTCCAGCGGCATGTAGGTGCTGCACGACGTGATGCTGTAGTAGATGGCGTCCTGCATGGCACGCATCGCGGCGGCGTCCCAGGTGCCCTTGCCCCACATCACGATCTTCACGTCGGTGCTTGCCGGGCCATTGGCCTTGAGGTCCACGCGTGACATTTCGTTGTCGGTATACGGGGCCAGCACGCGCACCACGCCCGACTGCGCCGCCTCGTTCAGGTCGGACACCACGCGATAGGCGTTGTCGGTGCTGCGCAGGCAGTTGTTCGACTGCCGGATCACGGTGGCGTAGGCGTCCTTGAACGCGACCGGCGCCTTGAATTCGCTGTGCGGGGATGCGCTGTCCTGCGAGATGCCCAGCGAGCAACCCGCCAGGCCCAGCGCCAGCGCCGATGCCGCGACCAGATTCCTGTACATGTAATTCTCCAGATGAATTGCCGCGATTATCCCGCAAACGGCACGGCGGCATAAGTGGGGTCGGTTCGACACCGCCCGCGCGACTATGGCATTATCGACCGCATTGAAATCGCGGAGGTCCTGCCTTGTTTTCCTTCATGACGCGCACCATTCTGGCCGCCAGTATCGTCGGCACCACGCTGGGCGCCTGCGCCACCCAGCCCCCGCCCCGCGCCTATCCCCTGAAGGACTTTTTCCGCAACCCGGAACGCGGCTTCTTCCGCCTGGCCGACGACGGCCGCACCCTGGCCTTCATGCAGCCCACCAGCGTGGACGGCAACCCGGCCCGCATGAACATTTACGTGCAGCCGCTGCAAGGCAGCCAGCTGGTGGGCGAACCCCGCCAACTGACCAGCGAAACCGCGCGCGATATCTCCAACTACTTCTGGAAGGGCGCCGACGTGGTGCTCTATCAGAAGGACTTTGGCGGCGACGAGAACTTCCACGTACTGGCCGTGAACGCCAAGACGGGCAAGATCACCGACCTGACGCCCTATGAAGGCGCGCGCGCCAGCATCGAAGACGATCTTGAAGACGACCCCGACCACGTCCTGATCAGCCACAACCAACGCAACCCCGAGGTCTTTGACGTGTACCGCGTCAACGTCCACACTGGCGCCGCCGTGCTGGTAGCGCAGAACCCGGGCAACATCGTGGGCTGGCAGACCGACCATGCGGGCAAGGTGCGCGCCGCCGTCACCAGCGACGGCCTGAACACCACCCTGCTCTACCGCGACAACGAAGCGTCCGACTTCCGCCCGCTGATCACCACCGATTACCGCACCAACGTCAGCCCGTCGTTCTTCACGTTCGACGACAAGAAGATCTACGCCCTGAGCAACCGTGGCCGCGACAAGCTGTCGCTGGTGGTCATCGACCCGGCACAACCGGATGTCGAAGAAGAAATCTTCACGCCCGACACCGTCGACCTGGACGGCGCGGGCTACTCACGCAAGCGCCGCGTGCTGACGCTGGCCGCCTACCAGACCGACAAGCCGCAATACAAGTTCTTCGACGCGCAGTCCGAAGCGCTGTTCAAGAAACTGTCCGACAAGCTCAAGGGCTATGACATCGCCCTGCAAGGGTCCAACCGCGACGAAACCGTGTTCATCGTGGCGGCCTACAACGACCGCACGCCGGGCTCGCGCTACTTGTACGACGCCAACACCGACACGCTGACCAAGCTGGCCGACATCAACCCGGCCATTCCGGAAGCCGACATGTCGCAAGTGCGGCCCATCAGCTACCAAAGCCGCGACGGCCTGACCATCCACGGCTACCTGACGCTGCCCGCCGGCCGCGATCCCAAGAACCTGCCTTGCATCGTCAACCCGCACGGCGGGCCGTGGGCACGCGACGGCTGGGGCTACAACCCCGAAACGCAATTCCTGGCCAACCGCGGTTTCTGCGTGCTGCAAATGAACTTCCGGGGTTCGACGGGTTATGGCCGCGCGTTCTGGGAAGCCGGCTTCGGGCAATGGGGCCTGAAAATGCAGGACGACATCACCGATGGCGTTCAGTGGCTGGTCAAGCAAGGCATCGCCGACCCCAAGCGCATCGGCATCTATGGCGCCAGCTACGGCGGCTACGCCACGCTGGCCGGCGTGACGTTCACGCCGGACCTGTACGCGGCAGCCGTGGACTACGTGGGCGTGTCCAATCTGTTCACGTTCATGAAGTCCATTCCGCCGTACTGGAAGCCCATGTTGGACAAGATGCAGGACATGGTCGGCCACCCCGAACGCGATAAGGACCGGCTGGCCGCGACCTCGCCCGCGCTGCACGCGGACAAGATCAAGACGCCGCTGTTCGTTGCACAAGGCGCCAAGGACCCGCGCGTGGCCAAAGACGAAAGCGACCAGATGGTGGCGGCGTTGAAGGCGCGCGGGGTTGAAGTGGAATACATGGTCAAGGACAACGAAGGCCACGGTTTCCACAACGACGAGAACAAGTTCGAGTTCTACGAAGCGATGGAAAAGTTCCTGACGGAACACCTCAAGCCTTAGTTCCCCGCGCCTTCATGAGTCACCAGCGGCGCGTTCGCCGCTGGCGCCATGCCGGCCAGCCCGGCCACGTGCACGCGGCCCGCGCCGCGCGCGCCAAACGCCATTTCCACCCGGTCGCGCCCTTGCTCCTTGGCGCGGTATAGCGCCACGTCGGCGCGCGCCAGGATCACATCGGCGCTATCGCCGGGCTGGTACGTGGCCAGACCACCGCTGGCGGTCATGGGCACTTCCACCCCTTGCAGGTAAAGCGGCGTATCGCGCAGTGCATCACAGACGCGCTGCGCGTGCACCAGCGCCCGCGCCGGGTCGCAGTCCACCATCAACAGCACGAACTCCTCGCCGCCCAGGCGGCCGAAGCGGTCGGCGCCGCGCACGGCGTGCTGCGCGACCTTGGCGAAATGGCGGAGCGCGGTGTCGCCCGCCGCATGGCCGTAGCGGTCGTTGATGGATTTGAAATGGTCGATGTCCAGCACCAGCACGGCCAGCGGACCGCCCGAGCGGCTACAGCGCTGCAACTCGCGTTCCAGTTCATCCAGGATGCTGCGGCGGGAATAGGCGTGCGTCAGGCTGTCGAACGTCAGGGCCGCCTGCATCTGCTCGGATAGCCACGTCTGCACCAGCAGCAGCAACGCCAGGAACAGCGCCGGCACCGTCACCGAACCGCACACAATGAAGAACAGCCCCCAGGATGACGGTTCAAGCAAGGACACGGGCTTCACGAAACCGAACCCATAGACCACGACCCGCGTTGCGTGCAGCGCCGCCAGCCCGAATATGGCCAGCATCAGATACAGCGTCACGCCGGGGGTGCGGATTTTTGCGCGCTGCTGGTAGATGACCCGCCCGGTCAGCAGCGCGCTGATGCAGGTAAAGCCGGAATTGAGCAGCATGCGTTCTGGCAGGTGGTCCGCGCCATACAGCAGCAGCGCAAAGGCCAGCACACCCGCCGCCGTGACGCCGGAGGTGCGCGCGATATGCGGCCGCAGCCCGAAGAACTGGCGCACGCCCACGTACACCAGGCTGATTGCGCATACCCAAGCCGCGTTCGACGCCATGATGTAGGCGCCCGGCGGCACAAGCTTGGCGGCGGCGAAGGCCAGCAGCGCCAGCACGGCCAGCGTGTTGGCGGCGATGAACGCACGCACGCCCTTGACCCCGCGCGACTGGAACGGCAGCAACAGCGGTAGCGCCAAGGCCGTGGCCAGCGCCCACATCAGGAAGAACAAAGAAGTCGTCATGGTTTTTTGCCGGCCGCGCCTTGGGAACAAATGCCGTCGGTTCAGACCTGCCGTTGCACTGGGTTCATGGATGGATACGCGTTACACGTCAGCATGCTTGATGCTTTTTGTTACCAGAAGGACGAAAAGCCGCCGCCCCGCGTGACGGCGATCCGCCGAAGCGAGGGCGCGACGTTGTCCTGAACCTTTACCTCCCGCGCCAAGACGATAGCGCGGCATGTCCAGAAGAATACGCCAAGCCAGGAGCGCCCGGTTCACCCGTTTGCAGTATTTGACAGTTAAACCTTTCAGGTAACTGACAATCGAAAGGAACGAAGGGCAAACCCTAGATTAATTATTGTGGTTCGCCCCCGCCAGTCGGCCAAAAGCACTACCCCGTCGTCCGAAGAGCCGTGCTGGTTTGGCGTAGGGAATCAACGCGGGACTGCATCAGCGCGGCTTTTCCACGTTAGGCAGCAAGATTGCCACCACGCCCAACAGCGGCAGATACGCGCACACCTGGTACACATAGCCGATGCTGGTGGCGTCGGCCAGCTTGCCCAGCGCGGCCGCCCCCACCCCGCCCATGCCGAAGGCAAAGCCGAAGAACAGCCCGGCAATCATGCCCACCTTGCCCGGCACCAATTCCTGCGCGTAGACGACGATGGCCGAAAACGCCGACGCCAGCACCATGCCGATCACCACCACCAGCGCCGCCGTCCAGAACAGATTGGCGTGGGGCAGCAGCAAGGTGAAGGGCGCTACGCCCAGGATCGACACCCAGATGACGATCTTGCGGCCGATGCGGTCGCCCACCGGCCCGCCCACCACCGTGCCCACCGCGACTGCGGCCAGGAACAGGAACAGGTACAGCTGCGCCTCGCGCACCGACAAACCGAACTTGTCGATCAGGTAGAAAGTGAAATAGCTGTTCAGGCTGGCCAGATAGAAGTACTTGGAAAATATCAGCACGCCCAGCACCGCCAGCGCACCGATCACCCGATTGCGCGACAGGCCGTTGCCGGTGCCCGCCGTGCGCGCGCGCGGCTTCAACATGACGCGGTTGGCGCTGTACCAACGGCCGATACCGGTCAGCACCACGATGCCGAATAGCGCCGCGAAGGCAAACCAGGCCACGCTGCGCTGGCCGTGCGGAATGATGAACAGCGCCGCCAGCAGCGGCCCCAGCGCCGACCCCACATTGCCCCCCACCTGGAACAGCGACTGCGCCAAGCCGTGCCGGCCGCCCGAGGCCATGCGCGCCACCCGCGACGATTCCGGGTGGAACACCGACGACCCCGTGCCGACAAGCACGGCGGCCACCAGCAGCCAACCGAACGACGGCGCCACCGACAGCAGCAATAGCCCAGCCAGCGTGAAGCTCATTCCCACGGGCAGCGAATAGGGCTTGGGATGGCGGTCGGTGTACAGGCCGATGAAGGGTTGCAGCAGCGAGGCCGCCAACTGATAGACCAAGGTGATCAGCCCGATCTGTGCGAAGGACAGGCTGAACGAATCCTTCAACATGGGGTAGATGGCCAACAGGATCGACTGGATCATGTCGTTCATCAAATGCGCCACGCTGATCGCGCCCAGCACTTTATAGGCGGTGGATGGGGGGGTGGACGTGGCAGTGGACGTGGCGGCGGACGGGGCGGCGGTCGCCTGCGCAGCGGGCGCGGGCGCCATGGCGTCCGACATGCCGGCAACGGGATTTTGGGCGGGGGTCATGGGCGGCTTTTGCGATGGGGTTGTGTTTGGCTGACAGCCAAAGCCAGCCATCAGTGTAGAAACCGGCCGCTGCGAAGATCTGCCAATTTTCATCGGGCAAGTGACAAAATAGCGGCATCCTGCCCGCCGTCGCGGCCTCATCCTTTGGTTGGAAGTGACATCATGGCCACCCGTCTTGCCCCGCCCGACCCCGCCCGCAGCATCAACGCGCAGGACTACCAGGACCGCCCGCGCGTCGTCACCGCGCTGGCCAAGGAATTTCGCGCGGGGGCGCAAACGGGCGCGCACTCGCATCCCCGCGCGCAGCTGATCTACGCGGCCGAAGGCGTGATGCGCGTCACCACACCCAGCGGCTTCTGGGCGCTGCCGCCGATGCGCGCCTTGTGGGTGCCGGCCGGCGTGCCTCATGGGGTGGACATGGTGGGCGCCGTGTCGATGCGCTCGCTTTACATCCAGGCCGATGCCGCCGCCGGCTACTGGCCGCAACCCCAGGTGGTGGAAGTGAGCGGCCTGCTGCGCGAACTGATCCTGGCACTGACGGCCGAGCCCATCGACTACCCGCTGGGGGGCCGGGCCGAGCAGATCGCCGCGTTGATCCTGTCTGAACTAGCGGCCGCGCGCGTGCTGCCCATACAAATCCCCTGGCCGCGAGACCGCCGCTTGCAGACCATCTGCGCGGCCATCCTGGACCAGCCGGGCCTGCAACGCGGCATGGAAGCCTGGGGCAACGAGGTCGGCGCCAGCGCGCGCACGCTGATCCGGCTGTTCCAGGCGGAACTGGGCCTGAATTACCGGCAATGGGTGCAGCAGGTGCGCCTGGCCGACGCGGTCTGCCGCTTGTCGGAAGGCGTGCCCGTTGCCCGCATCGCGGCCGACCTGGGATACCGCAGCACCAGCGCGTTCAGCGCCATGTTCCACCGCGCGTTGGGCGCGCCGCCGCAGCGGTATCAACAGGGCTCCTGGCGCCTTACCGAAAGCTGAATCACAACAGGCGCATGCAACCGGCCTTGCTGTTTGTCACGGCGCGCAATACATTTCACAGCGCAATTCCCGTCGCTCGCGCACGCAAGCCGCGTCGCGCGTATGCTAGACCCCGTCCCTATATCTATCGCGGCACACGCCCCCCACTTGGCTTCGGCAAGTTTGGTTACTGAAACCTTATGACGCCATGGCCGGTCTATAGCGTTCTGTCCTAGAATCGCCTGCAATGAGCACCCCCCAGCAATCCTCCGCCAACCCGGGCGGCAAATCGGGCCTTCCCTGGAAACGCATCCTGGTCAAGACGGGCATCGTCGCGGCCGGCGTCGGCGCGTGCGGCGCCGTCGTGCTTGGGCTGGCATTGGCCCTGGCCTGGCCCAGCCTGCCCGACCTGCACGCCATGACCGACTACCGGCCACGCGTGCCGCTGCGCATCTACACGGCCGACAAGGTGCTGATCGGCGAATACGGCGAAGAACACCGCAACGTGCTGCGGTTTGATGAAATCCCGCCGGTGATGCGCCAGGCCGTGCTGGCGGCCGAGGACGACCGATTCTACAGCCACGGCGGTGTCGACTGGATGGGCGTGGCGCGCGCGGTACTGACCAACGTGGTCAAGGGCTCGAAGTCGCAAGGCGGCAGCACGATCACGATGCAGGTGGCGCGCAATTTCTATCTGTCTTCCGAAAAGACGTATTCGCGCAAGCTGTACGAGCTGCTGCTCACGTTCAAGATCGAAAACGAGCTGACCAAGGACCAGATCCTTGAGCTCTACATGAACCAGATCTACCTGGGGCACCGCGCCTATGGCTTCGCGGCCGCGTCGCGCGCTTACTTTGGCAAGCCGCTGTCGGAAGTGACCCCGGCGGAAGCCGCCATGCTGGCCGGCATCCCCAAGGCTCCGTCGCGCTTCAACCCCATCACCAATTTCCCGCGTGCCGAAATTCGCCAGCACTACGTGCTGGGCCGCATGAAGGCGCTGGGCTACCTGACGCCCGAGCAGGCTGACGAAGCGCTCAAGCAACGCCTGACGATCCGGGGCGCTGACGGCACCAGCGCGCGCGGCTTCGCCGTGCATGGCGATTACCCGTCGGAACTGGCACGCCAGTTGATGTACGGCGTGTTCCAGGAAGAAACGTATTCCAAGGGCATCGACGTCTACACCACCATCGATTCCAAGGCCCAGGAAGCCGCTTACCGCGCGGTGCGCGATGGCGTCATGGACTACACGCGCCGCGCCGTATATCCCGGCCCGGAAGATCAGATCGACCTGCCTGACGGCGTCGAAAGCGATGCCCAGGCGCTGGACGAGATTCTGGACGGCGTGCAAGACAAGACGCCGGACAGCGAGGACCTGCTGGCGGCGGTCGTCCTGTCGGCCAGCCCTACCGAAGTGAAGGTGGCCCGCAGCGCGCGCGACATCATCACCATTTCGGACAAGAAGGCGCTGGCCGTGGTGGCGCGCGCCTTGAACCCCAAGGCCAGCGACAGCCAGCGCATCCGTCGCGGTTCGGTCGTGTACATCCACAAAACGGGAGGCAAGGACAGCGACACCTGGGAAATCATCAACATGCCGGCGCTGCAAGCGGCGTTGGTGTCGATGGCGCCGCAAGATGGCGCGATCCGCGCCATGATCGGCGGCTTTGACTACAACCGGGGCAACTTCAACCGCGTGACGCAGGCCTGGCGCCAGCCCGGTTCCAACATCAAGCCGTTCGTCTACGCCGCGGCGCTGGAACGCGGCTTTACCCCCGCCACGCAGATCTCCGACCAGCCGTTCATGCTGACGGCCGCGCAAACGGGCTCCAAGGACTGGCAGCCCAAGAACGACGGCAACAAGTACGAACCCATGCTGACGTTGCGCCAGGGCTTGTACCGGTCCAAGAACATGGTGTCGATCCGCATCCTGCAAGCGATTTCGCCGCAGTACGCCCAGGACTACCTGACCCGTTTCGGCTTTGACAAATCGCGCTGGCCGGCGGTGCTGCCGCTGGCGCTGGGCGCAGGCGGCGCCACGCCGTTGCAAGTGGTCAATGGCTATGGCGTCTTCGCCAACGGCGGCTATCGCGTGACGCCGTACCTGGTGGACCACGTCACCGACCGTTCGGGCAAAGTGCTGATGCAGGCGCAGCCCGTCAAGGCGGGCGACGAAGCGGCGCGCGCCATCGACCCGCGCACCGCCTGGGTCATGGACGACATCCTGCGCGGGGTTACGACTAGCGGCACGGCCGCGCGCGCGCACCAGGTGCTGAAGCGCAACGACGTCGGCGGCAAGACGGGCACCACCAACGACGCGGTGGACGTCTGGTTCTCGGGCTTCACGCCCGATCTGGCCACGACCGTCTGGATGGGCTTTGACCAGCCCAAGTCGCTGGGCACCAACGAATTCGGCAGCGGCCTGGCGTTGTCCACGTGGCTGGACTACATGCAGCCGGTCTTGAAGGGCATGCCCGAAGCCAAGCAGTCGCCGCGTCCGGACGGGCTGCTGGTGGAAAACGGCGAATACTATTTCGCGGAATTCCCGCCCGGGCAGGCGGTGGCGTCGCTGGATTTGTCGTCGGGCGATGCGCTGACCGATTTCCTGAACAACAACCGCAGCACGGATGGCGTGGACACGTCCGTCAAGCCGCTGCCGAGCCCCGGTGGCGCCGCGCTGCCGCAAAATTCGAACAACAGCGCCGTGCAGCCGCCGTTGCAGCCCATTCCGGTACCGAGCGCCGCGAATGTTGCGCCGGGGGGCATGGCGGGCGTCGCGACTTCTGGCATACCGGCGGCGGGCATACCGGCTACGGGCATACCGGCTACGGGCGTACCGGCGGCGGGCGTACCGGCTTCGGGCGTACGGGCTACGGGCGTACCGGCGGCCACCCTGCCTGCTGCCGGCAGCGCGGAAGATGCCGCTGCGCGCGCCAGCGCGGTGACTACGTCCAGCTCGGTCATCGCCCGGCCGCTGTAACCGACCAACGCTGAAAAACGACACGGGCGCCCTTTGCGGCGCCCGTGTCGTTTCCCTGCTTTCTCGTTCCACGGTGACCGTTAAACGGCCCCCTCCCTCGTCCCCAGCGCCCGACGGCCTATTCCTCTACCGCCAGCTCGGTCACGACCTCGCGCGGCCAGGCCGCCAGCGATTCCAGGTCCAGGAACGTGAAGTAGCCGGATCGCCAGCCTTCGGTATCAATGTGATAAACGTTGCCCAGAACCAGCGGCGCGGCCACGGGCGTGTGCCCGGCCACCACCGCCCGCACGCCCTGGATGCCGGTGCGGTTCATCTGCCGCAAGCGGTCGCGCGACCACTGGCACGTCGCGCTGGTGCGCTTGTAGCGATCTTGCAGCGCGAACTCCAGGCGCGGCCAGAACAGCACCGGGCAATCCGCATGCAGCAGGCCCACCGCGCCCTCGCGGGTTTCGACTTCGATAGCGATGGGAAGCTGGGCAAACGCGTCGGCAAACAGTTGCTGCTGGTCGACGGGCAGGTCCAGGAACCAGCCGCCGCCGTAACCGCGCCAATTGGTCACGTCCACCTTGCCGGTGCGCACATGACGAATCGCATAGTCTTCGTGGTTGCCCTGGACCGCGTAAAACCAGGGCTGGGCCAGCCATTGCAGCGCGGCTTCGCTTTCAGGTCCGCGATCAACCAGATCGCCCACGGAAAAGAGCCGGTCGCGGGCCGGGTCGAAACCCAGCCGGTCCAGGCTTTCCTGCAAACGCGAAAAATGACCGTGCACGTCGCCTACCGCGAAATCGCGGCCATGCTCGTTACGCGGGACTTTTAAAAATCGCTGCTCCATGATGCTTCTCGACTGCCGGTTGCGGGGCGAGCAAGACCCGTCCCTTGAAACAAACCGTGGCGGCTCGCGCCCGGTATCTCCCGACCTGTCTTTTTAACCCGCTTTAGTTGACGCCGGCCTTGCACCCCTGACCATCCGGGGGTCAAATATTCCGTTACGAGAATCGCTATTATTCGTGATAATGTTCCGCCTTCCTCACAAACAGCTTAAAGGGGGCCGCGCGCGCCGCCGCCCCCTTCCGCCGCCATGACAGCCGCGTCCACCATCAAAACCTGGTACTGGATCCACAAGTGGACCAGCCTGGTTTGCACCATCTTCCTGCTCATCATCTGCCTGACGGGCTTGCCGCTGGTTTTTCACCATGAAATCGAGCACTGGCTGGATGACGCCAAGCCGCTGTCCAACGTGCCGGCCAACACGCCGCCCGCCAATCTGGACAAGCTGGTCGCCAGCGCCCTGACCATGTATCCGGGCGAAGTGGTTGATTACCTGTTCTTCGACCCCGACGAGCCCCAGGTGTATGTCGGCATGGCCAAGAAGCCAGGTGATGGCCAGGCGTCCGGGCATGCGGTCCGCATGGACGGCCGCACCGGCGACGTGCTGCTGGAAGGCCCGCTGTATACGGAAGACAAGTTCTCGTTCATGGGCATCATGCTGGCCCTGCATGTGGATTTGTTTGCCGGCTTGCCGGGTGAGTTGTTCCTGGGCTTCATGGGGCTGCTGTTCTGCGTGGCTATCGTGTCAGGCGTGGTGTTGTACGGCCCGTTCATGAAAAAACTGGAGTTCGGCACCGTCCGAGCCGCCCGGTCCACGCGCCTGAAATGGCTGGACCTGCACAACCTGCTGGGCATCGTGACCCTGGTGTGGGCCTTCGTGGTGGGCTTCACGGGCGTCATCAACGAGCTGTCGACCCCATTGTTCCGCCTGTGGCAGTCCACTGAATTGGTCCGCATTCTGGAACCCTACAAGGGCCAGACCGTGCCCACGCAGTTGGCCTCGGCGCAACTGGCGGCCGACACGGCCAAGAAAGCCATGCCGGGCAACGAGGTGTCATTCATCGCATTTCCGGGCAACGCTTTCGGCAGCCCGCACCACTACATCGCCTGGATGCGTGGCGACACGCCGCTGACCTCGAAGCTGAACACACCCGTGCTGGTCGACGGCAGAACCGGCGAACTGACTACCGTGGCCAAAATGCCGTGGTACCTGACCGCGCTGGAAGTGTCGCGCCCGCTGCACTTTGGCGATTACGCGGGCCTGCCGCTGAAGATCATCTGGGCCTTGCTTGACCTCATCACCATCGTGGTGCTGGTCAGCGGCCTGTACCTGTGGATTGCGCGGCGCCGCGCCACCGAGGCGCGCATCAACGAGCTGGTGAAAAAGCACCAGGCCGCCGCCGCCCCGCAAAGGAATCCGGCATGAGCGCCCGCCACACCAAAGGCCGCACAGGTCGCGGCTTCATGTTCGTATGGGGCGCGCCCATCCTGCTGGGCGTGCTCAGCGTCTTTGGCCTGTTGGCCGCGCTGTTGGGCACGGGCGCCTGGCACTGGGCGTCGTGGATCACGTTGACCATCCTGCTGGGGGTCATCGTCCGGTACTGGGTATTCCCGCTGAAACACTAGGCGGTTCATGGGGCCCCGCTGCCCCATCCGACGCCCTAGTCCCGCGCCCCAGTCTCGCGCCCTGTCCTGAGCCGGTCCTGGACCCGATCCCGGGGCGTTGTCCCGGCCCTTGAGTCCAGACCTTGAGCCCGGCCATTGAACCCGCCTTCCCCAGCCGGCTATCGGCCGAATTGTTCCGGGTCCGGCCCCAGCCGCGCGCCGTTCTTGATGCCGTCAATCGCGGCCATCTCATCCGCCGACAGTTCAAAATCAAAAATGTCGATGTTCTCGCGGATGCGGGCGGGCGTGACCGACTTCGGGATCACGATAAGGCCGCTTTGCACGTGCCAGCGCAGCGTGACCTGCGCCGGAGACTTGCCGTGCTTGGCGGCCAGGTCCACGATGACTTTTTCTTTCGTCACGCCGCCCTGTGCCAAGGGGCTCCAGGATTCGGTGGCGATGCCGTGCTTGGCGTGGAAGGCCCGTAGCTCGTGCTGGGCGAAGCCCGGATGCAGCTCGATCTGATTGACCGCCGGCGTGACGCCAGACGTCTCGATCAACTGTTGCAGGTTGGCCTGCGTGAAGTTGGACACCCCGATCGAACGCGCGCGGCCGTCTTCCTTCATTTCGACCATCGCGCGCCAGGCATCCAGGAACTGGGTGCTGCCCGCCACCGGCCAGTGGATCAGGTACAGGTCCACATAGGCCAGGCCCAGCTTTTCCAGGCTTTCATCCATGGCCTTGTGGGCGTCGTCATAGCCGTGCTTGTCGTTCCACAGCTTGGTGGTGATGAACAGGTCCTTGCGCGCCACGCCCGATGCGCGCAAGCCCGCGCCCACGCCTGCCTCGTTGCCGTAGATGGCCGCCGTGTCCACCGACCGGTAGCCGGCCGCCAAGGCTTCCTTGACGCTGGCGGCCGCCTGGTCATCGGGCACCTGCCAAACGCCCAGCCCCAGTTGCGGGATGTTGCTGCCGTCGTTCAATTTCACTGCGGGTACCTTCGCCATAAGCCCTCCGAAACATGCAACGCAACGCTCGCACGGCGAATACGCGCCAGGTCGCGCAATCCAGGGGCACAGCCCGGCCAACCCCGGATTGAAGAGATAAAAAAGCGGGCTTGCCGAGCTGCGCCCACATTCCGATACCGGTCCGACATCCCCAGGCAATGGTCCGCAAATACCAGGGGTTATCACCCAAATAATAGCGCCCGTGCCGGATAATGCCCTTCACACCGCTCCACCCCCCGCTTTCGCCCCCCAAGGCCAGCCATGAATTCCCCTGACGCGCCCCCGAAGAATCGCGGCGGTTTTTCTACCTTGCGCACCCTGTTCCCGTACTTGTGGCCGCCCGGCAAGACCGGGCTCAAGGTGCGCGTCGTGGCCGCATTGCTGTGCCTGTTCGCGGCCAAGGCGGCCACCGTTTATGTGCCACTGATCTACAAGCACGCCATCGACGAACTGGGCAAGGGTGCGCCCGGCGCGGTGACGGTACCGCTGGGCCTGATCCTGGCCTATGGCACCGCGCGCGTGCTGTCGCTGCTGTTCTCGGAATTGCGCGACGCCATCTTTGCCCGCGTCGGCCAGCACGCCATCCGCGCGGTGGGCTTGCAGATCTTTCGCCACTTGCACGCGTTGGCGCTGCGTTTTCACCTGTCGCGCCAGACCGGCGGGCTGACGCGGGCCATTGAACGCGGCACGAAGGGCATCCAGACGCTGCTGTCGTTTTTGCTGTTCAACATCCTGCCCACGTTCTTTGAAATCGGGCTGGTGTGTATTGTGCTGTGGAAGATGTTCGACATCTGGCTGGCCGCGGCCACCGGCGCGACAGTCATCCTGTACATGGCCTATACCCTTGCCGTCACGGAATGGCGCGCCAAGTTCCGGCGCCAGATGAACGAAACCGATTCAGAAGCCAACACCAAGGCCATCGAAAGCCTGCTGAACTACGAGACGGTCAAGTACTTTGGCAACGAAGAGCACGAGGCGCGCCGCTACGACGCCTCGCTGACGCGCTACGAGCGGGCCGCCGTGCGCAGCCAGGTCAGCTTGTCGATTCTGAACGTGGGCCAGGCCGCCATCATTTCGGTGGGCCTGACGCTGGTGATGTGGATGGCCGCCACCGGCATCGCCCAGGGCCGCTACACGCTGGGCGATTTTGTCCTGGTCAACACCTACCTGTTGCAGCTGTACCAGCCCCTGAGCTTCTTCGGCTTCATCTACCGCGAAATCAAGCAGGCCATGATCGACATGGAACGCATGTTCGAACTCTTGGGGCAGGACCGCGAAGTGGCCGACCGCCCCGACGCCCTGCCGCTGCGCGTGGCGGGTGGCCAGGTGGAATTTCGCGACGTGTATTTTGGCTATGACGCGCGCCGCCCCATCTTGAAGGGCGTGAGTTTCACCATTGCGGCGGGCAAGACCGTTGCGGTGGTCGGCACGTCGGGCGCGGGCAAATCCACCATCGCCCGCCTGCTGTTCCGCTTCTACGACGCGGACAGCGGCGCCATCCTGGTCGACGGCCAGGACGTGCGCAACGTCACCCAGGCCAGCCTGCGCGCCGCGATCGGCGTGGTGCCGCAAGACACCGTGCTGTTCAACGACACCATTCACTACAACATCGGCTACGGCCGGCCCGGCGCGACCGAGGCCGAGATCCAGGCGGCCGCGCGCTTGGCGCACATCCACGACCTGATCATGACCATGCCGGACGGCTACCAGACCATGGTGGGCGAGCGCGGCCTGAAACTATCTGGCGGCGAAAAGCAGCGCGTAGCCATCGCCCGCACCATCCTGAAGAACCCCGCCATTTTCCTGTTCGACGAAGCCACCAGCGCGCTGGACACCCACACCGAACGCGAGATCCAGGCGAACCTGCGCGAAGTCAGCCAGGGCCGCAGCACGCTGATCATCGCGCACCGCCTGTCGACCGTGGCCGACGCCGACGAGATCATCGTGCTGTCCGAAGGCCGCATCATCGAACGCGGCCGCCATCCGCAGCTGCTGGCGCAACGCGGCGTCTACGCCGGAATGTGGGCGCGCCAGCAGGACGGTGCGGCGTCCAACGAAGACGCCGACGTTAGCGACGCCCCGGCCAGCAATCCGGTGAACAACCCAGCCAACAGCCCGGCGGATTGACAAGCCCCATCGCCCTGACCGAACATCGCACCCTTTCGTAAAAAGGCCCGCCATGCAGGAACCCTCGCTTGCCCCCGAAGTCCGCGTCTGCGCGGCATCCGACCTGGCCAACGGCGGCCTGGGCGTCAAAGTGCCGGTGTCCGACGGCTCGGGTCAGACCACTGCCTTTTTCGTCCGCTACCAGGACCGCGTGCATGGATATCTGAACCGCTGCGCCCACGTGGGCGTGGAACTGGATTGGGAAGGCAGCTTCTTCACCCGCGCGGGCGACCTCATCATGTGCGCGCGCCACGGCGCGACCTATCAGCCGGACACCGGCTTGTGCGTCGGCGGGCCTTGCAAGAACGGGCGCCTGACCGCGCTGACGGTGTCGGAACGTGATGGCGCCGTGTACTGGCACCCCACCGGCAAGATCGTTCCGCGCGACGGCGGCTGAAAGCCGGCCGACGTTGGCGTTTCCGACTTGCCGTAACCATCGTCGCTGACGCTACGCCCCCGCCACGGCTGCCTGCGCCGGCGGCTGCCGTTCCGCATAGCGCCGCGCCAACACGGCGCACACCATCAGCTGCATCTGGTGAAAGATCATCAAGGGCAGCACCACCACGCCCATCTGCGACGTGCCGAACAGCACGGTGGCCAGCGGAATGCCGGACGCCAGCGACTTCTTCGACCCGCAGAACACCAGCGTGATTTCGTTCTCTTTGGACAAGCCCAGCTTGCGGCTGCCCCAGGTCGTAATCACCAGCACCGAGCCCAGCAGCAACGCATTCACCAGCACCATCGTGGCCAGATCGATCGCCGGAAACGCGTGCCAGATGCCCTGCGCCACCGCCTCACTGAAGGCCGTGTAGACGGCCAGCAAAATCGAACTGCGATCCACCTTGGACAACGTGCGGCTGTTGCGCTGCGCCCAGGCGCCGATCCACGGCCGCAACAGGCTGCCCACCGCAAACGGCAACAGCAGCTGCGCCAGGATGCGGCCCGCGTCGGCCAGCCCGTGTCCGCCGCCCTGCCGATGCAGCAACACCGCCACCAGCAACGGCGTCAACACGGTGCCCAGCAAGTTGGACGCGGTCGCCGCGCAAATGGCGCCCGGCACGTTGCCCCGCGCCATCGACGTAAAGGCAATGGACGACTGCACGGTTGAAGACAGCGTGCACACGAACAGCACGCCCAGCCACAGCGAAGGCGTCAGCAGACCGGGGAACAGGGCCCGCAAGCCCAGCCCCAACGCGGGAAACAGAATGAAGGTGCAGGCCAGGATCAACGCATGCAGGCGCACGTCCTTCACGCCGGCCACGATGGCATCGGTGGAAAGGCGCGCGCCGTGCAGAAAGAACAGCAACGATATCGCCACGTTGCTGGCCACCATCATGAACGTGGCGCCCTTGCCCACGGCGGGGAAAAAGCTGGCAAACGCCACGGTGGCGATCAGGATCAGCGTGAATTGGTCAGGTAAAAAGCGGCGCATGGCTAGGTTTCCAGGAAATTACGGAAAACTATAGGCGCGCCCCTTGCCATCGTGAAGGCCATTGATTACTTTGACTGTCATCGAAAAGTTCTATGACCCTATCGGCTTGCCATGCTTAACCCCTTGTGGCTCAAGACCTTCACGGTGGCCGCCGGCGCCCCCAGCTTTACCGAAGCCGCCCGCCGCCTGGGTCTGACCCAGCCCACTGTCAGTGAACACATCCGACAACTGGAACAGTCCGTGAACCGGCGCCTGTTCCTGCGCGACACGCATTCGCTGGCGCTGACCAGCGACGGGCGCAGTTTGCTGGTGCATGCCGAGATCATTCTGGACGCGCACGAACGCGCCGCGCGGCTGTTCGATGCGCCGCGCCTGCGCGGTCGCGTACGGCTGGGCACGTCGGACGATCTGGCGATGGGGCCGCTGCCGGATGTGCTGGCCGCGTTTCGGCTGGCGCACCCCGAAGTGGAACTGGACCTGACCATCGGCGTCACCAGCGAGCTCTACAAACTGCTGGACGACAACGAGCTGGACGTGATGATCGGCAAGCGGCGCCGCGGCGATCGCCGGGGCCAGACGCTGCACAAGGAAGCGCTACTGTGGCGCGCCAAGGAAGGCCTGCGCTTTGCGCCGGATGCGCCGCTGCCATTGATATTGCTGCGCGAGCCGAGCGTGACGCGCACGCTGACGCTGGACGCCTTGGCGCGCGCCGGCCGCAGCTGGCAGATCGTTTGCACAAGCACCAGCTACGCGGGCTGCCAGGCGGCCGCGCGCGCGGGGCTGGGCATTACCGTGCAGCCTTCGCACCTGTCCACGGCGGGGCTGGCCGCGCCCGGTGGCGCGACGCAGTTGCCCGCTTTACCGCAAGTGGAATTCATCGTCATCTCGGCTCCGGCCCCCAACAAGCCCACGCGGGCGCTGACCGACATCCTGATGCGCAGCACCTTGACCTGACCTGGCCACAAGGTGCGGGTGCGGGTGCGGGTGCGGGTGCGGGTGCGGGTGCGGGTGCGGCGGCGGCGGGCCGTCAATACACGCCCGCCCGGCCTCACGCTTATTCCGGCAGCGGATCCGGCACGCCGTCTTCGTCCACGCTGGTCACGCGGTCCAGCGCATTGCGCGCGGCGGACATCGCTTCGATGGCGCTGCGAAAGCGGCGGCTGACAAAAATTTCGAACGGCTGGCCTTCGGGCGGCGCGGCGGCCGGCTCGGCGCCATCCGGGTCCGCCGCCTGCTGTGCACCGACCTCGCCTTCCTTGACCTTGGCCACCAGGCGCCGCGTCTCCAAGAACGCCCGGGGCGGCGTGCGCCCTTCGGGTTGCGTCGCGTACGCCACCACCGAAAATCCGTTGATCTTCTTCTCTAGCATTACGGTTCCCTTGCGCCGCGGCCACAGTCGGCGCAGCTTGTTCCTAGCGACAACGGCGCGGCAAACGGAAACTTAAGCGGCATGCAAAAAGCCGGCGTTGATCTGCATCAACGCCGGCTTTTTGCCGGGGTACAGCCACACAAACGACTCTATTTTGTCGACTGTTATGTTGTCGACCGCTACTTGGTCGCCGCAACCGCGTCCATGCGCACACGCACGTAATCGGCCACCTGGGCAAGCACGGTCGTCAAATGCCCGCGCAACAAGTCGAACCCGGCGTTGCGCTCGCGCGTGGCTTCGTCCATATACAAAGGGCGCCGAATCTCGACCTGCAAGCTGTGCCGGTTCAACGCCGGCTGGCCGATCTGCGCAATCAGTTGCACG
This sequence comes from Achromobacter sp. 1L-A-4-B-C2, assembly GCF_057291955.1. Classification (NCBI taxonomy): domain Bacteria; kingdom Pseudomonadati; phylum Pseudomonadota; class Betaproteobacteria; order Burkholderiales; family Alcaligenaceae; genus Achromobacter; species Achromobacter sp. 1L-A-4-B-C2. The sequence continues at coordinate 1,101,879 of NZ_JBXAWP010000002.1, forward strand.
CCCTTGTAGGGGTCGTTACGCGCCACGGTATAGCCCAGGTCGCGCAGCGCTTTTTCGATCAGCGCGATAAATTCCGGCTCGCACGTTGTACCGTCCCGGTCGCCCAGCACGAAGTCCGCCAGCGGATGTTCGCTTTGCCGGCCCAGGCGTTCGTACGCGTCGTTGGGCATGGAATGCAGGTTCAGGTGCCACACCGCGCCAAAGCGTTGTTCGGCGCTGCTGATGGCCTGCGACAACGCCGCGTGATAGGGCTCGTAGTAAGCCTGGATGCGATGCCGCACCTCGGCCAGGCTCAGCTTGCGATCGTAGATGGGCGTGGCCTTGTCCATGCGGCGCCAGATCAGCCCCTTGCCCAAGCGGGTCTTCTCGCCCGGCGACAGCGGCTGCGGCCACGGTTCAGCCAACAGGTCGGGGTCCAGGTCCTGCAAGGTGCGGTTCGGGTCGATGTACACGCGCGGAAAGTGCGCGGCAATCAACGTTGCACCCAGCGTGGGCGCCGCCGACCACAACGCGTCCACGTGCGTGTCTTCGCCCTGGCGCAATTGCGCTTGCGTTGCCACCGCCCCGAAATCGTCGGGATAGCGTTCACCGCTATGCGGCGAATCACAGACCAGCGGCAAGGCCGGCCCCTGAGGTTCATGCACGGAAACCACGTTGAAATCGGCAAGCGTCATCGTCAGTCAGCCTGAATGTTGGCGGCCTTGGCCACCTTGGCGTAGCGGGCCAGGGCCTGTTCGATCTGGACCTGGAACTCTTGGGGCGTCGTGGGCATCAGCGTACCACCCACGTCTTCGGCCTTCTTGCGGAACTCGGGGTCTTGCATCGCCGCGCGCACCGCCTGGTTCAGGCGGTCGACCACGGCCGTCGGCGTACCGGCCGGGGCCACCAATCCGAACCAGCCGCCCGTGCCCATGTCGGGATAACCCAGTTCGATATAGGTCGGCACGTCCGGCAGCAGCGGCGAACGCTCGGCGCCCAGCACGGCCAACGCACGCAGCTTGCCGCCCTGCACCTGCGGCAGCGTGGACGACAGGTTGTCGGTGATGGCGTCGACCTGCCCGCCCATCACGTCGTTCAACGCAGGACCCGCCCCACGGTAAGGCACGTGCAGCAGCTTGATGCCGGACAGCATCATGAAATTCTCGATGTTCACATGCCCCAGCGATCCCACGCCGGGCGAGGCGAAGCTGTAGCGGTCAGCCGGCGCCTTCTTGGCCAGCGCCACGAATTCCGCCATGTTCTTGGCCGGGATATTCGGGTTGATGGCAAGGATGCTGGGCACCGCCAGCACGTTCGCCACAGGCGCGAAGTCCTTGATCGGGTCGTAATTCATCTTGCGATACACGGCCGGGTTCGAGCCGTGCGTGCTCATCGTCGCCATGCCGATCGTGTAGCCGTCGGGCGTGGATCGCGCCACCTGTTCCATGCCCATCGAGCCGCCTGCGCCCGCCTTGTTTTCAACCACGATGGTTTGCTTGAGGTCGCGACCGGCATATTCCGCGACCAGGCGGGCAACGATGTCGGTCGAACCGCCCGCGGCGAACGGCACCACCAGCTTGATGGGACGCGAAGGGTAGTCGGCGGCTTGGGCAATGCCGGCAAAGGACAGCGTGGCGAACATGCCGGCAAGCGCAAAGCGCGCGGACCGGCCAAGCAGGCGGCGAGACATGGATCGACTCCGAAAGGGAAACGTTGAAGTAAGGGTCAGAACTGGTTGTCAGACAGAGACAGGCCGCCAGTGTCCAAACTTTACGGTCCCCTTTCAAACGACTATATTGCACTCCTTCATTACCAAAGGTCATGCTAAATGCGGCTGCATTCGCCGTCCATGTCCGAGCTGCACGCCTTTATCGCGGCGGCACGCTTGGGAAGCTTCACCCTGGCGGCCCAGACGCTGTGCGTCACCCAAGGGGCCATCAGCCGTGCCATTGCCCGCCTGGAGGCCCACTTCGGGCAGCCGCTGATGCATCGCAATGCGCATGGTCTGACCCTGACCGAGATGGGCCAGAAGTTGTATGACGGCGCGCACACGCCGCTACAAGCCATCGAAAAGCTCAGTGCCGACCTGCGGGCGGATGACCGCCGGTTGCGCTTGACGCTATCCACGGTGCCAACCTTGGCCAGCGCCTGGCTGGTGCCGCACTTGCCGGACTTTCATCGGCGCTATCCCGATATCCAGCTTAATTTCGCAGCCTATCGGCGCAATGAGGATTTCTCTAGCACCACGCCAGACGCCAGCATCTTGTCCGGCACTCCGGAACAATGGCCCGGGTGCCAGGCCGATTACGTCATCGGCCGCGAAGTGGTCGTTATTTGCCACCCCGACCGCTTGGCCGCCCGCCAGGTGCAAGGGCTATGGAGCACCCCGCACGGCCTGCTGGGCGAACCCCTGCTCTATCACACCAACGGCCAGGACAACTGGGCGCAATGGTTCAACGCAGCCGGCGTGCCACGCCATGCCGTTACGCTGTCCAAGGGGTTTGATCAGGTGTCCATCTTGATCCGCGCGGTCATGGCGGATATGGGGGTCGCGGTATTGCAACGCTGCCTGGTGCGCGACGAACTTCAATCCGGCCGGGTGGCCGCGCCCTTCCCTGATCTGCCGATTCGTCTGAGCCGGGGATACCACCTGTGCGCGCCAGCGCAGCGCCGCGACCATTACGCGCTGGAATGCTTCCGGCAATGGTTGCTGGACACGGCGCAAGCCGACCCCGACGTTATCGCGGCCAGATCGGCGTCGTGAAAACGGCGAAAGGCCGTGAAGTGCGGGACGTCTCCATCGACACTTCTGGTTTCACCGCGCGCGGTATACTTGAAACCAAATAAAACGGGCCTCTTCACAGAGGCCCGACTTTAAGTGCGGCGATAAAACGATCAAGGTGCCAGCTTGAATCCCAGGTCCACGCCCCACTTATCGGTTTCACGCAACCATTTCGCCCCGCAGCTCAGGCACCGGAAGTGATCTTCGCGACTCTCTTCGCGCCCTTTCTGCGTGGGATTGGTGAAACCTTGATGTCCCAGGTGCGAATGCGGCGCGACGCCGGCAAGGCCCGGGTTAATGCGTTGGCAAGCCAAACACATAACGCTCATTGATGCTTCCCCACAAACAGTGTTAGCAAATTGTAAGGGATTTCACCAATGTTTTTCTATCGATTTATAACAATTGAACGACAATAATTGTTAACAAGGGCGTTTAAACAACGTTAGGCATCGCCGCCAGGGCAGTGGCCAAATGGTACGGCGATGTCGACGGCATGTCGGCACGCACGACCTCGCCCCGCCCGTTCAGGCATTCGTACCAACCGCCGTCATGGACGAAATGGGCACGAAAACTGGCCAGCCCCGACTCCAGCGCCGGCCAATCGCCCAGCACCGCCAGCGCCCTCAGGTATTCCGTCTGCGCCCAAATCCGCCGCGTACCGTCCACCACCGCCCCCGACTCATCCAAGGACGCCAGCACGCCCGGGCCTTGTACGTCCACCCCGTGCGCGCGTGCCCATTGCACCGCGCGCGGCAAGGTTTCCACCAGCTCCAGCCCTTCAAACACCTGCGCCGCGCCGTGCACCAGCGACAGCCATTCAAACTGGTGACCCGGTTCAAGCCGGTTGCCCGCCGTGCCTTGCAACGCTTCGGAAATGCACTGCGTGGGACCGTGCACGAAGAACTGGCTGACACCTTGCGCCAGCGTGCGCAGATGCTGGGCAAACAGCGCGGGCTCGGCAACCTGCGCGGCCGCCAGATACGCTTCCGTAAGGTGCATCATGGGATTTTGCGCGGGCGGGCGCAGCGGCGTCAGCCAATCGGCGCTAAGCGCCGCATGGTAGAGCCCATCATTTGTCTTGAAGCGCGCCTCAATTGCCGACGCCGTCGCCAGCATGAGCTTGCGCGCATCCGCATTACGGCTGCGCTGAAAATACGCCGAACACGCCAGCACCACGAAGGCGTGGGTATATAAGTCCTGGGTGTCGTCCAACGGGCGCGCCTCGGCGTCCACGCTGTACAGCCAGCCGCCATGTTCATTGCGAAACACGCGGCACAGGGACGCAAACAAGCGGTCCGCATGCTGGCCCGCGGCAGCACCAGACGCTTCTGAGAAAACATAGAGTTGACGCGCGCATGCCATGGCCCGATATCGGCTGGGCGGCAGCGGCTTGCCCGTTGCGGCATCCAGCGATTCGTAGGGCAGACCCAATACGCCGTTGAAACCCTGCCCCATCCAGAGCGGCAGGATGACGGAGTCGAAATGCGCGCGTAACGCGCGGACATGCTCCGTCAGAATAGGAGTGGTCTGTGCGGCAATCATCTTGGAACGACCCATACCCGAAAAGGGCCCCAGGTTTTGGAGCAGCAACGATAACCGAAAATTTCGTCGCAAATTTTGGAGTATTTTCCGCAGCCTCATGCTCACACAGACCGGTACCACCGATCAGCTCCGTCCAGGGCGGATAAGCCCTATCGGAAGATGTTTTCCTCGACCCAGTTCTGCGCGAATACTTCCGCGCGATCTCGTGCTTCGTCTAATGAAGCGCAGTTGCCCAAGTGGGAAAACGCGGCATCCACCTCGGTGCCGCCCTCGGCCGTTACCGTCAGCAAGACGCCATATCCGCCGGTATCCATGGCCGCTGTGGAAACGTCGATCAGTACTTCCTGGTCACGATGCTGCATGTGCTACCTCCCAGTCGGTTACCTAAACGCGTGAACCACGCGTGACGTGGCGGGACGAAATCCCGCGTAATTGAATAGACCTGAAAGCGTCACGCAAGTTCATCTTACTGGCGAGATAACAAGCGCGATACGTCCGGAAGATGCCAAATCACACATTCCGTCTCAGGAGATTCCCGTACTGCCCTATAAATACCCCCTGCCGTGCGACATAACGCGAAATCATTCGCAAACTATGCGGCAATTGGGCGCAACTTGCTTCAAACCGCAGCAAGCCAAAACGCACAAGGGGGATCGATATGTGCTGCAAGAAAGCCGGCGAGCATGCCGGCGGGCAGCGTTCAGCGCACGTGGATGGCGCTGGGCTCTTCCATGCGAAGGGCGAGCTTGCCCTTTTCGGTGATCAGCCAGCGGCCATCTTCGCCGGGCTGAATGCAGCGCAAAGTTTGAAGTGCCTGCGAAATTTCGACAGGCACTTGTGCTTGTGCGGCGCCGGGTTCGCTGTTGTCAGCCACGATGCGCAGCCAATGACCCAGTTCGCCTTTCTGAAAACGATGCAATGCCATGCTGATTCTCTCTTCAATGGCTTTAACGATAGCATGCTCGTCAAGCCCGCCCGGCTATGCAAAAAGCTTGGGCACCGACGACACCAGCAAGGCAATGCCGGACAACGTCAAGAGGCCCAGCACCACGCGCCGAAACGTCACGTCGCTGATGCCGACATACACCCGCGCGCCCAGTAATGTCGGCACCAGCATGGCCGGCACGATGATGGCAAACAGCGGCAGCATGTCTGTCGTTACCACCCCGGTGACGATGTAGCTTGCCATCGTCACCGCCAGCATCGACAAGTTGAAATTCTGAATTACCGAGCGCTGCACGTCGCGCTCAAAGCCGCGCAAGGTGCACCACAACGTCGGGATGACGCCCGTGAAGCCGCCGATGCCGCCCATGATGCCGCCCATCGCCCCCACGACTCCATCCGCCACCTTGCCGCCTGCCGTAATACGCGGCAAACGCGTGGCGAACAACATGATCGGACACCAGACGGCCAGCAAGCCGCCGATGAAGGTCTTGAATATCAAGGGGTCAAGATGCGGCAAGACCTTTACCCCGATGGGGATGCCCACCAATCCGCCTAGAACAAACGGCAACAGGTTCGACCAGGAAAAGCCCCGGCGCACGGTGAATGCGGCGAGCAGCTGGCCGGTCAGTGCGCCGAAGACCGTCATCGCGGCAGCCAGGCGTGGGTCGATGGTCCACGCCCAGAACGACATTGCCACCATCCCGAAGCCGAACCCAGACAATCCCTGAACGAAGCCGGCAGCCACCGCGCCCAACACGACCAGCACATATAGCGAATCCATTTCTGCCCCATTTGCCGCATTTCTGCCGCGCATCCCCACGCGTTGCCAGGCCCCTCCCGGCGCGACATTCTAGTGCGTTCTACGAAGGCCGCAGTGCAAGCGGGCGCTTCACGCGCGCGGCGACCGCCGAGGCGGCGACGCTGATGCCGATCAACGTCAGGCCCAGCGCCAGGTCGGCCGACAGGCGTTCATGAAAGACGACGGACGACACGACAAGGCCGATCACCGGCACACACAGCATCGCAATGGACGTAGCCACGGGCGGCATTTTTTGCGTCATGCCCAACACCACGATGAACGTCAGTGCCGTCGCAAGCGGACCGGTGTACAGGATGATCGGCCACGCATCGGGCACCGTCAAAAAGCCGGGCGCGCCATCGCGCATCCAGGCCAACGCCGCCAACGGAATCGTGGCAAGCGCGGTTTGCCAGGGAATCATGTCGGCGCCCAGGCGCACGTGACGATTGCCGCGCAGCTGGATGATGTTGCACGCCCACGCGAACGAGGCGCCCAGCAGCATGACCAGGCCCACTACGGTATGCGCCTGCCAAGGGCTGAATGCCGGCGCCACGATCACACCGATGCCCGCATAGCTGAGCGCCGTCGCCACCCATTGGCCGGCGTTCAGGCGTTCTTTCAGAATCAGTGCCGACAAGGGGATGACCCAAATCGACGTCGCGTAGGCGACCACGGACGCTCGTCCCGGCGCCACGTACTGCAAGGCCCACAACGCCAGCGCGGTAAACGCGCCCATCTGCAACAGCGCCACGCCGGCCACCAGCGGCCATTCCTGGCGTGTGGGAAACCGCAGTCGACCCAGCGCCGCCAACACCAGCACGCTGACCACCGCAGCGGATCCAAACCGGCTGGCGGCAAGCCACAACGGGCTCATGTGTGCCAACCCCATCTTCATGACGGGCCAGTTTCCACCCCAGACCATGACCGCGCCCACCAGCGGCAAAAACTTGCGCAACGTGCTTTGCTGACTTATCACCACAGGATCTACCGCTTGAATATTCCGCACTTCGGCCCATTTGCCGAAGAAAGAAATAGTCTATAGGGTTAACCCCAGCATATTTCACCTCAATTTGCTCCGATACACTGCTTGCCCAGCACGAACGAATTGCCAAGCAACGACAACTAGGTGACTTATGCCGGAAATCAACCTGGATGCGACCGACATCCGAATCCTGAACGAACTTCAACGCGATGCGCGACTGACCAACGTCGAACTTGCCGCCCGCGTGAATCTGTCCGCTTCGCCTTGCCTGGCGCGCGTGCGGCGGCTGGAAACCGACGGGCTGATCGACCGCCGCGTCACCCTGCTCAATGCGCGCAAGCTGGGCCTGAAGGTCAACGTCTTCATCCAGATCTCGCTGGACAAGCAGCGCAAAGCCGCGCTGGACGTGTTCGAACGCGAAATCGCCGTGCTGCCGGAAATCATGGAGTGCTATCTGATGTCGGGCGACGCCGACTATCTGATTCGCGCCTTGGTGCCCGACGTGGACGCGCTTGAACGACTGATCGTCGAGCACATCACGCGCATCCCCGGCGTGGCCAGCATCCGTTCAAGCTTCGCGCTCAAGCAGGTGCTGTACACCACCGCCGTTCCGCTTGCCTGACGGATACCAGGCGACGCGTTCCGAAACTTGCGGGATCAGGCGGCCGCCCGCACAATGATTCGTCGGCGCGGCATGCGCGCCGGCTTCCCTCCCATCGCTTAGCAAAGGAGCAACCATGCCCGAAACAGAATGGTCACCCGGCAGCGCGCTACCCGATCGTCAGGGTTACTTCGAAGTGGAATTCGACACAGGCGAAACTGAAATCACCCGATACGGCATGCTGGGTTGGGAACCCGAGGCCGAACGCGGCCGCATACTGCGGTGGCGCGGCCTGGATCCAGCTATTGAAGAAGCCGAAATCCAGCGCGAAAGCGCGGTGCGCAATAACGGCGACACGTTGCTCGGCTAACCCATAGCCCCCCAAAAAAAACGCCGCGGAGTTGAATCCGCGGCGTTTTTCCTGGCGAAAGGTTTTCAGCCGTCAGGCTTACCAGTCAAGCTTCGAGATCTTGGTGCCGGCCAGCGAAACGCCCGCCATCAAGCCACCGTTGTTCATCACGAAACCCACGATCGGCTGCTGCGCCGTATTGGTATCGATGCGGCCGTTGGCTCCGATGTTCACCACGGCAACCGTGGCGTCCGCGCCGACGGTCCAGCCACTGCTGTTGCGGAACTTGTTCAAGGCGTCATCCGTCATGAACAACAACACCATGGCCTTGGACTGCGCGCCGGCCTGGAAGCCGATCGAGCCCGCCGTGGTGCTGTAGTAACCGGCATTAGAGCCGCCCACCCGCAACACGCCGTTGCCATGCTCGGCGCCCACGATGAAACTGCCGCTCAACACGTCGGGGAACACCAGCACACCCTTGGCGCGCGCCACCAATTCCTTCGATTGCGGCGAAGCCTCGTACAGCTTGGTCAATGTGGCGTTGGCCGCGCTATTCATGGAATCGCGCTTTTCAGTTGAGGTCGCCGAGGACTTCGGGGTGGTCGTGGTGCAACCGGCAAACAGCACACCGGCTACCCCGATCGTCGCGGCAATACCTACACGACGCAGAACAGGAAAAGTGTCAAGCATGGAACTCTCCTTTATTGTTGTCAGCCAGTACCACTGTACCGGTCAAACTCGCTGAAGCAAGGCACACGATTGTGTAAAACGAAACAAAACCTACCCGCCTTCATCTCGTGCGCAATGGCCCGGATCCAACAGCCATGGGCCTGCGCGGGCCGAAACTCTTGCCTTGCTGCTGCAACATTTAGTAGAGGCTGCCCCGACAGGACCTCATGCCCGGCGTTGCCGCGCGCCTACAGAATGCCGTACCTCGGTTCGCCGGTGGACGCATCCACAGACACGATTCCAGACAGCACCAATTCCGCATGACGCCGCGCCACGTCGGCATCCGCGAACGTGACAAAGCGGGGCAAAGACCAGCGTTGCTGCTGCGCCCCTCCGTTGCCTGGGCGGCTCACGATGACCTCGATAGCCATCACGCCAGCATCCAGACTCACGATCTCACAACCCACTTGAAAACCATCGATATGGCGTTGCGGTCCCGCCCCCATTCCGCACTCCTGAAATCAAACACTCCGCGCGCAATATGCCAAAAAAAAATGGTACTGAAAAGCAGTGCTTTTAGCGGGTCACGAAGCACTAGTACACCTAGTACTCCAGCATCTTGCACACGCTCGCATGACATCGAAATTTCGTCTTTTGAAGCCGATGCGGTCTTTTTTTCATTCATGCAATCACAGCGGGCGATTTGCTCGGCGCGGCCCGGGGGGTATATTGCAACGTTCACCAAGAGGCCTTTCGTTCCATGCAAACATTACCTTTTGAACCCGACACAGCCCCCCTCGAAGTCCTGCCCCGCGACCTGTCTGCATACCGCGAAGGCAACACCGGTATCCCGTACGTGCATCGCTTTGAATCCGGCGTCCCGGGTCCTCACGTGCTGATCAACGCCATCACGCATGGCAACGAAATCTGTGGCATGGTCGCCGTCACACATCTGCTGGACACCGGTGTGCGCCCCAAGATCGGCACGTTGACCGTCAGCTTTGCCCATGTCGAAGCGTATGAAGCCTTCGACATCGAGAACCCGTACGAGAACCGGCAGCTGGTGCATAACCTGAATCGCATCTGGTCGGCGGCCATGTTGGACGGAACAGAAGACAGCCCCGAACTGCGCCGCGCCCGCCAACTGCGACCGGTGCTGGACGCCGCCGATTTTGTGCTGGACATCCACTCGACCCGCGCCCCCGTGCAACCGTTCTGGGTCTACAACGAGATGGACCGCAATACCGCCCTGGCGGCCGCCGTTGGCGCGCCCGCGGTGCACCTAGTGATGCCGCAGCATAAATTTCCCGGCACAGGCGTCATGGGCTACGGCCATCATGGGGACCCGCTGTCCGACAGCCAGGGAGCCCTGGTTGTCGAATGCGGCCAGCATTTCGCACGCTCGGCCGCCGAATTGGCCACCGACGTGACGATGCGCTTTTTGGCCCACACCGGCCTCATCGATGCGCCCCTGAACGCCCCGCCGCCGCCCGTTCCGCAACGCTTCCGTTTGCTGGAAGTGCACATGGTCAAGTCCGAAGACTTCCATTTCACTCGCCATGTCATCGGCTTTGAAACCTTCGACAAGGGCGAACTCATCGCGATGAACGGCGACGAGGAAATCCGATCGCCTTGCGACCGCTGCACGATCTTCATGCCCACGCGCATGCCGATCGTCGGCAGGGAAGCGGTCTACCTTACCGAAGCCATCTAAGCCACCTGGCGCACGATGCGCCAGGTGGCAACGCGGCCTACCTGTCAGGGATCAGGCGCTTGCCCATGCTGATCACTTCATCCAGCTCAAAGCCCAAGCTTTTGTAGAAGCCCTGCACGGCGACGTTGCCGGACCGGATCAGCAGATTGATCTTCGGGCAGCCCATCTGAAGCAGCTTGGCTTCGACAGCGCGCATCAGCTCGGTGGCATAGCCCCGCCGCTGGTGCGCGGGCGCCACCGCCAGATAATTGATCCAGGCGCGGTGCCCGTCATAGCCACCCATCAGCGTGGCGACGATCACGCCGCGGATCTCACCAACCAGAAACAACTCCGGCTGCACGGTCAGCTTGCGGGCAATATCCTTGGCGGGATCGTTCCAGGGACGCGTCAGGCCGCAGTCGCGCCATAGCTGGATCAGCGCCGCTTCGTCAGCGGGTTGGTAGGGCCGGATGGCCAGGGAATCACAGGTCATGCTTCGTTCCTTCAATCAGGGAAACGAAGGCCCGGCGATACGCCTCGGAAGCTACAGGGCGGCAAAGGACTTACCGCAAAAACAAAAAGGCCACGAGAGGTATCGTGGCCTTCAAGGAAAGCGCCGAAGGGTCGGCGCCTGTACGTGACTAGCCACTCAACGTAAACGTCGAGCGGCTCGTCGGTTGTCTGCCAAGCATGCGGCAGGAAAATCATGGGGATTCATGCGGGCAAGCTTACACGAGCGCCTGACCTGGGATCAATACCGGCTTACTGTGAATACCGGCTTACTCTGAATACCGGCTTACTGTGCGCCGGGCGCCGGCAACGTGCCTTCCATCACCACCACGGCATGGCCCGCCACCCCGGCCCACACGCCGTCGGTGCGCGGCTCGGCATGGGCCAGCAGCAGGCTTGGCCGCCCCATGTCGACGCCCTGCCCCACGCGCAGCGTCAGTTTGCCCTGGTCCCGCAACGCCGCGCGCAGCGCCGTGACAGCGGCCGTCGCGCTACCGGTGGCGGGGTCTTCCGTCATGCGGCCGGTGAACATGCGCGCCTGGATATCGGTGGGAGCATCGATCGTGTCGCTTGCGGTATCCGTGGTGTAGACGTAAATGGACTTTGCGCCATCCAGCGGCAGCAACGCGGCGTAGCCCTGCGAATCCGGCGATGCGCGGCGCAAGGCATCACGGCTGGCCAGCTGCGCCACCAGAAAAATCAAACCCACCGACACGACTTGCGGCGCATGCTCGGACGTGTCCACGTCCTCGGGGTTCAATTTCAATGCACGCGCCAGATCCGCAGCCGACACTTCGCTGGCGCGTGACAGCGGTTGCGGCGCCAGAAGCTCGACGCTTTCCACACCCTTGGCGCCCGCGCGCAACGTAATGCGCACCAAGCCTGCTTCTTCTTCGAAGACAAACGCGTCCGGCATCGGGCGCCCCGCCGCGACCATCTCGCGCGCCAGCACCACGGCGGTGCCTACGTTGGGGTGCCCCGCGAACGGCACCTCGCGATCAGGCGTGAATATCCGAACCCAGGCCGTATTACCGGCGTCCTTGGGTGGCAGCACGAAACTGGTTTCCGAATAATTGAACTCTCGCGCAATGCGCTGCATCTGCGCGCCATCCAGCCCCTGCGCGTCCAACACGACAGCCAATGGGTTGCCACAATAGGTTTGGCCGGTAAACACATCGGCAGTGACATAGCGGTAGCGCATGCGGTCTTCTCTTTGGCAGTGGTAAGTCGACGAGTATGCGCGCGGTCAGCCACGTTGCAACAGGCACAGAAGACGGAGATTTTCGCCATAACAGCAGGGGCGGAGTCGAGTACCCTGTGGTGCTGGATCGCAATCGCGCGCAGCGGCACTCACGCCAAGCCGCCATTGCGTTCGCGCACTACCGCGCCGGGCCGCAATCGCGCACCCGAACGCGTTTACTTTTGCAAGGAATGCATCATGGAAAACCCCTTTGGCGACGCCGAAGAACCCGCAGTCGGCCACCGGCAATACCTGGTCCTGATCGCGGCATCAAAAGACAACGCGTCACTCGCGCAAAAGCAGCTGGAAAACCTGAAGAAGTTTGTCGACGATCGCGCAGCGCCGCTATGGATCGACGCCAAAGGCATCGGCGTGCTGTTGACCACCGATATGGTCGCCTCGGAAATTTGGCGCGTCATGTTGCCAAAGGACGCCCCGGACCTTGGCGACACCCGCAACATGCTTGTCCTGGAAATTGGCAAAGACTGGGCCGCCCGCCGCGACGACAAGATCGAACACTGGCTGGCCTCACACGTCGGCTCCCCGCTACCGCCCATGCCGCGTGGCGCGGGTAAGAAGCGTTAAGCCGATTAAACGTCCGCGCGCCGGTGCATCGTCAATCTCTCAAGCCGGAGCGTGCACGGCACGCGCCAGGCGGACGATCAGGTAGCGCTCGCGATAAACGCGGCCAGGCGCGCGTTCAATTCCGCAGGCCGATCCAGGCTGGGCAAATGCGCCGTGCAGGGCAATTCCGTGCCAATGCCATAAGGGAGCAACGCGGCAACTTGTCTGCTACGCGCCTGGATATGTGGAAAGTCGCAAGCGCCCCACAATACAAGCGTCGGCACTTCGATTTCGCCCAGGCGCTGGTACGCAGCCACGTTATCGATGCTTGAGCCGCGATACGGCGCGCTTAATATGGCGCCGTTCATTTCCAGAAACAGCGTGCGCGCGGCGCCCGACACCCGCCGTTCCTGCTCGAACGGGCCATCCAGGAACAGGCGCGCCTTCAAGGCATTGATACGTTCCTGATCACCCGCCGCGCCGGCCCGCTTCAATTCTTCCATCAGTTCGTGCACCGCTGGCGAATGCACCGGGTCGGCCACGCCGGCAACGGTCGGCGAAATCAACACCAAGCCGCGCACTCGCGACGGGTGCAACAGCGCCGCGTCCAGTGCAACGCGGGCGCCTTGCGAACAACCCACCAGAATTGCCGGCTTGCCTTCTGCCAACGTATCCAGCACTGCCACCAGATCGGCAACCGCTGAATAATCTTCCACTTCGGCACGCGTCCGCCCGTGGCCGCGACGATCATAGGCAATAGCGGTATTCGTTTTCGCGACTTGACCCATCTGCGCCTCCCACATACGGCTGTCGCAGATGGCGGCGTGCAGGAATACCACCGGGTCGCCACGTCCCGCCGTCTCGGCAAAAAGCGACGCCCGGCCACTCGTTATGTGATGTTGGCTTCGCATCAATCAAACCACCACGGCAACGCCGCCGATCTTCTCCGCGCTGCCGCGTGAGGATTCGCGATAGGCGACCGCGGCCATCACCGCCGCTATGACCATCATGGCCGTGCAGATCAGCATGCCGAGCAGGCCATAAGCGATGCCGGACAAGGTAACGCGGCGCGCAACGTCGACGACCAAGGTCTTCGTGACGCCCGCCGACACGACAAGGCCAAACAACACAATGGCCAACGGCCAGCGCCGAAAGACCATGGTTTGGCGCACCTCCTTGAATCCGTATTCGCCTGATGACGCGGCGCGCGGCAGGCTCGGCACATATACCGCGCCGGCGTATATCGTTGGCACCCAGATCAGACCAAGCACGCTGAACAACGCGCCAAAGAACTTTGCGTCGCCACCGCTATTCAGCGCGAAGTAGAGCCACAGCGGAATGTCGGCGGACGCACGCAACACCGCGCCCGCCACGACGACGAATAGAACCAGCAGCGCCAAGTGCTTTGCCTCGGCATTGGCCGGCCGCTTCGGCTGTTCGATCACGACGCCCCTACTGGCGACGACATCCATCCATGCGAACGTCATACGTGCCAATGCCAGCAAATTAATCAACGCCAGCAGCAGGAACACAAATTGGATCGCGCCCACAGACTTGGACGCCAGCAACGCAAAAGGAAGCGATAGAAAAAACACGCACAAAGACCATGGCGCCGCAGCCACCATGTTCCTGCCGTATTGACCAATGGCATTGAAGGTCAACGCGATAAGACGCCTACCAGCGAGTTTGCGAGCCACGGGAACCCTTTGCGAACGAAGTCGGGACGCTAGTTATACCAGCACATTGATGAACAGAATATGTGGGGGCTGCTGCGCATTTTTTCCTGCCAGCATGCTGTTCGGCCATGATGCCGTTCGGCTAAGCTGCCATAAGGCTGATATCAAAAACGGGATGCCCCTATGCCCTTCGCCCGCACCTACTTCATGAACCAAATCAGCGAAGCGCAGTTTGCACAGCTGCTTTCGAATGCGCTTTTCGACAAGCAGAACTTCTATATGGAAAACGTCCATGACATGGAAGCCACCCTGCTACGCGCGGGCGCATTGGTGGCTCAGGCCGGCCTGAAAAGCCGCGTGGTGGATAGACCGTCGAACCCCTTTCCAAGCTTGCATCACAGCGCAATCTCGTCGACACCTATCATCGGACTGGTATGGACTGCCGCGATGGCAATGATGGCTGGGATGTCAGTGGGACGCCCCACCGCCGACGTGACGTTCGTGCGCACCGCGGATCATTCGCTAAGCGTTGTTTTCAGCAGAAAAATGCGCGCGGGGAAAACGGCGGAGAGCGCGGGCGGAGGATAGTGAATGGGCGATGAGTGCTGGGTATATGTCGGCGCGATAGGTGCAGATATCGATGCAACCAACCTGATTCGGAAATGAGAAAGGCCGTTAGTGATTTCTCACTAACGGCCTTGGAACTTCTGGTCGGGACGGCGGGATTCGAACTCGCGACCCCTTGCACCCCATGCAAGTGCGCTACCAGGCTGCGCTACGCCCCGAAAGAAAAAGAGTATAGCAGAACAAAAATAAGTTTGCACGCATTGGTGCAAAAAAAGTGCTGAATACTCAAAAAAATTTGCGCTTCATGTTCGTCGTCTGCACTAGCTATCTATCAGACGGCGCATGAAGCGCAATGCACTGCTTGTTGCCGCGCGCGAAGCGGATCAGCGACGCGCGTTGCGGATAACGCTTTCTATCAAATGCGGGTTGGCGCGGATGAGCCCAACCGACTTATGCCACCGTGCTGACGGTGCCGCTGCTTGCGCTGGCGGCCACGTTGGTCACGTTAGCGGGCAGGCCCAAGGCGTCTGCCAACATCGTCGAGACGCTGGCAAGCTCGTTGCGCAGGCCTTGCATTTCGGCGCCCGACAAACGAACGGCGGCGTCTTGATCGTGCGGCATATCGCGCGCATCGCCCAGGCGATTGCGCGCACCGCTGATCGTAAAGCCTTGTTCATACAGCAAGGAACGGATGCGGCGAATCAGCAGCACTTCGTGATGCTGATAGTAGCGGCGATTGCCGCGCCGCTTGACCGGCTTGAGCTGGGTGAATTCCTGTTCCCAGTACCGCAAGACGTGAGGCTTGACGCCACACAGCTCGCTGACTTCACCAATGGTGAAGTAACGCTTGGCGGGAATGGGCGGCAGGGTAACGGTGGATTCAGTACGTGTCATAAGCGAATTTTATGCCGCGAGTAAGCTGGGTGCCGATAACAATTACCGACAAAGCGTATCACTCCGCGGCGTCGGGTGCAGCAGGGGTCGCCTGCTCTACCACGCTCTTGAGTTTCTGACTCGCGTGGAACGTGACCACGCGTCGTGCGGCGATGGGAATGGTCTCGCCGGTTTTGGGATTGCGGCCAGGTCGTGGCGGCTTGTCGCGCACCTGGAAATTGCCGAAACCCGAAAGCTTCACGGAATCACCGCGAGCCAAGGCGTCACGGATTTCTTCGAAGAAGGTATCGACGATGTCCTTGGCCTCGCGCTTGTTCAAGCCGACCCGCTCGAAGAGCAGTTCGGCAAGCTCAGCCTTGGTCAGGGTGCGTGGCTCGGCAGCAAGCATACTGTTCCCCATGGTTCATGTACGCTGGCGCGCGCCGTGGGCGCCGACCAATGCATCCTTGATGCGGGACAGGCAATCCGCCACACGGGCTTCGTCCAGGGTGACCTCAGTGTCCTGTAGCCAGAAACGGAAAGCAAGGCTTTTCTCCGTGACGGGCTCGCTGCCATGGGCCTTCTCGCGCCACACGTCAAACACGCGCGCGTCCTGCACAACTGCCAGTTGCGCATCCGCCTTGACCGCGGCAAACACCGTGTCCAGCATCGATTGCGTAGACACCGAAGCGTCCACCCACAGCGCCAGGTCGCGCACGACCACGGGCTGGCGCGAGAGCTCGCGCACTTGAGGCAACTCGCCTTCGGACAAGGCTTGAACGTCAAGTTCGAACACGACGGGCGCGTGCGCCAAATCTGCCTGCTGCGCCCAACGCGGGTGCAGTTCGCCGACCCAGCCCACTTGCTTGCCATCGAGCTCGATGCGGGCGCTGCGGCCCGGATGCAGCGCGGGATGCGACGCAGCTTCGAATCGCAGACGACGACCGCGGGCGCCAAACAATGCCTCGACGTCCATCTTCACGTCAAAGAAATCGACTTGGCGCGTGGCCAAGCCCCACTGCTCTTCAACGGCCGGGCCCCAGGCAGCGCCCGACAAGCGCATCGGTTGGCGCACGCCCGCAACTTCCAGCGGACCATCTTGTGCGCTGGCGTCGCGCATGAAGACGCGACCCAGTTCGAACACGCGAACGCGCGACTGCTTGCGGTTGGCGTTGTGGCGGATGTTGGCGACCAAGCCACCAATCAGGCTGGAACGCATGACCGACAAATGGCTGGCAATAGGATTCACCAGGCGAACCGGCGTGTCGTTGCCGGCGTAGTCGCGTTCCCAATCGGCTTCAACGAAGCTGTAGTTCACGACTTCCTGGTAATCCTGGGCGGCCGTCAGGCGACGCAGCGCATGCGCGCCACGATGCACTTCGGGCTGCGAGAACATCTTGGCGCGCGCCATCGGCGGCACATCGGGAATGCTCTCGAAGCCGTAGATGCGAGCCACTTCCTCGATCAGGTCTTCTTCGATTTCAAGGTCGAAGCGGTACGACGGCGGGCTGACGATGAAGTCATCGCCTTCGACCGTGAACTCCAGACCCAGGCTGGCGAAAATCTTGGCGACCTGCTCTTGCGTGACGGGCACGCCAAGCACGCGATGGCAGCGCGCCAGGCGCATGCGGACAGGCGCGCGCGTAGGCAGGTTGACGATCTGGTCATCCAGCGGGCCGACCTGGCCGCCGCAGATGTCGACGATCAAGCGCGTAATGAATTCGATGTGTTCGGGAATGCTGGCGTAGTCCACGCCGCGCTCGAAGCGATGGCTGGCTTCCGAGCTGAACTTGTAGCGGCGCGCGCGACCCGCAATGGCCTGCGGCCACCAGAACGCGGCTTCCAGATAGACGTTCTGCGTGTCCAGCGTTACGGACGTGGCTTCACCACCCATGATGCCGGCCAGGCTTTCCACCTGATCGCCTGCCACCACCACGCCGACCTTCGGATCCAGCGTGATGGTCTGGCCGTTCAGCAGTTCCAGCGTCTCGCCTTCGCGCGCCCAGCGCACGGAGATATCGCCACCGATCTTGTCCAGATCGAACACGTGTGACGGGCGGCCCAACTCAAGCATGACATAGTTCGAGATGTCGACCAATGCCGACAACGAACGCTGGCCGGCGCGCTCAAGGCGCGTCTTCATCCAGTCTGGCGTTGCGGCGCGAGCATTCACGCCACGAATAACGCGGCCGGCAAAACGGCCGCACAGGTCGGGAGCTTCGATCTTGACGGGCAGACGATCTTCAAGCTGCACGGGCACGGCAACGGCCGTGGGAACCGACAACGGTGCGCCCGTCAGCGCAGCCACTTCGCGCGCCACGCCAAGTATCGACAGGCAGTCGGCGCGGTTAGGCGTGAGCTTGAGCGTGAAGAGCGTGTCGTCCAGGTCCAGCGCTTCGCGGATGGACTGACCGGGCACCATGTCGGCGGGCAGTTCCAACAAGCCTGCGTGGTCTTGCGACAAGCCCAGTTCGCGGGCCGAGCACAACATGCCCGACGATTGGACGCCGCGCATTTTCGCCACGCCGATCTTCATGCCGCCAGGCAGTTCAGCGCCCACGCGTGCCAATGGCACCTTCAGGCCGGCAGCCGCGTTCGGCGCGCCGCACACGATTTGCAGGCGTTCGCCGGAGCCATCGTCCACTTGGCACACGCGCAGCTTGTCGGCGTCGGGATGCGGAGCGATATCGACGATGTGACCCACGACCACGCCGGTAAAGGCCGGGGCGGCAGGCGCCGTCTCTTCGACTTCCAGGCCGGCCATGGTGAGGCGGTGCGCGAGTTCGTCGGTTGCGATGGGAGGGTTGACCAGCGTACGCAGCCAGGATTCGGGAAATTGCATGATCAGCCGTCTGTTATTCGTTGAACTGGCGCAAGAAGCGCAAATCGCCTTCGTAGAACTGGCGCAGGTCGTTGACGCCGTAGCGCAACATCGTCAGGCGCTCAAGGCCGGAACCAAAGGCAAAGCCGATGTAGCGCTCGGGATCAAGGCCGAAGTTGCGCACCACTTCGGGGTGCACCTGGCCCGAGCCGGAAATTTCCAGCCAGCGACCACGGTTGGGACCCGAGGTGAACATCATGTCGATTTCGGCGGACGGCTCCGTGAACGGGAAGAACGACGGGCGGAAGCGCACGACAAGATCATCGCTTTCAAAGAAGCAACGCAGGAAATCGGTGTACACGCCCTTCAGGTCGGCAAACGAGATGTCCTCGGCGATCCAGAGCCCTTCCACTTGGTGGAACATGGGCGAGTGCGTGGCGTCGCTGTCGACGCGATAGGTGCGCCCGGGTGCAATCACCTTGATGGGCGGCTTGTGCATGCGGGCATAACGCACCTGCATGGGGCTGGTGTGCGTGCGCAGCAGCAGCGGCAGGCCGTCGGCGTCGTTCATGTCGACGTAGAACGTGTCCTGCATGGAACGCGCCGGATGGTCCAGCGGGTTGTTCAATGCGGTGAAATTGGTCCAGTCGTTTTCCACTTCGGGGCCGTCGGCCACGTCGAAGCCAATGGAACGGAAGATAGCTTCCACACGTTCCCAGGTCCGGATCACCGGATGGATGCCCCCCGGCGCGCGACCGCGGCCCGGCAGGGTGACGTCAATGGTTTCAGAAGCCAGTCGGGCGTCCAGTTCCGCCTGCGCCAATGCAGCGCGGCGCGAATTCAGGAGCTCTTCGACTTGTTGCTTGGCCTGATTGATACGGGCGCCCATCTCGCGCTTCTGCTCGGGATCGAGCTTGCCCAGACCCTTGAGCAGCACCGTCAGTGCGCCTTCCTTACCCAGGAATCGAGCCTTTGCGTTCTCGAGCGCGGCGGCATCCGTAGCCGCGGCGAACCGTTCTTGCGCCTGGGAGACCAGGTCGTCAACCAATAGAGTCATGAAATCCAGCCTTCAAAACGCAAACGGGGCTATTACAGCCCCGTTTGCAGCGATGCGCGATGAGTTAAAGCGCGCGATCAGGCAGCCAAGGCAGCCTTGGCTTGCTGCACGATGGCGGCAAAGCCGGCCTTGTCGCGCACGGCCAGATCGGCCAGGACCTTACGATCCAGTTCAATCGAAGCCTTCTTCAGACCAGCGATGAACACGCTGTAGCTGACGCCATGTTCGCGGACAGCAGCGTTGATACGCGTGATCCACAGAGCACGGAACGTGCGCTTCTTGTTACGACGGTCGCGGTAGGCGTATTGGCCAGCGCGCATGACTGCTTGCTTGGCAATACGGAACACATTACCGCGGCGGCCACGGTAACCCTTGGCGGCGGCAATGACTTTTTTGTGACGTGCGCGGGCAGTTACGCCGCGTTTGACGCGAGGCATATTAAGTCTCCCTTATCAAGCGAAAGGCATCATGGCCTTGACGGAGGCCACGTTGGATTCATGAACGGCCGTCGAGCCGCGCAATTGACGCTTGGCCTTCGTGGTCTTCTTGGTCAGAATGTGGCGCTTGAACGCCTGACCGCGCTTGATGGAGCCGCTGCCGCGAACCTTAAAGCGCTTGGAGGCGCTTTTCTTGGTTTTCATCTTGGGCATGATGATTCCCTAAACTTAAACTCGTTGTTGATTTGACATGACGCGAGGTGCTTGGGCGCTGGTGGCTGGCAGCCCGAAGGCTGGTACCGACACAACGGCAAAACTTGTAAACCTGTTGCCACTTCTTGGGGGGTACTGCTGGGTAGTGCTGAGGTACTGCCGAGATATTGCTGTACTACTACCGGCAAACGCCTATTGATTTTCAGCGCGGCCAGCTTGGCTTATCTCTTTGCTGCTACTTCTTTGCTGCTACTTCTTTCCTGGAACGTCTGCCGCTAAAAAGCACGCCAGATCCGGGAAAGCCTTTGATTATATGGTGATTTCCTTGGTGTTGTCGAGCCGGAATGCGGAAAAACCCCAGGTGGACGCACAGCCGGCTTCCAAGGAACCCTACAAACCCGGCCGGCGGTACTGAACCGCCTGGGCAACATGACTGGCAGCCAGCGCCTCGGCACCTTCAAGATCGGCGATCGTGCGGGCAACGCGCAGCGCCCGGTGCAGCGCCCGCCCGGAACCCGACAAACGCCGCATGGCTTGAAACAGCAGCGCCTGCGCATCCGCCTGCATCACACAGTGCTGATCCAGCTCGGCGCCGCTCAACGCGGCGTTCAGCTTGCCCTGACGGTCGTGCTGCCGCTGTCGGCAGCGCGTGACCCGTTCAAGCACGTGCCCGGAGGCTTCGCCAGGCGGGCCCGCCATTGATTCGGGGTCAGAGGGTGGCAGTGCCACGTGCAGGTCGATCCGATCCAGTAGTGGCCCCGATATCTTGCCCACATAGCGCGCAATCTGGTCCGGTTTGCATACACAGGCCCGCACCGGGTGCCCGCGCCATCCGCAGGGGCAGGGATTCATTGCCGCGATCAATTGAAAACGCGCCGGAAATTGCGCCGCGTGTAACGCCCGGGCGATAACCACCCTGCCCGCCTCCAAGGGCTCGCGCAAGGCTTCCAGGGTGCGCCGGCTGTACTCGGGCAGTTCGTCCAGGAACAGCACGCCATTGTGCGCCAGGCTGATCTCGCCGGGGCGGGGCCGGCTGCCCCCGCCCACCAAGGCGGCGACCGAGGCGGAATGGTGGGGTGCGCGAAACGGCGGCTGGCCCATCAACGTTTGCGGCAAGCCCGCCAAGGCGGAGACGGCGGCCGCTTCCAACGCCTGGGATCGATCCAGCGGCGGCAGCAAGCCCGGCAAACGCGACGCCAGCATGCTTTTACCGGCGCCCGGCGGACCCACCATCAGCAGGCTATGGCCGCCCGCCGCCGCCACTTCCAGCGCCCGCCTTGCACCCGCCTGCCCCCGGACATCCGACAGGCACGGCCCGGGTGGCGCCTGTGGCCATGCCTTGGGGACGGCGTCGGCAAGGTGATGCGAGCCGGCTGCGTGCGCGGCGACATCGGCCAGGCTGCGCGCGGACAAAACGCGCAGGTCCGGCACCCATGCGGCCTCTTCAGCGCTGCCCGCCGGCAGTATCAGCGTGGCGCCGGGTGCATCCCGCGCCACGCTCAAGGCAATAACCAACGGTGCGGCAACGGGCACCAGCGCGCCGGTCAGGGATAGTTCGCCGGCGAACACCAGATCAACCAAAGAGGGATCAGGCCCCCTTGGCTGCCCCTCCCCTTGGCCCGCAACGGGCGCGGATAGCTGACCGGAAGCCAGCAGCAGGCCTAACGCGATAGGCAGATCAAAGCGACCTGATTCCTTGGGGATGTCGGCCGGCGACAAATTGACAGTGATGCGGCCGGGCGGGAAATCAAACCCGCTGTTCAATATCGCGGCACGCACGCGTTCACGGCTTTCGCGCACTTCGGTGTCCGCAAGCCCCACGACGTTGAAGCTGGGCAGGCCGGGGCCCAAATGGGTCTCGACCCGAACAGCGTGCGCGTGCATGCCACTGAGCGCGCGGCTGGCAAGTACGGCAAGCGTCAAGACAGTCTCCGTGAATACAAGACCGTCAGTATCGGCAATTCCGTCCGGCGCGATGGGCCGAGCGGGACAATGATGTCCCTTGTTCCTTGCCCCCCGTTCCTTGTCCCCCGTTCCTTGTCCCCCGTTCCTTGTCCCCCGCTCCTGTTCCCCGTTCCTGTTCCCCGTTCCTGTTCCCCCCTCCTCTGACCCCGCCCCTGCCCCCGATCGCCCGGCCCCGATCACTTCTCCGAGATCGCTTGCGCGTGCCCCTCCTTCCCCGTTCCCCAAAAGCAAAACGACCGCACGGTGCGGTCGTTTTGATTTGCTTTGTGACGGGGACTGCCGAGCGGCTCACGGTGAGCGGCTCACGGCGAGCGGCTAGCTGCTAACGGTTAGCCCCTGACGGCACATCACTTATCCAACGCGGACAAGCGCGATTCCATCTGTTGTACCTGTGCGGCAAGCTGGTCCACGCGGGCGCGCGTACGCGCCAGCAAATCGGCTTGTACGTCGAATTCTTCGCGCGTGACCAAGTCCAGCTTCGAGAACGCCTGCGTCATCATCGCGCGCACATTGCGCTCCACATCCGCAGCCGGGCTGCGGGCAATCAGGTCAGAAATATTTTTCTGGATGTCTTCCATCCACTGGGTGCGATTATTCATAGCGGCCTCTCTGGTTCTTGATGCCTCAAGTGTAGTGCCTTGCCGAGCTGGCGCAGCCACGCCCCGCCAGCTCGCGCCAAAAAAAAGGGCGGGCCGCATGCGGTGACCGCCCATCAAAGCACAGGAGAAAACCGGGCTGCCATGGCGGCAACCCCCTACCAACATCGTTACAGGCAACCCATCTGGTTTGCCGATCGCGCATATAAATCCGACGACTGCTTGCATTGCGCCGCTAGCTGCGTCGTGCCAGCAACGGCAGCCCACAGCGATTTGGCCGCCTAGAGGCTGCTTGACGCTTACTGGTTGACGCTTGCCTCGGCCGGAGCTGTCTTGATTCTTCTTCACCCGTCCCCCGGCAACAAGCCGACGCCTGTAATCCCTGGTATCAAGGGAATCCTCCATTTGGAGGATTGAATGGCCGCCCGATTACCGAACACGGCGGCCTTGAAACCCGGGTCACCGTTGCGCCGCAACGCTCCGCGGCCGGGTCATACCGACCGGGCAGACCGGGCACCGAAGAAAACGGCAATACAAACCGCAACGGCCACGGCATCAACTGGCTACAAATGCCGCTTTTGAAACATATTTCGTTGCATGCACCCAATGGCGCGCATCACGCACCATATTGAGGCCGCTCCGTGGTGCATAACGCCCCAGATTGGTGCGCACAGGCACAACATGCGCGCGTGCAGCCCGCATTCCACGCGCCAGGAAACATGGCATGGATATTGCTTGATAGTCGGAGCCAACGTGCAACCATGAGAGGAAATGCCATGAAACTCATCATCGCCATCATCAAGCCCTTCAAGCTCGACGAAGTGCGGGTGGCTCTATCCGGGATCGGCGTCCAGGGCCTGACTGTTACCGAAGTAAAGGGTTTTGGCCGTCAAAAGGGCCATACCGAGCTGTATCGCGGCGCGGAATACGCCGTGGACTTTCTGCCCAAGCTGCGTGTCGAAGCCGCCGTGCCCGATCACCTTGTGGACCAGGTCATCGAGGCGATCGAGCAAGCCGCTCGTACCGGCAAGATCGGTGACGGCAAGATCTTTGCCGCCCCGCTGGAACAGGTGATCCGTATCCGCACAGGTGAAGCTGGCGAAGCTGCGCTGTAAATAAATAAAGAAAGACTCATTGGAGCCTGAAAATGGATAAAGCAGATATCTCCTGGTTGCTCGTCTCTACCCTGCTCGTATTGATGATGGCCGTACCCGGTCTGGCGATGTTCTATGGCGGCCTGGTACGCAGCAAGAACGTGCTGTCTGTGTTGCTGCAAGTGTTGTGCACGTTCGTGTTGGGCCTGGTTCTCTGGTTCATCTACGGTTATTCGCTTGCCTTCACCGAAGGCAATGCATTCTTCGGCGGCCTGTCGCGCGCCTTCTTCTCTGGCATGTTCACACCGGCTGACGGCAAGTACGCCATGTCGAACACCCTGACCGAGCTGCTGTTCGCCTCGTTCCAGGCCACGTTCGCCGGCATCACTTGCGCGCTGATCGTGGGCAGCTTTGCCGAGCGCGCCCGCTTTTCGGCCGTGCTGGTGTTCACGGTGATCTGGTTTACGTTTGCCTACGTGCCGATCGCCCACATGGTGTGGTTCGCGTCCGAAACGGCGCCCGGCCTGCTGAACGCCAAGGGCGCACTGGACTTTGCCGGCGGCACCGTGGTGCACATCAACGCCGGTGTGGCCGGCCTGGTGGGTGCTTATGTGGTGGGTAAGCGCGTGGGCTACGGCCGCGAAGCGATGCAACCGCACAACCTGCCGATGACCTTCGTGGGCGCCGCCCTGCTGTGGGTGGGCTGGTTCGGCTTCAACGCGGGTTCGGCGCTGGCCGCCAACGAGAACGCCACGCTGGCCTTCTTCAACACGATGATCGCAACTGCCGGTGCCGTTCTGGCTTGGTTGTTCACGGAATGGGCCGTCAAGGGCAAGCCGTCGATGCTGGGCGCTGCGTCCGGCGCGATCGCGGGTCTGGTGGGCATCACGCCGGCAGCCGGCCTGGTCGGCCCGGTGGGCGCACTGATCATCGGCGTGATCGCCGGCATCGTCTGCGTCTGGGGTGTGAATGGCCTGAAGCGTTTGCTGCGTGCCGATGACGCGCTGGATGTGTTCGGCGTGCACGGTGTGGGCGGTATCGTCGGCGCCTTGCTGACCGGCGTGTTCAATGCCCAGGTCCTCGGTGGCCCCGGTCTGGCCGAACCCGGCATGATCGCCCACCAACTGTGGGTGCAGCTGGAAGGCGTGCTGCTGACCATCGTCTGGTCCGGTGTGGTGGCGTGGATTGCCTACAAGATCGCCAACGCCCTGTGCGGCCTGCGTGTGCCGGAAGATCAGGAACGCGAAGGTCTGGACGTCACCAGCCACGGCGAATCGGCTTATCACAGCTAAAGCGGTTTGCAGGCCTGCGGCTTGACTGCCGCAGGGCTTGCCAGAAACGGCGTCGGGGGCTGCCCCCGACGCCGTTTTTCATTGGTGACTCCGGATGCAAAGGCAAAGAAAAACGCCCCGTTCAGGGGCGTTCAGCGTCTGGCAGGTTCGGAATGGCCAATACAGGCCAATACAGGCTAATACCGGCAAATTCGGCCAACCCCGGTCGTTTCAGGCCGGGTCCAGCGCGTCCAGGTCGACAGGCAAAGCGCGGTTGAGCGCGGTGGCCACTTTGATCCGCAAGGCGTTCGAATGCGCGCGCCGCACCTCGCGCTTGACGTCCAGCAACTGCTGCGGGTGCATGGAAAATTCCGTCAGGCCCAGGCCCAGCAACAGGCGTGTCATGCGTGAATCGCCCGCCATTTCGCCGCACACCGCTACCGGCTTGCCGGCGCGCTCGCCCGCGTTGATGGTATTGGCCACCAGGCGCAGCACGGCGGGATGCAGCGGGTCGTACAGCGCGGCAACATCATGGTCGCCGCGGTCAATGGCCAACGTGTACTGGATCAGGTCGTTGGTGCCGATAGACAGGAAATCCAGGGCCTGCGCGAAGGGCTCGATGGCGATTGCGATGGCGGGCACTTCCACCATTGCCCCCACTTCCATGTGCGGCGCATACGCCTGCCCACGCGCATCAAGCTCGCGGCGCGCCGCCTCGATGGCAGCCTTGGTGGCCACCACTTCGTGCATGTGCGCAATCATGGGGATCAGCAACCGAACCGGGCCGTGCGCCGATGCCCGCAAGATGGCGCGCAGCTGCGTGGCGAACATTTCCGGACGCGCCAGGCAGTAGCGGATTGCGCGCTGGCCCAGCGCGGGATTCGTAGCCACGGTGGCTTCGCCGTCCAGCGTCTTGTCCGACCCGATGTCCAGCGTGCGGATCGTGACGGGCCTGCCGGCCATGACCTTGACCACTGATGAATAGGCTTCGTATTGCTCTTCTTCGCCGGGCAGGTCCGGCCGGCCCATGAACAGGAATTCGCTGCGGAACAGGCCGATGCCGTGCGCGCCGGACGCCAGCGCCAGCGCGGCCTCTTCCGGCAGTTCGATATTGGCGTGCAGGACGATGTCGATGCCATCCAGCGTCACGGAAGGCTCGTCGCGCAACAGGCCCAGCTCTGCGCGTTCATCGGCGTACACGGTCTGGCGGCGGCGGTATTCCTGAAGAATGCGGTCAGACGGATTGACCACCACCGCGCCCGCCGCGCCGTCGATGATGAGCATGTCGCCATCGCGTACCAGCTCGCGTACGTTGCCCATGGCAACCACGGCCGGCACGCCCATGCTGCGCGCCACGATGGCGGTATGCGACGTGGGGCCGCCCAGATCGGTCACGAAAGCGGCGAAGCGGCCGCCGCGCAAGCGCAGCATGTCCGCCGGAGAAATGTCGTGAGCCACGACCACCAGCGCATCGTCGCCGCCCATGTGGGACATGTCGGGCAGGATGGCGGACGTGCCGGCAAGCACATGCAGCACGCGCTCGATGACCTGGCGTACGTCGGCCCCACGCTCGCGCAGGTACTCGTCTTCCATGGCGTCGAACTGCTGGCCCAGCATCTGGCCTTGCGTGGTCAGCGCCCACTCGGCGTTGTAGTGACGTTCGGCGATCAGGCCCAGCGTTTGCTCGGCCAGCAAGGGGTCACCCAAGAGCAGGCTGTGCACGTTGAGCATGGCGCCCAGCTCGCGCGGCGCGTCGGCGGGCAAGGTGTCGGCCAATAGCCGAAGCTCTTGTTGCGCCGATGCCAGGGCCTCGGTCAGGCGGCTGCTTTCGGCGGGCACATCTTCGGGTGATATCCGGTAGTGCGCCACTTCCAGCGCCGCGGCGCCCATGACGACCGCGCGGCCGATGGCATATCCCTTGGCAACGCCTTTGCCATAAAGACAAACGACGGGGCTGGCGCGGCCAGCCCCGTCGTGGGCGATGTTCAGGGTCGTAGACGGGCCGGCCTCGGCAACGCCAGGGCCGGCGGATTCAGGGGGTGTTCTATTCCTGCTCACCGAATTTGCTGTCGAACAGAGTTTCGATTTCGGAAAGGGCTTGATCGGCGTCATTGCCGGAAGCCTCCAGTTTGACCGTCACGCCAAGCCCGGCCGCCAGCATCATGACGCCCATGATGCTTTTGGCGTTCACGCGTTGCGCGCCACGCGAGATGAAGATCTCGCTGGAGAACTTGCTGGCCAGTTGCGTCAGCTTGGCGGCGGCCCGCGCATGCAAACCCAATTTATTGCTGATGACGATGTCTTTAGTAGGCATAGGAAATATTATGACCGCGGATTAACGCCGCAGTGTTGATCGCAGCAAAGAGGCAAACCGTCAACCGCATTTCGACCGGAAATACCAGCCGACATAATAGGGCAAATTCCTGCCCGTCAGTCTACACGCAAGACACCCTGCACGCCGCCGGCCAAGGCCTTTTCGCGCGTATCGGCAAGCGGCAGATTGCGATAGGTCAAGGCGCGCAGCAGCATGGGGGTATTCAGGCCGGCCAGGACACAGCACTGAATGCCCTGCGCCTGGGCATCGGCCACGGCGCGCTTGGAGATATTGGCGGGGGTGGCGCCGATCAGGTCCGTCAGCACCAGCACACCGGCGCCGTGATCCTGTTCAAGAATATCTTTCAGGACGGCCGGTGCCTGCTCATCGGGCCGGTCCTCGGGCAGGATGTCGTGAATGGCCAGCATGCCGTCAAGGTCGCCCATGACGTGGCTGGCGCATTCGCGCATCGCCGCGCCCAAAGGCGCGTGCACGACGATAACAATACCCGTGGTCATGACGGATTCCAGAAAGATCAGGCTGCCGGGGCAGTATTCGCCACGGCTTTTTCAAGCGCCTGGACGAACATGCCCGCGACATCGAAGCCAGTCTGTTCGGCAATCTCGACGAAACAGGTGGGGCTGGTGACGTTGACTTCGGTGACGTAATCGCCAATGACGTCCAAGCCGACCAGCAGCAGGCCGCGAGCGGCAAGCTTGGGGGCGACGGCTTCGGCGATTTCGCGATCGCGCGGCGACAATTCCTGCGCCACGCCACGGCCGCCGGCGGCCAGATTGCCGCGCGTTTCACCGGCCAGCGGAATGCGCGCCAGCGAATACGGCACCGGCTCACCGCCGATGAGCAGGATGCGCTTGTCACCCTTGACGATGTCAGGGATGTAGCGCTGAGCCATGATGGTGCGCGCGCCGTTGTCGGTCAGCGTTTCCAGGATGGCGTTCAGGTTGGGGTCTTTGGGTTGCAGGCGGAACACGCCCGTGCCACCCATGCCGTCAAGCGGTTTGACGATCACGTCGTGGTGCGTATCGTGAAACGCCTTCAGGCGAGCCATGTTGCGCGTCACCAGCGTCGGGGCGGTGAACTCGCTGATTTCGGTGATGGCCAGCTTTTCGGGATGGTTGCGAATGGCCGCGCCGCTGTTGAACACGCGGGCGCCCTGCGCTTCGGCGTATTCGAGCAGATGCGTCGAATACACGTATTCCATGTCGAAAGGAGGGTCTTTGCGCATCACGACGGCGCCAAAATCGGCCAGCGGCAGATCTTGTGCGGGGGACTCGGTCCACCAGTCGTGGCCGTGCAAGTCGGCATCCGCGACCAGCGCGATCGGCGTGGTAACGGCCTTGACCGTGCCGGCCTCGATGTAGAGATCGCCCTGCATGGCCACGCTAAGCGTGTGGCCGCGCGCCACGAGGGCACGCATCATGGCAACCGAACTGTCCTTGTACGCCTTGAGAAGCGGCAAGGGATCCAAAACGAACAAAACATGCATCGCGACACCCTGAACGTACGCCGCCTTCCCTGGCGGGAAGGCGGCTTTATGACATCGTAGCGCAGAGCCGCCCAATAAGCGAACCCGCCGGTCACGTGACGGACGGCGGGTCGGATGGGAAGCGGCCAAGCCTTCTTGCAAAGGCTATGGCTGGAACTTACGCGGCAGATTCAGGCTTGCCCGCAGCGGGCACGGCCTTCTTCTTGGGCGCCAGCACCATGACCATCTGACGGCCTTCGAGCTTCGGCATGGCTTCGACCTGGGCAAGTTCCAGCAGATCGTCACGCACACGTTCAAGCACACGCATACCCAGTTCCTGGTGAGCCATTTCGCGGCCACGGAAGCGCAGGGTCACCTTGGCCTTGTCGCCCTCTTCGAGGAAGCGGCGCAGGTTGCGCAGCTTGACTTGGTAGTCGCCCTCGTCGGTGGCCGGACGGAATTTGACTTCCTTGACCTGGATGACCTTCTGCTTGGAACGAGCTTCAGCTTGGCGCTTCTGCTCTTGGTACTTGAACTTACCGTAGTCCATCAAACGGCAGACCGGCGGCTCGGCGTTCGGCGCGATTTCCACCAGATCCACGTCGCTTTGCTCGGAAAGACGGAACGCGTCGGCGATCTTGACGATGCCCAGCTGTTCTCCGTCCAGACCTATCAGGCGCACCTCGGGGACGCGGATTTCACCGTTGATGCGATTGGCTTTTTCAGTGGCGATGTTGAAAGCTCCTAGAAATGTTAAGCAGCACTGCTATCAGGTTGATTGACGTCGCGACGGGCAGAAACATCCTCGGACAATCGCGCGACGAATTCGTCGTATGCGATGGCGCCAAGGTCCAATCCACCCAGACCGCGGACGGCTACGGTGCCGTTTTGTTTTTCCTTGTCGCCGACGACAAGAATGTACGGCACCTTTTGCAGGCTGTGCTCCCGGATTTTACGAGTGATTTTTTCACCACGCAAATCGGACTCTACTCTAAAGCCTTGTTTTTTCAGGCTTTGTGTTATTTCAGCCGCATAATCGGCCGAAGGTTCAGAAATGCAGCATACAACGGCTTGCACCGGGGCCAGCCAGGGCGGCATCGCGCCGGCATGGTTTTCGATCAGCATGCCGATGAAACGCTCGAGCGAACCCAGGATGGCACGGTGCAGCATGACCGGCGGACGACGCTGGTCGTTTTGGTCGACATACTCGGCGCCAAGGCGCACGGGCATGGAGAAGTCGACCTGAATGGTACCGCATTGCCAGTGGCGCCCGATGGCGTCTTTCAGGGTGTATTCCACCTTGGGACCGTAAAACGCGCCTTCCCCCGGGGAAATCTCGAATTCGCAACCCGTGCGGCGCAGGCTTTCCATCAACGCCTGCTCGGCCGTATCCCAGACTTCGTCCGAGCCGATGCGCTTTTCAGGACGCGTGGCGACCTTGTACAGCACTTCGGTAAAGCCGAAATCGCGATAGACCTTCTGTAGCAGGGCCGTGAAGTCGGCGCATTCGTCTTGCAGCTGATCTTCGGTACAGAAGATGTGGCCGTCATCCTGCGTGAACCCGCGCACGCGCATCATGCCGTGCAGCGAACCCGAGGGTTCGTTGCGGTGGCACTGGCCGAATTCGCCATAGCGCAGCGGCAGTTCGCGATAGGAATGCAGGCCGGCGTTGAAGATCTGCACGTGGCCCGGGCAGTTCATCGGCTTCAGGCCATAGACGCGGTTCTCGGACTCGGTCGTGAACATGTTTTCACGATAGTTGTCCCAGTGGCCCGTCTTCTTCCACAGCGAAATATCAAGGATCTGCGGCGCCTTGACTTCCTGGTAGCCGTTGTTGTTGTAGACGGCGCGCATGTATTGCTCGACCTGCTGCCACAACGCCCAGCCCTTGGGATGCCAGAAAATCAGGCCCGGCGCTTCATCCTGGAAGTGGAACAGGTCAAGTTCGCGGCCGATCTTGCGGTGATCGCGGCGCTCGGCCTCTTCCAGCATGTGCAGGTAGGCTTCCTGTTCTTCCTTGGTGGCCCAGGCCGTGCCATAGATGCGCTGAAGCATCTCGTTCTTGCTGTCGCCGCGCCAATAGGCGCCGGCCACCTTCATCAGCTTGAACACCTTCAGCTTGCCGGTGGACGGCACGTGGGGGCCGCGGCACAGGTCGATGAAATCGCCTTCGCGATACAGGCTCAGGGGCTCGTTGGACGGGATCGACGCGATGATCTCGGCCTTGTACTTTTCGCCGATACCCTTGAAGAATTCAACGGCATCATCGCGCGACCATTCTTCGCGCGTGACTACCTCGTCTTTCTTGGCGAGCTCGGCCATCTTCTTTTCGATGGCGACCAAGTCTTCGGGCGTGAACGGGCGCTTGTACGAGAAGTCGTAGTAGAAGCCGTTGTCGATCACGGGACCGATGGTGACCTGAGCGTCCGGAAACAGCTCCTTCACGGCATAGGCCAGCAAGTGGGCCGTCGAGTGCCGGATCAGATCCAGACCATCGGCGTCCTTGGCGGTCACGATTGCCAGGCGCGCATCGCCTTCGATGCGATAGCTTGTGTCGACCAGCTTGGACGACTCGCCTTCAAACGTCACGCGGCCGCCCAAGGCGGCCTTGGCCAGGCCCGTACCGATCGACTGAGCCACTTCGGCGACCGTGACCGGCCCCGGATATTGGCGTTGCGAACCATCGGGCAATGTGATCTGTACCATCGGGAGTGCTTCCTGGGGTTCTTGGAACGAGAAAAAAATCAATGAACGAAAACGAAAAACGCGGCCTGATAGCCGCGTTTTCTGGTTGTCTTGCTGAGTCTTACCGCTGACCTGACACGGTGAAACCCGACGCACGAAAAACTAACGCGACATAGGGCGAAAGTTCCGGGTCGTAGTTCGTGCCAGCAGGAAAAGCATGATTCTGAGCCTGTTCAAACGCGCCAGGACGGCGCGTTGCAAGGTTGCGCGATCGATACCAACCAAGACCGGGCCGGGGGCACCCCAGCAACCAACGGATCGACCGAAATTAATGTGTCGATTGTAGCACCCTTTGCGCCTTTTCCGGGCGCCAGTCAAGCGAATATGCCCAGTCTTGCGGCTGATTGAATGCTCGTTCCAGGGTGCAAAGGTCCGATATTCGGGTGATTCCCGTCCGGACAGGCTTTCGAAAACGTAACCTTCCATCGCAAATTTATGACCAGGCGCGGAGCGTGCTCCGGACTTCAACTCTGGCCGAGAAAAGCGCGACGCGGTTCGCGCTACCGGCTTGTGGAGCATCGATGAAAGCTGTCCCAATACGTGTGACCAAAGCAGCCTCTATTTCCAACCCGCCACGCTGCGGCGAAGGCGTGCGCTCAAGCGGACGCAGGCATATGCTGCTGTCGCGGCTGCCGTCGGTTATCAAGGTGGCGATACTGGACGATCACCCCGTCGTCGCCCTAGGCGTGGGTGCATATCTTGAAAGCCGCCCCGGCTTCCGGGTGCTGCACCGAGAGACATCGGCGCGCGAAATGCTTGAGAAGCTGCGTCATACGCCCTGTGATGTAGCGCTGGTGGATTTTTATCTGCCCCAGGAACCCTGGGACGGCGTCAATTTCCTGCGGCGGCTGCGGCGGCACTACCCTGCCCTGGCGCTCATCACGTTTTCGGCGGGCAACCGGCAGGAAACGCAATACGCCGCGTATCGCGCCGGCGCCAACGGCTATTTGGCCAAGCAATGGGGAATGGTGTTGCTGCCCGAAATCATTCGAGCCGTACTCAACAACAAGAAGACCTTTCTGTCCGTGCAGGACGGCAAGGTTCGCCCCGTGCTGCCCGACCACCCCCACGCGATGCTGACCACATCCGAAATCGAGATCCTGCGCCATATCAGCCAGGGCCTGTCCGTCACGCAGATAGCCGCGCGCCTGTCGCGCAGCAAAAAGACGATCAGCACCCATAAGCGGCGGGCGATGCAAAAGCTGCAACTGGCCGACGATCTATCGCTGGCTCTATACCTGCGCGAGAAATTCGCGGAATGAAGCCGCCCCGCGCACGCGCCGCGTCAGATGATGCGGGAATAGCTGGCGCCGCTGCCGGCGCTGCCCAGGTAGCCGTCAAACGCCATGGCGACCGCGCGCACGAAGTACCAGCCCAGCCCGGTAACCTCTACTTCGCCCGCGCGCAGATTGACCAGGCCCAATTCGGCCAGGTTCGCCATTTGCAGCAGTTCGCGGCTGAAGTAGTCGCCAAAGCGCAGGCCGTGGCGCGCCTCGACGGCGGCAAAGTCCACCCGGCCCTGGCACATGATGTCCATGATGACTTCCCGCCGCACCAGGTCGTCGCTGGACAGGCTGAGCCCGCGTTCCACCGCGAAATGGCCGGATTCGACCGCGCCGTAATAGGCGTCCAGCACTTTTGCGTTCTGGCTGTACGTGTTGCCGATGCGGCCGATGGCGGACACGCCCAGGGCGACCAGATCCCGGTCGGGCTGGGTGCTATAGCCCTGGAAATTCCGGTGCAGCTGACCACGCTGCTTGGCGATGGCCAACGCGTCGGTGTTCAGCGCGAAATGGTCCATGCCGATGTACGTGTAGCCCTGCTGCAGAAAGCCGTCGATGGCCGCGCCAAGCAAGCCCACCCGGGTCTCGCGGTTGGGCAGGTCCGCTTCATGGATGCGGCGCTGGGGCTTGAAGCGCTCGGGCAGGTGCGCGTAGGCGTACAGCGCAATGCGGTCGGGTCGCAACGCCACCACCTGTTTGATCGTGCGCGCGAACGATTCCGTGGTCTGCAACGGCAACCCGTAGATCAGGTCCATGTTGACCGAGTCGTAGCCCAGGGCGCGCGCGCTTTGCATCAGCGCCCGCACGTCGTCAAAAGACTGCACCCGATGCACCGCCTTTTGCACCCGCTCGTCAAAATCCTGCACGCCGAAGCTCAGGCGGTTAAAGCCCAACTGCCGAAGGTGCGCCAGGCGCTGGGGCGTAGCCGTGCGAGGATCGACTTCGATCGAAATTTCGGCATCGTTCTCGAACCGGAATGCCGATCTCAGGTCCTGCATCAAACGGGTGAGCTCCGCATCGGACAGAAACGTAGGCGTTCCGCCACCAAAGTGCAGTTGCGACACCGGCACGCCCGGGCCAAGCTCCTTCACGTGCAAGGCGATCTCTTGCGCCAGCGCTTCCAGGTAGCGCACCGCACGGTCGTGATGACGCGTGACCACCTTGTTGCACGCGCAGTAATAGCAGACCGAATCGCAGAACGGGATGTGCACATATAGCGACAGCGGCTCGGTCGCGGCGTTGGCGCGACGCTGCCGCAGCGCGTTGCGATAGTCCTGCTCGCCGAAATTGCCGTGATAGCGGTCGGCGGTGGGATACGAGGTGTAGCGTGGCCCGTTCTTGTCCAGCCTCGCCAACAATCGAGGGGGAAAGAACGGTTCGGCGGCGGCAGGCGCGGGCGATGAAACGACGGGGCTTAGGGCGGCTTGCATAGCCTGGATTATTCGCCCTTGCGGGTCACCGCAACTTGATCTGGCGCAAACCCGGCGGCGTCTTGGGCGGGCGCCGGGTCACGCCCGTAAAATGCGGCTTTTACGTTGCACAACAAGGACACCTCATGGGCACTGAACTGGACGGCCGCCTGTTGGCCATGCGCCAGGCGGTGGCAATTGCCATCGCCCTATCCACCCGCAGCAGCCCGCAAGCTACCGACATGGCGCTGGAACTGCTTAACGACCTGAAGGCCGGCATGGACAACGCCCCGTCCGACAGCCCCTTTGAAAAGCCCGAATGGGTAGAGGGCGCCCAGGACGAACTGGACGGCATCGCGCGCCTGGTCCGCGCGTTCACGAACGAGCCCTAAACCGGGCATGCAAGCAAGCGGCGCTGGCGCAACGCCAACGCCCGCTTCAGGCCAGACACTAACGTCGCCTAACTGGCCTGACCACCGGATAGGAAGACGTAGATTCCCTCTGATCGTTTTCCCTGAAAACGTAAATTTCCCCTTCTATTTCAAAGGCGGCGTGCCTATATTGGTGGCCTGACCACCAGGCCATGACAACTCCACGCCACGATGAGCACCTTTCAGGCCGTCGCCGCCACCCGCTTGTATCGCATGATTGCCGACCAGATCGCCGGCCGCATCCGGGCGGGTGATTTCCTGCGCGGCGCGCGCCTGCCTTCCGAGCGCGAGCTGGCCGAACAACTGCAAGTGAGTCGGGCCTCGATCCGCGAAGCACTGATTGCGCTGGAAATCGAAGGCTACGTCGAAGTTCGCGTCGGCACCGGGGTGTTCGTCACGACCTCGCCGGACGGCGCCGCGTTTCCCGCAACGGCCGCCATGGGCGCGCCGGCCTTGGCCGAACAGGACGACATCGGGCCATTCGACCTTCTTGAAGCGCGCATGCTGATCGAACCGGAATGCGCGGCGCTGGCCGCGCACCAGGCCACGCCCGCACAGATTGCCGGCATCCGCGATGCCCATGCCGCCATGTCGCTGACCGACTCGCCCGGCCGCCATGACCGCGCGTTCCACAGCGCCATCGGCGCGGCCTGCGGCAACGCGGCGCTGGCGTCAGCCGTGGCGCATCTGTGGAATCTAAGCCAGTCCAGTTCGCTGTATAGCCGCATGCAGGACTATTTCGTCACGACGCAAGCGTGGGTCGCCGCCCATGCCGAGCATCAACGCATCCTGAACGCCATCACGGCGCGAGACCCGATTCGCGCGCGCCACGCCATGCACACGCACCTGCTTGGCATCCTGGCGCGCCTGCGCGAAGACTTCGATCCCCTTACCGATCATCGAGGCAACCCATGACTACGTCTTCCCTGTCCATCAACGGCCAACGCCTGTGGCAGTCGCTGATGGACCTTGCGCGCATCGGCGCCACGCCAAAAGGCGGCAA
Source organism: Achromobacter sp. 1L-A-4-B-C2 (assembly GCF_057291955.1). NCBI lineage: Bacteria > Pseudomonadati > Pseudomonadota > Betaproteobacteria > Burkholderiales > Alcaligenaceae > Achromobacter > Achromobacter sp. 1L-A-4-B-C2. The sequence goes on from NZ_JBXAWP010000002.1 coordinate 1,137,775, forward strand.
CTGTCGATTGGCGCTGACCGCGCTGGACGGCCAGGGCCGCGACCTTGTCACTGGCTGGATGCGCGATGCCGGCATGACGGTGCGGGTGGACCAGGTGGGCAACATCTTTGCGCGCCGCGCCGGCCGCAATAACGACCTGCCGCCCGTCATGACCGGCAGCCACATCGATACCCAACCCACGGGCGGCAAGTTCGACGGCTGCTACGGCGTGCTGGCCGGCCTGGAAGTCATGCGCACATTGAACGACGCCGGCGTCCAGACGGAAGCGCCGCTGGAAGTGGCGATCTGGACCAACGAGGAAGGCTCGCGCTTTGTGCCCGTGATGATGGGGTCCGGCGTATTCGCCGGCAAGTTCCCATTGGAAACCGCGCTGTCGGCCCGCGACGCGCAAGGCATCTCGGTACGCGATGAGCTGGCCGCGATCGGATACGCGGGCACGGACCCGGTAGGCGGGCGCCCGGTGGACGCCTACTTCGAGGCCCATATCGAACAGGGCCCGATTCTTGAACACGAGGAAAAGACCATCGGCGTCGTGACCGGGTCGCTGGGCCTGCGCTGGTACGACATCACGGTGACCGGCATGGAAATGCACGCGGGCCCCACACCGATGGCGATTCGCCGCGACGCGCTCTTTGCCGCCAGTTTTCTGGTGCAGACCGTCATCAACATCGCTAACGCGCACCAGCCGCACGGGCGTGGCACCGTGGGCGAGATCCACGCGCACCCGGGATCGCGCAACGTCATCCCTGGCCAGGTGCGCTTTACCGCCGACCTGCGCCACGAAGACGAAGCCACGTTGACGCGCATGGACCAGCAATGGCGCCGGGCTTGCGATGACATCGCCGTGGCCCATGGCGTGCAGGTGGACTTGAAAGACGTGCAGTATTTCCGCCCCACGCCCTTTGATACCGACCTGGTGGACAAGGTCCGGCAAGGCGCCGCCAGTCGCGGCCTGCCGGCGATGAACATCGTGACGGGCGCGGGGCACGACGCCGTCTACATGGCCGCGGTGGCGCCCACCGCCATGATCTTCGTGCCCTGCAAAGACGGCATCAGCCACAACGAAATTGAGGACGCGCAACCCGAGCATCTGGAAGCCGGCTGCAACGTCCTGCTTGACGCCATGGTGGCGCGGGCCAACGCCGCAAGATAGCGGCAACTGTTTCCTCGCGGATCGCCGCGCGGCCGATGCCGACGTCACCACGTCTTTCGGCTCGCCGCGCGTGCACCGCCGATTTCGCCGCATTGGTGCGCGGCCTGCCTTACCCAGCACCTGTACGAAGCATGGCGGTAGCGGCTTTACCTGTAGTACCCCTGATAAACCCAGGTGGCACAAGGTTTGCTTGTCAAAGCACGGCATCCGCCGCGCAGCGGCGGTCACCTGTCAGTCCCTTTCCAGCCCGGAGGCTCGCAGTGAAATCGAAGAAATGGTTCTCCCTAAGCATCGGCGCATTGGTCCTTGCGGCCGCGCTACCCGCCACGCAAGCCTTGGCGCAGACCAAAGGCGGCACGCTGAACATGATCGTGCAGCCCGAGCCGCCCGTGATCGTCACGGCCATCAACCAGCAAGGCCCCACGCAATTTGTCGCGGGCAAGATCTACGAAAGCCTGCTGACCTATTCCACCGACCTGAAGCCGCAGCCCGGCCTGGCCAAATCGTGGGAAGCGGCGGCCGACGGGCTGACCTATACGTTCCACCTGCAAGACAACGTCAAGTGGCATGACGGCAAGCCGTTCACCTCGGAAGACGTGGTGTTCTCGCTTTCCGAGATGCTGCCCAAGACGCATGCGCGCGCCCGCGTCATCTTGAACAAGTTTGTCGATTCGGTGACTGCCCCGGACGCGAAAACGGTGGTGATCAAGCTGAAGACGCCCTTCCCCGCTTTCATGCTGATGTTCGAACCTGGCTTTGCGCCCATGATGCCCAAGCATCTGTACGCCGGCACGGACTTCATGACCAACCCGGCCAACCAGAAGCCCGTGGGCACCGGCCCGTTCATGTTCAAGGAATGGAAGCGCGGTGAATACATCAAGCTGACGCGCAACCCCGATTATTGGAAGCCGGGCAAGCCGTATCTGGATGAACTGGTGTTCAACGTGATTCCCGACGCGGCCTCGCGCGCGGTCGCGTTCGAACGCGGCAGCGTGGACGTGCTGCGTGGCGGTGACGTGGACAACGTCGACATCAAGCGCCTGCGTGCCCTGCCCAAGGTGGAATACACCACAGCCGGCTGGGAAATGTTCTCGCCGCAGGCTTACCTGATCTTCAACATGCGCAAGCCCCCGTTCGACAACCTGAAGGTGCGTCAGGCCATCATGGCCGCGATGAACCGCAACATGGTGGTCAACAATATTTTCTTCGGCCTGGGCAAGGTGTCCACCAGCCCCTTCGTGACGACCGAGATGTTCTACGACAAGAACATGCCGGCGATGCCGTTCGACATGAAGAAGGCTCGCGCGCTGATCAAGGAATCGGGCATCAAGCCCGAGGACTACACGATTCGCCAACTGAGCTTTCCGTACGGTTCCACGTGGGATCGCCTGGGCGAATACACCAAGCAGGCGCTGGAACAACTGGGCTTCAAGGTCAATGTGGAATCCACCGACGCGGGCGGCTGGGCCAGCCGCACGGGCAATTGGGACTTCGACCTGACCACCACGTTCACCTACCAGTACGGCGACCCCGCGCTGGGCGTGCAGCGGCTGTATATCTCGTCGAACATCGTCAAGGGTTCGCCGTTTGCCAACGTGCAGGGCTACAGCAACCCCGAGACCGACAAGCAATGGGAAGCCGCCGCCTCCGAGGTTGATCCGGCCAAGCGCCAGGAAATCTACACCAAGCTGCAAACCACGCTCGTCAATGACGTGGCCAACGGCTACCTGGTGGATATGGAATTCCCGACCCTGTACCGCGCCAACGTGAAGAACCTGGTCAAGACCGCGATCGGGTTGAACGAATCGTTCGACGACGTCTACATCGAAAAGTAAACGCAGCAAGACGCCGCCGCAAAGCCCTTGCGGCGGCGGATCCCGGCAGCGCATGGGCACGCCACTGGCCGCCCGCGTTCAGCCCGAGAGGACATCCCAAGCATGAAATTCCTTTCCTTTTTCTTGTCCCGCGTCGGCAAGGCCCTGGTGGTCGTGCTGGGCGTGGTCATCATCAATTTCTTTCTGATCCGGCTGGCGCCCGGCGACCCGGCTGCCGTGCTGGCGGGCCAGGCCGGCGCGGGCGATGCCGCCTATGTCGACCAGCTGCGCGTGGCTTTCGGCCTGGACAAACCCATCCTGACGCAGCTGATGCTGTACCTGAAGGGCGTGGTCCAGCTGGACCTGGGCTTTTCGTACCGCAACCACGTCCCCGTGCTGGACTTGATCGTTGAGCGCCTGCCCGCCACGTTCCTGCTGATGTCCTGCGCCTTTTTGTTTTCCATCGTGCTGGGTGTCTTCCTGGGCGTGGTTGCGGCCAAGGCGCGTTACCGCAACAAGCGCCGCTGGATCGACAGTTCGGTGATGACCGGCGCGCTGCTGCTGTACGCCACGCCGCTGTTCTGGCTGTCGCTGATGGGCATTTTGCTGTTCTCCGTCGTGCTGGGCTGGCTGCCCGCATTCGGCATGGAAACCGTGGGCTCGGGCCTGACCGGCTGGGCGCGCGCCTCGGACATCGCCCAACACCTGATCCTGCCCACCGTCACCCTGGGTTGCTTCTTCATGGCCGTGTACGTGCGGCTGACGCGGGCGTCGATGCTGGAAGTGATCGGCATGGACTTCGTGAAAACGGCGCGCGCCAAGGGCGTGAGCCCCAGCCGCGTGATCCGCGTGCACGTGCTGCGCAACGCACTGCTGCCCGTCATTACGTTCGCCGGCATTCAACTGGGCCAGATGGCGGGCGGCGCGGTGCTGACCGAAACCGTGTTTGCCTGGCCGGGCATCGGGCGCCTGATGTTCGACGCCCTGCTTCAGCGCGACTATCAACTGCTGCTGGGCATCTTCCTGGTCACCTCCATCATGGTGGTGGTGTTCAACCTGCTGACCGATGTGTTGTACCGCCTGATTGATCCGCGTATCGCCGCGGGCGCGCAGCAAGGAGCCGCCGCATGAAAGCTTTTGCCCGACGTTATATGCGCAACTACGGCGCGGTGGCCGGTCTTGCCATCATGCTGGTCGTCGTCATTGTGGCGCTGGCCGCGCCGCTGCTGTATCAAGAATCCCCCTGGATGATGGTGGCCGACCCGCTGATTCCGCCGTTCACCAACGCCGACTTCCCGTTCGGCACCGACATGCTGGGCCGCGACATCACCGCCGGCCTGGTGTGGGGCGCGCGGGTGTCCCTGATGGTGGGCCTGCTGTCGACGGCGGTGGCATTGCTGTTCGGCATTCTGGTCGGCTCGGTGGCCGGCTACTGCGGTGGCCGCGTGGACGACGCGCTGATGCGCTTCACCGAGTTCTTCCAGACCATTCCGCAGCTGGCCATGGCCGTGGTGCTGGTCGCCATCCTGAGCCCATCGGTCTATTCCATCATGGGTGCGATCGCCGTCGTGTCCTGGCCGCCCGCTGCGCGGCTGGTGCGCTCTGAATTCATGACGCTCAAGCAGCGCGAATTCGTCCAGGCGGCCATCGTCATTGGCCAGACGCCGGCGCGCATCGTCAGCACGCAGATCCTGCCCAACGCCATGTCGCCCATCATCGTGTCGGCCTCGTTCATGGTGGCCACCGCCATCCTGACAGAATCGTCCTTGTCGTTCCTGGGCCTGGGCGACCGCAACCTGATGAGCTGGGGCTTCATGATCGGCGCGGCGCGCACGATGATCCGCGAAGCGTGGTGGATGAGTGTGTGGCCCGGCGTGGCCATCCTGTTGACGGTACTGGCCATCAACCTGATCGGCGAAGGCTTGAACGACGCCCTGAACCCCCAACTGCGCAAGCGCGGCGAATAGGAGGCCAACATGACGACCGAAGCCACGCCCTTGCTGTCCATCCAGAACCTGAGTATCGCGCTGCCTCGCGGCGGCGACCGACCCTTTGCCGTGCAAGACGTTTCCTACGACATCCGCGCCGGCGAAATCCTGTGCATCGTGGGCGAATCCGGATCGGGCAAGTCCATGAGCGCCAACGCCATCATGGGCCTGCTGCCGGACTACCTGACGCCGCAGCAGGGCCGCATTCTCTTTCGCGGCAAAGACCTGCTGCAGCAGGACGAAGCCACGTTGCAAGCCATGCGCGGCAAAGACATGGCGATGATTTTCCAGGAACCCCTGTCGGCGCTGAACCCGCTGATGACCGTGGGGGAGCAGATCAGCGAAGTCATGCGCGTACACGATGCCTACCCGGGCGCCGAGCGTATGAAGCGCACGCTTGAATTGCTGGATTTTGTGGGCTTGCCGGACCCGGCAACGCTGTATCACGTGTATCCGTTCCGGCTGTCGGGCGGCCAGCGCCAACGCGTGATGATCGCCATGGCGCTGGCGCTGGAGCCAGCCCTGCTGATCGCCGACGAACCCACCACGGCGCTGGACGTCACCACGCAAGCGCAGATCCTGGCGCTGATTGCGCGCATCCAGAAAGAGAAAGGCATGGGCGTGATGTTTGTCACGCACGATTTCGGCGTGGTGGCCGAAATTGCCCACCGTGTCGCCGTCATGGAAAAAGGCGTGTTGGTGGAGCAAGGCCCCGCCGAAGACGTACTGAACCGTCCGCGCCACCCGTACACGCAACGGCTGATCGCGGCAGTGCCGCATCGGCGTGGCGAGGAACGCGTGGCCACCGCCAATGACGCGCCCGTGCTGGAAGTGAAAGACCTGAAGAAGACGTACGTCATCGGCCACGGCTGGCTCGGCGGCAAACGCGAGGTGCATGCCGTTGACGGCGTCAGCTTCAGCGTACGACGTGGCGAAACACTGGGCATCGTCGGCGAATCCGGGTCGGGCAAATCGACGATCGGCAAATGCCTGCTGAAGCTGGTGGGCATCAACGGCGGGCAACTGATCTTCAATGGCCAGGATATCGCCGCGATGTCGGAATCGCGTTTCCGCCCGCTGCGCCACGATATCCAAATGATCTTCCAGGACCCTTTTGCCTCGCTCAACCCGCGCCACACCGTGGGCCGCATCATCAGCGATGGCCCCGTGGCCAACGGCGTGCCGCGCGCCAAGGCCGAGGCGCGCGTGCGCGAACTGCTGTCGCTGGTGGGGCTGGACCCGTCCGCCTTTGATCGCTACCCCAACCAGTTCTCGGGTGGGCAACGCCAGCGCATCGGCATCGCGCGGGCGCTGGCGCTGGAACCCAAGGTGCTGGTGGCCGACGAATCCGTGTCGGCGCTGGACGTCTCGGTGCAGGCGCAGGTGCTGCAACTGCTGCACGACTTGCAACAGCGCTTGCAGATTGCGCTGGTATTCATCACCCACGATTTGCGGGTCGCGGCGCAGATCTGCAATTCCGTGCTGGTAATGCACCGTGGCAAGGTCGTGGAATACGGGTCGCCGACCCAGATTTTCGACAAGCCGCAGCATGCCTACACGCGCCAGTTGATTGCCGCCGTGCCCGGTCAGCACTGGGACCCCACGCAAGCGACAATGGCCTGATCGCCCCCGACACCCACACCCACACCCACACCGACACCACGACGCATGACAACTTCAGGAGCATCCCCCGTGCAACGCCCCGCCGCCATTCCCACCGTGCAGATCGACAACGACCGCGTCACCGTCACCGAATGGCGCTTTCCGCCCGGCGGTGAAACCGGCTGGCATCGCCACGGCATGAACTACGTCGTGGTCCCGCAAACCACTGGCCCGCTGTTGCTGGAAACGCCCGACGGCGAGGTCACCAGCCAACTCACCACCGGCATCGCCTACTATCGACCGGTTGGCGTTGAGCACAACGTCATCAACCCCAGCGACACCGAATTCGTTTTTGTCGAAATCGAAATCAAACAGGCTTGACGCGTCAGCGAGGACCACCATGAAGGCGTTTTTCTCGGAAGAACAATTGCTGCACACCCCGCAGCAGTTCATGCGCTTGGGGCGGATCAGCGCGCCTACCGACCTGCCGTCCCGAGCGGAAAGCCTGCAAGGCGCTTTGACAGCGCGCGGCATCCAGGTCCAGGCGCCTTCGGACTATGGCCGCAAACCGCTGGAAAGCATCCACAGCGCCGACTACCTGAACTTCCTGGAAACCGCCTACACGCGCTGGCAATCGTTGAAGGCGCCCGGCGTGGACCCGGGCCCGGAAGTGTTGCCCAACCTATCGCCTTACTACAACGGCCGCGTGGAGCAGGCGGGGCGCGGGCCCTGCCCGTCTCCGTCCATCGTGGCGCAAGCGGGGTACTACCTAAGCGACCTGTCTTGCCCCATCGGGCCGCAGACCTGGCGTTCGGCGCTGCGCTCCACGCACAGCGCGGTGGCGGCCGCGGATCACGTTGCCGGCACGTCGGGCATGGCGTACGCGCTGTGCCGGCCGTCTGGCCACCACGCACATCGGGATCGCGCCGGTGGCTTCTGCTATCTGAACAGCAGCGCGGCGGCGGCCAGCCGCCTGCTACAGACCTGGTCCAAAGTGGCGGTGCTGGATGTGGACGCCCACCATGGCGACGGCACGCAGAACATTTTCTACCAGCGCGCGGACGTCATGACGGTGTCGCTGCACGCCGACCCCGGCGCCTACTACCCTTTCTACACCGGCTACGCCGAGGAACGTGGCCATGGCGCGGGCGAAGGCTGCAACCTGAACCTGCCGCTGGCGCACGGTTCAGGCAACGACCCGTTCCTGGCCGCGCTGGACACCGCGCTGACGGCACTGTCCGGTTACGCCCCGCAAGCGCTGGTGCTGGCGTTGGGCTTTGACACCTACAAGGACGACCCTATCAGCGTGCTGAAGCTGGACATCGACGCGTACCGCGACATTGGCGCGCGCGTGGCCAGCTTGCGCCTGCCCACCGTCGTCGTGCAGGAAGGTGGCTATATGGTGCAGGCGATCGGGCCCGCGCTGGACGCGTTCCTGCAAGGCCTGGGCCACGCCGGCGCCTGACGCGCGGCAAGCACCATGGCCTCTGTTCCCGCCGCCGTCCTGCCTACCCCTGCCGCCTCGCGCAATGCGGGCATCCTGTTGTTCTTCGCCGCGCTGGTGGCCTTTGCCACGTTCGACGCGGGGTCCAAGTACATGCTGGAACGCTACCCCGCGCCGTTCTTGAATGTGATGCGGTATCTGGCGGTGATTGTTCTGGCCATCACCATGCTATGGCGTCACGGTAGCGGGATGCGCCTGCGCGATGCCCCCGAAAAACCCCTGTTGATCCTGCGCGGCGTCACGCTGGCCACCGTGGCCACGTGCTTCATGACCGCGCTGATCTGGATGCCTTTGTCGGAAGCCACCGCCATCTACTTCACGTCGCCGCTCATCATGGTGGCGCTGTCGCCTTGGCTGCTGGGCGAGCGCGTGCGCCCCGTGCAATGGCTGGCGGTGGCCGTCGGCTTTGCCGGCATGCTGCTGATTGTGCGGCCCGGCGGCGACTTGCCGCTGTTGGGCACGCTGTTGATGGCGGTGTCGGCAATCTGCTACGCGATCTTCCAGGTGCTCACGCGCAAGCTGTCGGGCAAGGTGCCCGGGCCGGTGCAGTATGCGTATACGGCAATCATCTGCCTGATCGTCACGGCGCTGCCGGCGCCCTTCTTTCTGCCCGACCCCTGGCCCACGCCTGCCGACGCCGCGATCATCATCGCGCTGGGCGCATGCAGCGGGTTGGCGCAGGTGTTGTTGATTGCCGCATTCCAACGCGTCTCGGCAGCCACCCTGGCGCCGTTGAATTATTTTCAACTGCTGCTGGCCGTGCTGTTCAGCACCTTCTGGTTCCAACGCCCGCCCGACAGCCTGGCGCTGGCGGGCATGGCCTTGATCATGGCGTCGGGTGTTTTCCTGGCCATGCGTCGTGCAGGCTAAGTCCGCCGTTCAGCTGGTTTCGCGCTGCACCAGCGTGAAACCCAGGTCCACGTGCCGCTGGGCGATAGGCTCACCCGCCAGGTGCTGCATCAGCAAGCCGGCTGCGGACACGCCGATCTGGTAACGCGGCGTGGCAATCGTGGACAACGGCGGGGTCGTCCAGGCCGTGCCGGCCAGGTCATGAAAGCCGACCAGGGCCATCTGCTCGGGTACGCGCACGCCCAGCCTGCCGCACTGAAACACGGCGCCTTGCGCCAAGTCATCGTTGCAGAAAAAGACCGCGTCGCAATCCGGATGTTGCTGGCGCAAGGATTCCAGCAAGGACGCCCCCAGACTGATCGACGACTTCTCCGGCGTCATGATTTCAAGCGTGGCGTCGTAGCAACCCGCATCACGCAGCGCCTGCCGCGCCCCTTCGCAGCGGCGCAAGGAACGCGGGTCCAACTGCGCGCCGATGATGCCGATGCGTCGACGGCCGCGTTCCACCAGATGGCGGCAGGCGGCATAGCCGGAATCAAACTGCGAAAAGCCGACGCTCATGTCCTCGGCGCCCGCCAATGTTTCGATGGTGTGCACCGTGGCCATGCGCTGCGTGCGCAACAAGGCCCATGTGCCGGGGTTGTGGTCGATACCGGTCAGGATCAAGCCGTCCGGCGAATGCTGTAGATACTTGCGCAGCAAGGCTTCCTCGGCATCCGGCGAATACCCCGTCACCCCGATCAGCATGTGATAGCCATGCTGGTCCAACACTTCCTTGATGCCGGAAATGATGTCCACGAACACCACGTTGCTGAGCGACGGGATCAGCACAACGATGGTCTGCGAGCGCGCCGAAGCCAGCGCGCTGGCGGCATGGTTGGGCACGTACCCCAGCTCCTGGCAGACGCGCGCGATGCGCAGGCGCAGCGCCTCGGCCACTTTGTCCGGTGTGCGCAACGCGCGCGACACGGTGATGGCGCTGACGCCGGCGCGGCGCGCCACCTCTTGCATGGTGACGCGGCCAGCGTGCGAACTGCGGGGTTTACGGATGGACATTGGCCTTCGTGGTCGGGTGGGAAGCGCGTAGTCTGACGCAAAAAACAGGGGCTTGCCAAAAGCGAAATGTTAGCGCTAACATCCGCCAAAGCATAAGCGAAAAAAGCCCAGAAAAACCGGGCAGGAGACAAACATGCAAGCCTTCCCTTCCGGGCAGCGCGGCGGTTCGCCGCTGGCCCGTGCCGCCGATTGGTGTTTTGCGTTACAGACCTGGCTGATGGTCGCCTGTCTGGTCGTCATGGTCGTGCTGCTGTTCGGCAACGTGGCGCTGCGCTATCTGTTCAATTCCGGCATCAACGCGTCCGACGAGGTATCCCGCCTGGCGTTTGTGTGGCTGATCTTCCTGGGCGCCGTCATTGCATTGCGCGACCACCAGCACATCGGCGTCACCATGCTGGTTGAACGCTTCGGCCCCGCCGCGCGTCGTGTCTCGCACATCTTCTGCCAGTTGTTGGTGTTGTGGGTGCTGTGGCTGATGGCACGCGGCAGCTGGGTGCAGACCGTGATCGGCATGGACACGGTGCTGCCCGTCACCGGCATGCGCCTGGCGGTGTTCAACACGGCGGCGCTGTACGCGTCCGTGGCCATGGGCCTGTTGACCGTCATCGACATCATCCGTGTGCTGGCCGGCGGCCCCCTGCCGGCGGAATCCAGTCCCGAAGACCCCTCGGTCTGAGTCGGGCTCTGCCCGCCCCCAACGCGCCCGCCCCCACCCCGCCCGGACCTTTGCAATGATTCTGACCCTCTTCCTGCTCGTACTGCTGGGGCTGATCGCCCTGGGCATGCCGATTGCCTTCGCGCTGCTGCTCAGCGCGCTGGCCATGATGTTCCAGCTGGACTTCTTCGATACCCAGATCCTCGCGCAGAACATGCTGACGGGCGCCAACAGCTTCACGCTGATGGCCGTCCCGCTATTCATGCTGGCGGGCGAACTCATGAATGCCGGCGGCATATCCAGACGTATCGTGCGCCTGGCCAGCATGTTTGTCGGGCACGTCCAGGGCGGCCTGGGCTACGTGGCGATTTTTGCCAGCGTGCTGCTGGCCGCCTTGTCCGGCTCGGCGGTGGCCGACGCCGCCGCGCTGGGCTCCTTGCTGATCCCCATGCTGCGCGAAAAGGGGTACGACGCCGGGCAGGCGTCCGGGCTGATCGCGGCGGGCGGCATTGTTGCCCCCATCATCCCGCCGTCCATCTCGTTCATCATCTTCGGGGTGGCGACCAACGTATCGATCACCAAGCTGTTCTTCGCGGGCATCGCCCCCGGGCTGATGATGGGCTTGACGCTGGTGGCGGTATGGACCTGGGTGGCGCGCAAGCACGGCAGCATCAAGCCGTCGCCGCGTGAACCGTGGCGCAACCGCCTGAAGGCCCTGCGCGAATCGATATGGGCGCTGATGCTGCCCGTCATCATCATCGGCGGGCTGCGCGGCGGGGTGTTCACGCCGACGGAAGCCGCCGTGGTGGCCGCCGTGTACGCGCTGGGCGTCAGTCTGTTCGTCTACCGCGAGATCGGGCTGCGCGACCTTCTGCCGTTGTTCGTGAACGCCGCGCGCACCACCGCCGTCGTCATGTTCCTGGTGGCCGCCGCGATGGTCTCGTCCTACATGATCACGCTGGCCGACATGCCGCAAGACCTGATTGCGCTGCTCGAACCGGTCATGGACCAGCCCAAGCTGCTGATGTTCGCCCTGCTGCTGCTGCTGACATTGGTGGGAACGGTCATGGACCTGACGCCCACCATCCTGATCCTGGCGCCGGTGCTGATGCCCGTGGTAACCAAAGCCGGCATCGACCCCGTCTACTTCGGCGTCATGTTCGTGATGGTGGGCTGCGTGGGCTTGTTGACCCCGCCCGTGGGCACCGTGCTGAACGTGGTGTGCGGCGTGGCCCGCATCAATATGGAAACCATCTGCAGGGGCGTGTGGCGCTACGTCGTGGCCTACACGGGCCTGCTGGTCCTGCTGGTGATCTTCCCCGAGCTGATCACCGTACCCGCACGCTGGATGCACTAGCGGCAAAAAAAACCCAAGGAGGAGCACCATGACCTATCGATTCAAAACCCGTTTACTCGTGCTGGCCACCGCGCTGTCCTGCGCCGTTGCCGGCGTGGCCGCCGCGGCCGACGTCAAGCCGCGCCTGATCCGTTTCGGCTACGGCCTGAACGAAGAAAGCGTCCAGGGCCGCGCCGCGCGCTTCCTGGCGCAAGAGCTTGAAAAAGTCAGCGGCGGCAAGTTGAAGATGAAGACCTTCGGCTCGGCCAACCTGGGTTCCGACGAACAGATGCAAGGCGCGCTGGCGGGCGGCGCCCAGGAAATGATGGTCGGGTCCACCGCGCCGTTGGCCGGGATGGTCAAGGAATTCGGCGTGTTCGACCTGCCCTTCCTGTTCAACAGCGAAAAGGAAGCCGATGCGGTTCTGGATGGGCAACTGGGCCAGCACCTGTTGAAGAAGCTGGAAGCCAAGGGGCTGGTCGGCCTGGTCTATTGGGAAAACGGCTTTCGCAACATGACCAACTCCAAGCGCCCGATCGCGCGCGCGGAAGACCTGGAAGGCATCAAGCTGCGCGTGATGCAGAACCAGATCGCGCTGGGCGTTTTCAATACGCTGGGTGCCAATGCCGTTCCCATGCCGTTCTCGGAGCTGTTCACCGCCCTGGAAACGCGCACGGTCGACGGGCAGGAAAACCCCATCACGACGATTCAAAGCAGCAAGTTCTACGAAGTGCAGCCCTTCCTGACCATCACGCGCCACGTCTATACGCCGTGGGTCGTGCTGGCGTCCAAGAAGTGGTGGGACACGTTGTCGCCCGACGAACAGAAGCTGGTGCGCCAGGCGGCCGAGGCATCGCGCGAGTTTGAACGCAAGGACAGCCGCGCGGATTCCACCAAGGCCATGACCACCCTTGAAAAGGCCGGCATGAAGATCAACACCGTCAGCCCCGAGGAAGTCGCGCGCATGCGCCAGAAGGTCCAGCCGGTGGTCGACAAATACACGCAGGAACTGGGCCCCGACCTCATCAAGCAGTTGAATGATGAGATCCAGAAGGCGCGCAACTGACGCCTTTTTACTGATCGCCCACGCGAAGCAAGCGAGCTCCATATGTCACAGATACCCCGCAAATTGCGCAGCCAGAAATGGTTCGACGATCCCGCGCACGCCGACATGACGGCCATTTACGTCGAACGCTACCTTAACTACGGCCTGACGCGGCAGGAACTGCAATCCGGGCGGCCGATCATCGGCATCGCCCAGACCGGCAGCGACCTGGCGCCCTGCAACCGGCATCACTTGGCGCTGGCCGAGCGCATCAAGGCGGGTATCCGCGACGCGGGCGGCATCCCCATGGAGTTCCCGGTGCATCCGCTGGCCGAACAGGGCCGGCGGCCCACCGCCGCGCTGGATCGCAACCTGGCTTATCTGGGCCTGGTCGAGATCCTGCATGGTTATCCGCTGGACGGCGTGGTCCTGACCACCGGTTGCGACAAGACCACGCCCGCCTGCCTGATGGCCGCCGCCACCGTCGACCTGCCCGCCATCGTGCTGTCGGGCGGACCGATGCTGGACGGCTGGCACGACGGCCAGCGGGTGGGTTCCGGCACGGTCATCTGGCATGCACGCAATTTGATGGCGGCGGGCAAGCTGGACTACGAGGGTTTCATGACGCTGGCGACAGCGTCATCGCCATCGGTCGGGCACTGCAACACCATGGGCACGGCGCTGTCGATGAACTCGCTGGCCGAAGCGCTGGGCATGTCCTTGCCCACGTGTGCCAGCATTCCCGCCCCCTACCGCGAACGCGCGCAGATGGCCTACGCCACCGGCATGCGCATCTGCGACATGGTGCGGGAAGACTTGCGCCCGTCGCACATCCTGACGCGCGAGGCATTTGAGAACGCCATCGTCGTGGCCTCGGCACTGGGCGCATCCAGCAACTGCCCGCCCCACCTGATCGCCATGGCCCGCCACGCCGGCATCGACCTCAGTCTGGACGATTGGCAACGGCTGGGCGAAGACGTGCCCCTGCTGGTGAACTGCGTGCCGGCCGGCGAACACCTGGGCGAAGGCTTTCACCGTGCGGGCGGCGTGCCCGCCGTCATGCACGAATTGCTGGCGGCCGGCCGCCTGCACGCCGATTGCCCCACCGTATCGGGCCGCAGCATCGGCGACATCGCCGCGGCGTCCAAGACGCGGGACCCCGATGTCATCCGCACCTGCGAGGCGCCGCTCAAGCATCGCGCCGGATTCATCGTGCTGTCGGGCAACTTCTTCGACAGCGCCATTATCAAGATGTCGGTGGTGGGCGAGGCATTTCGTCGCACGTATCTAGCGGAACCCGGTTCGGAAAATGCCTTCGAGGCACGCGCCATTGTGTTTGAAGGCCCGGAGGACTATCACGCCCGCATCGAAGACCCGTCGCTGAACATCGACGAACACTGCATTCTGGTGATACGCGGCGCGGGCACCGTGGGATACCCCGGCAGCGCCGAAGTGGTCAACATGGCGCCGCCGTCGCACCTGCTCAAGCGCGGTATCGATTCACTGCCCTGCCTGGGCGATGGCCGGCAGAGCGGCACGTCGGCCAGCCCGTCGATTTTGAATATGTCGCCCGAAGCCGCCGTGGGCGGTGGCCTGGCGCTGCTGCGCACGGACGACAAGATCCGCGTCGACCTGAACCAGCGTAGCGTGACCGCGCTGGTGGACGACGCCGAGATGGAACGGCGCAAGCAGGAACCGCCGTATCAGCCGCCGGCTTCCCAAACGCCGTGGCAGGAAATCTATCGGCAAATGGTGGGTCAATTGTCGACCGGGGGCTGCCTGGAACCGGCAACGCTTTATCTGAAAGTGATCGAGACGCGGGGCGATCCCCGGCATTCGCACTGAACGGTCAGGCGATAAGCGGCACGGCCCGGCAAGGGCCGGCGCAACGATACGCGCCATCCAGCGCTATCGTTGCAACGGCCGGCCACCGGCATCAAACACCTTGGGCGCCGGCCGGCTCAATACATAGGCCGCGCTGGCAACGAAGAACAGGCCGACCCCCACGGCCAACGGCCACGACGGGTGCGCGCTCCACCAAAACAAAGCGTATCCCACGGCCATTCCCAGGCAGGCGTACGTCTTGCCTTTACGCGACACCGCCTTCTGGTCGCGCCAGATGCGTAGCGGCGGTCCGTAAGTCGGACTGTCCAACAGCCATTTTTCCAGGCGCGGGGACGACCGCGAAAAGCAGCCCACCGCCAATATCAGGAAAATCGTCGTCGGCATGACCGGCAAAAATGCGCCGATGACGCCCAATGCCAGCATCACGCAGCCCAACGCCAACCATAGAGCTTTGATCATGATGGTCAGCAGAATATCGCAATTGCCGCATTGCCGCCGAAGCTGCGCCGATCACTCAGGCAGCTGCGGGGCTAACCGCGAGGCTCCGGCATTTGGGCGCGTAGCATTTCCATGAATTTCGGGCTGGGCGATCCGCCCGCCGCGCGCGCCTTGACCACCATTGCCCACGCCTGATCGTATTGCCCGCGCCAGTAGTACGCCGTGGCCCAGGACGAATACAGATACCCCTTGTCGGGCTCGACGGCTTCGCCTTTGCGATACCACTCGTCGGACCGCGCGGTAGCCGCCACTCGCGCCTCTGGCGGCAGCGTCTTATCTTCCGCTGCGCAACGGGCGGCAATGCGGCCCGCGTCGGCGTAAATGCCCTGAAAGGTAGGAGGATCATGGCTGATCGCCAGATCCATCATGCTCATCGCCTGGCAAAACTTGCCCTGGTCGTGCAGCACCGCGGCAAAGCCGGTATAGGCCTCGGGGTTGTCCGGGTTCAACAGCCAAGCCTGATTGAACCGCCGCATCGCCATGCCCAATTGGTCCGCCTGGTAAAACCGGTATCCCTGCGACACCCAGGCCTGCGACGCCTTGGCGGCTGAACCAAATGCCCGGACGGCGTCCTCGACCAGCTTCTTGTCGCTAGCCTGCAACTCGGCTGCGGCAGACCGGTCCATGCCCCCATACATCGGCAATTCGTCAACGCGCGGCTGCGCTTGCGTTGCCGTCGGCGGTTTGATGGCGCAAGCGGCAAGCCAAACGCAGGGAGCCAGCAGGAGTGCTTTGGTGAATGTGTGCATGGTGTAAGCAGGCGGAAGATACGCCGGACCTTATCAGATAAGCCCTGCCTTCGCGAAACGGTGTGCGCTTCCCCGGGGCAACGCCTGGCATGTCACTTGCTGAAGAGAAGCGGCTTCTTTTTTTTGGGGGAACTGCGATGCAAACCGATGACGTAGTGGAAATGGAACCCGTGGGTCGCGATGACCCATCTCTGACGCGGCAACTGAAAGACATAGACGACCGAC
The DNA here is from genome assembly GCF_057291955.1 of Achromobacter sp. 1L-A-4-B-C2. Lineage (NCBI taxonomy): Bacteria > Pseudomonadati > Pseudomonadota > Betaproteobacteria > Burkholderiales > Alcaligenaceae > Achromobacter > Achromobacter sp. 1L-A-4-B-C2. The sequence goes on from NZ_JBXAWP010000002.1 coordinate 1,154,094, forward strand.
GCCCCGACTTCCCCGGCGAGCACCTGATCGTATTTGGCCTGGGCGCGCTATTGATCGTGGCCGGCATGAAAGGCCGCACGCCATTCAAACGCGCCATGCTGACCGCGGCCGGCACGGCGCTGATGGGACGCGCCGCAAGCGGCACCGGCGGCATCGCCAAACTGGCCCGCGTCGTCAAGAAACTGGGCTGATCGCTCACGCCGCAACGGAGGACCCGGCTTACATCATGGACGCGCTATGGAATTTTCTTCAATGGCCCGCGATGGTGACATCGCTGGCCGCCGCATGGCTGGTGGCATCGCAAGGCAAAGCCAAACGCAAATGGGGGTTTTGGGTATTTCTATTAAGCAATGCGTTGTGGATTGCGTGGGGATTGCACGACGGCGCGTATGCGTTGATTGCGCTTCAGCTGGGCTTGGCGGCGTTGAATATTCGGGGGGTACGGAAAAATCAACACGACGAATCCGCGCGGGGTGAGGCGGCGTAGGAACGCTGAAATGAAAAAAGCCGCTAAGTCAGTGACTTAGCGGCTTTTCGTATCGGCTTTTGCCATGCTTTTCAGCACTTGCAGGAATCTGGTAGGCGGTATTGGGTTCGAACCAACGACCTCCACGATGTCAACGTGGCGCTCTAACCAACTGAGCTAACCGCCTGCAAAGAAGAAGAATTATATAGTGCTTTTTTGAACCGTGCAAATGGTCTTTAATGATTTTTTGCAGTATTCATTGCGTGGTTTGGTTGGGGCTATTGCCTTGGCAATTTGCTTCCGCTTGCCCAACTGAATACCAATTTGAATGGCTTTCAGTACCCGATCGTTCGGTTCGATTTATTAAGCATGTCATGCTTCAAAACCGCTTTATGACCGCTTCCAAACCGCTTCGGCTACCGGCAGCTACCGCCAATTTTTACTGGCCAGCAACTGCACACCAACGCAACTACAGCACTACTTTTTTCCCTTCATTTTCGCGTCTGCGGCGTGTGCCGCATCAACGAAGAACGAGATTCTATCAGAACTTTTTATTCCTTGCTCAAGCTCGACGCCGCTGCTCACATCGACGGCCCAGGGCCTGACTTGCTCGATCGCCTGGCCGATGTTGTCGCCGTTCAAACCACCCGACAAAATCAGGGGACGCGACACGGGATCAGCGCGCACGTCGTCCAGCAACGCGTAGTCAAAGCCGTGGCCGCTGCCACCGTATCCCGAGCTGTAGCTGTCGAACAACCACCCCGCCGCTTCGCCGAATGCGCGGCAGTACGACGCCAGGTTTTCAGCGGTTTCCAAACCCGGTGCCCCCGCGCGGAATGCGCGCAGGAAGCGTTGGCCGTAGCGGGCGCAATCCTGCGGGGATTCGTCACCGTGAAATTGCAGCAGTTCAGGATGCACTTCGTCCAGCACGGCCTGTACGTCGGAAGGCGCCGGGTTCACGAACAGCGCAACGACGTCCACAAATGCGGGCACCGCACGGCGCAATTGCGCCGCGCGCGTCGGTGTCAGGCAACGCTTGCTCTTGGGGTAGAAGACAAAGCCGATGGCATCGACGCCGGCCGAAACGGCGGCTTCAATGTCCTGTTCGCGGGTCAATCCGCAGATTTTGATGCGTGTACGCATGGCATTAACGATCAGTGGCCCGATGAAAAATCGGTGTATCAGTATATCGCGCAAGGTTTGGGCGGCGATCAGCCGGCCGGCTGGCCCAGTGTGGCGATCATCGAGTCAAAGCCGCCCTCGGCGACACGGAACCAGGGCACTTCCTTATCTCGGAAAGCGACCATGCTGTCGTAGAGCTTTTTGAACATCGGATCCTTGGCGCCCAGCTCTTTATAAGCCGCCAACGAGGCGTCATAGCAGGCTTGCAGCACCGGTTTGGGAAACGCCTTGAGCTGCGCGCCGCGCGAGACCAGACGACGCAACGCGTCCGGATTGCCAGCGTCGTACTTCGCAATCATGTTGGCGGTTGCCATGCGGCACGCCAACGCCAGGGCCGACTGATACGGCTTGGGCAGTTCGTCGTAGGCGTCCTGGTTCACGTACAGCGACAACTGCAAGGTGCCGGCCCACCAACCCGGGAAGTAATAATTGCGCGCCACCTTATACAGCGCAAGGCTTTCATCGTCGTAAGGGCCAACCCAGGCCACCGCGTCCACGACGCCCTGCTCCAATGCGGCGTACGTGTCGGCCACCGGCACATCGACAGGCGTGGCGCCCAACCGCGCCAGCACGTGCCGGGCAAATCCGCTGGCCTTGATCTTCAAGCCGCGCAAGTCGTCCACGGTCTTGACCTCGCCCCGAAACCACCCGCCCATCTGCGCACCGGTGTAGCCACAAGGGAAGTTCACGATGTTGTACTTGTCGAACAGCACACGCGTCAGCGCCAAGCCTTCGCCCTGAAGCATCCAGGCGTTCATCTGCCGGGTGTTCAGCCCGAACGGAACGCCGGCGTCAAAACTCAGCGCAGGGTCTGTATCGAAATAGCGCGTCGATGCGGTGTGCCCGCAGTCCACGACACGATGCTGCACGGCTTCAAGCACTTGGCCAGGCTGGACCAGATCGCCTGCCGGGAAAATCTGGATCGTGAAACGGCCGTCGGTCACTTCGGATACATACCGCGCCACATCTTCCGCGCCCGCGAACAAGGTGGGCGATTCGCTTGGAAAGCTGGACGCAAGCCGCCATGCGACCGTTGGCGCCCGCTCTGTGCTGGGCGGCGTCTGTTGTGCGACGGGTGGTGTCTGTTGTACGACGGCCGGCGTCTGTTGTGCGAGGACTGGCTCCTGTTGTCCGATGGCCGTCGCCTGTTGTGCGATGGCCGGAGCGGCCAACGCGGCGCTGCCTGCCGCGCCGAGGGCGGCTTGTTTCAAAAACGCGCGGCGTTGCATGGCAATGGTTCCTTTAAGCGCATGGAAGGCGCGATGGCGACGGCGGCTTCCTGGTAATTCCTAATAAGACTGCGTAAACGGCGACAACAACGTCGAGCCGCCATCCAGCTCTTCCAAGCCGAACTCGGCGGGGTAATCAATAGCCGCCAAGTACAGGCCGTCGGGCGCGAAGGTGGGCGCTCCGCGCGTACGGTCACGCCAGGACAGCAGTTGCGCCATCCAGTCCACCGATTCCCTGCCCTGCCCCACTTGCAGCAGCGCGCCCATGATGTTGCGAACCATGTGATGCAAAAACGCGTTCGCCTTCAAGGTGAAAACCAGGAACGGCCCGCGTTCCGCGATTTCCAGCCGGTGCATCTGGCGCACCGGATGCTTGGCCTGACATTGCGAAGAACGGAAGCTTGAAAAATCGTGTTCGCCAACCAGGGCCTGCGCGGCGGCGCGCATGGCTTGCACATCCAGCGGTTGAAAGCACCAACCGGCGCGCCCGGCCCACAGAGCCGGCCGCACCCGGCCGCGCCACAGCAGGTACACATAGGTGCGGGCGCGCGCGGAAAAACGCGCATGAAATTCGTCGGACACTTGTTGCGCCCATTGCACCGACACGCTGGACGGCAGGAACGCATTCACACCGCGCACCCAGGACTCCATGCGCCGGTCCAACTCGGTGTCCAGGTGTACCACCTGCATCGCGCCGTGCACCCCGGTATCGGTGCGGCCCGCGCATATCGTGGGCACTACGCCCTGCACGCCGGAGAATTTTGCCAAGGCAGACTCCAGTGTGTCCTGCACCGTTTGCCGGTGCGGCTGCGTCTGCCAACCCTGCCAAGCGGAGCCGTCATACGCCAGCCCCAATGCAACTCTAGACATCGTTCAAACCCGTGGACCGCTGACTCGGCGCGGTTCGTCCGTGGGCGGTTCGTCCAGGTCGAGATTGATCGTATCGAGCTTGCGGTTCAGCGCTGCCGTGTCCAGCACCGGCTCGTTAAAGGCGTAGGTATCCTCGTCATCGTCGTCGCGACGCGCGCCGGCGCGACGCAGCAGCCAGGCGATCGCGAAGGCGATCAACGCCAACAAGGCGGTAACGATGACGAGCAGATTGTCCGCCAGCCAGCTGGGCATGCTGCTGGAGAGGTCTTTGGCGTTGTCGGGCGGCGTGCCCGCACGGGCGCTGTCCGAGGAGGATGCACCGGGAGCGCCGGCGACACCCGGCGCGCCGGGTGATCCGGTGGCGCCTGGAGAGCCGGCGGCGCCTGGAGAGCCTGCGGCGCCGGTTGCGCCCGCTACCCCTGGGGTTGCGGCGCTACCGGCCCCGCCCGGTGTGCCGGCCGGACCCGCCGCGCCCGCGGGCGCCGTGGCGCCCGCAACGCCGGACGCGGCCGGGCTACCGGACGTACCGGTCACGCCCGCCGCACCGGCCGCGCCGGTATTATTCGTCGAACCCGCACCGCCTGGGGTGCCCGCTGCGCCGGGAGTACCTGCGGCGCCGGGAGTGCCCGCTGCACCCGGAGTACCGGCTGCGCCGGAACTGCTCGCCGTACCTGGGGTACCGGCCGCGCCCGAAGCGCCCGCTGCACCTGGGGTACCGGCCGCGCCCGAAGCGCCCGCTGCACCTGGGGTACCGGCCGCGCCCGAAGCGCCCGCTGCACCTGGGGTACCAGCCGCGCCGGAAGCGCCCGTTGCACCCGGGGAACCGGCCGCGCCGGAAGCGCCCGCTGCACCTGGGGTACCCGCCGCGCCAGAAGCGCCCGTTACACCTGGGGTACCGGCCGCGCCGGAACTGCCCGTCGCGCCGGGAGCGCCCGCCGTGCCCGGAGCGCCCGCCGTGCCCGGAGCACCAGTTGCGCCCGGAGTACCGGCTGCACCCGAACCGCCCGCTGCGCCCGAACCGCCCGTCGCACCGGAACCGCCCGTCGCGCCCGTGCCCCCTGCGTTTCCTGAGGCTCCCGCGCCGCCAGCCGCGCCGGTGCCGCCCGCGCCCGAGGTTCCCGAACCGCCCTGCTGCGCCACGGCCTTGTTCAACTCGTCCACATTGCTTTGCAGCTGATTCACGCGGCCTTCAACGTCTTTCAGTGCGCGCTCGTTGGATGTCTTCGCGTCGGCTTGCGCATCCGCCTGCGCGACCGCGCCTCCTGCCGCCAGCCCGGTCGACAAGCGCACACGGTCCTGGGTTGGAGCGGGCGTGGCCACGCTCGTATCACCAGGTTGCGCCACGGAGCCGGATGCCGCGTCCTGCCCCTTCACCACCGACGGATTGGCGCCTGCCGCCGCGCCGACCCTGGCGCGGTACTTGGCAAACGCTTCGGCATGTTCGTTAAAGATGCGGCGCGCTTCGGCCGGATCAATCGCACGAACCGTGGCCGCATCCGGAATCTTCAGCTTTTGCCCGGCGCGGACCAGGTTCATGTTGTTCTGAATAAAGGCGTCTGGATTCGCGCGCCACAACGCCACCAGCATCTGATACACCGAAGCGTTGGGCACCGCGTTGCGCTGCGCAATGGCAAAGAGATTGTCGCCCTGCTTCACATTGACCGTCGCGGTACTGCCCCCCGCGCGCGCCGTGCCGCCCACCGAGGCCGGCGTCACGTCCGCGCCGGTGCCGCGCAGGGGCACCAATACGCTGACCTGCACCTGGCGCTGGCCGGAACTTGAAGTGATGTCCAAGAGCAGGTCGACCGCGCCGCTGGCCGGCGGCTGCGTGCCGCGCACGCGCAGGTTCTTGCGCGTGGCGTCGATGCCGTCTTCAATGCGGACCACCATGCTGGCCAACGGCACCGGCGGCTTCAGGCCGGCGCGCTGCCAGGCGGCTTCATCCGCCACCGACACCTTCAACGACGACACCTCATCCGGCGTCAATTCCTGCAAACCAACCACCGCCTGCAACGGCGCGCCCGGTGCCGACACCACGCGGGAATGCCCGACCCGCATGGCCAGCGCCGAACTGCACATGCTCGACCCAATCGCCAACGCGATCGCCCATTGAAGGGTTTTCAAACGGCGGGCATGCTTCACATGGCGCGAACGCTGGGTCATAAGCTGGAATTCCGTTCTTGTAGTCGAATTACGGGCTGGCCGGGTCGCGCCACATATTAGCGAAACAGGCCTCAATTCACGGGAAAAGTGTAATGGATGATGCCGGTTTCACAAACCTGAAAGGCGCTTCGGCGTTGGCTCTCGGGCACATCCGCCGCTTCCCTTTTACGATTGTCCAAACGTCAAGGGCACCCGAAGGTGCCCTTGCTTGTCTACACGGCCGATCAAACCACTTTTATCGACCGTCCACACCTGCGCGTCAGGCTTCGGCCAGCGCGATGCGCAGCATGCGGCGCAGCGGTTCGGCAGCGCCCCACAGCAGTTGGTCGCCCACCGTGAAGGCGCCCAGGTATTGCGAGCCCATCGACAGCTTGCGCAGGCGGCCAACCGGGATGTCCAGCGTGCCGGTCACGGCAACCGGGGTCAGCGCCGAAACCGTCGCTTCCTTGGTGTTGGGAACCACCTTGGCCCATTGCGTGCCTTGCGCGATCAGCGCTTCGATCTCATCCAGCGGCACATCGCGCTTGAGCTTGATGGTCAGGGCCTGGCTATGGCAGCGCATGGCGCCGATGCGCACGCACAGGCCGTCGATCGGGGTGGCGGGCGTGCCGAAGGCGGCGCCGCGGCCCAGGATCTTGTTGGTCTCGACTTCGGCCTTCCATTCTTCCTTGGACATGCCGTCGCCCAGATCCTTGTCGATCCAGGGAATCAGATTGCCGCCCAGCGGAACGCCAAAGTGTTCGTGCGGCAGCGACGCATCTTTCTGCTTGGCCAGCACGCCACGATCGATAGCCAGAATGGCCGACGCCGGATCGTCCAGCAAGGGCTTGACGGCCTGGTTGATCTCGCCGAATTGGGTCAGCAGTTCGCGCATGTGCTGCGCGCCGCCGCCGGACGCCGCCTGGTAGGTCATGGACGTCATCCATTCCACCAGGTCGTTGTTGAACAGGCCGGCCAGGCCCATCAGCATGCAGCTGACCGTGCAGTTGCCGCCGATGAAGTTGCGCACGCCGCGCTTGAGCGCCGCGTCGATGACCGGGCGGTTGACCGGGTCCAGGACGATGATGGCGTCTTCTGCCATGCGCAAGGTGCTGGCCGCATCAATCCAGATGCCGTTCCAGCCCGCGCCGCGCAGCTTGGGATAAACCTCGGACGTATAGTCGCCGCCATGAGCCGTCAGAATAATCGGCAGTTTTTTCAGAGCATCAATGTCGTAGGCATTTTGCAACGGGCCCGCGCCTTCGGCCCACGTGGGCGCGGCGCCGCCAGCATTGCTGGTGGAAAAGAACACCGGTTCGATCAGTGCGAAGTCGTTCTCGTCGCGCATGCGTTGCATGAGCACCGAGCCGACCATTCCGCGCCAGCCGACAAGGCCTACTGCTTGATTCATTTCAATCGCTCTATAAAGGTGGAGACAAGGTCCGGGTAGAAAAAGTCGTGCAATTCAACAATTTATCAGAATGCACGCGCGTATGTTGCGGCGCAGCTAGAAAAATTTGGGGCCGGAAGACCGTCCAACGGCTTTCGCGGCGCCGTCACAACACGGGCGAAAAAAGGGCCGCTACCTGCAGCGGCCCCTTCCAAAATGGGGCGGCGCCGCAAGGGCGCGCCCCTTGCCTGGCGATCAGGCCAAGGCTTTGAGCACGGCGTCGCCCATGGCGGCCGTGGTGACCTTCGTGGTGCCCGCTTCAAAGATGTCGGCGGTACGCAGGCCGTCGGCCAGCACGCGGCGCACGGCGGCTTCGATGCGGTCGGCTTGCGGTGCAAGGTTCAGCGAATAGCGCAGCAACATGGCGGCGGACAAGATGGTCGCCAACGGGTTGGCGATACCCTTGCCCGCGATGTCCGGGGCCGAACCGTGGCTGGGTTCGTACAGGCCCTGGCCGCCGGCGTTCAAAGAGGCCGACGGCAACATGCCGATCGAACCCGTCAGCATCGCCGCTTCGTCCGACAGGATGTCGCCGAACAGGTTGCCCGTAACGATCACGTCGAACTGGCGCGGGTTGCGCACCAGTTGCATCGCGGCGTTGTCGACGTACATGTGCGACAACTCTACGTCCGGATATTCGCGCGCCACTTCAATGACGATATCGCGCCAGAACTGCGAGGTTTCAAGCACGTTGGCCTTGTCCACGCTGCACAGCTTCTTGTTGCGCTTTTGCGCCGACTCGAAGCCGATGCGCGCAATGCGGCGCACTTCAGATTCCGCGTAGCGCATGGTGTCGTAGCCTTCGCGCTCGCCCGCAAACGAGCCGTCGGGCGACGAACGGACGCCGCGCGGCGTGCCGAAATAGATGTCGCCCGTCAGTTCACGAATGATCAGGATGTCCAGGCCGGACACGATCTCGGGCTTGAGCGACGATGCGCTGGCCAGCTCAGGGTACAGGATGGCCGGACGCAGGTTGGCAAACAGGCCCAGCGCCTTGCGCAGGCCCAGAATGGCTTGTTCCGGACGGAACTCGCGCGGCAGGCTGTCGTACTTCCAGTCGCCAACGGCGCCGAACAGCACGGCGTCGGATTCCTTGGCCAGCTTGAGCGTGGCCGGGGGCAGCGGGTGTTCGAACTGGTCGAACGCGGCGCCGCCAACGGGCGCCTGCTTGATGTCGAACGGCACGTCCAGCGCTTGAAGCACGCGTACGGCCTGTTCGACGATTTCCGGTCCGATGCCGTCACCCGGCAAGACTGCAATGTTGTGGGTCATTTGAAAGCGATCCTGTGATCAGAATGGGTTCAGGCGATGGGACGGCTTTCCAGCCAGGGGTGGCGGGCCAGGCGTTCGGCCTCAAAGGCGCGGATCTTGTCGGAATGGCGCAGCGTCAGGCCGATATCGTCGAAGCCGTTCAGCAGGCAGTACTTGCGGAACGGTTCGATATCGAAGCCCATCGCGCGGCCGTCCGCGGCGATCACGACCTGGCGGTCCAGGTCGATTTGCAGCTTGTAATTCGGGAACGCCTTGACTTCGTCGAACAGGCGGGCCACTTCCAATTCAGACAGCACGATCGGCAGCAAGCCGTTCTTGAAGCTGTTGTTGAAAAAGATGTCGGCATACGACGGCGCGATGATCGCGCGAAAGCCGTACTGCGTCAGCGCCCAGGGCGCGTGCTCGCGACTGGAGCCGCAGCCGAAGTTCTTGCGCGCCAACAGAATCGAGGCGCCTTGGTAGCGGGGCTGGTTCAGCACAAAATCCGGGTTCAGAGGACGCTTGCTGTTGTCCATGCCGGGCTCGCCGTGATCCAGGTAGCGAAGCTCGTCGAACAGGTTGGGGCCGAAACCGGTGCGCTGGATCGACTTGAGGAACTGCTTGGGAATGATGAGGTCCGTGTCGACGTTTTCACGGTCGAGCGGAGCCACCAGGCCTTCGTGAGTGGTAAATGCTTGCATGATGTCGGTACTCGGTGCGTGATCGCTTAACGGAACGTGCGGACGTCGACGAAGTGGCCGGCCACGGCGGCGGCGGCGGCCATCGCGGGGCTGACCAGATGCGTACGGCCACCCTGACCTTGCCGGCCTTCGAAATTACGGTTCGACGTCGACGCGCAACGTTCACCCGGTTCAAGGCGATCGGCGTTCATGGCCAGGCACATCGAACAGCCCGGTTCGCGCCATTCGAAACCGGCTTCGATGAAAATCTTGTCCAGCCCTTCGCGTTCGGCTTGTTGCTTGACCAGGCCAGAGCCCGGCACAACCATGGCTTGACGCACATTGGAAGCCACGCGCTTGCCGCGCGCCACGGCGGCAGCCGCGCGCAGGTCTTCGATGCGCGAGTTCGTGCACGAGCCAATGAACACACGGTCCACGCGGATGTCGGTCAACGGCGTGTTGGGCTTTAAGCCCATGTATTGCAACGCGCGTTCCATGCCGCTGCGGCGCACATCGTCTTTTTCGCGGTCGGGGTCCGGCACGCGGGAATCCACCGGCAACACCATTTCGGGCGACGTGCCCCAGGTGACCTGCGGCTTGATGTCGCGCGCGTTCACTTCCACCACCGTGTCGAACTTGGCGCCTTCGTCGGTGTGCAGCGTGCGCCAGTACTTGACGGCCTGGTCCCACACCACGCCCGTGGGCGCGAAGGGGCGGCCACGGAAATATTCAACGGTCTTGTCGTCGACCGCCACCATGCCCGAGCGCGCGCCGGCTTCAATCGCCATGTTGCACACGGTCATGCGGCCTTCCACGGACAGGGCGCGGATGGTGCTGCCCGCGAATTCAATGGCGTGGCCCGTGCCACCGGCCGTGCCGATGATGCCGATGATGTGCAGCACCACGTCTTTGGCCGTACAGCCAAAAGGCAAGTCGCCGTCGACCTTGATCAGCATGCTTTTGGCTTTCTTCATCAGCAGCGTCTGCGTGGCCAGCACGTGCTCGACCTCGGACGTGCCGATACCGAATGCCAGTGCGCCCAGCGCGCCGTGGGTGCTGGTGTGCGAATCGCCACAGACCACGGTCATGCCCGGCAACGTGGCGCCCTGCTCGGGGCCGATGACGTGCACGATGCCTTGGCGCAAGTCGTTCATGCGGAATTCGGTAATGCCGTATTTCTCGCAGTTGGCGTCCAGCGTGTCCACTTGCAGCCGCGAGATCGGGTCATCAATGCCCTGTGCGCGGTTCAGCGTCGGCACGTTGTGGTCGGCCACCGCCAGGTTGGCGCCGGTGCGCCAGGGCTTGCGGCCGGCAATCGCCAGACCTTCGAAGGCTTGCGGGCTGGTGACTTCGTGCACCAGATGGCGATCGATATAGAGCAGACAGGTGCCGTCTGATTCCTGGTGGACGATGTGGGCGTCCCAGAGTTTGTCGTAAAGGGTTTGGGCCATGGATGCGCTCTGCAAATAGACAGTCCGGCTTGAGCCTCGCACGGTTGATCAGCAAATCGCTTCCGTGCCGGCCACTGCGGCATGCGGGAATTATGCCCAGGCTCTGAACCTAGTACAACCACACCATACATACTAGTACCACCACTACCATGTTGGTTACGGAATCCGTCACTTCCAGCGCGGCAAACAGTGCGAGAACACTGTGGAAAATTAATCACAAATTACAAATTCGATAAGAGAAATCAGATACAGAATTATCAAACCGATATAATCCTGTTTCACTACAGACACGTCACTTTCGAAATAATACGAAATAAACCGTATTAATAAAGCTGGCACTTTTCACAGTCTGTGAAGTTCGTGCAAATTCAGTCAAATTAGGTGATGTTGCGCGAAGAAACGTTGTGGCGAGTCATTTTGCCTTCTGCAAGACTTAACAAATCTTGACTAGGGAAATATGACATTTACATACAATATGGCCGCCATTCAATCCCACTCCGACACGCGAATAATCACTATGGCTTCGTTTTTGATCAAACGCACGACTTCGCTTTTCGCCTTGGCTTTTGTTCCCGCCGCTTTTGCCCAGCCCACCCCGCCCGCCGCTCAAGGCGCGCCGGCCGCCACCGTATCCACGGTGACGCTGAATCAGGTTGTTGAGCAGACGCTGTTGAGCAACCCGGAAATCCAGGCCAAGTATCACGACTTCCAGGCGTCGCTGGAAGGTCAGTCGGTTGCACGCGCCGCCTTCTTCCCGCAAATCAATGCTCAGGGCTATGTAGGCCGCGAATATCGCAGCAACGTGCCGGACGTGGGATCGCAACGCTGGAGCCGCCCGGGCTACAACGTTGAGCTGCGCCAGTTGATTTTTGACGGCTTCCGCACCAGCAACGACGTCAAACAGGCCGGCTTCGACAAGCTGGCGCGCTTCTATGACGTGTTGGCTACCAGCGACAGCACCGCGTTCGCCGCCGTGCAGGCGTATATCGACCTGCAACGCTACCGCGACATGGAACTGCTGGCCCGCCAGAACTATTCGCTGCACGAAGAAACGCTGAAGCAGATCGGCGAACGCACCGAATCCGGCGTGGGCCGCCGCGTTGACCTGGAACAGGCAGGCGGCCGCCTGTCGCTGGCCCAGACCAACCTGATGACCGAAACCGCCAACCTGCTTGACGTGCAGCAGCGCTTTCAGCGCGTGACCGGCGCTTTCCCGCCCGAAGCCATGCAGCCGCCGCCCGACATCGCCGCCAAGCTGCCCGTCAAGCCGGGCGACTTCAACGAGTCGCTGCGCCGCAACCCCAGCTTCCTGTCCAAGCAAGCCGGGTTGCAAGCCGCGCAAGCCGGCGTGGCCTCGTCCAAGGGCGCTTTCTCGCCCAAGTTTGAATTCGTGGCGTCCTCGGGCCGTGACCAGAACGACCCCACGCCGGAAACACGCGACATCCAAAGCTCCAGCGTGCAAGTTGTGATGAGCTACAACCTGTACCGCGGCGGCGCCGATTCGGCCCGCGTGCGTCAAACCGCCGCGCAGTCGTACGCCGCGCGCGACATCCGCGACTACACCTGCCGCAACGTGCAGCAGGACCTGGCCGTGGCCTGGAACAACATCACCAGCCTGAGCCAGAAGCTGCCGTTCCTGCGCGACCACGAAGTGGCCACGACCAAGGTACGTGACGCATATCGACAACAGTTCCAGATTGGCCAGCGCTCGCTGCTGGACTTGCTTGACACTGAAAACGAACTGTTCGAGTCGCGCCGCGCATTGACCAACGGCTTGTATGACCTCAAGCTTGCGCAGTACCGCTGGCTGGCGCTGTCACATGCGCTGTTGCCCGCGCTGTCGCTGCAACCCGCGCGCAACGAGATGCCCGAGGAAAACGGCAAACTGGAGGTAACCGACGAAGTGATCAAGCTTTGCAATTCGACGGTCCCCGACTCTGCCCGCCTGGCTCCCGTGCGCGTTCAATACAACGAAGGCACGCTGCCGCCCACGCTCGTGCCGCTGAACGCACCCACCGCCAAGCCTTGAAGGCGGCGGGCGCAAGGAGGCCATATGACGCCCCAGGGCAACGAATTTTCGCAGTTGGACGCGGACTTTGTCCGCGTTCTTGAAGACCTGATCGACGCCTTGATCGCCAATGGCACCTTGCGCATGACAGACCTGCCTATCCAGGCACAGCAAAAGCTTTCCCAGCGCAAGCAGCAACGCGCGCGCCTCTCGGAACACCTAGACCTCTTGGATGACGAAGATGGACAAGTTATCTGAAAAGGCGGCGCGTGAATGGCGCGCCGACGCCCGAGCGGCGCATGACGACCCCTTGCTGGACTGCCTGGTTGAAATTACGCGCCTGCATGGCGTGACCGCCACGGCGCAGGCGCTGTCCGCCGGCCTGCCCCTGGAAGAACACCGCCTGACCCCTGCCCTGCTGCCGCGCGCCGCGGCGCGGGCCCAACTTTCCGCGCGCGTGGTCAAGCGCACGCTGGACAGCATTTCCCCCGACCTTCTGCCCGCCATCTTGCTGTTGCAAGGCGAACGCGCCTGCCTGCTGCTGAAAAAAGAAGACGGCAAATATGTGGTCAGCCATCCCGAGCTTGGCGGCAGTTCCGTCGAGATGACGCCCGAAGCCCTGGCCGCGCAATACACCGGCCTGGTCTGCTTCGTGCGTCCTCAATTCCGGTTCGACGCCCGCGCGCCCGAAGTGGCCAAAGTGCGCGAACGCCATTGGTTCTGGGCGGCCATCATGGAAAACCGGCGCCTGTACCGCGATGCGCTGGTCGCCGCGCTGCTGATCAATATCTTCGCCATGGCCATGCCCTTGTTCACCATGAACGTGTATGACCGCGTGGTGCCCAACAACGCCGTCGAAACGCTGTGGGTGCTGGCTATCGGCATCACGCTGGTGGTGATTTTCAACATGGTGCTGTCGACCGCCCGTTCTCATGTGGTGGACAGTGCAAGCAAGCGCGTCGACGTGCGCCTGTCCGCACAGATCATGGAGCGCGTGCTGGACCTGCGGCTGGAAGGCCGCCCCGTGTCCGTCGGATCGTTCGCGGCCAACCTGCGGTCGTTCGAATCCATCCGTGACTTCATCGCGTCGGCCACCATCACCACGCTGGTCGACCTGCCCTTCATCCTGCTGTTCCTGGCCGCGCTGGCCTGGATATCGCCGTGGATGATCCTGCCGCCGCTGGTTGCCATCGTGCTGATTTTGCTGGTGTCGCTAGCCGCACAGGCACGCATGGAAGCGTTGACGATGGCCAGCTTCCAGGCCAGTTCGCAGCGCAACGCGACACTGGTCGAAGCGCTGACCGGCCTGGAGGCCGTCAAGACGCTGAACGCGCAAGGCTCGGTGCAACGCAACTGGGAACGCGCCACGGAATTCATCGCGCAGACAGGCGGCAAGCTCAAGTTGATCTCGTCATCCACCGTGGGCTTTGTGCAGGCCATCCAGCAAATGGTGTCGATCTCCGTGGTCATCATCGGCGTGTACCAGGCGCAGGAATCGGCCATGTCCATGGGCGGCATCATCGCCGCGTCCATGATCGCCAGCCGCTGCCTGGCGCCGCTGGGCCAGGTTGCCGGGCTGTTGATGCAATACCAGAACGCCCGCACCTCGCTGGGTTCCATCGACAACTATATGAAGCTGCCGATTGAACGCCCGGCCGAAGCCGAATTCCTGCACCGCCCCGTGTTTCATGGCGGCCTGGAATTTCGCGACGTCACCTTCGCCTACCCCGGCAGCACGCAGCCGGTACTGAAGAAGGTGTCGTTCAAGCTCAAGCCCGGTGAAAAGGTCGGCATCATCGGCCGCATCGGCTCGGGCAAGACCACACTGGAGAAGCTGGCGCTGGCGCTGTATCAGCCCACCGAAGGCGCTGTGCTGCTGGACGGTGTGGACGTGCGCCAGATCGACCCGGCCGACGTGCGCCGCGCCATCGGCCATGTGCCGCAAGACCCCACGCTGTTCTACGGCAGCCTGAAACACAACCTGGCCATGGGCGCGCCCTACGCCGACGACGCCAGCATCCTGGCCGCCGCCAACCTGGCCGGCGTGACGGACTTTGCCAACCTGCACCCCAACGGCTTCGACATGGTGATCGGCGAACGCGGCGAATCGCTGTCGGGCGGCCAACGCCAGTCCGTCGCCGTCGCCCGCGCGCTGATCAACGACCCGCCGATCCTGCTGCTGGATGAACCCAGCAGCAACATGGACCACCAGAGCGAAGCGCAGTTACGCAAGCGGCTGGGCGAGGCCAGCGCCACCAAGACGATCCTGCTGGTCACGCACCGCACCGCGCTGCTGGACCTGGTGGACCGCCTGATCGTGATCGATAACGGTCACATCGTTGCGGACGGCCCCAAGGAGCAAGTTGTCGAAGCACTGCGTCAAGGACGCGTTGGACGCGGGAGTTAAGGGCGCCATGCTGAAAAATCCTGGAGAGACCCGGCACGGCCTGCTGGGCACCCTGTGGCGCAAATTGCGCAACGTCTTCGTATTCTTCTTTGACCGGTTGCTGGACGGCACCGAAAAAGGCAAGCGGGAAAAGCGCTCGGACTATGTCGGCAATGCCGAATGGGTGATCCAGGAGTCGCAGGCCCGCAGCTCGCGCGTGCTGCTGTGGGTGGCGCTGCTGGCGACCTTCCTGCTGATCGTCTGGGCGGCCACCGGCAGCATCGACGAAGTGGTTCGCGGCGAAGGCAAGGTTGTGCCGTCGCGCCAAGTGCAGATCATTCAAAGCCTGGACGGCGGCATCGTCGAGGAAATCCTGGTCCGCCCGGGCCAGGAAGTCCAGGCCGGCCAGACCCTGCTGAAAATCGATTCCACGCGCTTTGCCTCTTCCCTGGGCGAGAACAACGCGGAATACCTGTCGCTGCTGGCCAAGTCCGCCCGCTTGCAGGCCTTGGCCACCGGCGAACCTTTCGTGGCGCCGGAAGAAGTGCTGAAGCAGGCGCCCGGCCTGGCTGAAATGGAACGCAACGCCTGGCAAGCGCGCAACACCGAGCTGAACGCCACCATCAACGTGGCGCGCGAACAGCTCAAGCAACGCCAGGAAGACCTGCGCGAAACCATCGCCAAGCGCGATCAAGCCTCGGCCAGTTGCGCACTGACCTCGCGGGAATTGCAGGTGACCCGGCCATTGCTCAAGAGCGGCGCCGTGTCCGAAGTGGACCTGCTGCGCCTGCAACGCGACGTGGCGCGGTATTGCGGCGAGCAAAAAGGCGCCGAGGCGCAGATTGACCGATTCCAGGCGTCGATCAAGGAAGCGCAAAGCAAGCTGGAAGAGTCCGAGCTCAATATTCGCAACCAGGCCCGCAGCGAACTGTCCGAGACCAACACCAAGCTGTCGACCCTGCGCCAGGGCAAGCTGGCCCTGGCCGACCGCGTGAAGCTGGCCGAAGTGCGCGCGCCGCTGGCCGGCACCATCAAGACGCTGTTCAACAACACCGTCGGCGGCGTGGTGCAGCCGGGCAAGGACATTATCGAGATCGTGCCCAAGGACGACACGCTGCTGCTGGAAGTGCGCATCCAGCCGCGCGACATCGGTTTCCTGCATGCCGACCAGAAGGCGGAAGTGAAGTTCACCGCCTACGACTTCTCCATCTACGGCGGCCTGGAAGGCAAGGTCGAACAGATCGGCGCCGACACGGTCACCGACGAAAAAGGCAATTCCTATTACGTGGTGCGGGTCCGCACGGACCGCAGCACCGTGGGCGACAAACTATTGCCCATCATCCCCGGGATGGTGGCCGAGGTTCATATCCTGACGGGTAAACGCACCGTGTTGCAGTACCTGCTCAAACCGATTCTGCGTGCCAAGGCAAACGCCTTCACCGAACGTTAAAGGAGAGCTGCAAGGCTTTATGAAACCCGTTCCCGTCTTGTTGATTACGCACGACGACCTGCTCTGGCAACACTGGCGCGCGTTGGATTCCACGCGCTGGCTGGCTGCCCGCGGGCGCGGCCTGGCCGACCTGCAACGCTGGCGAGAGCAAGGCCGCACGCTGGCCGTGCTGGATACCGACGTGCCGCGCTTGCCATCGTGGCAGGATCCCAGCTGGGGCCCTGCCCTGGCCGGCCTGCACCTGGTGGTCGCCAGCCCCAGCCCCAATGACGAGCAAGGCACGCAAGCGCTGGGCGCGGGCGCCCATGGCTATTGCCACAGCTACGCGCCCGCCGCCGCGCTGTCGCAAGCGCTGGAAGTGGTCTTGTCCGGTGGGATATGGATGGGCCGCTCTTTGGTGGCGCGTTTGCTAAAGCTGGTCACCGAGCGCGCCCAGGATTCGCATTCCTGGGACAACGGCCTGCTGACCGAGCGCGAGATCACCGTGGCGCGCTACGCCGCCAGCGGTCAGGCCAACGCGCAGATCGCCGAGGCCCTGGGCATCACCGAACGCACGGTCAAGGCGCATCTTTCCGCCGTCTTTGAAAAGCTGGGCGTGTCCGATCGCCTTCAACTTGCCCTGCTGGTGCACGGCATTTCGGCGCCGGCCGACACACGCAGCAAAATTACTTCCTGAAACTGTCCTTAAGGACAATATCGCGCCCGCCCGGCGCTCTTTAGTATCTGGCCATCTTGGATAACTCCCTGAAACGGAACCCACATGGCCAACACTACTCCCGCAGTCGTCAATGAAATCTCCGGTCGCGCGTGGATACGCAACAGCGACGGCTCGCTGACCGAACTGCATCAAGGCAGCAAAGTCCCCGCCGGCAGCGACATCGTTACGGCCTCGGGCGCCACGGTTTCCGTTCAGGTTGAAAACGGCATGCCGATCGTGATCGGCGAAAGCCGTGAAGTCGCCGTCAACGGCGACATCACGGGCCCCTTGGCCGACCCCAGCGAAGCCGCGCTGACGCCGCCCACCGGCACGGATTCCGACCGCCTGCTGGCCGCGTTGCAAGCCGGCCGCGACCCGTTTGACGAACTGGACCCCACCGCCGCCATCGTGGCCGGCGGCGGCGATGCCGGCGGCAGCAGCTTCGTGCGCCTGGCCCGCATCCTGGAAACCACCACGCCGCTGGACCTGGCCTACGCCAACCCCGGCCGCGGTGACGACACCCTGCCCCGCGCCGGCGCCGCCGGCGCCACGGGCGACAACAACGGCGATGCCGCTGTCCCGGCAGCGACCAACAGCGCCCCGTCCGCACTGAACGATGCCAGCACGGGCGACCAGAACGCGGTCCAGCGCGGCAACCTGCTCAGCAACGACAGCGATCCCGACGGCGATCCCCTGGCCATCGTGTCGGTCAGCGGCCGGCCCATGACCGCGGGCGGCGTCACCGTCAACGGCTCCAACGGCGGCACCTTTACAGTTCTGCCCGACGGCAGCTACGTCTTCACGCCCGGCACGGGCTTCCAGAACCTGCCCGCCGGCCAGACCGCCACCAGCACGATTTCGTACACGGTCACCGATCCCAGCGGCGCAACGTCCACCGCCACCGTCGAAGTGACGATTGTCGGCGTGAACGACCCGGCCCAGATCACCCCGGCCAACGCCGGCGACGATGCCGGCACGGTCAAGGAAGACACCACCTTCACCGCGAACGGCAAGCTGAACGTCACCGACGTGGACGACGGCGAAGCGCGCTTTGTCGTGCAATCCGGCCAGGCCGGCCAGCACGGCACGTTCTCGATCGACGCCAGCGGCGCGTGGGTCTACAACCTGAACAACAACGACACCCGCGTGCAAGCGCTGGCCGTTGGCGAGACCCTGACCGAGACCTTCACGGTCACCACGGCTGACGGCACGACCGGCACGGTCACCGTCACCATCCAGGGCACCAACGACGTCCCCACGATCAGCGGCCAAGCCGCCGGCGCGGTCACCGAAGACTCGGCGCTGGTCGCCACCGGCAAGCTGAACGTGGCTGACGTCGACACGTCCGACACGCACACGTGGTCCGTCAACGACAATGGCGCCGGCCAATACGGCGCGCTGACGATTGCGGCCGACGGCACGTGGACCTACAACCTGGCTAACGCCAACCCCGCCGTCCAGGCACTGATCGCCGGCCAGACCTTGACCGAGACGTTCACCGTCACGGTCAACGACGGCAACGGCGGCGTGACGACGCAAGTGGTCACCGTCACGATCAACGGCACGGATGACGGCGCGATCATTACCCCGGGGGCACCGGGTGCTGACGCGGGCCAGGTCGTCGAAGACGAGAAGCTGTCGGTCGGCGGCAAGTTGGAAGTCACCGACCCGGACGCGGGTCAAGCGGTGTTCCAGGTTCAGACGAACGCCACCACCACGCACGGCACGTTCTCGATCGATGCCAACGGCAACTGGACGTACAACCTGAATAACGGGGATCCGGCCGTCCAAGGCCTGGGCGCTGGCAAGACGCTGTCGGAAACCATTACGGTTACGACGGCTGACGGCACGACGGGCCAGGTGGTGGTCACGATCGTCGGGACCAACGATGTTCCGGTCCTGACGGGCAAGGCCGACGGTGCAGTCACGGAAGACGGCAGCCTTGTCGTCTCCGGCAAGCTGGATGTCGCGGACGTTGATACGACCGATACGCATAGCTGGTCCGTTAACAACGATGGCAAGGGCACGTACGGCTCCTTCTCCGTCGATGGCAACGGCAACTGGACCTACAACCTGGACAACGCCAACAAGGATGTCCAAGGTCTGAAGACCGGTCAGTCCATCACCGAAACGTTCACCGTCACGGTTGATGACGGCAATGGCGGTGTGGTCACCAAGGATGTGACCGTCACGATCAACGGTACCGATGACGGCGCGATCATTACGCCCGCTACGCCTGACAGCGACAAGGGCCAAGTCATTGAAGACAAGACGCCCTCCGTGGGTGGCAAGCTTGACGTCACCGATCCGGACGCCGGCCAAGCCGTGTTCCAAGTTCAGACGAACGCGCCTGGCCAACACGGCACGTTCTCTGTCGACGCCAACGGCAACTGGACGTACAACCTGACCAACAACGACCCGGCCGTCCAAGGCTTGGGTGCTGGCAAGACACTGACCGAGACCTTCACGGTTACGACCGCTGACGGCACGACCGGTCAAGTCGTGGTCACCATCGTCGGCACCAACGACATCCCGGTTCTGACCGGCAAGGCTGATGGTGCAGTTACCGAAGACGGCAGCCTGGTGGCCACCGGCAAGCTGGATGTGGCCGACGTTGACACGACCGATACCCACACCTGGACCGTTAACAATGACGGCAAGGGTACGTACGGTTCGTTCTCGGTCGATTCGTCGGGCAACTGGACCTACAACCTGGACAACGCCAACAAGGATGTCCAAGGTCTGAAGACCGGTCAGTCGATCACCGAGACGTTTACGGTTACGGTCGATGACGGCAACGGCGGCGTGGTCACTAAGGATGTGACGGTCACGATCAACGGTACCGATGACGGCGCGATCATTACGCCCGCTACGCCTGACAGCGACAAGGGCCAAGTCATTGAAGACAAGACGCTCTCCGTGGGTGGCAAGCTTGACGTCACCGATCCGGACGCCGGCCAAGCCGTGTTCCAAGTTCAGACGAACGCGCCTGGCCAACACGGCACGTTCTCTGTCGACGCCAACGGCAACTGGACGTACAACCTGACCAACAACGACCCGGCCGTCCAAGGCTTGGGTGCTGGCAAGACACTGACCGAGACCTTCACGGTTACGACCGCTGACGGCACGACCGGTCAAGTCGTGGTCACCATCGTCGGCACCAACGACATCCCGGTTCTGACCGGCAAGGCTGATGGTGCAGTTACCGAAGACGGCAGCCTGGTGGCCACCGGCAAGCTGGATGTGGCCGACGTTGACACGACCGATACCCACACCTGGACCGTTAACAATGACGGCAAGGGTACGTACGGTTCGTTCTCGGTCGACTCGTCGGGCAACTGGACCTACAACCTGGACAACGCCAACAAGGATGTCCAAGGTCTGAAGACCGGTCAGTCGATCACCGAGACGTTTACGGTTACGGTCGATGACGGCAACGGCGGCGTGGTCACTAAGGATGTGACGGTCACGATCAACGGTACCGATGACGGCGCGATCATTACGCCCGCTACGCCTGACAGCGACAAGGGCCAAGTCATTGAAGACGAGACGCTCTCTGTTGACGGCAAGCTCAACGTCACCGATCCGGACGCCGGCCAAGCCGTGTTCCAAGTTCAGACGAACGCGCCCGGCCAACACGGCACGTTCTCCGTCGACGCGAACGGCGCATGGACGTACAACCTGACCAACAACGACCCGGCCGTTCAAGGCCTAGGTGCTGGCAAGACGCTGACCGAAACCTTCACGGTTACGACCGCTGACGGCACGACGGGTCAAGTCGTGGTCACCATCGTCGGCACCAACGACATCCCGGTGCTGACCGGCAAGGCTGATGGTGCAGTCACCGAAGACGGCAGCCTGGTTGCCACCGGCAAGCTGGATGTGGCCGACGTTGACACGACCGATACCCACACCTGGACCGTTAACAATGACGGCAAGGGTACGTACGGTTCGTTCTCGGTCGATTCGTCGGGCAACTGGACCTACAACCTGGACAACGCCAACAAGGATGTCCAAGGTCTGAAGACCGGTCAGTCGATCACCGAGACGTTTACGGTTACGGTCGATGACGGCAACGGCGGCGTGGTCACTAAGGATGTGACGGTCACGATCAACGGTACCGATGACGGCGCGATCATTACGCCCGCTACGCCTGACAGCGACAAGGGCCAAGTCATTGAAGACAAGACGCTCTCCGTGGGTGGCAAGCTTGACGTCACCGATCCGGACGCCGGCCAAGCCGTGTTCCAAGTTCAGACGAACGCGCCTGGCCAACACGGCACGTTCTCTGTCGACGCCAACGGCGCGTGGACGTACAACCTGACCAACAACGACCCGGCCGTCCAAGGCTTGGGCGCTGGCAAGACCCTGACCGAAACCTTCACGGTTACGACCGCTGACGGCACGACGGGTCAAGTCGTCGTCACCATCGTCGGCACCAACGACATCCCGGTTCTGACCGGCAAAGCTGATGGTGCAGTTACCGAAGACGGCAGCCTGGTTGCCACCGGCAAGCTGGATGTGGCCGACGTTGACACGACCGATACCCACACCTGGACCGTTAACAATGACGGCAAGGGTACGTACGGTTCGTTCTCGGTCGACTCGTCGGGCAACTGGACCTACAACCTGGACAACGCCAATAAGGACGTCCAAGGTCTGAAGACCGGTCAGTCGATCACCGAAACGTTCACCGTCACCGTCGATGACGGCAATGGCGGTGTGGTCACCAAGGACGTGACGGTCACGATCAACGGTACCGATGACGGCGCGATCATTACGCCTTCTACGCCTGACAGCGACAAGGGCCAAGTCATCGAAGACGAGACGCTGTCTGTTGACGGCAAGCTCAACGTCACCGACCCGGACGCCGGCCAAGCCGTGTTCCAGGCTCAAACCAACACGGCCGGCCAACACGGCACGTTCTCTGTCGACGCAAACGGCAACTGGACGTACAACCTGACCAACAATGACCCGGCCGTTCAAGGCTTGGGCGCTGGCAAGACCCTGACCGAAACCTTCACGGTTACGACCGCTGACGGCACGACCGGTCAAGTCGTCGTCACCATCGTCGGCACCAACGACATCCCGGTCCTGACCGGCAAGGCCGATGGCGCCGTCACGGAAGACGGTTCGCTGGTTGCCACCGGCAAGCTGGATGTGGCCGACGTCGACACGACCGATACCCACACCTGGACCGTTAACAACGAGGGCAAGGGTACGTACGGTTCGTTCTCGGTCGACTCGTCGGGCAACTGGACGTACAACCTGGACAACGCCAACAAGGACGTCCAAGGTCTGAAGACCGGCCAATCGATCACCGAGACGTTTACCGTCACCGTCGATGACGGCAATGGCGGTGTGGTCACCAAGGATGTGACCGTCACGATCAACGGCACGGACGACGGCGCGATCATCACCCCGGGAGCTCCGGGCGCTGACAAGGGCGAAGTGATCGAAGACAAGACGCTGTCTGTTGACGGCAAGCTTGACGTCACCGATCCGGACGCCGGCGAAGCCGTGTTCCAAGTTCAGACGAACGCGCCTGGCCAACATGGCACGTTCTCCGTCGACGCCAACGGCGCGTGGACCTACAACCTGACCAACAACGACCCGGCCGTCCAAGGCCTGGGCGCTGGCAAGACCCTGACCGAAACCTTCACGGTTACGACGGCTGACGGCACGACCGGTCAAGTCGTCGTCACCATCGTCGGTACCAACGACATCCCGGTTCTGACCGGCAAAGCCGATGGCACCGTCACCGAAGACGGCACGCAGGTCGCCACCGGCAAGCTGGATGTGGCCGACGTCGACACGACCGACACCCACACGTGGACCGTTAACAACGACGGCAAGGGCGCCTACGGCTCCTTCTCCGTTGATGGCAACGGCAATTGGACCTACAACCTGGACAACGCCAACAAGGATGTCCAAGGTCTGAAGACCGGTCAGTCGATCACCGAGACGTTTACGGTTACGGTCGATGACGGCAACGGCGGTGTGGTCACCAAGGATGTGACGGTCACGATCAACGGCACGGACGACGGCGCGATCATCACCCCGGGAGCACCGGGCGCTGACAAGGGCCAAGTCATTGAAGACGAGACGCTCTCTGTTGACGGCAAGCTCAACGTCACCGACCCGGACGCCGGCCAAGCCGTGTTCCAAGTTCAAACGAACGCGCCTGGCCAACACGGCACGTTCTCCGTCGACGCCAACGGTGCATGGACGTACAACCTGACCAACAACGACCCGGCTGTCCAAGGCCTGGGTGCTGGCAAGACGCTGACCGAAACGTTTACCGTCACCACCGCTGACGGCACGACGGGTCAAGTCGTCGTCACCATCGTCGGTACCAACGACATCCCGGTGCTGACCGGCAAGGCTGATGGTGCAGTCACCGAAGATGGCACGCTGGTTGCAACCGGCAAGCTGGATGTCGCCGACGTCGACACGACCGACACCCACACCTGGTCCGTTAACAACGAGGGCAAAGGTACGTACGGTTCGTTCTCGGTCGACTCGTCGGGCAACTGGACCTACAACCTGGACAACGCCAACAAGGATGTCCAAGGTCTGAAGACCGGCCAATCGATCACCGAGACGTTCACCGTCACCGTCGATGACGGCAACGGCGGCGTGGTTACCAAGGATGTGACCGTCACGATCAACGGTACCGATGACGGCGCGATCATCACGCCTTCTACCCCTGACAGCGACAAGGGCGAAGTCGTCGAAGACAAGACGCTCTCCGTGGGTGGCAAGCTCGACGTCACCGATGCGGACGCTGGTCAAGCGGTGTTCCAGGCTCAAACCAACACCGCCGGCCAACACGGCACGTTCTCCGTCGACGCGAACGGCGCATGGACCTACAACCTGACCAACAACGACCCGGCCGTCCAAGGCCTGGGCGCTGGCAAGACGCTGACCGAGACCTTCACGGTTACCACCGCTGACGGTACGACCGGTCAAGTCGTCGTCACCATCGTCGGTACCAACGACATCCCGGTCCTGACCGGCAAGGCAGATGGCACCGTCACGGAAGATGGCACGCTGGTCGCCACCGGCAAGCTGGATGTCGCGGACGTTGACACGACCGATACCCACACCTGGACCGTCAACAACGATGGCAAGGGTACGTACGGTTCGTTCTCGGTCGACTCGTCGGGCAACTGGACGTACAACCTGGACAACGCCAATAAGGACGTCCAAGGTCTGAAGACCGGTCAGTCCATTACCGAGACGTTCACCGTCACCGTCGATGACGGCAACGGCGGCGTGGTCACCAAGGATGTGACGGTCACGATCAACGGCACGGACGACGGCGCGATCATTACGCCCGCTACGCCTGACAGCGACAAGGGCGAAGTCATCGAAGACAAGACGCTCTCCGTGGGTGGCAAGCTCGACGTCACGGACCCGGACGCTGGTCAAGCGGTGTTCCAGGCTCAAACCAACACCGCCGGCCAACATGGCACGTTCTCTGTCGACGCCAACGGTGCATGGACGTACAACCTGACCAACAATGACCCGGCCGTCCAAGGCTTGGGTGCTGGCAAGACGCTGACTGAAACGTTTACCGTCACCACCGCTGACGGTACGACCGGTCAAGTCGTGGTCACCATCGTCGGCACCAACGACATCCCGGTTCTGACCGGCAAGGCTGATGGTGCAGTTACCGAAGACGGCACGCTGGTTGCCACCGGCAAGCTGGATGTCGCCGACGTTGACACGACCGACACGCACACGTGGTCCGTTAACAACGACGGCAAGGGCACCTACGGCTCCTTCTCCGTTGATGGCAACGGCAATTGGACCTACAACCTGAACAACTCCAGCGCCAAGGTGCAAGCCCTGGCCGCCGGCCAGCAAGTGACGGACACCATCACCGTGACCGTTAACGACGGCCATGGTGGTACGGCGCAGCAGCAAGTGACCGTTACGATTACGGGCTCCAACGACGCCCCGACGATCTCGGGCACGGCCGTCGGCACCGTCAAGGAAGATACTGCGCCCAGCAGCATCTCTGGCCAGTTGTCCAAGTCCGACGTTGACGCGACCGACACCCACACCTGGTCGGTCAACAACGCCGGCAAGGGTACGTACGGCACGTTCTCGGTTGATGCGACCGGCAAGTGGACCTACAACCTGGACAACGCCAGCGCCAAGGTGCAAGCCCTGGCTGCCGGCCAACAAGTGACGGACACCATCACCGTGACCGTTGACGACGGCCATGGCGGTACGGCGCAGCAGCAAGTGGTCGTGACGATCACCGGCTCCAACGACGCCCCGACTATCGGTGGCGTGGCCAACGGCGCCGTCAAGGAAGACGGCACGCAAGTGGTCACCGGCCAGCTGACCAAGGCCGACGTTGACGCTACCGACACGCACACCTGGTCGGTCGGCAACAACGGCAAGGGTACGTACGGCACGCTGACAGTGGACAACACCGGCAAGTGGACGTACACGCTGGACAACGCCAACGCCAAGGTGCAAGCCCTGGCCGAGGGCCAGCAAGTGACCGACACCGTTACCGTGACCATCGACGACGGCCATGGCGGCACCGCGCAGCAAACCATCACGATCACCGTTACCGGCACGAACGACGCCCCGACCATGGGCGGCGTCATCACCGGCGGCGTGACCGAAGATGGCACGCAAGTGGTCAGCGGCCAGTTGACCAAGGCTGACATCGACACGACGGACACCCACACCTGGACGCTGAACAACGCCGGCAAGGGCACGTACGGCGCCTTTGTGGTGGATGCGAACGGCAAGTGGACCTACACGCTGGACAACGCCAGCGCCAAGGTGCAAGCCTTGGCCGACGGGC
Organism: Achromobacter sp. 1L-A-4-B-C2; assembly: GCF_057291955.1. Lineage (NCBI taxonomy): Bacteria > Pseudomonadati > Pseudomonadota > Betaproteobacteria > Burkholderiales > Alcaligenaceae > Achromobacter > Achromobacter sp. 1L-A-4-B-C2. The sequence goes on from NZ_JBXAWP010000002.1 coordinate 1,180,189, forward strand.
AGAAGGTGACTGACACCATCACCGTGACCGTCAACGATGGCCATGGCGGTACCGCCACGCAGTTGATCACCGTGACGGTGACGGGCACGAACGACGCCCCGACCATCGCGGGCAACGCCACGGGCGCCGTGAAGGAAGACGGCACGCTGACCGCCAATGGCCAACTGACCAAGTCGGACATCGACCTCACCGACACGCACACCTGGTCCGTCAGCAACAACGGCGCGGGCACGTATGGCACGTTCGTGGTCGATTCCAGCGGCAAGTGGACCTACACGCTGAATAACACCAGCGCGAACGTCCAGGGCCTGAAGGAAGGCCAGCAGGTCACCGACACCATCACCGTGACCGTCAACGACGGCCACGGCGGTACGGCGCAATTGCCGGTCACGGTCACCATTACCGGCACGAACGACGCCCCGGTCATCACCGGCCAGACCTCTGGCACGGTGACCGAGGACTACAGCCTGTCCACCACCGGCAAGCTGACTGTGGTGGACGCGGACGTCGGCCAAAGCGGCGTCATGGCGCAGACCAACGTGGTCGGCAAGTACGGCACGTTCTCGATCGATGCCAACGGCAACTGGACCTACACGCTGAACAACAGCCTGGCTGTGGTGCAGAACCTGCCGGCAGGCGCCCTGCTGTCCGAGACGTTCAATGTGACGACGGGCGACGGCACGACGGTGCAACCGATCTCGGTGTCGATCGTCGGCACGAACGACGCACCGGTCGCCGCGGACAACTCGGCCAATGTGGAGATCGGCGACAGCCACGTCTTCACCCTGTCCGAATTCAACTTCAGCGACGGAGCCGAGGGCAATGCGCTGCAAAGCGTGATCATCTCGCGCTTGCCGACCGACGGCACGCTGACGTTGAACGGCAACCCCGTGGGCCTGAACACCGCTGTCTCGGCAGCGGACATTGCTGCCGGCAAGCTGATCTTCACGCCTTCGGCCAACGGCCTGGATACCTCGATCGGCTTCCAGGTGCGTGACAACGGCGGTACGGACCACGGTGGCCAGAACACGTCGGGCACGTACAACTTCGTGTTGAACACCAACAACATGGTGACGGGCGAAAACGTCGGCAGCGGCACGGGCACGACGCCGGTGCTGAACGGCGGTTCGGGCGACGACATCATCCTGGGCGACAAGGGCGGTACGGTCGTGACCGTGGAGCCGGGCAAGAACTACAACATTGCCCTGGTCGTGGATACGTCGGGCAGCATGGCGTATGGCCTGAACGGCAGCGAAAACGTCAGTTACGCCAATTCGCGGATGAAGCTCGTCATTGACGCGCTGAAGTCCTTGGCCACCCAGCTGGCGGGACACGACGGAACGGTGAACGTGACGCTGATCGGCTTTGCCGCCGGCGCTCAGCAGAACCTGACGCTGCAAAACCTGTCACAGTCGAACCTGAAGCAACTGACGGACGCCATCGGCGACCTGTCGGCTAATGGTGGCACCAACTACGAAGCCGCATTCAATACGGCGGTGTCGTGGTTCAACAGCCAGGCCACGGCGGGCAAAACCGCGGCGGCAGGCTACGAAAACGTCACGTTCTTCCTGACCGACGGCGATCCGACGTACTACTACGACCGCTACGGCAACCTCGGCGGCACGGGTAGCTCAACCAGCGCCACGACGCTGCAAGAATCCGTCAACGCCTTCGATCCCTTGTCCAAGGTAAGTACCGTGCATGGCATCGGCATCGGCAACGGCGTGAATGCAGACTATCTGCGTCTGTTCGATAACACGGGCGGCGGCGGCACTGCCTACACGACGGTCGGCGACAGCAACGACTCTTCGTTGGCTACCTTTGGCAGCAGCAGCAACTCGGGCTTGAATAACATCAACAACTGGACAACGACCGGTACGGGTTCGCAGTCCGGGTCGGTGACCAAGACCAACGGCGTGCTCAGGCTTGTGGACTTTGCCGGCGGCAGCAGCACCACCGCGACCAACGACACGAAGATCTCCATCAGCGAATATGGAAAGCTGAGCTTCACGGTTCAGACGTCCAATTTCAGCACGGGCGACCAATTCACCTGGACGTTGCAGCGCTACGATGCCGCCTCCAAGACGTGGGTCGGCGTCGATGGCGGAACATCGAACTCTGGTTTCAGCAGCACGACGACCATCACATCCAAGATGTTGACGTCGGGCGATTACCGCTTTGTTTATGAAGTGGTGGATGGCACGAACAACAACTCGAATGCAACGGTGAACATCGACAATATCTCGTTGGCAGCCTACGCCGCCAGCCAGGTCATCGTCGCCCCCGCGGGCCAAGTCGACATCGTGCTGAAGGGTTCGGACCTGGCTGCCGCCCTGCAAGGCGGCAGCTCCAGCACCGATCCGGCCGTGGTGGGTAATGACGTCATCAACGGCGGTGCCGGCAACGACATCATCTTTGGCGACACGATCAATACCGATCATCTTGCCTGGGGCAATGTGGCCGCCGGTTCGCACGATGGCCAGGGCCTGAAGGCGCTGCAAGACTTCCTGGCTTACCAGAATGGTCATGCGGCAACCAGCGCCGAGGTCTATGACTACCTGAAGGCCAACCACGCGCAGTTCAACATTGCGGATGATCCGCGCGGCGGCAACGATACGGTGCACGGCGGCACGGGCGATGACATCATCTACGGCCAGGGCGGCGACGACTCCCTGTACGGCGATGACGGCAACGACATCCTGTACGGCGGCGCCGGCAACGATCTGCTGCATGGCGGCGCGGGCAACGACACGCTGGACGGCGGCGCTGGCAATGACACCCTGATCGGTGGCAAGGGCAACGACACGTTGTACGGCGGCCTGGGCAGCGACACGTTCAAGTGGGAGTTGAACGATCAGGGCTCGGTTGGCGCCCCGGCCGTCGACACCATCAAGGACTTCTCGGCGGACACCCTGGCCAATGGCGGCGACGTCCTGGACCTGAAGGACCTGCTGATCGGTGAGAAGGACGGCACGCTGACCCAGTTCCTGAACATCCATAAGGAAGGCAACAACACGGTCATCGACATCAACACCAAGGGCCAGATCGCCCAAGGCGTCGACCAGAAGATCGTGCTGGAAAACGTGGACCTGACGGGCAACGGCACCATGAGCAACCAGGCCATCATCAATGACCTGCTGCAGAAGGGTAAGCTGAACGTCGACCACAGCTAAGCCGTAGTCGCGTAAGCACCGGGGGGACGACGGGCAACCGCCATCCCCCCGATATTTTTTTCAGGCGAGCCTTATACGCGCTGGAAAAATGTGAAAATCCGTTTCATGTCCTCGACTCACCGTTTCCGCAGCCTGCGGGGCCTATGCCGGTTGGTGTTGCTGTGCCTGGCTTGCGTCTGGGGCGGAAGTTTCGCCCTGGAGGTCAGCTCGGACCGGCTGCAAAGCCTGGCCGCCAGCCGCTACGGCCCGAAAGGCGCGAAGGCGGTGGGCAACTGGCTACAGCTGTTGCGCAACCCGCCCCCGCGCGAAGAGCGGGACAAGCTGACGAGCGCGAACGATTTCTGGAATCAGTCCCTGCTGTCCGGCGAAGACATCACCCTTTGGAAGCAGGCAGACTACTGGGCCACGCCGCTGGAATCCCTGGGCAGGGGCGCCGGCGATTGCGAAGACTACGTCATCGGCAAGTACTTCACGCTGCTCGCGATGGGCGTACCGGCCAACAAGCTGCGTTTCATTTACGTCCGCGCGCGCGTGGGCGGACCGGCCAGCAGCAGCCAGGTCGCCCACATGGTGCTGGGCTATTACGACACCCCCAACGCGGTCCCGCTGGTGCTGGACAGCTTGATTTCAACCATCCTGCCGGCTACGCAGCGACGCGATCTGACGCCGGTGTTCAGCTTCAACGCCGACGGCGTCTACGTGGACGGCAAGCCCGCCGCGCCGGTTGACCGCCTGAGCCGCTGGCGTGATCTACTTCAACGCATGGAACGGGAAGGCATCCGCCCCTGATGTCCGGAAATAAGACTATGTCCATACTTCGACAGTTACTGCTCAGCGTTACCTTGGCAATCGGCGTCATTTTGCTGGGCACGCTGGCGCTTAGCGTGAATTCGGCGCGGGAATACCTGTCCGGCCAGTTGCAGGTGCAGAGCACCGACGCGGCCGTGTCGCTGGCGCTGTCCTTGTCGCAGCCCGCGAACAACGACCCGGTGTTGCAGGAATTGCTGGTGTCGGCGCTGTATGACGGCGGACATTTCTCGTTGGTGCGGCTGGCGGATCCGGACGGCAAGGTGCTGATCGAACGTCGCTCCACCGCCACGCCGAAGTCGGTGCCGGCATGGTTTCAAAAGCTGGCGCCGCTGGACACGCAGCCAGCCAGCCACGCGGTCAGCGACGGCTGGCGTCAGGTGGGTGAAGTGACCCTGATCGCCAACGATTCTTACGCTTGGGAAGCGCTGTGGCGCAGCAGCTTGAAGATGATCGCGCTGGTGATCGGCGCGGGCGTGCTGTGGGCGGTGTTTGCGTTCGTGCTGGTGGGCTGGATCAAGAACCGCCTGCTGCGCGAAATCAGCGACCACGTGCGCAGCATCGGGCGCGACACGCCGCCCGAACAGGTAGAGGCACGCGTACCCGAGTTGTCGGGCGTGGTGCAGGCCTTGAACCAGACGCGCGAACGCGTCTACGCCAGCGTTGAGGAACAGAACGCCAAGATCGAATCGCTGGAACTGGAACTGAACCAGGACCCCGTCACGCGTCTGCCGAACCGCAAGTATTTCGTGAACGAATTCCGCCGCGCGCTGGAAGCGCCTGGCGTGACGGGCGGCCATGTGCTGGTGTTCCGTCAGCGCGATCTGGCCGACCTGAACCGCCACATGCCGCGCGAATTCATCGACCAGTGGCTGCGCGCCGCTTGCGAACGCATCCAGGGTGCCTTGAAGGCGCTGAACGTGTCGGCCCCGTTGCTGGCGCGCTTGAATGGTTCGGACTTTGCATTGCTGCTGCCCGGTTGCGCGGCGCCCCAGGCGATGATGGTTGCCGAACGGCTGCGCACCGATCTGCATGCCACCCGCATTCCCGTTGGCGAAGGGCATTTGTGCCGCTGGGCTCTGGCCATGACGGACTATGGCCAAGGCAGCCAGGCTGGCCCCGTGCTGGCAAGGCTGGACTTTGGATTGATGCGAGCCGAAAGCGCCAATAGCGATCAAGTGGTGATTGCGGGTGCGACCGACATGCAGTCCCCGTCGGAATCGGGTGAACGGGCGTGGAAGGACGCGATTCTGACCGCGCTGGAAGACCACCATTTCGAGCTGGCGACCGAGCATCTGTTGGCTGCCGACGGCACCGCGCTGCGCACCGAAGCGATGCTGATGCTACGCACGGCGCCCGACCAGGTCGCCATTCCCGCCACGCTGTTCATACCGCCGGCGGTGCGCCTGGACCTGGTGGCCGACTGCGATCTGGAATCGGTGCGCCTTGGCCTGGACTGGCTGGCGGACAACCCGGGTGAAATGGCGGTGCGCGTGGCGCTGCCGTCGCTACGGGGCCAGAAGTTCTTCCGTCAATTGGCGCTGTTACTGACCGAACGCCGTCCGCTGGCGCACCGCCTGTATCTTGAAATCGACGCGCACGGCTTGGTGGAATGCCACGAACAGATCGCCACGCTGGCGCGCGTGACCTCGGAGTTTGGCGCGCATATCGGCGTGCGCCGCCTGGCGCAGCAGTTTGGCGCCGTGGCGCAGCTGCACACGCTGCCCCTGTCCTATGTAAAACTGGGCGGCGGTTTTGTGGGCGGGATGTCGCAAAGCCCGGGCAGCCAGCAGTTGACGGCGTCGGTGCTGGAGACGGCACGTTCGCTGAACATCGACGTCTACGCCGAGGACGTGCCCGACGCCGAAACGCAGCGCATCCTGGCCGGCCTGGGCATTGCCGTGATGCGCGGACCGGGCGTCAAACCCGCGGCCGGCGCGGCATCGGCATAGGCGCGGGCATAGACGTAGCCGGCACCTGCATCAACAAATACGCCGCCTGGATCTCCAGGCGGCGTATTTTTTTATTCCCCGCGATCGCAGGACGATGCGGCTATTTCTTTGCTTGCTGATACAGCGGCAGGACTTGCTGCGCGGCAGCTTGCAAGTCGGTGATGCGGGACTCTGCCGACGGGTGCGTCGACAGGATTTCCGGCGGTGCGTTGCCGCTGCTGGCCGCGCCCATCTTCTGCCACAACGTCACGGCGGCGCGCGGATCGAAACCGGCGCGGGCTGCGAGTTCGACGCCCATGCGGTCGGCCTCGGTTTCGTGGGTGCGGCTGTTGGGCAGCGAGAACATCACGTCGGTCAGTTGGCCGCCCAGGTCAGACGCGGCGCTGGAGCCCGTGGCGATGGACAGTACCGACAAACCCAGGTTCGTGGCCATTTGCTGCGAGACGCGCTCGCGCGCATGTTCGCGCAGCGCGTGGGCGATCTCGTGGCCCAGCACCGCCGCAAGCTCGTCGTCGGTGGGCTTGATCTTGGTGAGCAAGCCGGTATAGACGGCGATCTTGCCGCCGGGCATGCACCACGCGTTGATTTCATCGCTGGAAATCACGTGTTCTTCCCATTTCCAGCCCACCGCGTCTGGCCGGAATACGCCAGCCTGCGCGATCAGCCGCTGCGAAATGGCGCGCACGCGCGACAGCTGTTGCGCGTCGCGGTCCAACAGGCCCTTGGCCTGCGCCTGCTTGAGGATGTCGGCGTATTGCTGACTGGCTTCCTGCTCCAGCGCCTGGGAGGGCACCAGGCTGGACATGTATTGCGTACGGTTCACGCCTATGGCACCGGATTGCGTGGTGTTCATGCCCGTGCAACCGCCCAGCAGTGCCAAGGCAAGCACGGCGCCGGCGCCGCGCAACAGATGACGATTACGTTTCAAGTCGGCCTCCTGAAGTCGTTGGCAAGAGTGTCGGGGATCAGAGCGGATCGCCGCACTGGCCGCGATGGCGCAGCGCGTGGTCGATCAGTACCAACGCCAGCATGGCTTCGGCGATGGGCGTGGCGCGGATGCCAACGCAAGGATCGTGACGGCCCAGCGTCTGCACCATGACGGGCTCGTTCGCACGATTGACCGAGCGGCGTTCAACACGAATGCTGGACGTGGGCTTGATGGCCAGCGACACCGTGATCGGCTGGCCCGTTGAAATACCGCCCAGCACGCCGCCCGCATGGTTGGTCAGGAAACCATCGGGCGTGATCTCGTCGCCGTGCTCGGAACCGCGCTGTGCGATGCAATCAAAACCCGCGCCGATGGAAACGCCCTTCACGGCGTTCAGGCCCATCATCACGTGCGCGATGTCGGCATCCAGGCGGTCGTAGATGGGTTCGCCCCAGCCGGCGGGCAGGTTTTCCGCGACGACTTCAATGCGGGCGCCGACGGAATCGCCATCGCGGCGCAATTGGTCCATATAGGCTTCAAGTTCCGGCACGATCTGCGCGTTGGGTGCGTAGAACGGATTGTTGGGCACCTCGTCCCAGGACTCGAACGGGATGGCGACGGGGCCCAGCTGGCTCATGTAGCCGCGCACCTTCACGCCATATTGTTCGGCCAGCCATTTCTTGGCGATGGCGCCGGCCGCCACCGTGGGCGCCGTCAGCCGGGCCGACGAACGGCCGCCGCCGCGCGGATCGCGCACGCCAAACTTGCGCCAATAGGCGTAATCGGCATGGCCCGGCCGGAACGTATCGGCAATGTTTGAGTAGTCCTTGCTGCGGGCGTCCGTGTTGCGGATCAGCAGACCGATGGGGGTCCCGGTGGTGACGCCTTCGTAGACGCCCGACAGGATTTCGACCTGGTCGGCTTCCTGGCGCTGCGTGACGTGACGCGACGTGCCAGGGCGGCGGCGATCCAGTTCAAGCTGGATATCGGCGACGTCCAGGCTTAGCCCCGGGGGACAGCCATCCACGACGCAACCGATGGCCGGCCCGTGGGATTCGCCGAAATTCGTGACGGTAAAAAGGGTACCTAGGGTATTGCCGGGCATAGGGAGTCAACAGGTCGGATTTGCAAGCAACCCCGATTATGACACCGCCGAAGCCAAAGCCTGGATTTCCGAGGCGGGAGCGGGCCGGCCCAACAGGAAGCCCTGCATCACCCGACAACCCAGCGACTTCAGAATTTCACGCTGCCCTTCGGTTTCAACGCCTTCGGCCACAACAGGCAGACGCATCGCCTGGCACAAACCGAAAAGAGCGGATACCACTTCGCGGCTGCCGGCATCGGACTCCAGCGCGGAAATGAAGCTGCGGTCGATCTTGACCCAGTCGATGGGCAGATGACGCAGGTGGTTCAGGCTGGAATAGCCGCAGCCAAAATCGTCCAGCGCAATGCCGATGCCCTGCGCGCGCAACGTGTTCAACATCTTCACGTGGCGCTCGTAGTGCAGGATGAAAATCGACTCGGTAATTTCCAATACCAGTTTGCGAGGCGACAGCTGCGTGGCCTTCAGCACGTCGGCAATCAGCTGCACCAGGCCGTCTTCATTCATCTGCTTGACGGACAGATTCACATGCACGCGCCACGCCGGGGGCCACAGGGCGGCCTGCGAGCATGCACGCTCCAGGATCCAGGCGCCCAACGGCACGATCAGGCCGCTGCGCTCGGCCAGCTCGATGGTAACGGCGGGCGACACGCTGCCCAGCGTGGGGTGATGCCAGCGCAGCAAGGCCTCGCAGCCCTGCACGACGCCGGAGCCGCTATCGCAAACGGGCTGGTAGAACAATTCGAACTGCTCCATGGCCGGCGTGGTCAGGGCCAGGCGCAGATCATTTTCCAGGCCCTGCTCATCGCGATGCCGCGCCAGCAGACGGAAGTCAAAGAGATTCCATCCCGGTCCACCGCGCTCTTTGAGCGGCACCATGGCCACCTGCACGCAGCGTTGCAGTTCTTCGACCGTGCGGCCATGCTCGGGATAGAGCGCCGCCCCCACCCTGAATACCGCAATCAGGGTGCGCCCGCCAAGCGCGTAGGGTTCGCTAAGGTCTTCCAGCAGCTTGGCCGATACCTGGGCGGCGCCCACTTCGTCCACTTCGGGCACGCAAATAGTGAATGAATCCGTACCGCTTCGGGCCACCATGCCGCCCAGCGTCCGGGTGATGAGGCTTAGGCGATCGGCAACCAGCACCAGCAATGCCTGGTCTTCGCCGGCGCGCAGCATGGCGCTGATCTCGGCGTATTGTTCAAAGCTGACCAGAAAAAAAGCGCCTCGGCGCGCGGGCCCCTCTTTTTGCGTCAGCCAGGCACGGGCGCGACGGTGCAATTCCTGCTGACTCAAAACGCCGGTCAACTCATCGCGCATCAAGCGACGACGCAGGGCGCGCTCCCTGCGCACAAAAAACAGACTGATCGCCGCCAAAGCGCCTGCGAGCGTCAGACACAGTGCGAGCAGGTAACTCTCACGCACGGAGCCCCCTATCTGGAAACCCTTGGCGTTGCGGTCCAGAAGGAAACCCAAGGGCTGTAACATTTTTTAAATTATGCATTATTTTCGCAAAAAAACGCCACACTTCGAAGGCAACGCGCCTCTTTTCCTTGTATTTCGAAGGTTCTTAGGATGCTCGAGGGGGGTCATGTCGGTCCTTGGATAGCGTTAGCCGGCCGGTCCGCAGACCCATGCCCTACCCTTACTACGACAGGTAAAGCCCAAAAATTAATACGTGGTGTCTCAATAGTTCTCAATGGGACGATTATCACGATCGAAATAATTGCACAGCTTGTCTGACGTGGCGCCTAATTTCGTAATATTCTGTACGTTCTGTGACATGCCGAATTACAGTGTAAGCGGCGCTGCTGAGGTATTAGTAACGTGTGTCACGTTTCTTATCCAGCTTTTTTCGCGCTGGGCACGTTCTTTGCCCGGCGCCCCCTTTACCCGGGCGACCCAGTAATCTTGGCTTGCTTGATGCCCGCGAAGGGAATTGACCGACATGTCGACATTACGCCGATTACTTTTCTGCACTGCCCTGCTGGTCGGCTTCATTCTGCTTGGCGCACAGGCGCTGGGGATGGTCGCTGCCCATCGCTATCTGAATACGCAACTTGCCCAACAGAGCGAAGGCGGCGCAAGCGCCTTGTCGTGGGCGTTGGCGCACGCCTCGTCCCGCCCCGATGAGCGGGTGGCGTTGGCGGATGACCTGTTTGGACAGGGCCTGTATTCCATGGTGCGTATCGCCGATGAAGGCGGCGCCACGGTGCTGGAACGGCACAAGGCCGCAACGGCCGGTCGCGACAGCGACTGGCGTACGGCCTGGCTAAACGTGCAGGCCCCCGCCGTGTCGCGCCCCTACGTGTCGATGGATGGCGGCGCGCGCGGCACCGTCACCGTGCAGGCGGATGGGCGCTTGGCTCGCGACACGCTCTGGCAAGGCGGGGTACGCGTTCTGGGACTGGTGCTGGCGGCCGGCGTGTTCTGGTCGCTGTTTGCCTTCAATCTGGTGCGCTGGATCGAGACGCGCACCTCGCGCGACATCTGTGATCGCGTGCGTGCGTTGGCGCCGGGCAGCAGCGCGCCGCCCGCCGGGTCTTGCGAGCTGGCCGGGGTGGATCAGGCGTTCGTCGACGCGCAGCGTCGGGTGGCCGCGACCGTCGAGGAGCAGAACGCAAAGATCGAGTCGCTGCAAAGCGAGATTTACCGCGACCCCATCACCCGCCTGTCCAACCGCAAGCACTTCATCGACCTTTTCCGCGCGGCGCTGGCGGACAAGTCGACCGATGCGGGCGGCCACATCCTGATGTTCCGCCAGCGAGACCTGGCCCAGATCAACCGCCATCTGTCGCGGGCGTTCACCGATCAATGGCTGCGGTCCTCGTCCGACCGTTTGCGCAAACTGGTGGCGGAATTTGGCGGGCCCTCGGCGCAGCTGGCCCGGATCAGCGGGTCGGATTTTGCGTTGTTGCTGCCGTGCACCTCGGCGCCGCAGGCAAGCGTCCTGGCCGAACGCGTACGCCATGAACTGCGCGCGCTGCGCGTGCCCATGGACAAATATGGATGGTGCCGGTGGGCGCTGGCGATGGCCGCTTTCGCGCCCGGCGACAACATGAGCGATACGCTGGCCAGGCTGGATCACGCGCTGATGTGCGCGGAAAGCGCCGACGACGACCAGATCACCCCAGCCAGCCAGGCCGCCGACAGCACGCGCATCGGCGAGTACAGCTGGCACGACGCCCTGGTCACCGCACTGGAGCAACACCGCTTTTCGTTGTCGGTGCTGCCGCTCTACGCCGTGACGGGCGAATTACTGCATCACGAGGCCAGCCTGACGCTGCATGACACCACAGACGGCGACCCGGTCCCCGCCTCGATCTTCATGCCACCGGCAGTGCGGCTTGGCCTGTCGGCGGAGTGTGACATCCAGGCGATCCGGCTAGGGCTGGACTGGCTGTTCACCCGTTCTGCCGCGCTGACGGTGCCGGTATCCCTGGCCTCTTTGACCCAGACTTCTTTCCTGTCGCGGCTTGAACGCATGTTGGCGGATCGCCCGGCGTTGACCGGACGGCTGTTCATCGAAGTGGACGCCGATGGTTTGATCGAACAAGCCGGTGACCTGCGTCAGCTGTGCCGCATCGTGACCGCGGCGGGCGCCCGCGTCGGCCTGTCCAGGCTGTCGCAGCAATTCGGCGCGATGGAACGGCTGCACGAATTTCCGGTTTCCTATTTGAAATTGTGCGGCAGCTTCATTACGGGTTTGCGCCATAGCCCGGGCAGCCAGCACCTGGCCGCCACGGTCATGGCCACGGCGGCAACGCTGGACATGGCCGTATACGCCGAAGACGTTCCCGATTCCGCCACCCAGCTCATTCTGGAAGACCTGGGCGTCCGCGCGATACGTGGGGCTGTCGTAAACTTCGCCCATACGCGCGAGCTGGCGCCGGATCACCAATGGGTTACTAGTTGAAGGAAGGATTGTTTCTTCGCATCCACGGCCTTTTCGGCGCACGAGGCGAACGCCGCGCCGCGACAGGATCGCAAGCCCTGTTGTCGCCACTGGGGCTATTGCTGGTGTGTGCATTCTTCTTGCCGGCGGTCGCTCGGGCCTACGGTGTCTCTCCCCCAATTGCAGGACTACAGCTTGGCCTGACGGCGGGCGTCGCCATTGCGTGCGGCCTGACGTGCGCGCTGGTGTGGGCGTGCGCCCGCGCGTCGATTTACGGCGCCGGCCTGGCCTTCGTGACACTGGAAGGCGTGTTTCGCACCTTGCCCACATTGCTGCCGCCGGGCGCCCTGCAAGCCGGCTCTTATGCCGCGTTGCTGGCCGTAACGGCGCCGCTGGTGACAGGTGCCGGCGTGGCCCGGTCCGCAACCATCGCGACCGCATGCCGTGCGTTGAGCATGGCGCTGGCCGGCGTGGCCGCATTGGCGCTGATATTCGTCTACGAAACCGAAGATGGGCTGATTCCAACCCTGATCGCGGGGCTGGGAGCCGGCATCAGCGCGGGCCTGGCCATCTGGTTCGCCGTCCAGGCCGCAACGCAAAAAAAAGGCCGCCCGCTGGCGCTGACCGTGGCGTGTATTCATGCCACGACCGCGTGGATGCTGGGCGGCGAGGCCTGGCTATCGAACGGCGCAGACACGTCCGGTTCGCTGATTGAAGTGGCGCGGCTGTTGTTGGTGACCGGCGCCCTGCTCGGCTTGGCGCTGATCGGCCAACGTCACGGAAGCGCCGGCGACCGCCGGGCGGGTCAGGACCACGCGGATGCCGAACATGTTGCCCAGGGCGAACTGCGCGTGGCGGAACTGGCCGGCGCGCTGGACACGCAACGCCAGATGAACGCGTTGATTTCGCACGAGCTGCGCGCGCCGTTGGCCACCATCAGCGCGGCCGCGCAATCGCTGGACATGATCCTGTCCGACAGCGGTGAAGCGGTCGACACGCGCCTGGCTCGCATCCATCGGTCCGTTTCGCGGATGACGGAATTGATGGACCAGCTGCTGAACCAGGACCGCCTGGGCGATCAGGCCTGGACGCCCAGGGGCGAGCACACGGATCTGGCGGAGTTGGCACGCGATGTGGTGACGGCGATGCGGCCGGACACCGCGCACGCGTTGCTGCTGGACGCCGATGACCCCTTGCCGGTGTTCTGCGACCGCCCGCTGACCAGCGTGGTCGTGCGCAACCTGATTCACAATGCGATCAAGTATTCACCGGCCAACGAGCCGGTCCGGATTGAAGTGGGTCAGATACGTGAAGGGGATGCGCCGATGGCGTGGCTGGCGGTGGTGGATCGCGGGCCGGGCATCGAAGAACAGGACCAGCCACGCGTGTTCGAACCGCATTTTCGGCGTTCCGCGCATCGGGAAACGCAAGGCATGGGCATCGGGCTATATCTGGCCCGGCGCATTTGTCAGAACCAGGGCGGCTCGTTGACCCTGCACAGCAAGGTGGGCGTGGGGACGCGCTTTGTAATCACCCTGCCCGTCAATGCCCCCGGAGAGCCGGGCGCGGATCAGGCGGCGAAAACGTAACCCTGACCGCGCACCGACAACACCGGCAACTTCAGGCCCGCGCTTTGCGCCTTGGCGCGCAGGCGGCTGACCAATACGTCAATACGGCGCAATTCGAAACCGCCCGGGCTTTCAGGCAAAAACAGTTCTGCCAGCACCTGCCGGCTGACGGCATTACCTGCCGCGTCCATCAGCGCCATCAAAAACGTCCGTTCTTGGGCGCTAAGGTGCAGCGAGGCGCCGTCCGGGGCCACCAGGATCCAGCCCCCGTCTTGCAGGGACCAGGTGCTGTCGGCCGAGGCGCGGGTTTCAGCATCGGCGGGGCGCGGGGCCTTGGCCAGCCGCATCCGGCGCGCCAGGCTGCGAATCACGGAACTGAGTTCCAGCAGGTCGACGGGCTTGGTCATGTAGACGTCAGCGCCGCCTTCCAGCCCGCGCACGCGGTCTTCAAGCGCGCTGCGGCCGGTCAGCATGACAATGCCCACGGGGCTCAAGGCTCGTAGACGGGTCGCAACCGAAAAGCCGTCCTCGCCAGGAAGATGCGCGTCCAGGATGACAATGTCGCACGGCTGTTCCTGCAATCGGCGATAGAACGCCGCAGCATTGTCACAAGCAAACGCTACCCGAAAACCATAGCCGCCCAAGCCTAACGCCAATTCCTCGCGGAAGTCAGCGTCATCCTCGAGCAGACCGATACATAGCAAACCATCTGCGCCAGGCATATTCAGAGTGCTTTATATTGAAAATTGTCGACAAATGCCCCATGGATGCGGTATGCGATCCTGAGTGTCCCGCAGGCGACAATCTTACGAGATTTACAATGGAAACGAATGATTGCAGCGAAAAAAAGCGTGATATTTCGCTCTCTATCATCGCTTTTTCGCGTAAATCGCAGGAAAACGCCCCCGCCACCGCCCACCTTTGCGCAATTCGGGATAATCCGCGCGTTAAGACGAGCAGCTGACTTCCAAACTTCCGGCCCAATCCGGGGGCAACCCGGCGTAACGTTCGTACCCGACCTGCGCCGTGTACGGGTCGCGCAGCAGCCGCATCAATGTGTCGATTTCGCTGGCGTCGCCCGTCTTGGCAGCCCGGATCGCCTCTTCAGCCAGATGATTTCGTAAAACATATAGCGGGTTCACGCGGTTCATGCCGTCGGCCACTTCTTGCGCGGGGCGGCCCTCTTGTGCGTGGCGCGCCAACAGACGGTCCAGCCATGCGCCGGCAGCGGGACGGTCGATGAACAGGTCTTCGAACCCGCTGCGCTGCCCCAGCACCGCATCCGCCAATCGGCGCCACGACAAAGTGAAGTCCGCTTGATTCGCGTCCATCAGTTTAAGCAGGTCGTCCAGCAGCGGCTCGTCGGCCGGCTGCCAAGCGGCCAGCCCCAGTTTGGCGCCCATGCGGTCGTGGAAAGCGCGCGTGAAAACCGCCTCGAATTCGTCCAGCACCGCCCGTAGCGGCTCGACGTCTTGCACCAGCGCGTGCAGGCTTCCGCCCAGGCGATACAGGTTCCACAGGGCCACCGACGGCTGACGATTCCACGAATAACGCCCTTCCGAGTCGGAATGGTTGCAGACGTGCCCCAGCCGGAAACCGTCCATGAACCCATAGGGGCCGTAATCCAGGGTCAAACCCAGAATGGACATGTTGTCGGTGTTCATCACGCCATGGCAAAAGCCCACGGCCTGCCAATCCGCCATCAGCCGCGCGGTGCGGTGCGTGACGGCACGCAGCAGATTCAGATACGGGGCAATCCGGGCCTGGGCCGGATCGGCCGGCGCTTCGCGGCATTCAGGGTAAAAGCGGTCGATCACATAATCGGCCAGCGTCTTGAGCAGTTCGGGCTGGCGGCGTGACGACCAATGTTCAAACGAACCGAATCGCACGAAGCTGGGGGACATCCGGGTCACGATCGCGGCCGTCTCGACGGTTTCCCGCATGACCGGGTCGTCAGATGTCACCAACGCCAGGGCCCGCGTGGTGGGGATGCCCAAGCCGTGCATGGCTTCGCTGGCCAGGTATTCGCGTACCGAGGATCGCAGCACGGCGCGGCCGTCGCCCATGCGCGAGTACGGCGTCATCCCGGCGCCTTTCAACTGCAATTCCCAGCCGCCATCCGGCCCTTGGACTTCGCCCAGCAAATGGGCACGGCCATCGCCCAGTTGGCCGGCCCACACGCCAAACTGATGGCCGCTGTAGACCGCCGCCAAGGTGTCGCCGCCCGGCAAGGGTGCGCGGCCGGAGAACACTTCGAGGAATTCCGGCGTATCCAACGCGGCCGGGTCCAGGCCGATCAACGCCGCAGCGTCCGCATTGGCGTGCAACAGGCGCGGATTATTCAGGCCTTGCGGCGCCAGCCGGGTGTAGAAAGCAGCGGGCAACGCGGCAAAGCTGTTGACCGCTTGAAGTTCGGAAAGAGATCTGGCATTCATGCGCGTTGGCTCCTGGCGGCGCGCTTGGCGGGCCGCACATAGAAAATGGCGCTAAGGAAAAAGATAGCCGAAAGAACGATTTCGCCCCAGGCCATCAGGACGGAAAGCGGCGCCGGATCCGACATCGCCCGCACCACGCCTTCCATCAGATATAGCAGCGACAACATGGACGCCCACTGATAGGTATAGAGGTTGCCGCGCAAAATGCCGCGCAACGGAAAGGCCAGCGGCAACGCCTTCAGCAGCATCCAGGACCCGCCCGGCCGCAGCGGCGCCACCACCGTTTCCCAGGTAATGCACAAGACGATCAAAGCGAACAATGACGCCGAGGCCAGCAGGCGTAGACGGGGGTTGAGTTCGGGATTCATGCTGCTATTATCGCCTGATGAATCGCCCCGCCGAGCCCGGCGCCGCTACGCCGGTGGCCCCCGAACCCTCGACCGCGCGCTCTTCATGGGTAGCAAGGGCCGGACGCGTCATCCGGTTCACGTTGCAACGCGCCGGCGAAGAAAAGCTGCTGCAGGTTGCCTCCAGCCTCACCTTCACGACGGTGCTGGCCATCGTGCCCATGCTGGCAGTGGTGCTTTCCCTGTTCACCGCCTTTCCGGTGTTCCAGGAGTTCCGTGTCGCCCTGGAAGACTTCCTGACCAACAGCTTGATGCCTCCGTCCGTCTCGGACAACATCATGGAATACCTGAACCAGTTCGCACGCCAGGCGTCCCGCCTGACGGCGATCGGCGGCGCATTCCTGCTGGTGACTTCCCTGCTGTTGATCATGACGATCGACCAGGCTTTTAACGACATCTGGCATGTGTCCCGCCAGCGGCCCTTGCCGCAGCGGGCGCTGGTGTATTGGGCCATCATCACGCTGGGTCCCGTGCTGGCAGGCGCCAGCCTGTGGGCGACTTCGTTCGTGGCGCGCGAATCGCTGGGGCTGGTCCGGGACGTGCCGGAAGTCGTCAGCGTCGTCGTTTCGTTTATCCCGCTTGTCCTGACCGGGCTGGGCTTCGCGGCGCTGTTCGTCGTCGTGCCGAACCGCGACGTGCTGTGGCGCGACGCGTTGGTGGGCGGCGGGGTGACGGCGGTTGCGCTGGAAATCATGAAGTCGGGTTTTGCCTACTACCTGACGCGGTTCCCCACCTACACGGTCATTTACGGCGCGTTCGCGACGCTGCCCATCTTCCTGTTGTGGATTTACCTGTCCTGGCTGGCCGTCTTGCTAGGCGCCACCCTGGCCTCAAGCGCCCCGCTGATCCGGCTGGGCCGCTGGGAAATCAACCGCTACCCCGGCGCGCAATTCGTCGACGCCCTGGATGCGCTACGCGCGTTACGCCGTGTGCAATCCGCCAACCCGCCCGGCCTGCCCGCCAATGTGCTGGCGTCCCAGTTGCGGCTGCATCAGGACGAACTGAACGAGGTGCTGGAAACGCTAAGCGCAATGGGCCTGGCCACCCGCAGCCCCGACGACCACTGGGTGCTGACCTGCGATGCCCGCGAAACGTCGATGGCGCCCGTGGTCGATAATTTCCTGCTGGACCGCAGCCAGCCCAGGGTCCGTAACGACCCGGAAATTCTGCGAGTCGCTTCGGCCGTTATTTCACAGCAAAATACACCCACGCTGGAAGAACTGTGCGGAGAAGCGCAGAATACCGAAAATGGAATCGCTCCCTTACTGCAATTGGAAGCGAACAAGAAATAGCAAAGCATCAGGGCGTAGTCCGCCCGGGAGGAACCGATGTTGAAGGTCAGTGAGATTTTGCGCGTCAAGGGCGATACGCTCTATACGGCGTCGCCCGACATGCCTGTGTCCCAGGCTGTGCAAACCATGAGCGAGCAGGATATTGGCTCGCTTGTCATCATGGAATTCGGCACCCTGACCGGCATGCTCACGTTCCGCGAGATCATCCGCCACATGCACGCGCACGGCGGGGCCGGCGAAACCACGATTCGGTCGATCATGGACGACGCGCCGGTCAGCGTTTCGCCCAATACCAGCGCCGATGAAGTCCAGCGCCTGATGCTGGAAAAGCATGCGCGGTACATCCCGGTCATGGACGGCCCGACCCTGATGGGCGTGATTTCGTTCTATGACATGGCACAGGCGATCGTCGCGGCGCAGCAGTTCGAAAACAACATGCTGAAGGCCTATATACGCGACTGGCCGGCTGAAACTGCCGAACCGGCAAAGTCCTGATTGTTCTGATTAGTTCGGTCAGGCCGGGGTTCAGGCAGCGCTAGCCGCCACCCCGACGCCACGCTACACCCCTGCCGGCGCCGCTTCCAATGCGGCGCCGCGCACGTCAGGCGCCTGCCGCTGGCTGCGCCATGCGTCGTAGATCAGTTCGGGGTTGTTAGCCGAAAGCAGGGCCGGGTCCGACAGCATCCGGCGCCAGCGACGCGCGCCGGACTGGCCGTTCACCAAGCCCAGCATCGGCCGGGTCATCACCCGCAATGGCACGCCCTGGGCCACCTGGCGGGCGGCGTATTCCGTCATGGCGTCGACGACTTGCGCGTCACTGGGCAGGCGTACCGACGGCCACAAGCGCAGCGACACCTCGGACAGCACGCGCGGCGTATGCCAGG
The DNA here is from genome assembly GCF_057291955.1 of Achromobacter sp. 1L-A-4-B-C2. Classification (NCBI taxonomy): domain Bacteria; kingdom Pseudomonadati; phylum Pseudomonadota; class Betaproteobacteria; order Burkholderiales; family Alcaligenaceae; genus Achromobacter; species Achromobacter sp. 1L-A-4-B-C2. The sequence goes on from NZ_JBXAWP010000002.1 coordinate 1,198,629, forward strand.
CCGCGCGGCCCAGCATCACGCCATCGAATTCGCCGGCCGCCTGCACCGACTGGTCCGCATCCGCCAAGCCACCATTCAACACGAAGGTGCAATCGGGAAAATCCTGCTTCAGCTGCTTGACGACGTCGTAGCGCAGCGGCGGGATTTCGCGGTTGTCCTTGGGCGTCAGACCCTTCAACACGGCATTGCGGGCGTGTGCGATGAAAACGCGACAGCCGGTGTCGTAAATCTTGCCGACGAAATCTCGGACAAAGTCGTAGGAATTTTCGTAATCCAGACCCAGGCGGTGTTTAACGGTGACAGGAATGTCGACCGCGTCCTGCATGGCTTTGATGCAATCGGCGACCAGGTCGGGTTCCGCCATCAGGCAAGCCCCAAAAGCGCCTTTCTGCACGCGCTCCGATGGACAGCCGCAATTGAGATTGATCTCGTCGTACCCCCATTGACGTCCCAGCTTGGCCGATTGGGCCAGTGCATCGGGCTCGCTGCCGCCCAGCTGCAACGCAACGGGATGCTCGGCTTCGTCAAAGTCCAGGTGGCGCGGGATGTTGCCGTGCTGCAGCGCGCCCGTGGTGATCATTTCCGTATACAAGCGCGCGCGGGGGGCCAACAGCCGGTGGAAGAAACGGCAATGGCGGTCGGTCACGTCAATCATCGGGGCGACGCACAGCCGCCAGTCGGGGGAGTCCAAGAATCACTCTACAAAACAAGGGGATGCGGTATTTTACGGGCTTCGCGGCATTATGTCCGGGACGCGCTGCCAGACAGTGCCCGGCGCTTCCGAACGGCCGGACGCTATGTGGTCTAAAATTGCGCCGCCGCCGCCGCACGGGCTTGTCCCAGCGTCCGTTAACCCCTATTCCCTGCATATCAATGGCCGTATTTACTCCCGTATCCGACGACGACGCGCGCGCCCTGCTGGCGCAATTCGATCTGGGCGAGTTCGTCTCGCTTCGAGGGATTACGGCGGGTATCGAGAACACCAACTACTTCTTGTATACGACCCGCGGCGAATATGTGCTGACGTTGTTCGAAGTGTTGACGCACGCCCAACTGCCGTTCTATATCGAATTGATGTATCACTTGGCGGAACGCGGCATCCCGGTGCCTCGGCCGCAGAACCTGCGCGACGGCACCCGCCTGACGACGCTGCACGGCAAGCCCTGCGCCATCGTGTCGCGCCTGCCCGGCGGGTACGAGCCGGCTCCCGGCGCCGCGCACTGCGCCCTTGCCGGCGCGACCCTGGCGCGCGCCCATCTGGCGGCGCAGGACTTTCCCATACACCAACCCAACTTGCGTGGCTTGAACTGGTGGCTGGATACGGCCCCCAAGGTGATGCCGTTCCTGGCGCCCGCGCAAGCCGAGCTGCTGACTGCCGAATTGGCTGCCCAGCAGGCCGCGGTGGCCACGCCCGCCTGGCAAGCCCTGCAAACCGGCCCGGCCCATTGCGACCTTTTCCGCGACAACGTCCTGTTCGCGGGCACCTTCGAAGATCCGCTCATGGGCGGCATCATCGATTTCTATTTCGCTGGCTGCGATACCTGGCTGTTCGACGTGGCCGTCAGCGTCAACGATTGGTGTATCGAACGTGACACGGGCGAGTTCGTCCCCGAACTGGTGCAAGCCTGGCTGTCGGCCTATGCCGCCGTGCGCCCCTTCACCGACGCCGAACGCCAGGTATGGCCGCTGATGCTGCGCGGCGCCGCGTTGCGGTTCTGGGTGTCGCGCCTGTACGACTTTTATCTGCCCCGCCCGGCCCAAACGCTTAAGCCGCATGACCCCCGACACTTTGAAAGAGTGTTGCAGGCGCGCCACCGCCCGGGCTTGCCAATATTGCCGTAACCGTAACGCCCCCCATAATGGGGCTAGCGCGTCCCTTTTTGAGAGCTATCCCTCCTTTAGAGAGCCATGCAAGCAGCATTCCTACCCGCGACATCCGGCTGGCAATGGGTTCGAGACGGCTTCCGCCTGTTCCGCAAGCAACCCCTGGCCATGTTCACCTGGGCCATGTTCATCAGCCTGCTGGTCGTTTTCGCCAGCGCGACACCGCCCGTCGGCCCCATCCTGGTCGTGGCGTTCATGCCCATCATCACCCTCATGACGTTGTCCGCGTGCAAGCACGTCGAAGCCGACCGCGTCATGCTGCCGTCGATGTGGGGCAAGCCGCTGAAGCAACCGGGCGTGTTCAGAAAACTTTTCGTCATGGGCCTGCTGTACGCCGGTTTGAGCATGGCGGCCGGTTTGCTGACGTTTATGCCGTTCATGGATTCGATGGCGGAAGCTTATCGGATTGCATCGGTCGAACGTTCCCTGGACCCGATCCTGATGGCCATGCGCGTGCCGCTGACCATCTTCGCGATTATTTATGTGGTGATTGCCGCGTTGTTCTGGCATGCACCCGTTCTGGTCGCCTGGCACGGCCTGCGGCTGGTGCAAGCCCTGTTCTTCTCTGGCATCGCGTGCTGGCGTAATAAGTGGCCCTTTCTGGTGTATGGCGCCACGTGGGCCTTGGTGTTTCTTTTCATCGACCTGTGCGCGGGCTTGTTGGTCTACATGGGGTTGTCGCCGCAGTTTGCCGGCACGTTGCAGATTCCGTTCAACATCGCCGCAGGCGGCGCGTTGTATTGCAGCTTCTATCCTGCCTATACCTCCGTGTTTGGCATCAATAACGCCAGCACGCATCTCGACAACGGCAATAGCGCCCAGGCATAGGGCGATGCGGCATGGCGGCAGCGCCCGGCGCACCGCTATCACGCTTAAATCGCGCGACACAAACGCCACGTCGATGGCGTAGCGCATGCCAAAGGTATGCACAGCGGCACAAGGCATCAGCATCACACCGGACCGACTGCCGGGCGGTCGACGCCCGAGCAGTCCGCGCATCCGCCCTTTCCAGTCAAGCACACGCAAGAATCGCAGCCGGGCCAGAGGCAAGGGGCTTTGGCTTTGGCTTTGGCTGTTCCGGTTCATGGAATGCTCTGAAGCAGCTGAACCGCGATCGGAAAGGCCAGCACAATGAACGTGCACGGGAAGATGCAGCCAATCAGGGGCAACAGCATTTTTACCGGCGCCTGCATCGCTTGCTGTTCGGCACGCACATGCCGGTCACCACGGCACTGCGCCGCCTGCGCACGCAGGACGGGGCCGAGGCTGATGCCCAGCGTCTCGGCTTGAGCCAGCGCCGCAGCCCACGTCCGGGCGATCGGGCTATTGCTGCGGTCGGCCAGCGCTTTGATCGCCACGGTGCGCGTCACGCCCGCCCGCATTTCCGACAGTGCTTCTGACAGGGCATCGCGCAACGCACCCTTCGGCCCGCTTTGCGCCGCAACTTGCAGCGCCCCCTGCACGCTAAGGCCCGCTTCCACGCATAGCGTCATCATGTCGAACACAAAAGGCAAGTCGCGTTCAATGCTGCGGCGCCGCGCTTCGCTCAGCCCATGCAACCACAGGCGTGGCGCCACGCCGGCCACCATGGCCGCCGCTATCGACCACAGCCACCCGCTTTGAAAGAAGGCGTCAAAGGCCGTCGCCAGGGCTGCGCACACACCGCCTGCAAGCAACGCCGCACTGACGCCCAACGCCGCGACGTGCGCGTAGCCAACCTCGGCAGTCAGCCCGGCCAGTTCGACTGCACGGGCCAGGCGGGCACGCAGACGCCACGAACAAAGCGGCCCCACAAGGGGCGCCACGGCCGACACCCACGGCCAAGCCACCCGCCACCACCATGGCAGCCCGGCCAATACCAATCGGTTGCCGCCCAGCAACGGACGCAATGCGGACCAAGTCAACCAGCCCACGGCTGCCGCGGCCATCATCATGCTCAAAGTCAGCAACATGGTTCCCCCTGTCAGAGTTCGATTCGGACGATGCGCCGGATCAACAGCACCCCGGCCGTTTCCAGCACGGTCAATATCGCGAGGACGCCCCAACCCATCGGCGTGTGCCACAGCACGGCCATCACATCGGGCTCCAGGCGGTCCAGCACAGCCAGCAACAGCACGGGCAACGCGCCGACGATCCACGCCTGCAAGCGCCCTTGAGAGGTCAAGGCGAGCAATTTCGCCTGTAGCTGCAGGCGAGCCCGCAGGGTTTGCGCGATGCTGTCCAATGCTTCTGCCAGGTTCCCGCCGGTTTGCGCCGCGATACGCATTGCCGCCACCACCAATGCAGTGGAATCCCCCGGCATCCGCGCTTGCAGGTTTTCCAGCGCGACGTCCCAGGGCACGCCCAAGCGCTGTTCCCGCAGCATCAACCCGAATTCCTGCGCCAGGGGTGCGCCGCTTTGCTCGACGACATGGCGCAACGCCGTCGTCAACGCGACGCCCGCGCGCAGTGCCGCCGCCAGCATCAACAAAGCCATGGGCAACTGCTGTTCGAAACGTCGTGCCCGCCTTCGCCGCAACAGATCAACTGTCATGCGGGGAGCCCTGGAGGCCACGCCCGCGAACAAGGCAGCCAAAATGCCGCTGCCGGTCAATGAAAAGACCAGCGCCGCGGACATTGCCGCAAACGCCATGGCGGCGGCCCATAACTGCGCCGGGTCAATGAACAGAAAGACCTCGCTCAAGCGCACGCCGGCGTCCTGTGTATAAAGCGCCCGATAGCGGCGCAACGCCGGCGCAAACCAGGCCTGCGCATGCCAAGCCAGCATCGCTGCGCAGCACATCGCCGCCCCAGCCGCCAACCAGATCATGATGCCCCCCATACGCCATGGGCATCCACCGGCGCGGGTATGGAGGCGGCCTCGGAGAACCACGCCGGTTCCAGCGACACACCCTCGTCGGCCCAATCCTGCATGAAGCCGGGCAAGGCTCCGCATCCGCTGAAGCCGGCTGCACGATCAAACCGAAATAGCTGCTGGATCTGTATGCGACCGCTTTCCATGCCCGCGACTTCAACAATGGATGTCACCACTCGCCGGCCGTTTGCCATTCTTGCCTGCTGCACAATCACGTCCACACTGGCGGCTATCTGTTCGCGCACCACCGACAGAGGCAAATCCAGGCCAGCCATCAAGATCATCGATTCCAGCCGCGCCAGTGCATCCCGGGGGGAGTTGGCGTGCAGCGTGGTCAAAGAGCCCTCATGCCCGGTGTTCATGGCCGTCAGCATGTCGAACGCCTCGGCCCCTCGGCATTCGCCTACGACGATTCTGTCGGGCCGCATGCGCAGCGCGTTGCGAACCAATTCGCGAATCGCGATATGCCCCCTGCCCTCTTGGTTGGCGGGACGCGCTTCCAGCGCAACCAGATGATCGTGATTCAGCCGCAGTTCGGCCGCGTCTTCAATGGTGACGACACGCTCGCCCTCGGGGATTTCGTCGGACAGGATGTTCAGCAATGTCGTTTTCCCCGACCCCGTTCCGCCGGATACGACCACGTTCTTGCGCATCCTGACGCATAGCGCAAGGAACCCGGCCATGGGACCGCTTAATGACGCCGCCGCAATCAAATCCGCCATCTGAGGCCGACGCTGCGGAAACTTGCGGATGGTCAGGCTTGCGCCCTTCATCGCGACGGGCGGGATGATGGCATGCACGCGCGAGCCATCCGGCAAGCGTGCATCCACCATCGGGGAGCTTTCGTCGATGCGGCGGCCCAGCGGCGTGACGATACGTTCGATCACCCAACGGACCGACTGTTCGCTGGTGAACGCGGCCGGATGCCGCCATAGACGCCCAGCGCGTTCAACATAGATTTCGTCATAGCGGTTGACCATGATCTCGGTGATATCGGGCGCGGCCAGCAGCGGTTCCAGGGGACCCAGGCCCACAGCCTCGTCCAGCACCTCGGCGCACAGGGCCTGCCTGTCGGCGTCCGGCGGCAGATCGATGTCCGACGCCACGATCCGCGTCAGCAGGCGCTCGGCCTCGGCGCGCAACGTGCCATCGCTCATGCCTGCCACATCGCGCCTGCGCAGGTCCAGCGCGTCCAACAGCGCCGCATGCAGGCGGCGGCGCGCCTGCACCTGCTGTGGCTGAAGTTGAGGTTGAAGTCGAGGCGGGCGCGTTGGCTCCTGTTGCGTTGCCGTGGTCGCTGCGGTTGATGCGGTTGATGCGGTTGATGCGGTTGATGCGGTTGATGCGGTTGATGCGGTTGATGCGGTTGATGCGGTCAATAGGGTGGGCGACGACAGGGTCGATGGCAATGGCGATGGCAATGGCAATGGCAATGGCAATGGCGATGGCGATGGGGATGGGGTTAACCGGGAGACGGCGGCCAGCGGCAAATGGGCGGTTGCATCGCCGCCGGGCGGGGCGTGGCAATGCGGCGAGGCACTGGCGGACGGATCCGGCAGCGCGGCTGCGTCAGGGGTTGCCAAGCGCACCCTGAGGCGGCACGGTCCAATCAGGATGGCGTCGTCCGGCAGCACCGGCGCATGCCGCACGACACGAGCGCCATTGACAATGGTGCCGGCAAGCGTACCCAGATCCTCCAGGACGATATGGCCGTCCTCGCGCAGCAGTCGGGCATGCTGCCGCCCCACTCGCCAATTGACGATACGAAGGCCGCACTGGGCACCTCGCCCGATCAGTACCGGCGCGGTGGTGGCCAGGCGGCGAACGCCGGCATCTTCATAGGTCATTTCGATGTCCAGCATGGCTTCAGGGCTGATCTGGCGGCTGCGCAGGTTCATCATTCACGGCCCACTGGGAGCCCGCGCCGGAATAGGGATCCCATCCCTGGCTGGCGACCGGAGCCGCCGTTCCCAGGCGGGGCGGATCCGGGAACGCGGCGTCAATAACGCCCCGCCCCCGCTGCACGCGGTCCATCAGGGCCGGCTCGCTTTGCGACACGATTTTTGGCGTCACGAATATGGCCAGTTCCGTTTCGCGCTGCTGGAATCGTCGGGACGAAAACAGCGCCCCCAGAATGGGAATGTTCTTCAACCACGGCAGTCCGGTGGACTCTTGCCCCTGCTCGCGCGACAAGAAGCCGCCAATAACCAGCGTGTTGCCCGACCTGACATTGAATTCGGTAGACGCCCGCCGCGTGCGCAACGCTGGTCCTCCTGCGACGCTTATCGAGCTGTCCACGGAACTTGCCTCGACTTCAATCAATGAACGGATCACGCCGTTGCGGTCGATGCGGGGCGTAATGTTCAGGGACACCCCATACGGTTTGAACAAGGTGGTAGGGTTGCCACGCGAGTCCGTCGATGTGTAGGGGACCTCGCCACCAGCCAGGAAAGTGGCGCTGGCGCCGCTGCGCGCCAGCAATTGCGGCTGAGCCAACATGACGGCCTCGCCGCTTTGGGCCAGCGCGGCGATACGCGCGGACAGCAAGGCGTTGACCCCGAAGTATCCGGCCGCGGTCGACATGGGACCCGGCGTCTCGATCACAGGTTCGCCCGGACGCGTCATGCGTCCTCTGGAGCCGGCGTCCCAGGCGACGCCGGCATTCACGCCCCCCTGCGAAACACCGTCCCAGCGCACACCGAACTCTCGCATCCGCGAGGTGGGGATTTCCACGACTTGAACATCAAGAAGCACCATGCGGTCCCATCCCACCTGCCCGGTGAAGTCCAGGATGGCGGGATAGCGTTCAGCCAGGGCGGCAATGCGCGCTCGGTCGTCGTCAGACAAGTCATCCCCTTCGATCACGATACGGCCACCCACGTGCGTGCTGCGCGCCCCGGGAATTCGAGAAAGCAGCGAGTCGACCTCCGCGCGCAGGCGTGGCGCCCCGGCAGGCACCACGCGCAGCTCGTACGCAGCCGCGCGGCCGGCGGCGGTCCAGACGTGCACCGACGACATTCCTTCCGCGCGCGCGAAGATCACCACGTCGCGGCCCTCGGCGGCAATGGCGCTTAGTACCTGCCCGTTGCCGATCGCCACGCGCTTCACACCAGGGTGGGAAAGAACACGGGTTTCGCCGACCTGTAGCTCCAGCACTTCCGAGTTCGCCAGGGCGGCCGCCGTGCTGGGAGTCAGAAGCGCAGTGACAGCCGCCACGCAGAGAGTCCGCAAAATCACCATGACTTGTCTCATGGCCGCCTCGCGGAATAGTCCGGCGCGTCGACGGCTTCCGGTGGGAACATCACCGACTGCTTGTCCATACGATCTCCATACAAAATGGTCACGTCCGGCGCGCGCTTGGGCTCGGGGTCAAGCCCGATAAGGGACGCCAGGTCCGTTTGAGTCGAATCAGCCACGGTGGCCACATCGTCGCGATGCCGCAGCATGGCGGTTAGCGCGCCTGCCTGCCTGGCAGCAACAAACTTCATTGCTTGATCGGGATCGGCGGCAAGCGTGATGCTGCCGGCCGAGCCGACGATGCCGTCTTCGTCCGCCCCGGCGCCTACGGTCAACACGCGCATCCCTTGCAGCAAGGGCACAGTGACCTCTCGTTGGTGATGGACGAAGGTCACGTAAAGGTCGATCAGGTCGTCGGCGCGCAAGCTATCGGCCAAGCCGCCAAGGTCCGAGGCGCTGACGGTCAGCGCCCGTTGGCCCGATCGCAATCGGGATGCCAACGCGGGCGCCGGCGCCGTGAACGTCACCTGCGACTTCAGCAGGGGTTCGCCCTGGGCGACATCCACGACCAGCGTGCCGCCAAGAAGATGGTTCACGGCCTGCGGCTCCAAACTGGCGGCAGACGCCCACTTCACCGGGATCTCTCGCACGGCCAGGTCGATTTCTTCAAGCTGCGCCCCCGCCGCCAAGTCATACGCCGCCACCAGGCGCTCGACGACAGGCGCCCGAGCTTCGGCTTCCAGCGCTTCCACTCGCTGCTGCACATGCTCGCGCACGGCCCACGCGGATACCAGCCCCGCCGCCAATGCCAGCCCATAAACGCCAACGCGCCGCAACCGCAGAACGCCGTGCATCAGTGCGGCCTTCATGGCGTCCACCTTCTGACGTGGAGCCCGCTGCCCCCATCCAACGCAGTCAATGATATCTGCAGGCGCTCGCCAGCCTGTGCCCACGACTGCTCTGCACCACTTTCGGTTTCGGTTTCAAATACCCATCCTTCGCGGCGCAACGCGCCGTGCAGCAACGGCCCAAGCCGGGCGGGCGGCAGGGCCAGTTGCCAGATGCGATCAGACACTTTGCCTCCCTTTTCCTGCACCGCAAGATCCAGCCTCGGTATTGCGCCCCGCGGCAGCCAGGCCGGTGTCGCAAGGCCTGGAACGGAATTCATGCGCAGCGTAGAAACCGTGCCGACCGTGCGGCTCGGGCCCGCACCTTGCAGCTGCACCGCCCATTGCATGTCGTCGACCCAGCCAGACAAAATGATTTGATCGGGAAGCACATTCAAGTCGACCAAGGCCGGCTGCTGAGTCGACAAGTCGCGGATCAGGTCGGGCACTGCTACAGGCGAGTCGAACACAAGCACCTGGGCAGGAAGCCCATGCAGCCATATACGATCCGCCAACATGTCATGCCGGCTTCCTTCGGGAAAACGTAGTCGGTTCAACGTAACGCCAGGCGATACCGCCGAACGCCCGGACGGCCACGCGACGGAAGATACGGCCATACAGCCAAGCAGCACGCCGGCCGTCAGCGGACGAAGGCCGGCGCTGACAGCGCGCCTTCTTTGTCTCTGAGTAGTGTTCGTAGCCGTGGTCATCGGGATCGTTCCTTTTGTTGGCCCAATCGGCCCGGCGGGACGACGTCGTCCCACGCCGACAACCAATCAGTGTGGATCGCCGCCCTGCCCCATGCGCGGTCCATGCGCTGGACGTACGGCGCCATCCGACGCGCCTCGGCAAGAGACGTTTGTTCGACGTGACGCCATGCCGTGGGCGCGTTGGCGATGCGTCGGCGTGCATCGGCGTCTCCGTGTGCGTGTCCCGTGCCGACCGCCACGTGCGTATGACGCGTGATTAAAGGCGCCGGCGGTCCGTCTCGCCCTGAAGGCGCCGACCGGGCGTACACCGCAAGCAAATGGAGCCCGGCTCCAAACCACTCGTGCTGCAAGCGAGACAGGTTTGGCGCTGCGACGTCAGCAAGGCCGAGTACCCGGCGAGTTTGCGCGGCGGCTGCGAAAGAGTGTCGTGGCGTCACCGGTTCGCCCAACGCGCCGGCCATCGCCGCCTTGCGGCTGGCGTGCGCCAACTGTTGCGCCGAAAACTGCAACCCTCCGATCCAGGTGACACTCCACACTAGCGCCGCCATCAATGGCAGCATCAGCAGCGCTTCAATCATTGCCTGCCCTTGCTGGGCGGCCGGAAAGCCCGCGCGAGTCGACATCGAGCTCATCGTGCCTCCCGGATTCGCAGCGCTTCGTCGCGAGTGATTGCGGATAGACGTGCCCGCCAATAGGGTCGAAACAATGTCGGCAATTCACTTTTTTTGTCGGCTCTAGGTTCCGGCCGCAGAAAGTACGTTTCGGCGGCGCTGACGACGGTGATGGCGCCCGACTGGCCCAAGCCGTCATAGCGAAAGCGACCACGAGGTTGTGCCAGTGCGCTATCCGCATCCGTCGTCTTGAGCCGGGCGCCTGACCAGGCCACGCGCACGGCAAAACGCAGCGGGTCGCGCATACGCTCAGTCGGTATTTCCAGATAAGACGGCAAGCCACCGGCGGGCCAACGCTGCGCTGAAGCCATCGCATAGGAGTTGGCCATGGGATTGGTCGCGCCGCTGAAAATGTCCCACCCGGTGGACTGCTGCACCCATCGCCAAAAATCCTCTTGGGAGAAATCCGCGGGCGCGTCATCCACGTAATCGATGCCGTCAGGCGTCTGGGACTTTTTTCCTTGGGCCGTGCCCCAACCCATGGCGTACTCACGGAAGTAGCACCCAATCCAGCGATTGGAACGCAGCGCATGGAACGATTGCGTATCCAACGCGCCCCATCGCCCGTCCGGGCCAAGCCAGGTCATTCCACGACGGCGCAATTCATGCCTTTTCAACGGACATCGGCGGCTGACCGGCCAGGCATTGCGACGCGTTGCATCGCGGCTATTCAGAAAGCGATAACGTTCGGTGGCCTGCTCCACGGCCGGACGCAGGCCCGCTTCTCGGGTAGCTGCGCTGCGCCCAATGAAGCCGGGCCAGTTGTCGGACAGCAGATCCAGCGCCAAGCCCGACGAACGTGCGCCTACGCCGGAATCGGAACCGGACCCGGAGTCGACCATGTTGGCTTCAAGCACCTTGCGCATGATGCGATCGCGAGTAGCGACAAGACCCGCCCTGGCCGATTCCGCACCCGCCTTCAATACGCGATGTACCGCCCGATCATGTTGAGCAAACGCGCCGGCCAGCCGCGACTGTGCGTCCGATGAGGCTTGCCCGGCCCGATAGGCCAGGCCCATATCCGCGCCGAACAGCATGGCTATCAGGCCCGCCGGCGGATTGCGGCGAGTGTGCTGCGTGTGCAAGGCGCCGCCGTACTGCGCGGCCGCTGCCAGCGTGACCAGATGCGCCATGGCGACCTGGTGGGCAATGTGGGTGCGATTGACGTAGGCGATCGCGTTGAGCGTGCGCGCTTGTTCCAGCGCGCCGCTGTACGCCGCCGCATCCGCGGCATGCGTCAGCCGCACGCGGCCCTCGACGGTCTGGCCCAGGTTGTAAAGCACGACCAGGGACGCCACAGCCACTGACACAACGACCATGCCGAGCACCAGGGCCTGGCCATGTTGAAGGGACTCTGGCGTACGAGTAAACATCTTCACTTCGCTTCCGTCGCATTGCCGGTGAAAGACTTCAACGAGCGGGCCTTTGCCTGCGCGCCCGCCTTCTGAGCCGCTTGCTGCGCCGCGCGCGTCTGCGTCCCGCCGTCTTCTCCGGCCAGCTCGCGCGCCATCGCGGCGGTTTGCGAGCGAACCACTTGTCCGAAGTATTGATAGACGGCGATCGCCGCGACCGCCACAAGCGCTACGACGACGATGTATTCGGTCATGCCCTGCCCAAGCTGACGTTTTCGACTGCTCCACATTTCTGCTCTCCGCTGCATTGAAAGTAGGCGTCAGTGTCGACGTCGCACTCAGGCGCCACAATTCGCACAAGCCGAGGTGGGCAAATGTGTCCCCGGGCCTTGACGCGTTGGAAGAGCGCCACAGCGGGCAAAAAATTCGTTAACGCCGGACGGTCATAACGGGGTTCAGAGCGGAATGAGCTGCGTAAGACCGAGATCTTGTAACCCGCTAATTCTTTTGGGGTTTTCCCTATTGCCGGTCGTTTTTTCCAGCAGTAGATTTGAGTTGCCGGGCTGTCTGACACCCATCGCGTGCGAAGCCGGGCAGGAGCGCCTCAGACTCATCTTGAGCTGGGGCGCTCTTCCGTTTTGGCGTCGACTTTTCAGCCATCGAGGCACGCATGTGTTCCCACTATCAGACGCTGAAAGACGCAGAATTGCTGCTGCAGAAATTCGGCGTTCGCGCCCCTTCCGTCAGCACGAAGTACGACATGTGGCCCCGTTACGAAGGCTTGTTTGTCCGCCGGCCGAAAGAGTGGGATTCAGGTGATGAAGCGGTGCCGGAACGAGAGGCCGTCATCGGCCGATGGGGCCTGATCTCGGCGGCGACGCGCCCGGATGCGGTGGATAAAGCCGCCAAATTGTCCACCTTCAACGCTCGTAGCGAAACCGCAGCAAAGTCATACACGTTCGGCAACGCTTGGCGCCGCGCGCAACGCTGCATCATCCCCGCCCAAGCCATCTTCGAACCCGACTGGCGATCAGGCGCGGCCGTTCCGACTCGGATCAGCCGTGCCGACGGCATGCCGCTAGGCATCGCCGGGCTTTGGGACAGGTGGCGCGACGCCGCGGGCCACCTGTACGAAAGCTACACAATGCTGACCATCAACGCCGACGACGATCCGCTGTTCAGTCGATACCACCGGCCAAACGAGGAAAAGCGGATGGTGGTGATCCTGTCGGAAGGTTCGTACCAAGACTGGCTGAGCGCGCCTCCGGAAGAGACGCGTGACCTTCTGGGCGCCTATCCGGCCCTGAAACTAATTGCCGACGCCGTGAAATGACCCCGTTTCTGGTGGAATATACTGGATATATAAACAGTGTCTTTCGCCATGACGTTCAAAGCCCCCCTCACCCTAGACGACCTCCGGACGATCCGCGAGCGTCAACCCTGGAACTCCGACGTGATCTCGCTGCTTTGGGAGGTCAAGCGCCTAAGGTCGGTGATCCTGCGCGCCTATCAACTATCGGGAGACTTCAAGCGGCCCGCCGGCGTGACGGGCGAACTGTACGATGATTTCGTCAAAAGTCTGTGCGACGAGCCCTGTGTGCAAGAGCGCGACAGCCTGGCGGCCTCGCTGCTGGAGGCTCCTGACAAGCTTCGCAAGGGAATGGCCCCGCGCTGAAAAGGCAAGGCCACAAGCCCCGGAGCGCCGCGCATAGACCCGTCAATCAGTCCTAGTTCCGGGCTTCAGACGATACAGAAGCGAATCCCGTTGCTAGAGTGTCTGAATGAACACATGGCCCTATCCCGATTTCCCGCCCGCCGAATTCCGGGCGCTCTCCGAAGCCGACAAAGAGCTTTGCATAACGATGATCCGAGCGTTCTGCGCAGAGATAGCGTTGCAAGAAGCGAGAGGCATGCGCCCGGATCCGAATGAATAGGCAGGCGACGCCCGCAGGCATTAGATAAGCCCACGGAAACCCACCATATGGATGTGCCTTCAGCAGTTACCGACCTTGAAAAGGCAAGGGGGCGTTCCACACGCTCCCGAACGAGGCGGTAAAGGCCATATCCGTATGACTTTTGCACAATGAAGACTGCGAACGCCCCGGCAAAGCCCATAGCTTTTGTCGGGGCCGCCGCATACCTTTCCGCATACCCGCCTTGGCTGCACAAAGAATCAGCCAAGATTCACAAGATCTGGTCTGTTGGCCCTGGTGTTAGCCCCCGTGTTAGCCCAAGAGCGAACGCTAGACCGGCCTCACAAACAAAAAGGCCGAATCCATTGTTCCAATGGATTCGGCCCCGCAGCTTGCTACCTACCTGCCCGCCTGACAGCGGGCAAACAGGTTATTAAATCGCTTTGATCATGGTCGCCTGAGGACCTTTCTGTCCTTGGCCGGCGACGAAAGAAACGCGCTGGTTCTCTTCAAGAGATTTGTGCCCGTCACCCTGAATTTCCGAGTAATGCGCAAAGAGGTCTTTACCACCCAGTTCCGGCGAAATAAAGCCGTAGCCCTTGTCGTTGTTGAACCACTTCACGATACCAGTTTCTATCTTCAATGTATGTCCTAGATGTACAGGGAAAAAATATTCCCGCAGCCACTATGGGCGCTTAACGGCAACAAAGATATCGCTGTTTCTCAATGACACATATTCTGCACACACTGAAGGCCCCTCTTCGCTCCAAAAACGAAACAGCCGCCATTGCTGGCGGCTGTACGTACCTGATTACTCAGGATTTTCTTGGTAGGCCCCCCGAGAGTCGAACTCGGCACCAACGGATTATGAGTCCGCTGCTCTAACCAGGCATGAGCTAGAGGCCCAGGAAACGATTACTGCCCTTCGAGGAAGCTTTTCAGCTTATCGGCGCGGCTGGGATGACGCAGCTTGCGCAGCGCTTTAGCCTCTATTTGGCGGATGCGCTCGCGAGTCACGTCGAACTGCTTACCCACTTCTTCCAGGGTCTGGTCGGTGCTCATTTCGATACCGAAACGCATACGCAGAACCTTGGCTTCACGCGGGGTCAGAGAGTCTAGCACTTCCTTGACCACATCACGCATGGAACCATGCAAAGCCGCGTCCGAAGGCGCCAGCGTCGAGGTGTCTTCGATGAAGTCGCCCAAGTGCGAATCATCGTCGTCGCCGATCGGCGTTTCCATCGAGATCGGTTCTTTAGCGATCTTGAGGATCTTGCGGATCTTGTCCTCGGGCATGTCCATCTTTTGCGCCAGGGTCGCGGGATCCGGCTCAGCACCCGTTTCCTGCAGAATCTGACGGCTGATCCGATTCATCTTGTTGATCGTTTCAATCATGTGAACCGGAATACGGATGGTGCGCGCCTGGTCAGCGATGGAACGCGTGATGGCCTGACGAATCCACCACGTGGCGTACGTCGAAAACTTGTAGCCGCGACGGTACTCGAACTTGTCCACGGCCTTCATCAGGCCGATGTTGCCTTCCTGAATCAGATCCAGGAATTGCAGGCCACGGTTCGTGTACTTCTTGGCAATCGAGATCACCAGACGCAGGTTGGCCTCGGTCATTTCGCGCTTGGCCTTGCGAGCCTTGGCTTCGCCCGTGGCCATGCGCTTGTTGACGTCTTTCAGGTCCTTCAGCGGCAGCACGACACGCGTTTGCAGGTCGATCAGCTTTTGCTGCAGTTCCTGCACCGCGGGAATCTGACGTTCCAGCGTTTCGGCGTAAGGATGGCCGGCGCTGACTTCGTCAACGACCCATTGCAGGTTGGTTTCGTTGCCCGGGAAGACCTTGATGAAGTGCGTGCGCGGCATGCCGGCACGGTCCACACACGTGTGCAGGACGGCGCGTTCGAGCTGGCGTACTTCTTCCACTTGGTTGCGCAACGTGTCAGCCAGCTTCTCGACCATCTTCGCGGTGAAGCGGATGCCCATCAGTTCGTTCTGGATGGATTCCTGCGCGCGCACGTAGATGTCCGACTTGTAGCCGTCTTTCTCGTACGACAGGCGCATCTTGTCGAACTGCTTGCCCACTTCGTCGAACTTGGCCAACGCCTTCACGCGCAGGTCTTCCAGCTGCTTGCTGGACATCCCGCCCGCGGGGCCGTCATCGCTTTCGTCTTCGTCAGCGGTCACACCGGCGCCGGCGTATTCTTCGCCGTCTTCCGGATCAACCAGGCCGTCGACAACTTCGTCGATCTGCGCCTGGCCTTCCCGCACGCGCAGGATGTGGGCCAGGATTTCGTTGATCGTGGTCGGGCAGGCCGAAATGGCCATGACCATGTGCTTCAAGCCGTCTTCGATACGCTTGGCGATTTCGATTTCGCCTTCGCGCGTCAGCAGTTCAACCGAGCCCATTTCGCGCATGTACATACGCACGGGATCGGTGGTCCGGCCAAAGTCGGAATCCACGGTGGTGAGCGCGGCCTCGGCTTCGTCTTCGACATCGTCGTCGTTGGACGCAACCGGGGCGTTCTCGCTCATCAACAGCGTTTCGGCGTCGGGGGCCTGGTCGTAGACCGCGATACCCATGTCGCTGAACGTGCTGATGATGCCGTCAATGGCTTCGGCGTCGACCAGGTCGTCAGGCAGATGGTCGTTGATTTCGCCGTATGTCAGGTAGCCGCGGTCTTTGCCCAGCTTGATGAGCTGCTTCAGACGGTTGCGGCGAGCTTCGTATTCTTCAGGCGTGACAGGGCCGCGCGCGATCAGATCCTTGGGATCTGCCTTGCCGCGCTTGCCGCCGCGCTTGGGCGGCTTCAGGTCAGGCAGCACTTCACCTTCGCCGTCCATCGTGTCGTCGAAACCATCGCCGTCGTTATTGGCGTTCTTGGCGGGGCGGCCCGGGCGGCGGCCGCTGGGTACCGGACCCGAACGAGGCGCGCTGCCGCCGACCAAGTCGGCGAGTTTGTCCTCAGCCTTCTTGGCGCGAGCCTTGGTCACTTTTTCGGGCTTGTCAGCCGCGGCCGTCTTGGTTGCCTTTTTGGCAGCCGTCTTGGCGGCAGGCTTGGCGACCTTCACCGCCGTCTTGGCGGGCGCTTTTTCCGCCGCCATGCTTACGGCACGCTTGGCCGCGGGGGCCTGAGTTTCAGCCGCATCAATTGCAGAGGAGGATTTGCCGGTGGATTTGGTCATAGTCGCTTCCGTGGTCGTCGCAACCCGTTTGGGCATGTTGCACCGCGCTGGTTCACCCTGGACGGTGGCCCAGCGCGACGCAGATACGGGTAAAACAGATAAACCGGCCAAGATCACGCGGCTGCGTTGTTCGCAGCGCCAGCTCTTGCGAGCCCGCTTGGCGCCTTGCCGGTGCAATACCGTTCGGGCGCTTAACGTGCATAACCTCATCCTGCGGCGGATTCCGGGCGTCGGGGGGGCTGCCTGCCTATAAATAGGCTTTGCTTGCTTATGGGGACGGTTGCCCCTAGCAGCTATGTAGACACAGCACCCAGACCACTAACGCTACGCAAAAATGCTCACCGCTGAACTGCCTGATTCACCGCTCAGCCTTCGGCTCCAGCCGTCGGCCATAAAATCACTTAAAACAAGTACCTTTGATGTACTTCGGTCTTTCTCAATACTGCTTTCGCATCAATCTTCATCACTACGATTCATCACTACGTCTTGCACTGCACATTCATGCACGCCTGCGATGCCGTCCTGCCTGCACCGTCCTGCGGGCCTTACTTCCTGCCAAACCGCTTCAAGCAAAGACGGCGAAAATCTATTAGATTCATCTAGCCGAAATTGATTCCGCCGGCTTGGACGCATCCTTCAGCACGAGCGCTCTCGGGCCAAGTCGTCTTAGGATTCAGAAATATTTCAGGAATCTTTGCGCTGCAAGCATCGATGCATAAAATGCAAGGCTACGGTCGGAAGGCTATGCTTCAAGGCTATATGCTCCAAGGCTATAGTCTCCAAGACTATGCTCGATGGTCGCACCACTCTCGGAACTACACAGCTTCGCATGGCCCTTGCCAGCGGACAACCTTTGATTTTAGCGCATTTACCGTATCCCAGCACCTTTCAACACCGCCAATCGGCTGGACAGCTCCAGATAGCGCTTCCGAGCTTCCTCGGTAGACAGACCCGTCGCCGCCAGTTTGGCCATTTCAAGCTTCGCTGAATCAAATTCAATGCGCCGCAAGGCGTCATCCCACTCGGTTTGCGGATCCGGCAAATCTTCCTGAGACAGGATGTCCGCGCGCAGCCCCTTTAGGACCGTTGCCAGGTCCGAATCGGGCTCGGCTGCCTCCAACAGGGCGCCGACATGGCGCGCGCCGCTGGACTGAGCCAGCATGATCAAGTCCCGTACCAAACCTAGATGGGGGCCATGATCGATGACTTCAAGTTGCTGATCGCCCATCGAGTCGACAAGTTCGGGGTGAGCCAGCAAAAGCCCCAGCAGACGCTTGGCCAGGGACGGCATGGTGCGGCGCCCCTCAAAGCCGCCGACATCATTGTCCCGGCGCCCTTTCCAGTTGCCCTTGCCGCCCTTCCAGTCGCTTTTGCCTTTCCAATCGCCTTTGCTCTTCCATTCGGGCTTCCCGCCGGATCGTTGGCCGGAGCCCGCCGCCGCATCCCCACCCGCCGACGGAAAATGCCCGTAATCGGCAAAGTCGGGCTCTTCGGCGGGAATATCGTGGAAATCATGGCCGGCAAAGTCATACCCCATATCGGAGTGACCGCCGTCCTGATCCGAACCCGAATGTCCGGACGGTGCACCGGCCTCGCCTGCGCTGGCTTTCGCCGCGCCAGGCGGGGCAAAAGGCTTGGCCGGCTGCTGCGCCAGGATCTGCGACATTTCCTCTGGGGTCAGTTGCACAAGCTTGGCCATTTCGCGCTCGATCTGGACGCGCAAGGCGCATTCCGGAATCGCTGCCAGCAAAGGCTTGGCCTCGTGCAGGCAACTGGCGCGGCCTTCCGCTTCATTCATGTTGTGGCGCGAGGCCAACTCGTCCAGCAAAAATCGGGACAGAGCAACAGCGTCGCCCAGGCATGCGCGGAAGGCTTCAGCGCCCAGCTCCCGCACGTACGAATCCGGATCGTGCTCGGACGGCAAGAACAGGAAACGGATCGCGATATCGTCGCGCAGAACGGGCAGACAGGCTTGCAGCGCGCGCCATGCGGCACGCCGACCAGCGCCGTCACCATCAAAGCTGAATATCACCTTGTCGCTGGCGCGCAGCAGCTTCTTGACGTGGTCCGGCGTCGTTGCCGTGCCTAACGTCGCGACCGCGTTGGCGATCCCTTGCTGCGCCAGCCCGACCACGTCCATGTAACCTTCGACCACGATCACCTGGCCTTCCTGGCGGATGGCTTGGCGCGCCTCCCACAGGCCGTACAACTCATGGCCCTTCGAGAAAAGCGGCGTCTCGGGAGAATTCAGGTACTTGGGTTCGCCTTTGCCGATGATGCGACCGCCAAACCCGATCAGACTGCCTCGCGCGTTGCGAATCGGAAACATGACGCGCTCGCGAAAGCGGTCATAACGGCGCCCATCTTCAGATTCGATGACAAGCCCCGACTCCACGAGCGTGGGGTCGTCGTAATTGGGAAAGACCTGCGCAAGGCCGTGCCGGTCGGTTCCTGACCACCCCAAGCCGAAATGCGCGGCAATTTCGCCCGTTAGGCCACGCTGCTTCAGGTAGCGGATGGCGGCCGGAGAGGCACGCAACTGTTTCAGGTAGTGCGCCTGGGCGGCATCCAGCACCTGCGTATGGCGGGACTCCTCGGCCTTGCGGCGCGCGGTTTCCTGCTGCTGACGTGGACTGCGATTTTCTTCCGGGACCGTCATTCCCGCCGAAGCCGCGAGCGTGCGCACGGCTTCGGGGAAACTGGTACCCGTATGTTCCATCAGGAATGTGATGGCGCTGCCATGGGCTCCACAGCCGAAGCAGTGATAAAACTGCTTGGTGGGGCTGACAGTGAAAGACGGACTTTTTTCGTTATGAAAGGGGCACAGGCCAAGCAAGTTGGCCCCACCCTTTCGCAACTGCACATATCGCCCGACTACGTCGACGACGTCGACTCGGGCGAGTAGATCCTGGATGAATGATTCTGGAATCAATAGATTCGGGAATCAAAAATCAATACAGGCGCGGGGGCAGTTGTTGGCTACGAATGCGCTTGTAGTGGCGCTTCACGGCGGCGGCGTGCTTGCGCTTGCGCTCGGCCGTGGGCTTCTCATAGAACTCGCGCGAACGCAGCTCGGTGAGCAAACCGGTCTTTTCGATGGTGCGCTTGAAGCGGCGCAGAGCGGCTTCAAACGGTTCGTTTTCCTTCAGTCGAACGATAGGCATAAAGTGATTGGCCTGCTTGTAGGGTAACAAAAGTTGATGACAAACCTGGCTTGCTTACCAGCAACGCTGCGCGGGTCCAGGTCCGCGGTAACCAATAACCGCGGAACGAGGAACCTTGAAAGCGCAACCCAAGTTCTCGAAAAACGACGTAGCGGGAAAACATGCAGCGCTGCTTTAGCAGTACTGATGCGTACCCACTCTTGCCCGTTTTTTACGTATTTCTCGGATTTCCGCTGGCTGTTTCCGTTACCCAAAGACTACCCAAAGAGTAACAAGCCAAGTTCGGTTTAGCGATAACCAGCGATTCTAGCATGGTCATGCCCGCTTTGACTACTAGGAGGGACGCTTGACGCATACATGCATCCCTCCTTTCCTGCCTTGGACTTCAGACCGACCGAGCTCAGCTCTTGTAACCCTTGCGGATCCACGCTTCCAGCTGATGTGGTCGCAGGCTGTCGTAATCCTCGAACGGCTGGTGAATCCAGGGGTTCGTCGGCAGCTTCTCGACGTAATAGTCGGGCGTGGCTTGGGAATGCCCTTTCCACCAGAGGACGGCGCTGCGCAATTCCGTGATGTCGGCGAATTGGCTCTTCAGATGGTCGTAGACCTTGCTGAACGTCTTGCCGGTGTCGACCATGTCGTCCACCAGCAACACCCGCCCGGACAATGTGCCGCGCGTGATGGTGATGAACTGCGCGATGTCCATGTCGCCCTGCTTGGTGCCGGCGGCTTCGCGATAGCTGCTGGTGGCCAGAATGCCCAGCGGGACATCAAAAATACGGGACATAACGTCGCCCACGCGCATACCGCCGCGCGCCAGGCAAAGAATCTTGTCGAACTTCCATCCCGACTGGTGCACCTGCAAGGTCAGGCGCTCGATCAGCCGGTTGTAATCGTCCCACGTCACCCACAGATGGCTCTCATCATTGGTCGGTGCGCTCATAGGTAAGCATCTCCTGCTTAAAAATACGAAAAGGCCGCCGCCGGTATGAGACCGGCGGCGGCCTTTGGAATATTAACCCGATCAGCCCTTCAGGGGATGACGCAGGACAATGGTTTCATTGCGATCCGGACCGGTCGACACGAGGTCGATCGGCACGCCGCAAACTTCGGCAACGCGCTCCAGGTAGCGACGGGCCGCGGCGGGCAGCTTGTCGTACTCGGTGATGCCAACGGTGGACTCGGACCAGCCCGGCAATTCTTCCAGCACCGGCTGCGCTTGCGCAACGGCGTGCGCGCCGTAAGGCAGCACATCGCGGAATTCACCGTTGACGCGGTAGCCGACGCCCAGTTGGATCGTTTCCAGGCCATCCAGCACGTCCAGCTTGGTGATGCACAGGCCGGAAATGCCATTCAGGCGAACCGAGCGCTTCAGCGCAGCGCCGTCGAACCAGCCGCAACGACGCGGACGGCCGGTGACCGATCCGAATTCCTTGCCGATGGTTGCCAGACGCGTGCCGATTTCGTCGACCAGCTCCGTGGGGAACGGGCCCGAACCCACGCGGGTGGTGTAGGCCTTGGTGATGCCCAACACGTAATCCAGCTGCTGCGGACCCACACCCGCACCCGCCGACGCCGCGCCAGCCACGCAATTGCTGCTGGTGACGAAGGGGTACGTACCGTGGTCGACGTCCAGCAATGCGCCTTGCGCGCCCTCGAACAGGATGCGCTTGCCTTCCTGCTGCATGGCATACAGGTTGCTGGACACGTCCTTGACCATGGGAGCAATGGCCGGAGCCAGGGCCATGGCCTGATCGCGCACTTCCTCAGCGGAAACCGCTTCGGCGCCCAGGTACTTGGTCAACACGAAGTTGTGGTAATCCAGGACTTCGGCCAGCTTCTCGTCAAACAGCGACGGGTTGAACAGATCCTGCACGCGCAGCGCGCGGCGGGCAACCTTGTCCTCGTACGCCGGACCGATGCCACGACCGGTCGTACCGATCTTGCCTTCGCCCTTGCGCGCTTCGCGCGCCTTGTCGATGGCCACGTGATAAGGAAGGATCAGCGGGCAGATTTCGGAAATCTGCAGGCGCGAGCGCACGTCCAGACCGGCGGCTTCCAGCTCTTCGATTTCCTTGAGCAGGGCTTCCGGGGACAGCACGACGCCATTGCCGATAAAGCAGGTGACACCGGGATGCATGATGCCCGACGGGATCAGGCGAAGAATCGTCTTCTTGCCGTTGATCCACAGCGTATGGCCGGCGTTGTGACCGCCTTGGAAGCGGACCACGCCTTGGACGGATTCCGCCAGCCAATCGACGATCTTGCCTTTGCCCTCGTCACCCCACTGGGTGCCGATTACGACTACGTTCTTGCTCATGTTACGAATCAATATCGAGTTTCTCGGGAAATCCGGAAATCTCCCCGCGGCCCTCTCGTTTCCAAGAGGGAGTTAGTCACAGCGTTCTGACCGTCCAGGCACCATCTTGCAGCGCCAGCTCGCGATCGCAAACGAATTCGTCCTGATCCTGCTCGTGACCGGGCAATACCTGAACGACAATTTCCCCTGACCGGCGCAGACGGCGAACCGCCTCGGTCAAGGCGGGGGCCTGCCCCCAGGGCGCGCGAACCGCACGCGCCCGCTCTGCTGGCGGCAAACCCGCCGCCAGTTTGCGTAAATCCAGACTGAAGCCCGTGGCGGGACGGGCGCGCCCGAATGCTCGGCTGACATCGTCATAGCGTCCGCCGCTGACCAGCGCGTCGTGCCACCCTTCGGCGTACAGCGCGAACTTGACGCCGGAGTGGTAGCCATAGCCGCCCACATCAGCCAGGTCGACGCCGAATGCCACGTTGGGCATCGCATCCACCAGAGCCTGCAGCGCATCCAACGCCGCCGCCACGCCAGGCAACAAAGGCAAGTCACGACGTGCGTTCTTCAGCACTTCGGGGCCACCATACAAATTTGGCAGCAACTTCAGCGCATTCAGCGTTTCTTCGCGCATGCCGGGCGCCTTTTCGGCCAGTTCACCCAGCCCTGGCACGTCTTTCTCGCGCAGCAGACGGATGACATCTTCGGCCAAAGCGACGGCGGCAGGGTCGGATTCGACGATGGCGCGCACCACACCCGGATGGCACAAGTCCAGACGGGGGTTGCGCACGCCGGCGATTGCCACCGTTTCCAACACGAGCTGGATAATTTCCAGATCGGCTTCAAACCCGGCATGGCCGTAAATCTCGGCGCCGATCTGCAGAAGCTCGCGGCTGGACAGAAGGTCCGCCGGGCGAGCGTGCAGCACGTTGCCGCAATAGCACAGGCGCGTCACGCCGGCACGGTTCAACAAGTGCGCATCAATGCGCGTGACCTGAGGAGTCATGTCGGCCCGTACACCCAGCGTGCGACCCGTCAGCTGGTCAACCAGCTTGCACGTGCGCAGATCCAGATCGCTACCGGTGCCGGACAGCAATGAATCGATGTATTCGACCAGGGGCGGCGCGACCAGCTCGAAGCCGTATGTACGGTACAAATCGAGAAGTTCGCGGCGCAATTCCTCGATGCGCCGGGCCTCTGCCGGAAGTACGTCGGCAAGGCTCTCGGGCAGCAACCAGTTACCCATGAATGTTTACCTGAATAACGCCAAGTGATGCGTGGGCGTCGCCCAAACGAAAAAGCGGCTGAGGGGGCGTAAGCCCGCTCAGCCGCTGCGGAATGTTTTCTAGCTTACGCGGTATTGTACATGAGTCGGCCGGCAGCGCCAGCCGGGATTATCAGGGCCGAAAGCCGTCCCCGCTTGTTCGAACAAGCGCCGCAGCCCAGCCCTCAAGGTCTCTTGCAGCAATAAAAAACCCCTTGGACTTCCAAGGGGTTTTCAGTGTGCAAGGCGCGTGGCGACTTACTTGGCGGGCACGGTGACCGGCGCCAATGCTTCGCCCGCCGGGTCCTTCATGAACTGGAAGAAGCTGGAGCTGGGGTCGACCACCAGCACGTCGCCCGGCTTCGAGAACGAAGCGCGGTAAGCCTCCAAGCTCTTGTAGTACGTGTAGAACTGCGGATTCTTGCCGTAAGCCTGGGCATAGATCGAAGCGGCGGCAGCGTCGCCTTCACCCATGATGCCCTGCGCCGTGGCGTAAGCCTGAGCCACAATCACTTCGCGCTGGCGATCCGCTTCGGCGCGGATCTTCTCGCCCTCGGCGGCACCAATGGAACGCAGCTCATTGGCGACGCGCGTACGCTCCGCTTCCATGCGCCGGTACACCGATTCCGAAATCTCGGGCGCGAATTCAATGCGGCGCAGACGCACGTCGACGATCTGCACGCCGAGGGGCTCGGCGCGCTTGGCCACGTTGGTCAGGATCTCGGCCATGATCTTGTCGCGTTCGGTCGAAACCACGTCACGCACGGTACGCACGTTGACCGAAGCGTTCAAGGCGTCGCGGATCAGCGCTTGCAGGCGCTCTTGTGCGACGCGCTCGTTGCCACCCGTCGAAACGTAGTATTGGCGGGGGTCCGCAATACGCCATTTCACGTAGGAATCGATCAGCAGGTTCTTCTTTTCAGAAGTCTGGATGCGTTCGGCTTCGTTGGTTTCGATGGTCAGAATGCGCTTGTCCAGCGTCACCACGTTCTGGAACGGCGGCGGCGCCTTGAAGTACAGGCCGGGTTCATTAATGGTCTTGCGCACTTCACCCAGTGAGAACACCAGGGCGTAGTCGCGCTCGCGCACGACGAAGACGCATGACGACAGGGCAGCCAGCACGATAAGCAGGCCGACCAGGATGGGCATAAAACGTTGCATGATCAGAAATCCTCCGGGTTAGCGCGACGTGCGGTCGCGGGGCAGCGTGTTGCTATTGCTGCTGCCGGAAGACTGGGGCGCCGGCGCCGCGTTGCTACGCAACGGCGGTTGGACTGGCGGGCTGATCAACGCAGGCGAACCCGGGTTGCCGACGCTGGACTTGCTGGCGTCCTGGGCAGCCAGATGCATGATTTTGTCCAAAGGCAAATACAACATGTTGTTGTTGCTCTTGGTGTCGACCATGACCTTGCTGGCGCGCGTGAAGATGTCTTGCATGCTTTCCAGGTACATACGCTGGCGCATGACTTGCGGCGCCTTTTCGTATTCGCCCAGGATGCTGGTGAAGCGCGAGCTATTACCCTGCGCATCGCCCACCACCTTGGCCTTGTAGCCTTCAGCCTGCTCGGTCATGCGCGATGCCTGGCCGCTGGCCAATGGCACGACCTGGTTGGCGTAGGCCTGGCCTTCGTTGATCTGGCGTTCGCGGTCTTGACCTGCCTTGACGGCGTCGTCGAAGGCGGCTTGCACCTGTTCGGGCGGCTGCACGTTCTGGATGGCAACGGTGCTGACCTGCACACCGCTTTGATAGCGATCCAGGATTTGCTGCATCAAGGCCTGCACTTGCGTGGCGACAGCGGTACGGCCTTCGTACAGGACGAAGTCCATCGACTGCTTGCCCACGACTTCGCGCATCGCCGTTTCAGAGGCCTGGCGGACGGATTCGTCCGGGTCGCGCGTCTTGAAGAGATAGTCAGGGCCACCGTCGGCACGCAGGCGGTATTGCACGACGAACTGCATATCGACGATGTTCTCGTCCGTCGTGAGCATCAGCGCTTCAGGCAGGACCTTATTGCGCGAACCGCCACGGAAACCGACTTCGAACGTGCGCAGTTGCGACACGTTGACGATTTCATGGCTTTGAATGGGATACGGCAAGCGCCACTGGAAGCCAGCTTGCGACGTGCTCTTGTACTTGCCGAACTGGGTCACAACCGCGACCTGGCCTTCTTGCACGATATAGAAGCCACTGGCCAGCCAGATACCCGCCGCGACCAGGGCGATGACGCCCAGGCCGATGCGCGTACCGCGCGGCGATGGCGGCGTCATGCCGCCTCGGTTACCGGGGCGATTGTTGCCACCGCCACCGCCCTTGCGACCGAACAAGGAGCCGATGCGATTATTGAAATCGCGCCAGACTTCGTCCAGGTCAGGTGGGCCGTCTCCATTGCCTTGAGGCCGCTTCGGCGGCGGCTCGGAGCCATTGTTGTTCCCACGACCCCAACCGGGGTCATTCAGATTGAAGAGTTTGATAATTCGCGGCATTGTTTCCCACAATCTGTCCGGTCTCCGCAATTGCCCCGCGCAACGCATCCAGACCGGCGCGCTCGGTGGCGCTTACAAATACTCGCGCAATCGTACCATGTGCATCGCGCTCCACCCGGGGTTCCAAACCCGCCCGGTCAATCTTGTTGTATACCAGAATGGTCGGAATCGCGGAGGCTCCGATTTCGGCAAGAACCTTGTTGACTTCAAATATCTGTTCGTCGCGCTGCGGGCTGGCGGCGTCGACCACATGCAGCAGCAGATCGGCGTGAACAGTCTCTTCGAGTGTTGCGCGGAACGCGGCGATCAGGCCGTGAGGCAGGTCGCGGATGAATCCGACGGTGTCCGACACCACCACCGAGCCAGCTCCATCGATCCAGATACGACGCGTGGTCGTGTCCAGCGTGGCGAACAGCTGGTCGGCGGCGTAGCTGTCAGCACGCGTCAGCGCATTGAACAGCGTGGACTTGCCGGCGTTGGTGTACCCCACCAGCGACACCGACAGCGCACCGCCCCTGGCCCGGGCGCGCCGTTGCGTTACCCGCTGGCGCTCGACACGATCAAGCCGCTCGCGCAGCGTCTTGACCTTGGCGCCAATCATGCGGCGATCCATTTCAAGCTGCGATTCGCCCGGACCGCGCATCCCGATACCGCCGCGTTGACGTTCCAGGTGGCTCCACATGCGGGTCAACCGCGTGGCCAGATGCTGCAACTGCGCCAACTCGACCTGCAATTTGCCCTCGTGGCTTTTTGCGCGCAGCGCGAAAATGTCCAGAATGAGGGCCACGCGATCCACCACACGCAGATTGAAGGCGCGTTCAAGGTTGCGTTGCTGAGCTGGCGACAAAGGTTGGTCGAAAAGAACGATATCAGCCAGCAAGGCTTGCGCCATCGCCACGGCTTCGTCCGCTTTGCCCGAGCCGATGAAGAACTTGGCGTCGGGGCGATCGCGCCGAGCAGTCAGCGTACCGACGACTTCCGCGCCCGCACCCTTGGCCAGCATGGTGAATTCTTCGGCGTGGGCAGCGTGGTCCGGGTCACCCAGGTCCACGCTGATAATCAGAGCGCGCATACATGCACCATATTGGAGCCAAAGCGAAAATGCCCGCCGACGTCAACCGTCAGGCGGGCAAAAAAAGGTACAGCTGGAGCGAGATTATTCAGCAGGGACTTCCACCTGAAAGTTGACGGCGCGCGCGGGAACGACGGTGGAAATGGCATGCTTGTAAACCATTTGCGTAACCGTATTGCGCAGCAGCACCACGTACTGATCAAAAGATTCGATTTGCCCTTGAAGCTTGATGCCGTTTACCAAGTAGATCGACACGGGCACATGATCCTTGCGCAGCGTGTTCAGAAACGGATCTTGCAGAGTTTGCCCTTTATTGCTCATTGGCCAGGCTCCATTTGTTTGTTATTGAGTGATGATGTGCTTTCTTGTGCTGGTGGAGCACACCGAAACATCTACTCTACAGGGTTTTCCCGGCCCGTGCTACTTGGCCAGGAAGCAAAAGTGACACCAGAAATTTCAAGCTGAAATGCCCCTGAAGATCACGCTTTCAGGACCTCTTCAAGCGCCTTCAAAAGCAGGTCGACCTGCTCGTCAGTGCCCACAGTGATGCGCAAAAACTGATCGATGCGAGCATGACGAAAATGACGCACGATGATGCTGCGCTCGCGCAAGGCGGCGGCCAGGCCCGCAGCGTCTTTTGAAGAATGCCGCGCGAACACGAAATTCGCGGCCGACGGCAAAACCTCAAAGTCCAACGCCTGCAAGCCCGCCGTCATCCGCGACCGGGTTTCGATCACGGCTTGGCGAGTCTTGTCAAAGTACTCTGTATCCTCCAATGCCGCTACTGCGCCGGCCGACGCCAGGCGATCTATCGGGTAGGAGTTGAAACTGTTCTTTACGCGCTCAAGGCCATCGATGAGTTCGGCGCTGCCCACGGCAAAACCAACGCGCAACCCTGCCAGCGAGCGCGACTTGGACAGCGTCTGCACGACCAACAGGTTGTCATAGCGGGCCACCAGGCCCACCGCGGATTCCCCGCCGAAGTCCACATAGGCCTCGTCCACCACCACAACAGACTCCGGGTTGCCGGCCACGATGCGCTCAACATCGGCCAGGCTTAGCGCCCGGCCGGTCGGCGCATTGGGATTGGGGAAGATGATGGGGCCTGCCTGTCCGTTTGCACCCGGCAGGTAGTCGTCGACATTGATGGAAAAATCCGCCGCCAGCGGCACCGTTTCGTACTCGATACCGTACAAGCCGCAGTAGACCGGATAGAAGCTGTAGGTGATGTCGGGAAAGCGCAGCGGCTTGTCGTGCTTGAGCAGCGCAAGAAATGCGTGCGCCAGCACCTCGTCGGATCCATTGCCGACGAAGACCTGGTCGGCTTGCACGCCGACGGTGGTCGCGATTGCCTGGCGCAGCCGGTCCGAAGCCGGATCCGGATACAGCTTTAGCGTGTCGTCAGCGGCCGCACGGATGGCCTCGAGCACCTTGGGCGACGGCCCGTACGGGTGCTCGTTGGTATTCAGCTTGACCAGGTTCTGAAGCTTGGGCTGCTCGCCCGGGACATACGGACTGAGCGTCCCGACCACGGGACTCCAGAAACGGCTCATGGATCAGCTTTCCTGCGCGTAGGGGTTGTGCGACGACTTGAATTCGATGCGCAGCGGCGTGCCGGCCAGATCGAACGCATTGCGGAAACGCGTTTCCAGATAGCGGCGATACGAATCGGGGATGGCATCCAGGGCATTGCCGTGAATGACGACCAGCGGCGGGTTCTGCCCCCCTTGGTGCGCGTAGCGCATCTTGGGGCGGAAGATACCCTTGCGCGGCGGCTGTTGCTGTTCGATAGCGGCCTGAAGCTCACGCGTCAGCTTCGGCGTGGACAGCTTGGCGAACGCCGCGGCGTGCGCCGAGTTGATGGACTTGAGCAACGGCTTGATGCCCTGGCCACGCAGCGCCGAGATGGTATGCATGCGCGCGAACGACAGGAACCGCAACTTGCGTTGAAACTCGCGTTCGATGCGTTCCTTTTCCTCGCCGTCCAGGCCGTCCCATTTGTTGATGGCGACCACCACGGCACGACCCGTTTCCAGCACGAAGCCCGCAATGTGGGCGTCCTGCTCGGAAATTTCGGTGTGCGCGTCCAGCATCAGCAACACGACGTTGCTGGCCTCGATGGCCTGCAACGTCTTGATGACCGAGAACTTCTCGACAGCCTCAAAGACCTTGCCGCGCTTGCGCAGGCCGGCCGTGTCAATCAGCGTGTAGCGGCGGCCATCGCGATCGAAGTCGATTTCAATGGCGTCGCGCGTCGTACCGGGCAAGTCGAACGCAATGACGCGCTCTTCGCCCATCAGGGTATTGATAAGCGTCGACTTGCCCACGTTGGGACGACCGACGATGGCCAGCTTGATGCGGTGATCGTGCTCGCCCTCGCCTTCTTCGAACGCCTCGTCTTCGGCCGGCGGTTCGGCCAGGTCCTTCAGGGCCAGTTCGATCAGGTCGACGATGCCGTCACCGTGCGCCGCCGAAATCGGAAAGGGTTGGCCCAAGCCCAGTTCGTGGAATTCGGCAATGGCGGGGCCCAAGCCCATGCCTTCGGCCTTGTTCACCGCCAGCAGCACGCGCTGCTGGCCAGACTTGCGCAGCAGTTGGGCGATCTGGTGGTCGTGGGCGTTCAGGCCGGCGCGAGCGTCCACCAGGAACACCACGACGTCAGCCTCGGCGATGGCCTGCCGGGTCTGGCGCGCCATCTCCAGCAGGATCCCGTCCTTGGCGACGGGTTCGAAACCACCGGTATCGATAGCGATGAACGGGATCTCGCCTACCCTGCCCTCACCGTAATGGCGGTCGCGGGTCAGGCCGGAAAAATCGGCCACCAGCGCGGCGCGCGATCGCGTCAGGCGGTTGAAAAGGGTCGACTTCCCCACATTGGGGCGACCGACCAGGGCAACGACAGGCTTGAAAGACACGGTGTAAGGCTTTGTTCTATAGGTTTTTAGTTGGCGCCGATCATGACGAGATTGCCATTGCCCGTCTGGACCAGCACACCTTGGGGGGTGGTTTGCGGCGGCGAAACGACGGCGCCTCCACCCACGGACAGCCGGGCCATCAGGCTGCCATCACTACGCGACAGGAAGTGCAGATAACCTTCCAGGTCGCCCACGGCAAGCGCGCCGCCCAGCATGGCCGGGGCGGTCAGCTGGCGATTCTTCAGCGCCGCTTGCTTCCACACATTGCCGCCATTATCCAGCGCAAACGCGTTGACAACGCTATTTTGATCCGCCGAGTACGCAAAACGGTCATCCAGCGTCATGCCGCTGACGCTGGAGAAGTCCTTGGCCCACAACGGACGGCCGCCGGCGGTCACGTCAAAGCAGACGATACGCCCTTGGTAGGCGACTGCGCAAAGCAGGTTGCCCGTGATACGCGGCGTGCCGACGACGTCGGTCAGGCGTTCAAGGTCGCTGGCGCCGCGCGGCGTAGCCACGGTGCCTTCCCATTGCACGTTGCCGCTGTCGGACGCGATTGCCATCAGCTTGCCGCCAGGCAGGCCAGTGATCACCAGGCCTTCGGCCAGGACCATTTGCGACACGCTGCGCAAGGCAAGCGACGGACCGGGGCGTTGCACGTTCCAGACGCGTTCGCCGCTATTGGCGTCGAACGCCTGAATGCGATAGTCGCCGCTGCGCACGACGACAATGCCATAGCCCACCACCGGCGGGATCGTGACGTCGCTGGTCGCGCGGACCTTCCACTTGACCTTGCCGGTGTCGTCGAACGCAATCACGTCGCCATCGGGCGAGGCGACGGCGGTCGTGGTGCCGTCGCTGCCGGCACCGGCGGACAGCTTGCCTTCGGTCTTGGCCTTCCACAACGGGCGGCCACTTTGCAGGTCGAACTTGCCGACCGAGCCATCAGGCGTGGCGGCGTAGACGGCCGTGCCCAGCACCGTGGGCGCAAAGCCAAGGCCCGAGCCGCTGCCGATCGACGTGGACCAGATCTGGCGCACGGACATGCCGGCCTTGTATTCGGTCAGCGGGGCGGGATCGTATCGGCCGTCATCGTGGGAGAACAAACCGCAGCCGCCCAGGGCAAGCAAGCTTGCCAGGCAGACCGCGCCACGCCACGTACGACCAGGTGCAAATTTACGCATTACAGTTACGCTCCGCTCAGGGCATCCAGTTTCAATTGCACAACCTGGGTCAGCGGATTCGCCGTGCCCAAGCCATCAATGGCGCTTTGCCAGGCCGCACGCGCTTCATCGCGCTTGCCTTGCGCGGCGAGAATATCGCCACGACGGTCAGCAAACAAGGCGGCAAAGGCAGCCGGCGGATTGTTCAATTGGGCAAGCGCTGCATCAAACTGCTTTTGGTCCAGCAGCATGCCGGCCAGACGCAGACGGGCCACGGCCTGCATTGACGGATTCTTGCCTTGCGCCGCCAGCCATTCCAGCTGCTCACGCGCGCCGGCTTCGTCCTTCTGGGCTTGCAGGGCCTGAGCCGCCACCAGGGCGCCGCGCGCGGCATAGCCGGTGGCCGGGTACTGCTCGCGCAGCGTGGCGGCCGCCGTCTTGATGCGCACCGCCGAATCGGCGCCGCCCAGGCGTGCCGCATCTTCCAGCGCTTCGAAGTAGCCCATGGCCTGGTTGGCACGGTGCGATTCATAGGCCTTCCAGCCCCACCAACCGCCCCAGGCCAGCGCCACCACCGCAAACAGCGTCACGACCAGCGTGCCGTATCGAGCCCACCACGCCTTGATGGCGTCCAGCTTTTCCTGTTCTTCGAGATCGTATGCCATGCCTTAACCCTTGTTGTTCAGTACCGCAGCCAGATCCGCAAGCGGGACCTGCTGCTGCGCCGCGTCGCCTTGGGCATCCGCACGCAAATATTTGACGCTGGCGGTCTGCGATGCGACTTCGTCGGCGCCAAGAATAACCGCAACGCGGGCGCCACTGGCATCAGCGCGCTTGAATTGCGACTTGAAGCCGGCCGAACCGGCATGCACGATCACGGACAGGCCGGCATCGCGCAGCGACTCGCCCACACGGGCCGCCAGGCGCTGCGCGTCTTCGCCCTGATGCACCACGTACACGTCGCATTCGGCAGGGGCGTCCAACTGAACGCTCTGTTCCCAGAGGTCCAGCAGGCGTTCCATGCCGATGGCAAAGCCGACGGCGGGAGCGGGCTTGCCGCCCAGCAGTTCGATCAAACCGTCGTAACGACCACCGCCGCACACCGTGCCCTGCGAGCCGAGGCGATCGGTGACCCACTCGAACACGGTCAGGTTGTAGTAGTCCAGCCCGCGCACCAGGCGCGGATTCAGGCTGTATTCAATGCCGGCTTCCGTCAAGCGCTGGCAAACGCCTTCGAAGTGCGCGCGCGATTCGTCGCCCAGGAAATCGAACAGGCGCGGCGCGCTGTTGGCCATTTCCTGCATGGCCGGATTCTTCGTATCCAGCACGCGCAGCGGGTTCGTGTACAAGCGGCGCTGGCCGTCTTCGTCCAGAATGTCGCGGTGCTTTTCCAGGTGCTCGATCAGCGCGGCGCGGTGCGCGGCGCGTTCGGCGGGCTGGCCCAGCGAATTGAGTTCAAGGCGCACGTCTTTCAGACCCAGCAGCTTCCACAGGCGGGCCAGCATGACGATAAGTTCGGCATCCACGTCGGGGCCGACAAAGCCCAGGGCTTCGACGTCGATCTGGTGGAACTGGCGGTAACGGCCGCGCTGCGGGCGTTCGTGGCGGAAAACCGGGCCGATCGAATAAACGCGTTGCGGGCGGTCATAGAGCAGGTTGTGCTCGATGGAGGCGCGCACGATGCCGGCCGTCATTTCAGGGCGCATCGTCAGCGACTCGCCATTCAGCGCATCGGTGAACGTGTACATCTCTTTTTCGACGATGTCGGTCACTTCGCCGATGCCGCGCGTGAACAGGCGCGTATGCTCAAGCACGGGCGTACGCACGTTGCGATAGCCGTAGCCGCGCAGCCAGCCGCGCACGATTTCCTCGAATTGTTCCCAGCGGGCGCTCGGCCCGGGCAACACGTCATTCATGCCGCGTATGGCGGCGACTTTCTGGAAAGCTTGAGTCATCTTGATCATGCCGCATCACGCGCCTGCCGGCGCGTTTGCGGCTACACCCTTTCTTTTAATGAGAGGCGAGCACGCCGTAACGGCGCGCCACGTAGTCTTCGACGATGGCCTGAAACTCTTCGGCGATATGGTCGCCTTTGAGGGTGACCGTGCGTTCGCCATCCACGAATACCGGCGCCGCGGGCACTTCGCCCGTTCCCGGCAGACTGATACCGATATCGGCATGGCGGCTTTCGCCCGGCCCGTTGACCACACAGCCCATGACCGCGACGTTCATGCTTTCGACGCCCGGATATTGCGACTTCCAGACCGGCATCTGACGACGCAGGTAGGACTGGATGCTGTCGGCAAGTTCCTGGAAGAACGTGCTGCTGGTCCGGCCACAGCCGGGGCATGCGACCACCATGGGGGTGAACGCGCGCAGGCCCATGGTCTGCAGGATTTCTTGCGCCACGATCGCTTCGCGGCTGCGGTCGCCGCCGGGTTCCGGCGTCAACGAAATACGGATGGTGTCGCCAATGCCTTGCTGCAGCAGCACGGCCAGCGCGGCGGTGGAGGCCACGATGCCCTTGCTGCCCATGCCGGCTTCGGTCAGGCCCAGGTGCAGCGGATAATCGCAGCGGGCGGACAGGTCGCGGTAAACGGCAATCAAGTCCTGGACATGGCTGACCTTGCACGACAGGATGATCGCATCGCGGCGCAAGCCCAATTCCTCGGCACGCTGGGCATTGCTGATGGCCGACACGACCAGCGCGTCACGCATCACGGCCTGGGCCTCCCAGGGTTGCGCGCGACGGCTGTTTTCGTCCATCTTGCGCGCCATCAGTTCGTGATCCAGGCTGCCCCAGTTCACGCCGATGCGCACCGGCTTGTCGTAACGGCAAGCCACTTCGATCATCTGCGCGAAGTTGTCGTCGCGCCGCTTGCCGCCACCCATGTTGCCGGGGTTGATCCGGTACTTGGACAGCGCTTGCGCGCATTCCGGGAACTGCGTCAGCAGCTTGTGGCCGTTGTAATGGAAGTCGCCGACCAGCGGCACGTTCACGCCCATGCGGTCCAGCTGTTCGCGGATGGCGACCACTTCGCGGGCCGCCTCGGGCGTGTTGACGGTGATACGCACCAGCTCGGAACCGGCCTGCGCCAGTTCCTTGACCTGAATCGCCGTGGCGATGGCGTCGGCGGTATCGGTGTTGGTCATGGACTGCACCACGACCGGGGCATCGCCGCCAACCATGACGACGCGATCACCCCACTTCACCGCCACCGAACGGGTGGCGCGGCGCATGGCGGCCCCCACAGAGGGAGGCGGCGCATCGTGGCAAGGCAGAGAGGAATCTTGCATCGGTGGAACCGGTTTACTTGGTGGGCTTGGGCAGCCAGTCGAACGGCAGCCACTGCTGCGGCAACCAGCCTTGCCAGAAGGCGTACGCCACGCCGGCGGCCAGCACCAGCACAATGGCGATCAACCAGCCCCAGGACGTGGACGACGAACGCTCGTCGTCAGCACTGGATTGGGGAATGGAATGCGCCGAATGCAGGGCGCCCGGGCTCAGCTTGACGGGGCCGGTAACGCGGGCCTTCGGGTCAAGCGAGTCGACGATGGCCTGGGAATCGGCACCCAGCAAACGCGCATAGTTGCGGACCAGCCCGCGCAGGGAAACGCCGGTGGGCAAGTCTGCCCAAGCTTCGTTTTCAAGGGCTTCGATCTGCTTCGTGGAAAACTTGATCCGGCTGGACACCTCGTCCAGGGACCAACCCTTGGACTGTCGCAGCGCGCGCAATGCCGAGCCGATATTGCCCGCGGAACCGGCGGGCGTTTCAGAAACTGCAGAAGCGAATTCCTGCGTCATGCATGCACCTGTTTAATTGGTATGGTCTGGCGCTGTGCGGCGTTGCGCTCGGTAATCCGAGTGCGATCGCGCACTTCTCCGGCCAATTGACCACAAGCTGCATCGATGTCGTCGCCCCGGGTCTTGCGCACGGTCGTGATGATGCCGGCGTCCATCAGCCGCTGCGCAAATACCTTCACGCGGGCGGAGTTGGAACGCTTCAGGCCCGACTCGGGGAAGGGGTTGAACGGAATCAGATTGAGCTTGCAGCGCAGCTGGCGTGCAATTTGGATCAGTTCCTTGGCGTGCTGGTCGGTATCGTTGATGCCGTCCAGCATGCAGTATTCAAAAGTGATGAAGTCGCGGGGCGCAAACGCCAGATAGCGCTCGCAAGCCGCCAGCAACTCTTTCAGCGGGTACTTCTTGTTCAGCGGCACCAGTTCGTCGCGCAGCGCATCGTTGGGCGCGTGCAGCGACACCGCCAGCGCCACCGGACAGTCTTGCGACAGGCGGTCCATCATGGGGACCACGCCCGAGGTGGAAACCGTGACGCGGCGACGCGACAGGCCGTAGGCGTTGTCGTCCAGCATCAGGCGCAGCGCCGGCAGGACCTGGTCGTAATTAAGCAAGGGTTCGCCCATGCCCATCATGACCACGTTGCTGATGACGCGCGTATCTTCGGTAGCCTTGGCGCTTTCCAGGCGGGCGGTGCCGATATCGGCTTCCAGCACGCGCTTGGCCCACCACAGCTGGCCGATGATTTCGCTGGTTTTCAGGTTGCGGTTAAAGCCCTGATGCCCGGTCGAGCAAAAGCGGCAATTGACCACGCAGCCGGCCTGGCTGGAAATACATAGGGTGCCGCGATCGTCTTCGGGGATGAAGACGGTTTCGATGGCATTGCCCTGCCCCACGTCGAACAGCCACTTGCGCGTGCCGTCGGTCGAGCGTTGCTCGATATTGACGGGCAAGGCCTCGATACGGCAGTTGGACGCGAGCTGGCTGCGGAATTCGCGAGCCAGGTCGGTCATGGCGTCGAACGAATCGGCGCCGCGCTGGTGCATCCAGCGCTGCAGCTGGCGGGCGCGAAACGGCTTGCCGCCCCACTGCCCGACAAGTTCGGACAGGGCGGAGCCATCCAGCCCCAGCAGATTGATTCGTTCGACGGATTCCATGACCTGGGTAACGCTAAAAAACTAATTCAGTGCTTACGCGAAAATCAACGGCTGTGGATGTTGATTTCGGGGAAGAAGAAAGCGACTTCAACGGCAGCCGTTTCCGGAGCGTCGGAGCCGTGCACGGCGTTGGCGTCGATGCTGTCGGCGAAGTCGGCGCGGATGGTGCCGGCTTCAGCCTTCTTCGGGTCCGTGGCGCCCATCAGGTCGCGGTTCTTCTGGATGGCATCTTCACCTTCCAGCACTTGCACGAACACGGGGCCCGAGATCATGAAATCGACCAGGTCCTTGAAGAAGGGGCGTTCCTTGTGCACGGCGTAGAAACGCTCGGCATCGGCGCGCGACAGTTGCGCCAGGCGGGCAGCGATGACCTTCAGGCCGGCTTGCTCGAAGCGGCCGACGATCTGGCCGATGACGTTCTTGGCGACGGCGTCGGGCTTGATGATCGAGAGGGTGCGTTGGATGGACATTAGGAACTCCGAAAGCTGATTTCTGACTGGTTTCTGATGAATTGCCTGGCGTGGCTCTGCACTTGTCGGTGTCACCCTTGAAGTGTCATCGCGCGATGGGCGCGCGGGCGGTCCGGCGTGTTTGAACGATGTCGTTGAACATTCCGGGCCGGCCCGAACCGCTTGCCAAGGCAGGGATTCGACACTGGCCACCGATCGGACGTGCCGTGGATTCTTACCGAGGATACCGAAACGGGAGCTTTTAAGCGCACATTTCTGAAGGAATCCTCAATGAATTCAGGGACTTCTAAAAGGTTTACAGTAACCCGGTATTCTAACACGCTGAGAAGACCGCATTACATCTTAAAATGAGCGGTTTGCTGCCCGTATCCCTATGCCGGGCGCCCTGTCTGCCGGAACCCTGTAATGACTCAAGCTGCTCCCCCCACCGCCGCGAACCCCGCGAGCGACGCCCCGGAACTCTCCAAGAGCTTCGAACCTTCTGAACTGGAATCGCGCTGGTACGCCGAATGGGAAAAGCGCGGCTATTTCACGGCGGGTCAGCACGTAAAAACGGGGACAGAAAGCCAGCCCTATGTCATCCAGTTCCCGCCGCCCAACGTCACGGGCACGCTGCACATGGGCCATGCGTTCAACCAGACCATCATGGACGGGCTGGTGCGGTATCGCCGCATGTCCGGCGACGACACGGTGTTCATTCCCGGCACCGACCACGCCGGCATCGCCACGCAGATCGTTGTTGAAAGACAGCTGGATGCCCAGAAGGTTTCGCGCCATGACCTCGGGCGCGAAAAATTCGTGGAAAAAGTCTGGGAATGGAAGGAAAAGTCGGGCAACGCCATTACCGAACAGGTGCGTCGCCTGGGCGCCTCGGCGGACTGGCCGCGCGAGTATTTCACCATGGACGACCGCATGTCGCGAGGCGTGGTCGAGACCTTCGTGCGCCTGCATAAACAGGGCCTGATCTACCGCGGCAAGCG
This sequence comes from Achromobacter sp. 1L-A-4-B-C2, assembly GCF_057291955.1. Classification (NCBI taxonomy): domain Bacteria; kingdom Pseudomonadati; phylum Pseudomonadota; class Betaproteobacteria; order Burkholderiales; family Alcaligenaceae; genus Achromobacter; species Achromobacter sp. 1L-A-4-B-C2. Next base: position 1,236,105 of record NZ_JBXAWP010000002.1, read on the forward strand.
CCTGGTCAACTGGGACCCGAAACTGCTGACCGCCGTGTCCGACCTGGAAGTGCAGTCCGAAGAGACCGAGGGCCACATGTGGCACATCCTCTATCCCTTCGTGGACGGCCCGCAAACCATCGTCGACAAAGACGGCCAGACCGTCACGCTGCGCGGCATGACCATCGCCACGACCCGCCCGGAAACGATGCTGGCCGACGGCGCGCTGTGCGTGCACCCGGACGACCCGCGCTACCAGCACCTGGTCGGCAAGGAAGTCGAGCTGCCGCTGTGCGACCGCAACATCCCGATCATCGCCGACGATTTCGTTGACCCGGAATTCGGCACGGGCTGCGTGAAGATCACCGGCGCGCACGACTTCAACGACTATGCCTGCGCGATGCGCCACGATCTTCCCTTGATCGTGATCTTCACGCTGGACGCGCACATCAACGAAAACGGCCCCAAGCAGTTCCAGGGCCTGGAACGCTACGAAGCCCGCAAGGCAGTCGTTGCGCAGTTGGATGCCGAAGGTTATCTGGTCAAGGTCGAACCGCACAAAATGATGCAGCCCAAGGGCGACCGCACCGGCGTCGTCCTGGAACCCATGCTGACCGACCAATGGTTCGTGGCCATGAGCAAGCCCGCGCCCGAAGGCACGCTGAACCCGGGCAAGAGCATCACCGAAGTGGCCCTTGAAGTGGTGGCCGATGGCCGCATCAAGTTCTACCCGGACAACTGGACCACCATCTACAACCAGTGGCTGAACAACATCCAGGACTGGTGCATCTCGCGCCAGCTGTGGTGGGGCCACCAGATCCCGGCGTGGTATTCGGAAGACGGCCAGATCTTCGTTGCACACGACGAAGCCGGCGCCATCGAGCAGGCACGCGCCGCAGGCGTCACAGGCGATCTCAAGCGCGATCCTGACGTGCTGGACACCTGGTTCTCGTCGGGCCTGGTGCCCTTCACGACGCTGGGCTGGCCTGAAAAAACGCCCGACCTGGAACGCTACCTGCCGTCCAGCGTGCTGGTTACCGGCTTCGACATCATTTTCTTCTGGGTCGCGCGCATGGTCATGCTGACCACGCACATGACGGGCCAGATTCCGTTCAAGCACGTCTATGTGCACGGCCTGATCCGCGATGCCGACGGCCAGAAGATGAGCAAGTCCAAGGGCAACACGCTGGACCCGGTCGACCTGATCGACGGCATCGACCTGGACGGTCTGGTCACCAAGCGTACCTACGGCCTGATGAACCCCAAGCAGGCCGGCGCCATCGAAAAGGCAACGCGCCGCCAGTACCCGGACGGCATTCCGGCGTTCGGCACCGACGCGCTGCGCTTCACGATGGCGGCCTACGCCACGCTGGGTCGCAACATCAATTTCGACCTGAAGCGTTGCGAGGGGTATCGCAACTTCTGCAACAAGCTGTGGAACGCCACGCGCTTCGTGCTGATGAACACCGAAGGCCATGACCTGACGGGTTCCGACGCGGGCGAAACCTCGTTTGTCGACCGCTGGATCATCAGCCAGATGCAAACGCTGGAAGCCGACGTGGCGCGCGGCTTTGCCGACTACCGCTTCGACAATATCGCCAACTCGCTGTACCGCTTTGTCTGGGACGAATACTGCGACTGGTACCTGGAACTGGCCAAGGTCCAGATCCAGACCGGCACGCCGGCCCAGCAACTGGGTACGCGCCGCACGCTGATCCGTGTGCTGGAATGCGTGTTGCGCCTGGCCCATCCGATCATTCCGTTCATCACTGAAGAACTGTGGCAGAAGGTGTCGGTGGTGGCGGGCAAGCGCAAGGAAGGCGTTGCCGACAGCGTCAGCGTGCAGCCGTATCCGCAAGCCAATCTGGCTGCCGTGGACGCCGCGGCCGAAGCCGATGTGGCCGAGCTGAAGGCGCAGGTCGAGGCCGTGCGCGCATTGCGCGGCGAAATGAACCTGTCGCCCGCCCAGAAGGTGCCGCTGTGCGCCCAGGGCGACGCGCCCGTGCTCAAGCGCAACGCGCCTTACCTTGCCGCGCTCGCCAAGCTGAGCCAGGTCGACGTGCTGGACACCCTGCCCGACGCCGGCGCACCGGTCCAGGTGGTGGGTGCCAGCCGCCTGATGCTGCACGTTGAGATCGACGTGGCCGCCGAACGCGTCCGTCTGGACAAGGAAATCGCGCGTCTGGAAGGCGAAATCGCCAAGGCCAACGGCAAGTTGTCCAACGCCAGCTTTGTCGAACGCGCACCCGCGGCCGTCGTCGAGCAGGAAAAGGCGCGCATGGCGCAGTTTGGCGAAACCCTGCAAAAGGTGCGCGAACAGCGTGCCAAGCTGGCGGACTGAACCCGATCGGTTCTGGCCAAAACGCCCGCCAAACAAAAACCCCGGAACGCGTTCCGGGGTTTTTTTCGGCTTGGCCGGTGGCCTACGCTTACACGCCCCCGTCCGTCATGCGATACCACGTGACCACCGCGTTCACGTACAGCCGGCGCAAACCATAGAGCGGAAACGGCACCACCGGTGACACAGGCACCGGCAGCGCGGTTGCGTCGCCCGTGGCCACGTACTGCGCCATCGCGCGCCCCATGCTGGTTTGCAGACCCACCCCGCGCCCCTGGCAGCCGATATCCACCAGCAGGCCAGGCTGCGGCTCGTGCAAATGCGGCAGGTAATCGCGCGTGATGGCCACGCGCCCGCACCAGCGGTATTCAAACGGCGTGCCGGCCACCTGCGGGAACATCTTGAACATCACGCGTTCCAGGTGCGCCCAATCCTGCGGCCCCTTGGGTTCACGAAACGGCCCGCGTCCGCCCATCAACAGGCGGCCCTGGTGGTCCAGACGAAAGTACAGCAGCAGGTTGCGCGTATCGGACGTGACATGGCCTTCGGGAAAGATTCCCGCGCGCACCGATTCCGGTAGCGGCGCCGTCGCCACCTGGAAAGTGTTGGCGTCGATGATGGACGTCTTCAGGCCGGGCAGCAGGTCGCCGCCGTAAGCGTTCGTGCACATGACGACGCGATCCGCCATCACGCTTGCACCGCGTGCCGTCGTGGCTGTCCACTTGCCGCCGTCGCGCTTCAAGCCCGTGACCGGCGTTTCCGTATGGATCAGCGCGCCCGCGTTCAACGCGGCGCGCGCCAGGCCACGCACATAGCTCAAGGGCTGCACCGCCCCCGCCCGGTTATCGACCCAGCCGCCCAGGTAGCGGTCCGTGCCCAGCAGGCGCGCAACCTGATCCTGATCGAGCGGCTGGGCGTCCACGCCGTGGCGGGCCCATTGCGCCGCGCGGCCATGCGCTATGCGCAAGGCTTCGGCGGTGTGCGCGCCCTGGATCCACCCCTTGCGCACATGCGGCACGTCCATCGCATGACGGTCGATCAGGTTGAAGACTGAATCGGCCGTCGCACCGGCAAACCGCAACAGCCGCTCGCCCTTGTCGTGTCCGAACATTGAGATCAAATCGTCCGGGTCGTATTTCAGCCCAGGAATCACCTGACCGCCATTACGCCCGGACCCGCCGAAGCCGATCTCGCGAGCCTCCAGCACGATGGTCTTCACGCCCCGCTCGGCCAGGTGCAAAGCCGTGCTTAACCCGGCGTAGCCACCGCCTATCACCAACACGTCGGCTTGCGTCGACGCGGTCAACGGCTCGGTCGGAGGCGGCGGCGCCGCAGTGGCGGCCCATAAGGAAGGAGAGAGGGGAAACGGCGCTTGCGGCATGACGGTTCCTTACATGGGATGCAGCACGCGGTGCAGGAAGTCCTGCGTCCGGGGATGCTGCGGATGATTCAGCACTTCGCGGGCGGCGCCCTGCTCTACCATGACGCCGCCATCGAAGAACATGACGCGGTCCGCGACCTCGCGGGCAAAGCTCATTTCATGCGTGACGACCACCATCGTCATGCCCGCTTCCGCCAGCTTGCGCATCACGCCCAACACATCGCCGACCAGTTCAGGGTCCAAGGCGGACGTGGGCTCATCGAACAGAATGGCCTTGGGCTGCATCGCCAACGCCCGCGCGATGGCCACGCGCTGCTGCTGGCCGCCGGACAGTTGATTGGGATGTGCGTCGGCCTTGTCCGCCAGGCCTACGCTGGCCAGCAATTCGCGCCCGCGTTCCATCACCTGAGCGCGGGGCTCCTTTTTGACGAAGATGGGCCCTTCAATCACGTTTTCCAGCGCGGTGCGATGCGGAAATAAGTTGAAGCGTTGAAACACCATCGCCACCTGCGTGCGAATCGACACGATGGACGCCGCGTCGGCATCGACGAGTTCACCATCCACGGTGATGCGGCCGGCGTTATAGCGCTCCAGCCCGTTGATGCAGCGCAGGATCGTGGACTTACCCGAACCGGACGGGCCGATTACGCAGACCACTTCGCCCTTGCGGACTTCGGCGTCGATACCCTTCAACACCTCAAGCGAGCCAAAGCTCTTGCGCACTCCTTGCAGTTCGATCATTTGGTGGCGCTCCTTTTTTCCAGGTGACGCACCAGCAGGATCAACGGCACGCACATCACCAGGTACATCAGCGCCACCAGCGAAAAGACGGTCGCGTTCTTGAAGGTGGAGACCGCAATCAGCTTGCCTTGCAGCGCAAGCTCGGCCACCGTGATCGTCGACGCCTGTGACGAATCTTTCAACATCATGATCATGATGTTGCCGTACGGCGGCAGCACGATCTTGACTGCCTGCGGCAAGACCACGCGCCGCATCGTCATGCTCCAGCTCATGCCCATCGCCATCGCCGCTTCGATCTGACCGCGGTCGATGGCCTGGATACCGGCGCGGAAATTCTCGGCCTGATACGCGGAATACGCGACGCCCAGACCAATGATGGCCGCCTGCACGGCGGTCAACGAGACCCCCATGTCCGGCATCACGAAATAGATGTAGAACAGCAGCACGATAATCGGGATACCGCGCAGCAGGTTGATCACCCCGCCGCTGATCTTGGACAGGATTTTATTGCCCGAGACGCGCATCAGCGCCCACACCAGGCCCAGCACCGTGGACAGCGCCAGCGAACCGAGCGTGACCAGAATCGTCAGCTTGGCGCCTTGCAGCAATATCGGCAGGTACTCCGCCGCGTCGTTGAAGAATTCCGTCATGACCTCATCCACCCAGGCTCGACCGCCAGCAGGGACGCGGGATGCGTCCCGCCCGCCGACGCGCACGCACGCGCGTCAGCTTGGCAGTTGCTAAAACGTTGGTTGCCTGCAAGCAGCCGGCGTTATGCGCCGGACAGCCCCCACTTTTTCAAGATGGCGTCGATGGCGCCGTCGGCCTTGAGCTTGGCCAGCGCTTTATTGATGCGTTCCAACAGCGCGGTATCTTCCTTGCGCGTGGCCAGCCCCAGGCTGCCCATCACGGTAGGTTGATAGGCTTGTGCCATCTTCAGATTGGGGTAGTTGCCTTGCGTCAGGATGTAGGCGGCGATCGGGTAGTCCATGAACCCGCCCTGGATGCGGCCGGCGTTGGCGTCGCGCATCATGTCCGGCGGATTGTCGTACAGCTTCACTTCCTTGAACACACCGCTCTTCTGGATGGGTTCGACAAACGCCGTCCCCACCTGCACGCCAACGGTCATGCCCTTCATGTCCGCGAACGACTTGTATTCCTTGTTGTCGGTCTTAAGCACCATCAGTCCTTCGCCATAGCGATAGACCGGTTCGGAAAAGCTCACGACTTGTTGGCGCTGCGGAGTGATGAACATTGCGGCCGACACGATATCGATGCGCTTGGATGTCAGTGACCCAATCAATGCGGAAAACGCCATGGGTTCGATCTGAACCTCGAAGCCGGCCTCTTTGCCCACAGCCTTCACGATGTCCACCATCACGCCTTCGATGCTATTGGCTTTGGTGTCCAGAAACGTAAAAGGACTGCCGGTGGGCGTGGACCCCACCTTCAACACCGTTTGGGCTTGCGCGCCCGCGGCCATGGACAATGCTGCAAATACAGAGACAACAAGAGTCTTGAATTTCATGACATTTCCTCATCGTGGCAAAGAAGTCCGGGCAACGCCCTGCGTGTCCGGTGGCGCGACAATCCCCAGTGTCGTCGCGCGGATGTGGCTGCTGCGCGCTTATGGCGCCTGTTGCGTGTCGTCCCCCGCGGCTGGTGTGATGTTGGAAATGGCCCAGATGACCTCGGTCGTCTGCGAGCCGGGATTGCGCCAGCGTCGCGGCGTGCTGCTGGCATAACAAAAGCTGTCGCCCTCATTGAGCAGGACCACGCGATCGCCCACCCACAATTCCAGTGACCCCTTCAGCACAACACCGATCTGCTCGCCCTGCCCCGTCACGAACAGCTCGTTGCCGGTGGAGCCGCCGGGCTCGATGCTGGCGCGGCAAAGGTCCATGCTGCGGCAGGCCGGCGGCGTGTACATCTCTTTGCTGATGCCTTTTTCACTAAGGTCAATGAAGCGGTGCGTGCCGGCTCGCGCCACGCGGCCCCCATCTTCGCCCTGCGTCGGCTCGGCATTGCGCAGCAGCGAATTGACCGAGACATGAAATTCGCGCGCCAGCAGGTGCAGCACTTTGACGGAAGCGGAACTCAGGCCGCGTTCGATCTGGCTGAGCAAGCCCAAGGACATGCCGCAGGCACGCGCCACTTCAGCCAGTGAACGGCCTTGCTCTTTACGCAGCTGCCGCAGCTGTTGGCCCAGCCATAAGTCCACGGCGGACTCGGGCCGATCGGCCGGCAAGGCCTTCGACGCAGGCGACGACTCGGGATGGCTATCAAGGGCGGTCCGCGTCGAACGCGAGCCGCCAGGCTCGGATCTGCTCATGTGAAAATTTCACGGTGGTGTAATTTTCAATACTAAGGAGCACGCGAAAAGCTCACAACCTAGGAACATCCCTAGCGGTTGCGGGAGGGTGCCGGAGAGCGGACAGGAGCAGCAGAAGTTCGCGGCAACACGCCGGGACGCGGAAGCGAAATGCTCAGGACGCGTCGGGCGCTTCGGATTTTTTGGAGGGAGATGCGGCGGACCTGCGCCGGCGCTTGGGTGCATCGGCTGTGGGGTCGTACGTGCCGGCCAGCTCGGCCAGGTAGCGCTCGTCTGCCTTGTTCAGCCAGCCCTTGGCGCGCGCGGATTCAATCAGCTCCGGGCGGCGCGAGGCCGTCAATGCCAGCGAACGCTCTCGCCGCCAGCGGGCGATGTTCGCGTGATGGCCGCTTAGTAGCGGCGCGGGCACGGATTCGCCCTCGTAGACTTCCGGGCGCGTGTAATGGGGGCTGTCCAGCAGACCGGACAAGGTGTCGTTGAACGAGTCCTGCAATGCGGAATCGCCGTCGTTCAGCACACCAGGCAACAGCCGCACAGCGGCGTCGATGACGGCAAGCGCGGCTATTTCGCCGCCGGACAGAACAAAGTCGCCCAGCGAAATCTCGTGCGTAACGCAACGTTCAATGAAGCGCTGGTCAACGCCTTCGTAGCGGCCGCAAATCAAGATGATGCCGTCGCTGGCAGCCAGGGTTTCGGCGCCCGCCTGGTTATAGCGCTGGCCGACCGGAGCCAGTAGCGCCACGGGGGCACAGCCCAGACCTTGCGCGGCGCGCGCCTCCTGGGCGGCGTTGACGGCAGCTTCCAGTGGCGCTGCCATCATCACCATTCCGGGGCCGCCGCCGTAGGGGCGGTCGTCCACCGTGCGATGGACGTCCTGCGTGAAATCGCGAGGATTCCACGCATGAAGGGACCACCGGCCCTGGGCATGCGCCCGGCCGGTGACACCTAAATCGCGCACCACCCCGAACATTTCGGGAAAGAGCGTAATGACGTCGAATCGCATCAAAGATCCGCCGGCCAGTCGCTGTCAATGCGGCGAGCAGCCAGATCGACGGCGTGGATGTGCGCGCGTACGAACGGAACGAGCATTTCGGCGGGTCGGCCCTTGGCGTTCAGAATAGGTTCGGGCCCTTCGGCTCCAACCTTCTGGCACAAGACCTTCAAAACGGCATGAGCGCCGTTATCAAGGACTTCGTCCACCACACCAATCAGCGTGGGTTCACCGTCGGCGCTGGTATACAGCGCGCAGCCGATGAGGTCGACCCAGTAGTATTCGTCTTCTTTGGGCGCGGGAAAAGAACCGCGCGGCGCCTGGACGGAATATCCGCGCAAGGCTTCGGCCTGATCGCGGTCCGCAATACCCGCCAGCTGGGCCACCACTGTGGCGCCCTGTGAACGGGATTGCAATACCTTGATTGCGACAGGCGCAGACGCGACAGCGCCCCGCGCCAATTCAGGCACAGGGCGAGTCAACCACCATTGAGATGCTGAGAGCAGCACTTCGGCATTGGCCGAATGAGGCTGCACCTTAACCCAGCCTTTCACACCGTAGGCTGCAGTGATGCGGCCCAGCTCGATCAAATCCGTAGGCGCCGCGTTAGAGGTTGCGGCATCAGACATGTATCGTGCTCTTGGTAATTATGAAACAGCTAAGAATGGTAGCTTTACAGCTGAACTAACGGTTCGGTTGTACGACGCAGGCAATTAAGCTGCGGCGGAAACCTTAGCCGAGTAGTCCTTGACCAGACGCTCGACGGCGGGCGACAGTTGGGCGCCATTGCCGGTCCAGTACTGCACGCGATCCAGCGCAATGCGCAGGTTTTCCGTGCCTTCGCTAGCTACGGGGTTGTAGAAACCCACGCGCTCGATGAAGCGGCCGTCGCGACGGTTACGCGAATCGGTGGCCACCAGGTTGTAAAACGGACGCTTCTTGGACCCACCGCGGGCCAGGCGAATCACCACCATAGGTAATCCCTTGAATTAGTTGTGAAAAACGGGAAATTCTAGCACTTAAACAAGCCAGCTGGCAAATGCAGGTGCTGAATCAGTCGGGGCGGCGCAATTTGTATCGTAAAACACCGCATCCGGGTATTCTACAAAACGGGCCGAAGCCCGCCGCAGGCCAAAGTGTAGCCGCCTGGCCGCGCTTTCGCCCGCATTTCCTGCGAATCACCTTAGTGCGTTTGAAGAAATAACCGGTTGGAGAGATCGGATTTATGTCGTCCTACGCCAGACCCCCCGTTTGCCTGCCTTTCGCTGTGCCCCTTCGGCGCGGCATTTCCCCTGTTTTCCAATCTTCATCCTGACGACGGATTTACTCCTTCCGGCATCGTTACGCCTGTTCGTTCGTGTTTTTTCCCCCACACTTCCTCTCTCGGAGGGTGCCACACCATGAAGAACCCGACATCCGTCTTCAAACCCGTCGCACGCCTGGCCTTGACGGGCCTATTGCTAGGCACGCTGGCGATGCCCATCACCGCTTCTGCCCGCATCGTCGGCGCGGCGATGACCACCGCTACGGGCAAGGTCACCGCCGTGGACCCGGCCACGCGCGCCATTACCTTGCAAGGCAACAACGGCAATACGGTCGAGGTCGTCGCCGGCCCCGAGGTCCGCAACTTCCAGCAGATCAAACCGGGCGACATGCTGACCTTGGACTACTACGAATCCGTGGGGGTGGATGTGCGCCCAGCGGGTTCGGGCGCCCCCGAAGTCAAGACTGAAACGGCGGCGACACGCAGCGCCGACGGCGCCAAGCCGGGCGGCGCAGTGGGCCGCCAAACCACCATCACCGCCGAGATCTGGCACATCAACAAAAGCGCCAACCTGGTCACGCTGAAGGGGCCGCAGGGCGGCATGCGCACGATCCAGGTCAAAGACCCCGCCTTGCAAGCGCGCCTGCAACAGCTCAAGGAAGGCGACTTGGTGGATTTCACGATTACCCAAGCCGTGGCCGCGGCCATCCACAAATAAACCGAGCACCGGCAAAGAAAAGGCCCGCTTGATGCAAGCGGGCCTTTTTGCGGGTGCGTATCGGATAGCGGGTAGCGGATAGCGGAGAGCGGACTGCGGACCTAATGGCGCTTCTGCGCGGCGCAATCCGGGAATAAACGGCTGCGCCGGCTATCGGCGGCGCAAGTAATGCACGCCGCGCCCCTCGGCCTCGTGCTGCGCGACCAGCGTATTGCCGGTTTGACGGGCAAACGCCTGAAAGTCTCGGATTGCATTGCGGTCGGTGGTGACAACTCGCAGAACTTCGCCGCTGGCCATCTGCGCCAACGCCTTCTTGGCGCGCAGGATGGGCAGCGGGCAGGTCAGGCCGCTGGCATCGATCTCGTGCTCGAAAGCCGGCGCTTGCGCGCCGGCGTCGACACCGGTATCCGCGCTGCTCATCAGAGACGCTCGTCCACCCACTTTTGCACACCGGCGATGGCGGCCGGCAAGGCGGCCAGGTCGGTTCCGCCGCCCATGGCCATGTCCGGACGTCCGCCGCCCTTGCCCCCCACCTGGCTGGCAACGAAGCCAACCAGGTCGCCCGCCTTGATGCGGTCGGTCAGATCGGCGGTGACGCCGCCCACCACGCTGATCTTGCCGTCGGCCGAGCCGGTGGCAAGCAGCACGACAGCCGGCTTCAGGCGGTCTTTCAGGTTGTCGACCATGCCACGCAGGGCCTTCGGATCCACGTCACCAATGCTGGCGGCCAGGACCTTGATGCCCTTGACGTCGACAGCGGCGCTGGTCGCCAGGTCGTTGCCGGCGCTGGCGGCCAGCTTGTTGCGGGACTGCTCCAGGTCTTTCTCAAGCGCCTTGATCTGATCCTGCACCTGCGCGATACGCGCCGGCACGTCGGCCGGCGTGCTGCGCAGCATGCCGGCGATCTGAGTCAGCAAGGCGTTCTGGTTCTGCACCCAGGCCAGCGCGTTGTCGCCGGTAATGGCTTCGATACGGCGCACACCCGCCGCCACGCCCCCTTCGGACACGATCTTGAACAGACCGATGTCGCCGGTGCGGCTGACGTGTGTGCCACCGCAGAGCTCGCGCGAGAAGCCGATATCCAGCACGCGCACCGTATCGCCGTATTTCTCGCCGAACAGCGCCATGGCGCCGCCCTTGACGGCGTCATCGTATGCCATGACCTGGGCAACGGTGGGATGGTTGGCCAACACTTCAGCGTTGACGATGGCTTCGACGCGCGCGATCTGCTCGGCGGTCATCGGCGCATCTTGTGCGAAGTCGAAGCGGGTCTTGTCGGCATCGACCAGCGAACCGCGCTGCTGCACGTGCGCGCCCAGCACCTGGCGCAAGGCCTTGTGCATCAAGTGGGTGGCCGAGTGGTTGCGCACGGTACGCGCGCGGCGCACGGCGTCCACGCGCGCCAGCAGCGTCGTGCCTACCGACAACGAACCCGCTTCCAGCACTCCGTGGTGACCGAACACACCGTTTTGAATCTTCAGGGTGTCGGCGACGGCAAATCGTACGCCGTCGGCTTCCAGCAAGCCGGTATCGCCGACCTGGCCGCCGGACTCAGCGTAGAACGGCGTGGCGTCCAGCACCACGACGGCATTCTGGCCAGCCTGCACCTGCTGGACCTGCGTGCCGTCCACGTACAGGGCCGTGACCTTGACGTTGTCGAGCTCCAGCTTTTCGTAGCCTTCGAAGCGCGTTTCGGCGCCTTCGTAGCTCAGGCCTTCGGCCATCTTGAACTTGCCGGCGGCGCGCGCCTGATCCCGCTGGCGTTCCATCGACACTTCAAAACCCGCCATGTCGACTTCGACTTCGCGTTCGCGGCAGATGTCGGCGGTCAGGTCGACGGGAAAGCCGTAGGTGTCGTACAGGGTGAACAGCGTCGTGCCGTCCAGCACGCCACCCTTGGGCACATTGGCCAAGGCCGTGTCCAGGATGCGCATACCGTGTTCCAGCGTTTCGCCGAAACGCTCTTCTTCCTGCTTGAGCACCTGCGCCACGCGGTCGGCCATGTTGGCCAATTCCGGATAGGCTTCACCCATTTCGGCGACCAGATCAGGCACCAGGCGGTGGAAGAACGGCTTGGTCTGGCCCAGCTTGTAGCCGTGGCGCAAGGCGCGACGCACGATGCGGCGCAGCACGTAGCCCCGACCTTCGTTGCTGGGGATCACGCCGTCGACGATCAGGAACGAGCAGGCACGGATGTGGTCCGCGATGACCTTCAGGGAGTTGTTCTCGAGGTCCTGCACGCCCGTTTCGCGCGCGGCGGCGTGGATCAGCTTTTGGAACAGGTCGATTTCATAGTTGGAATGCACGCCTTGCAAAACGGCGGCGATGCGCTCCAGCCCCATGCCGGTATCGACACAGGGGCGCGGCAGACGCGGCATATTGCCTTCGGCGTCGCGCTCGAACTGCATGAAAACCAGGTTCCAGATTTCGATGTAGCGGTCGCCGTCTTCTTCGGGCGATCCGGGAGGACCGCCCCAGACGTCCGGGCCGTGGTCGAAGAAGATTTCCGAGCAAGGGCCGCAGGGCCCGGTGTCGGCCATCTGCCAGAAGTTGTCCGACGCGTAGCGCGCGCCCTTGTTGTCGCCGATGCGCACGATGCGCTCGGGCGGCACGCCCACTTCATTGGCCCAGATGTCGTAGGCCTCATCGTCTTCCTGATAGACGGTGACCCAGAGCTTTTCGGCCGGCAGCTTGTAGACCTGCGTCAGCAGCTCCCAGGCGTACTGGATGGCGTCGCGCTTGAAGTAGTCGCCAAAGCTGAAGTTACCCAGCATTTCGAAGAACGTATGGTGCCGGGCGGTGTAGCCCACGTTCTCCAGATCGTTATGCTTGCCGCCCGCGCGCACGCTGCGCTGCGAGGACGTGGCGCGCGTGTACGACCGCGATTCCTTGCCCGTGAACACGTCCTTGAACTGGACCATGCCCGAATTGGTGAAAAGCAGGGTCGGATCGTTGCCGGGAACGAGCGAGGACGACGGGACAATGGTGTGCCCCTTCGACTTGAAGAATTGCAGAAACTGGCGGCGAATCTCGGAGGATTTCATCGTGGATGACGCAGATTTAGGCGAATCTTTGATTATAGAGGGTTAGCGCGAAAGCGCGGAAAAGGCCGGTCCGGCTGCCCTATCTGACACACACATATCCCGTCGTCCACCCTTCCGTTTCCGTCCATTTTCCGCCCGCGGACACGATGACCCCGGCAAAGCCCGGGGGACAGGAACACTGCCCTGTCACGGGATTGGCCGTCGACACGCCGGTGTAATGCCTGCACCCGCGCGGATGATTGAGGCTGTAGGCGCCACCAAAACCGCTTGATGCACGCTGCCAAACCCCAGACTGGCACGTCAACAATTCACTTTCGTGGGATGACGCCACGGTGCCGACCCCAACGTTGCAGGGGTGGCCGGCCGTGGCGCGGGCGCCCACGGAAAGATACCCGCCTGCGATGATCGAGGATGCCGCGGTGAGCGACCCCGCCAAGCTGGGGTCCCGCGCATCGCCAATTTTTACGTACGGCTTCAGGTCCGGCATGACGGGCTGGACGCTGGTCTCGGCTTGTCCGCCGATGCCCGCCCAGAGCGCCACCGTGCCCGCCGCATAGGGCGGGGCGTTGGCCAAGGGGTTGGGAAAACTGAAGGCCGGCCCCCGCACCCGCCCGGGCGCCTCGGGCCACACCGCGCCCGCATACCCTTGCGCAGCGTCGATGATCGTGGAGATGCCGACCAGGTCCGGCGTATGCGTTCCCTTTTTCAGCACGGGCGTGTCGGTGTAGATCAGGGCATCAAGCCGGCAGCGCGGGCCGGGGCACGCGTCGTGTCTCACGATATGAACCCGCACGCCGAATCCCATCGCCGTGCGCACCGGAAAATCAGCGGGCAAATATGCCTGCGTGCGCAATTCCGCCACGGTGGGTGCAAACGGGTCCGCGAACAACGGGGCTCCGCCCTCGCCCACCAAAGGGCCGCCCTTGGATAAGGCGTCGAAATGGCGCTGAAGCGTTTGCGCCATCGCCTGTCTGACCTGCATCAGCCACACGCCCGTGGAGCGCGCCGCCGCGTCTTCGATCCGCTGGACGAGCTGGTTTGACGCCCAGATCGCAATCATGGACGTCAATGCCAGCGCCACCGCCAGACCGACCAGCGAGAACCCGCCTTGGGGCCGGCATGCGCGCGGCGACCCGCGCGCGCCCTTGCCAAAGAGCGGCGGCGTCATCTTGCGGTGAAAGTGAAGGTGTTGACTTCACCCTGGCTGCATTGCGCCTGCGCCAAGGCGGCGCGATACGGCACGTCGGGAACGGCCAGCGCGTCTTTCACGACTTTTGCGCCCGTGCCGCCGCCTATGGAGATAGCTTCCGAGACCCGTTGCAACACCGAGGCCAGCGCTGGGCACGCAGCATGGCTGACGTTAGTCAGGGTGACGACGAATGCCGACCCCAGCCCGCCCCCGCCGGACGCGGCGGCCGCCACCTCGACCACACCGTTGCGGCCCGTTCCGCTGCCGCCCAGACCGTGCACCACCCGTGCCGACGCCCCACTGCCCACGACAGCCAGCACGCTGGAGTCGCGCAGCGCATTCGCCAGCGCGCCGGTGTCCAGCCCCTCGTACGGCGTCACGCCACCACCCTGGGCATTGATTTTCATGCTGGCAATGAAACGCTGAATTTCCTCCCCGACCTTGGGCACCTTGTTTTCGATGACATAGGCGCCTATCGCCGGAATCCCGACGATGGCGATCAACAACACGATGGCGGTCACGATGGACACCTCCATCAAGGAAAAGCCCCGCTGCCGCGTTATGCGGCATCGACGCCGGTTTTTACTGTTCATGGGTATTCGCTGCATCGCTGCCTCCGTGGATAAATGAAATGTGCGCGAGTGGTGGTTCGGTACAGTCCTGCCCCGCGCTACTGACTTGCATAAAAATTCGTAAGGGCGCGCCGCAACTCGTCAATGACGCCGTAGTGCCAAAGCGTGATGCCCAATACCGTTGCCAGCGAGGCGACAAGCAGCGACCAACGCAATGCGGTCGCCTGTCTGCGCACGCGCGCCAGCAGGCGAGCTTCGACACGCTGGCGTACTCGCGCCAAGCCCGCTTCAAGCCCCAACGCATCCATCATGTCGGCCATGTACCACCAGGTTTCCTGGTCCAGCATGCCGGTGGCGAAGATGTCCGGCCCGCTATCGCCCGCATCAATGTGGTCCAACATGGCTTGCAGATGCGTGTGCAGCCAAGGTGACGCGCCCCCCGCCTGCACCGACAGCGCACGACGAAGCCGGGTGTCCGCGGACCCGCGTTGCCGGATCAGCACAGACAACAGGCACAGAAAGCGAATCGCCTGAAAGTCGCGATACAAGCGCCATAACAGCCATCGGTCCAAAGCGGCTCTGGCACCGCCGGTCAGGTTGGGCAAGGACCAGAGGCTTAGCAAGGCGATGCCCAGGCTCAGCACCAGCCATAGCAACAGCCACTGATCCAGCGCGCCCGCCAGCCCGAACAGGTTGCGCGTCAAGCGGCCGTAGTCTTCCGGCGGCACCAGCTGGAAGACCGATTGCAGGCGCGGCACGGTGAAGTACGGAATGGCGCATAGCAACGCAAAGGCGACCGTGGCCGCGACCACTCCCGCGGCAGCGGCAGAGGCGACGGCCAGCCACGCTTGCCCCGCCAAGCGGACGGCCCCGGCAAGATCGCGCAACGCAGCGGCAAGGTCACCGCCCTCTTCCTGCACACAACTGACAAGACGACATTCGTCCAGCGGCAAGGTGCCAGACCATGCGACACCAAGATCGCCCCCTTCCTCCTGATAGGAAGACGCCCAATGTCGGGACAAGCGGCCACGCACTGTTCGCGGGCCATAGCGGCGCGCATCGTCCTCGAAGATGTCGCGCAGACTTTTACGCCCCTGCGTGCCCTCGATAAGATCGGCCAGATACGCGTAATAATCCGCGCGATGAGGCCGAAACCTTAGTGCGTCGAACCATGGCGACATGCCCTGCCCTGTGATTCGCGGCCACCCGCGAGCAAGTGTTTGCGGTCGGTTCATGAGGCGCCTCGCGGGGTTTGACACACAGCCGCCGCCGGCGCCCCCATCGGGACATCGAAACGCCGCAACAGCGCGCGCGGGTCTACCTCGCCAGTGCTGACCTTAAGCAGTGCACAGTGCAGCGCCCGTGCCCCTCGCGTGGCGGATTCCCGCCAGTCTTGCCCAGCCGCCTCCGGCTCCGTGCCCGACTGAAAACCCGCCTCGCGCACCAGCTTGTCCAGCCCGGCGTTATCACGGGCGCGCACGCGGTCCAGAAATCCGTCCAGGCGCTCGGGCTCGATCATTTCGGCCGCTACACAGCGACCCGACGTGCCGTTCAGCTGCGACAACTGTGGGCGTCGGCACGCCGGGCATCCGTCCGCGTTCCTGACCCGTAGCTGGCCGGCATCCAACTGATAGGTGATCTGAAGTGCGTGCACCCACGCCCGCCAACCCGCCGCGTCGTACGCCGCGTAGGCGCCTTCGACGCCCCCAACGGCATCAGCTGCCCGCCAGAGGCTGTCCACCGGCAACGCGCACGCCGGACACAAACGCGGCAACAGCGTCTGATAGACCAGTAATTTCAAAATGCCCGGCGTGGCCAGGAAATCTCGCGACACCCCGATGGCATCCGAAGCAAGGCGTTCGGGAATCATGGCGGCCGCGCCCGCATGGGTCGTGGCGTAAAGGCTGATGCCCGAACTGGCAAGGTCCATGAACGCGCGGCCCGTATTGACGTCACGGATTTCACCGATCAGCAGATCATTCATGGCCGAGCGCTTGATGGTCTTCAACTTGGCATCGAATGACGCCCAGGCGGATTCCGCCAACGCACCACCCAAGGTGTTTTGCAACGCATTGGCGATGATGTATTCCACCGGGTCCTCCAACGTTATGACCTTGCGCGTGGGGTCGATACCGCGCATCAAGGTCGCGATGGTCGTGGACTTGCCCGACCCGACCACGCCGGCCAGCACAATGGCGCCGCCCTCGCGGTCACGGGCGCGTAGCAAGGTGGCGATTTGCCCGGGCGGGTAGCCCAGGGTCTGGAGGTTGCCGTCGGCCGTGGCGTCCAGGCGCAGGATGCGCAAGCACACCGACGGCCCGGCATCGGCGGCCAGAGAGGCCCATCGCAACACGATCGGAATGCCATCGACCACAAAGGCCAATCGCCCTTGCTGTTCAAGCGCGGGGTCGAAGACGGCGCCATTGCCGCCGCGCACGTCCATCCAGGCCACCGCCAGCACCTCCAGCAGCGTGTCGTTCGACAACCCGGCGAACCGGTCCGTGGACACGTAGTCGCCGTTGATCGTGTAGCGGATGTCGCAGGTCTCGTTCCGTCTATTGACGTTGATATGCACATCGCTGGCGCCCTGCAAGACGCCCCAGCGAACAATGTCCAGGAACAGCGCGGCCAGGGCAGATGCGCGATCCGCCTGAGGACCGGCGCCCGATCCGCCCACGCCGGACGCTGTCAATTGGCCCCGCGCAATCATCAGGAGCAAGGGCGCGGGCAACTGGTAACGCAGGGGCACGGCCAGGCGGTAGCCGGCCGCAGCCACCATGCGCTGCAACTCGTCGATGGCATCGCCGTGAACATATTCCTTGACCGCGAAGATGGCCACCTCGCCACTGTCCAGCAAAACCGGGCACAGCCTGCCGGCCAACGAGGCCAGGTCGAACTCGCGGGCCAGCGCCCGCACAAGCGCGGGGGTCAGCCGCGCGATGTCATCGAGGGTGCCCAACAATGGAGGCGGCTGCCAGGGGCTTGGAATAACGCGCGGGCTCATGGCGTTGCTGCTCCGATATCGACGCAAACGGTGTGGTCAAGATCGTCGCGGCGCAAATGCACGCAGGCGCCTTCGACGGCCAGCAGTCGATAAGCACGCGCAGAGTAGGCGCCGGCGACCGGGGCTTGGTGGCCGGCCCGATAGCGCAGTAGCGCGCCGTTGATAACGACGTCGACGTTAAGGCGGCGGGTAGATCCGTAAATGGCCGCCACGCGGATGGCGTCTACCTGCCGGGCGGTGGGCTCGTCGGGCTGTGCCGTCGCGCGGCCCGACGGGCAGATGCCGGGCACACGGCAATCGGCCAGCGCGGCAGCCGCGTCGGCACGCAACAAGGTCTGCACCGTTTCAACCTCCGGCCAGGGCCGGGCGTCTTCAAGCGGCGGCGTTGTTGCATGTGAGGCCCCGCCGCCGCATAGCGCCACGAACGCAATGGCGACAAGTCCCGGTTTAGTCTTGTTCATAGAGATCTCCTTGCAGTTCGGCAATCAGCGTGCTGGCCACCAAGGTGGGCTTGGCCTGTGCTTGGACGCCCACCACAAGACGAGACCAACGCGCGGGCGTAAGCGCGGGGGTAAGCGCGGCAGGGATAAGGCCGATCGACCGCAACGGACCTTGGAGACGCAGCGCGCGCCGTCGCAATACCGGGAGGGTCTGCGACGGGGGGACTTGGGCGCCAACGACCGATGCGTTCGACAACGACAGCGGCAATGCCACCGCCGACGCCAGCGACACTGACGCGAATGCAGGCTGCAAGCGCTGCAATGCGGCCACCAGTTCGGTGTCGACATGCAAGCCGCTAGGCAGCGCCAAGGCAGTCAGAGGAATAGGTTCGGATGCCACGCGCCACGCTAACGTGGCTTCGTCCAAGGGCTTGAATGAGACCTGCCAGCCAGCGGGCAGCCGCGCGTACAAGCGTTGATTCGTCGCGAAACGGTGCGCGCGCGCATAGACCGCCGCACAACGCCAAACGCCCTGGCCGGCATCGCACTGCGCGCGGCGTAGCGCCCAGCCCTGAACCTGGATGGGCAACAGTCCCACACTGCGTAGCAGCCGCGCGACATCGTTCGGCCCATGCGCGGTCAGGGCGCCCAACATAGCCTGATGGGCGCTTTGCGGATCGGGTGGCGCGGAATCCTGAGCAGGCGCTGCCGCCCAATGGGACAGAACATAAGGGACAACAGACCGCCAAACCGGCGGCGCAAGGGCCGCCATGGCGACGCACAGCAGGAACAGACGCAGTGCAAACGGCACGCCCGCCCAGCGCGATGGCAAAGGCGCGAGGCGGGCGCCCGAATCCACCGCGCTGATCAGGCAAGCCCAGATGGAGTCGGGATCGTGCGCCGGTAAGCCAGGGCGTTGTTCTTGTAACCGCGCTTGCGCCTGCAACGCGTCATCGTGAGACACAAACACACGATCCGCCTGGGACAGCACCACACCGTCCTGAGCCGCGACCAGCCAGTACCGACCATCAGGAAGCGCGATGAGGCAGTGTCCGCCGGACGGAAACCGCAGCGCGTAAAGCTGCGCGGCAGCCAGGACGAAGGGCCTTGCAGGACGGCGGGCCGCGCGACCAGGCGCGGCGTCCGCTGCCCGATTGCCTACGTGGCCGTCTACGTGTTTGCCTACGCGATTGCGCCACCATTCACCAGCGCGTGCACGCCGCATTCCGCGCAGGCGCCCGTACCCCGCCATCGTTGCAGGCGAACCGCCTACGACGACGTGCGTGGCGCGCAACCGGCGCCCACGCGCGCGCGCAAGGGCCTGCGTGTCGGAGCCGATCAATACCAGCCATCGCAGGCCGAACGCCAGGCGATGGCCGGCGCCGGGGCAGTCAAGCAACAACGGGTCGGGGGCTCGTTTCATGGCGGCTTAGTACCCCTCTTCTACTTGGGCGGTGACGAGCATCAACGTCGTCTCGCGCGCCTGCTCGGCGCTGTCGTGCCCGCCGGTGATCAGCGGTAGCCCCGGGGCCAGGCGCTGGCCTGCATGCTGGTCGGTACTGCGGTCGAAGCCGGACAAAATCACGGGTTGCCCCGGCCGCAGCTCTATTTGCTGAACCGTGCCATTGCCGTCAATCGTGATCTGCTGCACCTGGACCTGATTGCCGCGCTCGCCAAAGGTGATGGTCTTCAGTGGTTGCGCCACCGCGTTGTCATACGCCACGGACAGCAAGATCTGGCCGTCATGCTGGATATCAGGAACCAGGGTCAGGAACGAGCCCACCGTTTCTTCTTTTTGCGTGATGGACACGGCCGGCAACGTGCCGTTGGCGCCCCCCGCCGTGGTGCCCGGCACCGCGGTGCTTTGTACGCGATCGATGTAGGAAAACGTGGTGCGAATGGCATGAGTGACCGGGCGCCGGTTAAGCGTCAAGACAGGAACCTTGTTGTGCCGGACGATCGCGCCCATTGTGCTCAGCGCAGACACCAGCGCTTGCGACCCTTGCCAGGCGCCCCGCCCCGCCGACACGTCAAGCGTGCTTGCTCCCACAGCCGCCACGGCCGGCATGGCGTAGCGCGCGGAAGCGCCCGCCGCCGCGTATAGCGCGTTCCAGTCCAGGCCACCTGAGGCCGATTGCTTGACGATGACGGTGATTTCTTCGAAGACAAGGCGTATGCGACGCGTCATGGCTTTGTTTTCGCGTTCGAGGAAGACCGCGATGCGCTCCAACGCGTCGGGAGTGTCAGTGACGACGAGGGACGATGCGCCGTCCACCGCATCGGCAATCAGGCCCGACCGCGTTAGAAACGGCGCGATGCTGGCCCGCAGCACGGCCAGCGCGTTGTGTTCCTTGGCCGCCAACGTGGTGCTGGAGGTGCTTTCGAAGCCCTCGCCGTCTGCGTTGCCGGACCTGCCCAGGCGCACATCGACCGCGCTTGCCAACGACAGCGCGCGCACGTCGAACACGCGCGTCTCGGTGCGGTAGAACTCCAGCGCGTTGCGCACGTATCGCCAATGCACCGAAAAGCGCGCGGCCAACGCGTCCAGCAAGTCGGCAAGCGGCAAGGGGCCGTCCCGGACTTCCATGCGGTACGGCGCCGGCACGGACAAGCCGCCCGTTACGGCCAGACGCGGAAGAAATTGCTCCAGCGGCAGCAACGCTTCGGGTTGCACCCGCACCGGGATGCCGGTGGCAGCGCCCAGGCGTTGCGCCAATCCGAAAAGATCGGCGTCGTCCGCAAGCATCAACGTGGTGGGCACGTTCTCGCGCAACGCGGGCGGCAGCGACACGTCTCGCGCCAAGGGTTGCGGCGTGCCGGCCACCCACGGCGCCGCCACTTCCTGCGCGGCGATGCGCGCCTGGCGGTCGGACAAGCCCTGGGCGAACGCGCGGTGATGGCCGGAGACAACATCAAGCCGTTCGTTTGCCGCCCGATTCAAGTGCGCCACCTGCTCCGTTGCCGCGCAGCCAGCTAGCGCGCAAGTCGCAGCCACCCCAAACCATTGAAGCCGGTTCATGCCCCACCCCCTTGCGCAGGCGCGGCCCGCGAACACGATTGGGCCAGCGGCACCACCCGCAGGACCTGGTTGCCGTAGAAGCAAGGCTGCAAGGGCTTGTCGGCCAGCTCGGTGGCGCTCAGCAATTCGCGGACAGCGGATTTGAAATCGCCGGAAAAATCGGCCGAGGCGGACAGGGGAATGTCCACGTCGACAGCCCAGTGTTGCGGGCGAAAGGTCCAGCCCGAATCACCGGCCCACCGCGCCAGCACGGCGCGCAGCGTAGTGTCCGGGGGTGCTGCCCGATACCTGCTGACGGCGGCAGCCGCATTTGGGCTTGGAATGGCGGATAGGGATACGCCTGAAATTGAAGTGTCTGACGTTGAAGCGGCTCCGCTTGAAACAGCTGCCGTTAAAGCGCCCGCCGTTGAAATGTCTGCCTTGGAATCGCCGGGCAAAGAAGCCGCCAGCACAGGCGCATCGCGCGTGCCCAATGGCCCTTTACCCGCCAGTTGCCCTACGCCCGCAAGCGGGACGGCGACGGCGGCTTCTGCCGACATCGAAACCGGTGCGCCTGGCGCGGCCGCAACATCGGCTGCGCGTTCGGTGTCGCGTCGGGCTTCGCGTTCAGCGCGCGCCATCAAGCGCCCGCCGCGAAACCGCAGCGCCTCCCACGCCCCCGTCACCACCGCATAAGGGTCGCGCCGCGTATAGGGCAGCGCGTGTTCGACATTGGCGCGCACCCCAAAGATGGCGGGCAAAGGTTGCCCCGGCGCGAATTGCAGCCAGACGTCCTTGCCGTCGTCGAACACCTGCATGGGCGCAACCGCCGGGTCGCCGGACAAGCGCCAATCAAAACGAAACGCGTGCGCAGCGGACCCGGCAGCCTGCCACCCCACACCGGCGCCATCATTGGCGGGCCAGCCAGTGCAAGCCCCCAGGCAGGACACGCCTGCCACCAGGAAAATGATTCGAACCATGCCTCACCGCAAGCTGAAGGCGCACCGGAATCGGTACGCATGAACGGCATGGTGGACGAGGGCAAAGCGGGCCGCCAGACTGGCATGTACGCATGGATGGATTAATCCACCCCTCCCGGACAGGCGTGCCGAAGACGAAAAAAAACCCGGTCTGAAAGACCGGGTTTTTGCGGTGGCGGCAGGCAGCTTCAGCGCTGCCCGGGCCTGTCGCTTAACGCTGCGCGGCGATGCTGCGCGCCTGCGAAGCCGCATTGTTCAATGCCGACACGGGCGGAACCTTACCTTCGAAAGCGTCGTTCAGTTGCTGGTTCAGAACGGGTTCGATGCGCGCGTAGTTGGCCATGCGGAAGCCGCGGCTGTTGCTGGCCGGACGGTTGCTCATCGACGCGATCACGGCCTGTGCGCCCGGGATGCTCTTGTAGAACGACACGTCAGACGCGCGGAACGCGGCTTCGGTCAGGGGCAGGAAGCCCGTGCGCTGATGCCATTCGGCGGCCACGACCGGCTTGGACAGCCAGGCCAGGAACTGAGCCGTTGCCTTTTCTTCGGATTGCGGGCGGCCTTCCAGCGCCCACAAAGCCGAGCCGCTGACAAACGGTTGGCCGGCAGCCTTGGTGGCCTGGTCGTAGTACGGCACCGGCGCCACGCCGAACGACAACGACTTGGTGTTCAGGAACGTGCCGAATGCGCCGGAATTGGCGGTCAGCACCGCGCATTCACCCTTGGCGAACAACTTGTCGGCCGACGCGTCGCCCGTGTGCGCCATGAACAGCAACGAACGCTTCCAGCTGACCATCAGGGAGATGTGGCGCATGTAGAGCGTGTCGAACTGCATCGCGGGCGCGGCGCTTTTCTTCGTGATCGCGTCCAGGCCGTTGTTGTTGCTGGTGAATTGCTGACCGTTGATCGGGGCCAGGTTCTCCAGGTGCACGGTGACCTGGTCGCTGGACGCGTAGGGGCAATCGATGTCGGCCACGTCGCGCAGCTTCAGCAGTTCGGCTTGCAGGCCGTTCCAGGTGCGCGCGGGGTTGTTGGGATCAAGCCCGGCCTTCTTGTAGGCGGCGGTGTTGTAGAACATCACCGGCACTTCGGCCATCCACGGGAACGCCAGCAGGCGGCCCTTGCTGTCGCGCGTGAAGCTGCTGGTGGCCGGCACGAACCAGTTCAGGTCCTTGATCGGGTACTTGGCCAGCAGTTCGTACATCGGCATGATGGCTTTGTGCTGCGCCACGACTTCCGGTGAATGGTTATCCGTCAGCTGGACCAGGTTGGGCGCCTTCTTGGCCTTGGCGGCCGATGCGGCTTCCTGTTCCAGCGCCTCTTGCGAGGCGAAACCACGCAGCTTGACGCTGACCTGGTCCTGCTCTTTGTTGTACTGCTTGGCCAGTTTTTCGAACTCGGCCTTGTTGGCGTCCGACAGTGTGTGCCAGACCTGGATTTCCACGGGTGCGGCGTTAGCCACCCCCGCCAGCGCCATCGCGGCGCCGAAGACCCATGCACGCCGGCTGGCGAACATCGCGCGGGCAACGCCCGCCAATTGCAGATTCTTCATAGGTTCACAGACCAAGAAAAGGAAATTCCGGTTCCGGCCGCCGTCCGCTGAGCAGATCGGCCAAAGCCCGGCCCGAGCCAACGCCCATCGTCCAGCCGAGCGTCCCGTGACCCGTGTTGATATACAGGTTGGGGATGCGGCTACGGCCGATGATGGGCACGTTCGAGGGAGTGGACGGGCGCAGGCCCGACCAATAACTGACGCGTTCGAAATCGAGCGCGTCGGGAAAAAGTTCTTGCGCCAGGCGCGTCATGGCTTCACAACGGCCGGTGTTCAGACTGCGCGAATATCCCGAAAGCTCGGCGGTGCCGGCCATGCGAAGACGGTCGCCCAGGCGCGAAAACACAATTTTATGGCTGCTGTCGGTCAGGCTGACCGTAGGCGTGGCTTCCGGCTTGAGCACCGGGAAGGTCGCCGAGTAGCCCTTGGCGGGATACACGTTGCACGGGATGCCCAAGGGACGCAGCAGATTGGGGCTGAAGCTGCCCATCGCCACGACATACGCGTCTGCCGAGAGGGTGCCGTAGCGGCCATCGGGTTCAATGATTTCCATGCCGTGCACGGCGCCGCCTTGCGTCAGCAAACGCGTGACTCGCGTGTTGTAGCGAAATTCGACGCCGGCGCGGGCGCAGCGTTCGGCCAGCGCGACCGAGAACAAGTGGACGTCGCCGCTTTCGTCTTCAGGCGTGTAATCACCGCCCACGATGGTCTGGCGGTGCGGGGCCAGGGCCGGTTCGATGGCGATGACCTCGTCTGCCGTGACCACGCGGCGCTCGACGCCGAAATCGCGCATCAGGCCGGCGGCCCGTTGCGAGTTTTCGAATTCGTGGGGATCGCGGTAGAAGTTCAGGATGCCGCGTTCAAGGTGGTCGTATTCGATGCCCAGTTCCGCGCGCATGCTGCGCAGCGTGGCGCGGCTGTACTCGGCCATGCGCACCATGGCCCGAATATTCGGAGCCAGCCGGCCGGGCAGGCACTCACGCAGGAAGGCCAGGCCCCACATCCATTGACGCCAGTCCAGCTGCGGCCGGAACAGCAAGGGCGCGTTGTCCTGGAACATCCATTTGAGCAGCTTGAGCGGCGCCTGCGGATTGGCCCAGGGTTCGGCATAGGAAACCGAAATCTGCGCGCCATTGGCAAGGCTGGTTTCCTGGGCGGGACCGGTGCAGCGATCAATGACCACAACGTCGTGGCCGGCCTGGTTCAGCCACCAGGCGCTGGAGATTCCGATAATGCCGCTACCCAATACCGCTACTTTCATGCCCGCATTGCTCCTTGCATGCCAAGTCGGCTACGGACCCGATGTCCGCCCCTTTGGCAAGCCGCTGCGAAGGCAGTTTACCCCGCCGATTTGCCTTCGCCTACGTATAAAAAAGGGGCGGAAGTCACGAAGCTTTTCAGCCTGTGAATTCCCCCCCGATGATTCCCGTGGTCCGATTTACGACGCGGCTTTCGCCAGGTCGGCCTCGGACGTGAAGGCATCCGCGTAGAACTCTTCCGGCGGCAGCCCGTTCTGCACGCTGAATTCGCGACGCGCGGCATCCACCATCAGCGGCGTGCCGCAGGCATAGACTTGATGGCCGGACAGGTCCGCGATGTCTTGCATGACGGCTTCATGGACGAAGCCGGTGCGCCCCGACCAGCCGTCTTCGGGCAGCGCATTGGACACCACCGGTACGTACTTGAAGTTCGGCAGCAGGCCAGACCAGGACTGCGCCAGTGCGTCCATGTACAAGTCTTGGGGACGGCGGCCGCCCCAGTACAGCGTGACCGGGCGCGCAATGCTCTTGTGGATCATGTGCTCGACGATGGCCTTCACAGGCGCAAAGCCCGTGCCGCTAGCCAGCAGCACGATGGGCTTGTCGCTGTCTTCGCGCAGGAAGAAAGAGCCGAACGGCCCTTCCAGCCGCAGGATCTCGCGTTCCTTCATCTGCGTAGTGCCGGCGCCGAATACATGGTCCGTGAAAAGCCCGCCCGGCATGTGCCGGATGTGCAGTTCAAGCGGGCTGCCGGTATGCGGCGCACCAGCCATCGAGTAGCTGCGACGACGCCCGTCTTTCAGGATGACTTCGATGTACTGCCCCGCGTAATAGCGGAACTGCTCGGAAGCAGGCAGTTGCAACTTAAGCACGGTGACATCGGGCGCCACGCGTTCCAGCGTCTGCACGCGCGACGGCAGCTTGCGAATCTGGATGTCGCTGGCCAGCCGGACTTCGGTGGATTCAACCACCATGTCGGACGCGGGCCGGGCCTGGCAAAACAGCGTGTAGCCGTTGGCCAGTTCTTCCGGCGACAGGATCTGGGCAGGATATTGCCCGGCGTCGAACTCCCCGGACACCACTTTGCCCTTGCAGGTGGAGCACGCGCCGTTGCGACAGCTGTAGGGCAGCACGATGCCGGCGGCCAAGGCGCCGTCGAGCACGGTCTGGCCGGGCTCAACCGGGAATTGATGCTTGCTGGGTTGGATGATGACCTGGAAGCTCATGATGAAATGGTTCAGGGTTGACGAAAGCGCCATCCGGCCAGGCCGAAATGGCGCGTTGCCCGGCCCGGCCTCAGGCCGGGAACTTGCGAATTTCCTTGACGCGATTCGCGTCGTCCACCAGCACGACCTGCGGCTTGTGCTTGGCGGAGTCTTCTTCGGACATCGGCCCGTAGGTGCAGATGATCAACAGATCGCCCACCTGGGCCCGGCGCGCGGCCGCGCCGTTCAGCGAGATGGCGCCGCTGCCGCGGGCCGCCTTGATGATGTAGGTGTCGAAGCGTTCGCCATTGGTGACGTTGTAGAGTTCGATGCGTTCGAACTCGCGCATGCCGGCAGCGTCCAGCAGATCTTCGTCGATGCCGCATGAGCCTTCGTAGTGAAGGTCGGCTTCGGTGACCGTGACGCGATGTAGCTTTGCCCGCAGCATGATGCGTTGCATGATGGAAATTCCTGGTTCGCGGTCCGGTCCGCGACGTGTTGCTTAAGTGATGCCCGGCATCCGGTTTTGCCGTTGGAAGCCGGTATTCTATAATTTTTGCCGCAGCGGGACGGCCCGTTGCTGCGCACGGTCAAACGACCGGTGTTTTTTTTATCCGGGGACGACCCCTTATTGCCGGCGCAACGCCGGCAGCGCAACAGAAGGAGTCGTCAATGACCTGGATCATCCTGGTGCTAGCGGGCCTGTTTGAAATCGTCTGGGCCGTGGGCCTGAAATACACCCATGGCTTCACCCGCCTCTGGCCGTCCCTGATTACTGCGGGCGGCATGGCCATCAGCGTGTGGCTGCTGGCTGTCGCCATGAAAACGTTGCCGCTGGGCACCGCCTACGCCGTGTGGGTGGGCATCGGCACCGTGGGCGCCTTCGTGGCCGGTATCGTGCTGTTCGGCGAGTCCACGAGCTGGATGCGCATCGTCAGCGTGGCCCTGATTGTGCTGGGTCTGATCGGCCTGAAGTTGTCTTCGGCGTAATCCGCACAGGTGTCTTCGGCGTGACCGAAGACACCCCCTGCCCGACGACCGGTCAGAAATCCAGTTCGATCTCGACCGCGTCGCCGACTTTCAAGCGCGCGCCGGCCGGCGCGTCCAGAATGGCGTTCTGGCCGAACACCACCCCGATATCCAGATTGCGATAGCCCGCCAGCGTACGGCCGGGCTCGTCGTGCTGCTGGGCGGTGCGCTGGTCGATGTCGGGAATCGAGCAACGGGTGCACGGCTTGACGAACGCCATCCGAACGCCCGCTGCCGTGATCATGGCGGTATGGTCTTCCTCGAAGGGTTCCCATTCGCCCTCGACCACGATGTTGGGCCGGAAACGGTCCATGGGCACCGGCGCCACGCCCTTGGCTTGCAGGCGCGCGTTCAGGTCATCCAGCGAGGCCTGGTTGGCGATCAGCAGCGGGAAACCATCGGCAAAGCCGAAGTGGTGTTTGCCCACGAAGGCGTCCGCCAGATCGGGATGCGCATCCACCCAGCGCGATACCCAGTCGGGCTTGGCGTTGCGCGCGGCAGCGCTGTCCACCTTCAGCAAGCGGCACGGCGTTTTCAGGAATTCAGAAAACCATTGGCCCGTGGCGGCGCTTTCGTGGCGCGCCGCTATCGTGTCGGCCCAGACCGCCACGGTTTGCGCGCCGGGCTCGATGCCGGATTCATCCAGGGGCACGTCCAGATCGGGCATGCCGGGCGCGCTGATGCGAAGCGCATCGGCGGTCAGCGCCGTGCGGATCAGGGCCATCGCCGGCCATTGGCGCTGCGTCATGAACTGCCCATCGGCGCCGATCAGCATCCAGCGACGGTCGTAAGCCAGGCCGGCCCGGTCGATGGGCGACTCCGCCAGATCGATGCCGGCGCAAGATTTGATCGGGTAAATGTGCAAGCTCAGGATACGGGCGGACATGGCGGCATCGCTTTGGCGTGAGGGGAATCCGCGCAAGAATAGCAGAGAGCGGACGCCGGCATCGGTCGAATTTCAGGCGCCGCACCGCGCATGAAAAAACCCGGGCAAGGCCCGGGTTCGGTGTGGGAGGTACAACCCGCCAAGGTCCGACGCGGCGGGCTGAACGCGGTGGATCAGCCGCCCACCAGCTTCAGCGTATCCAGCGGCGTCACCGCCTTAAAGCCCTTGCGCGTCGCGATATGTTCGGGGCGCGGCGTCAGGCCGTACTTGGGCGGGTTCAAGGTGTTCTCCATGCTGTTGTAGACCATGAAGACATTGGCGCGCGGCCACGGCGAGATATTGCTGTTCGAGCCGTGCATGGTGTTGCAGTCGAAAAACACCACCGAACCCGCCTTGGCGGTCATCGAGCGGATGCCGCCCTGCTCTACCAGCAATTGCAGGCTGACCGGGTCCGGCACCCCGTATTCCTGCTTTTTCAGCGATTGCTTGTAGTGCTCGTTCGGGGTTTCGCCCACGCACGAGATGAACTGGCGGTGCGAGCCGGGCACCAGCATCAACGGGCCGTTGCACTCGTTGTTGTCGGTCAGCAGCACCGAGCAGCTCAGCGCGCGCATCGACGGCATGCCGTCTTCCACGTGCCACGTCTCGAAGTCCGAGTGCCAGTAGAACTCTTTGCCCTTGAAGCCGGGCTTCATGTTGGCGCGCGACTGGTGAATGTATACCTCGGAGCCCAGGATCTGCCGCGCCACGTTGACCAGGCGCGGGTCGCGCACCAGGCGCGACAGCACGGGGTTCAACACATGCACCATGAAGATGGAGCGCACGGCATTGCTGCCGGGTTCAGTGATGGATTCCTCACGCCGGATGATCGACGGGTCGCGCGTCATGCGCTCGACCTCGGCGGACAGCGCGCGGATCTCTTCTTCGGAAAACAGGTTTTCCAACAAGAGAAAGCCGTCGCGCTCATACTGCCCGACCTGTTCGCCGGACAAGGCGTTGGCGTACTTGCCGTCGCCATAGACCACCGGGTCCTGGCGGGCAATGATGGCGGAGCCCCGGTCCGTACGGGAGGCGTACGGATCCTTTGCAGGTGAGATCATGCGAACCTCCTTGTATCAAGCCGCTTTGGCTTCGGCTTCAGGCAAGGCGTAGACGCCTTCTTTGTCGTGCACTTCCTGGCCGGTCAGCGGGGGGTTGAAGACGCAGATGACGCGCAGCGGCTCTTTGCCGCCGCACAGCCAGTGCTCGTCGTGTTCGTTCAGCGCGTAGACCACGCCGGGGCCCAGGTCATACTTCTTGCCGTCGGCGATGGTCTCGATGGAACCGTCGCCTTCAATGCACCACACCGCTTCAAGATGGTTCTTGTAGTGGATGTGCGTGCGGCCGCCGGGAAAGATGGTGGTCTCGTGGAAGGAAAAGCCCATGCCGTCCTTCTTGAGCAGCACGCGGCGGCTGACCCAGGTGTCGGTACGGACTTCGTCGGCGGTGCCGATCACATCTTTGACATTGCGTACGATCATTGACGTTTTCCTCCAAATTTAAGAATGCGGGCGGACTGGCCTTCTTCTGCCAGCGCGTCGGCCACGCTGGCCTCGATGATGTCCAGGCCCTTGCTCAACAAATCTTCTTCAATCGTCAGCGCCGGCAGCAGCTTGAGCACTTCGTCATGCGCGCCCGAGGTCTCGATGACGACGCCCTTCTTGAATGCCTGCTGCGCGATGCGATTGGCCAGCGCGGGCGTGGTGTTGCATACCAGGCCCTGGATCAGGCCACGGCCGCGCACCGACAGGCCCGCGTTGGGATAGCTGTGGACCAGGTTTTCCAGCCAGTCACGCACCGTGCGTTCCTTGCGCTGGATGTCGGCCGTGAAGGCGGTGTTGGCCCAATAGGTTTCCAAGGCCTGCGTGGCGGTGACGAACGCCAGGTTGTTGCCGCGGAACGTGCCGCTGTGGGCGCCCGGCTTCCAGATATCCAGCTCGGGCTTCATCAGCACCAAGGACATCGGCAGGCCGAAACCAGACAGCGACTTGGACAGCGTGATGATGTCCGGGCGAATGCCGGCGGCTTCAAAGCTGAAGAAGGTGCCGGTACGGCCGCAGCCCACCTGGATGTCGTCCACGATCAGCAGCATGTCGTGGCGCTTGCACAGCTTTTCCAGCTCTTTCAGCCAGCGTAGCGTGGCAACGTTGACGCCGCCTTCGCCCTGCACGGTTTCAACAATGACGGCGGCGGGCTTGTCCATGCCGCTGCTGGGATCTTCCAGCATGCGTTCCAGGTAGGCCATCGTGTCCACGTCGGGACCGAAGTAGCCGTCATAGGGCATGAACGTGGTGTTGCCCAGCGCATAGCCGGACGCTTCGCGGAACTTCATGTTGGCCGTCACGGCCAGCGAACCGCCGCTGACGCCGTGAAAGCCATGCGTGAACGAAATCACATTCGAACGGCCCTTGACCTGGCGCGCGATCTTCAGCGCGGCTTCCACGGCATTGGTGCCGGTGGGGCCGGTGAATTGCAGCGTGTATTGCCAGTTGCGCGGCTTGAGCAGCACGCGATCCACCGTCTCCAGGAAACGCTTCTTCGCGCTGGTCGCCATGTCCAGGCCGTGGACGACGCCGTCCGCCTGCACATACTCCAGCAGTTTTTCCTTGAGAACAGGATTGTTGTGGCCGTAGTTCAGCGTGCCTGCGCCGCTGAAGAAATCGATGTACTCGGTGCCGTCTTCGTCGATCAGCGTCGAGCCTCGGGCCTGGCTGAATATCACGGGGAACGACCGAATGTAGCCCCGCACTTCGGATTCCATCCGGTCAAAGATTTTCAGGTCCATATGATCAATCCTCCCTTTTTCATCTCATAAGTTGAATAGACGGCACGATCCCTCCGGATGCGGTGAACGCATTCGGACAGGCATTGCCATCCCGGTAATTTCGATAAGTCCGCTGGGGTTGCGCTGCCCTACGGGGCAGGCAATGCGAACGGGCCTATCCTCAACAACATCTCGTCGTCATGGTCCGCGCCGCCAAACAATTGCCGGTCGAAGAACGGCTGTTCGGAAACGTGGGCGCCAAGCTCGCCGGCCAGGCCGGTAAAGCTGCGGCGCGATGCCTGGTTGTCAGGCCCCACCGTGGTTTCAAGATATCGAACATGCTCGAGCCCCTTGCGCTGCAAGAGTTCGCGAAGCATGGCGCGGCCCAACCGATGGCCGCGTGCGCGGGTGTGCACCGCAACCTGCCAGACGAACAACACGTCGGGGCGGGTCGGGATCACATAAGCGGAGATAAAACCGTCGATACGTCCGCCGGCACTTTCGGCGATGACGCAGGTGTCGCTGAAATGCTCACCAAGGAGCAAGTAGGCGTAGAGGGAATTCAGGTCGAGCGGCGGGCACTCGGAAATGAGCTGGTGAATGGCGGCGCCGTCTTTGCGGGTGGGCAGACGCATCGTATGGGTCTGCGCGCGAACCGCCGGCGCCACGGCACTTGAGAGATGGGGGGTGTCCAGTTCGTTTTTCTTCATGCAACGATTCCCGATTCTGGGGGTGCCCCGCCCGTGGGCACTTCAAGGATGGGCGACGATACATCGCCGTGCGGTTCCGCTGCGACTGCCTGGCCTTCCTGCTCCATCAGCGCCACGATGCGTTCCAGCGATAGCGTGATGGTGGCTTGCTCAAGCTCGGGCAACGCGTTCAATGCGTCGGCCAGATGCTTTTGCAGGGGAGACGGGGCGCCTTGGGCCAATTCGCGGCCGGCGTCCGTGGCAGTAACGAAAACAATGCGGCGATCTTCGCGGCCGCGTTCACGGCGGATCAAACCCTTGTCTTCCAGGCGGTCCAGGATGCCAACCACCGTACTGGGGCTGACATGCATTTCACGGCTGATGGCCGTGGCCGTCATCGGGCCATTGGCCATTACCGTGCGCAGACACATCAACTGCGGAGCAGTGATATGGCTGACCGCGGACAACTGTCGCGAGTGCAATGCGATCGAACGCGTGATGCGGCGCAGGGCTCGCAAAATGCGCAGGTCGTACTGCTGGGAGGGATCAGTGTTCGCGGGGCTGGTCATGGAAGAGAAAGGTTCGGTCAAATTCATTTCTACACGAATGATATGCGCCCGATGTATTCACGTCAAACAAAAAACCCGCGCACGATGTAAATAAATGAACACGGATTTGCAGAAGATATAAGCAAATTTCCCGGACTTGCGAGAGGAGCAAGTGGCGTGCTCAAGGCGCCGCCGCGTGGGCTCGAACCGCATCGCCGCACGGGAAATGCCGAGAAAAAAAACAATTGTTTTATTTAAATCCGCGGATATATCATTTGTTTTTAATCGGTACATCCCGGCCTTACCCACATGTCATTGCCCCCTGACCTCATCCCGACCTTGCAGCAAAAAATCGAAGGACTGCCACCGGAGCTGCAACGCGCGGCGCATTGGGTGGCGGCGCATCCGGCGCAAGTGGGGTTGTGGTCGATGCGGCGTCAAGCCCAGGCGCTGGGCGTGGCGCCGGCCACCATGCTGCGGCTGGCGCGGGCGCTGGGCTACTCCAGCTACGAAGCATTTAGACAGCCTTTCCAACAAGCGCTTGCCGGCAATAGCGGGCAAGCCCAGCCGGGCCTGCGTGATCGCGCCGCCGCGCTGCAAGCAGCGGCCGGCGATGCCGCCACGCCGGGCCACGACGCCTTGACCGACTACCAGGTCCAGGCGGTGACGTCAGTGTGCGCCCTGAACCAGGCGTCCGCATTCGACGCTGCCGTCCAGACTTTGCTGAACGCCCGGCAGGTGGGTTTTCTGGGTACGCGTTCCGCTTTCGGCATCGCGTTCCAGATGCGCTACGCCTATCAGTTGGTGCGCCGTAACAGCGTGCTGATCGACGGCCTGGGCGGGGCGCCAGCCGAACAGGCCGACGGCCTGGTCGCTGGCGACGCGCTCATCGTGATCTCGCAAGCGCCCTACCCCACCGCCACCGTGCAACTGGCACGCCAAGCGGCGCAGCGGGGCGTGGCGCTGATCGCCCTGACCGACGACCCCTTGTCGCCGCTGGCCGTGGACGCACGCCACACGCTGCGCTTCGCCCCGCCCGACCGCGACGGCGTGCAGGCGAACCCGGCCCGCCGAGGCCCCGGCTCGTTCTTTCACACCACCGCCGGCTTGCTCGGCTTGGCCGAACATCTGATCGCCAGGTTGACGGCTCGCGGCGGCGCGGACGTCCTGAACCGCCTGACCGAAGTGGAACAGCGCCTGCGCGCCGACAACGTCTATTGGACCGCCCCAACGTCCCGCCGCCCCGGCTGACTTCAACCCTCACCTTTGCCAAACGGATTGCCATGAGCCACTCCCACGTTCTGCATCGTTCCCTACGCCAGACGCCCCCTGTCGCCGTCAAAGGCCAAGGCGTGTGGATCCACGACAGCGCCGGCCGCGCGTACCTGGACGGTTCCGGCGGCGCCGCCGTGTCCTGTCTTGGGCATAACCATCCCGACGTCCAGGCCGCCATGCACGCCCAGATCGACGCGCTGGCCTATGCCCACACCAGCTTCTTCACGACCGACGTCGCCGAACAGCTGGCCGCACGGTTGGTGGAGGACGCGCCGCAGGGCATTTCGCACGCGTACTTCGTGTCGGGCGGGTCCGAGGCGGTCGAGGCCGCGCTGAAGATGGCGCGGCAGTACTTTGTGGAAATCGGCCAACCGCAACGGCGCCATATCGTGGCGCGCCGCCAGAGCTACCACGGCAACACGCTGGGCGCGCTGGCGGTAGGCGGCAACGCGTGGCGCCGCGCGCAATTCGCGCCGCTGCTGATAGACGTGGAGCACGTGTCGCCCTGCTACGCGTATCGCGACCAGCAAAGCGGCGAAAGCGCCGAGCAGTACGGCGAACGCCTGGCGCGGGAACTGGAACAGACCTTTGAGAAGCTGGGCCCCGACACCGTAATGGCGTTCGTGGCCGAGCCGGTGGTGGGTGCGACCAGCGGCGCCGTCACCGCCGTGCCCGGCTACTTCAAGCGCGTGCGCGAGGTCTGCGACCGCCACGGCGTGCTGCTGATTGCCGACGAAGTGATGTGCGGCATGGGCCGCACGGGCACGCTGTACGCGGTGGAACAGGAAGGCATCGTGCCCGACCTCATCACCATCGCCAAGGGCCTGGGTGGCGGCTATCAGCCCATTGGCGCCGTGATGGCCCAGCAGCGCATCGTGGACGCCATGCAGCAAGGCAGCGGCTTCTTCCAACATGGGCACACCTATCTGGGCCACGCCATCGCCTGCGCGGCCTCGCTTGCCGTACAAGACGTGATCCGCCGCGACAACCTGCTGCAACGCGTGCGCGAACAAGGCGCGGGTCTGCGACGGCGGCTGGAGCAGGCGCTGGGCCGGCATCCGCAGGTGGGCGACATCCGTGGCCGAGGCCTGTTCATGGGGATTGAGCTGGTGCAAGACCGCGCCACCAAGCAGACCTTCGACCCCGCGTTGGCGCTACACGCGCGCATCAAGCGCGAAGCCATGGCGCAGGGGCTGATGGTGTACCCGATGGGCGGCACCATCGACGGGCGCCAGGGCGACCACGTGTTGCTGGCCCCGCCGTTCATCATTTCCGATGACGAGCTGGACCAACTGACCGAACGACTGGTTGGCGCCATCGACACGGCGCTGAACGCGGTCCGCCGCGACGTGTGATCCGGTATGCCGATCAGCCCGCTCGCGCGCGCCGCCAAGGCGGTAACGCCCCGATGGTCAGCGCGCGCAAAAACCACTCCACGGGGCCGTATGCGTGATGCTTTAACCACCATGCGGACCACGGCAGCTGCGCGGCGAATATGGCGACCGCGATGCCCACGGTTGCCAGCGGCGACACCGACGCAAACAGGCGCAGCCCCCAACCGGTGAACAGGAACGCGCAAATGACCGACTGCATCAGGTAGTTGCTTAACGCCATCCGCCCTGCCGGCGCCAGCCACGCCGCCAAACCGCCCAACGCGCGGGTACGGAACGCCAGCAGAAACGCGGCGGCGTACGACATGCTTAACAGCGGCGCCGTCAGCAAGTCCGCCGCCAGCCCGGGCAATTCCCAGGCGGCACCGGCAAACGGCAGGGACGAGGTCGCATACAACGCCGACCCCGCCAGGCCGGGCAGCAAGCCGAACGCGCACAGCAGCCACAGCACGCGCGGTTGCCGCCACGGGTCGGCCAGCGCTTGGCGCCGGCCCAGCGCGTAACCGGCGAGGAACATCGCGAAGACGAACGGCCCTTGCACGAACAACACCATGAACCACACCGAGGTCGTCAATTCCTTGATGTGCTGCGAGATGGTTGTGCCAATCGTGCCGCGATACGCCTCGATGGACGCCAGCGCGTCGGCCCAGTACTGCGCCTCGTAGCCGGCGGGCACGGGGTCCAGGAAACTGAGCAGGCCCAGCACCCCCCACGCCGTTGCGGCCAGCACGATCAGCCACAGCGCGGTGTGCAGCGCATGCCGGGGTGCGATCCGGCGGCACGCCAGCAAGCCCAGGCCTAACAAGGCGTAGGTCAGCAGGATGTCGCCTTGGTAGAACAGCACGGCGTGCAGTGCGCCCAGCACGGCCAGTCCAGCCAGCCGACGCACAAAGCGCGGGGCGAAGGCCGCCTGGCTGCGTTCAGCCGCCGCCATCTGCAACGTGAAGCTGTAGCCGAACAGAAAGGAAAACAGCAGGTAGAACTTGGTTTCGAACAGGCAGGCAATCAGCCAGCGCACCACCAAGTCCAGCGGGCGGGAGTAGGTCGGATCGGCCATGCCCGCGCCGTAGAACGGCGACGAGAAAACGCCGATGTTCACGACCAGGATGCCGAAAAGCGCAAAGCCGCGCAGCGCATCCACGTGCGCCAGGCGGCTGGCGGGCATGGCATGCGCGGCGGCGTGAGTCATGGGCGCGCGCCCCGGCATGGCCTGTGGCCTTACCCCAGCACGGGCGACAAGACCGGCTGCTTGGGGCGCACGTCCAGCTGACGGCCCTTGCGCGCGCGCTTGCCCACATACGGCGCCAGCGCGTCACCCACCAGGATGTCTTCGGTCAGCTTGTTGCGATAGATGCCCGTGGCGCGCAGGCCGCGAGCGCCAATCGGCACGGTCTGGTCCAGCTTGTCCGACGCGTCCAGACCCATCAGGATGGTGCCACGGCCCCCGCCCGACAAGGACTTGCATTCGTCCAACCCAAACACCAGGAACTTGCCCTTGGCCGACAGCAGCGCCAGTTGCGTGGCGCCGTCGAACAAGGGCACCGGGCGCAGCATTTCATCGCCGGTTTCCAGCGTGATGAACTGCTTGCCGGCGCGCTGGCGGCTGACCATGTCGGACAGCTTGGCCGCAAAGCCATAGCCGCCGCGCGTAGCCAACAGCCAACGCGATTCGGGCGCGGCCGCGATCGTGTGCACGATGCGCGTGCCGGATTCCAGATCGATCATCGTCGTGACCGGCTGGCCGTCACCCCGCGCCGAGGGCAGGCCCGCGACCGGCACCGAATACACCCGACCGTTGTCGCCCATGGCGATCAGCGTGTCGGTGGTGCGGCATTCGAAGGCGCCGTACAGGTCGTCGCCCTGCTTGAAGGTGAACTGCGCGGCATCGTGGCCGTGGCCCTGACGTGCACGCAGCCAGCCCTTTTGCGACACGATCACCGTCACCGGTTCGTCCAGCACCTTGGTTTCGAGCACGGCGCGTTCGGCCGTTTCGATCAACGTGCGGCGGTCGTCGCCATACTGCTTGGCGTCGGCCTCGATTTCCTTGATCAGCAGGCGCTTGAGCGTCGTCGGATTGTCCAGCAGTTCCTGCAACGAAATCTGGTCCTTGCGCTTGTCGGCCAGTTCCTGCTCGATCTTGAAGCCTTCAAGGCGAGCCAGCTGGCGCAAGCGCATTTCCAGAATGTCTTCGGCCTGGCGCTCGGACAGCTTGAAGCGTTCCATCAGCGCCGCGCGCGGCTCGTCGGATTCGCGGATCGTCTGGATGACTTCGTCCACGTTCAGGTAGACCAGCATGCGGCCTTCCAGCACGTGGATGCGGTCGGTGACCTTGTCCAGGCGGAAACGCGTGCGGCGCACCACGGTGTTGGTGCGGAACGCCA
Organism: Achromobacter sp. 1L-A-4-B-C2; assembly: GCF_057291955.1. NCBI lineage: Bacteria > Pseudomonadati > Pseudomonadota > Betaproteobacteria > Burkholderiales > Alcaligenaceae > Achromobacter > Achromobacter sp. 1L-A-4-B-C2. The sequence goes on from NZ_JBXAWP010000002.1 coordinate 1,273,094, forward strand.
CCCATTCGACCAGGATGTCGCGCAGGCCCTTCTGGCGCGGCCGGCCGTCGGTGCCGATACACACCAGGTTGATCGACGAGCTGCTTTCCATGCTGGTCTGCGCCAGCAGCGTGTTGACGAATTCGTCACGGTCCACGCGCGAAGTCTTGGGTTCGAAGACCAGACGCACCGCCGCATCCTTGCCGGACTCGTCACGCACGGCGTCCAGCAGGTTCAGCATCACGGCCTTGGCCTGGGTCTGCTCGGGCGTCAGGCTCTTCTTGCCGGACTTGACCTTGGGATTGGTGATTTCCTCGATCTCTTCCAGCACCTTCTGGCCCGAGGTGCCCGGGGGCAATTCGGTGATGACCAGCTGCCATTGGCCGCGCGCCATTTCTTCGAACTGCCAGCGCGCACGCACCTTCAGGGACCCCCGGCCCGCGCCGTAGATCTGCGCGATATCGGCGGCCGGCGTGATGATCTGGCCGCCACCGGCAAAGTCGGGGCCGGGAATCATGGCGTGCAATTCGGCGTCCGGCAATTGCGGATGCTTGATCAGCGCCACGCAGGCCTGCGCCACCTCGCGCAGGTTGTGCGGCGGCACCTCGGTGGCCATGCCCACGGCAATGCCGGATGCGCCGTTCAGCAGCATCATGGGCAGCCGCGCGGGCAGCATTTGCGGTTCTTGCTGGCTGCCGTCGTAGTTGGGCACGAAGTCGACCGTGCCTTCATCCAGCTCATCAAGCAGCAGCTTGGCGATCGGCGTCAGGCGCGCCTCGGTGTATCGCATGGCGGCGGCGTTGTCGCCGTCGCGCGAACCGAAGTTGCCCTGGCCGTCGATCAGCGGATATCGCAGCGAGAAGTCCTGCGCCATGCGCACCATGGCGTCATAGGCCGCCTGGTCGCCGTGCGGGTGGTACTTGCCCAGCACGTCGCCCACCACGCGCGCGGACTTCACCGGCTTGGCGCCGGCGGCCAGCCCCATCGCCTGCATGGCGAACAGGATGCGGCGTTGCACGGGCTTTTGCCCGTCGCCCACGTCGGGCAAGGCGCGGCCGCGCACCACGGACACCGCGTAGTCCAGATAAGCCTGCTCCGCGTAGCGCGCCAGCGTGATGGCGGCATTGGCATCGCCGTCGCCATCGGGCGGGGTGGGGTCGAACAGGCCGGGTTGATTGCTGTCGGTCATGGTTATTCAGGTAGACAATTTCATCGAAACGGCGTCAATGCGCCCTTACGCGGAGGGGGCCAGCTGGGTGTCGGCGACATGCGCGCGCAGTTGGGCGCGCACCGCTGCCAGCGTGGCGGCGTCCTGGCCGCGCTTGGGAATGATCACGCCTTGCAAGGTGCCCAGAATGACGTACAGGTGCTGCGGCGTTTCCTCGACGCGACGGATATCCGACCATTCCATCCGGCCGGAAGCGCTGCCGGTGGTATCTAGAATGCCGTCGGGGCCAAAGTCCAGCTGATGCCGTCCCAGGAAAAGGTCGTCGGGCTGCTTCTTGAGCATGCGGCGCGTGTTCATCCGGACCAGCGGTGGCAGGACGAATTCATACGCCAGCGCCAACAGCACCAAAATGCCCAGGCCGACCGCCAGCCCTTCGAAATACACGGGCAGCATCTGCGACCAGTTGGGCCCCTTGCCGTCCCAGGTCTGCCAGACCAGATAGGCAAAAAGCGCCACGATCATCAGCACGCCAAAGCGCAGGTGCGAACGATACCGACGCCGGCGCAGTTCGGGCCGCCGGTATACATAGGCGGCGAACTCTGCGTAGTCGTCAGCCGTCATGTCGACGGTCATGCGGGCGGAGTCGGAAGCGGGGTCGGGCAAGGTGGACGTCATCAGATGTCCAGCTCTGCCAGGTTGCCCTTTTCCTCGATCCAGGCGCGGCGCTGCGAGGATTCACCCTTGCCCATCAGCATGTCGAACATGCGGGTGGTGTCTTCGGGGGTTTGATCGCCGTAGCCCACGGGCAGCAGGCGGCGCGTGTCCGGATTCATGGTGGTTTCCCACAGTTGTTCCGGGTTCATTTCGCCCAGGCCCTTGAAGCGGCTGACGGACCAGGCGCCTTCGCGCACGCCTTCCTTGCGCAGCTTGTCTTGCGCGGCTTCAAGCTCGCCTTCGTCCAGACAGTAGATCTTGCGGGCGGGGCGCTTGCCCTGCGCCGGCACATCCAGCCGGAACAGAGGCGGCTTGGCCACGAACACGTTGCCGGCTTCGACCAGCTTCGGAAAGTGCTTGTAGAAAAGCGTCAGCAGCAAGACCTGGATATGCGAGCCGTCGACGTCTGCGTCCGACAGGATGCAGATGCGGCCATAACGCAGGCCGGACAGGTCCGGCGTGTCGTTGGGGCCGTGGGGGTCTACGCCGATCGCCACCGAGATGTCGTGGATTTCGTTATTGGCAAAAAGCCGGTCGCGGTCCACTTCCCAGGAATTGAGCACCTTGCCGCGCAGCGGCAGGATGGCCTGGAATTCTTTGTCGCGCCCCATCTTGGCGGACCCGCCCGCGGAGTCGCCCTCGACCAGGAACACTTCGGTGCGGCTGGCATCGCTGGATTCGCAATCGGTCAGCTTGCCGGGCAGCACGGCCACACCGGAGCTCTTGCGCTTTTCGACCTTCTGGGCCGAGCGCTGGCGCGCCTGCGCCTGGCGAATTGCCAGTTCGGCCAGCTTCTTGCCGTATTCGACGTTGCTGTGCAGCCAGAGATCCAGCGCGCTCTTGGCAAAGCCGCCCACCAGACGCACAGCATCGCGGCTATTCAGCCGTTCCTTGATCTGGCCCTGGAACTGCGGGTCCAGCACTTTGGCCGACAAGACAAAGCTGGCGCGGGCGAACACGTCTTCGGGCAGCAGCTTCACGCCCTTGGGCAATAGGCTGTGCAATTCGGCAAAGCCCTTCACGGCGCCGAACAGGCCTTCGCGAAGGCCGGATTCGTGCGTGCCGCCGGCCGGCGTCGGGATCAGGTTGACGTAGGACTCGCGCACGGCGTTGCCGTCTTCGGTCCAGGCCACGACCCACTGGGCGCCCTCGCCTTCGGCGAAGTTCTCGTGGTCGGCCCCGGCGTACTGCTGGCCTTCGAAGAACGGCACCATCAGTTCGGCGCCGGTCAGCGCTTCGGCCAGGTAGCCGCGCAGGCCATCCTGGTATTGCCACGTCTTGGTGTCGCCGCTTTTCTCGTTGACCAGCGTGACTTTCACGCCAGGTAGCAGCACGGCCTTGCTGCGCAGCAGGTGCGTCAGTTCGCCCAGCGGAATATTGGGGCTGTCGAAGTATTTGGCGTCGGGCCAAACGCGCACGCGGGTGCCCGACTTCTTGCGGCCGCCCTGGTCGTACGGCGCCAGGGGTTCGGCAACGTCGCCGCCCTTGAAGACCAGGCGGTTGACCGCGCCGTCGCGCCAGACCACGACTTCAAGCCGGGTCGCCAGCGCGTTGGTGACGGAAACGCCCACCCCGTGCAGGCCGCCCGAAAAGGCATAGGCGCCGCCGCCCGCCTTGTCGAACTTGCCGCCCGCGTGCAGGCGGGTGAAGACCAATTCGACGACGGGCGCGCCTTCTTCGGGATGCAGGCCGACGGGGATGCCCCGGCCGTCATCCTCGACGGACACGCTGCCATCACTGTGCAGCGTGACCTGTATCTGTTTGCCGTAGCCGGCCAAGGCCTCGTCTGCGGCGTTATCTATGACCTCCTGCACAACGTGCAGGGGGTTTTCGGTGCGGGTGTACATGCCCGGGCGCTGGCGCACGGGCTCCAGCCCCTTCAGGACGCGAATGGACGCCTCGGTGTAACGTGGAGTGGCCAAGTTATCCCCAACATCTGTGGAAAAAAACCGACATTTTACGGATAAGCCTAGATTCTGCGCGGCTCCCGGTGGGTTGCGCACGACCTGACCAACTCCGAATTCGGTAGGATGATGACAGTCACAGCCGGCGCGTCAGGGCTTGATGGCCCGAATCGCAAACGACTGCGCCGCAACATCCTACACAAAACCAGCAAACCCTGTTGTTATTAACAGTGGTATGCCTGTTGTTATTGACAGTGGTATGCTTTAGCCCATTCCACATACAAGAACAACGGCAAGGCGCGTCCCTTTTTACGCGCCTTTTGCTGCCGAACCGAGAATCACCATCATGAGCGACCAAATCAAGAACGTCAGTGACGCAAGCTTCGATGCCGATGTGTTGAAATCCGGCCAGCCGGTGCTGGTGGACTACTGGGCTGCCTGGTGTGGCCCCTGCAAGATGATTGCCCCGATCCTGGAAGAAGTCGCCACCGAGTACGCAGGTCGCCTGACGATCGCGAAGCTGAACGTGGACGAAAACCAGGGCACCGCCACCAAGTACGGCATCCGTGGCATCCCCACCCTTATGCTCTTTAAAGACGGCCAAGCCGCCGCCACCAAAGTTGGCGCGCTGTCGAAGTCGCAACTCACCGCATTCCTGGACGGCGCGTTGTAAACCGCGTGCTGTGAACGAAGGCGCCGCCCTGGAGGCGGCGCTCATTCAATACCGCGCGAGCCCGTCCGTGGCGCGCCGCCAGAACCCTCCTTTACTTTTCCCCCACATTCACCGCGATGCACCTCAACGAACTGAAGGCGCTGCACGTTTCGCAGCTGCTCGAAATGGCCGCTGGCCTGGAAATCGAGAACGCCAACCGCCTGCGCAAGCAGGAATTGATGTTCGCCATCATGAAACGGCGCGCCAAGCAAGGCGAGCAGATCTTCGGCGACGGCGTTCTGGAAGTCCTGCCTGACGGCTTCGGTTTCCTGCGCTCGCCCGAGACCTCGTATCTGGCCAGCACGGACGACATCTACATCTCGCCCTCGCAGATCCGCCGTTTCAACCTGCACACCGGCGATTCCATCGAAGGTGAAGTGCGCACGCCGAAAGACGGCGAACGCTACTTTGCGCTGGTCAAGGTGGACAAGGTCAACGGCGTGGCGCCCGAAGCGATCAAGCATCGCATCATGTTCGAGAACCTGACGCCGCTGCACCCGAACCGCACGATGCGCCTGGAACGGGACATCAAGAGCGAAGAAAACCTGACGGGCCGCATCCTGGATGTGTTCGCCCCGATCGGCATGGGCCAGCGCGGTTTGATCGTCGCCAGCCCCAAGTCCGGCAAGACGGTGATGATGCAGCACATCGCGCATGCCATCACCACCAACTACCCCGACGCCGTCATGATCGTCCTGCTGGTGGACGAGCGCCCGGAAGAAGTGACCGAAATGCAGCGCACGGTGCGCGGCGAAGTGGTGGCGTCGACCTTCGACGAACCCGCCACGCGCCACGTGCAAGTGGCTGAAATGGTCATCGAAAAGGCCAAGCGCCTGGTCGAAATGAAGAAAGACGTCGTGATCCTGCTGGACTCGATCACCCGTCTGGCCCGCGCCTACAACACCGTTGTGCCGGCCTCCGGCAAGGTGCTGACCGGCGGTGTGGACGCCAACGCCCTGCAACGCCCCAAGCGCTTCTTCGGCGCGGCCCGTAACCTGGAAGAAGGCGGTTCGCTGACCATCCTGGGTACGGCGCTGATCGAAACCGGCAGCCGCATGGACGAAGTCATCTACGAAGAATTCAAGGGCACGGGTAACTCCGAAGTCCACCTTGAACGTCGTCTGGCTGAAAAGCGCGTCTACCCGTCCATCAACCTGAACAAGTCGGGCACGCGCCGCGAAGAACTGCTGATTGCCCCCGACCTGCTGCAAAAGGTGTGGGTGCTGCGCAAGTTCATCCACGACATGGACGAAGTGCAATCCATGGAGTTCATCCTGGACAAGATGCGCGCCACCAAGACCAACGCCGAATTCTTCGACATGATGAAGAAGAAGTAAGCCCACGTTCGGTAAGCCGACGTTCGGTAAGCCGACGCCTCGCATCAAAGAAAAACCGCCTGCATTGCATACAGGCGGTTTTTTTATGGGCCTGGTTACCTGGCCCGGCTCTAATGCTCGATGAATTCCGGCATGGCGCCACGCGCGGGGGCCGTGAAGGGACGCGGCGTCTGCTTGTCTGCCGGCTTATCTGCCGGCTTATCGCCCGACTTATCGCCCGACTTTTCGCCCGACTTGCCCGACGCCTCGATGGGCTCGATCTGCGGATCGTCCCAATTACCCGTCACGGAATATTCCATCGTCATCGCGCGCGCCAGGGGTTGCTTCAGCAGCCATTGCGTGACAAAAGCGCCCAGGCCAATCAGTGGGTTCACGGCCAGTGCCGTCACTATGGCTGCCCCGCTGGCGTCCAGATTGGGGATGACCACCGCCTTCAAGTCCCAGCGTTCGCTGATGATGTTGACGCCGCCCGCCAGGACAATTGCCGCCACGGGCCCGTTGATCTTGTAGCCTTCGGTGGACATTTTCCCATCGGCCATCTTCACGCGGCCCCGGATGGTATCGAACGGAAATCCGTCGCGCAGCAGGTTGGTCGGGTTGATGTCCAACCGCGCCAGCCGTTGCAGCGATTGCAGCGACAACAGCTCCAACAGCCGCGCCGTACGGGAGTTCACATGCATGAATCGGCCCTTGTCCAGGCTGATATCGACCTCGCCCGACACGTCCGCCACGTTGTGCGTCCACGGCAGATTGCGCCAGGTTGCCTTGCCCTGCGCCGTGCCCGAGCCTGCGGAGACGACGTTCTCAAAGCCGATGCGGTTCATGAACTTGCCCAAGTCCACGAAGTTGGCGTTGGCGTCCACGCTCAAGCCGCGATCCGGCCCTTCCAGCCGCCACGTGCCGGTGGCGTTCAGATTGGCGGCATCGTTGGTGATCGTCAGTTTGTCCAGCCGCCACTGGCGCCCGCGTTCCAGGTTCGTGCCCACCACCTGAAGCTCGCCCACGTTCTTGCCATATAGAAAGAACTCCTTGGCTTGCAGGTCGATGGCGGGAATATCGGATAAATCGTTGCCTGACGCCAGGGCCTTATCGGCTTCGTTGGAGTCGCCCTCGCCACCGAACGCCAGGTGCTTCATCCGCGCCTTGATCTGGCCCGCAATCGCGCCCGAGGCCTCCTGCCATTCCAATGACCCGGTAGCCTGGCGCGACTGGATGTCCACCCGCCATTGAGACGGCCCGGGACGCATGGCATACAGCGTCAGGTCATTAAGCGTGTAGCCGCTGGCGCGCAACATGCCGGTGGCAAGGCTGATGCGTTCGGGCGGCGGAAAGACCGGCTTCGCAGCGGCTTTTTTTCCACCGCTTTTGCCCGACGGCGTATCGAAGCCGTTCACTACGGCTTCCCAGCCGTCCATGTCCAGTTCGGGCAAGCTGGCGTTCAGGCTCATTCCGCGATCCGGCAGGCTGGCGGGCCGGCCGATGCCTAACGCGCCGCGGGCAAAGTAAGACGGAGACGCGTCGGCCGGGTCGCGCTCGAACAGCGCGTTGACGTTTTCGCCCAGGCTGGCCGTCAGCCAGCGGCGGTCTTTCGTGCCGCGGTCCTGGGCCGCGCCCCACTGCAATTTCAGTAATTGCGATGACGAAGCCGCTTTGCCCACCGGCGCCGGCATGTCGATGGCCATGCCCGAGAGATTCGATTCCATCGAGATCTCGACCGACCCGCCCTTCTGGTAGCCCAGCCGCCCCTTGTAGGCCGTCTTGCCCGAAAAGCGCGACATCGAGGGCATATTGCCCAGTTGCGTCAATCCGCCCGCCGTCAGTGTCCCTTCAAACTGAAGTGCGTCCGAGTTCTGCGCCAGGGTGCCGAAAATCTTTACGGGCCCGCCCAGGAACTGCGCGCGCAGCTCTTTGGTCTGCACCCCTTTTTCAGAGAATTCCAGATCGCCGTGCATCTCCTTGAGCAAGGGCATTTCCGGCATAAAGGTAAAGCTGTTGTCCGAGAACAGGATGTGACCCTGCACCTGCGTGTCGTCGGTGTTCAACAACGGCACCTTAAGTTTCAGCGGCACCCGCCAGTCGCCGGTGCCGCGCGCCTCGTCCAGCGCCCCGTCCAGCAACCCGCCAAGCGGGGAATTGGCCGCCATCGCCAAATAGGCCGACACCGGACCGTACGTCTCGCCGTTGAGCAACAATTCCGCGCCCTGGTCCATGTTGGGGATCGTGGCTGTCACCGCCCCCATATTCAGCGTCTGCCCCGGCCCGGTGCTCGCAGTGGCGCCCCCGGCGCTATCCAGCGTCAGGCTGACCTTGTCGATACGGAAATTGCCGGACAGGTTCTCCAACATGGGCCAGCCCTTGCGTCGCTGACCGGGCGGCGCGTAATCGACCTTGGCGCCGGCGTACGCGCCGGCGATGACGAATTCGCCCACGGCGTTCGGCGCGGCGAATGGAAAATCGTCCAGATCGCCCTTGAGCAAGATGGAGGCCGACCGCATTTCGCCTGCGGGCAAGCCCCCCGCCAGCCATTCGCGGGCGTCGGCGTTGACTTCTAGCGGCAGGTAGCGATGGATGGCCGACATGGCGCCACGCACCATCGTGCCGCGCATGTCGACGCTGCCCGCCGCCGTCTTGCCTTCGCGCTTCCACTGGCCCTGCAAGCGCACGTCCAGATCGTCGTTCACCACATGCAATCGGGCCACATCGACAAACCAGTTCTTGGCATCCGGCCCTTTCACCTGCGCATCCACGGCTAATTCACGCGCGATCAGGGTCGGCTCCTGGAACACGCCCGGAAGCGTCACTTGCAGGTGCTGCGCCGCGCCCTTCAGCGATACATCGGCGGCCCCCGGGCTACGCGCCAACGGCACCCCGTCCACCTGGAAAAAATCCCCGAGCAGCCCCTGCAAACGAAATTGCGCCGATGCGCCGCGTACCGCCGTACCGTCCTTGGCGGCCGCCCAGTCCACGCCGCGTACCGCCACGTCGGTCGTCAGGTCAGTGAACTTGCCGCGTTCAAGTTGCAGCCACGCACGGGCGGCGATACGTCCCGAGATGACGGGGGCCGGTACCCACGGCGCCCACGCCTGCGGTTCGACGTCATCAAGCTCTGTATAAAGCTGGCCGCTCCAGTTGGCGGGATTGGCCGAATTCGCCGCGAACAGGCTGCGATTGAATTCGCCACGCAGTTCGACCTTGCGCGCCAACGCATCACCGGCCGAGGCGCGCAGCACGAAGCGATGCGACAGGCTGCCGTTGCGCATGACGAAGTCAACGCCGGTCAACGGCAGCGCGGGCGCGCGGCGTAAATCGTCTTGCCAGATGATGGTCGCGTCATTGATGGCCAATTCGCGCTGGCGCACCAGCCAGCGCAATGCGGGGTGGTCCAGGTCGGACCGATGATCGCTGGCATTCAGATCGATGTTCTGGCCAGCCACCCACAGATGATTATCGGGATCGCGGCGCAGGGTCAATTCAGGCTTGCGCACCTGCAAGCGCACTAGGCGGGGCGACAAAGTCAGCACGCTGCGCCACGCCAGCACGGCGGATACGGAAGGCAGGGACAGAACTGGCGTGGCGCTGTCGTCCACGACTTGAACCGAGGTCAGGTCCAACCGGGGGTTCAGGCCCTGCCACTCGGCCTTGATGTCCCCGATGGTGACGCGCGCACCCAGTGCTTCGCTGGCGTACGCTTCGATCTGTGGACGCCATTCGCCCACACGGGGCAATACCCAATAGCGCACGCTCAGAAAGCCGACCGCCACCACGCCATAGATGATCAGCGCGGCCCAGAACAGGCAGCAGAGCACGCTACGCGTGCGCGGCACGGGGGCTTTTTTTGAAACAGACACGGATCGGTGGGCAGGAGAATATGTCTTGCGGTATCGTCCCCACTTATACCTGAAACGCGTCCATTCGTCTGCCGCCTCCACGCCATGTCCTCGCCCTCTTTGCTTGCCCCCGCCCTTGCCTGGTCCGGTCATTTGCGCCGCCGACTGGACGCCCATCCCGACCTGGCCGCCTGGCTTGCAGAGGCCGTGCAGCAGCCCGTCACGGCCGCTCGCATGGCGCAATGGCAGGCCGAACTGGCGGGCCCCGACGCGCCGGACATCCTGCCCGTGGACACCTGCCGCATGGTGCTGCGCAAATTACGCGAACGCGTATTCAGCGTATTGATCGTGCGGGACTTGTCCGGCCAGGCCGATCTGGAAGAAGTGGTCGGCGCAATGACCACACTGGCGGACATCGCGGTGGCGCAAGCCTACCGCAGCGTGGCCACCGACCTGGCGGCCGTGCACGGGGTGCCGCGCGACCCGGCCACCGGCAAGCCCCAGGAAATGCTGATCGTCGGCATGGGCAAGCTGGGCGGGTGCGAGCTGAACGTGTCCTCGGACATCGACCTGATCATGCTGTATGGCGAAGAAGGCGAAACCGACGGCCCGCGCCGCATCAGCCACCACGAGTTCTACGGTAGGCTCACCCGGCGCATGATGCCGGTGATTTCGGAAGTGGATGCGAACGGCCAGGTATTTCGCACGGACCTGCGCCTGCGACCCGACGGCGACGCCGGCCCGCTGGCCTGGAGTCTGGACGCGCTGGAGCACTACTTGATCGGCCAGGGCCGCGAATGGGAACGTTATGCCTGGTTGAAGGCGCGCCTCATGCCCGCCCAGGCGTTTGAAGGCAGCGACAGCGCCGCCCAGGCCCGCCAGTTGGAAAGCCTGCGGGTGCCGTTCGTCTATCGCAAGTATTTTGACTTTGATGCGCTGGCCGCGCTGCGCGCGCTGCGCGAACGTATCCGCCAAGACTGGCAACGTCGCGCCATGGCGCGCAACGGCATCGACAGCGCCAACAATATCAAGCTGGGTGACGGCGGCATCCGCGAGATCGAATTCGTGGTGCAGTTGGCACAACTGATACGCGGCGGTCGCATGCCCGCCCTGCAAAAACGCGGCCTTCTGGAAGCGCTGCACGCCGAGCGCGTGGCCGGGCTGGTGCCGGAGGACGACGCGCGCCGCCTTGAAGAGGCCTATCGCTACCTGCGCCGCACCGAACACGCCTTGCAGTATCGCGAAGACGAACAGACGCATCTGTTGCCCGGCGACGCCGAACAGCGAGCTGCGCTGGCCGCCGCGCTGGGCATGAACCATGACGATTTTGAAAGCACGCTGGCCGCGCACCGCAAATTCGTCTCGCAAACGTTCCGCAACGTGTTCCGCATGGTGGGCATGGGCGATGCCGAGGACACCGGCACGTCGGGCGAGGCCGCTGACGACGCCGAAGAGCCTGACAACGAATGCGAATTGGCCGAGCAGATCCGCCAGGCTTTCGGCGACGAGGCCCAAGACCTGTTGCGGCGTACCGAGACCCTGCTGGGCAGCCATCGCGTACGCAGCCTGCCCGAAAGCAGCCGCCGCCGCATGGAAGCCCTGCTGCCCGCCGCGCTGCGCGCCGCGCGGCAGACTCCGGCGCCCTTGAACGCCGCTGTCCGCCTGTTTGACCTGATCGAGAAAATTGCCCAGCGCAGCGCCTACCTGGCGCTGTTGGCCGAATACCCCGACACCCTGGCGCGCGTGGCGCGCATGGTGGCGGCCAGCCCGTGGGCCGCGCAGTATCTGACGCAGCACCCCTTGTTGCTGGACAGCCTGATCGACTGGCGCACCTTGTTCCAACCGCTGGACTTCGCGCAGATCGCGCGGCAGTTGACCGCCGACCTGGATGCTTGCCGACTGCCAGATGGCTCGCCGGACATCGAGCGTCAGATGAACCTGATGCGCGACGTACAGCGCCAGGCCAGCTTCCAGCTGCTGGCGCAGGATCTGGAAGGCGAACTCACGGTTGAAAAGCTGGCCGACCAATTGTCGGCGCTGGCCGACCTGCTGCTGACCGAGACCATTCGCCGCGCCTGGCCGCTGGTGAACAAGCTGGAAGGCGAGCCGCCCCGATTCGCCGTCATCGCGTACGGCAAGCTGGGCGGCAAGGAACTGGGCTACGCGTCCGATCTGGACCTGGTGTTTCTGTTCGACGATGCGCGCGAGGACGCCGCCGAGGTCTACGCCAAGCTGGGCCGTCGCATGACGTCGTGGCTGTCGACGATGACTTCGTCGGGCCGGCTGTATGAAGTGGACCTGCGCTTGCGGCCCGATGGCGACGCCGGGCTGCTAGCCGTATCCGTGGAAGCGTTCGAGCAATACCAGCACAAGCATGCCTGGGCCTGGGAACACCAGGCGCTGACCCGCGCGCGCTTTGCGGCTGGGGATACCAACGTGGGCGCCCGTTTCGAAGCCATCCGCGAGGCGATCCTGGTGCAGCCGCGCGACCCCGCCGCCCTGCGCAACGAAGTGCTGGCCATGCGCGAAAAGATCAACGCCGGCCATCCCAACACCAGCCAGCAGTTTGATTTGAAACACGACCGCGGCGGCATGGTCGACGTGGAATTCGTGACGCAGTACCTGGTGCTTTGCTATGCGGGCACGCACCCTGTGTTTGTGAAGAACCTGGGCAACATCACGCTGTTGCGCCTGGCGGGCGAAGCCGGGCTGATCGCGCCCGAGCTCGCGGCACGCGCCGCCGACGCCTACCGCACCTTGCGCCGCGTGCAGCATCAGCTGCGCATGCAGGGCGTGGAAAAGGCGCGGGTGGGCCCGGATCAGCTGGTGGACGAACGCACGGCGGTGCGCGAGCTGTGGGATTCGGTGATGGGGCCGCAGCCGGGGGCACAGCCGGCGTCACAGCCAGGGGCACAGCTTGGGTGACACGTGACCTTGGGCCGAGTGGTGGCCCGGGTCATCGCCCAAGCGCCGGCCCGGGCGCGGCAACTCGCGGTAAAATAAGGCGTTTTTCGTCTTTTTCCCTTGCACGCCATGTCCGAACTCGTCCGCCCCAAGCTTGACCTTCCCGCCGGCCGGAGCAAAGTGCTGATGCACTCGTGCTGCGCGCCCTGTTCTGGCGAGGTCATGGAAGCCATGACGGCTTCCGGCATCGACTACGCGATCTACTTCTATAACCCGAACATTCATCCGGTAAAAGAGTACGAGATCCGCAAGCAGGAAAACATCCGCTTTGCCGAGCAGCACGGCATCGAATTCATCGACGCCGACTACGACATGGACAACTGGTTCGACCGCGTCAAGGGCATGGAAGACGCTCCCGAGCGCGGCGAACGCTGCACCGCCTGCTTCGACATGCGCTTTGAACGCACTGCCCTGTACGCGCACGAGCACGGCTTTGACACCATCACCAGCTCGTTGGGCATTTCGCGCTGGAAAGACATGAACCAGATCAACGGCTGCGGCGAACGCGCTGCCGCCCGCTACGACGATCTGATCTACTGGACCTACAACTGGCGCAAAGGCGGCGGTTCGGCCCGCATGATCGAAATCAGCAAGCGCGAAAACTTCTATCAGCAGGAATATTGCGGCTGCGTGTATTCGCTGCGCGACACCAACCGCCATCGCCGCGCGCAAGGTCGCGACCGCATTCACATCGGCGTGAAGTTCTACGGCAAAGAAGACCTGATCAACGAAGAGCAACTGTAAATACCGGCCGACACTTGCGCTGTCGGCCCCTGCCTTCTACCGTCGGCTCAGCCCGTCAACGCCCTTGCCGCCGATATTCTGACGGCGACGCACCGAAGCGCTTGCGGAAAGCGTGACTGAAGCGCGCCGCATCTGAAAATCCAAAGCGATACGCGATATCACCGATCTGCCGCGCCGACTGCGTGGCATCGCGCAGCACGTCGCGGCTGCGTTCCAGCCGGGTGCCAAGAATGAATTCGGCCGGCGTCGTCGATGCCAGCGCAAACAGGTTGTACAGATAGCGGCGCGACATCCGAAACACCGCAGCGGTCGAGCCCGGCGACAGATTTGGATCGTGCAGATTTTCCATGATGTGCTGCTGCACGCGCCGCAATTGCGCCTGCTTGACCCCGATCTGGTCTTGTTCGAGCTGCCCTCCCGTCCGCTCGCTGATATCCAACCCCATCATTTGCAGCACCGCGTTGGCGGCGTCGCGCGCGGCGCTTTCTGACAGATGGGCGTGCTCGTTCAGCGCCACCCGCAGCAGATCCATCGCCATGCGGCCGCAGCCTTGCCGTGCGCTGAAGCTGCGCGCCACCGCGTTGTGCATGTGCGGCTGCCAGGTCTCGGCATGCTTGCCCGGCACCTGCATCACCAGGAAATGCGCACCCTCGTCAACGTCAACCTCGTAGGGACGCGTCGTGTCGTAGATGCTCCATTCCCCCGGCGTCAGCAAGGCGCTGCGACTGGATTGGCGAATTTCGCTGCGGCCCGACAGTTGCAGCGTGACTTTGTAGCCCGCCTGCTCGGACTGGCCCGCCAGCAGCTTGCTGCGGCGCACGCGCTGCGCGCTGCTGCGCAATTCGCTAACGTGCATCCAACCCAGCGAATCCACCGCCACGCTATTGCGAAAGCGCGCGGAAGATACCGCCGATACTTCCAACGGTACGAAGGTGCTGCTGATGCTTTCCTGCCAGCTGGCGCAATCCAGAAAATGGCTGGGCGTGCTGCGCAACAAGGACGATGACATGGCGACTCCGGCGTCTGGAAACGGCGTGCCTTTTGTGCCTGGATCGGCTAGCCCCGTGGCACAGCTACAGCGTTCGGTGGATGGATGCTGCCTCTTTCTAGCACCACGCCTGGCGGGCGAGTATCGGTGACAACCCCTAAAAATTGTCCGGACTAGGGCTTTCTGTCATTACCGTAAGAATAATCAGACAAGGTGAAGCCTATTGCCGCCAACGCCTTGGCCAATTCATGCCGAACGGGCACCACATCGTCATAACGGCGCGGCCGGGCCGCGGCCACTTCCGCTTCGTCATAGGGAACAAAATCCGCCGGCAACTGGGCCGGGCTGAATTCGGTCAGCACCCAATTCAGCACGTCGGCAAGCTCGGCATGACTCAGCTGCGAATGCGCGGCGCCCGGCACCCGGACCAGATATTCGCGTCCGGCGGGCAAGTGCACGAACGCTCCCACCGACTGCCGAAAATCGGGAACGCCGTGCGGGTTGCTGCCGCGACCATCCCCGCGATGGCAACCCGCGCATTGCAGGACGTAGTCGGCCCTGGCAGCCTGCCGCAGGCGGTCGGTCGGGGCGGTATCGCCCTGGGCCGCCGCCTGCCCCGCCAAGAGCAGGACGAAGGCCGTTGCCAAGCACCGCCGTCGCATGCGCGCGTCGCCGCCCAGCCTCATGGTTTGGCCGGCGCCTTCGGCTGCGGTTTGGCCATGCCCACGATCACCGACGTTGTGCAGTGAAAGATCGAGGACTCGTTCGACATGCACCAGTTCACGTCGTTGTGCAGGAACATCTGATAGCCCGGGCGCTCGCGCTCGGCGGCCGCGCACATGCACTTGCCGCAAGCCGTCTTGCCGCAGCAGTCGTTGTAGCTGATCAGATAGTCCTTGCCGTCCAGCGGGTTATGGCAGGTGCCCACCCACGACACGGCGGACGGCGAGGTGCCGGGCGGACACGATGTCATGCTGCCGCCGCAGCACGAACATAAAAACCCGTCCACCGCGCAATAGCGCCAGTAGTCGCAAGCCGTGGCGTCGGTTTGCGGCTTCTTCGCGGCGGCAGGCGCCGAGCGGGCCACCGGCAGCACCGGCACCAGAAACGCGGTGCCGACCAGCAGCTTGCCGATGCGATTCAACACGCTGCGCCGCGACGTGGCGTGCGCGACCGAACGCGTGGCGCGCTCTCCCAATTTATCCAGCCAGTGCATTGCGGCTCTCCTTGCGGGAAATCTGGGTTTCGTCCAGCGTGCCCGCGGCCAGGAATTCCTGTACCGACGCCACGCCAAGTTCCTTGGCCGTGAACAGGCTTTCAAGTTGCTCGCGGGAGTTGATCAGCCCCTTGGCGCGCAGGGTGCCGGTTTCATCGAGCAGCACCGCGTAAGGCAGCTTGCTGACCTGGAACTTCATACCCAGTTCGGTGGACAGCACGTAGGGGAATCTTTCCAGGCCAGCCTGCTTGTAGAACGCAAGATGCTCGGGCATCTCGCCATCGCTGGCCAGCACGATGCGCAACCACGCGTTTTCCGTGGCGGCCACCGATTTCAGGATGGGCAGCAGCTTCTTGCACACCGGGCAGGTGGGCGACAGAAAGAACAGCAGCTGGCTGTGTTGGCCGCGTTCACCGATGGTGATGCGGCGGCCCAGCAGATCGGGCAAGGCAAAGTGCGGCGCGGGTTCGCCCACGGCGGGGCCCTTGTCCATCGTCAGCGCCCCCATCGGCGCCACGCGTTCATACAGCACGCCGATCTGGCGCGACAGGGCCAGGATGACCAGCACCAGGCACAGCACGACGCCCCACAACAGGAAATTGGAAATGATCAAGGCATCCATATGAAACTCCTTCAAAGGTTCCGTAGCTTGAGATGCGAGGCCAATAGGTGATTGGCGGTGAAGTACAGGCCCACGGCGGTCATCGCCAGGCCGAACACGGCGGCGGCGTCCGCCCATTGCAGGCCGCGCGCATGACCCGACAGCGATGCCAACGCCGGCAGCGTCCATAGCGCCAGCGCGCCGTTGCGCAGCACCAGCCACCCTGTCAGGCCGCCATGCGGCGCACCCGGCGCCTTGGCAACCGGCCCCGAACATCCGCAATCGATATCCCGGTGCCCGCGCGCCAGGTTGATCGCCAGCGCCAGGGTTGCCACGGCCAGCACGCCCAAGGCCAGCGCGGCGCCAAGCGGCTGGCGCCCCGGGATCAGCAGCAATGCGCCCGCCGCGATCTCGGCAAGCACGTAGCCTCGTGCAAACACGCCCACAAGGCCGGCCGGCAGCAGGTCGTAACCGGATACGGCCGCTGTGAACGCCGTCAGGTCCTTGATCTTTTCAAGCGCGCCCAACAGCAGCACGCATGCCAGCGCGGCGCTGGCGCCGTAGAACAGCACGGGATCATTCATGGCGTGCTCCGGACGGGTTGCGGCTCGACCTGCACCGCGGTTTCACCCGCAGCCTGAATGGTGGTCTTGAAAACCGGCGCCGTCGGCGCGGCGTCGAACACGCTGACGTTGCTGCCGTCGATGGTGAACAGGCGGGGCTGGTCGTCCTGCGAAACGGACATCGACACGGCGCCCTTGCCCGGCACGCGCGCGATGCGCTTGCGGGATTCCAGGTCGTAGACCCAGATCTCGGCAGCGGGATTCTTGTGCGTGCCTTCCGCTCCGTTGGGATGCATGCCCACGTACAGCCGCTTCAACGCGCGGTTGACGGCCAGCAGGTTGTAGCCGCCGGGCCGCCAGCCGCGATCTTTGCCGGTGGCATCCAGCAAAGACCATGGCGCGCCAAATTGCACATCCTTGCCGCTGAAATCGGCGGTGTAGACGTTGCCGTTGAAAGACACGAAGTAGAAGGTGTCGCCCAGGTTCTCGGTGTGCGTGAAGACGGGGTCTTTTTCCACGTCGAACATCGGCTTGCTGCGCTGCTGGGCGGCGGGCTTGCCCGCGGCGTCCAGGTCGATGGTTAGCAGCGCGCCATCACCGCAGAGGGTGGTGAAGCTGCGCGGGCGGGACGGCAACGGGATGACGCTCCAGCACCCCGCCGTCGCCGTGATTTCGTCGGTGAACTGACGCGTTTTCAGATCGACCACGGTGACTGACGTGGCCGGCGTGGCGTTCTGCGCCAACAGCAGTTCACCGTCCGTGGTCTGGCGCAGATAATTGCGATAGTTCAGCGCTTGCGCCCGCTTGTTCGGAATCGGCACTTCGTACTTCGGCGTCAACGTTTCGGCGTCCCACGCTTCGATGACGTCGGTGCGCTTGCCGCGATTGAGCCGCTCGTAATAGGACGTCATGACGTAGATGTCCTGGCCGTTGGCCGATACCGTCATGTGGCCGTTGAGCGATGTGGGCACCAGGCCGAGAAATTTTCCGGTGTCACCGTCGTAGACGTGGATCCGGCTGTCGACCATATGGTTGAAGGCCACGTCCACGACGTATAGCCGGTGCGCGTTGGCCGGGGGCAAGCGGGTGCCGCCCTTCAGCTCTTCTATGGGCAGGTCGGCCCAGGCTAGGCCCGTGGCGCTGACCAAGGCGGCGCACAGCGCCCATCGGCCCACCCGCAACGCCCGTGATCTGGCTTGCAGCGCAATCATCGATATTCTCCTGGTGTCATGATCCGATTCCCTGGAAGGCGTAGACGTAGCGCAGCTGCACGCCGTGCATCCCAGGCCCGTTCTCGACCTTGAGGTCGTGGATGTACTGCATTTGAATCTGGTTGGCGTCGTTGACCGGATGGGTAAGCTCAAGCGTCAGTGGGTGGCTGCGCGCGATCGCCACGGTTTCGTCGGGCGAAGCGTCCTGCATCCTGCGTGCTAGTACGCGATGCAAACCGACTTCTTCTCCAGATACATCTCAATCACCGCCCTGCCATGTTCGCGGCCGACGCCCGATTGCTTGAACCCGCCAAACGGCATGTTGGGGTCCAGCATGTTGTGCGTGTTGACCCACACCGTGCCCGCATCGATTTGCGGGATCAGGCGCTGCACGCGCGTCAGGTCGTTGCTCCAGATGCTGGCGCCCAATCCGAACGCGCTGTCGTTGGCCAGACGCACCGCGTCATCCAGCGTGTCGAACGATTGCGCCACGACGACGGGCCCGAAGATTTCTTCCTGAGTGATGCGCGCTTGTTGCGGTACGTCGGCGATCACGGTGGGACGCACGAAGTAGCCATCGCCATCGCCTGCCACGCCCCCGGCCAGTACCCGCCCGCCTTCGGCGCGGCCGATACCGATGTAGTCCATGACACGCTGCTTGTGGCGCGCCGAAATCAGCGGCCCGATCTGCGTGGCGGGATCAAAGCCCGACCCCAGCGTCATGCCGGCGGCCACGTCGGCCAGCCCCTGCACCACCTTGTCATACAGGCCACGTTGCACGTACAGGCGCGAACCCGCCGTGCATACCTGACCCTGGTTGAAGAAGATGGCGGCGGCGGCGCCTTGCACGGCGCGGTCCACGTCGCAGTCATCCAGCACGATGACGGGGGATTTGCCGCCAAGTTCCAGCGACACGCGCTTCATGTCGTCCATGGCGGCTCGGCCGATCAGCTTGCCGACCTCGGTAGAGCCGGTGAAGGCAATTTTGTTGATCCCCGGATGCGCGACCAGCGCCGCGCCGGTGGTCTCGCCACGGCCAGTGATGACATTGACGACGCCCGGTGGAAAGCCCGCCTGAAGCACCAATTCGGCCAGCCGCAACGCGGTCAGCGGGGTTTCTTCGGCGGGCTTGAGGACAACGGTGCAGCCGGTGGCCAGCGCGGGCGCGATCTTCCACACCGCCATCAACAAGGGAAAATTCCACGGAATGATGGCGCCGACCACCCCGACCGGCTGCGCCAGCGTGTAGGCGCTGTACTGCACGCCGGGGGAAACGGAATCGACAGCGACAGTGTGTCGCCCGTGATCTTGGTGGCCCATCCGGCCATGTAGCGCAGCCACTGTGCCCCCGCGCCCACTTCCAGCCCCTGCGCAATGCCCAGCAGCTTGCCGTTGTTCAACGTTTCCAGACGGGCCAGTTCCGTACCGTGCTGTTCAAGCAGGTCGGCCAGCTTCAGCAGCAGCCGTTCGCGCCCGGCGGGCAGCATGTCGCGCCACGGGCCCGAGGTAAAGGCGCGCCGCGCCGCTTGCACCGCCAGATCCACCTGGGCGGGTCCTGCATCGGGCTGGTGGGCGATGACGCGGCCGGTGGCTGGGTCGTACACGGGGATCGACTGGCCCTGCCCTTCGTGTACCGGCTGCCCGTCTATCAGCATGAATTCCCGGATGGCGGCCAGTTCGGGGCGGTCGCTGGCGGCGGTGTCGGTGGCGCTGCTGCGTGCTGAAGACATCTGAACGCTCCAACAAAAAGTGTGGAGCCAGAATAGCAACGGCATTGCGCGCAGGCTTGTCGGGCCGTGCATGGGAATTTGTCATTCTGCGCACGGCGCGCGGCAGCAAAAAGGGCCGGGCAAGCCGCGCATTGCGCGTCTTGCCCGGCCCTGGTTCAGCCGGCTACGGCATGATCCGGCCCAGGGGCGGCAGCCGATTCTGGCGGATCAGTCCAGCATCAGCACGGTGGCGCCGGTGGTCTTGCGCGAGGCCAGCGCGGTCTGCGCTTCGCCCGCTTGCTCCAGCGAATAGCGCTGGTCGATGCGCACCTTGATCTTCTTCTTCAAGACCAGGTCAAACACTTCTTCCGAGGCAGCTTGCAGCTTTTCCAGCGTGTTCACATGCACGCCCAGCGACGGACGCGTCACGTACAGGCTGCCCTTCTGGTTCAGCACGGCCAGGTTGACGCCGGCGACCGGACCGGACGCGTTGCCGAAGCTGACCATCAGGCCGCGCGGCTCGATGCAGTCCAACGAGGTTTCCCAGGTGTCCTTGCCCACGCCGTCGTACACAACCGGCACTTTCTTGCCCTTGGTCAATTCCAGCACGCGCTCGGCGACGTTTTCGCGCGAGTAGTCGATGGTTTCCCAAGCGCCGTTGGCGCGGGCCAGTTCGGCCTTTTCCGGGCTGGACACGGTGCCGATCAGCTTCACGCCCAGGGCCTTGGCCCATTGGCAGGCGATCAGGCCCACGCCGCCGGCGGCCGCGTGGAACAGAATGGTTTCACCGCCTTGCAGGCGATAGGTCTGGCGGAACAGGTATTGCACCGTCAAGCCCTTGAGCATCAGCGCGGCGGCCTCGTCAAAGCCGATGCCCTTGGGCACCTTCACGACCTGGTTGGCGGGCACATTGCGCGCCTGCGCGTACGCGCCGATGGGGCTTTGGCCGTACGCGACGCGGTCGCCCTTTTTCAGGTGCTTGACGTCAGCGCCCACGGCGGTAACCACGCCGGCGGCTTCAAAGCCCAGGCCATGCGGCAACGGATGGGGGTACAGGCCCGTGCGGAAATAAATGTCGATGAAGTTCAGGCCAGCGGCGTGCTGTTCGATCGTGACTTCATTGGCGGCCGGCGCCGGCACTTCCACGTCAACCAGCTTCAGGACTTCGGGACCACCGTGTTGCTCGATACGAATTGCCTTGACGAGATTGCTGGCCATGCTGGCCTCCTTTAAATGAAAGTGATGCGAATAAACCAAGAAAACCAGATTTCAACGCGGCGGCAGCGGGGCCTCGCGCGGGGCGACCGGTGCCGCTTTGCCGGCGCCGCCGCCCATCAATGCGAATACGCCGGTCAACACCAAGGCCGTGCCCGCCATCTGCCATACCGTGATGGGCTCGTCCAGGAACCACGACGCCAGGAACAGCACCGACACCGGCCCCATCATGCCCAGCAACGAGGCCGTCGGCGCGCCGATCAGCGATACCGCCCACATCAGCATGAACACCGGCACCACCGTGTTCAAGGTGGCGTGAATAACGGAATATCCATACACACCCGCCGGCTGGATCAACATTGACGGCGGGTGGATCACAAAAAACTGGATGATGCAGGCGATGCACGACACCAGCATGGCGTAGGCCACCAGGCGCGTCGGCCCGACCCGCTTGATCAGTTCGCCCGAACAAATCAGGTACACAGAATAGCTTGCCGCCGAGCCAAAAACGAACAAAGACCCTAACAGCACCTCGTTGCCGGCACCGAAGGACAGGTCGTGGGCGAACACCAGCACCACGCCCGTATAAGACAGCACCATGGCCAGCCACTGCCGGCGCTCGATGGGGCGCTTGAACCAGAACGCGGACAGCAGCACCACCAGCGATGGCGACAGAAACAGGATCAAGCGTTCAAGGCTGGCGGTGATATAGCGCAGCCCCAGAAAATCCAGGAAGCTGGACAGGTAATAGCCCAGCAGCCCCAGCACGATGACCTGCACGCGCTCCTTCGGAGTCATGACGACGATCTCGCCCCGCGCGGCGCGGCGCGACTGATACCAGGCCACCGCCGCGAAGAACGGCATCGCGAACAGCATGCGAAAGGCGATCAACGTAACGGCGTCAATCCCATAGCGATAGGTGAACTTGACGACAATCGCCTTCGCGGAAAACAGCACCGCGCCAAGCATCGCCATGAGGATTCCGGCCGCGCGACCGGACGGGCTATAGAGCGGCAAAAGCTTGGCAATACGATTCATGCGATGATTTTAGATTCAGTGCAAGCCGATTTGCACGCCCCAACATCGCTTTTTGGCATCGACACCCCAGGCATGACCCGACAACGCGCTCTAACGAATATCCATATTGCCGCCGTGCTTTTCGGCCTGACCGGCGTTTTCGGCGAGTTGATACAAGCCAGCGCCGCCGTCATCACGCTGGGTCGCGCCCTCTTCGCGGTAATTTCGCTGGGGGTCTTTGCCCGGCTGCGCGGCAAGCCGCTGCTGGGTGTGCTGACGCCCGCGCAACTATTCGTGCTGGTGCTGGCCGGCGCGCTGCTGGCCGCGCACTGGGTCACGTTCTTCATTTCGGTCAAGGTTGGGGGCATCGCCATTGCCACGCTGGGCTTCGCCAGCTTCCCGGCCTTCATCACGCTATTCGAAGGCCTGCTTTTTCGCGAACGCATCCGCGCCGGCGAATGGATGTTGCTGGGTCTGGTCACGGCCGGGCTCATCCTGGTCACCCCGTCTTTCGACCTGGCGGACCAGGGCACCATAGGCCTGGCCTGGGGCTTGTTGTCCGGCCTGACGTTTGCACTGCTTGCCCTGAGCAACCGCCGCTCTGCGTCCGGCATGGACCCGATGCAGGTGGCCTGCTGGCAAAACGTCGTCGTGGCGTTGGTGATGGTGCCGTTTGCGGTGGGCCAGCTGCCGGCGCTGCCGGCGGTGGACTGGTTCTGGCTGGCCTTGCTGGGCGTGTTCTGCACGGGGCTGTCGCACTACCTGTTTGTCTCCAGCCTGACGCGGCTTAACGCACGCACGGCCGGGCTGGTGATTGCGCTGGAACCGGTCTATGCCATTGCCTTTGCATGGGCGCTGTTCAGCCAGGAACCCACGCCGCGCATGATGGCGGGCGCGGCCCTGATCGTCGCCGCAATCGTCTGGTCGGGCCTGCGCAAGGGCGCGCCCGAGGCCCATAACGCGCCGAATTCGCAGCCTTGACAATAACTGACTAGGCAGTAAAATTCGGCCCATGAATGCCGAAACTGCCCCGCCCGCCGCCGATTCCCCCGTCCATTACCGCAGCGATCACCGCTGCATGGGGGAAGAGAACGCCGGCTACCTCATCAAGCTGGTCTATCACTCGCTGACCCGAATGCTGGACCAGGAAATGGCCCCGCTTGACCTGACCGCGATGCAATGGCGTCCGCTGGCCATGGTCTTTCTGGGGCGCGCCGACACCCCGGCCGAACTGGCCCGCCTGAACGACATGGACACCGGCGCCATGACCCGCGCGCTTGACCGCTTAGAGGCAAAAGGCCTGCTGCGGCGCAACCGCAGCCAGCAGGACCGCCGTGTCGTGAAGATTGAATTGACGGAACTGGGCGAAGCCAAGGCCCGCGAAATCGCGCCCAACATCGCCCGTTCGCTCAATCATCACCTGCGCGGTTTTTCGGCCGATGAAGTAACGCAGCTGATGCATTTCCTGCGTCGCATGATCGCCAACGGCTCGGCCTCGGGCACGGCGCCGGAACGGTGACGCCGCCAGTCCCCCAATGCTTGCCCCCGGAACCGGGGTTTTTATTTGGCATAATGTTTGCCTAGGCAAATACAGATTAATCAATTACTTTCAGCAAACAGTCAGGATGAAACGCCTTCTTTCTACCGTATTGGTGCTGGCACTTAGCGGCTGCGCACTGATGGAACCCGGGCCCGAACCCGTTGTAGCGCTGGATGCGGCCAAACTGGGGCTGACGGCTCACGACACGGCCTGGCCCAACACGCAATGGTGGCAACGCTACGGCGACAGCCAGCTCAACGCCCTGATGGACGAAGCGCTGGCCAACAGCCCCTCAATGAGCGCTGCCCAAGCGCGACTGGCCAAGGCCAACGCCGCCGTCAGCTCTGCCCGCGCCCCGCTGATGCCCCGCGTGGACGCAAACTACTCCCTGAATCGCGAACACCTGTCGGCCGACTACATCTACCCGGCCCCGCTGGGCGGCACCGTCGTCAGCGACAACCGGCTGGCGCTCGATTTCAGTTATGAACTGGATTTCTGGGGCAAGAACCGTTCGCGCCTGAAGTCGGCCGTGTCCGAGCGCGAAGCCGCCACCGCCGACGCCCAGGC
Source organism: Achromobacter sp. 1L-A-4-B-C2 (assembly GCF_057291955.1). Lineage (NCBI taxonomy): Bacteria > Pseudomonadati > Pseudomonadota > Betaproteobacteria > Burkholderiales > Alcaligenaceae > Achromobacter > Achromobacter sp. 1L-A-4-B-C2. The sequence goes on from NZ_JBXAWP010000002.1 coordinate 1,297,070, forward strand.
CGCGCGCAACATGCTCGCCAGCGCCACCGTACGCGCCTACCTGAACCTGCAAAACGCCTTTGCCCAACGCGACGTGCTCAAGCGCGTGATCGCGCAGCGCGCTGACGTCTTGTCCCTGACCCAGGGCCGTTATAGCGCCGGGCTGGACACGCAGGTGGAAGTGAAGCAGGCTGAGTCCTCGTTGGCAGCCGGCAAGGTTGAACTGACCCAGACGGAAACCACGCTGGCGCAGTTGCGCAATCAGGTTGCGGCGCTGGCCGGCGCGGGCCCGCAGCGCGGGCAGTCGCTGGTTGCGGTGGACCTGACCGCCCCCGCGGGCGTCGTGCCCACGGCCATCCCCCTGGACCTGCTGGGCCACCGGCCCGACGTCGTGGCCTCGCGCTGGCGCGCCGAAGCCGCGCGCAGCGCCATCGATACCGCCAAGGCCGAGTTCTATCCCAACGTCAACTTGACGGCATTCGCCGGCTTCCAGGCATTGGGCACGGGCAACCTGCTTGGCGCTGCCGCCCGCACTGCCGGCTTCGGCCCGGCCGTCACGTTGCCGATCTTCCACGGTGGCGAATTAAACGCCAACCTGGCCGGCCGCCGCGCCGACGCGGACCTTGCCGTGTCCGACTACAACCAGGCCGTGCTGGACGCCGTGCATCAAGTGGCCGACGCGCTGGACGGGCTGCGCCTGTTGGAACAGGAACGCACCCAACAGCGCCAGGCCCGCGAGGCCATCGAGGCCGCGTACGACCTGGCCGTTAACCGCTACAAGGCGGGGCTGGGCAACTACATCACCGTGCTGATCGCGCAAACCGGCGTGCTGACACAGGCGCGCATGGATACCGATCTGCGTATCCGCGCCTACCAGCTTGACGCCAATCTTGCCAACGCGCTGGGCGGCGGCTACACCCCGCCCGCCCCCACGGACACCGCGCAAGCCGCGCAGGCCGCCCCGGCCACGAACCCCATTCAGTGAACGATCCTCGGATTCAGACGTCATGAACGCTGCCACCCCCACCGCCAATCCCGCCCGCAAACGCCTCTTGCTGCTGGCCTCCGGCGTCTTCATTCTTATCGCCATCGCCTACGCCATCTGGTGGTTCCTGTTTGGCGCCCACTTTGAAAGCACCGACGACGCCTACGTGCACGGCAACCTGGTGCAGATTACGCCGCAAGTGCCCGGCACCGTGATCGCCATCGAGGCCGACGATACCGAAACCGTCGCCGCCGGCCAGCCGCTGGTGCGCCTGGACCCGGCCGACACCGACGTGGCCCTGCAACAGGCGCAGGCCAAGCTGGCGCAGATGGTGCGCCAGGTTCGCACCTACTACGTGCAGAACGATGCGCTGGCCGCCGACGTCGATCTGCGCAATGCCGACATCCTGCGCGCCCAGGCCGAGCTGACCCGCGCGCAAAGCGACGTCACCCGCCGCCAGCAACTGGCCAAGTCGGGCGGCGTCAGCGGTGAAGAAATCCTGCACGCCGAAGCCGCGCTGAAGTCAGCGCAGTCCGGTCTGGCACAGGCCCGCGCCGCGCTGGCCGCCTCGCGCGCCAAGCTGGCCACCAACCAGGCGCTGACGCAAGGCACGACCGTTGCCAATCACCCCGACGTGCTGCAAGCCGCCGCGGGCTTGCGCAACGCGTGGCTGGCCCAGTCGCGTACGGTGCTGCCCGCGCCGGTGGGTGGCGTCATCGCCCGCCGCAGCGCGCAAGTGGGGCAGCGCGTGGCCCCGGGCACCGCGCTGATGACCGTGGTGCCGCTGGACCAGGTCTGGGTGGAAGCCAACTTCAAGGAAGGCCAGCTGCGCAAGATGCGCATCGGCCAGCCGGTCAAGATGGTGGCCGACCTTTACGGCAGCTCGGTCGTTTATCACGGCAAGGTAGCCGGCCTGGATGCCGGCACCGGCAGCGCCTTCGCGCTCTTGCCCGCGCAGAACGCCACGGGCAACTGGATCAAGGTCGTGCAGCGCGTGCCCGTGCGCATCCTGCTCGACCCCGAAGACCTGAAGACGCACCCGTTGCGCGTCGGCCTGTCGATGGACGTGGAAGTGGACGTCGGCCAACAAGACGGCGAAGCGCTGACGCAAGCCGTGCGCAATGAGCCCGCCTGGTCCACGCGCGCCTTCGAACCCGCGCACGACGACGTCGACGCCATGATCAAGAAAATCATCGACGACAACCTCGCATCATGAGCACGACCGCCCAGCCCGCGGGCGCTGGCGCGCCCCCCGTCGAACCCGCCCGCCCGCCGGGCACCCACCCGCCCCTGGAAGGCGCGGCCCGCATCATCGGGTCCATCGCGCTGTCCACGGCGGTGTTCATGAACGTGCTGGACACGTCGATTGCGAACGTGTCCATCCCCACGATTTCCGGCGACCTGGGCGTGAGCACCAGCCAGGGCACCTGGGTCATTACGTCGTTCGCCGTTGCCAACGCCATCACGGTGCCCTTGACCGGGTGGCTGACTCAGCGTTTCGGCCAGGTGCGTCTGTTCCTGATCTCGACGTTGCTGTTCGTGCTGGCCTCGTGGCTGTGCGGCTTTGCGCCGTCGCTGGAAGCGCTGATCGCGTTTCGGGTGTTGCAGGGCGCGGTGGCCGGGCCGATGATTCCGCTGTCGCAAACGCTGATGCTGGCCAGCTTCCCCAAGTCCAAGGCGGGCATGGCGCTGGCGGTGTGGTCCATGACCACGCTGGTCGCGCCCGTGGCAGGGCCGCTGCTGGGGGGCTGGATTTCCGACAACTACACCTGGCCGTGGATCTTCTACATCAACGTCCCGGTGGGCTTGCTGGCCGCCTGGATCAGCTGGCGCATCTACGGCAACCGCGAATCGGTCACGCGCAAGCTGCCCATCGACAAGCTGGGCCTGGTGTTGCTGGTGGTCTGGGTGGGCGCGCTGCAAATCATGCTGGACAAGGGCAAGGAACTGGATTGGTTCGCCAGCCCGACCATCATCGCGCTGGCGGCGACGGCCTTTGTGGCGTTCGTATTCTTCCTGATCTGGGAATTGACCGACGCCCACCCGGTGGTGGACTTGCGCCTGTTCAAGGTCCGCAACTTCACCGTGGGCGCACTGACCTTGGCCGTGGCTTACGGCGTGTTCTTCGGCAACGTGGTGCTGCTGCCGCTGTGGCTGCAAAGCAATATGGGCTACACCGCCACCTACGCCGGCCTGGTGACCGCGCCGGTGGGGCTGCTGGCCATCTTGCTGACGCCTATCGTCGGCAAGATGCTGGCCACGCGCGACCCGCGCCAGATCGTGACCGTGGCGTTCCTGATCTTCGCGCTGGTGTGCTTCATGCGGTCCGGGTTCAACACGCAGACCGACGTGCGCACGTTGATGCTGCCCACCATCATCCAGGGCGCGGCAATGGCGGCGTTCTTCGTGCCGCTGACGTCCATCACGCTGTCCAGCATCGAACCCTGGCGCATACCCGCTGCGTCGGGCCTGTCAAACTTCCTGCGGCTGACGGCGGGCGCGTTCGGCACGTCGATCGCCACCACGCTGTGGGAAAACCGCGCCACCATGCACCACTCGCAGCTGACCGAAATTGCCAAGCCTGGCCAGCAGGCTTTCGACCAGACGGTCAACACGTTGCAAAACGGCCTGGGCGTGTCGCATCAGCAGGCCCTGAGCATGGTTGACGGCCTGATCAACGCGCAGGCGTTCACGATGTCGGCGGTGGACGTGTTCTATGCGTCGGCCGTCATCTTCTTGATGCTGACGGGCCTGGTCTGGTTTGCGCGCCCCCGTTCGTCCAAGGCAGGGGACGGCGGTGCAGCGGAAGCGGCGGCAGGCGCGCACTGACGCCGCGCCGGGCCGCGGTGAAATAAAAAGGGCGCCAGCGATTTCGCTGGCGCCCTTTTTTACCCGGCCGCTGGCCGTGCGCGACTATGGCATGTTCAGCGCGTCCGGTTTCAAGAACGCCTGCCAATCGCGCCGTTCGATGATGTCGGCCGACAAGGCGCTGACGGGCGACAGGTTGAATACCGACACGCCGCGCGCTCGCCACTGCGCGGCGGCAAACCGGAACGACGGTTCAATCAGGTGCGCGAAATTGCGCGCCAGTCGGCTGGTCTGGGGACGGCCGCCCTCGTCATAAAAGCGCAGCCCATTTTGCACGGTAAGGTCCAGCCCGTGCACGAACACCTGCCGCGCCCCGCCTGAGACCAGCACCTGCAAGGCCGCGTAGGCCACGGTGTCGGCGTCGAACACGCCTAGCGATGCGTCAAAGCTGTAGCCCAGCCCCTGCTTGGCGTCCAGCAACTGCACGTCCGGCGTGGCGGCGGCAATCCGCTTGAGCACGGCGGGCGCCGCGCTGCGCTGGTAGGCGCGTTCGGAGATCATTTCAATAATGCAGATGCGGCAGCGGATCTGGTCCTGCGGGATGCCCTGCATGATGTAGCGCAGCACTTCCGGGAAGACGTACAGCGTCAGGTCGCGGGAGACGATTTCGCGCACCAGTTCAATGCGTTCCCGCACGAAATTCTGGTCGATGATGCAGTAGTACTTGAACGGCAGATCAAACTTGCGGGCCAGCGCGATGGCGCCATTCACGCCCATCGCCACGCGTATGTCCAGCTGGTCGTACGGAATCTGGGCGACCGACGGGCCGCTCAGGATCAAGTGCACCGTTTCGTCGGCGCGGTCGTACCCTTGCGACAAGGGCGTCAAGGGCAACGACCGGCCAAAGGCACGGAAGCCGCAAATGGCGCCCGTGCGGTCACGCCAGATCCGCACAAAGGGCCACAGATGCTGGTTATGCCGTTGCGTGCGCGAACGCAGCAAACGGAAAAGCTTGCGCACGAAGCGGTCGGCACGGCCACCGCCCACGTGGGCGGCGGAAGTGGGGGAGATTAATTGTTCCATCAACTAGCCTGATTGGCCGTACCCGCTTAATGCGTTCAACCGGCAGAAATCAGCGACGCAATGGCGTTGCCGACGTCGACGGTCGACGCGGTGCCCTTCATGTCCCGTGTGCGCGGACCCTCCGCCAACACGGTTTCGATTGCCTTCACCACCGCTTCCGATGCCTGCGGGTAACCCAGGAAATCAAGCATCAGCGCGCCGCTCCAGATTTGCCCGATCGGGTTGGCGATACCCTTGCCGTAGATGTCCGGGGCCGATCCATGAACCGGCTCGAACAAGGACGGGAACTTGCGCTCGGGGTTCAGGTTCGCGGACGGTGCGATACCGATCGTGCCCGTGCAAGCCGGCCCAAGGTCGGAAAGAATGTCGCCAAACAAATTCGAAGCCACCACCACGTCGAACCAATCCGGGTGCTGCACGAAATGCGCGCACAGGATATCGATGTGGTATTTGTCCCAACGCACGTCCGGATAGTTCCCGGCGATGTCGGCAACGCGCTCGTCCCACCACGGCATGGAAATCGAAATGCCATTGGATTTGGTGGCAGCGGTCAGGTGCTTGCCGCGCTTTTGGGCAAGCTCGAATGCAAACTTCAGCACGCGGTCCGCACCGATACGCGTGAACACGCTTTCTTGAATGACGACTTCGCGCTCGGTGCCCTCGAACAGACGGCCACCGCTATTGGAGTATTCGCCTTCGGTGTTTTCGCGGACGATGAAGAAATCGATGTCGCCGGGCTTGCGATCCGCCAGCGGCGAGGGCACGCCGGGCATCAGGCGCACTGGTCGCAAATTGATGTATTGATCAAATTCGCGACGGAATTTGAACAGCGAGCCCCACAGCGCCTCGTGGTCGGGCACGGTGGCGGGCCAGCCGATCGAACCGAAGAAAATGGCCTCGTGTTGGCCGATTTGCGCCTTCCAGTCGTCCGGCATCATCTTGCCGTGCTGGGCGTAATAGTCGCAGCTCCAGTCGAAATGATCCCACTGGAATTCGATGCCGAAGCGCTTGGCCACGGCATCCAGTACCTTCAAGCCTTCCGGCACGACCTCCTTGCCAATCCCGTCTCCTGGAATCACCGCAATCTTGTGTTTCTTAGCCACCACGTTTCCTTAAGTTTTCCTTTGATAGACCGCCCAGAATCATAGGCATAAACGCCCACGGCGCAACACCCCCCGTTACAAAACGGTGGTGCCGCGCAGCCTGTAACGTCGAGGATGCCCCGGGCGATTCAGCGCCGGGTCTTTGAGCCCAGCAGCGACCCGAGGATGCCACGTGTCAGTTCACGCGCGATGGAACGGGCCGTACTTTTGGCCATGGTCTGGACAACGCCGTCGCGCTTGCCGCCCCGTGGGCCGGTAGAGCCGAACAGCACGTCGTTCAGACGGCCCATCAGGCCGCCGCCCGCCTCCTCGGCCGGGGCCGGCGCATCGGGTTCAGGGTTCGTATTGCGGCCGGCCGTGGCCGGCGGGTCCGCGGGGACGGCGGCGCGCCCGGCAAGGACCTCATAGGCGGATTCCCGATCGATGGCCTTTTCATACTTGGCGGCCATGGGGCTGCCCTGGCGCAACGCCTGGCGTTCGGCGTCGGTAGCCGGGCCGATGCGGCTGGCAGGCGGCACGATGTAGGCGCGCTCGGTGGGCAAGGGGCGCCCCTTGGCATCCAGCAACGACACCAGCGCCTCGCCGACGCCCAATTCGGTAATGGCGGCTTCGATGTCCAGCCCCGGGTTGGGGCGCATGGTTTGCGCGGCGGTCTTGACGGCCTTCTGATCGCGCGGCGTGAAAGCCCGCAGCGCGTGCTGCACGCGATTGCCCAGCTGCCCCAGCACGGTATCGGGAATATCCAGCGGATTTTGCGTCACGAAGTAGACGCCCACCCCCTTGGAGCGCACCAGCCGCACCACTTGTTCGATCTTGTTCAGCAACGCGGCAGGCGCATCGTTGAACAGCAGGTGCGCTTCATCAAAAAAGAACACCAGCTTGGGCTGATCCATGTCGCCCACTTCGGGCAACTTTTCGTACAAGTCGGCCAACAACCACAGCAGGAAGATGGCGTACAGGCGCGGGGCCTGCATCAGCTTGTCGGCGGCCAGCACGTTGACCATGCCGCGGCCTTGCGCGTCCGTACGCATCAGGTCGGCGACGTCCAGCATGGGCTCGCCAAAGAACTTTTCAGCGCCCTGCGATTCCAGCGCCAGCAGGCCGCGCTGGATGGCGCCGACGCTGGCCGACGACACGTTGCCGTAGCGGGTCTTGAGCTCGGCCGAGCGGTCCGCCACGTTTTGCAGCATGGCGCGCAGGTCTTTCAGGTCCAACAACAATTGGCCTTCGTCGTCAGCCACCTTGAACACCAGCGTCAGCACCCCTTCCTGCGTGTCGTTCAGTTCCAGGATGCGCGACAGCAGCAGCGGCCCCATATCGGTAATGGTGGCTCGCACCGGCTGGCCTTGCTCGCCAAAGACGTCCCAGAGCGTGACGGGGCTGGCTCCCCAGACGGGCTCGTCCAGCCCCAGGCTTTTCAGGCGTTCGGCCAGCTTGGGGCTGGCCGCCCCCGCCTGCGAAATACCGGTCAGGTCACCCTTGACGTCGGCCATGAACACTGGCGTGCCGATACGAGAAAAGGATTCGGCCAGCACTTGCAGGGTGACGGTTTTGCCCGTGCCGGTGGCCCCGGTAATGCAACCGTGCCGGTTGGCCAGGGCGGGCAGCAGCGCGAGCTCGGTCTGGGCGTTTTTGGCGATGACGATGGGGTTGGGCATGGGGCAGCGCTCCGGACCGGGAAGCTAAAGGATGCCCAAGTGTAGAGCCTGCCGCGCGGCTTGTGCGCGTGGCAATATCGACACAGGCAGCCCTGCCCCGGGCGCTAGGCCCGTCGGCACGGTAAAATGCTTTTTTTGCAGCCAATTTATCCTGGGAAGCCATGGCCGGACACAGCAAATGGGCCAATATTCAGCACCGCAAAGGGCGCCAAGACGCCAAGCGCGGAAAGCTCTGGACCAAGATCATTCGTGAAATTACCGTGGCGGCGCGCGCCGGCGGCGCCGACCCGGACAGCAACCCGCGTCTGCGCATGGCGTGGGACAAGGCGACCGACGCCAACATGCCCAAGGACAACATCCAGCGCGCCATCCAGCGTGGCGCCGGCGGTGCCGACGGCGACGCCTACGAGGAAGTCCGCTACGAAGGCTACGGCATCGGCGGCGCGGCGGTCATCGTCGACTGCATGACCGACAACCGCACCCGCACCGTGGCTGAAGTTCGCCACGCGTTTGCCAAGAACGGCGGCAACCTGGGCCAGGAAGGCTCGGTGGCGTTCATGTTCAAGCACTGCGGCCAGTTCGTATTCGCTCCGGGCACGCCCGAAGACAAAGTCATGGAAGCCGCATTGGATGCGGGCGCCGAAGACGTCACGACCGACGAAGAAGGCGTGATCGAAGTCGTTTGCGCGCCGGCCGACTACGCTGCCGTACGCAAGGCGTTTGACGACGCGGGCCTGAAGGCGGAAGTGGACGGCATCGTCATGAAGGCGCTGAACGAAACCGAGCTGGCAGGCGAAGACGCCATCAAGATGCAAAAACTGCTCGACGCCCTGGAAGGCCTGGACGACGTGCAGGAAGTCTATACCACCGTCATTTTCGACGAAGCGCAGTAAATCCCACGGTTTCAGCACGTCGACGGCCCCGGCCGCCGCCGCGCTGGAATGTGAAACGGCCCCGGGTGGTCCCGGGTCCGTCGCCTTCTCCACGGGCTAGAGTGGTAACCTTCAGAATCACGCAACATGAAACTCCTGGTAATTGGCTCGGGCGGCCGCGAACATGCCCTCGCCTGGCGGCTGGCCCGCTCCCCGCGCGTACACAAGGTGTTCGTCGCGCCGGGTAACGGCGGCACGCAACGGGCCGAGCAGATGGAAAACATCCCGCTGACCAATGCCGAGGAGCTGGCCGATTTCGTCCAGCGCGAAGGAATCGCGCTGACGGTCGTCGGCCCGGAAGCGCCGCTGGCCTCGGGCGTCGTGGACGTGTTCCGTGCGCGTGGCCTGAAGATCTTCGGCCCCACCAAGGCCGCCGCGCAGCTGGAAAGCTCGAAGGACTACGCCAAGGCCTTCATGGTCCGGCACAACATCCCGACCGCGCGCTACGCCACCTTTACCGACCCGGTCCAGGCGCACGCCTATATCGACCAGGAAGGCGCCCCCATCGTCATCAAGGCTGACGGCCTGGCGGCCGGCAAGGGCGTTGTGGTCGCGGCCACACTGGAAGAGGCCCACGCCGCCGTTGACGCCATGCTGGGCGACGGCTCGATGGGCGCCGCGGGCGCTCGCGTCGTCATCGAAGAATGCCTGGTGGGCGAAGAAGCCAGTTTCATCGTCATGTGCGACGGCCGCAACGTGCTGGCGCTGGCCACCAGCCAGGACCACAAGCGCCTGCAAGACGGCGACCAGGGCCCGAACACCGGCGGCATGGGCGCGTATTCGCCCGCGCCGATCGTTACGCCCGAACTGCACCACCGCATCATGCGCGAAATCATCCTGCCGACCGTGCAGGGCATGACGCGCGACGGCATTCCGTATACCGGGTTCCTGTACGCCGGCCTGATGATCGCCCCGGGCGATGATCCCGACCGCGAGATCAAGACGCTGGAATTCAACTGCCGCATGGGCGACCCGGAAACGCAGCCCATCATGATGCGCGTCAAGAGCGATCTGCTGGACGCGCTTGAGCACGCCGTGGACGGCACGCTGAACCAGGCCGATATCGTCTGGGACCGCCGCACCGCGCTGGGCGTGGTGCTGGCCTCGCACAATTACCCGAATACTCCGCGCACCGGCGACGTCATCCGCGGCCTGCCCGCGGATGCCGAGGACTGCATGGTGTTCCACGCCGCCACCGAACTGACCGGCGAAGAAACCAAGACCACCGGCGGTCGCGTGCTGTGCGTTACGGCACTGGGCGATTCGGTCAAGATGGCGCGCGACCGCGTGTACGAAGCCATCGACGGTATCCATTTCGATGGCCGCCAATACCGTAGCGATATCGGCTGGCGCGCCCTGAAGCCGTCGCAACAGAAACCGAAGTCCAACGCGTAAGCGGAAAGCCGATGAACGCCTTGCCCGTCGCCACTGTCCGCGATTACCTCACCGGCCTTCAGGCCCGTATCGTCCAGGCGCTGGAAGCCGCGGAAGGCGGCCCGTTCCGTGCTGACGAATGGGTCCGGCCCGAGGGCGGCGGCGGGCTGTCGCGGCTGCTGGAAGGCGGCCAGCTGTTCGAACGCGCGGGCGTGCTGTTCAGCCACGTCAAGGGCACCAAGCTGCCCCCGTCGGCCAGCGCCCACCGCCCCGAGCTTGCCGGCCGCGCCTGGGAAGCGATGGGCGTGTCGATGGTGCTGCACCCCCGCAACCCGTACGTGCCCACCACCCACATGAACGTGCGCATGTTCGTGGCGGCGGCCCGGCCCGGGCATGACGAAGCCGACATCTTCTGGTTCGGCGGCGGCATTGACCTGACCCCGTATTACCCGTTTGAAGAAGACGCGCGCCATTTCCATACGGTGTGCCGCGACGCACTGGCCAGCCACGGCCCGGACTACTATCCGCGCTACAAGCGCTGGTGCGACGAATACTTCTACCTGAAGCATCGCAACGAAACGCGGGGCATCGGCGGCATTTTCTTTGACGACCTGAACGCGCCGGGCTTTGACGCCTCGTTCGCCTTGACGCGGTCGGTAGGCGACGCGTTCCTGCACAGCTATCTGCCCATCGTCGAACGTCGGCGCGGCATGGCCTACACAGAGCGCGAGCGCGATTTCCAGGCGTACCGCCGTGGCCGCTACGTGGAATTCAACCTGGTGTTCGATCGCGGCACGCTGTTTGGCCTGCAATCGGGCGGCCGCACCGAATCCATCCTGCTGTCCATGCCGCCCATGGCGCAATGGCGCTACGACTGGCACCCGGAACCGGGCTCGCCCGAAGCCGAGCTCGCGCCGTACCTGACGCCGCGGGATTGGGTTTGAAGCGCATCGGCCTCCTGGGCGGCAGCTTCGACCCCGTCCACGTCGCCCACGTCGCGCTGGCGCAAAACGCCCTGTCCACGCTGGATCTGGCCGCCGTGGAACTGATCCCGGCGGGCAATCCCTGGCAGCGCGCCGCCCTGCATGCCACCGGCGAACAACGCCGCGACATGCTTGAACTGGCCATTGCCGGCCATGACGGGCTGGTCGTCAACCCAATCGAAATCGAACGCAGCGGCCCCACTTACACGATCGACACATTGCGCGCCCTGCCCTCGGGCGCGCGCTATGTCTGGCTGCTGGGTGCCGACCAGCTTGCCAATTTCTGCACTTGGCGCAGCTGGCGCGACATTGCCAGCCTGGTGGACCTGGCCGTGGCCACCCGCCCCGGCACGGCGTTGACGCCGCCGGCGGAACTGACCGCCTGGCTGCAAGAACAAGGCCACTGCCTGGAAGAACTGCCCTTTGCCCCGATGGCGGTGTCCGCATCCGACATCCGCCGCCGGCTGGCCGCGGGCGAGTCCACGGACGGCCTGCTGGCCCCTTCGGTCGCCGCCTATATTGCGGCGCACCAACTTTACCGATAAACCCACACCCGCCGGGCGCTGAAAACGCCACGGAGCCGGCATCCGCCGTCCGTCCGCGGGTTATATTTGCAGCTATGGATATAACGAAACTCCAACGCGCCGTCATCGATGCCCTCGAAGACGTCAAGGCGCAAGACATCAAGGTCTACAACACCACGCATCTGACAAGCTTGTTCGATCGCGTCGTGATTGCCAGCGCCACCTCCAACCGCCAAACCCGGGCCCTGGCTTCAAGCGTGGCCGACCGTGGCCGCGCACTTGAACTGACCGGCATCACCATCGAAGGTGAAGACACCGGTGAATGGGTCGTCGTCGACCTGGGCGACATGGTCGTGCACATCATGCAGCCCGCGATTCGCCAGTACTACAACCTGGAAGAAATCTGGGGTGGCAAGCCGGTCCGAGTGAAGCTGCTGCCGGAGTCGACCCGCGTAGCGCCGATCCCCACCGACAGCGGCTACGACGACGCCGAAGCCTGAGTTCCAGCCGTGAAATTGATTGTTGCGGCGGTGGGAACGCGTATGCCGGATTGGGTCGAGACGGCCTGGGCCGACTACGCCAAGCGCCTGCCCGCCGATTGCGCGCTGGAACTGCGCGAGATCAAACCCGAACCGCGCACCACCGGCAAAACGCCAGCCCAGATGATGGCTGCCGAAGCCAAACGCATCGAAGCCGCGCTGCCGCCAGGCGCGCTACGCCTGGCCCTGGACGAGCGCGGCCGCGACCTGACCACGATGGCCCTGTCGCAAAAGCTGGAACAATGGCGAGCCGGTGGCCAGGACGTCGCCTTCCTCGTCGGCGGGCCAGATGGCCTGGACGCCGACCTGAAGGCCTCGTGCAGCGGTCAGCTACGCTTGTCGTCGTTGACCCTGCCCCATCCGATGGTCCGCGTGGTGTTGGCCGAACAGCTCTATCGCGCCTGGGCCATCATGACCAATCACCCCTACCACCGCGCCTGACCGCCGGCCGGGCAGCGCCCCATTTTTTACGCGTTCACGCATGTCTCACACCGCCGACACCGACGCTTCCCCCGCCCGCCTTTACCTGGCATCGGCCAGCCCCAGGCGGCGCGAACTGCTAACGCAGATCGGTCTTGCGCACAAAGTCTTGCTTGTGCCTGCCCCCCCGGGGGAAGACGAACCCCAACACGAAGGTGAAAGCGCCGCCGACTACGTGCAGCGCACCGCCCGTGACAAGGCGCTGCGCGGCCGCGACTGGATGCACGACCACGCACTGCCCGACCTGCCGCTACTGGCCGCCGACACCACTGTCATTCTGAATGGCGCCGTGCTGGGCAAGCCCGCCGATCGTGAAGACGCCTTCCGGATTCTGCGTGCCTTGTCCGGTTCGGTGCACGAGGTGCACACGGCGGTGGCGGTTTGCGCGGGCGGGCAGTTGCTTGAAGCCGTGTCCATCACCCAGGTTCAGATGCGCGAACTGGGCGACGACGAAATCGGCCGCTACTGCGACAGCGGCGAGCCCTACGGCAAGGCGGGCGCGTACGGCATTCAGGGGCTGGCCGGCACCTTTATCTCGCACATCTCCGGCAGCTATACGGGTGTGATGGGTTTGCCACTATTCGAAACGGCAAACCTGCTGCGAACAGCGGGCATTCACGTGCCCTGAACCGGCATCGCATTGTCGATTGGCTAGGCCCGTCCCGCAGCGCCTAAAAAAAATCCCCCGCATGTCGCAACCGACGCGGGGGATTTTTCATTGCAAGACGTGCTTCAGCTAAGGCCTCAGGCAGTGTGGCTGATCGCCGCATGCGTTTCCGGCGCAGGCATGTCGCCGGCCGGCCCACCGGCCATAGGCTGGCCGTCCAACGCGGCGTGCAATTGCTCTTGATCCAGCTCGCCCTCCCAGCGGGCCACCACGACGGCGGCGGTAGCGTTACCCACCAGGTTGGTCAATGCGCGGCATTCGGACATAAAGCGGTCCACGCCCAGGATCAGCGTCATCCCGGCGATCGGCACCGACGGCACCACCGACAAGGTGGCAGCCAAGGTAATGAAGCCGGCGCCGGTCACGCCCGCCGCACCCTTGGAGCTGAGCATGGCAACCGCCAGCAGCAGGATCTGGTCGCCCAACGACAGCGGAATGTCGCAGGCCTGGGCGATGAACAGCGCGGCCATCGTCATGTAGATGTTGGTGCCGTCCAGATTGAACGAGTATCCCGTGGGCACTACCAGCCCGACCACCGACTTGGAACAGCCGGCGCGTTCCATCTTCTGCATCAGCGTGGGCAGCGCGGCTTCCGATGAACTCGTGCCCAGCACCAACAGCAGTTCTTCGCGGATGTAGCGCACCAGCTTCAGAATCGAAAAGCCGTTGTAGCGGGCAACCAGGCCCAGCACCACGACGACGAACAGGACCGAGGTCGCGTAGAACGTGCCGACCAGCATGGCCAGGTTCACGACCGACTTGATGCCGTACTTGCCGATGGTGAACGCCATCGCGCCGAATGCACCGATGGGCGCGGCCTTCATCAAAATGGCGACCAGCTTGAAAATCGGCTGGGCCAATGCGGTCATGAAGTTCAGGATCGGCTTGCCGCGCTCGCCCACCATGGCCAGCGAAATGCCGAACAGCACCGCCACGAACAACACCTGAAGAATGTCCCCGCCCACGAATGGGCTGAAGATCGTCGTCGGGATGATGTTCATCAGGAAGCCGGTGATGGTCGAATCATGGGCCTTGGCCACGAAATTCGCCACGGCCTTCTGGTCCAGGGTGCTGGGGTCGATATGCATGCCAGCGCCCGGCTGGACGATATGGCTGACCACCATGCCGATGATCAGCGCAAGCGTCGAGAAAATCAGAAAGTACAGCATGGCCTTGCCGGCCACGCGTCCAACCTTCTTCAGGTCGCTCATCGCCGCGATGCCCGAGGCCACGGTCAGGAAGATGACCGGTGCGATGATCATCTTGACCAGCTTGATGAAGGCGTCGCCCAGGGGTTGCATTTGCTGGCCGAGTTCAGGCTTGAACGCGCCCAGCAGCACCCCGATCACGATGGCGAAAATTACCTGCACGTACAGGATTTGATAGAACTTGAGCTTGCGCGCAGGCGCGCCTTGATCTATTTCGATCATCGGGATTTGTCCCCACCAATGCCCCTTGCCGCAACGGGCGACGGGGCGTTTTCTGTTTTATGGCAATGCGCAGTGGCCGCACGCCGATTTCACCGGGCGCGCGGAAAGCGGCTCGGCTTATGGCTACATACGCAAGACCCGTGCCAGGTCGTGGGCGGGCCATACATTGACGGCAAGCCATTGATAGTTAAAGGATTTATCCGATTTTCGTTTCGTATTGGGCGAACCAAATGGCGGATAACCACACAGAATCAAATTAGAATGTGCGGAAACCCGCACATCATGTCCAAAGCTCCTTCCTCTCGCGCCGCTCGCCCCGCACCCTCTGCCGGTTCCGCGCATTCAAACCTGGCCTGGTCCCCCACCCGCCCAGCGCCCCGGCCTTGGCGCGCGCGCGTGCTTGCCATGCTGGTCGTCATCGGCGTGGTGGCCGGGGTGTTGCAGGCGGCCACCGAGTGGGCGCGCGAGAACGCGATCAAAAGCGCCACGCTTCAAGCGCGTAGCGCGGGGCAGATCAACGCGGCCTTGCTGCGCAACAACCTCGACAAATTCCGCGCGCTGCCCTTTGTCTTGACCCGGGACGTGGACGTGCGCGCGGTGTTGCAAGGCGCCTCGGCCGCTCAGGTGGAATCGCTGGATGACAAGCTCGACACGCTGACGCGTGGCGTCGGCGCGTCGGCGATCTACCTGCTGGACAAGACGGGCTTGGCAATCGCAGCCAGCAATTGGCGAGAACCCGCCACCTTTGTCGGGGTGGACTATCAGTTTCGGCCGTACTTTCAAGGCGCGGTTGCCCGAGGCTCGGCAGAACATTTCGCGTTGGGAACGATCAGCCACGAAGCCGGGCTGTACTTGTCCCGTCGGGTGGACGACGCGCAAGGCGCCATGTTGGGTGTGATCGTCTTGAAGGTGGACTTTCGCGATCTGGAATCCGACTGGCGCCAATCCATCGCGCCCATCTTCGTCACGGACGAACATGGCGTGGTGCTGCTGGGCAGCGTGTCGGATTGGCGGTTCGACGTGTTGGCGCCGCTGTCTCCCGCCTTGGCACAGACGCTGCGCACCAGTCTCCAGTTCGGTGATGCCCGCTTTCAAACCTTGCCGCTGACGCCACCGCTGTCGTCCGTGGGCAATGGTCAGTTGGTACACACTGACGACGCGTTGCCGCAGATTCCAAAAGGCGCTCCGCTGCTGCACACAACGCTGCCGATCACCGAGTCTCCGGGCTGGACGCTGCACCTTTTGTCGCCAGTCCAGGCCGCCATGAACCAGGCCACCGCCAACGCCCAAATGGCGGCACTGCTTGCGCTAAGCCTCTTGGCCGCGGCGCTGGGCATCGTGCTTTACCGGCGCCAGCGCAATCGCGAGCAAGCCCAGCAGCAAGCGGCCACGCAGGCTCAGCTGGCTGCACTGGTCGGCGAACGTACCGCGCAGCTTAGCGAACTCAATGAGCAGTTAATGGACGAGATGGACGAGCGGCAGCGGGCCGAAGCCCGCTTGCACACCATGCAGGACGAGCTGGTCCAGGCCAGTAAGCTGGCGCTGCTTGGCCAGGTGGCGGCGGGGGTGGCGCACGAGATCAATCAGCCCGTTGCGGCAATCCGCGCCTACGCCGACAACGCGACAGAATTCGTGCGCCGCGACGACATGGCTGCCGTCAATGAAAACCTGGGCACCATCGCCGCGTTGACAGAACGCATCGGCCACATCACCGGCGAACTCCGCGCATTCTCGCGCAAGGCGGGCACCTCAGTGGGGCCGACAAGCCTGAAGGACGCCATGGAAGGCGCACTGCTGCTGATCGGGCCGCGTGCGCGCAGGCAAGGGGTCACCCTGGTACGGCCGCCCGACGACCAGGATGTGCTGGTCCGTGCCGACCGCATTCGCCTCGAACAGGTGTTGGTGAATTTGCTGCAGAACGCAATGGAAGCGCTGGAAGGCGTTGCCGACGGCCGCGTGCTCGTAGCGCTGCAAGACCTGGGCGAAACAGTGCGACTCTCGGTCAGCGACAACGGCCCCGGCCTTGCCACCGACACGCGCGCGCGCCTTTTCACGCCTTTCTACACGACAAAAGCGGAAGGCTTGGGACTGGGGCTGGTGATATGCCGCGACATCGTCGCCGAATTCGGCGGCGACTTGTTGGCCGTGGACCCGAACGACCCCGCGTTTCCGCCTCTGCCCGGCGCCCTGGGCGGCGCCACTTTCATACTCACATTACGCAAGGCGCCCACCGCGCATTACCGGCCAGCCATTTCGCCATGAACCATCCTTCCGACACCTCCCCCTACGCGGTCGCGCCGCTTGACGACGGTCAGCCCGGCCCGCCGCATGTCGTCTTCATCGACGACGATGAAGACTTGCGCCGCGCCAACGTTCAGACATTGAAGTTGCATGGCATGACGGTAGACGCGCACAACTCGGCGCGCTCGGCACTTCCGACGCTGCATCGCGGGTTTGATGGCGTGGTGGTCACCGACATCCGCATGCCCGACATCGACGGGCTGCAATTATTCCGTCGCTTGCGCGACATCGATCCGGAGCTTCCCGTCATCTTGATCACCGGCCATGGCGATATCGCTACGGCGGTGCAGTGCATGCGCGATGGCGCCTATGACTTTTTGGCCAAGCCGTATGCGCCTGACCGGCTGACGACCGCCATCCATCACGCTTCGGAAAAACGTCGTCTGGTGCTGGAGAATCGGCGCCTGCGGGAGGCGGCGTTTGCCGTCGAGGCAGACGAGGTCCCGTTTATAGGCTCGACGCCGGCGATGCAACGTATCAAGGAAACGCTGCGCCACATCGCCGACGCAAATGTCGACGTACTTGTAGAGGGAGAAACGGGCACAGGCAAAGAAGTCGTCGCGACTGCGCTTCACCGCTTGAGCCGGCGCCGCCATCGTTCGCTGGTTGCGATCAATTGCGGCGCATTGCCGGAAAGCGTCATAGAAAGCGAGTTATTCGGTCACGAAGCCGGCGCCTTCACTGGCGCGCAGAGGAAGCGGATTGGGCGCATCGAACACGCCAGCGGGGGGACTCTTTTCCTGGACGAGATCGAAAGCATGCCGTTGGCAGTACAGGTGAAGCTGCTGCGCGTGCTCGAATCACGCCAGATCACCCCGCTGGGCAGCAATGAGGTTCGCAACCTGGACCTGCGTGTGGTGGCAGCCACCAAGGAAGACCTGGGCGACCCCTCCATACGTGGCAAATTCCGGGAAGACCTTTTCTACCGGCTGAACGTCGTCACCATCCGCATTCCGCCGCTGCGCGAGCGCCGTGAGGACATTCCTCTGCTGTTCGCGCATTACCTTGGTCACGCGTCACGCCGCTTCCAGCGAGACATCCCGGACATACCAAGCTCAATCACCCAGCATGTGATGACACACGCGTGGCCCGGCAACGTGCGCGAGCTTGCCCACTTCGCGGAACGCCTGGTCCTGGGCGTCCCGGACACAGTGAAATCCAGCCCCGTACAAGCGCCCGACAATAAGCAAACCCTGCCCGAGCGTATGGAGCAATTTGAAGCTCAACTGATACGCGATGCGCTTCAAATCCATCAAGGCGACATCAAAGCCACGCTTGAATCGCTAGGTATTCCGCGCAAGACGTTCTACGACAAACTTCAGCGTCATGGCATAGACCGTCAGCAGTACTTGTCGGCGTCGTAATCACACTCGTGGTCCAACTAGCGGCGATAAACAGAAAAGCCCCGCTGCAAGCAGCGGGGCTTTTCTCATGAATTCTCAAACTAAAACTTAAACCAAAAACCAAAAACCGAAAAACAAAAAAACAAAACCCCACAGGATTACCTGTGGGGTTTTGCGCAATAAAAGCCTGACGATGACCTACTTTCACAGACGTCCGTCCACTATCATCGGCGC